>DIBU01000001.1 GCA_002416125.1 Halieaceae bacterium UBA5044
CCGGAAATGCGCGATGAACCATTTTTTTTGCCTGTGACGGGGCCGCTCAGGTGCGCAGCGGCCCGCCCTGGGTGCCCTTCCAGCGGGAACCGGAAATGGTATCCGTGAAGGGTTTGAAGGCCTCCGGGTCGAGCTTGCCTGCCAGCTTGATCTCCCGCCCGAGGAACGTTGGCCACCACAGGTGGGCCGAAATCTGCTCACGCAGTGGCAAGCGGCTCGCCAGCGGATCCCAGGGACTGTCGTGCAGCACCAGCTCACCGTCCACACGCTCCTTCCAGGCACAGCCGTAGCGGCTCAGCACATGAACCACATGCGGCGGGAAGTCATAGCCGTGGGCCGCATCCGGCATCACACCGACCGCCAGGGAAAACTTCACCCACCACTCGTGCATGTCGAATTCTGCCTGCGGCTCGTTCTCACCACTCGCCGTGCCGCGAAACTCGACAAATGTGTAGCCCTGGTGCGTGCAGCGTGCACGCACCGCGGACCCCAGCCGATAGTAGTCAGTCTCGCAGGGATACTTGGGCTGACCATTGTGGTCGCGGCTGATAAAAATCGCCGATTCCTGATCAATCCCGTAGCCCAGGGCATACTCCCCCGCGATACCGTTGTAGTCGGCATTCACGGTTTGCAGGATGCCGTACTCGGGCTCATCCGGCACTGGCACGTTATAGATTGTCAGGTTGACGTAGGGATCAGCCCCGGGCGTGATACCCGGGGGCAGCACGGCGGCGATGGCCTCCGGGTCCGTGCGGTAAACAATCTTGAGCATCGGCCAATTGGCGATATCGCCCGTATTGCCCTGTGGGGCAGCTGTTGCTGTGGACATCGTTTATCTTCCTTATTGTGGTTATTACAGTCCTGAAGTGTGTTCAGCCGCCCACCATGGCGGGCACCGGCGTTGTGCGGTTCAGGATCATCTCGGCCCGGGCCCGGATCTTCTCATCGGTTTCCGGTGTTGTTGCCAGCAGCCAGAAGGCATCCTGCTCCAGGCCCGCCACCGCCATTGCCGCCACCTCGTCGGGGTGTGTGGTCTGCAGCTCAATGCCGTATTCCGCCGCCATGCGCTTCATATCCTCCACCGAACTGATCCCGGAGGCGTTGCCCTCAACCTCTTTCTTCAACGCTTCCGGGCGCACCCGCCCTGAGTTGAACAAGCCCGTCTCAACCACGTGCGGGCCCGGGAACAGCGCGCTGACCTTGACCGGGCTCTGCGCCGCCTGCACCTGATAGTGCAGATTTTCGGTGATGGCGTGCACGGCGGCCTTGCTGGCGGTGTAGATGGGTGCATCCGGGAACACCAGCAGTGCGCCGTTACCGGAGCCCGTGACAACAAAGTGCGCCGGCTCGTTGGCGGCGATCAGTCGCGGCATGAAGACACGAATGGAGTTGATGACGCCCCAGATATTGACGTTGAAACACCACTGCCAGTCTTTTTCCGAGTAGTCCCACATGGCACCGGATTCGCCGGCGCCAATACCGGCGTTGGCGAATACCAGTTGCACGCCACCGAAGTGCTCGCTGGCGACATTCGCAAGGCTCTCCAGGCTGGCGGCGCTGGTGACATCGCAATGCGCGACCCGCGCTTCGATACCTTCGGCGGCGAGGGCCTGGTCGATATCCTGCATGGCCGCCTCGTCCACGTCGCCGACCACAATGCGCGCACCGCGACGGCCAAGGGCGAAGGCCAGTGACCGGCCTACACCGCTTGCGCCGCCGGTGATAACGGCGACCTTACCTGTAAAATCCTGCATATCAGCTTATGTCCTCAGCGTTGATGTAGAACTGGCGCACCCATTTGCGGTACAGCACCAGGGTTTTGTCCTCTCGACAGAAGACCGGTTTGTGCTTGTGTACTTTGTTCGCCCAGATCGGGTAGTCGTCCTGGATGCCCGCGATGATGCCTTTCATCACATCGTCACCGGCCAGGTCCTCGATCTCCCGGCGCACGGTGAGCGTCCAGCGCAGCAGGGTGGTGTGGCGATCGATCGGCTGGGCGCTGTTATACACCACCATTTCCGCGTTCGGGCCATAGCTGGTGCGCACGACGGCGAGGCCGGGGTTCAGCACCATGGCGTGCAACTGGCTGGGAAACTGCGACTGGCTGGAGTCCGAGCGCAGGTGCAGGGTGCGTCCATCCTCGTCCACGGTCACCTCCGACGGTGGCACATCGGGCTGTTTGTGCACGTAGCGGAAGTGCACCGGGTCGCAGGAGTTCTCCGCGATATCCTGAATGTGGGCGGGCACTTCGAATTCCGCGTAGCGCGGCGCCGTCCAGTGTTCGTCACCCAGCTCTGCCAGCTTGGGCAGGGGCCATTTTGGCGCCAGATTCTGCGGGTGGAACCAGATGTACACCTCGCCATTGCCCTCCTCGGTGTGCCAGGTGCGGATCCGTGCCCGCTCGGGTATCTCGTCACAGTAGGGGATCTCGACACAGGTGCCCTGCGTGTCGAACCGCCAGCCGTGGAAGGGACAGCGCAGGGATTCGCCGACAACCCGCCCCTCGACACCCAGGTGCGCACCGAGGTGCGGGCAAAAGGCATCCTGCAGCACGGCCTGGCCGGAGCGTGTGCGATAGAGGGCGAACTCACGGTCAAAGGCGTGCACACGCTTTACCTCGCCGACCTGCAACTCGTGGCTGCGGGCCACGGAGTACCAGCCCATCGGGAACTCCGGTGTGGTATTGGTCTTGGACTCGCAGGCTTCGACAATTCTGGTCATGCGGCTTCTCCTGTGGCATGGAAGATAGCGCTGCTGGGGCCGATCTTGTCGGCGACGGCCTGCAAGCGGTTGCGGTCCAGGCCGTACCAGGCGATCGCATTTTCGCCGAGAATCTTGCGTCCATCGGCCTCGGGAATGCCGGCGAAGGTCTCCAGGTAATACTGCTGGGTGTTGGGCCAGGTACCCTCGGGGTGCGGGTAGTCGCTGCCCCACATCATCTTGTCCACGCCCAGCACGCCGCGCAGCTCGATGTCCCTGCGCGGCACACAGGAGGCACCCACCGCGATGTTGCGCTGGAAGTACTCACCCGGCGACATCGACAGGTGGCTGCGGAAATCGCCCAGTTTGGCCGAGAACTGCACATCAAAGTAATTGTGGTCCAGCAGGCGCAGCCACGGCGGCAGCATGAACACGGTGCCGCCCTCTGTCATCACCGCCTTGAGGCGCGGGAAGCGCTCGAACACGCCGCCCCAGATCATGAAGGTCAGGGGACGGTAGAGCCACCACATCACCTCGGAGACATAGATACCCATGGCGCCGGGGAGCTGGTCGCTGAGATCTTCTGCCGGCCACTGCTTGCCGAAGTATTCGGGCTGCGGCGCGGGCCCTGAGTGGAAGTGGATGATCACACCCAGGTCCTGGCAGACCTCCCAGAATGGGTCGTACTTGACGTGGTGATAGGGGTCATTGTCGCCCCAGAGTGTTGGAATCATCACCGACTTGAGGCCGTTGTCGACGCACCAGCGCACGGCCTCAACCGCCTGCTGTACATCCCACAACAGGGGAATCGAGGCCACGCCGATGTGGCGCGCAGGATCGTTGGCGCAGAACTCCGCCAGCCAGCGGTTGTGGGCCATGGCACCGGCCCACTGCAGTTCCGGCACGGCGTCACGGGGCGACAGTCCCAGCCCCGCGCCGAAGGGCGGGGTGTTCATCTCGGTGATGCCATCGGGGAAAATCACTTCAGCGGCAATACCGTCGCTGGCGAGCATCTTGATGCGCTCATCGTAGCTCCAGGCACCCGTCAGCTGCTGCTGGATCGGCGCGCGCCAGGCATCGTTGATTTCCTTGATCAGGAAGCTCTGCTCGGCCTTCTGTGTCATCTCCATCTGCACCGGTACCGCCACATCCATGATGTCGTGGTACTTGGATTCCACATAGGGCTTGTAATCGGTGATATGGAGGCCTGCGTGGCAGTCGGACGACACCACAATCAATTTATCGGACATGACCTTCTCTCTCTGCGGTTGGCACTAAATTATCGGTTAGGGTCTGGCGCTGCACAAAAATTGCACACGTGTGTACAAATTAGAGCAATGTTTTTGTAAAAGCAACAAATCCACCGCTTTTCATGGGCAGGATCAGGACAGCGCAGGGGCGCCTGCAGCCCACGTTGCAGGGGCGGATTCCTGCGCCGCGTTTGCCGCTATACTGCGACGGAGCCCTGCCGGAAACCAGGATATGTCACAGCAACACTACAGCACGGGACACCGTATCGGACAGCGATGCGTCGGACTGCTATGCCTGGCGGCGTTGCTGGCAGCCTGCGGTGGCGGCGGGGGTGGCGGCGCCGCACAACCCGCAGTCAATCAGCCTCCGGTTGCCCAGGCAACAGCCCCCGCTACGGTGGCGGGAGGCAGCCAGGTCACCCTGGACGGCAGCGGCTCCAGGGACGTTGATGGCAGCATCAGCCGCTACGAATGGCGCCAGACCCAGGGGCCCGCCGTCACGCTGGCGGGCAGCGACACCGCAAGCGCCCGCTTCACAGCGCCGCAGAGCAGCGCCGACCTTGTCCTCGCCTTCTCACTGACAGTGACCGACAACGAAGGCGCCAGCGGCACTGCGTCCACCACCGTGGCGGTGACCGGCAATGCGCTCACCCGCTGGGAGCTGAGCGGCAGCGTACTGGCCGCCAGCAGCCAGGCGGTGGACGGCGACACCAACGACACCGCGAGCCTCTACACGGCCAACGATACGCCGGCGAGCGCGCAGCCCCTCGCCAACCCGGTGACGCTGGGTGGCTATGTGAACCAGCCCGGCACCGGTGCCGAAGGGCGCTCGCAGGTCACGGGTGATATCGATGACTATTTCCGCCTGGAGCTGCTTGAGGGGCAGTCAGTCACCCTGCTGGTGGCGGACTTCGAGGACGCGGATGCCGACCTGTACCTGTACAGTGAAGACGGCGAGGTCGTGGACTTTTCCGTTGAAACCGGCGAAATCGAAACCGTCAGTGCACCGGAACGTGGCAGCTACCTGGTCAACGTATCGGCCTTTGTCGGCGCCACCAACTATATCCTCGCGGTGGGCAGCCCTGCCCTGCCCGGCGCCCGTGTCGACGCAGAGCTGGTCCATGGGGAGGTGATTGTCGAATTCGCCGAGGGCGACCTGCTCGCCCCCGGCTTCTTCCATGCCGACCTCGCCTACCAGATGGGTATGCAGGAGCGCGCCGGTGGCCCGGGGCGTGCCCGCCTGCTGGAAATCCTCGCCGGCCAGGCGGAACGCCAGCGACTGGGCACGGGGGCACAGCGCGCGGATGATTTCCGCTCCGCGCCGCTGCGCGAGCGGTGGGAAACCCTGATCAGCGTCAAGCAGCTGCGCCAGCAGGCCGACGTGCGCCATGCGGAACCCAACTACCGACTGCGTCCTGCACTGGAACCCAACGACAACGCCTACGGCCTGCAATGGCACTACCCGCTGATCGGGCTGCCGGCAGCCTGGGACGTGACCGTCGGTGATCCCGGCGTGATCGTGGCGGTCGTCGATACCGGCGTTCTTTCCGGCCACCCCGACCTCGCCGGCCAGCTGGTACCGGGCTATGACTTTGTGCGCGACCCGGCGGCCGACGGCAACGGTATCGACCCCAATCCCGAAGACCCGGGCAACCGCGCCAACCCCGGCAACAGCCGGTTCCACGGCACCCATGTCGCCGGCACCATCGCGGCACGGGGCAACAACCGTATCGGTGTTGCAGGCGTCGCCTGGGGCGCCCGCGTCATGCCCCTGCGGGCGCTGGACGACGACGGCGGCACGTCCTACGACGTGGCTCAGTCGGTGCGTTTTGCCGCGGGTCTGGCCAATGATTCCGGCACCTTTCCCGCAACGCCCGCAGCCATCATCAACCTGAGCCTGAGCGGCGAGGGCTTCAGCGAGATCAACCAGTCTCTGTATCGAGAGCTGCGTGAGCGCGGCACCATCGTCGTCGCCTCGGCGGGCAATGAGGCCACCAGCACGCCCGCCTACCCGGCCGCCTACGATGGCGTGATTGCCGTGTCGGCGGTGGACGCCCAGCGTGAACTGGCCAGCTACAGCAACCGCGGGGCGTCCATTGATATTGCGGCACCCGGCGGTGATGGCAGCACGGATTTCAACGGCGACGGGTATCCGGATGGGGTGCTGAGCACCAGCGGATCCGCGGAGGCCGGACGCGTGGAGTTCGCCTACACCTTCCTCAATGGCACGTCGATGGCTGCACCGCACGTCGCGGGGGTCATCGCGCTGATGAAAAGCATCAACCCCGAACTCAACGGGCCACAGGTGGAATCGCTGTTACAGAGCGGCAGCCTCACGGATGACCTGGGCGCAACGGGACGGGACGACCGCTACGGCCACGGGCTGGTCAATGCCCGCAAGGCTGTGGCGGCGGCACTGGACAGCATTGGCGAGGTATTTGCACCGCCGGCCGCCCTGCGCGCGTCCAGCCAGTCGCTGAACTTCGGCGGCACGCGGGAGCAGCTGGAGATCACCCTCAGCAACGGCGGTGGCGGTGCGCTGCAAGTCCTGGATATCAGCAGCGATGCGCCCTGGCTCAGCGTCTCGGCGCTGGCGGTGGACGCCAGTGGTCTCGGCCGCTACCGGCTTCAGGTTGACCGCGATGGCCTGACCGACGGTCTCTACGCCGCCAATGTCAGCGCGCGCTCCAGCGCCAACAGCCTGCAGATTCGGGCGCTGCTGTCGGTGGGGGATGCGGCGGTCGCCGACGTCGGTGTCGTGTACATCATTGTCTACGACCCGGCGCTGGATGCAGCGGTCGCACAGAGCGTGGCGCGAGCAGAAGCCGGGCGCTATGCGTTCCGGTTCCGCGATCTTGCCGCAGGCAACTACCAGCTGTTTGCCGGTACCGACGCCGACAACGACCTCTTCATCTGTGATGCTGGCGAGGCCTGCGGAGCCTGGCTGACAACCGACGAGCCCGGCCTGATCGTGCTCGACCGCAACCGTGACGCCATCGACTTTCCGGTGGAGCACTTCATCAGCCTGCCGAGTGGCCCCGACGCCAGCGCCGGCAACCCGGACCCACAGCGTGGACTGGGCAGGATGCGCTGAAGCCGTAGCGCAATGGCTTGATGCAGGTCAACGGCAACCGGGGTAGCGCGCATTACACTGCGCGCTGCTTCTGTCTGTAACAGGCTTCTCGCCATGACCGCACTCTCGCTGCCCACCCCGGGGCTGACCGGGTCTTCACTGTGGGACCCCGCCCTGATCGCGCGCTACAATCTTGCTGGGCCGCGCTACACGTCGTACCCCACCGCCGCACAGTTTCAGGACGATGCCGGCGACACGCTGTGGCACGAGGCGATAGACGCCAGCAATGCGGCAGGTGCGCCGCTGTCACTGTATTTCCACATCCCGTTCTGCAACACCGTCTGCTACTACTGCGCCTGCAACAAGATCATCACTGCAAACCGGCAGCGGGCCACGGACTACCTGCAGTTGCTGTACCGGGAAATCGCCCTGCAGGCCGATGCTGTCCGGCCCGGACGTATTGTGCGCCAGCTGCACTGGGGTGGAGGCACACCGACCTACATTTCAGATGACGAGATGCAGGCGTTGATGGCGCAAACCAGGCGACATTTCCAGCTTGCAGATGACGATAGCGGTGAGTTCTCGATTGAGGTACATCCGGGTGGCATGGAGCCAGCGCGCATCGCACACCTGCGCGGGCTGGGTTTCAACCGGGTGAGTATGGGCGTGCAGGATTTCGACCCCGATGTACAACAGGCGGTAAACCGATTCAACAGCGTGGAAGAAGTGTCTGCACTGGTGGCGGCGATTCGCAGAGAACGCTTCAAGTCACTGAGCATGGACCTGATCTACGGCCTGCCGCGCCAGAGCGAGGGCTCCTTCGCACGCACGCTGGACCAGGTGATCGCGCTACGACCGGACCGTCTCTCCCTGTTCAACTACGCGCACATGCCGCAGATGTTCAAGACCCAGCGCCAGATCGACGAACGGCAGCTGCCCGAGCCCGCCGTAAAAATGGCCATCCTGCACCAGAGCATTGAGCAATTGCTGGCGGCAGGCTATGAATACATCGGCATGGACCACTTTGCCCTCCCAGGGGACGAGCTGGCACTGGCCCAGATGCAGGGTACCCTGCACCGCAATTTTCAGGGCTACTCAACGCACAAGGACTGCGACCTGCTGGCCTTCGGCGTCTCGGCCATCAATGCCCTCGGCAACAGCCACTTCCAGAACCACAAGGATGAGGCATCCTACGCGCGGGCTATCGAAGCCGGACAACTGCCGCTGGCGAAACGCATCAGCCTCAGCAACGATGACCTGCTGCGCAAGGCAGTCATCAACGAGTTGATCTGCAACTTCGGCCTGGACTATGCCGCGATCGAGACACAGTTCGGTATCGATTTTCAGGATTATTTTGCGCCCGAAATGGCGCGCCTGCCAGCGCTGGCGCGCGACGGCCTGATTGCGCTGGATGCCGGGGGCATTCGTGTCATGCCTGCGGGTCGCCTGCTGGTGCGGCGCCTCTGTATGGAGTTCGACGCCTACATCGATCACAGCAAGCTGTCAGGAAACCGGTTCTCGCGCATCATCTAGCACGCCTGACGCGCTCCGCACAGAGTCAGGCGTCGGCGGGGCGCGCCTTGCTGATAACGGCGAACAGCCAGCCGCCGAGCGCGCCAGCAAGGCATTGCAGCAGCAGTCCATCCCACTCCCGCGCCGCTGCAACCACCCAGATACCCAACACCTGGCGCATGATCACGTGCAGTGCCAGCATCCCGCTGAAGCCGGCCAGCGTAAACCAGAACACACGCGACCCCGGCACCCGGTGCGCCCGCACAAGGCCTGCCGCCACCGGCATGGCCAGCACAAAGGCCAGCAGAATCAGCAGCAAGTAGGCGGTCATACCCAGCAGGTCGTGCAGGCTTGCCTCCAGTCGCACCGCCATGGGCACTGGCACACCCAGGTCACCGAGATTGGCCAGCACCGTCTGGGTGGCGAGCAGGCTTGCGACGGCATAGGCGAGCAAAACCGCAGGGAAAAAAGCTTTCAGGACGCGAATCATGGGCGACTACCGGTAGTGCAGGGAGTGTTTATAATGAACCGGCGCACCGCAAAGGAAAAGCCCATGCCTGTTTTCGCCGTCACACTTCGCTTTATCGCCGCTGCAGGCCTCAGCTTCGGCCTGCACGCCGGGTCGGCCCATGCCGGGTCGGCCCCTGCCGGGTCGGCCCATGCCGCGTCAGCCGACGCCGCGGCAGCGAGCGGCTATCACCTCGAAACCCTGACTGAGGGCCTGCAACATCCCTGGTCAGTTGCCCAGCTCCCGGATGGCAGCTTTCTTGTCACTGAACGCGGCGGTGCCTTGCTGCACATTCAGGCTGACGGCACTGGCCGCACCGCACTGGAGGGCGCACCCGCGACCTTCGTTGCCGGCCAGGGCGGCTACTTCGATGTGCTGCTGCACCCGCAGTTTGCACGCAATCAGCTGGTCTACCTGAGCTACGCCAAGGGCGATAAATCCGCCAACGGTACCGCGATCTTCCGCGCACGCCTCAGCGGCAACAGGCTGATGGACGGAGAGGATATTCTCTGGGTCGCTGACCGGAAGAACACCGCGCAGCACTACGGTGGGCGCATGCTGTTCCTGCCTGACGGCACGCTGCTGCTGGCGACCGGAGACGGTTTTGACTTCCGCGAGAAAGCGCAGGACGGCGCTAACGAGCTTGGCAAGGTGTTGCGCATCCACGACGACGGCAGCGTCCCCGATGACAACCCGTTCCGGGCACGGGGCAGCGAACGGGTCTGGACGCTGGGCCACCGCAACCCGCAAGGGCTCGCACTGGATCGCGCGAGCGGCACGATTTACCTGCACGAACACGGGCCCAGGGGTGGGGATGAGGTGAACGTACTGCGCGCCGCCAGCAACTACGGCTGGCCTGCGGCGACCCAGGGTGTCGACTACAGCGGCGCCTACGTTTCTCCCTACAGTGAGCTGCCGGGCATGGCGCCACCCCTGCATGTCTGGGTACCGAGCATCGCACCCTCGGGCCTGGCGTGGTATGGCGGGGAGCCGTTTCCCGCCTGGCAGGGCAAGCTGTTGGTTGGCGCACTGGTCGACAAGGAGGTGCGCCTGCTCACACTGCGCGATGGTGCGGTGATCGATGAAACACCTTTGTTCGCAGAGCTCGGCGTGCGCATCAGGGACGTGCGGGAAGGGGCTGACGGTTTCGTTTACCTGCTTACCGACGAGGAAAACGGCGCCCTGATCAGGGTCACGCCAACGCGCTGACCCCCGCCACGCCAGCCCTCTCCGGGCGCAACGGAACGGGGGCCAGAAGGCCGTTTAGCTGGTGCTGGCTTTCTTCGGTGCGCGTTTCGCAGCAGCCTTTTTCGGCGCCGCTTTGCGGGCGGGTGCTTTTTTCGCCGCCGCCTTTTTCTTCGCCGGCGCCTTTTTCACCGTCGCTTTTTTCGCTGCGGCCTTGCGTTTGGCTGGCGCCTTCGCCTTTCCGGCGGACGCTTTCTTTTTCGCCGCCGGCTTGCTGGCAGCCTTACGCCGCGCCGCCGCTTTTTCTACCATGGACGCCGCTTTATCGGCAGCCTGTGCCCGCCGGGACTCCAGCGCGAGATCGGCCTGGATGGGCACCAGCTTTTCGAAGGAGGCATAGGCAGCCTTGGCCATTTTCGCCACCGACTCTGCCAGCTCCTGCACCTGCTTCACCAGTTCCTCAACACGCTTCTGGCTTGCCGAGCTGGATTTACCGCGCAACGCGCTGCGCGCCTTTTTCAGCCGGGTATTGGCCGCAGTATGTTTTTTGCGCGCTGCCGTCAAATCGGCCTTGACCTTGGCGTGCGCCTTCTCCGTTTCGGAAAGCAGTTTTTTCTGCAGCTGCTCAACCTTTTTATTCGCCTGCTCAGCCATTTTCACGGCCTGCGACATTTCTTTTTCCAGCATGGGCATTTCACTCTAATGAATAAACGGGTACCGCTTCTTCAGTGTAGGCGTAATTGCTCCGCGCGCAATGCCTATTTATTGATCTGTCTCACGCCACCGTGAATCGTCGCACCGGGCCGAGAGGCTGTCACAGCGCAGGTTCACTCCGCCTGACTGCGGATATAGGCAATAACGTCCTGCAGCGCCTGCTCGTCGTCCAGCATCGCCGCCATGTTGCGCATCTGCCGGCCGGTACGGTCCTCCCGGTGTCGACCCCGCTGGCCCTCGCGAAACGCATGCAGCTGGTCGAGCAGATACCAGTCGTCGGCGCCCGCCAGCCGAGGTGCATTCAGCGCCACATTGCCTCCCGCATTCGCGCCGTGGCAAGCCCCACACAAACGCATGAATGTCCTGCCGCCCGCTGCCTCATCCCCTGTGGCCAGTGTGGACGCCGAGGGGCCGCTCTCCAATTCACTGATGTAGATGGCCAGGTCAGGCAGACGCTCCGCCGGCGGCAGCAGACCCGTGGACGCCGCCATCTGCTGCGCGGCCAGCGTGGCGTCTGCTCCACCGCGCAGGCCGCGCTGGAATTTGTCCAGCTGGGCGAGGATATAGACGGGGCGCAGGTGATTCAGACGCGGTGCCCGCAGGGCGACATTGCCTTCTGCCGATGCCCCATGGCATGCCGCACAGGGGGCGTACAATTCAGCAGCGTCAGGCACTTCGGCCTGGGAAGCGAACGCAAGGGTCGCAAGCATTAAACCGAGCAGCGACAGGACAGGAGCGGGCATACGGGTATCCTGTAAAATCGGGAAAACGCGGCAAATTTACCAGCTTTCATGTCTCGCGAATATCGGGCGCGCAGCATCTGCGTCGCGACAAAAGAGGGACCAACCGAGAGGGGACAAACAAATGATGCTGCGCTAGACTCAGCGGCACATCTTTTCCGCCAGTGCCGCCCGGATGCGGTACGCACCGCCTTGAACAGGAACCGCCATGGAGTACAACCCTGACCAACACAGCCTGAAGTGCCCCAAATGCGGCCACGGCATGAACGAGGTGAGCTACGGGAACATCACCATTGATCGCTGCAGCAACTGTCAAGGGCTCTGGTTCGATAGCGGAGAAGCCGACCAGTTGAAAGCTCGCTGGATGGGGGAAGCACTGGATGTCGGCCAGCCTGCCGAAGGGCGCAAATGGGATGCGGTGGAAGACATCGCCTGCCCCCGCTGCCAGCGTGACATGGAAAAGACCTGTGACGCGAAACAGCCGCACATCTGGTACGAGACCTGCAGTGAACACGGCCTGTTCATGGATGCCGGCGAGTTCACCGACTACAAATACGAAACACTGGTCGACCGATTCCGCAGCCTGATCAAGGGGGCGCGCTAGACAGGGCAGGCAGGACGCAAGCCAGGTGACGACCTCACTCGGTACCCGCGTACTCTACGGTGCGGGCGGCGCTGTCGGCGCCGCGAAGGAAGCGGCGTACACGATGTTTATCCTGCTGTTCTACACGCAGGTACTGGGCCTGAGCGGAACCGTCACCGGTTTGATTATTGCGGTGAGCCTGATCTGGGACGGCATCTCCGATCCACTTGTGGGTTCCCTCTCCGACCGGCTGCGCAGCCGGCACGGACGTCGTCACCCCTTCATGGCGCTGAGCATCATTCCGCTGGGGCTGGGTTTTGTCGGCCTGTTCACCCCGCCGCAAGCGGTGGTGGACAACAGCACCTGGCTTGCAGGCTGGCTGCTGTTCTGGTCGCTGTGGGTGAGGACCTTTGTCACGACCTTCGCCATACCCCATCTCGCGCTGTCGGCGGAAATCACCAGCGACTACCACGAGCGCAGCCAGGTGCTCGGCGCGCGCATGGGCTTCATGTTCCTCAGCGCCGTGCTGCTGCCCGCCGTGGCCCTGACCGTCATCTTCCCCGAGCAGGATGGCGTGGATGGACGCTTTGACCCCGCGCGCTATCCGCTGTATGGCATGCTGTCCTGCGCGGTGGTGTGGATCATGGCGACACTCAGCACCCTGGGTACCCGGCGCCACATACAGCCGGAGGTGGCCCAGCCAGGCGGCAACAGTCGCACGACGCTGCGGACCCTGTTCAGTGATCTGCGGCGCACCCTGGGCAACCGCAATTTCCGCCTGCTGATCGGCTACGACATCGCGGCCACCTCGGCCTACGGTGTCATCAGCACATTGAATATTCTGGTGTGGACTTTCTTCTGGGCATTCTCCGCTGCCGAGATCTCCATCATCCTGTCCCTGCCGACGCTGCTCGGCGTGGCCCTCGCCATGTTGACACTGGGGCCCCTGGGCCGGCGTTTTTCCAAGCAGCGCCTGGTACAGCTGTCGCTTACCTGCCTGATTCTCAATTGCCTGTGGCTCTATCCGCTGCAACTGTTCGGCTGGTTGCCGACCGACAGCGGCAAGTTGGTCTTCATCCTCAACTTTGTCTTCATGCTTATCTTCATGTAACTGTTCATGGTGCGCATCGTCAGCAGCACCTCCATCGTGGCCGACCTGACCGACGAGCACGAGCTGGATCACGGCATGCGGCAGGAGGCCGGATTTTTCTCCGTGATCAACTTCGTCAGCAAGCTGGCAACCGTCGCCGGGCCACTCTACGGCGGTCTGGCACTGGATATCATCGGCCTGGAGACCGGTATGCGCCCCGGTGATGTCCCCGTTGCCACACAGCATGGGCTGGTCTATGCGTTCGGGCTCGGCGTCATTCCACCGCTGCTGGTCGCGCTGTGGATTATCTCGCGCGTCAGCAGCAGCCAGGCCCATGTCGAGGCGGTGCAGGCGCAGATTGCCGCGCGTCGCCAACACAGTACCGAAGGCTGACAGCGTCGCGTTACCTTGTCGGCCCGACAGCCGTAGGCGACAATGGCCGGCCACAGTCCTGAACGGCAAGCCAATGACCGACCACAACCCGCCAGACCTCACGGATGACCTGCGCATTCACGGCGCACAGCCGTTAATCACGCCCTGGGTACTGGCCGAGGAGTTGCCGCTACCCGCCACGCAGCGTCGCGCCATTGCCGGCGCGCGACGGGCGATCGAGTCCGTGCTCGCTGGCGAGGACCGCCGCCTGCTGGCGATTGTGGGGCCCTGCTCTGTGCATGACCCGGCAGCGCTGCTGGATTTCGCCAGTCAATTGCAAAGCGCCTGCGCATCACTCGATGATGCGATCCTGCCGGTGCTGCGTGTGTATTTCGAGAAACCGCGCACGGTTGTCGGGTGGAAGGGACTGATCAACGACCCGGACCTGGACGGCAGCTTCCGCATCAACAAGGGGCTGCGCCAGGCCCGCCGCGTGCTGCTGGACGTGGCCACACTGGGCCTCCCCGCCGCCAGCGAATTCCTCGACACCACCTTTGGCCAGTACTACGCCGATCTGGTGAGCTTCGGCGCCATCGGCGCGCGCACCGTGGAGAGCCAGATTCACCGCGAACTGGCCTCGGGCCTGTCCATGCCCGTGGGCTTCAAGAACGGGACCAACGGCAACATCGATGTCGCCATCGATGCCATTCGCTCTGCGCGCCACAGCCACTGGTTTCCGTCGCTGACCAAGGAGGGCACGCCGGCGATCCTGCACTCCACCGGCAACCCGCACGGCTACCTGATCCTGCGTGGCGGCAGTGCCACCGGCGCCAACTACCACGCTGCCGCGGTGCAGGCCGCGGCTACGGCGCTGGCACGGCATGACCTGCCGGCGTCCCTGATTGTGGATTGCAGCCACGGCAACAGCGACAAAGACCCGGAGCGCCAGGCCGTGGTGGTATCGTCGCTCTGCGATCAGATGGAGCAGGGGCAGCGTGCGATCCGCGGCGTGATGCTGGAGAGCCACCTGCGGGGTGGCAACCAGCCAATCGCCGAACGCGAGACCCTCAACTACGGCCAGAGCATCACCGACGCCTGCCTGTCACTGGCGGAGACGGTGCCGCTGCTGGAGCAACTGGCGGCGGCCGTGCGCCGCAGCCAGTGAAGCCGGTCTACCAGCTGTAACCCACGCGGAAGCGGTAGGTCTGGTCAAGTTTGTCCACCTCGGGCGGCAGCCCGGAATCGTACTCGAGCAGTATTTCCGCGGCGCCTTCGATGTTGAACAACAGCGGGAATGCGAGGCCCATGGTGAGGTTGAGGATCACATCCTCGGCCTGATCAAGGTTCCAGATACCCGTATGCTTCAGATACAGCTGCGACTCGTCGCTGATGTAATTGCTGGTGGCATCGACGGACCAGTTCATACCCATGTAGTCCTGGTCCTCTGCAACAATGTAATCCTCGTTGACGTACACACCACCCACTTCCGCGGACAGTGTCAACAGCGGCCGCTCATGGAACTGGCGGCCGATGTAGGGACCCACGTAATAGCGCAGATCGAGATCGGCGAACTTGTCGTGTTCCGCCGACGCGTTCACACCCCAGTACAGTGGCCCCTCAATGAAGCGGTCATATTTGCCCAGCGCCGTCCAGTTCTCGGCATTCTTGACGTCATTGGCTTCGTCATTCTCGCCGTCGAGGCGCACCGTATAGCGGTCCTGCAGGCTGCGCCAGACGCTTTCCACGCTGTAATCCAGCTCATCGGTATCGGAGTTGCCGCGCTGCAGCTCGAGAGCCATGCTCACCTGGCCTTTCCAACGATATCCGTAACCGAGCTCCCAGGGTTGCGGGTTACTGACGGCGAGTTCCGTCAGCGGGTAGGTGGCCACGGGCGCCTCCGCAGATGCCAGCAGCAGGGTCTCGTCCTCGATGCGCAGCGCCGGTTCTTCAACCACCGTGCCGTCGGCCAGCTTGAGCACAATCGGTTCACTACTGGTCAGGCTCTCGACCTGGTCCTGTTGTACTTTCAGTGTTCCGGCGAACTCGGTGTCCACCGTCACCACGCCATCGCGCACGCCGGTGACGGTGCCCAGTATGCGTGAGCCGTTCTTGAGTATGATCTCGTCCGCCGCGAGGGCGCTGCCTGCGAGCAGTCCGGACGCCAGCGCCACCGCTGCCGGTGCCACTCGCAAAGAGTGAATAATCCGCTTCATGTTCCCCAGTTCCTTGAATTCATTGAGCGCCGCCTATAATACAGGATTTGCCTCGCCTTATGCGCATGCTCGGGGGCTGGTAGACTGGCTCCTTCAACCTGGGAGATCACTGTGAGCGAGAAAGACTACGACCTGTTTGTCATCGGTGCCGGCTCCGGCGGCGTGCGCGCCGCGCGTATGGCGGCGAGTTTCGGTGCCCGCGTGGCAATCGCCGAGGACCGCTACATGGGCGGCACCTGCGTCAACGTGGGATGTGTGCCAAAAAAACTCTACGTCTACGCATCGGAGTTCGGCAAGGCGTTCGAGGACGCCCGGGGTTTCGGCTGGGACAGCAGCAAACCGGGCTTTGACTGGACAACCTTGCGTGACAACAAGAAAACAGAAATTTCCCGACTGAACGCGATCTATCGCAAGATGCTCAAAGGGGCCAGCGCCGACGTCATCGACGGCCGGGCGCGCATCGTCAACGCCACGACTGTCGCCGTCGGGGATCGGGAATACAGCGCCGGAAAGATCCTCATCGCCACCGGAGGCTGGCCGCATATTCCGCAGTTTCCCGGCAGCGAACTGGCGATCACCTCCAACGACGTGTTTGACCTGGACAGCTTTCCCGAGCGCCTGGTGATCGTCGGTGGCGGCTACATTGCCGTGGAGTTCGCCGGCATCTTCAACGGCCTGGGGTCGCACGTCACACAGCTGTATCGCGGCCCGCTGTTCCTGCGCGGCTTCGATGCCGATATCCGCGCGCACGCGGCGCGGGAGATTGCCAAAACCGGCGTGGATCTGCGCTTCGAGGTTAACGTCGAATCCATCTCACGCGGCGCTGACGGCCTGGAGCTGGAGCTCACGGATGGTTCGCGGCTCAGCGCCGATGCGGTGCTGTACGCGACCGGACGCAAGCCACACCTTGACGGCCTGGGCCTGGAGCAGACCGGCATCAAGCTCACCGAGTTCGGCACCATCGCCGTGGACGAGGATTTCGAGACCGATGAGCCCGGCATCTTTGCCCTGGGAGACGTGATCGGTGGCATGGAACTCACGCCGGTCGCGCTGGCGGAAGGCATGGCCTTCGCGCGACGCCAGTTCGGTGAGGCGGGCCAGCAGGTCGACTATGACTTCATACCCACCGCCGTTTTCTGCCAGCCGAATATCGGCACGGTAGGGTTCACGGAGGAGCAGGCGCGCGCGAAATTCGGCCATATCCGTCTGTTCAAGGCGACCTTCCGCCCGATGAAGCACACCATCAGCGGTCGCGACGAACAAACCTTCATGAAACTCGTCGTCGACAAGGCCACCGACCGCGTGGTGGGCCTGCACATGATGGGCCCCGATGCCGGAGAAATTGTTCAGGGTATGGCCATCGCCCTGCGCGCAGGTGCCACCAAGGCATTGTTCGACACCACCATCGGCATCCACCCCACCGCTGCCGAAGAGTTCGTCACCATGCGCGAACCGTGGCACGAAGACTGAGCGGCCGGCGACTCACGCATGATCTCTGTCGATTCGCTGTCCAGACGCTACGGCAATACACTGGCCGTGGACAACGTTTCCTTCGAGATTGGCGCCAATGAGGTGGTTGGTCTGCTGGGGCACAACGGTGCCGGCAAGACCACGATCATGCGCATGCTCAGCGGCTATCTGGAGCCCTCCACCGGTAGCGTGACGGTGGCCGGCGTCGATATGGCAGAGGGTGCCCGCCAGGTGCAGACGACCCTGGGTTACCTGCCGGAGCACCTGCCGATCTACCCCGAAATGCTGGTCGCAGACTACCTCGACTACGTGGCAACGCTGAAAGGCATCCCGCGGCGTGAGCGCCCTCTCGCGCTGCAGGAGGCCATTGCCGCAACGGCTCTCGGGGAGCGCGCACTGGACCCGATCCACCAGCTTTCCCGCGGGCTGCGCCAGCGCGTGGGGGTGGCGCAGGCAATCCTCGGCCAGCCGCAACTGCTGATTCTGGATGAACCCACCAATGGCCTGGACCCCGGGCAGACCAGCCAGATGCGCGACCTGCTGCGGCGGCTGGCGCGGCGCGCCACGGTAATTCTCTCCACGCACATCATGCAGGAGGTTGAGGCGGTCTGCGACCGGGTGCTGGTGATGGCCGCTGGCCGTCTGGTGCTGGACGCACCGCTGGCCGATCTGCGCAAGAGCCGCACCCTGGTGCTGCGCGCGGGCACCGAGGAGCCCGATCTCGAGCGCTGGCTGCGTCGGCTCCCGCAGATTGCGGCCGTGCATCCGCGCGCCGACATCGCCGGTGGCGAAAGCTGGGTGCTGACACTGCGTGAAAACGCCGATGCCGATACCGCGGCAAACAATATTGCCCAGTGCGTGGTGCGCGCCGGCGCCAGCCTCTTCCAGTTGCAGCCCCAGCTGCGCGACCTCGACAGCATCTTCCGGGATGCCACGTCAGGAAAGGCAGGCACGTGACCACCAACAGCGTCATTCGTCGCGTAGCGCAGAAGGAAGTGCGGCTGTTCTTCGGCTCGCCTGTCGCCTGGCTTTTCCTCGCCGGTTTTGCAGCGCTGACCCTGTTCCTGTTTTTCTGGGTGGAATCCTGGTTCGCGCGCAACATTGCCGATGTGCGGCCGCTGTTCGAATGGATGCCGCTGCTGCTGATACCGCTCAGCGCGGCCCTGACCATGCGCATGTGGAGTGAAGAACGCCGCACCGGCACCCTTGAGCATGTGCTGGTGCAGCCAGTCGGTATCTGGCGCTTTGTGCTGGGGAAGTTCCTCGCCTGCACCGGCCTGCTGCTGCTGGCGCTGCTGGCGACATTGCCCCTGCCGATCAGCGCCGCACTCATGGCCGATCTCGACTGGGGCCCGGTTGCCGCGGGGTACCTGGCGTCGCTGCTGCTCGGCGCGGTATACATCAGCATCGGCCTGTTCGTGTCCGCGCGTACGGACAACCCCATTGTGAGTCTCATCGGCAGCGCGTTTCTGGGTAGCCTGCTGTATCTGGCGAGCAGCCATACGCTGACAGCCCTGGTCACCGACAGCAGCGCCGAATGGCTGCGCTTGCTGGGCAGCGGCGCGCGCTTCGACAACATCACGCGGGGCGTGCTCGACATCCGCGACCTGGGGTGGTGCCTGAGCCTGATTATCGGCTTTCTGGCCCTGAACGTGTTCAGCCTGGAGCGCGAACGCTGGGCCAGGGACACCCACAGCCGCAAGCAGCGGCGGGCAACAACGGCGATTTTCCTGCTGCTGGCCAACCTGCTGCTGGCCAATCTCTGGCTGCAGCCGCTGTCCGGCATGAGGCTGGATGTCACCGAAGGCAAACTCTACTCACTCTCGCCCACCACACAGCAGATACTCGGCCAGTTGCAGGAGCCCCTGTTAATCCGTGGCTATTTCAGCAATCGCACCCATCCCCTGCTGGCGCCCCTGGTGCCGCAGCTGCGCGACCTGATTGAGGAGTATGCCAGCGCCAGCGGCGGCAGCATCAGGGTTGAGTTCATCGATCCGGCGGAACACCCCGAGCTGGAGCGGGAGGCACGGGACCGCTTCCGCATGAACGCCACCCCACTGCAGATCGCTGACCGTTACCAGTCAACGCTGGTCAACGCCTGGTTCCACATCCTGGTGCGCTATGGCGATGAGTTCACGACGCTCGGTTTCACCGACCTGATCGACGTGCGCAGCGCCGGCAACACGGAGGCGGAGGTGCGCCTGCGCAATCCAGAGTTCGACCTGACGCGGGCAATACGGGATGTACTGCAGCAGTACCAGCTGGGGGATGAGCTGTTCAGCACCATTGAGCAGCCGGTGGAGCTGGTGGCGTACGTTTCCCCACACGCCCTGCTGCCAGAGCGGCTGCGCCAGTACCGCGACGCCATCCAGGCGCAACTGGATGCGCAGGTTGCCAACTCCGGTGGCAAGTTCAGTTACCGCTTTGCAGAGCCCGAAGCCAATGACGGCGCGCTGGCGCAACACCTGGCCGACACCTGGGGCTTTCAGCCGATGATTGCCGGTCTGGGAGAGGAGCAGCGCTTCTGGTTCTACCTCACTCTGGAGGACGAGCGCCAGGTGGTACAGCTGCCCACTGACGCCTTCGATCCTGAGGACTTCCCCACCGTGCTCGAGGCAGGCCTGCGCCGCTTCGCCAGTGGCCTGACCAAAACCGTGGCGTTGGCCGTGCCGGAGATGAACGAGCAGATGGCACGCTTCCACCTCGGCGCCCCCACGTTTGCCAATCTTGAGCAGGCCATCACCCGGGACTACAGCATTCGCAGCGAACAGCTCAGCGATGGCAGTGTCGATCCCGATGCCGACATCCTCGCTGTCGTCGCCCCGCACGCGCTGGATACCGCCAGTCTGTTTGCCATCGACCAGTTCCTGATGCGGGGTGGCACGGTGGTGCTGGCAACCGCACCGTTCAGTGTGGAGCTCAGCAACGGCGAGATGCGACTGCTGGACTATCCCAGCGGCCTCGACACATGGCTGGCAGCACACGGACTGCGCATTGCGCCGGAACTGGTGCTCGATGAACAGAACGCACCGTTCCCGGCGCCGGTTCTGCGCCGCGTGGGTGACTACGAGTTCCGCGATGTACAGATGATCGACTACCCCTACTTCCTCGACATCAGGCCACCGGCACTGAACCCGCAACACCCCATCACCGCCACCCTGCCCCAGCTGACGCTGGGCTGGGCGGCGCCCATCGATGTGCAGCCCGTTCAGGGCCTGCGCAGCACCCTGCTGTTGCGCAGTTCAGAGCAGGCGTGGACGTCGGCAAATCGCGATATCCTGCCACAGCAGGAAGGTCAGGCCGGCCCCCGCTTTGCGGTCGAAGGGGAAACCGGCAGCCGGGTGCTGGGCGTTGTGCTGGAGGGGCGCTTCCAATCTGCCTTCGCTTCCCGGGGGGCGCCAGCCATCGACGCAGAGAACGGGCGCGAACCACGTGGCCTGCTCCGGCAATCCGCGGAATCCGCCCGGTTGGTGCTGTTCAGTTCCAACGACTTCATGGACGACCAGATGCTCAACGCCATGGTCGCGGCGGCAGGCACACAGTACCTGAGTCCCCTGGAGCTGTTCATGAACACCCTGGAGTGGTCGCTGCAGGATCAGTCACTGCTCTCCATACGCAATCGGGCGCATTTCAACCGCACCCTGCCACCGATGAGCCGCGAGGCCCAGCAGTGGATCGAGTACCTGAATTATGGCCTTGCGGTTGTCTGGCTGCTGATACTGGCTGGCGTGCACCGCTTGCGCACCTCGCTGCGCCGGCGCGCCTACCGACGGAGGCTGGGACTGTGATTCGCGTGCTGCTGCTGATACTGGTGATCCAGTGCGCCATCACCGCCGCCGTCTACTGGCCGCAGGAGCACCTTGCGGCAGAGAACCCGGGCGAAGCGCTGCTCAGCGTTGCAGCGGAAACCGTCACGCGGATCAGCATCGCCGATGCACAGGGCGCGGAGGTTGAGCTGCTGCGCACCCGCGCGGGGTGGACCCTGCCTGAACTGGCGGGTCTCAGCGCCGATTCGGCGCAGGTCGATCGCCTGCTGAAGGCGATGACGGAGGTCCGGCACGGCTTTCCGGTTGCCTCCAGTGTGCCGGCACGGCAGCGTTTTGAGGTGGCGGACTACCTCTATCAGCGGCGTATCCGTCTCTCCACGGCAGAGGGCGAGGAGAGCACGGTGTTCCTGGGTACGGCCCCGGCCTTCCAGCAGGTTCATGCGCGCCGCGCAGATCGCGATCCCATCTACAGCCTGGCCTTCAGCGCGTTCGATGCACCTGCAAATGCCGGCGGCTGGCTTGACCGGACACTGTTGCGCGTGGCGGATCCGCAGCGAGTGCGGGGTGAGGGGTACCAACTGACACGGGAGGGCGACCGCTGGCAGTCGGCCACAGGGGCATCCCCCGAGCCGCGGGAGCTGGAGGCGCTGCTGCTGGGGCTGGCCAACCTGCAGGTAGACGGCGTGGCCGATGAAGATCAGCGACGCCAGCTCGGCACCCAACGGCCGGCCTTCAGCCTTGCAACCGCGGATGCCGAGGGCGAACGGCAGCTGGCGTTCTATACGCTGGAGGGTAAACAGTTCCTGCGCGATGCCCGCTACGACCTGTTTTTCACCCTCAGCGCCTACGACTTCGACCGGCTGCGCACACTGGATGTGGAACGCCTGAACGGTGGCCCATGAGCACCACCTCGAAGTGGCCGCTGCCGGCGGAGGGTGTGCGCTTTCTGACGCCCGCCTTCATGCTGGAGAAACTACACCGGCACCCCCTGACACGGGACTGCTATCCCACAGCCATGGGCTACTACCCACAGGCCCGCGGCCACCGGATGCGCCGGCTGCGTCACGATGACAATCTGCTTCTCTACTGCGTCGATGGCAGCGGCAGTCTGCGCCTTGGTGAGCAGCGTCATGCGATCAGTGCAGGCGACCTGATACTCCTGCCCCAGGGCGTCCCCCACAGTTACAGCGCAAGTCGCGACACGCCCTGGAGCATTTACTGGATACATTTCCAGGGTATCAGCAGCGGGCTGTTCATGGAGTACCTCGGCTACCGCGAGGGGCGACCCATCGTACAGGCCGGCATCGCACCCAGCCTGATTGCGGCTTTCCACAACCTGTTGGCGGTGAACCGCACCGGCTACAGCAGTTCGGCGTTCGTGAATGCCGCCAACCAGTGCCGCCACCTGTTTACCCAGATTGTGCTGGAGGCCACACAACAGCGTGCCAGCCACCCGGCCGGCCTGGACCTCGAAGCCATTCAGTCGACGATGCAGGACAATATTCACACCAGCCTGGAGCTGGAAGAGCTGGCCAATATTGCGCATCTGTCGAAATACCACTTTGCCAGCCGCTACAAGGCCCTGACCGGCTATTCACCGATCAAGCACTTCCTGCACATGAAGATCGAATACGCCTGCCAGCTGCTGGACAGCACGGAAATGCGCGTCAAGGCGATTGCAGCCGCAGTCGGCTATGAGGACGCGCTGTATTTTTCCCGCCTGTTCAAGCAGACCGTGGGACTGTCGCCGCGCGCTTACCGGAGTTCTGTGCGCAAGTAACTCAGCGCGCGTAGACCTCGGGGTTGGCACAGTGTGGCATCGGCTCACCCCGCAGCGCCGCGATGGCGTTGGCAGCGGCGATATCCGCCATGCGCGCCCGGGTGCGTGCGGTGGCGCTGCCGATGTGTGGCGTCAGCACGACGTTGGGCAGGGACAGCAGCGGGTTGTCAACGGGCACCGGCTCTTCCGCGAAGACATCGATACCCGCCGCATAGAGGCGGCCGCTGGACAACGCCGCCGCCAGCGCCTGTTCATCGACGATGCCGCCGCGGGCGGTGTTTATCAGCACCGCGCCGGGCTTCATCGCGGCGATACGCGAGGTGTCGAGCAAGCCCTGTGTTTCGGGTGCCAGCGCCAGATGCACCGAGAGAAAGTCGCTCTCGGCCAGCACGCTTTCCAGGCTCTGCAGCCGCACGCCGGGAACCTCCTTCTGTGTGCGGTTCCAGGCAATCACACGCATGCCAAAGGCCTGTGCGCGGCGCGCTACCGCCTGGCCAATCTCACCGAGGCCCACCAGACCGAGGGTGGCGCCGCCCACGTCCTTGCCGGTAAAGAAATCCGGTGACCAGCGGTTTTCCCGGCGCCATTCTCCCTGCCGCACAAAGCGGTCGGCCTCCGATACGCGCCGAGCCGCGGCCAGCAACAGGGCAAATGCCGTGTCGGCCGTCGTCTCCACCAGCACGCCGGGTGTGTGACCCAGGGGTATACCCCGGGCGGTCAGGGCCTGCACGTCAATGTGATCGACACCGACTGACATGGAGGACACAAAACGCAGTCCCGGCAGCGACTCAATGAGCTCGCGATCAATGCGGTCAGTGAGCAGACAGACAACGCCGTCGCAATCGGACAACTCCTCGCGCAAACCCGACGCCGGCAGCAGGCCGGGGCCCAGCCAGACATTGACATCGCACAGTCCGGACAGCTGGTGGATCACCTCGCCGGGGAGCTCGTGGGTTACAAACACTTTCTTTTCCATAGGTTGAGCATACCGCAAAGACTGTGACAGAAAACAGCGCGGCGGCGTCCTGTCGGGGAACACCAGCCTGTCCGGACGGCCTGTCCCGACACAAACAGGGTTTGTGTCCGCCGGCAATCCGATTATCATACGCCAAGGAACCACGTCCTCCCGATGCAGTCGAACAGCCTGCCGGCGCACATCCCCCTACTGCTTACAGGTAACAAGATGCCCGATAACCGCGTTGCCCTGAATGGCGACCTCTCCCTGCGTACCGTGGTAGACCCGGGCACCCTGGAGTGGACGCCCAGCCCCGGAGGACACGTGCTGCGCAAACGCCTGCACCGGCTAGGCCAGGCGGAGTCCGGACAGGTAACCTCACTGGTTCGCTACGAGGCCGGGGCGAGTTTTCCCGCGCACGATCATCCACAGGGTGAAGAAATCCTCGTGCTGGAAGGCGTGTTTTCGGATGAACACGGCGACTGGCCCGCAGGCAGCTACCTGCTCAACCCCGAGGGCTTCAGGCATGCGCCGTTTTCACGTGACGGCTGCCTGCTCTTCGTGAAGCTGCGCCAGTTCCCGGGCGCGGACCGCGAACATGTCGCCATCGCCACGCAGAACACCCCATGGCAGCCATCGATCCGCAAGAACACCAGTTGGAAGAAGCTCTACGCCCAGGAACCCTACACCGATTTCATGCGCCTGGAGAGCTGGGACGAGCCGTCCGCCATCGGCCAGATCAACTTTCCCCAGGGTGCTGAAATCCTGGTACTGCGCGGCAGCTTCGCGGACGATTACGGGCACTACGGCACCCACTCCTGGCTGCGCATTCCCGCAGGCGGTGCGATCAACCCCAGCAGCAACGACTACTGCGAGCTGTACATCAAAGAGGGCGGCTTTACTTACCTGCGCAGCGCGTAACGCCGCCTGGCAGCCTGTCGGACCCAGGCTCATCTGCTGCGGATGCCCTGAGTCCGACAGGCTGCTAGATCGTCAGGCCACCGTCCACCACAATGCATTCGCCGTTGGTGTAGCTGGCGGCATCAGACACCAGGTAGAGCACGGCTCCGGCCATCTCTTCCGGCTCCGCGTGGCGTTGCAGGGGAATCTTCTCAATGGCCGCCTGGTAGATGTCCTCATTGCTGAACAGCGCACCGGCGAACTTCGTCTTGGTCAGGCCCGGCAGCAACGCATTGCAGCGAATACCCAGAGGCCCGCACTCCTTGGCGAACACCTGCGTCATGTTGACCACAGCGGCCTTGGTGATCGAGTAGATGCCCTGCAGGGGGCCAGGCTGCAATGCATTGACCGAGGCCGTGTTGACGATGGCCCCCTTGCCCTGCTCGCGCATCAGCTTCCCGGCCTCGATGGACATGAAGAAGTAACCGCGAATGTTCACGTCGACGGTCTTCTGGAAGGCACCCAGGTCGGTGTCCAGCACATGTCCGAAGTAGGGGTTGGTGGCGCCGTTGTTGATACAGATATCGAGGCGCCCGTGCGCGTTGCGGATGTGGGCGAAGAGGGCCTGGATGTCACCCATGTCGCCCACATTGCAGGCGTGGGCCTCGGCGCTGCCACCGGCCTCACGTATGGCGTCGGCTACCGGCTGGCAGCCCTCCAGCTTGCGGCTCGACACGATAACATGCGCGCCCTGCTCTGCCAGCAGGCGGGCAATAGCCTCGCCAATACCGCGGCTGGCGCCACTTACCAGCGCGATGCGCCCATTCAGGTCAAACAGTCGGGTAGTCATGAGAAGGTGTGTCCTCCGTTGATGATGCGTGTGGAACAAGGGGGGCTGGATGCGGGCTCAGCGCCCAGGCCAGATACAGGCTGACCAGCACGATGCAGCCCAACCAGGCCCCGGTGTAGCCAAAGGCCGCGAGGTTGCCGCCGGCCAGCAGTGGGCCGACCACGCGGCCCCAGGACGCAGCGGAAGCGGTGGTACCCAGCATTTGTCCGCGCAGGTCCGCCGGTGTGCGATGGCTGGTAATCGTGTTCAGCAGCGGCATGCACAATGTCGAGCCTGACATGGCAATGTACACGGCAGCCAGCATGAGGGGCATACCGCCAGCCAGCACCGCCAGACAGAGGCCGGCCATGAAGGCGGCAACCGACAGACGCAGGAGCTGCCACTCGCCCAACAGACGCACCAGCGTGCCCAGCAACCCCCCCTGCAGCAGCACCATGATGGCACCCTGCACGCCGAACACCAGCCCGACCTCCCGCGCGCCCCAGCCCAGCATATCGCCCAGCCACAGCGGAACCAGATACGTCACCGAGCTGATCGCCGCGGCGTGCAGCACATATTGCAGCACCAGCAGGCGATTGCCTGTTGCGCGCAGCATCGCCCGGGTCGACTGCCGCGACCCGTCGCGATGTGCCTGCCGGTGGGCGGCGCGGCGCTGGGCCGTCACCGACTCCGGCAGAAACAGACCCGCAGCAAGGATCGCAAGCATCGACATACAGCCCGCCACCAGGCAGGGCAGGGTAAAACTGCCACTGTTCCCCGCCAGCAGACCACCCAGCAAGGGCCCCAGAACGAGGCCCAGGCCAAACGCCGCGCCGATCATCCCCATCCCCTTGGCCCGTTTTTCCGGCGCGGTGATGTCACTCATCATCGCCGAGGCAACGCCAAGATTGCCCGCCATGATGCCGGCGAAGGCGCGTGCGGCAAATATCATCCACAGCTCGCTGGCGAGGGCGAGCATGACATAGGAGGCTGCCGCGCCCGCAAGACAGATCATGATGACCGGCTTGCGGCCACGACGATCCGACAGGCGCCCCCAGAAGGGGCCGGATATACCGGCGAACACGGCATAGGTGACGATAATCAGGGCAATATCGATCTTCGTCGCGCCCAGCTGCGGCGACAGGAAGGGCAAAATCGGGATAACGATGCCGAATCCGATCAGGTCGAGCAGCACCACGCCGAACAGAATGGGCATCAGGCCGCCACGGCCGGTTGCGGGCGCGATGTGTGCAAGGCGTTCACTCGCCCTGCCAGCGCCTGACCTGCCCCGAATCGATATCGAACAAGTCCAGCAGTCGACCCACTGTCTGGGTGACCATGGCATCAAGGGACTCCGGTTGCGCATAAAACGCCGGCACCGGCGGTGCGATTACCGCACCCATTTCCGACAGCTGGGTCAGTGTGCGCAGGTGCCCGGTGTGCAGAGGCGTTTCACGCACAACCAGTACCAGCCTGCGGCGCTCCTTGAGCACCACGTCCGCCGCCCGGGTCAGCAGTGTTGAGGTCACGCCGGTGGCGATCTCTGCCATGGTGCGCACCGAACACGGCGCTATGAGCATACCGCCCGTGCGAAAGGAGCCGCTGGCAATGGAGGCGCCGACGTTGCGAATGGGGTGGACCTCTGTGGCCAGTGCCTTGATCTCATCCAGGGACATGTCCAGCTCGTGGTGCAGCGTGAGCTCTGCAGACTTGGTGATCACCAGGTGCGTCTCGACACCACAGTCGCGCAGCATGGCCAGTGCACGTACCCCATAAACGATGCCCGAGGCGCCGCTGATGCCGACGATGATCCGCTGTGCCATGCTCTGCCCTGCCGCGCCGAAAGACCTCGCACTTT
Organism: Halieaceae bacterium UBA5044; assembly: GCA_002416125.1. Classification (GTDB taxonomy): domain Bacteria; phylum Pseudomonadota; class Gammaproteobacteria; order Pseudomonadales; family Halieaceae; genus Haliea. The sequence goes on from DIBU01000001.1 coordinate 27,500, forward strand.
ACCAGCACGGCGCTGTGATTTCACTGTCGCAGGGCGCCCCTGGGGCAGCTGTAGTACCCTTGTCGACTCTATTGCCGAGGGATTCCCGCGCCATGCTGCATACGCCGCGACTGCTGATCGACCCGCTCACTGAAGACGATGCGCCCTTCATGCTGGCCTTGCTGAACGACCCCGATTTCATCCTGCACATCGCCGACCGCGGCGTGCGCAGCGTGGACCAGGCGCGCCAGTACCTGCGTGACGGACCGCTGCGGAGCTATCGGGAGAACGGCTTCGGCCTCTGGGCGGTACGACCAGCGGCGGGGGGTGAGCCCCTGGGCATCTGCGGACTGGTGAAGCGTGCGACCCTGGCCAATGCGGATATCGGTTATGCCTTCCTGCCCGCAGCCCGCGGTCGCGGGTTGGCACTGGAATCGGCGCGTGCGGTGCTGGACCATGCCAAAGACGGGCTCGGACTGCGCAGGCTGCTGGCAATCGTCACCCCCGGGAACCAGCCCTCACGCCAGTTGCTGGAAAGTCTCGGCTTCGCGTATGAGTCGATGATCCAGCTCACACCCGAGGCCGAGAACCTGTGCCTGTACGCCTGGGAAACGCCCTAGAAGCGGTAGCGCACTCCCGCCTCGACGGAGCGCCCCGCCTCCGGCGACACATCGCGCAGGAAGGAGGTGCTCAGGCGGATCTCCTCATCCCCCAGATTGCGTGCCGCAAGGAACAGGGTGAGTTCCGAATCGCCCAGGGACAGGCGATAGTCGGCTCCCAGGTCCCAGCGCGTGTAACCGGCGGTCGGCTCCTCGTTCGGGCCCGGGCGATTCTGGCTTCCGGCGTCCTGCACCCGGGTCCAGAGTTCCAGCACCTCCGTGGACCAACTCAGGCGACCGCCGATGCGGTGTGGCGGCAGACGCGGCACGTCGTCACCGTTGTCCAGCTCGCCGCGTATCACATCACCGAACAGACCCAGTCGCACATCGCCGCCGACAACGGTACCGAGCCCAAACTCCGCGTTCACCTCTATACCGTAGAATTTGGCGTCGCTCTGCACATAGGCCAGCACAGGGAGTTCGTCCACTTCCGCGCCGGTATTCATCAGCGTGATGTAGTCGCTGAAGTCATTGTGGAACACGGTAACCTCGAGGTCCTTGTTGCCGTTGTGCCAGTGCAGCGAGAGATCCACGTTGTTCGAAACCTCCGTGTCGAGATCCGGATCGCCCAGCTCAATCGCCGCCGTCGCCGCGTGCGCTACCCAGTTTTCCGGACCAGTGCCATCGACATTGGAGAACAGCTCTTCAATCGACGGCGCGCGCTCTGACCGCGCCAGGAAGAGGCGCAGCTGCCAATCCGGTGTGACGTTGAAAATCGCCGAGCCGGATGCGCTGATGGCGGTGAAGTCGCGCTTGCCTGCGGTTTGCGCTGCGGGGTCACGCTCATCCCGGTCCACGCGCAGACCCGCTTCGAACAGCCAGTGCTCAGTGCGGTAGTCCTCGATCAGAAACAGGCCGAGGTCCGTGCTGTCGGTGACCGGGATAAATGCTTCCTCACCCAGAGCGCTGAACTCACCACTGCGCGCCTGCAGGCCAATTGCGCCGCGCAGCCCCGCCACCTCGGCATGCACCATCTCCACCCGGGTCTCCCAGGTTTCATTGCTGTACAAGGTGCCTACCTCACCGCCACCTTCAATTTCCGCGTGCTCATAGTCGGTGTAGGTCAGTGTGCTGCGCAGGGACTCAAAGCCGGGCAGCGGCTCGCTGAGCTCGAACACCAGGTCATAGCGGGTCTGCTCGACATCGAGTTTGATGCCGCCCTCTTCCTCCTCGTGCCCCTCATGATCGTGATCATCGTGCTCCATATCGTCATCGTGATCATGTTCATCGTCTTCATGGTCGTGATGTTCGTGCGCGCCAGCCGGGATACCGTATTGGTTTTCCAGCCTGGCTACGGCAAGGCCGACCAGGCCGCGGTCAAAATGGTAACTCGCACCCAGGGTCACATTGCGCGTGCGGCCCCCGGTGTTGTCAACGTAGCCGCTGGTCGTCTCCTCCTCCCCGTGCTCCTCGTCGTGATCGTCGTGATCGTCGTGGTCGTCGTGATCGTCATCCACGCCCCTGGCAGCCAGGCCCGGGATACGCAGGTTGTTCCAGTCGCGATAGAGTGCGTCCAGGTGGAACGCAAAATCACCCGTACCTCCGTCGAGGCGCAGTACCGAGGTATCCATGTCGGATGCGCCATCGTGGCGCAGCTCAACGCCACCCTCGACCCCCTCGACACGCGATCTCGGCACGCGGTTGTCAATCACGTTCACAACGCCGCCGATGGCGCCGGCGCCGTACAGCAGGGTTGCGGGGCCACGCAACACCTCAATGCTGTCCGCCAGCATGGGTTCAACGGATACCGCGTGGTCAGCGCTCACGGCGGAGGCATCGGCGCTACTGGTGCCGTTCTGCAGCACCGTAACCCGGGGGCCCTGCTGGCCGCGAATGACCGGCTGACCGACGCCGGGGCCAAAGGAGGCGTTAGCCAGGCCGGGGATGTCGCCCAGGGTGTCGCCAATGGTCGCGCGCGCGCTGCGGCTGAGGTCTTCGCCCGTCAGCACCGTCACCGGCAGGGCGGTCTCCGCTTCCTGTTTGCTCAAGGGGGCTGATACCAGCACATGTTCAATCGGCAGCGACTGCGCCGCCGCATTTGCACTGGCCACAGCCAGGGCAAGAGGCATGAAACGTTTCATGAACTACTCCTGAAAATAGAAAAAGGGATTTTCTGTCAGGAGTACTGCGGGGGCCCTCGGGCCTGGAGCGGAAGGTAGCGGGGAGCGATGTGCACGGGGCGCAGCGCGGCGATAACGCAGCCCGCCAGCACCAGGAACAGCGGCAGTGACGGAGCCGCCGACAGGGCGGCTGGCGCCGAGGACTTGCAGAGCAGGCACTCCGCCTGTACGTCTGCACTGCCGTGGGCGTGGCTGGCCTCCAGTACCTGCACACCGCTCAGACACAGCAGCGCCAGCAACGCGATCAGGCGCGCGGTGCGTCGGGCTCGTGCTGTCAGTGCGAACTGGAACGCCATGAGACTGTTACAAATCCAGGGTGGCGCGAGTATAAACGCAGTGATCGGTCCAGGCCATCGTTATTACCCGGCGTCGGCGCTGTCATCAAGCGGCTGGAACACTGCCACCGTTGCGGCACCCACCTTCAGCTGCAGGCGACTGTCCATCAGGCTGAAGCCGTCAACGCTGCGCAGCGTCGACAGGTAGCGCTCCTCCAGATCTGCGCCCTCCATGCAGGCCATGCGGGTGACCGCCAGCTGCCCCAGCGCCAGCACGCCGGAGGCCAGCGTATACGGCCCGGTATAGCGGTTGCAGCCCGAAAAGCCGGCCACACGGGACTCCGCCTCATCAATCACCAGCGTCAGGGGTTTGCCCCCGGCACCTGTATCGGCGGGCTCACCGTGCAGCGAAAGCAGCTGCCACTGCCCCGCAGGCAGAACGCTCGCTGCAGCGGTCGGTGCCGGAGCGCTGCGGGGCACCCGCACCAACACGATTTCCGGCGCACCCTCGGCAAAAGCATCGACGAAGGTGTCCGAGGTGAACATCAGGCGCCCCTCATGGCGTACGGTGGCACGCAGGCCATAGCGGTGCCGCGGATCCAGTGCCGTCGGGTCGTAGCTGATACGGAAGGGCCAGGGCGGCGCGGTTGCGGTCGCCTGTGTCACCACAGCCAGCACAGTGGCCGGCGCATCGGCGCGCGACACATCCTCCAGCTGAATCTCCAGCTGGGCGTCCGGCGGCAGCATCATGCGCTCGCGGTACAGCACGGACCCTTCAATGACGCCCGCAGCCTGCTCCATCGCCCCGTCTCCTGTCTGCTGCCCGCAGCCGGCAAGCGCCCCGGCGAACAGGCATGTGACCGCCAGCACAGCACCTCGTGCAACCGCCCTCGCAGTGTTCTTCATGCCGATAAGGTCTCCAGCATTGCCGCCATTTTTGCATGCAGCAGGTTTACGCCCTTGAGCGGCCGCACCATCACCTTGAACTCGATGATCAGGCCCTCCGGATTTACCGTGATGATATCGACCCCGTTGATGGTGATGCCGTCAATGTCACACACAAACTCCAGCACCGCATGCGGCGCTGCCACCACTTCCTTGACGTAGCGAAAGCTGTCGTTGAATACGGACATGGCACCGGTGAGGTACAGCTGTGTGAGGTCGCGCCCCGCCTGCGGACGATGCACCACGGGCGACCAGAACACGCAGTCCTCAGCCAGGATTTCCGCGAGCCCGGAGGGATCTCCGCTGCGCACAATGTCATGCCAACGTGCCAGTACCTGCATACCTGAACCTTGCCCTGTGTCCATCCTGCCAACCATGCCACCAAGCTGGCGTTCTGTCCACGTCTGGGGTCAGGCGGGCATAGCGAGGAAGGCGTCGATGGCGGCGCGTGCGTCGGGTTCATCCAGTGTTGGCGCGTGACCCCGGTTGGCGATCTCGGCGACGACCAGGTCGGGTTTGCGCGCGCGCATGGCGGCAAGCCCGGCCGCGGACAGAATATCTGAATGCGCTCCCCGCAATACCAGCACCGGCAGGGCGGACAGGGCGCCGAACACCGGCCAGAGATCAGGGGGCACGGCGTTTTCGTCGGCGGCGGTCAACGGCGTCGAGATCGCGGGATCATAGGCGAGCTCAAGGCCCCCACCCTGGGCCCGGGGGCGATAGAGTCCCCGGGCGAAGTGCAGCCAGTCCTCCGGCGAAAAGTCGGGGAACGCAGCACCATTGATGGCGCGGGTCTGCGCCACGGCGGCCGCCCAGTCCGCAACAGGCTCGGCCTTGCCGACATAGGCCTTGATGCGCGCCAGGCCCGCGGGGTCGACTTCCGGACCGATATCATTGAGTACGATCGCGCTGACCCGTGCAGGCTGCATCGCCGCCATCAGCATTGCCATCAGCCCACCCATGGAAGTGCCCACCAGAACAGCGCAGGGTATCGCCTGGCTGTCCAGCAAACGGAACATGTCCTGCACGTAGGTCAGGGGCTGGTAGCGAGTCGGATCAGGGTCGTAGTCGGATCGGCCGCGGCCACGCTGGTCGGCAACCAGCACACGGTAGCGTTGCGCCAGGTGTGGAGCGAGGCCGGCAAAGTCCGCGGCGTTGCGGGTCAGGCCGTGCATGCAGAGTGCCACGGGCGCATCGCCGTCAGGGCCGGCGTAGTCGCGCGCGTACAGTGTCAAACCATCGTCGCTACGATACCAGAGGTCGTCAAATCCACTCACAGGCTCACTCCGCAAACTGCAGCCGCAATTCCCGCTTCAGTATCTTGCCATTGGGGTTGCGCGGCAAGGCGTCTATATATTTCAGGTCAGCGAGGCGCTGCTGCTTGCCCAGCCGCGCGTTGGCCCAGGCCAGCAGTTCGTCTTCGGCCACTGCCGACCCCTGCGCGGGGACCACCAGCGCCAGCGGGGACTCACCCCAGCGCGCGCTCGGCACGCCGATAACCGCGACATCACTGACAGCGGGGTGTTGTACCAGCACCGCCTCGATATCCTGGGGGTAGATATTCTGTCCACCGGAGAGAATCATGTCCTTCTTCCGGTCCACGATGTACAGGAAGCCCTCTGCGTCCACGTAGCCGATATCTCCGGAGCGCAGCCATTGACGCCCGTGTGCATCGATGTACTGCGCCTCGGCGTTGGCATCCTCCCGGCGCCAGTACCCGGGCATGCTGATGCGACCGCGGGAGACAATCTCGCCGGACACACCGTGCGGCAGCTCCCGGTTCTGCTCGTCGACGATCCGCAGATCTGTTCCGATCAGCGGCCGCCCCACCGACGCCCATCGACCTTCGGCGTCCTCCGGGTCGAGGGTGGTAATGATGCCCTCGGTAAGCCCGTACAGCTCGATAATGCCGCAGGGAAAATGGGCAAAGATATCGCGCTTCAGCCCTTCACGCAGCGGCGAACCGCAACTCATCATGGCCTGCAGACTGCTCACATCGCCACCGTGCGCCTGCAGGTATTCCACCACCCGCTGGAACTGGATGGGCACCATGGCGGTGTGCGTGATGCGCTCACTGGCCGCCGTGGCGACGAAGGCGGCAGGGTCAAAACGCTCATGCAACACCAGGGTGCCGCCGGCCAGAACCGTGCAAAGCATGGCCACCCAGGAGATATTCGAATACAGGCCGATGGTTAGCAGGGTCCGCGCGGCACCGTGATAGCGCAAGGCAATGGCCAGGTCGTAGGCCCAGTCCCGCCGGGTGCGCTGGGTATGCAGAATGCCCTTGGGCAGCCCGGTCGTACCGGAGCTGTAGATGATGTTCAGAGGCGCATCGGGGTCCAGCGCGCGCACGGCATCCGGCAAGGTATCGGGCTGCCCGGCACAGAGCACGTCCAGGGCCTCCCAGGCCCCATCACCCGGACCACTGGTGACGGTGACACAGAGCGCATCCGGCAACTGCTGCAGCAACGGTGTCAGCCGCGGTTGCTGGTCCGCCGAAACCACCAGCGCGCGGATACCCGCGTCCACCAGCATGGCGACCAGCGCCTCGTCGCTAACCGAGAGGTTTATCGGCACGGATACGGCACCGGCCGCCAGGCTGCCGAACAGCACCTGCACCATCGGCAATCCATTGGACATCACCACGCCCACGCGGTCACCGGGCGCGATACCGCGGCTTGCCAACGCGTGTGCAAAGCGATGATTGGACGCCGTGAAAGCGCGCCAGTCGAGCGTGGTGTCACCGCAGATGACTGCCGGTCTGGGCGCACGCCACTGGCCGTGCAGCGCAAGAATTTCCGGCAACAAGGGCACCGGGGCCTCAAATCCAGTCACAGTGTCTATCCCTGTCATGCTGGCAAACGCCCCGGCGCACGGCCGGGGCAGCGCGCTGGCTCTAGAAACGGTATTCCACTGTTGCCGTCAGCGTGCGCGGGGGGGCATAGAACACGGTGGTGTTGTTTTCCAGGCCCAGGGTCGAAGGACAGCCACCTTCGCCGAAACAGTACCCGGCTGTCTTGATATCCTCGTCACCGAGGTTCTTGCCATGCAAGCCTACCAGCCACTGTTCGTCACCGCTCATCCAGACCAGGCTGGCGTTGATCACGTCGTAGGCTTCCTGGTCGATCACAGGGACCGGCGCCTCGAACTGCGTGACATCACCCTTGTAGGACCAGTTCAGCTTGGCGGTCAGGTCGCCCGCTGCGAAATCCGTAGTGTAGGTAACGCCGAGATACAACATCTCCTCCGGTGTGTTCTGCACCGCGCGCTGATCGGCAACGTTCACGCCGTTCAGCAGCCACTCCTTGATTTCTGCGTCGAGCAGGCTCATCGCCAGTTGTACGCTGAAGTGTTCGCTCAGCAATACGTTGCCTTCCACTTCGATGCCGGAGATTTCCGCCTGGCCGGCGTTGGTGACCGTACCGACAAAGCCGTCATTGACGCCGTCACCGTCGCTGTCCACGCCCACCGAGCCGGGAATCTGCATGTCCTGGTAGTCGCTGTAGAACACGGCGATATTGGTGAGGGCACGACCATCCAGCCAGGTGGTTTTCAGGCCCAGTTCCCAGGAGTCCAGCGTTTCGGGGTCAAAGCCGCGCTCGACCTCAGGGGTGGCGAAGTTGGCGCCGCGGGGATCGAAGCTGCCAGCCTTCCAGCCCTGGCTGTAGCTGCCATAGACCGTGGTGTCATCATTGATGGTGTAGCTCAGGTTTACCCGTGGCGAGAAGTCGGTGTAGGTTTTCTCGGCCTCGTAGTCACTGGTCGTCGCCAGCAACAGGGCGGTGTCATTACCGAAGAACGGCGAGCCGAAGCCGAGGTAGGTGCCGCGGAAAATATCCGCGGTGCGCTTGTCTTCGGTGTAGCGGCCGCCCAGCGACAGCGCCAGCGCGTCGGTCAGGCGGTAGGTTACATCCGCAAACACGGACCAGGCCTCGGTGTCCACGGTGCCGCCGGTGTAGGCGGTCACCGGGCCGATCTGGCCCAGTACCACGTCGAAGTCGTTGGAGGCTGTGGCGTCGAGGTAGTAGAAGCCGGCCACCGCATTCCAGCGATCGGCGTTGTACAGCAGCTGGAACTCCTGGCTGAACTGCTCGTTGTCGTAGATAACCGGGGCGTCAAAGTCGATGACCTCCAGGCCGTCGAAGTCGATCACGGACTCCGTGTAGTCCTCGCGCCAGGCGCTGATTGATCGCAGCGTCGTGGTGTCGCTCAGGTTCCAGTCCACCGACAGCATGGCGCCTTCGCCATCGATTTCGTTGTTGCCATTGATACCGGCAGTGGCGACGGAATCCTGCGCGCCGGCAGTGGTATCGTAGCGGTCAGACAGCACCGGCACACCACTAACCGCGGAGGGGAAAGGACGGTAGCCCGCCACTGGATTGGTCTTGTCGTTCAGCTTGTCATAGGCCAGGCGCACCAGCCAGTTTTCGCTGGGCAACCACTCGGCACTGGCGCGCCAGGCGAACAGGTCCTTGTCGTAGTGTTCGTCGCCAGTGGTCAGGTTCTCCCCGTAGCCGTCCCGGGTGAGGGAGGCAACCGTCGCGCCCACGCGGAAAGTATCGGTAACCGGGGTTGAGGCGGTACCCACGAGGTCGAGCTGGCCATAGCTGCCATAGGATGCCTTCAGGCGCACATCCGTTTCGTCGCTGAGGCGGCGGGTGACATACTTGATCGCCCCGCCAACCGCATTGCGGCCATACAGCGTGCCCTGGGGCCCGCGCAGTACTTCCACCCGCTCCACATCGTAGATATCCAGCAGCGCGCCCTGCGGACGCGCGATGTAGACATCATCGAGGTACAGTGCCACACCCTGTTCAAAGCCGGCGAGGGGGTCCTGCTGGCCGACGCCGCGAATGAAGGCCGTCAGTGTGGTGCTGGTCGCCCGCGAAGGTTCCAGCGTGACGCTGGGAATGATCTGCGCCAGTTCGCTGATATCGGAGGCGCCGCGCAAACGCAGGGCATCGCCGGACAGGGCGGTAACCGCGATCGGGACATCCTGCAGATTTTCCGCGCGGCGACGGGCGGTGACAACCACCTCCTCCAGAGCCAGGGCAGGACCGTCCTGCGCCTGAACAGTAGACAGGGGCAGTGCGGAGGCCAGGGAAACGGCGAGCGCGACAGCGGAGCGCGGAGCAAATGCTTTCATGAGGTTCACCTTGTTCGTTATTTTATCGTTTGTCCTGAACCGCCTGTGCCAGCGGCTCAACACTTGTTGAATTACGCGTGAAACATATTCAACGTTTGTTGAAATGTCAAGCGCGATCATCTCATTCCGTCGCGGCGCCTGCATGCCGGGGGCGCTCCCGGGTGCACCAGAGCCCCAGCAGCCCGTAGGTCAGGGAGAGCAGGATCGCGTAGCTTGCGGACACCGCCGGGTTGACCACCGCACCTGACAGGTTCAGCAGCAAATGCCCGCCGAGGCCAATCAGCGCGGCGCCCACCACCACCCACAGCGGTATGTGACGACGCACCAGCACGCCGAACAGCACCGGCACCAGGGACGCGGCCGCCAGCCCGTAAACGCCTTTCTGCGCAAACAGCCCAATCAGGGGCGGCGGATTCCAGGCCAGCACAACGGCAAGCAGGCCCACGGCCACCAACACGTAGCGCGACAGGGCGAGCGCGTTGTAACGCTCTCCGTACAGTGGCTGCACGATGTCGTTGACGACCATCGCCGAAAGCGACACCAGTATGCCGTCCAGTGTGCTCATACCCGCCGCGAGCAGCGTGAGGAAAATGAACACCAGGACATACTCACCCCACAACGATGCACCGAACTCGAACAGCAGGTATTCACGCACCACCGTGTCCTGCTCGGGAATATCGAGTCCCGCCAGGCGCGCATAGAAACCGATCATCAACATCAGGGTAAAGATGCTGCCGACGACCACGGTGGTGGCAATGAACTTGCCGATGTCGCGCTCGCTGCGCAGATACAGCACTTTGGTCAGGATGTGGGGTTGCAGCATGAGGGCAAAGGTCACCACAAAGCCGCTGACAAACACCGAAAAGAAGTCCGAGTAAAGGTCACTGCCCGCATTGAACGCATCGGCATAGCCGCTTCCCACGGCGCGCAGCGCTGCCAGCGGTGCGTCGCCAAAGTACTTCCAGCCCTGCACCACGAGGATCACGGTGATGGCCAGCATCATGACGCCCTGCAGCGTATTGGTATAGGCGTGTGCATAGGTTCCGCCCATCAACACGTAGGCGAAAACAAACAACAGCACGAGAACCAGCGCGGTTTTCTGATCCACCGGGAACAGGCCGGTGAGCAGCAGGCTGCACCCCACCAGAATGAGCACCACAAAGGTGATCGACAGGAGATTGATGAAAGCGAAAAACAGGCTGAAACCGCGATGGTTATAGCGGTAGAAGATCCACTGGGGGATGGTCAGGGCGTTGTGACTTTCGCCGAGGCGCAAAAAGCCCCGGGTCAGCACCAGAAACGCGCTCAGAATTCCCAGCGAACCGGCAAGGCCGTAATGCAGGTAGGCACTCAGGCCGTGGCTGTACACAAACCCGGGGTTGATCACGAAAGTGGCTGTGGACGCGATGGATGCGGCGAGCGTGATCCCGATCAGGTAGGGGTTCATGTCCTTGTTGCCGATGGAAAACCCGCGAATATCCCGGGTTCGGCGCATACCTACCCAGGACAGCCAGAACACCAGAATCACATAGGCGAGGGACATGGCGTACTTGAACAGTTCGGGTGTCATGGGCGCGGTCTCGCTGCTTCGTATTATTGGAGTGCGCCCGATTCTGACGAAAGCCCGACCGCATTTCAACAAGCGTTGAAAAATATTCTATGCTATTGTCCCCGCGATTCAGGGCGGATTCCTGCATGACGAAATCCCGGCAAGCACCAAAACGAGAGCGCATTCTGGATGTCGCCGAAGAACTGTTCGCCCTGCGCGGCTACGACGGCGTTACCCTGCGCCAGATTGCCAAGGACGCCGGCGTTGATGTCGCCCTCGCCAGCTACCACTTTGGCAAGAAGCTGGACCTGTTCAACGCGGTTTTCGAGCGCCGCGCCGCACATTTGAACAGTGCCCGGCTGGATGCGCTGAAAGCCTGCCAGGCCTCGGCCGGCGCCGCGGGACCCAGCGTCGAACAGATTATCGAAGCTTTCCTGCGCCCCCTGGAACTGGCCCAGGAAACCGGTGACCCGGGCTGGCAGAACTACCTCGCACTGATTGCCTACATCAACAACTCTCCCTACTGGGGCCCACGCATGATGTCCAAGCTGTTCGACAGCCTGGTAAGTGCCTTCATTGCGGCGCTGCGCGATGCGCTGCCCGGCGCTCGCGACGAAGACATCTACTGGTGCTACCACAACCTGTCCGGCGCACTCACCCTGACGCTGGCGCAGACCGGGCGCATCGACAAGCTCTCCGGCGGCAAGTGCCGGTCAGCAGACTTCCAGGCTGCCTACGATCATATGATTCCCTTTGTCGCCGCAGGCTTTCGCGAAGTCTGCGGGCGCTCGACTGCCCGGTGACAGGGGCCGCAGGATGGCAGGGAATACAGCACCGTAGACGCAGCGAGGCCGGACCATGATGCAATGGCTTGAAACCGCGATAGCCCTGTTCCCGGCGGGGGTGGTCGTCGTCCTGACCGCGGCGTTGATAGCGGCCGGCTACTGGCTGGCGAAGCGCCAGGACCAGGGCACCGAGACCCTGCTGTTCCAGCTCGGCGTGTGGCTGACAGGCTCCGCCGGCATCATTGCCTGTGTGGTCGTACTGCCGATCAGCGATGAGACCCAGGGACAGGTTCTCGGCTTGCTGGGTGTGCTGCTCACCGCGGTGATCGCGCTCTCCTCCACCACGTTCGTAGCCAACGCCATGGCGGGGATCATGTTGCAGACCACGCAACCCTTCCGCCCGGGCGACTACCTGCGGGTGGGGGAGCAGTTTGGTCGGGTCACCCGGCGCTCGCTGATCAACACCCAGTTACAGACCGAAATGCGCGACATCACGACACTGCCGAACATGTTGCTGGTGGCGAACCCGATCACCGTCATGCACCGCGACGGCACCATCATCTCCGCGGAGGTGTCATTGGGCTACGACATACCCTACACCGACGTTCAGGACCTGTTGTTACAGGCTGCGGAAAGCGCCGGCCTCAGCGACCCTTTCGTCCTGCTGCTTGAACTGCTGGATCACGCCGTGCTGTACCGGGTTTGCGGCTTCCTGACCGAAAGCAAGACGCCACTCACGGCGCGGTCCAATCTGCGCAAGAACATGCTGGAGCAGTTGCACGGACACGGCATCGAGATCGTCTCGCCGAGTTTCGTCAACCAGCGCCGGCAGGACCCGGCCAGCAAGGTCATTCCCGCCACGCCGGTGATGCATGCCGGCACTCCCCGCAGTGCTGAGGCCGCTCCCGAGGAGCGCATATTCGACAAGGCGGAGGAGGCCGCCTCACTGCAGGAGTTGAAGGATGAACGCGGCGCTACGCGGGAGGCGCTGGCCACCGCCATAGACCGGCGCGATGCCGCGGCAGACGAGCAGAAACCTGCGCTGGAGGAGGAAATTCGTCAACTGGAACTGCGTGATGCCTGGCTGCAGGAGCGCATTGGGCAGGAGGAGAAAGCGAAGGACAAGACGTCGTAGCAGCGCGGGTCAGAGATCCACCTCGCGCTGAAAGTCACGCTCTATCCGTTGTTGCTGCTCAAAGCGGGATACACCGTTGAGACGTACGCTGTCGCGCATGCGCTGCTGGAACCGCTGCCGACGGTAATCCGCCACCAGCCGCGGAAAGCGCTCCGGCTCCAGCTCCCCGGCAATCAACGCCTCAATGAACGCAATATCAATACCCACGCGATAGGCAATACGGCTGGGGCGGATCTTGTGGGCATGGAATTCCGCGACAATGTGCAGCTGCTGCTCCCTGCTGTAATGGCACAGCCGCGAGTAGCCGTAGGGGGGCGATGGAGTCCGCGTGTCAGTATCTCTATTCATGGGCGTGTTGTAACAGGCGTCCCGCACTTTGCCAAGCCCGGACAGCCGCAAGTGGCGCTACTGTCCGGCTTGCGTCAGGCTGTGGTGGCCACAATAAACCCGCCGCTGCGGTTATCATTGTCCCCCGGGCCTTCTATACTTAAGGCCTGTGCCAGGCCCATTAAAGGATAAGAACCATGAATGCACCACAGAATATTGGATCCATAGAGGACATCGAACAGCGCATGCAGCAGGTTCTTGATGCGCAGCGCCAGGACTACCTGCGCGAGGGAGAGGTCACTGCCGAGACCCGCATCGACCGCATCGACCGCGGTATTGACGTGCTGCTCAAGTACCAGGACAAGGTGGTCGACGCGCTGAACACCGATTTCAGCTGCCGCGCCCGCGAGGTCAGCCTGCTGACCGACGTTGCCGCCTCGGTCACGCCCCTCAAGCATGCGCGCAAACACCTGCGCAAGTGGATGAAGCCAAAGCGGCGGCCCACCATGTTCCCGCTCAACCTGCTCGGCGGGCGCTCCCGCATCGAATACCAGCCACTGGGTGTGGTCGGTGTCATTTCGCCCTGGAACTTCCCGGTTAACCTGACCTTTGGACCGCTGGCCGGCATACTCGCCGCAGGCAATCGCGCCTTGGTCAAGCCCTCGGAGTTCACTCCCGCCACCAGCGAAGTGATGGCCGAAATGATCGCCGAAGCCTGGGATGAAAAGGAAGTTGCCGTGTTCACCGGGGGGCCGGAAGTCGGCCAGGCCTTTTCCGGGCTGGCCTTCGACCATCTGTTGTTTACCGGCGCCACATCGGTCGCGCGGCACATCATGGCCGCGGCCGCACGTAATCTGGTGCCGGTGACGCTGGAACTGGGTGGCAAGTCTCCGGTAATCATCTCCCGCAGCGCCGATATTGAGAAAAGCCTCGAACGCATCATGCTCGGCAAAACCCTGAATGCGGGACAGATCTGCCTGGCACCGGATTACCTGATGGTGCCCGAGGAGAAACTGGACGAGGTGATTGCCGCCGCCCAGAAGGCCGTAGGCGCCATGTATCCCACCATTCTCGATAATCCCGAGTACACCGCGGTCGTCAATGCGCGCCACTACGAGCGACTGACGGGGTACCTCCGTGAAGCCGAGGAGCGCGGGGTAAAAACGATTCCGATCAACCCGGCCGGCGAGAACTTTGCATCAGGTGAAGGCAGCCGCAAGATTCCACCCACACTGATTCCGCAGCCAGCGGAAGACCTGAAAGTCATGCAGGAGGAGCTGTTCGGCCCCCTGCTGCCGATTCGCACCTACAAGGACTTCAACGAAACCATCGATTACGTCAACGCGCATCCCAGGCCCCTGGCCGCCTATTATTTCGGGCAGGACAAGAGCGAGGAACGCGCGGTGCTGACGCGTACCACCTCCGGCGGTGCCTGCATCAACGATGTCATCATGCACATCATGCAGGAGGAACTCCCTTTCGGTGGCGTGGGCCCGAGCGGCATGGGTGCCTACCACGGCGAGGAGGGGTTCCGCACCTTCAGCCACGCCAAGTCGATCTATCGCCAGGCGGGCGTCAATGTGGGCAAGCTCGGCGGCATGCTGCCGCCCTATGGTAAAGCCACGGAGAAAACCATCAGCATGCAGGTCAAGAAGTAGCCGGCAGGGCGGGATGAGACGCCGACACAGGCTTCGTCATCTCGCCCTGATCAGCGCTATCCTGCTACCATGGGCGGCTATGACAGCCGCCGCTTCCCTTCCCATCGTGATCGCCCACCGCGGCGCCAGCGGCTATCTGCCGGAACATACCCTCCCGGCCAAGGCCATGGCCCACGCCATGGATGCCGATTTCATCGAACAGGATGTCGTGCTGACCCGCGACGGCGTTCCCGTGGTGCTGCACGACATCCACCTGGACGCTACCACCGACGTCGCGACGCGCTTTCCCGACCGGGCGCGGGCTGACGGGCGCTACTACGCGATTGATTTCAGCCTGGAGGAGATTCGCAGCCTGCGCGCGCAGGAACGGCTGGGCAGCGACGGGCAAGCGGTCTATCCGGGTCGCTTCCCGGCGCACACAGGGAATTTCCGGGTGCCGACCCTGGCCGAGGAAATCGACCTTATCAGCGGCCTCGACCACAGTCGCCAGCGCCGCACCGGGCTCTACATTGAGCTGAAGGGCCCCCGCTTTCATCGCAACGAGGGCCAGGATATCGCCCTGCGGGTACTCGAGGTGCTGCGGGAGAAGGGCTACGACCAACGCACCGGGCAGGTGTTTCTGCAGTGCTTTGACGATGCCACGTTGCGCTACCTGCGCCACGACTTGCAAACGCCCCTGCCCCTGATCCAGCTTATTGCTGACCCGGGCTGGGGTGAGGACAGCGCAGTCGACTATGCCTTTCTGCAAACTGCCGCCGGGCTCGACGAGGTCGCCCGCTATGCAGACGGCATCGGTCCGTGGCTGGAGCAGATCTACCTGGGCCGCGATGCCAGCGGCGAGGCGGTGCTCAGCGATCTGGTCGCGCTGGCCCATGCCCGCGGCCTGCAGGTTCACCCCTACACCTTCCGCTCCGATGCCCTGCCCGAGGGCATCGAGAGCTTTACCGCCCTGCTCGACCTGTTCCTCAATCAGGTGGGCGTGGACGGGCTGTTCACCGACTTCCCCGATCTCGCCCGGGAATTCTTGCAGGATCGCCGCCAATACAGGACCCAACAGTGACACCCAGAGTGAATCGCCGCACCAAGATCGTCGCCACTATCGGCCCCGCCAGCGAGTCGGAAGACATGATCGCCCGCCTGATCCATGCCGGCGTAAACGTTTTCCGCCTGAATTTCAGCCACGGCTCGGCAACGCAACACGCGCGGGTGGCAGAGCGCATTCGCAAGCAGGCCGCGCTGGCCGGGCGCTATGTCGGCATTCTCGCCGACCTGCAGGGCCCCAAGATTCGCATCAGCAGCTTCCGTGACGGCTCGGTCAAACTGGAAAACGGCGATCGCTTCCGGCTCGACCTCACCGTGGGTGAGGGCGAGGGCGATGCCAGCTGCGTGGGGCTCGACTACCGGGAACTGACCCGCAGCGTATTCCATGGCGACACCCTGTTGCTGGACGACGGCCGCCTGCGGCTGCGCGTAGATGAAGTGCTCGACAGCGCCGTGGAGTGCACCGTGCTGGTGGGTGGCACGCTGGGCTCGCGCAAGGGCATCAACCGCCTTGGCGGTGGCCTGGCTGCGCCGGCACTGACGCCCAAGGATATCGCGGATATCGACAGCCTCGCCGAGGTCCGTCCGGATTTCGTCGCCGTGTCGTTTGTTTCCAGCGCCCAGGATATTTTCCAGACCCGCGAATTACTGCTCGCCCACCAGCTCACCTCCGCCATTATCGCCAAGATAGAGCGCGCCGAAGTGGTGTACGACGATGCCACACTCAATGGCATCATCGATGCGTCCTTCGGCATCATGGTGGCCCGCGGCGATCTGGGCGTGGAGGTTGGCGATGCAGAGCTTATCGGCCTGCAGAAAACGCTGATCTCCCGGGCGCGCAAGATGGACCGGGTGGTGATCACAGCTACCCAGATGATGGAATCCATGATCAACAGCGCGATGCCCACACGCGCTGAGGTGTTCGACGTGGCCAATGCCGTTCTGGACGGCACGGACGCGGTGATGCTTTCGGCGGAGACCGCGGTGGGCAGCTACCCGGTCGAAGTGGTCACCGCCATGGCCGAAGCGGCACTGGGCGCCGAGCGCCACCCGGTGGCGCGCACCTCGCGCTACCGCCTGGACAAGCAGTTCGCCAGCGCCCAGGAAGCCATCGCCATGTCCGCAATCTATGCGGCAAATCACTACAGCGCGGTGCGCGGCATTGCCTGCCTCACAGAGTCGGGGACCACGCCGCTGCAGATGTCGCGCCTGTCATCCGGCCTGCCGATTTTTGCCCTCAGCCACCGCAGCGAAACCCTGCAGCGCCTCTGCCTCTGCCGCGGCGTTGTCCCGCTGTTCTTCGATGCCAGCGTCTTCGACCCGGAGACCATCGAGGCCAGTGCGATCGAGTTTCTCTGTGACGAAGGCCAGTTGCACAAGGATGACGCCGTGCTCCTGACCAAGGGCTCTGTGATGGGCAGACCGGGGTCGACCAATATCATGAAGATACTGTCGGTGCCGTGAGCGGGGAGACGGCGGGGTTGCGGCTGGTTGCCGATGTGGGGGGCACCAACACCCGGGTCGCCCTGTTCAACCCGGCCGACGGGAGCCTGCACGCCCTGCGCGACTACCGGAACGCGGACCACAGCGATTTCGCTACCGTACTGGATACCTGGTTTCAGGACGTTCGCCCGGCCTCACCGGACCAGGCCTGTATCGCGGTAGCGGCGCCGCCAAACGGCGATACCGCGCGGATGAGCAATATCAACTGGGTATTGCAGGGCCCGCAGCTGGCGCGGCAGTTCGGTATCGGCAGGCTGCGACTGATCAACGACTTCCAGGCCAACGCCTTCGCCCTGCCACAACTGCGGCGAGAGGACTGCTACACCCTGCAGCAGGGCGCTACAGCCACTCCCCGCCGCCTCGCCGTGCTGGGCCCGGGTACCGGTCTGGGCGGCGCTGTTCTGGACTTGCACACATCCGGGCCCCGCGTCACTCCCTGCGAGCCCGGGCAGATGGATATCGCCCCACGTGACGCACTGCAGACAGCCCTGTGGGCGGTGCTGATGCAGCAGCACCCGCGCATCTACGCTGAGTTGCTGCTGTCCGGTGCAGGGCTGCAGCGGCTGTACCATGCGCTGGGGGTGGTCGAGGGCAGAGCCACGCACAACCTTGAGGCCGCCGGCATTGCCGCCGCAGGACTGGCGGGGAGCGACCCCCTGTGTGTGGCGGCGCTGGAGCAGTTCTGCGCGCTGCTGGGGGCCACCTGTGCCAACTTCCTGCTGGCGAACGGCTGTTACGAAACCCTGTATCTGGCGGGTGGCATATTACCCCGCATGCTGGCCTTCCTGCGGGGGAGCCCCTTCCTCGCCCGCTTTCACGACGCCGGGCCCCTGCAGGCGACCCTGCAGCGCACCGCACTTTTCGTCATCACCCACCGCTATCCCGGGCTGCTGGGTGCGGGGTATGCACCGCTTGCCGAAGCGGGCGGCTAACCGCTGCAAACACGTAATATTGCCCAAAATATTTCGCCGGCGGCGGATACCAGCTTGAAAAGCCGGTGCTAAACTCTTGGAAGCTGAGAAATCAGTGGTATTTATGCGCGTGGTCGAAGTTCCCTTAAGTTCCTCGGTACGTTGAACATAAATAGTGACTAACCCCTGGAGCCCCGAACCGGGCTTTCCCATGTTATACAGGTAACACATATGTCTACAGAAACCGGCACCGTTAAGTGGTTCAACGAGACCAAGGGATTCGGCTTCATCGAGCGCGAAAACGGCCCCGACGTATTCGTACACTTCAGCGCAATCAAGGGCGATGGCTTCAAAACCCTCGCAGATGGCCAGAAGGTACAATTCACCGTCACCAACGGTCAGAAAGGCCCACAGGCAGAGAACGTTACACCGATCTAAGCCAGGGTTTTACAGACCAAAAAAAAGGAGCGCCTGGCGCTCCTTTTTTTATGGGGCGGATCGTCGCCCTAGCCTTCCTGCAGCTGACGCTGCCGATCCAGTTCGGAATCCATGTACTGGATCCACTGCGCGGCATACTTCGCTGAGCGCTCATCGCGTCCGGCGGCCTTGAACGCCTCACGCGCCTTTTCGTACTGCTTGTCGTTGAAGTAGGCCATCCCCAAAACCAGACGCGCCGTATCGGGCCGCTTGACGCCACCGCGGGCGAGGCCCTTGTTGATCGCATCAATGGCCTTCTTGAACTCGTCGCCATCCAGGTAGATGTTGCCGAGGCGGGCGTACAGCTCACCGTCCTCGGAACGCGCTGCCGCTTCCGCCATCGCCGGAATGGCCTTGTCGATTTCCTGGGCCTGGCGGTAGGCGTTACCGAGGATTTCGTAGTTGCGGGAGGTCGCCTCTATCGACTTGTTGCCCAGCCCCTTATCGATCACCTTGGCCGCCTTGTAGGGCACCTCGGCATTCAGGTACAGATAGGCCATGGTGACCTGCTCGGAGCCCTTGTCGAGCATGTTCTGGACGTAGGCTGCCTCCATGGCGGCGAGCTGCTCGCTGTCACGCTTCTGCTCGCCATACATATGGGACAGCTGCACCCAGTACTGCTTGTCGGGATAGTGTGTCAGCAGTTCTTCCAACACCCGCACGGCGTTGGTGACGTCGTTCTTGTCGAAGTACAGGAAACGCGCCAGGTTATACCACTGCTCCTTCGGTATCTTGCCCTTCTCCTTGTACATGCTGATGGCTTTCTCAACATTGTTCAGGGATTTCGGGTAGTCGTTGAGCTGGTAGTAGCCCTGGGCCAGCAGGACGTAGGCGTCCTCCGGCGGGTTGTCGGTCATCGCGAACCACGCAAGCAGGGCGTTCACGCCCTGCTGCCACTGTTCCTGCACGAAGTACAGCTGGGCGATGGTATACCGGGTGTTGATTTCCATCGCCAGCGGAATGTCAGGCTGGCGCACGACATTCTCATAGGCCTGCAGGGCCTTGTTGTAGTCTTCACGGGAATAGTGAATGAAGGCGTACAGGTTGTAGACGTTCGCCAACTCGTAGCTGTTCAGCTCATTCTTGCCGCCGGCGCCGAGCATCTCGTCCAGCACGCGGGCGGCAGCGCCGAGATCCTGTGCCTCAGCTGCGGCCTGGGCCTCGGAAAGCTTTTCATAAACCGCGTTGCGCAGCGCCGGGGTTCGGCGTGTCTCACGCTGGTCGCCGCCCCCTTCCTGGGCAACGGCTGCTGCCAGGGGAGCAAGGCCAAAATCAACCGCGGCCCGATCCAGCAGGACCGGGGTTGCGGCGAGGGGTAACGCCAGCATCGCAGAGCGCAGCCAGCGTGTGGGATCGTACAGTTTCATAACGCTCACTGTTCCAGCTCGTAGGTGAATTTGTTTTGGACGCCGGCGACCTCAATCGGTTCGCCATCGACCACCCGCGGCTTGTACTTGAACTTTTCCGCTGCCTTCACCGAGGCTGACTCGAACACCCCTGATGGCTGGCAATCCACCGGCCGGGGATCGCGAATGGAACCATTGCGGGTCACCGTGTACTCCACGATGCAGTAGCCGCTGATACCGCGGGTCTGGGCGCGACGCGGATAAACCGGTGCGACCTTCACGATCGGCAGGTATTCGCCATCACCACTGGACATGCCGCTGGAGCTGATGGATACGTCCACACTGGCGCGTGGTGCGGTGTTCACCACATTCATGTCCATGTCCATATCGATATCCGGCGTATCGAGTTCCGGTGGCGGCTCCTCGGGATCCTCCACCTTCTCCGGCTTCTTCTGCGCCACATTCACTTCGATTTCAGTTTCGGGAACGACAATATCCGCAATCTTGCGGTTCTCGATCTCTTCCTGCTGGTATTCCCGGCTGATCAGGCTCTGCATGACGAAAAACAGGCCGATCGCTACAGGGATCGCTACCAGTGCACCCACCAGTACCCTAACAAAGCTGCTGCCCATTTCGTTTACACCTCGTCGTCCGTTGAAATACAGGGCGGAGCCGTGAGCAGCGGACGAAGCTCGTCAACCAGCTGTTCAACCGCAAAGGCGGGCGTATCGCGATCCACCTGTACCACAATGTTCGCCTGAGGTGCCTCTTTCTTCGCACCCTCTGCCAGGCGTGCCGCGCGGTCCAGGGACACGCGGTTCTTGTCGTAGTAGATTTCCCCTCGGTCATCGACCGCGAAGATAATCGTACCTCGCTCACAGGCTTCCGTTGTTGTTGCCTGCGGCTTGAACAGCTCCACGCCCGGCTCCTTCACGAAGGAGGACGTCACGATGAAGAAGATGAGCATAATGAACACGACGTCCAACATGGGCGTCAGGTCGATATTGCCCTCGTCCGCCGCGGCCTTTCTGGCTGCGTTATCTCGAATGCTCATGGATCCTATTTCCCTTCGCTGGCCCAGTTGACCGCGCCAGCACCGGCTTCACGTGCAGCGTCCGCCACGTCCACGACCGCTCCGGCCTTGGCACCTTTTTCGACCTTGATTGTGACCGCTTGTTCCGGGTCATTGGCGAGCAGGCGCTGGATATTCGCCCGCACCGCCCGGGCGTCAACCCGCCGGTTTTCCATCCAGATCTGGTTGTCGCTGCGAATGTTCACCAGAATACTGGTGGCATCGCTGGGATCCGACTTCGCGCTGTCCGGCCGGCTAACTTCAATGCCGGCTTCCTTGATAAACGAAGCGACAACGATGAAGAAGATCAGCATGATGAACACGACGTCCAGCATGGGCGTCAGGTCGATTTCTGCCCCTTCCTCTTCCTGCTGTTTTGCAAGTCTGCGCATCTGATTGTTACCTGTCAGCGCCCGATCAGTGATCGGACGTCAAGTTATCCTGTAGGAATTCCTGCTCCCGCGTAGCCACGCGGTTCAGATAGGTGTTCGCGAACAGCCCCGAGAGTGCGGCCACCATGCCTGCCATGGTGGGGATGGTGGATCGCTCCACCCCGCCCGCCATGGACTTGGCATCGCCACCACCGGTCACGGCCATCACGTTGAACACCTCGATCATGCCGGTTACCGTGCCCAGCAGACCCAGCAGCGGGCACAGGGCGACCATGGTGGTGATCACCGGGAGGTTGGCGTTGATGGCCTCGCGACTCTGGGACAACAGCCGGGCGCGTATCTGCTTGGCGTTCCACGACTTGCGCTCGCTGCGACCCTCCCAGGCGTTGATGATACCGAGGGCCTCCTTGCGCCAGGCGAACGTGAAGTACCACAGCCGCTCGAAAATCAGCGTCCACATCACGAACACCAGGATGGCGATGAGCCAGAGCACATCCCCACCCTTGTCCATAAAGGCGAGAATGCCCTCAAAAATTCCTCCCGACATGGTCGAACCTCTGCTTATTTGCCGCTGGATTCAGAGTGCTCGGCAACAATCCCGGTCGCCTGCTCGTTCAACACGTGGATGATGCGCTGGGCGCGGCCATTCACGATGGTGTGCAGCAGTACGGTGGGGATAGCAACCAACAGACCCAGTACGGTGGTGACCAGCGCGGAAGAGATACCGCCTGCCATCGCCTTGGGGTCGCCCGCGCCGAAGATGGTGATCGCCTGGAAGGTGATGATCATACCCGTTACCGTACCGAGCAGACCCATCAGCGGTGCGACCGCGGCGATGATCTTCAGCAGGGTAAGGCCGGACTCCAGCTTCGGCGTTTCACGCATAACACCCTCGGACATCTTGAGCTCGAGCGTTTCCGCATCCATGCCCGGGTTGTCCTCGTGGATTTTCAGCACGCGACCCAGCGGGTTGTTGGTGTTGGCGGTTTTGTTCTTCAGCTGGCTGCTCACCTTGGCGCCGACCGCAGACAGCACGATCAGGCGGAAGATGGCGAGAATGAAGGCGAATACACCCACTGCGGTGATCGCGTAACCCACATAGCCACCCTGGTGCCAGCGCTCTTCCAGCGTCGGGCTGTCGATGATAGCCGCGAGGAACGAGCCGCCGGTGGGACCGGTGGGGTCGATACCGAACTGGTGGATTCCGCTGTCTGCGTTAGCCAGCTCTTTCGCCCAGGCGTTGTAGCGACCGGCCGGCTGACGCGGCAGCACGCTCAGGTTGCCGTTGTTGAAGGCCAGGTAGTTGCCATCGGTGTCGATCACGTTGAATGCACCAATCCGCACCACTTCGCGGTCTGCGCGCTCACCGGTCGCCGTAGCCACTTCGGTGTTGAAGCGCACCACGTTGCCGGTTTCAGTGATTTCGCGCAGCATCTCGTACCACACGCGCTCGATTTCCTCGATGCGCGGCAGCTTGTCGGAGCCGCTCATCTTGGCAATCAGTTCTTTCAGGAACACTTCACGATCCGGGTACTGCGAGGATACCAGCGACACCTCAATGTTGGAGGACAGGTCGCCCGCTGCCGCAGTCAGGTGACCGAAGAGCTCGGTCAGGGAGCCCAAACGCTCACGCAGCTGCTCCTGCTTGGCGGCGACCAGCAGTTCGTTTTCCTCGAACTTGGCTTCCAGCGTGCTGGACAGCTGCTCCTGACGCGTGCGCTCTGCTTTCGCGTCCTGCAGGGCCTTGGCCTGGTTGGCCTTGTCAGCGGCGAAGCGACGCTCGCGCTCGGCATTTTCACGGGCTTCCTGTGCCTGGCCCTGTTTGACCAGACCCAGCAGCTCCTGGAGGCTGGCGGCGTCGCGCGCAGGCGCATCCTGAGCCATGGCAACGCCGGATACGGCCAGCGCTCCGCCCAGCACCAGGGCGGAAAAAATCGTGTTAAGCGCTTTCATTATTGAGCCTCCGGTGCAGCAACGGGCATGTTAAGAAGTTCGATGGTCGCCTGACGCTTGGCAATGCGGACGCCTTTGCGGATGGCGTTGGCATAGTCGCCGGAGTCCAGCGGCTCCCAGCTCCGGGTTTCGTTGTTCCAGACACCGCTCTCGGTACCGTCGGTCGTCTGGTAAACCAGCGCGAGACGCCCAATGCGCAGGAAGTCTACGTCGCGGGTGGTGCCATTGATGTCGATGGCGGCGCTGTAGCTGTCGAAGCCGCGGCCATACTGCAGCTCGATGTTGTAGGCTTCCAGCACCTGGCGGAATTTCTCGGCAACCGTCAGGTCCGAGCGGTCCACGTTGCTGCGCAGGAAGGCGATGCGCTCACGGCGCTCCTCGAGGTTGAACGGAACGTCCAGCTCGATGAACTGCTCGAGCCCGTCGATCATGCGAATGACCAGCGGGGTCATCTGGCGCTGAATCACCGTGACTTCGTTGATCGACTCCTCGATGTCCGCAATGCGGGCCATCTGGTTGTCGATCTGGCGCTGCAGCCGTGCGTTGTAGACCTTGAGGCCGTCTACCTGCTTCATGACTGACTTGTAGTCGGACAGGAGGTCGCGCGTCTCATCGGCCAGGCGGTCGATTTTCTGCTGCGACTTGCGCGCCGCCTCGTTGCGGGCTTCCCCCACCTCCAGAACGGAGTCGAGGGTATTGGCTTGCACTGCCGCTACGCCACCCGCGAGGGCGCCGGTCGCAACAAGCGCAGCGATCAATACGTTCTTCAATCGATGCATAGTCATGGGAATTGTGCTTCCTATTTCCGACAAGAGTGATTCAGTGCTGAGATAGCATGGTTCGTTACTATTCAGGTTGCTGTTACGTTTATAGTGAATAATTAACTAACGGTAAACCGAGGCGGAGACTTTAAACCCAATACCCCGGTATTTTCAATCAATCAACAGCGCGCCCGCAGGCATTTTTCGCAAACGTGTAGATCGGTGACAGTCCTGGCGATGCAAAACGCCTAAAGTAACACTTGTTCGAGTCTACTAACTGTCAGTAGGTGCGCTACGGCGCTCAAAACAGACGAATGCGTAGGCGTATTGATTATCTTCCGACGCGGGAAGCTCTTCGCGCTGCATTTCCTGCCAGTCAGCCCGGTCGACGGGAGGAAACCAGGTATCACCCTCCACGTCCGCGTGGACTTCCGTAACATAAAGCCGCTGGGCCAGCGGCAGCGCCGCGGCATAAATCATCGCTCCGCCGATCACCACCAGCTCATCCACGCCCGCCGCGCGCGCCAGCTCACGCGCCAGATCGAGGGCGGCCGGAACCGAATCGGTCACTGTCACACCCTCGGCCTGCCAGCCGGGCGTGCCCGTGACGACAATATTCGGCCGGCCGGGCAAGGGCCGGCCAATGGATTCGAAGGTCTTGCGGCCCATGACCACCGGCTTCCCGAGCGTCGTGCGGCGGAAATGCCGGAGATCCTCGGGCAGGTGCCAGGGCAGGGCATTTTCGCGACCTATCACGCCGTTGGCGGCCACCGCCACCATCAGTGCCACCCGCACGGCCACCGCTAGACCGCCACCGGTGCCGGAATATGCGGGTGCGGGTCGTAGCCCACCAGGCGGAAATCCTCAAAGCAATAGTCGTAAATAGTCGCTGGCCGGCGCAGGATCTCCAGCTGCGGCAGTGCACGCGGCTCGCGCGCCAGCTGCTCGCGAACCTGCTGCAGGTGATTGCTGTACAGGTGCGAATCCCCGGTGGCGATAATGATCTCCCCGGGCACCAGGTCACACTGCTGCGCCAGCATCATGGTCAGCAGGGCGAGGCTGGCCATGTTGTAGGGCAATCCCAGGAAGGAATCGCTGGAGCGGATGTACAGCTGCGCCGACAGACGCCCCTCGGCGACATAGAACTGGTACAGCAGGTGGCAGGGCGGTAGCGCCATACGCCCGGCGCGGACGTTGTCCTGCGGACTCAGGGTTTCATCGGGCAGGAACTCCACGTTCCAGCCGTGAAACAGAATACGCCGGCTATCCGGGTTGTGGCGCAGGCACTGCAGCACGTAGTCGATCTGGTTGATGGTGCCGCCGTCCCGGGTTGGCCAGGCGGTCCACTGGGCACCGTAGATCGGGCCGAGATCGCCATTCTCCGTTGCCCACTCATCCCAGATGCTGACGCCGTTTTCCTTCAGCCACGCGATATTCGTCTCACCGCGCAGAAACCACAGCAGCTCGTTGACGATGCTCTTCAGGTGCAGCTTCTTGGTCGTCAGCAGCGGAAACCCGTCCGCCAGGTTGTGCCGGAACTGGCGGCCGAACACGGACAAGGTCCCGGTGCCGGTGCGGTCGCCCTTGGCGACCCCGTTGTCGAGAATATCCTGCAGCAGCGCGTGGTACTGCTTCATGCGACTTTCCTCCCACTGCCCGCAGGCGTCTGACGGTGATAGGCCCACCACAACAGGAACAGACCCAGCGCTATCATCGGCAGGCAGAGCAACTGGCCACGGGTCAGCCAGCCAAAAGCCTGGAAACCGATGTGCGCGTCCGGCTGGCGAAAAAACTCCGCCACGAAGCGCAGGCAGCCGTAACCGAGCGCAAACAGTCCGGAGGTTGCCCACGTGGGCCGGGGCCGGGCACTGAACAGCAGCAGGATAACAAACAGCAACACCCCCTCCAGGGCAAACTGATACAGCTGCGAGGGGTGCCGGGCCAGCTGCAGTGGGTCCGCCGGGAACACCATGGCCCAGGGCACGTCCGTCGGGCGACCCCAGAGCTCCTGGCCGATAAAATTGCCGAGGCGACCCAGGGCCAGGCCCATCGGGGTCAGCAGTGCGGCGAGGTCCAGCACCGCACCAAACGCGAGGCCGCGACTGCGGGCGAACCACGCGACGGCGATAATCACCCCGATCATGCCGCCGTGGAAGGACATACCGCCCTGCCAGACCCGCAGCAACCACAGTGGATCCTGCATCAGGCGCTCGCCGCCGTAGAACAGCGCGTAGCCAATCCGCCCACCCAGGACCACTCCCAGGGCGCTGAAGAAAATCAGGTCGTCCACCTGCGCCCGGGACAGGGGCACGTCCGGGCGCGCGCTGCGCCGGACGCCCAGCCACCACGCAAAGGCCAGTCCGGCGAGGTAGGCCAGCCCATACCAGTGCACCTGGATCGGTCCCAGAGAAACGGCAACGGGGTCGATATCAGGGTAAGGCAACATGGCGTGATTCCAGAGTAAAAGGACGCAGCGTGTGACGACGGGTCACCGCTGTCGCTCACCGGGGGAGCTAGCGGGCATTATCCGGCACACGCGCACGATTCACAATTCTGCCCGCGGGTGGCACGATGGACTGCCGGATTAGGGAAGACATGGCATGTGCCTGATTGCTTTTGGCTGGAAAGTTCTCACCGATACACCGCTGGTGCTCGCCGCCAATCGGGACGAATTCTACCGCCGCCCCACCGCCGCTGCCGGGTTCTGGCAGGAGCACCCGGCAATGCTGGCGGGGCGCGATCTGGAGGCAGGGGGCACCTGGATGGGCGTGACGCGAAGCGGGCGCTTTGCCGCGGTGACCAACTTCCGCGACCCCGCGCAAACCGCACGGGCCGCGCGCTCCCGCGGAGAACTCGCCGTCAATTTCCTCACGGGGGAAACCACGCCGGAGGACTATCTGCGCCCTCTGGCCGCGGCCGGGGACGACTATGCGGGGTTCAACCTGCTGGTCGGGACCGTGGAGGAGCTCTGGTATTACAGCAATCGCCTGGGCGACGAACCGGCCAGGCCCCTGCCTCCCGGCATTTACGGCTTGAGCAATGAACGCCTGGATACGCCCTGGCCCAAGCTGCTGCGCGCACGCTCGCGGCTGGCGGCGCTGATTGACGCCGGCACCCTGGACCACGACGCCCTGCAGGCCGCCGTCGCAGACCGCAGCCTCGCGCCCGAGCACGCCCTGCATCCGTCGGAGCACGGGGCGCGCATGGACCGCAGGCTGTCCGCGCAATTCATCGTCACCCCCGACTACGGTACCCGGGCCACCACAACGCTGTCGATGCAGCGTGCGGGCAATGGCGCCGAGACCACCATCGCCTGGCGGGAAACCCGGTTTGACCACAGCGGGCAACCGGCCGGGCGCACCGACTACCGCTTCCGCGCTGCGCTCAGCCCAGGGGGGCGTGGATAAACTGTTGCAGGCCGTGCGCAGCCATAAAGTCCTGCAGACGCAGCTGCACCGCCTCGGCGTGCTCCAGCAACATGATTTCTGCCAGCAGTTCGCGCGCCTCGCCGTGCGTCAGGCTGCGCAGGGACTTCTTGACCCGCGGCAAGGCCGTGGCATTCATGGACAGCACCTCATAGCCCATGGCCATCAGCAGCACCGCCGCCAGCGGGTCGCCGGCGAGCTCACCGCAGATGCTCACCGGCTTGCCCTCTGCGACACCGGCATCCGCAACCATACACAGTGCCTGCAGCACAGCCGGGTGGTAGGCGTGGTACAGGCCGGCGACGCGGGCGTTATTGCGGTCGACAGCGAGCAGGTACTGCGTCAGGTCGTTGCTGCCCACGGAGAGGAAATCCGCGCGTCGCGCCAGCGCCCGCGCCTGGTACACGGCGGAGGGCACCTCCACCATCACTCCGATGGGCGGCAGGGCCACCTCGGTACCTTCCTGCACGATCTCCCGGTGACCGCGATGGATCAGCGCCAGGGCTTCCTCGAATTCCGCGATATTGCTGATCATGGGCAACATGATGCGCAGGTTGCCGTAGCCGGCATTGGCCTTGAGCATGGCGCGCACCTGCGCCAGAAAAATCTCCGGGTGGTCCAGCGTGACCCGGATGCCACGCCACCCCAGAAAGGGGTTGTCCTCGGCGATCGGGAAGTACGGCAGCGCCTTGTCACCGCCGATGTCCAGGGTGCGCATGGTGACCGGACGCGGGGCAAAGGCGGCAAGCTGCTCCCGGTAGATCTGCCGCTGCTCTTCCTCACTGGGGAAACGGTCCCGCAGCAGGAACGGCACTTCGGTGCGGTACAGGCCGACGCCCTCCGCGCCCTGCTCCAGTGAACGCGTCACATCGGCCATCAGCCCGGTGTTCACCCACAGCGGCAGGCGGTGACCGTCCAGAGTCTCGCAGGGCAGGTCGCGCAGGGACTCGAGATCGCGGGAGACGGCGCGGTCCTGGTCCACCACCTCCTGAAACCGCGCCCGCACCTCCGGCAGCGGGTTCAGGTGTACGATGCCGTTGTAGCCATCGACCACCAGCTCCCGGTCCTGCAGGCGGGTGTAGGGCAGGTCGACAGCGCCCATCACCGTGGGCACACCCATGGCCCGGGCGAGAATGGCGACATGCGAATTGCCTGAGCCGCGCACCGAAATCAGCCCGGCCAGCTGCTCCCGCGGCACCTCGCCGAGGGAGGATGCGGTCAGCTCTTCACCCACCAGGATCGTCTGTGGCGGGTACACCACCTGCTCAGAGCGGGCGGCGTCCTGCAAGTAAGCAAGCACTCGCGTACCCAAATCCTTCACATCCACCGCGCGCTCGCGCAGGTAACTGTGCTCCATGCGCTCGAAATGGCGGATATGCCGAATCATCACTTCGCTCAGGGCGCCCTGCGCCCATTGCCCGGCCTTGATCAGGCTCGCCACCTCGCCGCCGATGGCCGAGTCGTCGAGGATGCCGAGGTAGACGTCAAACAGAGCGTGATCCTCGGCGCTCATCTCCCCGCGCAGGTTATCAGAGACGCCCTGGATATCGGCGCGCACACTGGCCAGTGCCGCCTTGAACGCGCGCAGCTCCTGGCGCCGGTCGCTGGCGGTCTTGCGCGGTACCGCATACAGGTCGGCCACCGGCGAAACCACCACTGCGGTGCCGATCGCCACACCCGGCGCACCGGGTATGCCGTTGATCCGCGCCGGGGCCGCAGCGCCCCCGAGCAATTCCTCCTGCACCGCACCGGTAACCCGGGCGTGGGCAATGACCGCCGCCAACTGCGCGGACATGGTCACCAGGAAGGCTTCCTCGCTTTCGTCAAAACGGCGCCGTTTGGCCTGCTGAATGATCAACACGCCCAGCACATCGCGCTGGTGAATGATGGGCACACCCAGGAAGGCGTGGAACGGCTCTTCGCCGAGACCTTCCAGCAGCTGGAAGCTGGGGTGGCTCTCTGCGTCCTCGAGGTTGACCGGTTCTTCCCGCTGGGCGACGAGGCCGACCAGGCCCTCACCCGGCGCCAGGCTGGCCTCGCCCACCTGCAGTGGGTTCAAGCCTTCCGTGGCGCGAAAGACGAAACGCCCGCTGGCCTCATCGCGCATGTAGACGCTGCAGACCTCGGTCCCCATGGCATCGCGGACCCGCTTGACGATGATCTGCAACGCATCATTGAGCCCCTCGGCGGCGTTCACCTCCTGCACAATGTTGCGGAGCGTCTCAAGCATCATGGCTGCCATCAGCTGTGCGCATCCGTGAGACGTGCGAGCGGCGGCGCCAGTTCCTTCAGTGCGCGGCGATAGACTTCACGCTTGAACGACACCACCTGGTTCAGGGGGTACCAGTAACTCACCCATTGCCAGTGGTCGAACTCGGGTTTCTGGTTCGCCGTGAGGCACACGGCCTCGTCGGCAGCACGCAGGTGCAGCAAAAACCATTTCTGTTTCTGGCCAATGCACACCGGGTTCTGATCCTTGCGCACAAAGCGCCGCGGCAGGCGGTAGCGCAGCCAGCCCCGGGTGGCTGCGACGACATTGACTGCTTCGGGGCCGAGGCCGACTTCTTCGTGCAACTCGCGGTACAGAGCTTCTTCAGGCGTTTCGCCGGGATTGATACCCCCCTGGGGAAACTGCCAGGCATCGCGGCCGCCAATACGGCGCGCCCACAGAAGCTGGCCCGCGTCATTGGCCAGTATGATCCCGACGTTGGGCCTGAATCCCTCTGAATCGATCACCGGATACCATCCTTATTATGCGACCGACTATTGTTCCATACTTTCCGGTGTCTGAGAAATTTACTCTGCCGGCACAGCACGCTATTCTCGCGCCCTGCCTGGAGCGCGCCATGACACTTGCCATTTTCGACCTCGACAACACCCTCATCAAGGGTGACAGCGACCACCTCTGGGGTCAGTTCGTCTGTGAACAGGGCCTGGTGGACAGCAGCCGGTTCGCCGAGGACAACGAGCGCTTCTACCGCGATTACCAGGCCGGCACGCTGGATATCGAGGCCTACCTGCGCTTCGCGCTGGGTCCGCTACGCGGGCGCTCGCCCGAGGAACTGGCGCCGCTGCACCGGCAATTCATGCGCGAAAAGATCGAACCCATCATGCTGCCCCGCGCACGCGCCCTGATCGCCAACCACCGCGAACAGGGGCACCACCTGCTGGTGATTACCGCGACCAACCATTTCATCACGCGCCCCATCGTGGACGCCCTGGGAATCAGCGATCTACTGGCCTGTGAAGCCGAACTGGTAGAGGGCCGCTACACCGGCGAGCCCACGGGTATTCCGTCCTATCACCAGGGCAAGGTGCTGCGGCTGCAGGCCTGGCTGGAAAGCCGGCAGCTGGACCTCGCTGGCAGCTGGTTCTACAGCGACTCGCACAACGACCTGCCGCTGCTGGAGTGCGTCGATTTCGCGGTCGCCGTGGACCCCGACGCAACCCTCAGGGCCCACGCGATAGCCGCCGGCTGGCCGGTTATATCCCTGCGGGACTGAGCCGCCGGCAGAACACCGATTTCAGGTACTCGGTTTCGGGGATCAGCGGGTGCACGGGATGATCCGGCCCCTGACCACCCTGTTCCAGCACGCGCACGTCACACTCACTGCGCCGCGCAGCACCCTGTATGGCCAGCAGCAGGTCTGCCCGTGACAGGTGCATGGAGCAGGAAGCGGACACCAGCACGCCACCGGGGCCGAGCAGGCCCAGGCCGAGCTCGTTGATCCGCTGGTACGCCTTGATACCTTTCTTGAGATCCCTGCGCCGCTGGATAAACGCCGGCGGATCGACAATCACCAGGTCGAACTGCCGACCCTCGTCGCGCAGGGCCTGCAGCACATCCGCAGCCTGACCCTGGCGCACCGCCACCCTGCTTTCCAGGCCGTTGAGCCGGGCATTCGCCTCCACGCCGGCCAGGGCCGCCGCCGAACTGTCGACACAAAGCACGGCGCTGGCGCCGCAGGCCGCTGCCTGAATCCCCCAGCCGCCTATGTAGCTGTAGACGTCCAGCACCCGCTGACCGGGTGCATAGTCCCGCAGCCGGGCCCGGGCCATGCGGTGATCGTAGAACCAGCCGGTCTTCTGCCCCTGCAACACCGGTGCCGCAAACGCCACACCGTTTTCCTGCAGGGGCAGCACCTCGGGCACCTCGCCGAATACCACCTCCACCCGGTCTGCAAGGCCCTGCTCGCGGCGGCTGCGACTGTCTGCCCGCAGCAGGATGCCGGCGGGCTGCAGCACACTGGCCAGCGCCTCGATGACTGCGGCCTCATGCTGCTCTATGCCTGCATTGTGGAACTGCATGACCAGGTACTCGCCGAAGCGGTCGACCACAAGGCCGGGGATACCGTCACTGTCGCCGTAGATCAGGCGGTAGCACTGCCCGGGCAGCAACGCCTCACGGCTGGCCAGTGCCCGCGCAACCAGGGCGGAGAGCCACTGGCTGGACAGCGCCTGCTCCCGGCCGTGGGCGTAGAGCCGGGCGCATATCAGGGATTGCGGCTCCATGTAGGCAGAGCCGAGCAGGGCGCCGTTGGCCCGGCGCACCTGCACCAGGTCACCCGCGGCAAAGGACTGCAACGGGCTGCGCTGTACATCGACTTCGTTGGAAAATACCCAGAGGTGCCCCGCGGCCAGGCGCCGGTCGGCCCCGGCGCGCAGGAACAGGTCGGTGTTCACTCGTCGGCGCAGTGGTTGGCGTAGTCCTCGGCGCTCAGCAGTTTCTCGAGCTCACTGGTGTCATCGGGCTGCAGGCGGAAAAACCAGCCGTCGTTGTACGGGTCGGAGTTGACCGTTTCGGGCTCGTCTTCCAGTGCCTCGTTCACCGCGATGACTTCACCGCTGATGGGCGCGTAGATATCCGATGCCGCCTTGACCGACTCCACGACGCCGGCCTCATCACCGGCCGCCAGTCGATCACCCACACCGGGCACTTCAACAAACACCACATCGCCCAGAGCCTCCTGTGCGTGGTCGGT
This sequence comes from Halieaceae bacterium UBA5044, assembly GCA_002416125.1. Lineage (GTDB taxonomy): Bacteria > Pseudomonadota > Gammaproteobacteria > Pseudomonadales > Halieaceae > Haliea. The sequence goes on from DIBU01000001.1 coordinate 59,941, forward strand.
GATACCGATCGTTACGGTGCCGTCCTCTTCCAGACGCGCCCATTCATGGCTGCTCGCGTACTTCAATTCACTCGGGGTCATGCTCATGGTGCGTCCTCTCGTACGGTGATCGGCGTCGGCCGACAGGGGAAACGCGCATTCTACCGGGAGACCTCTGAAAAACAATCTGTCCCCGCATCGGGTGCCGCCGACAGTGAGCTACTCGAGGGTGCCTGATTCCGTCAGACCCATGGCCTGGCGCATCAGCTGGTGCTTCAGCGGTCCGGCGCGGTCGACACCGCGCATGCCGGCATTGCGCAGCCAGCGCAGGGGCAGCGCCGGCTGCTCGAACAGGCGTTTGAAGCCCTCCATCGCCGCCATCATCGCCAGGTTCTCGCCCTTGCGCCGACGCTGGTAGCGGCGCAATACCGCAATACTGCCCGGCTGCTCGCCGCGCTCCCGTGCACGCAAGACTTCTTCCGCCAGTGCCGCCACATCCTGCAGACCGAGGTTGATACCCTGTCCCGCCAGCGGGTGAATGGTGTGCGCGGCATCGGCCACCAGGGCGGCGCCGGGCTGCACATAGTCCACCGCGTGGCGCTGGCGCAGGGGGAACGCGAAGCGCCGCGAACAGCCCAGCACCCGGCCGAGACGCCCCTCGAAGGCGCGCTCCAGCGCCGCGCAGAACTCCCCCGCCTGCAACGCCTGGATACCGTCCACACGGGAGGAGTCCAGCGACCAGACAATCGAGCAGTACTGTGCGTCGGGAGCAGATGGCAACGGCAGGAACGCCAGCGGACCGCTGGGCAGGAAGCGCTGCCAGGCGGTGGTCTGGTGCGGTCGTTCGACCTGCACCGTCGCGACCACGGCGTGGTGGCCGTAGCCCCACTCCCGCGTACGGAAGGCGAGCAGATCCCGCAGGCGCGACTGCGCCCCATCCGCGGCCACCACGAGCTCAGGGCGCAACTGCGCCCCCGACGCCAGAGTCAGGACCAGGGCGCCATCGGCGGCACGCTCGCAGCCGGCGAGAGATTCGGGGGCCAGGAGACGGACATCGGGGCAGGCCGCCAACCTGCCCAGCAGCGCGCCCACCAGGGCGCGGTTCTCCACGATGTAACCGAGGGCTGCAGCACCGACATCCGCGCTGTCGAAATCGATGGAGCCGGTGCCCTCGGCGTCCCAGACCGTCATGTGGTCGTAGGCACAGAGCCGGTAATCAGCCACCGCCTGCCATGCCCCGAGCTCGTTGAGCAGGCGACGGGAGCGGGGGCTCAGCGCAACCACGCGAGGATCGAAGCTCTCCAGTGCCAGGGCATCCGGCAATACCGCGCGCTCATCGCCCTGGGCCTCAATCACCACGATCTGCAACCCGCGACCAGAGAGCGCCGCAGCCAGCGCCGAACCGGCGATGCCGGCGCCAACAATGGCCACATCGCAGGACGGCAGCTCAGTCATGCGCGGCCTCCAGCGCCTGCAGGCCGGCGGCCTGCGCCACAAAAGCGCGCTTCAGTGGTGCCACCCAGTCCAGTCCGGACAGGGCCAGGTCGCGGGCCAGGGCCAGCATCGGGTCGTTGTGCATGAACAGCGCCGGCAAGCGGTCGCTGAACTCGATCGTGCGTCGCTGATCGGCCTGCTGCCGTGCACGGTACTGCTGCAGCACAGTCAGATCACCGGGGCTCTGGCCGCGCGCCACAGCCGCCGACAGCACATCACAGAGCGCCCAGATATCGCGCAGGGCCAGGTTGAATCCCTGCCCCGCCACCGGATGCAGGGCGTGGGCGGCGTTGCCCATGACCGCGATACCGGCACGCACCTGCTCGTCGCAATGGCGCAGGGTCAGCGGGTAGGCGTGGCGCGCCCCCACCTGCTGCAGGCGCCCCAGCCGGTAGCCAAACCGCTGCTGCAGGGCGGCGAGAAACACATCCTGGGGACACTCCAGCAGCTGGGCCGCGCGCTCCGGTGGCAGGGTCCAGACCAGCGCGCTGCGGTGCCGGGCACCCGCCGCGGGCAGCAGTGGAAGCAGGGCCAGCGGCCCTTCATCGGTAAAGCGCTCGAAGGCGCACCCGGCGTGGGGCTCCGCGGTCGCAACATTGCAGATCAGGGCATGCTGGCGGTAGGGCTTCTCCCATGCCGCGACCCCCAGGCCTTCCCGCAGGCCCGAATCGGCACCGTCCGCAACCACCAGCAGCGCAGTGGTCAGCGTGGGGGGGGCCTCCCCGTCCAGCGACAGCACCACGCCCTCAGGCGTCGGCCTGGCTGCGGTCACACGCGCCGGGTTCAGCAGCTCCACGCGCTGCTCGCTGCGCAGCGCATGCAACAGGGCCTGCCCCAGCCATGCGTTCTCGACCACATGTCCCAGGGCGCCCCAGCCATAATCCGCCCCGCGCAGAATGCTGCTGCCGAAATGGCCCCGGCTGGAAACATGAATGGTGTCTATCGGGCACAGCCAGCGCTGCAACAGGGGCCACAGCCCCAGAGACCGGTAAATGCGTTCGGAACTGTAGCTCAGCGCCGTGGAGCGCGCGTCAAAGGCGGGGTGATAGTCGGGCGCTGCGGCAGCCGGCGGTGGCAGCGTAAAGCCCTCGACCAGCGTGATGCGCACCTGCTCGGGCAGTTTTCGGGCGAGGGCCAACGCCAGGCTGATGCCCACCATGCCACCGCCGGCAATGACGATATCCCGCGCGCTCATCCCCGCCCCGCCGCCATCAGTTCCTCAATCGCGTCCGGCTCTCGTGGCACCAGCGCGGTGAGCAGCTCGCAGCCGTCCTCCGTGACCACGACATCGTCTTCGATGCGCACACCGATCCCGCGCCAGCGCGGTGCCACGTCGGTGTTGTCCGGCGCAATATAGATACCGGGCTCAACCGTCAGCACCATCCCGGGTTCCAGCTGCCGCCAGGTCCCGGCCACGCGATAATCTCCCACATCGTGCACATCCAGCCCGAGCCAGTGACCCGCCCGGTGCATGTAGAAGGGGCGGTAGGCCCCCGCGGCCACCAGGTCGGCGACGTCGCCGGCGAGCAGCCCCAGGTCGCGCAGGCCGCGGGTAATCACCTCCACCGTGGCCTCGTGCGGCGCGTTCCAGTGGTTGCCGGGGCGCACTGCGGCGATGGCGGCCTGCTGCGCTTCCAGCACGATGTTGTAGATCGCCCGCTGCTGCCGCGAAAAACGGCCGTCCACCGGGAATGTGCGCGTGACATCGGCGGCGTAGCCCTGGTACTCACAGCCCGCGTCGATCAGCACCAGCTCCCCTTTGCGCATCGCGCGCGCATTCTGGGTGTAATGCAGAATGCAGCTGTTCGGCCCGCTACCGACAATGGACGGATAGGCCGGAAAGCGGGCGCCGCCCTGGGCGAACTCATGCAGCAATTCGGCCTCCAGCTGGTATTCGTACACGCCGGGTGCCGCACTGCACATGGCGCGGCGGTGGGCCCTGGCGGTGATCTCCCCCGCCTGGGCCATCAGGCGCAGCTCAGCGGCACTCTTTTTCAGGCGCAGGTCGTGCAGCATGTGGTCGAGGTCGGTGAATTCACCCGGTGGCACCGAGCCGCTGGCCTCCTTGCTGCGGATCAGGTTGACCCAGGCCATGATACGGCGGTCGAAATCCGCGCTGCGCCCCATGGAGTAGTACACGCGCTCGCGGCCCTCAATTAACCCGGGCAGGATGTCATCGATATCGCCAATGGGAAAGGCATCGTCGGCGGCGTAGTCACTGCAGGCGCCCTCAGGGCCCGCGCGATAGCCGTGCCAGAGCTCCAGCGTCGGGTCCCGCTCGCGGCAGAACAACACATATTCACCATGTCCGCGGCCCGGAATCAGCACCAGCACCGCCTCCGGTTCCGGGAACCCGCACAGGTAGTGGAAGTCGCTGTCCTGACGGAAGGGATACTCGGTATCGCGGCTGCGCAACTGCTCGCGTGCGGCGGGTATGATCGCGATACTGTTCGGCTCCATCAGGGCCATCAGCCGCTGGCGCCGCCGGGCGAATTCCTGACGACTGATTTTCACACCGTGACCCCCTCACTGCTGCGCTGCGCAGCGCTCCACTCAATGCAGCGCATCGGGCTTGCCCCTGAGCGCGCGCTCGCGATCCTCCTGGCGGGCGCGCGTGTCGAGAAACACGTTCACCGCCGCCACCCGCAGGTATTCGACCAGCGCGAAATAGGCGTTCTCCGCGTCCTCATCGTCTTCATCTTGATCCTCGGCACTGGCCTGGGCCATGGCGGCGAAGTCGCGCAGTATTTCCGTGCTGTCACCGGGCAGTGTTTCACCCCCGGTGCCGCTGGCGGCCACCGTCCGGGCGAAACCGGTAAGAAAGCCCCGGCACCAGTCAGCCAGGGATTCTGTGCGCACCGCCAGATCGTGGCTCTCATCCGCCAACAGCGGCGTAAAATCGAACAGGTCCTCTCCCAGCGCCTCGCTGCACTGGGCATACAGCTGCATGACCTCATCCGCCAGGGCGCCGTGCAAATCGAGGTCCAGGGCCTGGTTCAATGCGTTGAGCCCCGCACCCGGTTCCGCGCTGTGGCCCGCGGCGAGCAGCCCGACCAGACAGCCGTGCACCTCCGCAGGTGACAGGGACACGCCCTGCTCCAGTAGCTGGTCGGCGACGTCGTCGAAGTCAAACAGCCCGGTATCACCGGGTAGCCTGTCGAACATCCAAGTTACTCCCTGTTGCGCCCGTTTTTGGCGTAAACCGCCACCGCAGTTCCACCGGATACTACGAAAAGGTCGGCAGGCCATTGAAATTTAAAAACTTTTGCTGCGTTGACCTGTCACACAGCCGGCTCTATAGTAAGCGCTATATCCAGACAGCCCAAGTAGCACGTCATGGCAGATACCCAGCTCCAGACCCTGGAGACCAGAATCGATGAACTGATCGCCCTGTGCCGGGATCTTAACCGGGAAAACCAGCGCCTGAAACGCGAGAATGACAGCTGGCGCCTGGAGCGTGAGGACCTCATCAGCAAAAACAACCTGGCGCGCAACAAAGTCGAAGCAATGATCGCCCGCCTGCGGTCCATGGAGCAACGCCAGTGAGTACGGTCAACACCGTTTCGGTGCACATTCTGGACAAGGAATACCAGGTCGCCTGCCCAGAAGACCAGCAGGCCGAGCTCATCATCTCAGCCCGCTACCTCGACAAGCAGATGCGCGCGATACGTGACACCGGCAAGGTCATCGGCCTGGAGCGCATCGCGGTCATGGCGGCACTCAACATCAGCCACGAACTGCTCAAGGCCTCGGGGCAGGGCACGGTGCCTGCGGTGGCGGATGAAGCGGTCGACACGACGGCCGTCGCCAGCCTGCAGCGCAAGGTGGATGAAGCACTCTACCAGCTGCGGCAGCTGGAAATCGGCTGATCGCAGCCAGCCCGGCCTCCAGATCGTGTATACTGGCCGCTGGATCCCTGGCATGGGCGCCAGGCAGACAGTCCTCGAGCCGATAAGTCTATACCCGGAGGTTCCTCGTTGCTGTTGGTGTGCATGTCCGGCGCTGTCCGGAAAGCCTGATACAGTACAGGGCCCTCCTCCTTGAACCGTCGGGTTCAGGGCAACTCTGTCAACGTCATGCCGGGAATCCACCTCTCTCATGCCATCTGAACCGGACGCACGCGACGCCCTGCGGCGCCAGCTCCGCGAACGACGCAAGGCGCTTCCGGCCGCACAGCAGGCCGCGGCCGCGCGCGCTGTTGCCGGGCACATCCGCACGCTGCCCGGCTGGGACACGGCCCGACACATCGGCCTGTACTGGCCCAACGATGGCGAACTCGATACGCAGCCCCTGGCGCAGGCCTGCCGGGCACAGGGCAAGCAAACCTACCTCCCGGTCCTGGCGCAAGAGCGCAGGCTGGTCTTTCGCGAGTGGCTGGACGATCAGGCAATGCAGCCCAACCGGTTCGGCATCCCCGAACCCGACAGCAGCGGTCGCAGCTGCACCGCGGGGGAACTGGACCTGCTGATCATGCCGCTGGTGGGCTGGCAGCGCGACGGCTACCGTCTGGGCATGGGTGGCGGCTTTTATGATCGGACCCTGGCGGACGCCCGGGGTGTACTGCGTGTCGGCCTGGCCTATGTGTGCCAGGAGATTAACGGTTTGGACAGCGCGAGCTGGGATATTCCCATGCAGTGGGTCTTGACTGAGTCGGGCCTAACAGCCTGCTTCGCGCAGGAGAGGATGCCTACTCGATGATGACCCCGGCCTGCAGCTCGGAGGCGGGTGCCGCAACGGAGTCGCTCGCGGACAGCGGCAATAACATGGTCACCAACACGCCAATGCCGAAGGCGGCAGCAATCAACAGGAAGAAGTCTGGCTTATTCTTCACAACGACACTCTTTGTACACGGTTCTCGCAATCCACGACGGCCAGGGGCTTCGCACTCTGCAAGCCGCCGCACCGCACCCCCGGATGACGCTGCATTACTGCCGGCGCCCTCCCTTTTCCCAAGGCTCTTTTCGGCCCTGCACTGATTCTTTTTGGCAATTTTTCACACTATTATTCAAGTCTAGCTCAGCGTTTATCGAAAGAAAACCCCGAAACTATTGAAATCTCAACATTTTCCTGATCAATGGCGCCTCACTGCCCCATCTGGGGCTGGCCGAGGTACAACTGATAGGCGCGATTGTCGGATTCATCCCACCACGGGTAGCCCACAGCATCGAGTACGTCGCGAAACGCCCTGCGCTCCGCGCGCGGCACCTGCACACCAAGCAGGATGCGGCCATAGGCGGCGCCGTGGTTGCGGTAGTGGAACAGGGAGATGTTCCAGCGCTGCCCGAGGCCCGACAGGAACTTGAGCAGCGCACCCGGCCGCTCGGGGAATTCCACGCGGAACACCACCTCATCCGTCAGGTCAGCGGGCGCCCTGCCGCCCACCATGTGCCTGATATGCAACTTGGCCATCTCGTTGTTGGTCATGTCCTCTGTGGCGTAACCCTGCTCGCCGAGGTCCTGCAGCAGGTCGCTCAGGTCGCTGCCGCCGGGAATGACAGAGAGGCCCAGGAACACCAGCGCAGACCCGGCATCGGAATAGCGGTAATTGAACTCGGTGATGTTGCGCCGGCCGAGGGCACTGCAGAAGGTGCGGAAACTGCCGGGGCGCTCGGGTATCGTCACGCTGATCACCGCTTCGCGGTGCTCGCCCACCTCGGTGCGCTCGGAAATATAGCGCAGCCGGTCAAAGTTGGTGTTCGCCCCGCTGACAATCGCCAGCAGGTCCTGGTCGCGCACGCCCGTTGTTTCGACATATTTCTTCAGGCCAGCCAGCGCCAGCGCGCCCGCAGGCTCGGCAATGCCGCGGGTATCCTCGAAGATATCCTTGATAGCGGCGCAGATCTCGTCCGTGGCGGCGGTGATCACCTCGTCGACCGTGCTGCGGATAACGCGGAAGGTCTCCTTGCCGATCTGCGCCACGGCACAGCCGTCCGCGAACAGGCCGACTTCCGGCAGTACGGCGCGGCGGCCCTTGCGCAGCGCCAGTTGCAGGCAGGCGGCGTCCTCCGGCTCCACGCCGATCAACCGCGTTTCCGGCCAGACGTACTTGATGTAGGCGGCGACGCCAGCAAGCAGGCCACCGCCACCCACCGGCACGAAGATCGCGTCCAGCGGCCGCTGCAGCTGGCGCACAATTTCCATGCCGACCGTGCCCTGCCCGGCGATCACATCCGGGTCGTCGAAGGGGTGCACGTACACCATGGATTTTTCCGCCACCAGCTTCTGCGCGTACACCGATGCCTCGTCGAAGGTATCTCCGTGCAGGACCACCCTCGCGCCCCGGTTGCGCACCGCATCGACCTTGATCTGCGGCGTGGTGCGCGGCATCACGATAGTGGCCTTGACGCCCATGTGCTGTGCCGCCATGGCCAGGCCCTGGGCATGGTTGCCGGCGGAGGCCGCCACCACGCCGCAGGCGCGCTGCTCGGCGGACAGCTTCTGCATCTTGTTGTAGGCGCCACGCAGCTTGAAGGAAAACACGGGCTGCAAGTCCTCGCGCTTGAACAGCACGCGGTTGCCGAGGCGACGCGACATCAACATGGCTTCATCGACCGGAGTCTCGCGCGCGACGTCGTACACGCGAGCATCGAGAATGCGCTTGATATACGAGGAGGGCATATGCGTGATCCAGTAAAAAGCCAGCCCGCCATGGTAATGGAGCTGACGCGGATTTTCAGCACTGATTGCAGGCGCGGTGCGGGTTTTTTCGATATCCGCCGGACACACCCCGTTATGCTTTATACTTTCCCTTTTCGCATGAAGCGGGCAGGCGAACATGACACAGGACGCGCTCAAGCAGGCGGTCGCACAGGCTGCGCTGGATTACATCAAACCCCGACTGGAGCGCGACACCGTGCTCGGCATCGGCACAGGCTCCACCGCCAACCTGTTCATCGACCTGCTCGCCACCCTGCGGGGCGACTTCAATACCACCGTCGCCAGCTCCGAGGCCTCGGCGGCACGGCTGCGCCAACACGGCATCCAGGTGAGCGACCTGAACAGCGTCAACCAGGTCGACTTCTATATCGACGGTGCAGACGAAGCCAACGCGGCGCTGCAACTGATCAAGGGCGGCGGTGCGGCGCTGACCCGTGAGAAAATTGTCGCGGCCGTGGCGCGCACCTTTATCTGCATCGCGGACGAAAGCAAGCGCGTGCACACCCTGGGTCAGTTCCCGCTGCCCGTGGAGGTTATCCCCATGGCCCGCAGCCACGTCGCGAGGGAGCTGGTGAAGCTGGGCGGCGACCCGGTCTACCGGGAGGGTGTAGTCACGGACAACGGCAACGTCATCCTCGACGTCCACAATTTTTCCATCCCGCAACCGCTGGCCATGGAGGCGAAAATCAACAATATCACCGGCGTGGTCACCAACGGCCTGTTCGCCCTGCGGCCGGCAGATGTTCTGCTGCTGGGCACCGCGAAGGGTGTGGAAACCCTGCGCGCCAGCTGAGCCCCCTGCCTGCCTACAGGTCGAAGATCTTGCCCGGGTTCATAATGCCCCGGGGGTCGAAGACCTGTTTGATCTGTTTCATGATGGCGATTTCCGCCTGCGAACGGCTGTAGTGCAGGTAATCCTTCTTCAACAGGCCAACACCGTGCTCTGCTGACACACTGCCTTCGTGGCGCTGCACAATCTCAAACACCCAGCGGCTCACCTCTCCGCAGCGCTGCTGAAACTCGGCCATGGGCAAGCTATCCGGCTTGAGCACGTTCAGGTGCACGTTGCCATCGCCGATGTGCCCGAACCAGACGATCTCGAAGTCGGGATAGGCCCGGTTGACCACGGCTTCCACCTCTGCAAGGAAGTCGGGGACGCGCACGATCGTGGTGGCGATATCGTTTTTGTAGGGCGTCCAGCGGGAGATGGTTTCCGAGATATCCTCCCGCAGCCGCCACAGAGCCTGCGCCTGGGCCACGCTCTGGCTGACCACACCATCCACCACCCAACCCTTATCCACACAGTGCTCAAACAGCGCCATGGCCTGATCGAGTTCTGCCTCGGTGTGCTGTTCGAACTCCAACAGGGCATAAAACCCGCTGACGGTCTCGAATGGCCGCTGCAGACCCTGGTGCGCGACGACCTTCTGCAGCGCCAGTTCGGAGAAGAATTCGAAGGCCTGCAGATCCATGGCACCCTGCCAGGTTTCCAGTACCTGCATCACGGCGGCCATATCCGGCACCCCGAGCACCATCACCGTCAGGTTCTGCGGGGGCCGCGCCAGCTGCATGGTCGCCTCTACAACGATACCCAGGGTGCCCTCGGCCCCGATGATCAGCTGGCGCAGGTCGTAGCCGGCATTGTTCTTGACCAGGCCGCGATTCAGGTCCAGCAGTTCGCCACGACCGGTCACCACCTTCAGGCCCGCCACCCAGTCCCGCGTCATGCCGTGGCGTATGACCTTGATACCACCGGCATTGGTGGAAATGTTACCGCCGATCTGGCTGGATCCGCTGGAGGCAAAATCCACCGGGTAGAACAGCCCCTGCTCCGCAGCGAAAGCCTGCAGCTGGGCCGTCACCACACCGGCCCCGCAGCGCACCGTGCGGTCAACCGGGTTGAATTCGTCGATCCGGTTCAGGCGGTCGAGCGCGATGACCACCTCCCCCTGGCAGGCCACGGCCCCGGCACTGAGCCCGGTGCGACCACCGGAAGGCACCAGCGCCAGCTGCCGGGCCAGCGCGACCTCGACCAGGGCCTGCACCTCCTCAATGCTGCCGGGCAGCACGACGGCGGACGGCGCGGGGGTGTGCACCCGCGTCCAGTCGCGACCGTAGCGCTCGAGGGAGTCTGCGTCCGTCAGGACACGGGACTCGCCAACACAGGCTTGCAACGCCTGCAACACTTCCGGGCTGATGGTGGACACAGGGATACTCCGCAGTCGAGTTAGTCGAGGGACGCAAACAGGGCGCAGTATGGTAGCATACGCGCCCGCTTATTCCCGCCCACTACACACCGTTCAGGGAGCACCACCGCGTATGGCGCCAAAGTCGCTTGAAAAGAGCAAAATCCGCTTCCTGTTACTGGAGGGCGTCCATCCATCCGCCGTCGACACCCTGCGCAATGCCGGCTATGACAACATAGAACTGCACCAGAAGGCGCTGGCGCCCGCCGACCTGAAGAAAGCCATCGCCGACGCACACTTCGTTGGCATCCGCTCGCGCACGCAACTCACCGAAGACGTGCTGGATGCAGCGCGCAAACTGGTCGCCATCGGCTGCTTCTGCATCGGCACCAACCAGGTCGATCTTCCGGCCGCCACGCGCCGCGGTATCGCCGTGTTCAATGCCCCCTTCAGCAACACCCGCAGCGTGGCAGAGCTGGTGATCGCCGAGGCTATTCTGCTGTTGCGCGGGGTGGCGGCCCGCAATGCGGCTGCACACCGCGGCGAATGGCAGAAAAGCGCCACCAACGCCTATGAAATCCGCGGCAAGCGCCTGGGCATCGTGGGCTACGGCAACATCGGCATGCAGCTCGGCGTGATCGCGGAGGGCCTGGGCATGCAGGTGCAGTTCTGTGACGTTGTGAGCAAGCTGCCCCTGGGAAACGCCCGCCAGTTGCCCTCCCTGGAGCAACTGCTGGCGCAATCGGATGTGGTCAGCCTGCACGTTCCGGAGACCCGCGGCACGCGCAACATGATAGGCGCCGCACAGCTGGCACAGATGCCCAAAGGCAGCATCCTGCTGAACGCATCGCGGGGCACCGTGGTGGATATCGACGCCCTGGCCGCCAGCCTGGAATCCGGTCACCTGGGCGGTGCGGGTATCGATGTGTTCCCGGTTGAGCCACGCGCCAACGACGAGGAGTTCATTTCTCCGCTGCGGGCTTTCGACAACGTCATCCTCACCCCGCACATCGGCGGCAGCACCGTGGAGGCACAGGCCAACATCGGTGTTGAAGTGGCCGAGAAACTCGCCCGCTACAGCGATACGGGAGCGACCACCTCCTCCGTCAACTTCCCTGAAGTATCCCTGCCGGAGCACGAGGGCAGCCACCGCCTGCTGCACATCCACCACAACGTCCCCGGGGTCATGAGCGCCATCAACCGGGTATTCTCCGAGTACGACATCAACGTGTCGGCCCAGTTTCTGCAGACCAACGAGGCGGTGGGCTACGTGGTGATCGATGTCGACGCCGAATACTCGGACGTCGCGCTGGCAAAGCTGGCCAGCATAGACGGTACAATCCGCAGTCGCGTACTATTCTAGGCCACGCCCGCTGGCATACCGCGCTACCACGAGGGATTCGCCATCACTGTCGTAGCAAACCGCAAGAATGCGTTCCTCGCGCGCCTGGTCAATGACCATGGCGGCGCCCTGGAACGCTATCTCGCCCGCAAACTGGACAGCCCGGAGGACGCCGCCGAAGTCGCCCAGGAGGCCTTTCTGCGCCTGCACCGGCTGGAGTCGCCGGAAACCCTGGACAACGCCCGCGCCTTCCTGTTCCAGGTGGCGACCAACCTCGCCGTCGACCAGTTGCGGCGGCGCAAGCTGCATCTGCAGTTCATGCACGGCGAACGGCAGCAGTCCGAGGACGGCGAGGCACCGGACATCAATGGCAGCGCGGCGTCCCCCGAGCACATCCTCGGCGCGCGGGAAAAACTCGGCCTGATCATGGCGGCCGTAGAGGAATTGCCGGTCAATGTGCGGCAGGCCTTTCTGCTGCACCGGCGCAACGGACTCTCCTACGGGGAAATCGCCGATGCCATGCAGGTTTCCGTGTCCAGCGTGGAGAAATACATCCTGCAGGCGCTGCAGCACTGTCGCAAGCGCCTCGCCGCGTTGTATCCGCCGGGCGAAAATGGTTGATTGAGACAAATTTACTTGAGGGAACTTTGTGTTTCCTCGTTACACTAACAGGACATAAGACAGGCAAGCGCCCCTGAGGGGCAGCGCCGCACCCCGGGAAGCAACAACCGGCGGGCGTTGGGGACACGATGAGCCAGACCTTGACACAAGAATTCGAGCGACATTGCGACACCGCACTGGCGTGGATTGCTCGTTTCCGTGGCGAGGCGACCGACCAGGATCACCGTGAATTCGCCCTGTGGCTGGCTGCGGATGCGGGTCACCGCCAGGCCATGGACCTGATGCTGGAGCTCTGGGATGACCTGGGCAGTGTGCAGCACCTGCCGCTCGAGGTGGAGCAGCCGGAGCCCACGGCCCTGCACAGCGGGCCAACCCGCCGCCAGTGGCTGGCCGGCGCCACAGCGCTCGCCGCCAGTCTCGCCCTGGCGGTTGTGTTGCTGCCCCGGGATCGCGGCCCGGACGCCGTTGAGTCCCTGCGCACGGCCCAGGGGGAGCGGACCACCTACACACTCAGCGACACCTCGCGCGTCACCCTGAATACCGACAGCCAGCTGGATGTGGCGTTCAGCCAGGGCAACCGCCAGCTGACCCTGGTGAAAGGGGAGGCCTATTTCGACGTCGCCCACGATCCGCAGCGACCCTTCGCGGTGAGCACTGGTGACGCGACAGTGACCGCCATCGGTACGGCTTTCAACGTCTACCGCCGCGCCGGGTCCACGGAAATCACGGTAACCGAGGGCAGGGTGCGGGTGAGCAATCCGGCCACGGTGGCCAGCGTACTGCTGGATGCCAACGAGCACCTGGAGACCTCACGCAGTGGTGGCCTCGGCACCCGCCAGACCGTGGATACCGCAACGTACACCGCGTGGCAGCGCGGAGAGATCGTCGCCGACGCCCTGACCCTGGCAGAGCTCGCCAGCGAACTGGCCCGCTATTCGGATACCCGCATTCTCATCAGCGAGCGCGAGGTCGCCAACCTCACCGTGTCCGGCGTCTTCAGTCTCGACCACCCGGACACGGTCATCCAGGCCCTTGAACGCAGCCTGGGGCTGCGTGTTGTGCGCCTGAACAACGGCTCCGTGCAGTTGCTGAAAGCCCCGCAGTAGGATATAACGACGTCTTGCCTGGCCAGCTCCCCTGGCCGACAAACTCTCCTGAATTATCAGTGCGTTGCGACCATCAATCTGGCAGGGTGAGAACATGCTTGCCGCGTCCCGGGCGACAGGGTTTTTCGCGCAGGGAATCGTTTCGGCATGGCTGGCGATCTCCATCGTACTCGGCTGGACTGCGGAAACCGCCGCGGCGGAACCCCTCAAGCATTACGACATCCGCGAGAGCTCGCTGTCTGCCGCGCTGATCCAGTTCAGCCGCCAGAGCAATACCCCGATTGTGTTCTCCGACCGGCTTACCGGACACCTCTCGGCACCCGCCCTGGTCGGTGACATGGGCCGGGACGACGCCCTCAGCCGGCTGCTGGCAGAGAGCGGACTGGGCTGGGAGCTCATCGATGACCGCATCGTGGCGATCTACGCCGAAAACTGCCCGCGGGAACGTTGCGATGATCCGCTACAGACCGAGGCTTTACTGCCCGTCTATGAGCCCGGCATGGAGCAAACCTACGTCTATGGCAGCCGGATGACCGGCTCGCGCATACGCCGGGACCCGAATCGCTTCAGCGCCCCGGTGGAGGTGTATGCGCGCTCTGACATTGAGCGCAGTGGTGCCCAAACGCTTGGCGAACTGCTGCGTTTCGTACCGGCGGTCGTCGGCAACTCGACCAGCACTGCCATCTCCAACGGCGGTGATGGCACAGCCACTGTCACCCTGCGCGGACTTCCGGCCAGTAACACGCTCATCCTGATCAACGGGCGCCGCATCGCCAACGACGGGCTGGCCGGCGAGTCCGTAGACCTGAACAGCATTTCCCCGGCCGCCGTGGAGCGGGTGGAGATACTCAAGGACGGCGCATCCGCAATCTACGGCTCGGATGCAATCGCGGGCGTAGTCAATATCATCATGAAGCGCGATTTCCACGGGTTTCTGGCGGAATCCTACGTCGGTGAAAGCAGCCGCGGCGACCTCACCACCACGACACAGACGCTGCAGTACGGCACCAGTTTCCGGGACGGCGGACTGTTCATCAGCGCCTCGCACTACGAACAGGAGCCGCTGTTCAGCCGTGATCGAGCGGTGTCACGCAGCGCGGATACGCGGCCGCTGGGCGGCACCGATCTGCGCTCCAGCGCCACCCCCGACGCACGCGTAGTGCTTCCGGATGGTCGCTCGCTGATCGCCGACGGCGCCGGCTACCGGGCCGCGGGCAGTGAGGATCTGTTCGACTACCAGGCATTTACCTCCGCCGTTGTTCCGCTGCGCCGCAGCAGCGTTTATGCGAGCGTAACCCGGGACCTCAGCGAACAGGTGACCGCCCTCCTCGAAGCGACCTACCTGCAGACCAACGCCCGTGCCACCCTGGCACCCACCCCCTTGTTCACCGGCTTTGAGCAGGAGCCGATCAGCGTTGCCGCCGATAACATCTACAACGACTTTGGCCAGGAAATCACCGATGTTAGGCGCAGACTGTTGGAATTTCCCGGACGATTGCAGCTGAATGAGTCACGCGTCGGCCGCCTGAGCGCCATCGTGGAAGGCCTTTATGCCGATTGGCACTGGGATATCGGGGTGAACTGGAGCCGCAGCCAGGCCCGGGAAACCGCCACCAACCTGGTCGATGCCAACCGCCTGCGGCGGGCACTGGGGCCGGCCGCCGGCTGCCAGGGGGCCGATGTCGACGGCTGTGTCCCCGTGGACATCATGGGGCCGGCGGGCAGCATCAGTGCCGAGCAGGTGGATTACCTGCGCCTCGACGGGCGCACCCGGGGCGATACCACCCTCTCCAGCGCGGCGCTCAACCTCAGCAACGCGCTGCTGAACCTGCCGGCGGGGCGGGGTGACCTTGCGCTGGGCCTGGAATTCCGCCACGAATCGACGGCCAAAGTGCCCGACGAGCGGCTGGCCTCGATCGGCACCATCGGCGCCACCAATTTCCAGCCCACCCGCGGGGAGCGCAAGATTCTGGAACTGTATGCCGAGAGCCGCGTGCCGCTGTGGAGTAACGCCAGCGGTGGCCGCAATCTGCAACTGGAAGCTGCCATCCGCCACTCCGCCTACAGCGACTTCGGCAGCAGCACCAACCCCAAGGTCGGGCTGAAATGGCAGCTCGGCCCGTCGCTGACGCTGCGCGGCGGCTACGCCTTCGGCTTCCGTGCACCCAGCCTGAGCGAGCTCTACGAGGGCAGCAGCGAGCAACAGGCCTTTATCGCCGACCCCTGCACCATCGCCGCCAATGTCGGCCAGCTGCCGGGCTGTACGCAACTGGCTGACGCCACCCGCAACCAGTTTCTCACCGTGAAGGGCGGCAACCCGGACCTGGACCCGGAAACCTCCGAATCCGTCAGTGCCGGTGCCATCTGGACCCCGGTCGTGATACCCGGCCTGCGGGTGTCACTCGACTACTTCGAAATCCGCCAGGAAGACGTGGTCAGCTCCAGCGCACAGTCCCTTGTCGACCGCAACGCGGCCACCGGTGCCTTTGCCGACCAGGTCACCCGCGACGCGCTGGGCAATCTCGTCCGGGTCACCGCGAACAATATCAATTTCGGCAAGCGCCGGGTGCGCGGTGCCGACCTCAGCCTCGCCTATTACTTCCCGGATCAGCCCTGGGGCCAGGTCTCCGTCACCGGCAGCGGGGCCTGGATTCACGAGTACCTCTCCCAGCCCGGCGACGGCGGGCCGCAGATAGACCTGGCCGGCACCTTCCGCGACGAGGCCTCCGAGGGCCTCGGCGGCATTCCCGAGTGGAAGGGCCAGCTCGGTTTGCACTGGAAACGCGACCGCTGGCTCGCCAGCTACGAGATGCACCACGTGAGCGCGATGGACGAAGTCCTCCCCGGAACCACGCAGACCCGGGAAATTGACAGCTGGACCGTGCACGACATGCAGGTCAGCTACGTGTTCGATGTGCTGTCGGGGCTGCGGTTGACCCTCGGTATCGACAACCTGTTCGATGCCGCGGCGCCTTTGGCGGCGTCCGCATTTAACGATAACATCGACGCCCGTACCCACGAACTGAGGGGGCGCTTCTGGTACACCCGTATCAGCCAGCGCTTCTGAACCCGGAGTAGACCATGCGCAGTACCCTGCTTTCCCTGCTGTTCCTCACCGTTGCCGGCAGCATGCCTGCCCTGGCTGCCGGGCCGGTAGGCGAGTTTCCCGGCGTCGAGAAACTGATGTCCAGCGAGGAGTACCGGGCCGCCGGCCTCGACAAACTCAGTGACGTCGAGCGCGCAGCGCTGAACCGCTGGCTGGTCACCTACACCGCCGCGGAAGCCCCCACCCTGCTGCGCAGCAACCCGGAAGTGATCGCGGCCGACGAGTCCATCCGTATCGAGGCCAACATCAAGTCGCCCTTCGAAGGCTGGTCGGGAGAGACCCTCTTTTACCTGGACAACGGGCAGGTCTGGCGGCAGCGGCTGCCCGGGCGCTACCTGCACCGCGGAGACGACACCGCGGTGGTCATCGACAAGAACTTCCTCGGCTTCTACCGGATGACGGTAAAGGCCACCGACAAGACCGTGGGGGTGAGCCGCGTACGCTAGCACATCGCTCCGCCACTGCCGCTGAAAGTACTTGGATTTCAGCTACCTGCTCGCGTTAGGTCAGGTAATTTCTGGTAATTTGCCGAGTTCCCCGCGTTTTTTGTAAATAAGTCACAAAAGTGACAGGGAACTCTGAGGAACCTGACGCTGAATTCGTTTAATGTTCGTCTCCAGTGGCATTGGCCACCGGATTAGCATGCTTACAGTCAAGTACAGGGGTATTGATATGTTAAGGAAAAATCGTCTGACCATGGCAGTTTCAGCTGCCCTGGGCATGAGCGCAGCGGCGGTAATGCCGACTGTTGCCAACGCCCAGGACGACCAGCTGATGCTGGAAGAAGTGGTTGTTACCGGTTCGCGTATCCAGCGGGCAAACCTGGTTTCCGCCAGCCCGGTCACGCAGGTCGATGCCGAGGAATTCAAGTTCCAGGGCACCACCCGCGTTGAAGACCTGATGAAGAACCTGCCACAGGTTTACTCCAACCAGAACTCATCCACCTCCAACGGCGCCACGGGTACGGCTACCCTGAACCTGCGCAACCTGGGTGACGAGCGTACCCTGGTACTGGTCAACGGCCGTCGCCTGCCCGCGGGCTCTCCGCTGCAGGGCGGTACCGGCGCCGACATCAACCAGATTCCGGCAGCCCTGATCCAGCGCGTTGAAGTACTGACCGGTGGCGCCTCCGCGACCTACGGTTCCGACGCGGTTGCGGGTGTTGTCAACTTCGTGATGGTTGACGACTTCGAAGGCGTGCAGTTTGACTACCAGTTCAGCCAGTACCAGCACGACAACGACAACAGCGGCATCCAGCAGATCGTTGGCGATGCGGGCTTCCCCTTCCCTGACGGCAGCAACACCGACGGCGAAATCCAGAACTGGTCGCTGGTCATGGGTGGCAACTTCGACAACGGCCGCGGCAACGTGACCGCCTACGCCACTTACCGTGAAATCGACGCCGTACTGCAGAGCCAGCGTGACTACAGCGCCTGCGCCCTGAACAACGATGCCACTGGCTGTTTCGGCTCCGGCACCAGTGCAGCGGGTACTTTCATTGTTGGCACAGCGGATCCCTACCGTGTTGTCGGCAACCAGCTTGTACAGCCCAGCGAAGTGTACAACTACGGCCCGCTGAACTACTACCAGCGTCCCGACGAGCGTTACACCGCCGGTGCCTTTGGTCGTTACCAGATCAACGAGCACGTCGAAACCTACACCGAATTGATGTTCATGGACAACCAGAGCAATGCGCAGATCGCGCCCTCTGGTGCTTTCGGCCTGAACGTGCCGATCTCCTGTGACAACCCCTTCCTCTCCGACCAGCAGGTCGGCGTGATTTGTGGTGCCAACGGCCTCGGCCCAGGTGACACGCAGGATGTGGTTGTTCTGCGTCGTAACGTTGAAGGCGGCCCGCGTAACCAGGACCTGCGTCACACCTCCTTCCGCGGTGTGCTGGGCTTCCGTGGTGACATCAACGACACCTGGCGTTACGACGTGTCTGGCCTGTACTCAGAAGTCAGCATGGAAAACACCTACAACAACGACCTGTCCAACGCCAAGATCCGCAATGCGCTGGATGCGGTACTGGACGACGATGGCAACATCACCTGTCGTTCTGTTGTTGACGGCAGCGACCCGAACTGTGTGCCCTGGAATATCTGGGAAACCGGTGGGGTTGACCCGGCTGCTGCTGAATATCTGACCCTGCCCCTGTTCGCTCGCGGCACCACCACGCAGAAAGTGTTCAACGCCTTCGTTGCGGGTAGCCTCGGCGACTACGGCTTCAAGCTGCCTTCCGCCAACAACGGCGTGGAAGTGGTGATCGGTACTGAATACCGCAAGGAAACGCTGGACTTCAACCCGGACGAGGGCTTCCGCCTCGGTCTGGGCGCTGGCCAGGGTGGCGCAACCAACGCAGTTAACGGTGAGTACGACGTCACTGAATACTTCATGGAAGCCAGCATTCCGCTGGTGGAAGGCGCTGCCTTTGCTGAAGAAATCACGCTGGACCTGGGTTATCGCTACTCTGATTACTCCACTGATGTGACCACCGATACCTACGGTGTGCGCGGCGGCTGGGCCATCAACCAGGACGTGAAGCTGCGCGCCAGCTTCCAGCGCGCTGTCCGCGCTGCCAACATCCGCGAACTGTTCCTGCCCCAGGGCCTGAACCTGTTCGACATGGACGTGGACCCCTGTGGCGGCCCTACCCCCGAGCGTAGCCTGGAAGATTGCGCCCGCACCGGAGTCACTGCTGCCCAGTACGGCAACATCCTGAACTCCTTCGCAGGCCAGTACAACTTCCTGCAGGGTGGTAACACCCAGCTGGATCCGGAAGAGTCCGATACCTACTCGGTAGGCTTCATCTGGTCGCCTGAATTCATCGACGGCCTGGTACTGAGCGTTGACTACTACACTATCGAGATCGAAAAGGGTATTAACAACCTGGGCCCCGAGTTCATCCTGAACCAGTGTCTGGATGGCAACGACGCACTCTGCGAAAACGTGAAGCGTAACTCCACGCGCGGTGACCTCTGGATTGGCTCCGAAGTGGCATCCAGTGGCCAGATCGTGGCCCTGCTTGACAACCTCGCAATCGAGGAAGTCAAGGGATGGGACGTGATCGCTGATTACGACCTGACCATCGGTGATATGGGCAGCCTGTCGTTCAACAACACCATGTCCATCATCGACACCTGGGACCAGCAGGAACTCGAAGGTGCGCCGGTTGTTGACTGCAAAGGTAACTGGGGCGGTGAGTGTGGTTACCCCACACCTGACTTCCGCAACAACCTGCGTGCTACCTGGATGACTCCCTGGGACGTGGCGGTAAGTGCCTACTGGCGCCACATCAGCTCAGTGACCGACCTGAACGGTAACCTGGACCTGCCTTCCGTCAACTACCTTGACCTGGCCGGTACCTGGGATGTCACCGAAAACGCCTCTGTGCGCCTTGGTGTGAACAACATCACTGACAAAGAGCCGCCGATCGCGGGCAACGCAGCCGGTCCGTCTATCAACGGTAACGGTAACGTGTTCCCCGGCATGTACGACGCACTGGGTCGCTACATGTTCGTCGGCGTCAGCGTCAGCTTCTAAGCTACCCCCTGCAAGCGGCCGGCAACGGCCGCCTGACGGTGCAAGACCCAGCCCGGCCTCGTGCCGGGCTTTTTGTTTCATCGATTTCAGGCAAGTCCGCCGCTGGCGGATTGACCTGCGGAACGACACAGTAGAGACTGAACAGTCACTCAGGAGACAGCTATGAAACGTTACCTTACCGTTTGCGCGGCAGGCGCCGCATTGGTCATGCTCGCGGCCTGCTCAAGCACCAGCCCCTCAGCGACCGCCGATGCCAGCGCGCCGGCCCAGGCCGTTGCCAGCACCGACAACCTGACCTGCCGCACCATCATCAAGACCGGAACGCGGCTGGGCACGCGGGTGTGCAAGACCGACGCGCAGTGGAAACAGGAGTCCATGGACAGCCGCGACGCGACCAACGCCATTCAGAACAACAGTGCGCAGAGCGCCAGCCCCAGCGGCGGTTGAGAGGCCCCTGCGGCGTATTTGAAAACGCCGGTAAGCGCGCGGGCGCCTGCGCTCAGCGGCGTTGCGCCACCAGCACCCAGGCGGCCGCCTGCGCCTGCTCCGACACCCGCAGCTGCGATAACTCGCGCAGGCTGAAACCTGCTGCGCCCAGACGCTCCGCCAGGGCATCCATGCCGGCACGGCTAAAGCCGGCGTCCAGCATCGATTGCATCCTGCCGATATAGGCGGTGAGCTCCCCGTCCATCCCGCCGAGCCAGTAGCGCACATCTTCGGGCGCATAGGCCGACATGCGCCGGTACATGTGCGCAATATCGGTGTACAGCTGCTGCAAAAGGCCCCCGGCCGCCTGCGGGCCGCGTGTCTGCAACAGCTGTTCCAGCCCCCTCACGGCGGGGGTAAACGCCCGTTCCGCCGCCTTGAAGGCCTCGGGCGTGCCGATACCCGCATTCAGTGCAAAGCCTGCGTCAAACGCCGCCTGCGCCAGGCCGAGAACGTTCAGTGCCCGCAGGGCCATTACCGTATCGCGGTTATCCGCGCACTCGCGGTAAATCGCCCCGCCCTCCACATGCACCAGCAGGGCCAGCGTGCCGCCGGTAGCGACCAGCCGCGCCGCCTCGTACGGCGCTTCCGGCCCGGCGTACTCGACGCCAAACTGGCTGACCACCAGATCGAAGCTGGCGTCCGCAAAGGGTGTATGACCGGCATCGGCCACCACACAGCGCGCACTGGGGTAGCGCTGTTGCAGCCCCTGCAGGGCACTGAGCGAGTAGTCACTGCAACAGGGTGCCAGGGACGGTGACACCTGCAGCGCATGGCCGGTCACCGCGCCGTGGCCGCAGGCGAGGTCGAGCAGGGCCGGCGGATTGCCGGTGGCCAATGCCGTCTGGAAAAAACTGGCCCAGAAAGCCGCAAGCACCGGTTCCTGGGGGCCGCCTTCGCGATGGGCTGCATTCTCCCGGGTGCCGCGCCAGTAGGTATCCCAGGCACCGGCGTGGCTGGCAGGGCCCCGCGCCGTCACAGGGCTTCGTAGGCCTTCACGGCCTGCAGCATGGCCGACACCCAGTGCCGCTCGGCTTCGCTGAGCTCGGGTCGCCAGATGTCGAACAACAGGACCACCCGCTCATCGCGACTCTCATTCCAGGCCTCGTGCTCCATGCTGTCATCAAACACCAGCAGTTCGCCCTCCCGCCAGCTGCGCCGGTCGTTGCCCACCCGCAGTTCGCCGCACTGTGGCGGCACCACCAGCGGCAAGTGACAGATCAGCCGTGTGTTGACGGCGCCGTGGTGGGGCTCAATACGCGCACCCGGCGCCAGACGCGAAAACAGCGCCGAGGGCATCTGCCCCGGCACACGGCACAGGGGCACGGCCTCCAGTGCGGCAAAGGTCGCCGGGCAGCGCTCTGCCAGTGCCTCGACACGCACGCCGTCGCGCCACAGGTAGCAGGCACTCCAGTCCATCCTGTCCAGGTTGCGGCTGGTATTCAGTTGCGGCTGGTCGGGGCTGGACTCCAGGTAGGGCTGAAAGTGACCGTCGTCGCGCATGACGGCCAGCAGCTCGTCGCGGATCTGCGCCGTCTGCGCTTCCAGCGCCGCCGCCCAGGGGAACATCTCGCGAGGGTAGAAGGTGCGCTGCGGCAGGCCGGGGAAATAGTAGCGGGTGGGCTGCTGCAGCTGCACAGGCGCTTTGCCACAGGCAATGTCCAGGGATTCCGCAAAGCGCGGAAACTCGGCGCGGGTAAACCCCGCCTGCTCCAGATTCTCCAGCAGGTAGTTCTCGTAGTGCGCAGCCCAGCGATCGCAGACCTCTTCCGCGCGCGCCAGCCCGCGCCGCACATCCTCGGGTATCTGCGCCATGCTGGCGGCAACGCGCAGGGCACCCTGGTAGAAGCCCAGCGCCGTGCGTTCACGCCCCAGCCGGTCGAGGTGATCGGCCTTGAACAACAGGGCGCGAATATTGCGCGGCTCCAGCTGCAGCGCGCGGTCCACGGCCAGCAGTGCGTCCTCTGCCCGATCCAGATTGACGCGGGCAAAGGCCAGTGCCAGCCAGGTCGAGGCCGCCGCGTTGCCGCCACGGGTCAGCTCATCAAGCAGCGCTTCCGCCTCAGCGGCACGCCCGGCTCGCAGTGCTTCCAGTGCCGCCTGCAGGCGTTGTTGGGGTGCACCGCTCATGCGCAGGCACCGGCGCGTGGAGGCACCGCGCTGCAGCAGACCCCCGATTGCAATAACTTCATTGACTCCCCCAGGACGGACCCGACTCCAGAAGCGTCCAGTTTACCAGAGGGTCCTGTGCAATTCTGCGCAACCGGCGCAGATCACTGCCCTGCCAGCAGTTCCAGCTTGTGCCGGTAACGCGCCCCGGCCTCGGCATCGGCGTGCGCGAGTGCTGCAGTGAAATGATCCGCAGCGGCACGCAAATCGCCCTGCTGCAGGTCAGTGAGACCCAGCAGGCGATAGAACTCATGCTCGTCGGGCTGTTTGCGAATGGCCCGCTGCAACAGACGCTGTGCCGCGGGATAGTCCGCTGACGCATAGGCCTCCCGCGCAAGGTGCAGCAGATAATAGGGGTTCTGCTGACGGAACAGCTGCACGCGGTTCCGATACCAGTCACTCAATGCCTGCTCACCGAGCTGGGCGTAAAGGCGCGCAAGGTTGCTGTTGGCGGCGGCATCATCGGCAAGGTCGACAGCGCGCAGATAGCTCGACTCCGCCGCGGCCAGATCGCCTGCACGCCGGTAGAGGGTGCCTAGATTGGTCCACACGTGAGCAGTGCGAGGGCGCAGTGAGAGCGCCTCCCGAAAGTGCAGGAAGGCGCGCTGCCCCTCGTCCTCGGTCATCCAGTGCACACCCATGTTGTTGTGATAGCGCACCAGCGCCTCTTCGTCACTCAGGACGCGCCGGTGCAGACCGGGATCGTAATCCCCGAGGTTGAAGTCCACCACCTGCTCGGCCCCCGGCAGTTTGACCAGCGCGTTGATGTGCAGGTTATAGCGCCAGGTGTCGCCCTCCGCAGTCCATGAGGGCGGGATCTCCACCTCCTGGTAATGCACCTTGACGCCCGCCTCCCGTGCCAGGGCGACAAACAGGTTGGTGAAGGACATGCAATTCCCCTCGCGGCTATAGAATGCCTCCTGCGCCGTGAGGGTCCGGAAATTGTCGTAGCGCAGCTGCAGTCCGTCATCCAGAATCGCCTGCAGTATCAACTCAATGGTCCGGGTGGGTCCGAGCCCGGAGGGGACATGCTGGCGCAGAAACTCGCGCATATCGTCGTTTACCGCCGTGAGCGCGGCGGTCGATGGGCGGGCGTTCGCCGCCACGCCCAGCCGCGCGCCGGACAGCAGTTCGGCCTGCGTTACCGCCACGGCACGCTCCACCGGTGGCTGCGCCGCACAGGCGCTGAGCAGCGCAGCAGCGGCAAGCACGGTGCCGCGCAAAAACGCGTTTATCGACTGTGTCACGTCACGTCCCTCCCACAGGGCATGCCCTCAGCATAGCACCGGGACCCGCGTGATGCGCCCCTACTGCCGGACGCCCCCCACGGGTTACACTGGGCGCTGCTGCTTCGGAGTTCACATGGATACCATTTCCGCTTTTGTCACCCTCGCCTTCGTGATGGATCCGCTGGGCAACGTGCCCATCTTCCTCTCGGTACTGAAGGATGTAGAGCCGCGACGTCGTCAGTGGGTGATCTTCCGCGAACTGGTCATCGCCCTGATCGTGCTGCTGCTCTTCCTCTATGCCGGCTCCGCCATGCTCGACGTGCTGAACCTGCGACAGGAGTCGATCAGCATCGCCGGCGCCATCATCCTGTTCCTGATAGCACTGCGCATGATTTTCCCCTCGCCCTATGGCCTGATGGGGGACACGCCGGATGGCGAACCCTTTATCGTGCCGCTGGCCATTCCCATGGTTGCCGGGCCGTCGGCGCTGGCCATTACCATGCTGTTGGTGCACAAGGATCCGGACCGGATGATGGACTGGACCATTGCAGTTGTCGGGGCCTGGGGCGTGTGCGCGGCGCTGCTGATGATGGCGCCGCTACTGCTCAAGGCCCTGGGCGCCCGCGGCCTGCTCGCCATGGAGCGCTTGATGGGAATGATCCTGGTGATCATTTCGGTGCAGATGTTCTTTGACGGTGTGCAGAAGTTTCTCAACCTGGCGGGGAGTTGATTGGAGTATCGCGTAGCGGTGGGGTGCTTCGTAGCGCGGGGCGCGAGGCGGGGGCGGCAGGGCCGGACATGCCGTGAACCCCTCCATGGGGGCTTGAATGAAACATCCCTGTTTCATACAGTCCGGCCCTGCCGCCCCCGCCTCGCGCCCCTCACTTCTTTAGAAAACTCCTGGTTGCCAAACACCGAGCTCTGCGAAGCACCCAAGCCAGGCTCTGGGGGTGTTGGCGCTCTCGAGGGCTGTTGAAAACACGGATGTTTTCATCAAGCCCCCATGGAGGGGTTTACGGCGTGCCCTCGAGAGCGCCAACACCCCCAGAGCCGACTTCAAGGCACTCATAATGACAGGCCACAGAACTCAACCCCACCCCAGATACCGATCCACCTGCCGCAGATAGCGCGCACGCAACGTCTCGGACTCGTTCGCCAGCTGGTGCCCGGCACCGTGCAGCAGCTCGATACGCAGCCCGGGAAACAGCTGGCCGTAACGCGGCAGGTTGAAGCGCCAGTCCACCGTACCGTCCGCATCGCCCTGTACCAGCAGCGCCGGCCCCACGCCGAGATCGGCAATGGGCAGCTCCGCCAGCCAGCGGCGCAGGGCACCGACCCAGCTCACATGGATGCGCCGCGACTGCAGTGGATCGGCGCGCACAAAGGCAAGAAAATCCGCGTCAGAGGAATTCTGTGCAAAGCCGCGCGGCACGCAGTCAACAAAGCGGTGGAGGAGCGCGTGGGCCGCGCGCACGCGCTGCCAGCCGGCAGGACGCAACAGCGGTGCCAGCAGTACCGTGCCGGTGAAGGGCCAGGCAGTGCACTGCCGGGCATAGGCGACCAGCGCCGCGCCCCCCGTGCTCTGGCCCACCACCTGCAACGGCAGGCGCGGCAGGTCGACGGCATGGAGTACAGCCTGGATGGCATCGGCGTATTCGCTGAAATCATTGATTGCCGTCGGCGTTCCCGTCGACAGACCATGCCCGGGCAGGTCAAAGGCGATGACATTGCACTGGCGCGCCAGGGCATGCCCGATGATATGACGGTACAGGCCAACGTGGTCGAGAAAGCCGTGCACGAGCAACAGGGTGTGGCGTGCACCGGGCAGCTCCCAGCACTGGGTGGCGAGTGCGTAGCGGCCGGAGGCAACACGCCCTATCCGGTGTCGGCAGGCGGCATATTCCCGGCTGAATGCCAGCCCGTAGAACGTCAGGTAGCGGTCCAGCCCGGGTACCCGGGCTTCTTCCCCGAAGCGCGGCAAGGCAGCGCGCAGGGCCTGCAAGCTTGCGGCATCCAGGGCCACGTCGCGGGGCATCTACCGAGGCTGCGGCCCCAGCTCGCCGGCGTCGTACGCCTCCTGCATGGCGATGAGTGAACGCACCTTGATCTTGTCGGCGTGGCCGGCGGTACCGAAGGCTTCGTAGCGCGCCACGCAGATCTCTTTCATGGCCGTCGTGGTCACCGCGAGGAATTTGCGCGGGTCGAATTCAGCGGGATTCTGGGCCAGGAAACGGCGCACGGCGCCGGTCGATGCCAGCCGCAGGTCGGTGTCGATGTTGATCTTGCGCACGCCGTGGCGGATGCCTTCCTGAATCTGCTCCACGGGAACGCCATAGGTTTCCGGGATATTGCCGCCGAACTCATTGATGATTGCCAACCATTCCTGCGGTACCGAAGACGACCCGTGCATCACCAGGTGAGTGTTGGGGATACGTGCATTGATTTCCTTGATCCGGTCGATGGCCAGGATATCGCCGGTGGGGGGCCGGCTGAACTTGTAGGCACCGTGGCTGGTGCCGCAGGCGATTGCCAGTGCATCGACGCTGGTGGCGGCAACAAAGGCCGCCGCTTCTTCGGGATCGGTGAGCATCTGCTCATGGCTCAGGGTGCCCTCTGCGCCGACACCGTCTTCCTCGCCGGCCTGCCCCGTTTCCAGCGAACCGAGGCAGCCCAGCTCACCCTCGACCGATACGCCGCAGGCGTGGGCCATTTCGACCACGCGACGGGTTACGTCGACGTTGTAGTCGTAATCCATGGGTGTCTTGCCGTCCGTACCCAGCGAGCCGTCCATCATCACCGAACTGAAACCCAGCTGGATGGAGCGCTGGCAAACGGCGGGAGACACCCCGTGATCCTGGTGCATCACCACGGGAATGTGGGGAAACTCCTCGATGGCCGCCTGGATCAGGTGACGCAGGAACGGCGCGCCGGCATATTTGCGCGCGCCCGCACTGGCCTGCATGATCACCGGCGAGTTGGTGGCGTCAGCGGCCTCCATGATGGCGCGGGTCTGCTCCAGGTTGTTGACGTTGAACGCGGGCACGCCATAGCCATACTCTGCGGCGTGGTCCAGCAGTTGACGCATACTGATAAGTGCCATAGCTCTATCCTCGATGGGTTCTGGTGCAGGTGCGCCCTCAGGCCTCGTCCCCGCGCTGTTGTAAAATGGCCACCGCGGGCAGCGTTTTGCCCTCGACATACTCAAGGAACGCGCCGCCACCGGTGGAGATGTAGGAGACCTGGTCGGCGATGCCGTATTTGTCGATTGCCGCCAGCGTATCGCCGCCACCGGCCAGGGAAAATGCCGGGCTCGCGGCGATGGCGCGGGCCAGCGCTTCTGTGCCTCCGCCGAACTGGTCGAATTCGAATACGCCCACCGGACCATTCCACAGGATGGTACCCGCCTGGGCCAGAATGTCACTGATGGCTGCCGCAGCCAGCGGGCCGATATCGAAAATCATGTCATCGTCGGCCACGGCACTGGCCGGCTTGGTTTCCGCGACGGCGGATTCGGAGAAGGCTTTGCCGGTGACGACGTCTGCAGGCAGGGGAATATGCGTCTTGCGCATCAGCGCCTGTGCCGCAGGGATCAGGTCGTGTTCGCACAGCGACTTGCCCACCGGTAGACCGCTTGCGGCGAGGAAGGTGTTGGCAATACCGCCGCCGACCACCAGTTGATCCACCTTGTCGGCCAGGGTTTCCAGAACCGTCAGCTTCGTAGACACCTTGGAGCCCCCGACAATCGCCACCAGGGGACGGGCCGGGTTGGCCAGCGCCCTGTCCAGCGCTTCCAGTTCCGCGGCGAGCAGGGGGCCAGCACAGGCAATGGGGGCAAAGCGGGCCACGCCGTGTGTCGAAGCCTGGGCGCGGTGGGCCGTGCCAAATGCATCCATGACGAACACATCACACAGCGCCGCGTAGGCACGCGACAGCGCTTCGTCGTCTTTTTTCTCGCCGGCATTGAAGCGTACGTTTTCCAACAGTGCGATCTCGCCATCAGCGAGGGTCACGCCCTGCTGCCAGTCCTGCAGCAGAGACACCGGCTGACCCAGCAGTTGCGACAGACGCCGCACGACCGGAGCCAGGGAGAATTCCTCGGCAAATACGCCTTCCTCCGGACGCCCCAGATGCGACATCACCAGCACTTTCGCCCCCGCCGCCTGTGCCTGCTGCAGCGTCGGCAACGCCGCGCGTATGCGCGCATCGCTGCTCACTTCGCCGGCTTTCAGCGGCACGTTGAGGTCCTCGCGAATCAGCACGCGCTTGCCGGCGAGGTCGATATCGGTCATCCGCTTCATGTCTGCTCTCCTGCGCAATCAGTCAATTCGCAGCCGCCCCAGCAGGCAGCCACATCCAGCATGCGGTTGGCATAGGCCCATTCATTGTCGAACCAGGTGAGCACCTTCACCAGGCGCCGACCGCTGACCCGGGTCTGGCTGGCGTCTACGATACTTGAGCGCGGGTCGTGGTTGAAGTCGCAGGACGCCAGCGGCTCCATGGTGAAACCCAGCACCCCGTGGTAGGCACTCGCCGCAGCATCGCGCAGGATCCGGTTCACCTCCTGCTCGGTGGTATCGCGCATGACCTGCACGGTCAGGTCCATCGCCGACACGTTCTGTGTGGGCACGCGCAGGGCCTGCGCCGTGAAGCGCCCGGCCAGCTCCGGCAGTATCCGTTCGATGCCCCGCGCCAGTGCGGTATCCACGGGAATAATCGACTGTGACGCGGCGCGGGTTTTACGCAGGTCGGTATGGTGGTAGGCATCCAGTACCGGCTGATCGTTCATCGCCGAGTGGATGGTGGTAATGGTGCCGCTTTCCACCCCAAGGGCCCGGTGCAACGCGTCGATCACCGGCACAATGCCGTTGGTGGTACAGGATGCCGCCGAGGCGATGCGATGCTCCGGCAGCAGGGTCTCGTGGTTGACACCGAAGACCACGGTGGCGTCCACGTCCATTTGCGCGGGCTGCGAGAACAACACCCGACCGGCGCCGCCCCGCAGGTGCAGCTCCGCCGTTGCCCGGTCGCTGAAAGCGCCAGTGCATTCAAGCACCAGGTCTACGCCCTGTTGCGCCCAGGGCAGGCGAGCGACATCCGGTTGGCTGAGCAGGGCGATGCGATCGCCGTCGATATTCATTTCGCCCACAGCGCCGGTCAGCGGCAGGGTGAAGCGACCGTGTGTACTGTCGTAGCGCGTCAGGTGCAGCACCGTGCGCGCGTCGGCCAGCTCATTGATGGCGACGATCTGCATGTGCTGCCGCTGCCGCCCCTCATACAGCGCGCGCAGGATACTGCGCCCGATGCGGCCATAGCCATTGATGGCGAGACGCAGCACAGCCTCAGTCTCCCGACAGGACCTCGTCTGCGGCAGCAACCACGGCATCCACCGTGAAACCGAAATACGCCATGAGATCCGCGGCCGGCGCAGACTCACCAAAGCTGGTCATGCCGACGATGCGCCCATCGAGGCCGACGAACTTGTACCAGTAGTCGGCGTGGGCGGCCTCTACGGCGACCCGTGCCAGCACATCGCTGGGCAGTACTGCCTCGCGGTAGGCGGCATCCTGCTCCATGAACAGCTCTGCACAGGGCAGCGACACCACGCGCACACGACGTCCTGCCGCCGCGAGACGCTCGGCGGCCTCCACGGCGAGCTGCAGCTCCGAACCGGTGCCGATGAGGATCAGCTCGGGGTGCCCCTCACAGTCCACCAGGGTATAACCACCGCGGGCGATAGCCGCCACCTGGGCCGGGGTGCGCGCCTGGTGGGCCAGGTTCTGGCGCGAGAAGACCAGGGCGGTGGGGCCCGCCGTGCGCTGCAGGGCAGCGCTCCAGGACACCGCGGACTCAACGGTATCGCAGGGCCGCCAGGTGTGCAGGTTGGGTGTCGCGCGCAGGGCGGTAAGCTGCTCTACCGGCTGGTGCGTCGGGCCATCTTCGCCGAGGCCGATGGAATCGTGTGTGTAGACGAAGATGCTGCGCAGCTTCATCAGGGCCGCCATGCGCACGGCGTTGCGCGCATATTCCATGAACATGAGGAAGGTCGCGCCGTAGGGCACGAACCCGCCGTGCAGGGCAACGCCGTTCATGATGGCGGACATGCCAAACTCGCGCACGCCGTAGTACACGTAATTGCCGGAGGCGTCCTCCCGGGTGATGCCCTGCGCGCCTTGCCACAGGGTCAGATTGGAGCCGGCGAGATCCGCCGAACCGCCGAGCAGCTCCGGCAGTAGCGGGCCGAAGGCGCTCAGGCAGTTCTGTGATGCCTTGCGCGAGGCGATGCTCTGGCCCTCGGCCTGGCACTGGTCTATCCACGCCTGGGCGCGGGCCGGGAACTCCGCCGGCAGCTCTCCCGCCAGTCGGCGGCGGAGTTCCGCCGCCTCTTCGGGGAACGCCGCTGCGTAGGCGGCCATGCTCGCCTCCCAGGCCTGCTCCCGCGTTGCACCCGCGGCCCGCGCGTCCCAGCCGCCGTAGATCGCCTCGGGGATCTCGAAGGGGGCATGCGTCCAAGCCAGGGCCTCGCGGGCCGCGGCAATTTCGTCCGCGCCGAGGGGAGCGCCGTGGCAGGATTCCTTGCCCTGTTTGTTCGGCGCACCCTTGCCGATGATGGTCTTGCAGCAGATCAGCGTGGGCATACCCTGTTCGGCCCGCGCGGTTTCGATCGCCTGGCGCACCTCCTCCGGGTCGTGGCCGTCCACACGGGGGATCACCTGCCAGCCATAGGCACGGAACCGTGCCGGTGTGTCATCGGTGAACCAGCCCTCCACCTCGCCGTCAATGGAGATGCCATTGTCGTCATAAAACGCAATCAGCTTGCCCAGGCCCAGCGTGCCGGCGAGGGAGCAGGCCTCATGGGAAATACCCTCCATCAGGCAGCCGTCACCGAGGAAGGCATAGGTGTAGTGATCGACCACGGTGTGTCCGGGGCGGTTGAACTGCGCCGCCAGCACTTTCTCGGCAAGCGCCATGCCGACCGCGTTGCTGATGCCCTGGCCCAGCGGCCCGGTGGTCGTCTCCACCCCCGGGGCATAACCGTACTCGGGATGCCCCGGCGTGCGGCTGTGCAGCTGGCGGAAATTCTGTAACTCCTCCATGGGCAGCTCGTACCCGCTGAGGTGCAACAGCGAGTAGATCAGCATCGAGCCGTGGCCGTTGGACAACACAAAGCGGTCGCGGTTGGGCCACTGTGGGTTCGCCGGATTGTGCTGCAGGAAGTCGTTCCAGAGGACCTCGGCGATATCTGCCATGCCCATCGGCGCACCGGGGTGACCACTGTTGGCGCGCTGGACAGCATCCATACTGAGGGCACGAATGGCGTTGGCGAGTTCAAGGCGGGATGGCATTGGCATGCTCCGTGGGCTGGGCGCTGGGGCCGGTGAACAAAGGGGCGCTATTTTCGCGTAAGCAGCGGCCTACGGCAAACAAATCACCAACATATTGCGCGCCAGTGCGCCCGGCCGGAACGGATTGGCAATCTATATCAATTATTTTTGATATAGATTGCAGGGCCTGCTACACTCCGCCGCCATGCTACTTGCAAGCACACAATCCCCTGCGCGCGATACCAGCCCTGACGCGCGCATCGAGTCCCTGGCCAACCTGTGCAAGGCCAGCGCAGATCCCCTGCGCCTGCAGATCCTCCGAGTGCTGCGCAACGACTCCTTCGCCGTATCCGAACTCTGTGCCCTGTTTGCGACCCGGCAGCCCGCGCTGAGCCACCATCTCAAGGTGCTCTCCGGCATGGGGCTGGTGGCGTCACGGCGGGAGGGCAATTCCATTTTCTACCGGCGCAGCGAGCTCGGCCAGCAACCCGGCCTGGAGGCCCTGCAGCAGCAGCTCTTCGACGCCCTGGACGCCGTGCCCCTGCCGCCCGTGCTGGAACAGCGGCTGCAGCAGGTGCAGCGCCAGCGGGAGACCAATTCACGCCACTTCTTCCGCGACAACGCACACAAATTCCGCCAGCAGCAGGACCTCATCGCCAGCTACGAGCAATATGCCGACACCGTCGCCCAGGTATTGCGGGATGCGCCGTTGCGCCGCTTCGACACGGCACTGGAAGTGGGCCCCGGGGACGGCGGTTTCCTGCTCACCCTGGCCCCCCGGTTCTACCATGTGGTCGCGCTGGACAATGCCGCCGCCATGCTCGAGCGAGCCCGCGCCACCACGAAAGGCTTGAACAACATTGAATTTGTGCACGGCGACACCGGCCACGAGCGGCTGGCGAGCCTGCAGGCGGACTGCGTCGTGATCAATATGGTGCTGCACCACACCCCGCAGCCCCGGCAGATCCTGCGTGACATCGCCACCTGCCTGGCGCCGGGTGGCGTGGTGCTGGTCACGGATCTCTGCCGCCACGACCAGGCCTGGGCGCGGGAAAACTGCGGTGATCTCTGGCTGGGCTTCGCCCCCGAAGACCTCGCGGCATGGGCCAGCGATGCCGGCCTCAGCGACATTGCCAGCGTTTACCTGGCGCAGCGCAACGGATTTCAGATACAGGTGCGCCTCTTCGGCCACCCACACACAGCAACAGGAACCACGGTATGAGCGAGTACGCGATTTTTACTTCCGAATCAGTGTCCGAAGGGCACCCCGACAAGATGGCCGACCAGATCTCCGACGCCATTCTGGACAAAATACTCGCCGACGATGCCGACGCGCGTGTCGCCGTGGAGACCCTGGTCAAGACCGGCATGGTCGTGATTGCCGGCGAAGTGACCACCAAGACCTACGTTGACCTGGAAGATGTCGTGCGCAACGTGGTGCTGGATATTGGCTACAACAGCTCAAAGGTGGGCTTCGACGGTGCCTCCTGCGCGGTGCTCAACGCCATCGGCAAACAGAGCCCGGACATCGCCCAGGGCGTAGATGCCAGCGATGAAAAGGAGCAGGGCGCAGGTGACCAGGGCCTGATGTTCGGCTACGCCACCAATGAAACCGACACGCTGATGCCCGCTCCGATCTACTACGCACACCGCCTCGTCGAGCGCCAGGCCGAGTTGCGCAAGCACGGCACGCTGCCCTGGCTGCGCCCGGATGCCAAGAGCCAGGTGACCCTGCGCTACGAGAACGGCAAGCCCGTCGGCATCGACGCCGTGGTGCTCTCCACCCAGCACGATGAAAGCATCGGCCAGGCCGACATTCACCAGGCGGTCATGGACCTCATCATCAAGGAAGTGCTGCCCGCAGAGTGGCTCAGCGCCGACACCCGCTACCACATCAACCCCACCGGGGTGTTTATCATCGGCGGGCCCGTGGGCGACTGCGGACTGACCGGACGCAAGATCATTGTCGATACCTACGGCGGCATGGCGCGCCACGGTGGCGGCGCCTTCTCTGGCAAGGACCCGTCAAAAGTCGACCGCTCCGCCGCCTACGCCGGTCGCTACGTGGCCAAGAATATCGTCGCCGCCGGTCTGGCGGACCGCTGCGAGATCCAGGTGTCCTACGCGATCGGGGTGGCTGAGCCGACGTCGATCTCGATCAACACCTTCGGCACCGGCAAGTTGTCTGATGCCAGCATTGTGAAGCTGGTGCGCGAGCATTTCGACCTGCGCCCGAGGGGCATTATCGACATGCTGGATCTGAAGCGGCCGATTTACCGTAAAACTGCTGCATATGGCCATTTTGGCCGCGAAGACGCGGATTTCACCTGGGAGAGAACCGACAAGGCGGAGGTGTTGCGCAGGGCGATGTGACTCGGGCGGGTCAGACGGTCCCGCAGGCGTGAGTCGATAGGACGCTGTTAGGCCGGCGCGGCAGTCGGGCAGGGTTTGCGGGACACGCCGTGAATACGTCCCTGTAGGCTTGGCTGAAACATCCCTGTTTCAGACAGTCCCGCAAACCCTGCCCGACCGCCGCGCCTCACTTGGGTGCCACATCGGGCCCGATGGTGACGTACTGGCGAGGACGTCGATTTAGCAGTTACCCGAGCGGCCCCGCCTGCCCTCCGCCGCGGGGAAGGACCGTAGAGGGCGCCGAACGAAGGCCCCTGCGCAGGGCCTGTAGGCACAGGGATGTGCCGGAAAGCCCCGTCGCGCAGGAAGCGCGTCGGGGCGGGGCCCGGAGCAGGGGCCGCAGTGAGGGCAGCCAACGGCCGCCCGACCGGGCCGCCCGCGGCGGAGGGCAGGTGGGGCCGCACGACAGCGCGCCCAAGCCAGAAACACGAAACACAAACAAGTAGCAATCGAATCAACCAGCAAGAAGGACATGACCATGAGCACAGTGACCAAACTCGACAACAAGCCCGACTACAAAGTCGCCGATATTTCCCTCGCCGACTGGGGCCGCCGCGAGCTCGAGATCGCCGAGACCGAAATGCCGGCCCTCATGGCCATGCGCGAAAAATACCGCGCCAGCCAGCCGCTGGCCGGTGCCAAGATCCTCGGCTGCATCCACATGACCATCCAGACCGGAGTGCTTATCGAAACCCTGATCGAACTGGGCGCCGAAGTGCGCTGGTCGTCCTGCAACATCTTCTCCACCCAGGACCACGCCGCTGCCGCGATCGCCGCGGCTGGCATACCGGTGTTCGCCTGGAAAGGCGAAACCGAGGAAGAGTATGAATGGTGCCTCGAACAGACGATCCTCAAGGACGGCAAGCCCTGGGACGCCAACATGGTGCTGGACGATGGCGGCGACCTGACCGCCATGCTGCACCAGAAATACCCCGCGATGCTGGACCACATCCACGGAGTCACCGAGGAAACCACGACCGGCGTGCACCGCCTGCAGGAGATGCTGGCGCGCGGCGAGCTGAAGATTCCCGCGGTCAACGTCAATGACTCCATCACCAAGTCCAAGAACGACAACAAGTACGGCTGTCGCCACAGCCTGAACGATGCTGTGAAGCGCGGCACCGACCACCTGCTGGCCGGCAAGAAGGCACTGGTCATTGGTTACGGCGACGTGGGCAAGGGTTCTGCGCAGTCGCTGCGCCAGGAGGGCATGATCGTGCGTGTCACGGAGATCGATCCGATCTGTGCCATGCAGGCCTGCATGGATGGCTACGAAGTGGTGTCGCCTTTCATCGACGGCGTCAACACCGGCGCCGCTGACTGCATAGACACGAATGTGCTGGGCAATGTGGATCTGCTGGTCACCACCACCGGCAACTACAACGTCTGCGACGAGAACATGCTGCGCGCCCTGAAAAGCGGCACGGTGGTCTGCAACATCGGCCACTTCGACAACGAAATCGACACCGCTTTCATGCGCCGCAACTGGCAGTGGGAAGAAGTGAAGCCGCAGGTGCACAAGGTCTATCGGGACGACACCCGCAGTGACTACCTGATTCTGCTGTCCGAGGGCCGCCTGGTGAACCTGGGTAATGCGACCGGCCACCCCTCGCGCATCATGGATGGCTCCTTCGCCAACCAGGTACTGGCGCAGATTTACCTCTACGAACGCCGCTTTGCCAACCTGGAGCCGGAAATGAAAGCCGCGGCGCTGCGTGTGGAAGTCCTGCCGAAAAAACTCGACGAAGAAGTGGCTGCACACATGGTGGCGGGCTTTGGTGGCGTCATTACCAGGCTGACCAAGGCGCAGGCCGAGTACATCAACGTCAAGCAGGAAGGCCCCTTCAAGCCTGACAGCTACAAGTACTAGGCGCGCCATGCCCACCATCAGCTTCGAGTACTTCCCGCCCAAGACGGCGGACGGAAAAACAGCCCTGCTGGAGCGGACTACCCCCGCCCTGCAGGCGCTGGACCCCGGTTTCTTTTCGGTCACCTACGGCGCCGGCGGGTCGACACGCGACAGCACCTTCGGCGTGGTAGCGGCATTGCGCGAGCGCGACATTGACGTCGCGCCGCACCTGAGCTTCGGTGGCGACGGTGAAGACACCATCCGCGACCTGCTGCAGCGCTATCGGGAGATGGGCGTGCGTCGTCTGGTGGCCCTGCGCGGCGACATGCCCTCCGGCATGGGGGGCGCCAGCCAGCTGGTGTACGCCAGCCAGCTGGTGTCGTTTATCCGGGAACACACGGGGGACCATTTCCATATCGAGGTGGCTGCGTATCCGGAAATCCACCCGCAGGCTGAAAGTTACGACAGCGACCTGCGCTTTCTCAAGGAGAAGCTGGATGCCGGTGCCAACAGCGCCATCACCCAGTACTTCTACAATGTCGAGTCCTACTTCTACTTCCTCGACCAGTGCGCCGCCATCGGTATCGACAAGCCCATCGTCGCGGGCATCATGCCCATCACCAACTTTGCCAACCTGGCGCGTTTTTCACGCAACTGCGGCGCCGAAATCCCGCGCTGGATATGCCAGCGCATAGAGGGCTTCGGCAACGACCAGGAGAGCATTCGGCAGTTCGGTATCGACGTGGTGACCCAGCTGTGCCAGACCCTGCTCGAAAGCGGTGCGCCGGGCCTGCACTTCTACACCATGAACCAGATAGAGCCGACGCGGCAGATTCGCAACAACCTGGGGCTGTAGGGCGCAGCGATGCGGATACCACGCATTTTCACGGCGCAGGCACTTGCCGGCGGCAGCAGTGTGACCCTGGAGGCCGGCCCCAGCCAACACCTGGCCAAGGTGTTGCGTATGGGCCCCGGCGCGGCGGTCTGCCTGTTCGACGGCAGCGGCAGCGATTTTCCAGCGACCATCCTGGCAGCGGACAAACGCGCCGTGACGGTGATGCTGGAACCCGCGCAGCCCGGTCTGCCGGAGTCCCCGCTGCGTATTCACCTGGGCATCGGTGTCTCGCGCGGGGAGCGCATGGACTGGGTGGTACAGAAAGCCACTGAACTGGGCGTGGCCGCCATCACTCCCCTGTATACCGAGCGCACCGAGGTGCGCCTGCGCGGGGAGCGGGAGGCACGCAAGTTGCAACACTGGCAGCAGATAGCCATCAGTGCCTGTGAACAGTCCGGCCGCAGTTGCCTGCCGCAGGTGTTCGCGCCAGAGACGCTGCCCACCTGGCTGGGCAACTGCACGGACGACCAGCGACTGGTGCTGCACCACCGCGCCGTCGCACTGCCCGCCGCCGCAGCCCCTCCCGCGTCACTGAGCCTGCTGGTCGGGCCCGAGGGCGGGCTCAGTGCAGGCGAAATCGAGGCCGCGGAAGCCGCCGGCTTCCTGCCCCTGGCGCTGGGGCCGCGAGTGCTGCGCACGGAGACGGCGCCGCTGGCAGCACTGGCCATGCTGCAGGCCCGCTGGGGCGATATGCCACTGCCCGGCTAACAGCGCGGGCCGCTGCTGCGCTTGCGCAGGACACACCCATTGCGTACTTTACGGCAACACTATTTGCGGACAGCAGTGATGACCACCAAGATCGGCGTTGTAATGGATCCCATCTCCCGGGTGCAGTTCAAGAAGGACAGCACCCTGGCCATGCTCTGGGCCGCACAGGCCCGTGACTGGCAGCTCTACTACATGGAGCCCGGCGATCTGTTCCTGGAACAGGGCAAGGCCCGCGCCAGCGTCTCGCACCTGACCGTATTCCGTGATCCGGACAGCTGGTACACACTGGGCGACGCACATGTCCAGGACCTTGCCGAACTCGATGCCATTCTCATGCGCAAGGATCCGCCCTTCGACAACGAGTACGTGTACGCCACGTACATTCTCGAGGCCGCAGAGCGGCAAGGTACGCTCATCGTCAACCGCTGCCACAGTCTGCGCGACTGCAACGAGAAGGTGTTCGCCACCCAGTTCCCCCAGTGCTGTCCGCCCGTGCTGGTGAGCAGCAATACCCGACGTCTGAAGGCCTTCCAGACCGAGCACGGCGATGTGATCTTCAAGCCGCTGGACGGCATGGGCGGATCGTCCATTTTCCGGGTAAAACCCGGCGACCCCAATCTGAATGTGATTCTGGAAACCCTGACGGATTTCGGCAGGCGCACGATCATGGCCCAGCGCTTCATTCCCGAGATCTCGGAAGGGGACAAGCGCATCCTGATGATCAACGGTGAACCCATACCCTACTGCCTGGCGCGCGTCCCCTCGGTCGGTGAAACCCGCGGCAATCTTGCGGCGGGGGGCACCGGGCGTCCGCAACCGCTGTCCGCGCGGGATCGCTGGATTGCCGAGCAGGTGGGTCCCAGCCTGCGCGAGCGCGGCCTGTATTTTGTCGGCCTGGACGTCATTGGCGACTACCTGACCGAAATCAACGTGACCAGCCCCACCGGGATCCAGGAAATCGAGCGCGCCTACGATGTCGACATCGGCGGCCAGCTCATGGACTGCATTGCCGCGGAGCTGGCCTCCCGCTAGGGTACGCTGCAGATGTCCGCAACAACCGCTCCGCCGGTGGACAACCGTTTCAGCATCGCGCTGTTCCTGGCGGGGGCCCTGCATCTCATTCTCCTGCTCGGTCTCGGCTTCGACTTCGAGCCACCGACGCCACCGGCGCCCCAACTGGCGATCACCCTCGCCCAGCAGCGCAGTGCACTGACCCCGGAGGACATCACCCACCTCGCCCAGTTCAGCCAGATGGGCAGTGGCGATGCGGCCAACGAGGACCGCATGGGGGGGCGTACCTCCGGTGCACCGGAACAGGCGCAGGCGCGGGAAGCGAGCGATGCGTCGGAGGCGACCCGCGCCGATACCGCGCTGAGCGCGCGCCACAGTCGTGAACAGACCGCTGCAGCGCGCGAGCGGCAACGCGACGCCGTGTCGATGGCGGCCCCCCAACCCGTTGGCCTGACCGCCCGCCTGCAGGACGAGCGCGCCGAACTGGATATCGATGAAGACCGGGACACCCGGTCCAGCGCGCCCCGGGTGCGTCGCCTCAGTGCTGTTTCAGCCAAGGAGGCCATTGATGCGGCCTACCTGCACGACTGGCGCCGGCGTGTGGAGGCGGTGGGCAACCAGTACTACCCGGAGGCCTCCATCCGCTACGGCCTGTATGGCAGCCTGCAGTTGCTGGTCGTGATCAACTACGAGGGGCAGCTGGAGGACATTCGTATCCTCAGCTCCTCGGGTTACGCGGTGCTCGATGAAGCGGCGATGAAAATCGTCCGTATGGCGGCGCCGTTCGCGCCGTTTCCCGCCGCGTTAAGGGCCACTACCGACAAGCTGGAGATCGTCCGGACGTGGCAATTTGAAGAAAACCGGCTAAGCTCAGGGTGAGCGCATCGCCACAAGGGCGATGCGGGTTGCCATGAGGTCAACACCCACTCACATGCCGGTTTCCAGCAACGTCAGCAACAGCGGCGCCTGCCTTCGTGATCACTTCCTGCTGGCCATGCCCAGCCTCAACGAGGGCCTGTTCTCGCACAGCGTCACCTACCTCTGCGAGCACGGTGAGAGTGGCGCCATGGGTCTGGTCATCAACCAGCCCCTCGACCTGAGCGTCGCCGAAATTTTCGAGCACCTGAAAATCCGGCCCAGCCGCGACTTCAGTGACGAACCGGTCATGGCCGGCGGGCCGGTGCAGCTGGATCACGGTTTTGTGCTGCACCGTGGCGCCGGCAAGCACTGGGACGCCAGTCTCACAGTCACTGACGACATCACCCTCACCACATCGCGCGATATTCTCGTGGCGATCGCGGACGGCAGTGGCCCGCAGGAGTACCTGATCGCACTGGGCTACGCGGGCTGGTCTGCAGGGCAGCTGGAAGAGGAGCTGTCCCGCAACAGCTGGCTCACCGTCCCCGCCGACAGCGATATCCTGTTCGCGACGCCCTGGCAGCGCCGCATGTCGGCGGCGGCCGGGGCGCTGGGCATCGACATGAACCTGATCAGTGCGCAGGCGGGGCATGCCTGAACTGCCGCCCGGTGCGCGGGCGGGCAGCAGCACCCTGCTGGCCTTCGACTATGGCCTGCGCCAGATCGGCGTGGCGGTGGGCAACTCCCTGCTCGGCACCTGTCAGCCGCTCTGCGTGCTGCGGGCCCGGGATGGCATACCGGACTGGGAGCAGATCAACACCCTGGTGGTCGAGTGGCAGCCCGGACTGATCGTGGTGGGTGATCCGCTGAACATGGACGGTAGCGTGAGCCCGCTGGCGCTGCGGGCGCGCAAGTTCGCCCGGCGCCTGCACGGGCGCCTGGGAATACCTGTGGAAATGAGTGACGAGCGCCTGACGAGCTACGCGGTGAAGTCCGAACAGCGCGAGCGGGGGCACCGTGGCGACTACCGCGCCGTGCCCGTTGACAGTCACGCCGCAGAATTGATCCTGCAGGCCTGGCTCAACCGGCAGAGCGCCTGAGCTGCGCTGCAGGCGCTACTTGCGACCCATGTGCTTGCCGCGATCCGATTCGTCGAAACTCAGGTCGAGGTCGTCACCACCCGTCGCCTGCCCTTTGTCGAACATCTTGATCATCAGACGCACATCGTTGGCCGAGTCGGCATAGCGGATCGCGTCCTCCCGGCTGATCAGGTTGCTCTTGTAGGCCTGAATCAAGGACTGGTCCATGGTCTGCATGCCCTGCTCCGTGGACTTCGCCATCACGTCCTTGATCAGGTGCACGTCGCCCTTGCGGATATAGTCCTGGATCAGCGGTGAGTTCAGCAGCACTTCCACCACCGGCGTGCGCCCCTTGCCCTCCTTATGCGGCAGCAGTTGCTGGGCCACCATGGCTTTCAGGTTCAGTGACAGGTCCATCCACACCTGGGAGTGCAGGTCGGCGGGGAAAAAGCTCTGGATGCGATCCAGCGCCTGGTTGGCGTTGTTGGCGTGCAGGGTGCAGAGGCACAGGTGGCCGGTTTCAGCGAAGGTCAGCGCCTGGGCCATGGTGTCGGCGGAGCGCACCTCGCCGATCATGATGACGTCCGGCGCCTGGCGCAGGGTATTCTTCAGCGCCACGTCGAAGGACTCGGTGTCGATACCCACCTCGCGCTGGGTGACCAGGCAGTTGCCGTGGTCGTGCATAAACTCGATCGGGTCTTCAATGCTGATGATATGCCCGCGGCTGTTCTGGTTGCGGTAGCCCACCATTGCGGCGAGTGAGGTGGACTTACCGGTGCCGGTGGCGCCGACAAAGATCACCAGGCCACGCTTGGTCATGGCCAGTTCCTTGATGATCGGTGGCAGACCCAGTGCCTCGATCTCGGGGATTTCCGTATGGATGCGGCGAACGACCAGCCCCATGCTGCCGCGCTGCACCAGGGCATTGACCCGGAAGCGGCCGAGCTCCGGCACGGCCAGCGCAAAGTTGCACTCGTGGGTACGCAGGAACTCTTCCTGCTGCCGCTCGCTCATGGTCGACAGCACGATCTCGCGGGTCTGCTCATCGGTATAGCGGGTCTTGCTGATCGGGTAGATCTGGCCGTCAATCTTGATGCTCGGCGGTGCACCCGCCGTGATGAAGCCGTCGGAAGCCTGTTCCTTGACGACCCGTTGCAACAACTCATCAATCAACATGATCCGCTCTCCAATCCCTGAGTTCTAGAAGTTTTCCGGCATACGCGCCTTTTCCCGGGCCACGTCGCGGGTAATGACACGGCGTTCCACCAGGTCCTTGAGGCACTGGTCCATGGTCTGCATGCCCAGCGCGTGCCCGGTCTGGATCGCCGAATACATCTGGGCCACTTTGTCCTCACGGATCAGGTTGCGGATGGCCGAGGTGCCACGCATGATTTCGTGCGCCGCTACGCGACCCCCCGTGGCGCGCTTGAGCAGGGTCTGCGACACAACCGCCTGCAGCGATTCGGAGAGCATTGAACGCACCATGGACTTCTCCGCTGCGGGAAACACGTCGACAATACGGTCGATGGTTTTCGCAGCAGAGGTCGTGTGCAGCGTGCCGAACACCAGGTGGCCGGTTTCCGCCGCGGTCAGCGCCAGGCGGATGGTTTCCAGGTCGCGCATCTCACCCACCAGGATAATATCCGGGTCTTCCCGCAACGCCGAGCGCAACGCCTCGGAGAAGCCGAGTGTATCGCGGTGCACCTCGCGCTGGTTGACCAGGCACTTTTTGCTCTCGTGCACGAATTCGATCGGGTCCTCGATGGTGAGGATGTGCTCGTACTTGTTGTCGTTGATATGGTCGACCATGGCCGCCAGTGTGGTTGACTTGCCGGAACCGGTGGGCCCGGTCACCAGCACCAGCCCCCGCGGCATCATGGAGATATCGCGGAATACCGGGCCCATGCCGAGATCTTCCATGGTCAGCACTTTCGAGGGAATGGTACGGAATACTGCCCCTGCGCCGCGGTTCTGGTTGAAGGCGTTGACCCGGAAACGCGCAACACCCGGTACCTCGAACGAGAAGTCAGTCTCCAGGAACTCCTCGTAGTCCTTGCGCTGCTTGTCGTTCATGATGTCGTAGATGAGATCGTGTACCTGCTTGTGATCCATCGGCGGCAGGTTGATGCGACGCACATCACCGTCAACACGGATCATGGGCGGCAGGCCGGCAGACAGGTGCAAATCCGATGCACCCTGTTTGGCACTGAACGCGAGAAGTTCTGTAATATCCACCGTTCCACTCCCTCTGGGCCGGTCCGGCGCACGCGCCGGAGTCTGCTGCGCACCGCACGCCGGGCGGCAACACAAGATTCTCAACTCGCCTGGGGGTAGCTTAATCCGCTACCATCTACGGCATGCAGACTGAACATCTCGCTCAACGCATTGCCAGGCTCCTCGAAAGAGTACGACTCAGCGCGGAAAAAAGCCAGCGCGCGCCGGAGGGGATACGCGTGCTCGCTGTCAGCAAAACCCGCGATGCAGAGGAGGTGCGAGCCGCTGCGGCCCTCGGGCTGCGGGATTTCGGTGAAAACTATGTGCAGGAGGGCCTGGCGAAGATCGAGGCACTGGCCGGGCTCGACCTCTGCTGGCACTTCATCGGCCCCATACAGTCCAACAAGACCCGCGCCCTCGCCGAGCATTTTGCCTGGGTGCACAGTGTCGACCGGCTCAAGATCGCCCAGCGCCTGAGTGCGCAGCGTCCGGCGCAGTTGCCCGACCTGCAGGTCTGCCTGCAGGTCAACATTTCCGGGGAAGACAGCAAGTCGGGCGTCGACCCCAGTGAGCTGCTGGCGCTGGCCACAGCCGTGGCGCAACTGCCCCGGCTGCAGCTGCGCGGCCTGATGGCGATTCCGGCACCCGCTGACACCCTGGCCCGGCAACGCGAGCCCTTCGCCCGCCTGCGCGACGCCCTGGTAGCGCTACAGGCAACGCTGCCCACGCTGGACACGCTTTCCATGGGCATGTCTGGCGACCTCGAAGCGGCCATTGCCGAAGGCGCCACCATTGTGCGTGTGGGCACCGACCTGTTCGGGCCCCGCGCAACGCCGCGGGGCGGATGATTTCGGCCAGCCGCGGCGTGTATACTGCGGCCTTTCCCTGAGCAACCGACACACAGACTATGACCAACGCGGTTATCGCATTTATCGGCGCCGGCAACATGGCTTCCAGCATTATCGGGGGCCTGCTCGAGAGCGGTCATCCCGCCACCCGCCTGCACGCTGCCGATCCCTCCGCGGAGAGCCTGTCCAACCTGCGCAAGCTGGGCCCGGTGCACACCTACCAGGACAATGCCGAGGCCTGCGCCCACGCTGATGTGGTGATTGTCGCAGTGAAGCCGCAGGTCATGCGCGCAGCGCTGGAGAGCATTGCAGCGCCGGTACGCGAGCGCGGGGCGCTGGTCATTTCCATTGCAGCGGGCACCACCATTGCCAGCATGGAGCAGTCGCTGGGCACAGGCGCCGCCATTGTGCGCTGCATGCCGAATACGCCGGCCCTGCTCGGTGTCGGCGCCAGCGGGGTATACGCCAACGCACAGGTGGCGCCAGGCCAGCGTGAGCTCGCCGGCCACATCCTCGGCGCCGTCGGCCTGGTGGAGTGGGTCGACGCTGAGCCCCTGCTGGATGCAATCACCGCCCTCTCCGGGAGTGGCCCGGCCTATTTTTTCCTGTTCATGGAGGCGATGATCAACGCCGGCTGCAGCATGGGGCTGTCCCGCGAATGTGCAACAACGCTCACCCGGCAGACCGCCCTGGGCGCTGCGCGCATGGCGCTGGAGAGCGACGTCGATCTGGTGGAGCTGCGGCGGCGGGTGACCAGCCCGGGCGGTACAACGGAGCGCGCCGTCGAGTGTTTTGAGCACGAGGGGCTGCGGGACCTGGTGGCCCATGCGATGACGGCTGCGCAACAGCGCGCCGCAGATATGGCCGCGGACTCGGAACAGGAGACGCCATGAACGCGCTCAGCGACATCCTTGCCTACCTGCTGCAGACCGTACTCAATCTGGCGCTGCTGGCCATGCTGCTGCGCTTCCTGCTGCAGCTGGTCAGGGCCGACTACTACAATCCGGTCAGCCAGTTCCTGGCCAGGGTGACCAACCCGCTGGTCCTGCCCCTGCGCCGTGTGATTCCCAGTGTGCGAGGCCTGGACCTGTCCACGCTGCTGCTCGCGCTGTTGCTGCAAATGGCAGCCATCGTGGCGTTGCTGGCCCTGAACGGCTTCGGCCCGCCCGGGGTGCTGACCCTGCTCGTCTGGTCGGTATTGGGGCTTGTGGGCCTGCTGGTAAATGTCTACTTCTTCGCCCTGCTGGCGATGATCATTCTCAGCTGGGTGGCCC
Organism: Halieaceae bacterium UBA5044; assembly: GCA_002416125.1. Classification (GTDB taxonomy): domain Bacteria; phylum Pseudomonadota; class Gammaproteobacteria; order Pseudomonadales; family Halieaceae; genus Haliea. The sequence continues at coordinate 104,329 of DIBU01000001.1, forward strand.
CCGGCAGCCGGCACCCGGCACTGCTGCTGCTGTTTCAGCTGACGGAGCCGGTGATGGCGCCCTTCCGGCGCATGCTGCCGGACATGGGTGGAATCGACTTCTCACCCATACTGGTCTTTATCCTGATCAACGTCATCCAGATTGCGCTGGGGCACATGGCAGCGGCCGTGGGCCTGCCGGCAGCACTGGTTATCGGGCTCTGAACGCGGCCACGTGAAAACTTCGAGCGTCGGCATCGTCACCCCGCAGCGCGCCCGCTTCGACGAACCGCTGGCGCTGGCCTGCGGCCGCGTGCTCACCGCGTATGAGCTGGTGTACGAGACCTATGGAACGCTGAACAGCACACGCTCGAATGCCGTGCTGGTGTGCCACGCGCTCTCCGGCCATCACCACGCCGCCGGCTACCACAGTGCCGAGGATCGCAAGCCCGGCTGGTGGGACGAGTGCATCGGCCCGGGCAAGCCGATCGATACCAACCACTTTTTCGTGGTCAGCCTGAACAATCTCGGCGGCTGCCACGGCTCTACCGGCCCGACCAGCATCAACCCCGAAACCGGCGCGCCCTGGGGGCCGGACTTCCCCTCCCTGCGGGTGCGCGACTGGGTGCACAGCCAGGCCCGTCTCGCAGACCGGCTGGGTATCGACTGCTGGGCGGCCGTGGTGGGGGGCAGCCTGGGCGGTATGCAGGCCATGCGCTGGGCGCTGCTCTACCCGCAGCGCCTGCGGCACTGCGTGGTGATCGCCTCGGCCATGCGCCTGAGCGCGCAGAACATCGCTTTCAATGAGATAGCCCGCCAGGCCATCCAGGCAGACCCGGGGTTTGCCGACGGCCATTACCTCGCACGCAACACCGTGCCCGCGAAGGGACTGGCGCTGGCGCGCATGGTGGGACACATCACCTACCTGTCAGACGATGCCATGGCCGACAAGTTCGGCCGTGACCTGCGCTCCGGCAGCCTTGAGCTGGGCGGTGAAGAACCCGCCGAATTCCAGGTGCAGAGCTACCTGCGCTACCAGGGGAGCCAGTTCTCCGGCAGCTTTGATGCCAACACGTACATCCTGATGACCCAGGCCCTGGACTTTTTCGACCTCGCCCGTGAATACGGCGACGATCCGGTGGCGGCATTCCGCGAGGCACACTGTGCCTTCCTGGTGCTGTCCTTTTCCACCGACTGGCGCTTTTCACCCAGCCGGTCCCGGGAGATTGTCGACGCGCTGATCGCTGCCGACCGGCCGGTCACCTATGCGGAAATCGAGGCCAACGAGGGGCACGACGCATTCCTCATGCCGATTCCCCGCTACCTCGCCCTGTTCGGGGCCTACATGCAGCGCGTGCGGGGAGCCTGCTGATGCGCCTGGACCTGACCCACATCCAGCGCTGGATAGCACCGGGCTCCAAGGTCCTCGATCTGGGCTGCGGCAACGGCGAATTCCTGCAGCGGCTGGCGCTGGAGCGCCAGGTGCGCGGCCTGGGACTGGAAATCGACCCGGATAAAATCACCAGCGCCGTGGCCCGCGGGCTGAACATTGTTGAACAGGACATGGACGCGGGCCTGAGTAATTTCCCGGACCAGAGCTTTGACACGGTGGTCATGGCGCACGCCCTGCAGGCCGTACACTATCCCGACCGCGTGCTGGAGGACATGCTGCGCATCGGGCGCCAGGGCATCGTCACGTTCCCCAACTTTGCCCATTGGCGCTGCCGACTGTACCTTGGATCCCGCGGGCGTATGCCCGTTTCCCGGTTTATGCCGTATAACTGGTATGACACACCCAATATCCATTTCTGTACGGTGAAGGATTTCGAGGCCCTGTGCGAAGAACGCGGCATTCGCATACTCGCCCGGGACATGGTGGGCAACACGCAGCGTCGCCCCCTGCTGGCGAGCGCCTGGCCCAACCTGTTCGCCGTCACCGCGATCTATCTCATCAGCCGCTGAGGAGAGAACAATGACCAGGACACTCTGCCTTGCGCTGGCGGCGCTGCTGTTCGCCGCTTCCGCCCTGGCCCAGCAGTCGGAAATGTTCGGCCGCTACGAGCTGCATTACAGCGTGGTCAACACGACCTTCCTGGAGCCACGTGTCGCCGCCAGCTACGGCATCACCCGCGGCAAGAACCGGGGGATTCTCAACCTCGCCGTGCGCGAACACGTCGATGGCGGCACCGAGGCTCGTCCCATGCTGCTGCAGGGCTATACCCGCGACCTGATTACCGGCCAGCCGCTGGAGTTCCTGGAGGTGCGGGAAAGCGGCGCCATCTACTACATTGCCGAATTTGATTTCATCAACGAGGAGTGGCGGTTTTTCGATATCGATTTCCGGCCGGAGGGCTCCGACACCACCTTCCGGTTTGAACATCGCCACCAGCTGTATATCAACTGATGACTGACGCGCGCCTGCCGCAATCAGTGGTGCTCGCCAGCGGCAACGCCGGCAAGCTCGCGGAGCTGTCACGGATTCTCGCGCCGCTGGGCTTCACCCTGCGGGCACAGTCCGAGTTCGGCGTGCCGGAGGTTGCCGAAACCGGGCTCACCTTTGTCGAGAACGCGATTCTCAAGGCGCGCGCCGCCGCCCAGCACACGGGGCTGCCGGCCATCGCCGACGACTCCGGACTGGAAGTGGACTGGCTGCAGGGCGCGCCGGGCATTCACTCAGCGCGCTATTCCGGGGCAGGCGATGAGGGCAACAATCGCAAGCTGCTGGAGGCTCTGCAGGGGGTACCCCGGGAGCAGCGCAGTGCGCGCTACCAGTGCGTCATTGTCTACCTGCGCCACGCGACAGATCCCACGCCGGTTATCTGCCAGGGCAGCTGGGAGGGGCATATTCTCGAAGCGCCGCAGGGCGACGGTGGCTTTGGCTATGACCCGTTGTTCCATGTAGCGGCGTTCAACTGCAGTGCCGCGCAGCTGGCGCCCCGCACCAAAAACCGGGTAAGCCACCGCGCAGTGGCCTGCGCGCAGCTGGTTGCGGCACTGGAACGCAGCCTGCCACCGCCCCCGGGCTGATGGGCGCACTGCAACTCCCCCCGCTGAGCCTGTACGTGCACCTGCCCTGGTGCGAGCGCAAATGCCCCTATTGCGATTTCAATTCCCACGAAACGCGCACGCTGCCGGAAGCCGAGTACATTTCCTCACTGCTGGCAGACCTCGAGGCCGACCTGCCCTTCGTGCAGGGTCGTGTGGTGCAGACCCTGTTCATCGGGGGCGGCACACCCAGCCTGTTCAGTGCCGCGGGGATTCAGCGCCTGATGCGCGGCATCGCCGATCGGGTGGCGCTGGCGGACGACCTCGAGGCGACCCTGGAGGCCAACCCCGGCAGTGCAGAGGCCGCGAAGTTTGCCGGTTTTCGCGCCGCCGGCATCAACCGCCTGTCGCTGGGGATACAGTCATTTCAGGATGCACAGCTGGCTGCGCTGGGCCGGGTACACGACAGCGACCAGGCCCACGCCGCCGTGGCTGCGGCGCGTGACGCGGGCTTTTCCCGGATCAATCTCGACCTGATGCATGGACTGCCGGGACAGAGTACCGCCGCGGCCATGGCTGACCTGGACGTCGCCAGCGCCTACCGCACAGGGCACCTGTCCTGGTACCAGCTCACCATCGAGCAGAACACGGTGTTCTACAAGCAACCCCCCGTCCTGCCCGTGGAAGACGTACTGGCGGATATCCAGGACGCCGGCGAACACCGGCTGCAGGCAGCGGGCCTGCACCCGTATGAGGTCTCTGCCTGGGCCGCGACCGGTGAGCAGTGCCGGCACAACCTGAATTACTGGGAGTTCGGTGACTATCTCGGCATAGGCGCCGGCGCGCACGGCAAAGTGAGCTTTCCCGACGGGCGCATCCTGCGCTACGCCAAACGCCGCCAGCCAGACGCCTACCTGGCCGCCGCCGGTGACTGGCGCGTGCAGCCGCAGTGGCTGGGCGATGAGGAAAAGCCGGGGGAGTTCATGCTCAATGCACTGCGCCTGAATGCCGGCTTTGCGCTGGCGGATTACACGGCGCGCACCGGCCTCCCCCTGTCCACGTTGCAACCGGCGCTGGACACGCTGCTGGCGCGGGGCCTGTTAGTGCAGGAGGGAAATCGGTTGCGCGCCAGCGCCCTCGGGCGGCGCTTTCTCGATTCTGTGGTGACGGAATTTCTCTGCTGAAAGGCGCAGCATCAGCAGCGCCTCAGTCGCCCAGCCGGCTGAACATGAGGTCCCAGACGCCGTGCCCAAGGCGCTCACCGCGCTGCTCGAACTTGGTCAAAGGCCGCTGTGGGGGCCTGGGTACATAGCTGCCATCTGGCGCCAGATTGCGCAAGCCCGGCGTGGCGCCCAGTACTTCCAGCATCTGCTCTGCATAGTTTTCCCAGTCGGTCGCCAGGTGCAGCACGCCGCCGGGTTTCAGGTACCTGACCAACTCCGCGGTGAAGGCGGGCTGAATCAGCCGGCGCTTGTGATGGCGCTTCTTGTGCCACGGGTCGGGGAAGAAGATCTGGATGGTGTCCAGGGACGCAGGCGCAATGCAGTCGCGCAACACTTCCACCGCATCGTGGCAGTACACCCGGATATTCTCCACGCCGCGCTCTGCCATGCTGTGCAGCATTTTTCCCACCCCGGGACGGTGCACCTCGATGCCGATAAAGTCGGTGTCCGGTGCAGCTGCGGCCATTGCAACGAATGATTGCCCCATGCCGAAGCCGATTTCCAGCACACGCGGCGCCTCGCGGCCGAAGGCTTCGCGGTAATCGAGCGGGCCATCGCTGTGCAGCAGCCCGTAGCGCGGCCAGTACTGATCCCAGGCCCGCTGCTGGCCACTCGTGAGTCGGCCCATTCGCAGTACGTAGCTGCGAATGGGGCGGTGCGCGGTATCGCTCATCAGGCAGCCAGTTTCCAGCTCGCCGCCGCCAGACAACCCCAGGCCGCGATGAATGACAGGCCACCGAGGGGCGCGATGGCACCCAGCCAGCGCAGGCCGGACAGGCTGAGCACATACAGGCTGCCGGAAAACAACAGCATGCCGAGCAGGAACAGCCAGCCACTGCTGCGCAGCAACCCCAGCTCGCTGTTCTGCAACAGCAGGATGCCGACGCCCAGCAGGGCCAGCGAATGAATGAAGTGATACTGTACGGCGGTCTGGAACACATCCAGGGAGTAGCTGTCCAGCCGGGCCTTCAGCGCGTGGGCGCCGAAGGCACCGAAACTGACCGCGAGGGCACCACTGATCGCCGCACTGGCAATAAAAAACTGTGCCATGGGGAAAACTCCGGAAAACACGGGAGTGCAGTGTAGCACTCCCGGGGATGCGTCAGGCGGCGATTGCGCTACGCAGCTTCTTCATGGCGTTCTGCTCAAGCTGGCGAATACGCTCCGCCGATACCTCGTACTTGGCGGCCAATTCGTGCAGGGTAGCCTTTTTTTCCGCCAGCCAGCGCTGGGCGAGAATATCCCGACTGCGTTCGTCCAGTTCACCCAGTGCCTGGTATAGCTGGTCCTCGCTGTTCTCCTGCCAGTTATCGGACTCGACGGACAGGGCAGGATCGCTGCGTTGATCCTCGAGGTAGTATTGCGGGGCCTGCCAGGCCTCGTCATCGTCCTGACCCACGGGTGCATCAAAGGCGACGTCGCGGCTGCTGAGGCGGCCTTCCATACGCTGGACTTCGGCGATATCAACACCGAGGTCGTCCGCAACCGCCTGCGCCTCCTCCCGGCTCAGCCAGGAGAGGTCCTTTTTTGCCCCGCGCAGGTTGAAGAACAGCTTGCGTTGCGCCTTGGTTGTCGCAACCTTGACGATACGCCAGTTGCGCAGGATAAATTCGTGCATCTCGGCTTTGATCCAGTGCACGGCAAAGGATACCAGTCGCACGCCTTTCTCGGGATTGAAGCGCTTCACCGCCTTCATCAGGCCAACGTTGCCTTCCTGGATAAGGTCCGCCTCGGGGAGGCCGTAGCCGGAGTAGCTGCGGGCAATGTGCACGACGAAGCGCAGGTGTGACATCACCAGCTCACGTGCCGCTTCCAGGTTGCTGTTGAAATAGAGATCCTCCGCCAGCGCTTTTTCGCGCTCCGGCGTCAGTAGCGGAATGCTGCTTACGGCCTGTACATAAGCCGCGAGATTGGCGCCTGGCACCATCTGGTCTACTGGCAGCAACGCTTTGCTCATGCGGATATCCCCCTCTGTCATGTGCCCGATTTTAGCACTCTTTTCCTTAGAGTGCTAACAGCAGAAAAGTTCCCTGGAAGGCCCGCAAAACCGCTACCGCGGAGCGATCAGGCGCAGGTGCCTGGCGACTGCCAGCCAGGCGCCGGCGAGCCCCAGCAAGCCGCCGATGAGCACCAGATTGAGGCTGCCCATGATGCCCAACCCGCCGAGCCGGAAGTTGCTCTGGTAGAGTTCGGCGAGGCGGGTCACCGGGCCGCCGAGAAACCACAGCGCCGCGGCCACCAGCAAGGCGGCAAAGGCGCCGCCGCCCACGCCGTACCAGAGCCCCGTGTACAGGAACGGACGTCGCACGAAGGCATTGCTCCCACCCACCAGCTTGATCACCACAATCTCCTCGCGCCGGCTTTCGATCGCCAGGCGAATGGTGTTGCCCAGAATCAGCACGACACCAGCCACCAGTACACTGCCCAGCGCCAGCACCACCCGTCGACTGAGCTGCATGAGGGTGTTCAGGCGTTCCAGCCAGGCCATGTCCAACACCACTTCGGCAATACGGGGGTCGTCCTTCAGCTCGGCGTACAATGCCGCCACCGCATCCGATCCCGGCAGTGGGGTGACCAGCAACACATCCGGCAGCGGGTTGCGCTCCAGCGTATCGAGCACGTCGGCGAAACCTGAAAGGGCGCTGAATTCGGCCAGCGCGGCGTCGCGGGAGACAAACACAACCTGCTCGATATCCTCGCGCTGTCGCAGTGCGGCCTGCAGTGCCTGTGCCTCATCGGCGCTCACTGACCCGCTGAGGAACAGCGACAGCTGCGCCGGACTGTCCCAACGGTCACTCAGGGCACGCGCATTGTCCAGGGCCACGGTCAGGGCTGCCGGCAACGCCAGTGCGATGCCCAACACCAGCCAGGTCAGGGCGCTGGAAAACGGGTGGTCCAGCACGCGGGCCAGGCTGTCCGCGGCAGACAGGCGATGGTGCGCCAGCCAGCCCTGCAGCAGATGGCGCAGGCGGGTGCGGCGCGCGCTGGCGCCATCCCGCCGCGGTTTGTTCTCTGCAGGGCTCATGACCCGGCCCCCACAAGGCGGCCGTTGCGCAGGGTAAGAATGCGGTGCCGCAGCCGTGAAATCAGCGCCAGATCGTGGCTGGCGATCAGTACCGTGACGCCCACCTGGCTGAAGGCTTCGAAAAGCTGCATGATTTCTGCCGAGAGCAGGGGATCGAGATTGCCCGTGGGCTCGTCGGCCAGGAGAATGCGCGGACGCGCCACCACCGCTCGCGCAATACCCACGCGCTGCTGCTCGCCACCTGACAGGGTCACCGGCAGTGCACGCTCCTTTGACAGCAGACCCACCTTGTCCAGCGCGGCGCGCACACGACGGCCGATTTCCCGGTGCTCGTAGCCGGCGATCACCAGCGGCAGGGCCACATTATCGAAGACGTTGCGGTCGAACAGCAGTTGGTGATTCTGAAACACAACACCGATATTCCGCCGATGGCGCGGGATACCGCGCTCACCCACCTTGGCCAGATTGACACCGTCGACAATCACCTGGCCGCGCGTGGGCCGCTCAATGAGCATGATCAAACGCAGCAGCGTACTCTTGCCGGCGCCGGAATGGCCGGTGAGGAACACCATTTCATCCTGGCGGATATCGACACTAATTTCACTCAGTGCCTCATGACCTTCGGCGTAGCGCTTGCTGACCCGGTCAAAGGTGATCATGGCTCGGCGTCGGCACCCGCAAACAGGGCGTCAATGAAAGGCTCGGCCGCGAAGGGGCGCAGATCCTCTGCGGTTTCCCCCACGCCGATGAACCTGATGGGCAGGCCGAGCTTGCGGGCAATGGCAAAAATGACGCCGCCCTTGGCGGTGCCGTCGAGCTTGGTCAGGGTGAGGCCGGTCACGCCGACAACCTGCTGGAACTGGCTGGCCTGGGCGAGGGCGTTCTGCCCGGTGCCCGCATCCAGCACCAGCATCACCTCGTGTGGCGCGGCAGCATCCAGCTTGCCCATCACGCGCACCACCTTGCGCAACTCTTCCATCAGGTTGTCCTTGTTGTGCAGACGGCCGGCGGTGTCGGCGATCAGCACATCGACCTTGCGCGCCTGAGCCGCCTGCAGCGCGTCGTAAATCACCGAGGCGCTGTCGGCGCCGGTATGCTGGGCAATGACGGGCACATTGTGGCGCTGACCCCACACCTGCAGTTGCTCGACAGCCGCGGCGCGGAAGGTATCCCCTGCCGCCAGCATGACGGAGCGCCCCTCCGCCTGGAAGCGGCGCGCAAGCTTGCCGATGGTCGTGGTTTTGCCCACGCCGTTTACGCCCACCATCAGAATCACATAGGGTTTGTGGCCGCTCACATCCAGCGGCACCTCGCAGGGCTGCAACAGGCTCAGCAGCTCTTCCTGCAGGGCGCGCTGCAGGGCCTCCGGCCGGGTCAGCTCCTTGCGCGACACGCGCTGCGTCAGGCGCCCGATGATATCGAGGGTTGCGTCGACACCGGCATCCGCCAGCAGCAACCGCGACTCCAGTTCCTCCATCAGCTCCGCGTCGATTTCCTTGCGCCCCAGGAACAGGGTTCCCAGCCCCTCTACCAGCGTGCTGCTGGTCTTGCCCAGGCCGCGCCTCAGGCGAGCAAAGAATCCGGCCTCCGACGCGGCCACTGGCCGCTCCACCGGTTGCTGCACCGGCGCCGCCACGGGCTGCTCAGCCGCGGGGGTAGGCACCAGCGCATCGGCGGCGGGCACCGGGGTGGACACCACCTTCGCCGCGCTAGCCGGCTCGCCACCCGCGGGTGATGCAGTTTCTGCTGACGATTGAACCTCGGCGGGCGGCTCAGGTGCGTTGGGTTCAGGAGCGGCCGGCTTCGGTGCGGCCGGCTCAGGTGCGGCCGGCGCAGGCGTCTTTTTACTGCGTTTGAAAAACTTCATGGGTCTCGTGATACAGTTCGCGGGAGGCATCCGCAGGACTGCGTATCCTAACACTCCTGAAGGGGGCGACGAAATGACAGCACCGCGCGGGCGGTCAGCAAAGCGGCCGGCGTCGGCGCGGCCGGCGTCGGCCAGCAGCCTGCGCATCATCGGGGGTCGCTGGCGCGGCCGCAAGCTGCGCTTCACGGCCGCGCAGGGGTTGCGCCCCACCGGTGACCGGATTCGCGAGACCCTGTTCAACTGGCTGGCGGCGGAGCTGCCGGGAGCGCGCTGTGCGGATCTGTTCAGCGGCTCCGGCGCCCTTGGCCTGGAGGCACTGTCGCGGGGCGCAGCACACTGCGATTTCATCGACACCAACCCCGAGAGCCTGGCCCAGATCCGCCAGCATCTGAGCACACTCGACGCCACCAGCCAGGCCCGCTGCCACGCCTGTAACGCCCTCGACCTGCTCGCCGCCGGCGCCGGTCCCTGGGACATCGTCTTTATCGACCCCCCCTTCGGCCTGCAACTGGTAGAGCCGAGCTGCACCCTGCTCGCGGCCTGCGGTGCGCTGGCACCCGGCGCCAGCGTCTATATTGAAACCGGTGCCGACGAACCCGAGGCAGCACTGCCCGCGGACTGGCTGCTGCACCGCGACAAAACCTCCGGCGCTGTTCGCTACCGCCTGTTCCACACGGCGGCATGATCGCGCATCCGTTTGCGCCGGCGACAGTGAGTGTTTACCATCCGCAGCTTGTTCTCAGGCACTGAGCAGCTGGCATGAATTCACACACGGTCATTTATCCGGGCACCTTCGACCCGATTACCAACGGTCATGTCGATCTGACCGAACGGGCGGCACGCCTGTTCGGCAAAGTCGTCGTGGCCATTGCCCACAGCGAGAAGAAAACACCGCTGTTCAATCTGGAAGAGCGGGTGGCCCTGTGCAGGGCCTCGCTGCAACACCTGGAGAACGTTGAGGTGGTTGGCTTCAGCAACCTGCTGATCGACTTCGTGCACAGCCAGGGGTCGCGCTGTGTGCTGCGGGGTCTGCGTGCCGTGGCAGATTTCGAATACGAGTTTCAGCTCGCCAATATGAACCGGGCGCTGGACCGCGAGTTCGAGAGCATCTTCCTGACCCCCTCGGAACACCTGTCCTATATCTCGTCCTCGCTGGTGCGGGAAATCGCCGCCCTGAATGGCGACATTACACCCTTCGTGCCCGCGCCAGTGGCCCGGGCACTGCAGGAGCGCTTCCGCTAGCAGCCTGTCGGACTTAGGGCATCGTCGCGAGGCGTGTGGGAATCGAGGGCAGAATGTCGATCGTTTGAGGCGAATAGTGGTGGCTATTTAACGAAAACGAGCGGGATTCTGGACCGATTCCCATCAGCCGCAGCAGATGAGCCTAGGTCCGACAGGCTGCTAGTCTTCGGCGGCTGCCGCTGCGGCCTTGCGTGCCCGATTCCGCTCGACGTCCTTGTTGGTGTAGCCGGTTTCGCGGCAGCCCAGGCAGCGCACGAAGGTCGCCTCCGCGGGGCCGATCATCAGGGTTTCAGCGGCTTCACCGGCATGGCCCGCAAGCAGTGTGAAGGGCAGGCTGACCAGCCACGCGGCGGTTCCACCCACCGTCATCACCGCGCCGATGGGCCGCGCAATCAACAGATCCCCCACCATGGCGCCGGCAGACGGACTCTCATCGACCGCGCTCTGGGCGGCAACCCACTGTGGCATGGTCAGGCATGTGGCCAGCACAGCAAACGCGAGCTGGCGATTAAGGCAATTGCTTTTCATTGTTCACTCCCCCGCGGGACATAGCCCCTCCCATACAAACGCTGAGTGTAGCCTGTTCAGCGCTGACAGGCCACGCAATACACCGTACTGCGCTGCCCCAGCCGCAGCTCGCGCAAGGGTCTCGCACAGCGGCTGCAGGGCTGTCCACCACGGCCGTATACGGACAACTGCTGAGCGAAGTAACCCGGCTTGCCATCGCCGCCGACGAAGTCGCGCAATGTTGTTCCGCCCTGATCTATAGCGAAAGTAAGCACTCGCTTCACTTCCTCCGCGAGGCGCTGGTAACGAGCCAGACCGATCTTCCCTGCAGGGCGGTCAGGACGGATACCGGCCAGAAACAGGGCTTCATTGGCGTAAATATTACCCACACCGACAACCACCCGGCCATCCATCAGAAACGGCTTTACCGGCCCGCGACGGCCACGGGACCGCCGGTATAGCAGGTCTCCCGTGAAGGCCTCCGACAGCGGTTCCGGCCCGAGACCGGCCAGCAGCGGGTGGCACTCACCGGGCGCCAGCCAGAGCATGCAGCCAAACCGTCGGGGGTCGTTGTAGCGCAGACGGTCCCCGCTGGACAGCAGGATCTGCACGTGGTCATGGCGCAACAGGGGACTATCGTCGCGAATCACCCGCAGGGAGCCGGACATGCCAAGGTGCACGAGGAGGCTGCCGGAGCCGGTGTGGAAGAGCAGGTACTTGGCGCGGCGTTCCACCGCCGTGATTTCCTGGCCCTGCAGGCGCTGCGCAAGGTCCGCCGGTACCGGCCAGCGCAGGCGTGGCTCCCGCACCTCCACGGCCAGCACGCGCCGGCCCTCCGCCCAAGGCGCGACGCCGCGGCGGGTGGTTTCAACTTCAGGCAATTCAGGCATTTTGCGTGGCCATAAAAAACCCCGACACAGGCCGGGGTTCCAGGCGTATCAAAAAACGGTTTCCCGTTACTTGATCTTGCCTTCCTTGTACATGACATGCTTGCGCACAACCGGATCGTACTTCTTCATTTCCAGCTTGTCGGGGGTGGTGCGCTTGTTCTTGTCAGTGGTGTAGAAATGGCCCGTACCGGCTGACGAAATCATTCTGATCTTGTCTCTCATGACTGCTCTCCTTCAGATTCCGCCGCTCAGACCTTGACGCCGCTGGCGCGAATGTCGCTCAGCACCTGGTCAATGCCCTTCTTGTCGATGATGCGCATACCTTTGCTGGACACGCGCAGGGACACGAAACGCTTCTCGGATTCAACCCAGAAACGGTGGTGGTGCAGGTTCGGCAAAAAACGGCGGCGAGTGCGATTTTTTGCGTGTGATACGTTGTTCCCTGTGACCGGACGCTTGCCGGTGACCTGACATACTCTTGCCATGATTGCCTCTCCCATATACCACGGGACTTGTCGAATTTGTGTGGCCAAACGGGTCTGAAAGGGTACCCCGGCCGCGCGGAGCGCAACTTTATACCAGAACAGCAGGGGCATCGCAAGCAAAACCCGCGCTACAGCAAACCGCTCTCCGCGAAGGAATAGCTCTGCCCCCGACCCACGATAATATGGTCCAGCACCCGGATATCCAGCAGACCCAGGGCCGCCTGCAAGCGCTCTGTGATACGCCGGTCTGCATGACTGGGCTCGGCGACGCCCGAAGGGTGGTTATGGGCGAGAATGACCGCCGCCGCATGATACTGCAGAGCGCGAACCGCCACTTCGCGGGGATACACCGCAGCGCCATCCAGCGTGCCGAAGAACAAGTCCTCGCAGCGCAGGATACGGTGCTGGTTATCGAGAAACAGGCAGGTGAACACCTCCCGCACCTGGCTCCCCAGATGATGCTGCAGGAACTGCCGCGTAGCCTGGGGGCTGCACAGTGCACTTCCGGCGCGCGCCTGCTCCAGCGCGTGCCGTCGGGCCAGCTCCAGACCGGCCCTGAGCACGGCATACTTGCCGGCGCCCAGGCCCGGGTACGCCAGTAGCGCCTCCTGACTGGCTCGCAGCAAGCCGCCCAGGCTGCCGAACCGCTGCAACAGATCGCGGCCGAGGTCGAGGGCCGAGTAGCCCCGGCGACCGGTACGCAACAGCACGGCCAGCAGCTCGGCATCGGAGAGCGTCATCGCCCCCCGCTGCAGCAGCTTGTCGCGCGGGCCCTCCCCGGCAGCCCATTCCCTGATCGACATGGCGAAGCCCTCCCTGGCTGTGGCCCTGCGGTGTCCAAACACCCGGTGTAATGGTATTGTTCGGCATCTGTATTCATCTATTGTCCCAATTGGGTAGCCGCAGTGGCACATCTTTTCAATCGCAATGTTGTGCTCGGCGTCAGCGGCGGCATCGCCGCGTACAAATCGGCAGAGCTCATTCGCCAGCTCAAGGAACTCGGTGCCGATGTGCGGGTGATCATGACGCGTGGCGCCCAGGAATTCATTACACCGCTCACCCTGCAGGCCCTGTCCGGCCACCCGGTCCACACCGATCTTCTGGACGCCGAGGCCGAGCTCGGCATGGGGCACATCGAGCTCGCGCGCTGGGCCGACCTGCTGCTCATCGCCCCTGCCACAGCCGACCTGATCGCCCGTCTTGCGGGCGGGCGCGCCGACGACCTGCTCACTACGGTCACCCTGGCGACCGCGGCGCACAAGCTCATCGCGCCGGCGATGAATCAGCAGATGTGGCGCGACCCGGCGACCGCAGCCAACATTGCAACGCTCCAGGACCGTGGCATGTCACTGGTGGGCCCGGCCTCCGGCGAACAAGCCTGCGGTGATGTCGGTCCGGGTCGCATGGAGCAACCGGTCAATATCGCACTCGCCGCCGCCGGGCTGTTTGCCAGTGGTGCACTCGCCGGGCGCCGGGTCATGATCACTGCGGGCCCGACACGCGAAGCGCTGGACCCGGTACGCTACCTGTCCAACCACAGCTCCGGCAAAATGGGCTACGCGCTGGCCAGGGCCGCTGTCGATGCCGGCGCGCAGGTCACCCTGGTCAGCGGCCCGGTACAGCTACCGACCCCGGACCATGTCACCCGGGTCGATGTCGTCAGTGCCGCCGACATGCTGGAAGCCTGCATGGCGAGGGTAGACGACTGCGACCTGTTCATTGCCTGTGCCGCGGTTGCGGATTACCGGCCAGTCAGGGTCGCCGCACAGAAGATAAAGAAGGATGCTGCAGGCATCACCCTCGAGTTGGAGCGCAATGCGGATATCCTGGCCACCGTCAGCGCCCACGCGCAGGCACCCTTCACCGTCGGTTTTGCGGCGGAAACCCAGGAGGTGGAACGCTACGCGCGCGACAAACTCGAGCGCAAACACCTGGACATGATCGTCGCCAACGATGTGTCTGATACAGCGATTGGCTTCAACAGCGACCACAATGCCGTCACCGTCCTCTGGCAGAGTGGCAGCCAGGCTCTTGCCCAGGCCAGCAAGGCCTCGATCGCACGCGAGCTGATTTCACTGATCGCCCAGCGCATGGAGGCGGCTGATGGCTAAACGCATCAAGAATACCGCTGCTGGCGTCGTCGCCAGCAAAGCGACGCTGTACCGGATTCTCCTGATAGCCGTACTGGTTATCACACTGCCTGTACTGCTTGGCTTCGCCTACCTCGCGCTGCTGCGCGATGCCGGCCTGCAGGACCGGCATACGCGCGCAGCGGTGAACATTATCGCCAGCGAGCAGGCGCGGGCCCTGGCGCAGGTCGCCGGCGACCTGCGCATGCGTCTGCAGCAGGTGGCGGACAGCGCGCTGGGGCAACAGCTGCTGCTCGCCGATGAAGCCGCCGCGGAACCGTTGGAGCGGCAGATCCTGCGGCTGTTTCCGGAGTTCAGCGAGGTGCGCGCCCTGCTGCTGAGTGACCTCGGAACCGCCAGCCTGAGCGGATCCAGTCACCAGTTGCGCAACCACATTGAGCTCGACCTGGTGCGTCGCGCCACCGCGGGGGACCCCAGCCAGCCGGAAACCTACCGGGCCGATGGCCAGATCTACACGTCCATGGCGCAGCTGGTACGCTCGGATGCAAGCCCCGGGCGCCAGACCGTGATCCTGGGCACGTTCGACAACGCCCTTATCCCGCGCTGGCTGGAACTCGCCGACCCCGCCAACGGCCAGGTCACCCTGACCCAGAGCCATATACAGAACGGTGTCGACCTGATCACCGTGGGCAGCGCCGACGCCGGGGGGGAGCGCTACCGTGTGGTGTACACCGTGCCGGATACCAGTTGGCAGCTTGAGTTCACGCCGTCCGATGCCCTGATTGCACAATTCCAGGTCACCCGCCTGCCGTTGCTGCTGATACTGACCGTGATCCTGCTGGGCCTGGCCGGGGGGCTGCTGTTGCTGGTTTCACGGATACCCGGCTTGCTGGCCAGCGATGTGGCACAGATCATTCGCGGTGCCGGTTTGCGCGGGCAGGTCCAACTGCACCTGCCGCACCTGGTGCCCCTCGGGGAACACCTGCGCACGTTGCTCACCGAGCACCGGGGCCACAGCGCGGTGGACGACGACGAGGATGAGGTCGAGGGACCCGAGGCGCCCAAAAGCAGCCAGGCCGATAACCACCTGATGCACCCGCTGTTTCAACGCACGCCTCTGGTTGAAGAAGACCCGGTGGAAGACACCCGCGATGACGATCTGGACACGATGGATGTCACCCAGGAACCGGTGCTCAATGCCGAGGAGTTCCTGCCCGCACAGATCTTTCGCGCTTACGATATTCGAGGCAACGCCGAGCGTGAACTGGGCGACACCACGGTCAGCCTGATCGGGCGCGCCCTCGGCACCATTGCCGCCGAGAATGGCGAGAATACGCTGATTGTGGGCGCTGACGGGCGCACCTCCAGCCCCCGCATCAAGTCCGCCCTGATCAAGGCGCTGCTCAGCACGGGCAGGGACGTTATCGACATCGGTGTCGTGCCGACACCGCTGCTCTACTATGCCACGCGCACCCTGCAGACACGCTCCGGCGTGATGATCACCGGCAGCCACAACCCCGCCACCGCCAACGGACTCAAGATCGTATTGAAGAACGCACCCAGCGCGGCAGGCCTGATGCAGCGCATACGGGACACCGCACTGGGCGGCGACTTCCGCGAGGGCCGCGGCACCTTGTCGAAGGCCGACCCCCTGCCCGCGTACCTTGAAGAGATCATCAGCGATATCACGCTGCCGGTGCCCCTGAAAGTCGTCGTCGACGCCGGCAACGGCGCCACCAGTGAGATCGCACCGCAGCTGTTCGCCGAGCTGGGCTGCGACGTCATGCAGCTCTACTGTGAGATGGACGGTCGTTTTCCCAACCGCTCGCCAGACACCAGCCGCGAGGAAAACCTCGCCGACCTCGCGGCGGCGGTACGTCACAACCGCGCCGACCTGGGCGTTGCGTTCGACGGTGACGGGGATCGGGTAGCCGTGGTAACCGGCTCTGGCCGCATACTGCGCACGGATCAGCTGATGATGCTCTATGTGGAGGACGTGGTATCACGGAACCCCGGTACCGACGTCGTGTTTGACGTGAAATGCAGCCGCAACCTGGGCCAGCTGATTGTCGAGCACGGGGGCAGGCCCGTGCTGTCGAAAACAGGCCATGCGTTCATGCGGGAAAAGATGGTGGAGACCAATGCGCTGCTCGGCGGCGAATTCTCCGGGCACATTTTCTTCGGGGAGCGCTGGCACGGCTTCGACGATGGCATGTACGCCGCGGTGCGCCTGGCCGAAATACTCAGCAACCAGAACCAGAGCCTCGATGAGCTGCTCGACGCGCTGCCGCAATCCGCCAATACGCCCGAGATCCTGATTCCCGTCCCCGATGCCGACAAGTTCGCCCTGGTGCGGCAACTGATAGACGGCGCCTACTTTCCCGAAGGCAAGGTGAACACTCTGGACGGCCTGCGTGTCGACTTCAACGACGGCTGGGGCCTGGTGCGCGCCTCCAACACTTCAGCGGCGCTCACCGCACGCTTCGAGGCCTCCACAGCCGAGCGCTTGCGCGCTATCATGGCCGACTTCCGGGACCAGATGGCTGTGGTATCACCACAACTGACGCTGCCCGAATAACCCGATTCACAGCGGCCCCCTGGGGGCCACGCCAGGAACTCCTATGTCACTCGACCGCGACTCCGCCCTGAATATCGCCAGGGTTTTGACCGAAGCACTGCCCTATATCCAGCACTTCACCGGCAAAACCATTGTCGTGAAGTTTGGCGGCAACGCGATGGTCGATCCCCTGCTGCACGAAAGCTTTGCCCGCGATGTCGTGCTGATGAAGCTGGTGGGCATGAACCCGGTGGTGGTGCACGGCGGCGGCCCGCAGATCGGTGAACTGCTGAAGAAACTCAACATCCACACTGAATTCGTCAACGGCATGCGCGTCACCGACAGCGAGACCATGGACGTCGTGGAGATGGTGCTGGGCGGCAGCGTCAACAAGGAAATTGTCTCGTCCATCAGCCGCGCGGGTGGCAAGGCGATTGGCGTGACCGGCAAGGACGGGCAGCTGATTCGCGCCCGAAAACTCACCGTGAACCGCTACAGCCCGGAACTGGGTGCTTCGGAAATCGTCGATATCGGCCATGTGGGGGAAGTCGACCAGATCGACACAGAGGTGCTGAACGTTATCCTCGGCAGCCATTTCATCCCGGTCATCGCGCCCATTGGGGTCGACCACGCCGGCAACACCTACAATATCAATGCCGACCTGGTGGCCAGCAAGATTGCCCAGGTGATGCGGGCAGAAAAGCTGATGCTACTGACCAATGTCTCGGGCCTGCTGGACAAGGAGGGGAACATCCTCACGGGCCTCAGCACTCGCCAGGTGGACGCGCTGATCGCCGACGGCACCATCAGCGGGGGCATGTTGCCGAAAATCGGCTGCGCCCTGGATGCGGTGAAATCCGGCGTGGCGAGTGCGCATATCATCGACGGCCGGGTGCCCCATGCGGTTCTGCTGGAGATATTCACCGACACCGGCATCGGCACGCTGATCACCGGCCGTTCAAGCTAAACCCGTGCACCAATCCGGCCAGCGTGTTGCAGCGGCCCCGACGAGCCGATAGCATTAGGTCACCCGCCAACGATCGTGAGCGACATGCCGCCGAAAAAATCCCAACGCCGTCAGCAGATCCTGGAGGCCCTCGCCCAGATGCTGGAGGCAAGCCCCGGTAATCGCATCACCACCGCCGGGCTGGCGCGCGAGGTTGGCGTTTCCGAGGCGGCCCTCTATCGCCATTTCCCCAGCAAGGGGAAAATGTTCGAGGGCCTGATCGAGTTCATTGAAGACACCCTGTTTTCCCGTATCAACATCATTCTCAGTGAGGAGCCCGGTGTAGCCAGGCGCTGCGAAAAAATGTTGCTGCTTCTGCTGGCCTTCACCGAACGCAACCCGGGTATCACCCGCATACTCACCGGTGATGCCCTTGCGGGCGAGAACGATCGACTGCACCAGCGCGTGGCGCAGCTGTTCGACCGCTATGAGACCCAGCTCAAGCAGGTGCTGCGTGAGGCCGAGCTGCGGGAAGGCCTGCGACCGGTCATTCCACTGCCCGCGGCCGCCAATCTGTTGATGGCCACGGCGGAGGGGCGCATCGCACAGTTTGTGCGCAGCGGCTTCAGTCGCTCTCCAACGGAAAACTGGCAGGAGCAGTGGTCTCTTCTGCTGAACGGCTTCTTCCGCCAGGCGGTGACCTCGCCCCTGGTGGATCCGGCCGGCTCCGCGGCGCGCTGACGCAGGCTACCTCGCCCGCGCCTCCGGCGCGGCCGATGATTCCCCACAAACCCGATGATTCCCCACAAAAAAGCCCCGCAGGCTCTCACCTGCGGGGCTGTCGACTCGCGCCTCAGGGCGTGCCGGCGGGTGCTGTCAGCTTGTCCATCACCTGATCCAGCGAGAAGCTGGCGGCTTTCTGCCGGGGCGGATACTCCTTGAAGGTCGCGAGGAACTGCGCCACGTAGTCCTGCGCGGGCACCAGCAGGTAGGCCCGGTCCAGCATCCAGTCATAGTAGGTGTTGGATGTGATCTGGGCGCGCTCGTAGGGATCGCGACGCAGGTTGAAGATGTAGGGGAGACGCAACTCCACGAACGGCTCCTGCCAGGCCTGCAGCGTTTGCGCTACGCGCTGCTCCAGGAACACCAGCTTCCACGCGTCGTAACGCAAGGCCGTAAGGTCACCGTCATCGGAGAAGTAGAAAATCTCCCGGCGCGGCCCGGTATCCACTTCCCCGGTCAGGAAGGGCAGGAAGTTGTAACCGTCCAGGTGCACCTTGTACTTGCGGTTGATCGCGCGGTGGCCCTTGAGCAGTTTCTCCTTCACATCGGGCTCGCCCGCTACCGCCAGGAACGTCGGCAACCAGTCCATGTGGTGCATGATGTCGTTGGAGACACTGCCTGCAGGGATCTTGCCCGGCCAGCGCACCGCCGCAGGTACCCGCCAGCCGCCTTCCCAGTTGGTGTTTTTCTCACCGCGGAAGGGCGTCATTGCCGCATCCGGCCAGGTGTTCATGTGCGGGCCGTTGTCGGTGGAGTAGAACACCAGCGTGTTGTCCGCCACACCCAGCTCGTCGAGCAACGTGAGGAACTCTCCGATGTGCATGTCGTGCTCGATCATGCCGGCGGTGTATTCATCGGCGTGCGGGTACTGCTTCTTCACCATCGCCATTTTTTCGTCGCTGACATGGGTGCGGAAGTGCATGCGCGTACCGCTCCACCAGACAAAGAACGGGGTATCGGCTTTCACCGCACGGGTGATGAAGTCTTTCGCCGCCGCGACCGTTTCGTCGTCTACGGTTTCCATGCGCCGCTTGGTCAGCGGGCCGGTGTCTTCGATGCGACCGTCAGCATAGGAGCGGATGACGCCACGCGGGCCGTACTTCTCACGGAAGGCTGGATCGGTGGGATAGTCCTCGTTTTCGGGCTCCTCTTCCGCATTCAGGTGATAGAGATTACCGAAGAACTCATCGAAACCGTGATTGGTCGGCAGGTGCTCATCCTTGTCACCCAGGTGATTCTTGCCGAATTGCCCCGTCATGTAGCCGTGGTTCTTCAGCAGCCCGGCGATGGTCGGGTCCTCTTCCTGCATACCCAGTTCAGCGCCTGGCAGGCCCACCTTGGACAAGCCTGTGCGGAAAACCGACTGCCCCATAATGAAGGAGGAACGGCCAGCGGTGCAGCTCTGCTCACCGTAGTAGTCGGTAAACAACATGCCCTCGTTGGCAATGCGGTCGATGTTCGGTGTCGTGTAGCCCATCAGGCCACGGGTGTAGGCGCTGATGTTGGACTGTCCAACATCGTCGCCCCAGATCACCAGGATATTGGGTTTATCGGCGGCCAGCGCCGAGCCGGCGGACAGCGCCCCAAGAAACGCCAGGCAACGCCCGACGCGTTGGATAAGTGCATGCATACTCTTCCCTCACTGATTTTTTTCAGTTCTCCGACAAGAGTTGCACATTGTGACAAAAGTGCAAGGAAAAATGTGTGGCGTTTTCGTGACAGCGCCCCTGCAGGGGCAGCGCTAATCCGCCCTCGCAGCTTTTGAACTCAGCTCGCGGCGCAGGCGCACCGCCTCTTCCAGCATCTTGAAGCGCTCGATGTCGGCTTCGAAACTGGCACGCACTTCCTCAACTTCTTCATTGCGGTCGGCGATCTGCCGATCGGTGGCAGCGAGCTCCTTTTGCAGGCTGGCGATCGCCTTCAGCAGGGCCTCATCCACCGTCTGGCCACGGCGCTCCAGGTCGGCGGCCTGGGACTGGTAGGTTTCGATCTGCTGCTTGTAATTGCGGCGGTTGCTTTTCAGGATGCCCACCCGCAGCCTCAGGTCGGCCAGCGCCCGGTCGCGGTGCGCCTCGATATCCTCAATCGAGCTGTAGCGCAACAGCAGGGTCTGGTCCCACTTGCGCAGGCGCTGCTCCTCCAGCGCCGCGGCTTCCTCCAGCCGCAGCTGCGACGTGGCGTCGGCAAGCTCCTCGGGGGTGAGCACCCTCGGCACCACTCGGATGACGACGCCGCGTTCGTTCAGCACCTCGTAGCCGCGGGCGACATACTCGGGTGGCACGCTGTCGTCCACCACGACCACATCCTGGTCGTTGCGATAGCGATACAGCTCGTTGCCCTGGGCAATCGCCTGGGCCGCCAGGCAAGTGCACAACGCCGCGCTGATGAACTGTATGACCGCCCGTCTTTTCATGGAGTCCAATATAGAGGTTGCCAGCCGGGGCAACAAGTCACACGCCGTAGCGCTTTCGGTAATCGCGCATGGCGACGAGCACGTCCGTGTAGGCCTCTCCCGCGGCCTGCAGGTAATCGATGATGTGGCCCATATTGATGATACTGAGGACCGGAATACCCTGCTCGCGCTCCAGCTCCTGTATCGCAGAGGCGGAACCGGCGCCGCGCTCCTGGCGGTCGAGGCCGATGGCAACCCCCGCAAGCCGGGCGCCCGCTGCCTCTATCATGCCGATGACTTCGCGCACTGCCGTGCCCGCGGTGATCACGTCGTCGATGACCAGCACGCGGCCCTGCAGCGGCGCTCCCACCAGGGTTCCCCCTTCACCGTGGGTCTTCGCCTCCTTGCGGTTGTAGGCGAAGGGCACGTCACGCCCGTGATGGTCGGCGAGCGCCACCGCGGTGGCAGCGGCGAGTGGTATGCCCTTGTAGGCCGGCCCAAGCAGAACATCGAAATCGATTCCTGACTCCACGATGCTCTGCGCATAGCAGCGTCCTAGCGTGGCCAGGGCTGCCCCGCTGGAGAACGCCCCTGCATTGAAGAAATAGGGGCTGACGCGCCCGGACTTCAGCGTGAACTCACCGAACTTGAGAACATCGTGACGGCGTGCGAGTTCTATGAACTCCTGCTGGTATGCGTTCATATGTGACTCCGAAGGGGAGTAAGGGCTGCGAATTGGCCGGTTTGGGGTTATGCTTTTCCGGTGACGCCGGTATCATAGGCAGCGTGGAGCCGTAAGCGCTCCACTTCTACCGGGATTGGACATTCGACACAGTGCCGCCGCCCGGCGAACCCGAACCCGGCATGATACACGCTCTCTCAGCAAGGGGCCAAGAATGAGGATCATCAGCTTCAGTGCCGACGGCATCCAGAACGCCGCTGGTAACGGATTTTATGACTGGCTGAGCGAGCAGGATGCCGACTTTATCTGTATCCAGGATCTGCGCTGCACCGAGTACGATCTTCGCGACGATCTCTACTTCCCGCGCGAGTACAACGCCTACTTCTACGACGACGTGGACGGCAAGTCCAACGGCGTGGCCATTTACTGCCGCAAGCTGCCCAAGGCCATCATGACCGGCCTGGGGTTTACCGATTTCGATATGGAAGGCCGCTACATCCAGGCCGACTACGAGAACCTGAGTGTAGGCTGCCTGCTGGCCCCCTATGCGGCACCCGGCAACGCGGAACAGCTGGCACGAAAAAACGAGTTCTACAGCCTGCTGCAGAACCACCTGCAGAAAATTCGCAACAAACGCCGCGAGTTCATCATCTGCGGCAACTGGCACCTGGCGCACACCGCTGCCGATGTCCAGGACACGGAGCGCAACAGCACGGTCCCGGGTTTCCTCGCTGAAGAGCGCCAGTGGATGGACGAACTCATCGACGGCGGCTATGTCGACGCGTTCCGGGAAATCAACTCCGATCGCGATGAGTTCAGCTGGTGGCCGGATGGTGAGCCGGGCAGCAACGGCTGGCGCACCGACTTCCAGATCATTTCGAAGGGCCTGAAGTACGCGGTGGACTACGGCGCCATCTACAAGGCGCGGGTGTTCTCCACCCACGCCCCGGTCATCATGGATTACGACATCGAAGTCTGATCCGGCTCAACCCGCCAGCGCCAGCCTCTGGGCCTCAAAAAGCTGGCGGATGCCGGTTTCTGCCAAATCGAGCATGGCGTTCATTTCGTCGCGCTGGAAGGGCTGCCCCTCGGCGGTGCCCTGTACTTCAATAAAACCGCCGTCCTCACCCATCACGACATTCATGTCCGTATCGGCCCGGGAATCCTCACGGTAATCCAGGTCCAGCACGGGTACGCCCTGGAAGACACCGACAGACACCGACGCCACCATCTGCAACAGCGGGTCGGTGGTGATCAGCTTCTTGCGCTGCAGGTGATTCAGGGCATCCACCAGTGCCACGCAGGCACCGGTAATGGCCGCGGTCCGGGTGCCGCCATCAGCCTGAATCACGTCGCAGTCAACGGTGATGGTAAATTCACCCAGCTTTTTCAGATCCACCGCCGAGCGCAGTGAGCGGCCAATCAGCCGCTGTATTTCCAGTGTGCGACCACCCTGCTTGCCGCGACTGGCCTCGCGGTCCATGCGCGAACCGGTAGAGCGCGGCAGCATACCGTACTCGGCCGTGACCCAGCCGCTGCCCGTGCCGCGCAGAAACCGGGGTACGCCGGGCTCTACGGAGGCTGTGCAAATGACCCGCGTGGCGCCAAACTCGACCAGCACAGAACCCTCCGCGTGGCAGGTGAAATCCCGGGTGAGGATGACAGTTCTCAGGTCGTCAGGCGCGCGGCCGCTGGGTCGTTGCATGGGGAGTCTCCGGTCAATGGGTGGCGCAGTATACGCGAGCCGGGAGCTGGCTGCAGTGCGCCACCTGGCGCGCCGGAGCGGGTGTGAGCCGGCCAGCCAGCCTGCTAGACTCTGTGGGCACTTTCGGCAGAGGCAGTACGCTTGACGACACCTATCTACAGCATGACGGCTTTCGCAAGGCAGAGCAGCAGCGGCCAGGGCGGCGAGCTTACCGTGGAACTCCGTACCGTCAACCACCGCTACCTGGATTGCAGTTTCAAACTGCCCGACCTGCTGCGCAGCGCAGAAACCTCCCTGCGCGCCCGCGCCGCGGCACGCCTGTCCCGCGGCAAGCTGGATTGCCTGGTGCGCTTTCAGGCCAGCGAGACAAAGGGGTCGGCGCTGCAGGTCAACCGGGAACACCTGCAAAAGGTCATTGAGACCGCCCTGGACATCGCGCACGCACTGCCGGCCGCGCAACCGATCAACCCGCTGGAGCTGTTGCAGTTTCCAGGCGTGTGCAGCGCGGCACTGACTGACGAAACGACACTGCTGCACAGCGTCAACGCGCTGTTCGACACCGCACTGGATACCCTGATGGAAAACCGGGCTCGCGAGGGCGCCCAGCTGGCGGCGCTCATTCGCGACCGCCTGAACCAGGTCGAAGCTGCCACCGCAGCGGCCCGCGCACAGATACCGGCGCTGCGCGAGCAACAGCAGGCACGACTGCGGACGCGCCTCGCGGAATTGCGGGTGGAGGTCGACCAGGAGCGGCTGGAGCAGGAACTGGTCTACCTGGCGCAGAAGGCCGATGTGGAAGAAGAGCTGGACCGGCTGCAGGCCCATATTCGCGAAGTGCGGCACACGCTGGACACCGGTGGCCCCTGCGGGCGGCGCCTGGATTTTCTCATGCAGGAGCTGAACCGGGAGGCGAACACCCTGTCCTCCAAGTCGATCGCCAGTAGCACCACGCACAATGCGGTTGAACTGAAGGTGCTGATCGAGCAAATGCGGGAGCAGGTGCAGAATATCGAGTGAGGCAAACGGCCACCCCCCAAACCTGCAGCCCGGGAGCGCTGCTGCAACTCAGGACAGGGTTCCCGCAAGCGGGTCGAAACGCAGCTGCTTGAGGCGATCGACAAACCAGTTGAGACCCCTTCCCCCCTTACCGCGCGACCAGGCCACCGATATTTCAACGGGCGCCTTGGGGACATCCAGCTCCAGAATCCGCAAGCGCCCCTCTGCCAGCTCCCGAACAATGCGATGGCGCGGCAGGTAACCAACACCCAGACCCTTGCACTGCACCTCGATTTTATGGTCGATCGTGGGCACGATGATGCGGCTCTGGCCATCCAGCAGCCGGGCCGAGCGCACGGGCAGGCGCCGCGAGCTGTCCGCGACGATGACCGTTGGATAGTCCAGGATGGCGCTAGCGGGAAGCGGTAACGGCAGCGCCGTCAAGGGATGATCAGAGGCAACCGCGAACTCAAAAATGACCTCCCCCAGGACATGCCGCAGGAAGCCGCTGGCAGGAGGCGAGCCCGTCGCGCCGATCACCAGATCACAGCGATCATGACTCAAAGCGTCCCAGCTACCACCGAGAACCTCTTCGGTAAGACGAATCTCGGTCTTGGGCTGTATGCGCTGAAAGGCCTCGATCAACTCGTAGATGGGCTCGCAGTTCAGAACACTGTCGACGCCAATCCGCAACTCGACTTCCCAGCCGTCGGCCTCGCGGCGGGCCATCGCCGTCAGTTCTTCCGCGGCTTTGAGAATCTCCCGACCCTGCCTCAGAACCAATCGGCCAATGGCGGTCAACTCGGCCTTGCGTCGGCTCCGATCAAACAGGCTGACCCCGAGGTCCTCCTCCAACTTATTCACTGTGTAAGAAACGGCTGATGGCACGCGATGCAATTCTTCCGCCGCTGCGGCAAAGCTCTGGCGCCGCTCTATCGCATCCAGTGTCAGCAGGGCATCCAGCGTTAACAGTAAACGCATACTTCAATATTTCTGACCATATTGCTCAAATCATTCCGCTATTTTACGGAAAAGATAATTAATACTATGCACATGGGCAACAAATATTCTGAATTAATTAGGAAAAGCATCATGAACAAGACTCTTTTTATGCGCACTATCGAGACCAACGACCAGATCGCAAGCCTTGCGCTTCGCATTCCGGCAGGCATCATCTTCATCGCCCATGGCGCACAGAAACTGTTCGGCAGCTTCGGCGGATATGGGCTGGAAGGCACGGGGCAATGGATGGCCTCCATCGGTTTGGAGCCGGGCTACCTGATGGCACTGGCAGCGGGCAGCGCCGAATTTTTCGGGGGTCTGGCATTACTCCTGGGCTTGCTCACACGACCGGCCGCCTGCGTTCTGGCGGTGACCATGCTGGTCGCCATCGTCGCAGTGCATCTTCCACACGGCCTGTTCTTGAGCAACAACGGCTATGAGTTTGGCCTTGCCCTGCTGGGGATGACCATAGCCTTGACCTTTGCCGGTGGCGGAAAGTACTCGCTGGACCGTACACTGGCTGAGCGGAATGGCTGAAGATCTGCGCCACTGCGATCACGACAGCCCTGGTGACACAGGCCGAATGCCGCCGCTCCAGCCGGCCCAGCACAGACGGAGCAAGCTCATGAACCCCATCGTCGCGGATAACAAGCCGATAAAAGTTGAACTCGAAAAGGGCAAGGAGTATCA
Source organism: Halieaceae bacterium UBA5044 (assembly GCA_002416125.1). Lineage (GTDB taxonomy): Bacteria > Pseudomonadota > Gammaproteobacteria > Pseudomonadales > Halieaceae > Haliea. The sequence continues at coordinate 130,374 of DIBU01000001.1, forward strand.
CTTCTGCACCTGTGGCCGCTCTCAGTCCCAGCCGTTTTGTGACGGCTCGCACGCGGGCACAGCGTTCACACCAAAACCTTTTACGCCGGAGGAATCCGGCGCGTCCCTCCTGTGCCAGTGCAAGCAGTCGGCAGATACCCCCTTCTGCGATGGTTCTCACAACAAGCTGGATGACAGCGAGGTCGGCCAGGAAGGACCGGCCATCGACAAAGACGACACCAAGGCTCCCGCCGCCAGCGCAACGACAGAGGAGCCCACGGTAGAGTTCATCCATCAATTGGCCCGTGACGGCCTGGCCACGCTGGGAAGTCATGGGCCGATGGCCGCAATGGGCATCCCCCGACACCTGCTGCCCCAGTGGGATGACCTGCAAATCCTGACCGCGCAGCTGGCAACCAAACCGCTGCCCGAGAGCGCAGCAGTGCGCACCGAGCTCGTGATTGGCCCGGCATCCAGAAAACCCCTGCAACTCACTACGCCACTGCTGGTTTCCGACATGAGTTTCGGCGCGCTTTCCGAGGAAGCAAAAATCGCCCTGGCCACAGGCGCCGAGCTTGCAGGAACGGGTATCTGCTCCGGAGAGGGAGGCATGTTGCCGGAGGAGCAAGCTGCAAATTCTCGCTACTTCTACGAGTTGGCCAGCGCGCAGTTCGGCTACGACGAGAATGCATTACGGAATGTTCAGGCGTTCCACTTCAAGGGCGGCCAGGGGGCGAAAACGGGCACCGGCGGCCACCTGCCCGGCAGCAAAAACACCGGCAGGATTGCTGAAATTCGCGGCATCCCTGCAGGAGAGCCCGCGGTGTCGCCCCCTGCATTCGCCGAGTTGACGACCGCCAGGGACTTCAGGCGCTTCGCCGATCGCGTTCGCGAAATAACCGGTGGAATACCGATCGGCTTCAAGCTCAGCGCCAACCATATCGAGCGTGACATCCAGTTTGCCCTGGACGCCAGCGCCGACTACATCATTCTGGACGGACGCGGGGGCGGCACGGGTGCCGCACCGCAAATGTTCCGGGATCACATCAGTGTGCCTACAATACCGGCCCTGGCGAGGGCACGACGCTATCTGGACAAGCAGGGTGTCAGTGGGCAGGTAACGCTGATCATCACGGGCGGCCTGCGTACACCCATGGATTTCGTGAAGGCGCTCGCGCTGGGTGCCGACGGCGTTGCGATTGCAACCAGCGCCATGCAGGCAATAGGCTGCGTTGCCGCACGCATCTGCAACACCAACAACTGCCCGGCGGGGATAGCCACACAACGCGCGGACCTGCGACAGCGACTGAATATCGACAAATCGGCAGGACAGTTGAGAAACTTCCTGGACGCGTCTGTGGAGCTCATGCGGGTTATGGCGCGAGCCTGCGGTCACGACGCACTTCACTTGTTCAACAAGAATGACCTGGCAACCTGGCAACGCGAAATGGCCCTGTTGTCCGGCGTCGCTTTTTCCGGTGTAACGGAACCCTGAAGCCACCGGTAAACGCTCTATCTTCTACCAACAGACAGGAATACCTCATGAAACAAGCCGCCGCCATCGGCGCCACCTTATTGCTGCTGTCCGGGTGCGCAAACCCGCCGCATGACAATAAGGACGGTGCCGGAGAACAGGACGTGACACAGCACACCCAGACGGTGCATACCTACCGCTGCGCCAGCGGCGCAACCATTACGGCAATCTACCCCACTACCGAATCGGCAGAAGTGCTTTATCAGGGTAGAACCTACCTCATGCGCAGTGCCGTGTCCGCCAGTGGTGCGCGTTACGTGGGGGATGATCGGGAGTGGTGGACACGCGGCTCGGGCCCCGGCGCCGAGGGCACGCTGTTTCGTCATCTGCCGGACAAGACCTCCGGCGAACCTCTCGAGGTTTGCACAGAATCCTGAATCCGCGCTGGCGGGGGAGCGGTTCCATCATGCTGTGTTGTTGCGCGCTATCCCCTAAAATCGTGCACAGGAAGAGGGCGATCCGATACGCTGTCGAGGCATCGGGCAAACACCAGAGGACATGCAAAATGAACGGCAAGCAGGACTTGAGGCGCAGGCTTCCCTCTGTAGACCGTGTGCTGCAGACCTCTCAGGAGCTGGTTGCGCGCTGGGGCCATCAGAGGGTCAGCGACGCCATACGCCGAGAGCTGCACCGCCTGCGCAATGCCGCGGAACCCGCCACGGCGTCAGACTGCACCCCGACCGATGTGCGCGAGGCTGTCGCCGGACGGCTGCAGGCCATGGATGCGGGGGGCTTGCGCCCGGTCATCAACCTGTCCGGCATTGTACTGCATACCAATCTGGGCCGGGCCTGTCTTCCCCTTGCGGCCGCCGACGCCGCGAGGGCAGCGGCGATATTCCCCAACAACCTCGAGTACGACCTGAAGACGGGGAAAAGAGGCAACCGTGACAGTCACATCGAAGCATTGATCTGCGAGCTCACCGGCTGCGAAGCCGCCACCGTGGTCAACAACAATGCGGCCGCCGTTGTGCTTGTGCTGAGCACGCTGGCGCGCGGTATGGAGGTGCCTGTGTCGCGCGGTGAACTGGTAGAGATCGGCGGCTCCTTTCGAGTACCCGAGGTGATGGAATCCTCTGGCTGCAGGCTGGTGGAAGTCGGTGCCACCAATCGCACCCACCTGAAAGACTACCGTGCCGCCATTTCCGCGAACACGGCCCTGCTGATGAAAGTGCATACCAGCAATTATCGACTGGAAGGGTTTACCGCTTCGGTTGATGAAAAAACGCTTGCGGCGCTCGCTCATGAACATGGTCTGCCCTGCATGGTGGACCTGGGCAGTGGCTGTCTTGTCGACTTTAACACCCTGGGCCTGCCCGGTGAGCCGAAGGCTTCTGACTATATTGACAGCGGCGTCGACCTGATCACCTTCAGTGGCGACAAGCTACTCGGCGGGCCCCAGTCCGGCATCATAGCCGGCAAGAAAGCGCTGCTGCAGCGAATTTGTGAAAACCCGCTGAAGCGGGCATTGCGCGTCGACAGCATGACCCTGGCAGCGCTGGCCGAAGTGCTCAAGCTTTACCGCCATCCGGAGACGCTCACGGAAACGCTGCCTACGCTGCGCCAGCTCACCCGGCCCGTGGCAGACATCGAAGCACAGGCAAACCGTCTGTGTGCGGAACTGGCCCGCCACCTGCCAGCGCCCTTCACGGCGGCGGTAACCCCCTGTCACGGACGCTGGCGTCGTCCTTGATGAGGATATCGTCTCTCACCTCGATCCCGCGGTCGCGCAGCACGGCCTGGGCGTACTTCATGACGAGCCTGGAGTTGGGTTTGTGATGATCCACGAATGTCACTCTGGCAACCCGTGGCTTGAGCGTGATCGTGATCGGATCTGGTGTCGGACGGGGTATGGGGTCGACCATCAACTCACAACTGACATCGCCGCAGCTGACAAGCTGCTTGGCAGGTGGGTTGCCGCTCGGCCCATGACTGGACGCCTGCGTCATTGCACTCTCCTGTATTGCTGGTTAAACAATCTGTTTGCAGACCGCGTGCGTGCTGCCGACCCAGCGCGGGATAACCGCTGAAAAGCGCCCGCCGGTGCCGCCACATTCCACGAAGGTCAGTTGCTGTGGATTTTTCAGGGGCGACCGCAGTTCGCCCGGTACTACCTCTGCAAACGCAATCGGCGCCTTCGCGATACGCCCTACCTTCTCAAGATCGTCGGTCTGGCGTCGCGCCTGCGCGTAGATATACTCCACCGCCTGCGCCCGGCTGAAATCTCTGGCCACCAGCGCCATGTGATCGGGTGGAATAACCACCACAAAGCCACCCGACCGGTAATACCAGGCAGTCTGCCCGAAGTGGCAGAGGCAGTCCGCAATGGTATCCAGAACCTGGGCGCCCGTATCGCCATAGTGGTTATTACAGGAGTTGGGCCCCTCGGTAGACATCACCGTGACCGCCGACACCCCCTCCGGCAATCCATGCTGGGTGTGGTAGGCGCCCCACTCGGTGTGCGGATGCTCGGCGACACAGAAGCTGATCCGGCCTGGGTGGCCGATGGTGCCGCGGGATTGCAGGACGCCGCCACCGCGCCCGCAGAAATAGCGCATCATTTGCGCGAAACGACCCACGGTGGCATTGGCCCGACAATTGGCGCCCAGGGCGTTGGGGCCGTGCTCAAAGCCAAGGTCTTCAACCACAGGGCCGCTGACAATCACCAGCACGGCGGCTCCGCCGGTGGTCACTTCGACGCCGCTCAGGTTGAAAGCGGGGTCGAGCACGGCTTCGGTCAGGGCGCGGAGCAAGGCACCGTATTCCACCTTGCAGCCCGCCATCACCGCCGTTGCCGCTGCCTTCTCGGCGCGGATGACGATGTTCTGGCTCGGAATCTCACCCACGACATCGTGCGCCTGCCAGCCCATCGCCTCCAGCATTGCATCAACCAGACTGCCGTAGGGCGGAATAACCGGAAGCCCATCAGTCCAGCCGTTGTTCATGCAGTTTTCGATATCTTCCAGTGTTGCGTACGTTGTCATAGTGTCCACATGCTCCCTTGGCCCAGCCTAGCAGCCGAGTTATCCGACTGGCACCGTACACCTGTACTAAGGTGTTCGCTCAATCCCAGTGCGCGGCGACCGCACCCGAAACAAGCCTGACCAGCTGGTTTTGACGGTTGACGCCGGTTTTGGTGAAGACCGAGGCCAATTGACCGCGCGCGGTGTTGCGGGAAATGCCCAGCGCTTTGGCCGCTGCGGTCAGCGTCTGACCGTCGACCAGATGCGCGACCAGTTTGGCTTCCGCGGGCGTGACACCAAACAGGTCCATAAGGCGTGCCTGACTGGGGACGCAGTCTCGAACCGGACCCCGTAACAGCAACACCAGCTCGGGTCCGCCCTCGCCGAACGTCACGTTTTTCTTTTCCACGCTGCGAACCTGCACATTCCATTTCGCATCAAGCCCCGTGCGCTGCACGGTCAGCGTGCGCGCGGCGGGCGGGCCCTGCTCGCCCTGAACCGCGTCGAGCACATTGCGACACTGCTCCTCGAGCTTTTGTTGATCGGCACTCTCGGCACAGGCGAGGACGTTATGGCGCAGCAATACGCCATCTCGAGCCGCGAGAATCTCGCTGGCCTGCCGGTTGGCGGAGAGCACCTCCAGCCTGGCGTTCATGATGATGCAGGCGATATCCATTGAGCCGAGAAGCTCCTCGTAGAGCTGCTCGATAAAACGATTGTGGGTATACGCGCTGTAGAGTGTCAGCGCGTTGTCCATAAGCGGAATCAGGCCCTCGAGGCGTTGCCGGTCGCTCGCCGAAAAGGGCGGCGCGTCACCGATCCGTACCAGCCGCAACCTGAGGCGGATGAGGCTCTGGCGTTCATAAACATCGAAGCCCATCAGGTCGGTAACGGCGTGATCCTGCAGATAGGCACCGAAATCCAGCGACTCCAGCTCCGCTCGCGGAACCCGTTCGTGGAGTGTAAACACCTTTTTTCGGGCAGCTCGGCAAACGGCGAATCCTGGTAGCCTCGCGACTGGAAGGCCCGCAACGCGCCGGTGTCCGACTCCGGGTACAAGTACAGTGTCAGTCCCGGGTCCTGGGTTTGAGGGCGGCGCAGAACCAGCGTGGCACTCGGCACCTGCATGAAATCCTCAAGGCACTTCAACAGCGTTTTCCAAGGCGGCATTTCCAGGACGCCTTCGTAAATGATCTGGCTGAGCGGGTGCGCTGCGGGAATCTTGGCCACGTTTTAGCTCCTTCAAGAGCGTACACCAAGGCTTGCGCAGGCAGTATATTCGATAGCCGTGTCTGCCATACAACCGGGCGCCGGCATCCGATCGGACAAATGGCGGCCGTTATGCGCCCTCGCGCGGTACCGCGGAATATGCCTCTGCCCCGGCTGCGTGCCTGGCCGCGATGTAAGCGAAGGTCATCGCCGGCCCGAGCGTGCCTCCGCCGCCGCCATAGAGTGCTCCCGGGCCACCAACGCCGGCGGTATTGCCAGAGGCGTAGAGTCCCGGTATCGGCTGATCAAACACATCCACCACCTGGGCCTTGCCGTTGACCCGCAAACCACCGCTGGTGCCGAGGTCAGCGGGGCTGATCTCGGCAAGGTAGTAGGGGCCTTCTGTCAGTGGCCTCAGCGTGTCCGCGGCGTCACCGGACCCCAGCGTATCCATCAGACTTTCACCGCGGTGATAATCCGGGTCGCGGCCTTGCGCGGCGTGACGGTTGAAACGCTCCACCGTACGCTGCAGTGCAGCAGCGTTGATGCCTGCCTGCACCGCCAGACCCTCCAGGGTGTCCGCCTGCAGAACCCATTCGGGCAGCGGTTCGCCAGCACGGCAGCCGGCCACGAACCCGGCCTCACGCAGCGCGTGGTCCGACAGTGTATAAGCCGGCAAATTCCGGTAGCGAAAGTCCCCCCAGTTTTCCTAGGTATGGAAACTCTGCCAGGATGCATCATAAGAACCGGCTTCATTGAAAAAACGTTCGCCATGACGGTTGACGACAATCGCACCCGGCTGGGTCTTGTCGACCTGGCCAAACAGGCCCGCACCCCCGGCCAGATGGCCCTGGGCCTCGGCGAGCGCCTTGTATACCACCAGATGCCAGCACTCGTTCATGTTGCGCAGGTCGGCGCCGACGGCCATGCCCATGTGGATGCCATCGCCCCGGTTTCCGGGTGCCCCCAGGGTGTAGGGCGAGGGGCCGCGGAGAAAATGGGTCTTCATTTCCGCATTGCGCTCGAAACCGCCTGTAGCAAGAATTACACCGCGGTGGGCGCGCACGTTTTGCGTGACCGTCCCCCGGCGCACCTGAATACCGGACACCCGGCGACTGCCCGATAATTCAGTGGTGATGAGGCGCTGCGCCGGCGCCTCGGTCCAGAACTCGACACCTGCCGCCAGGCATCCTTCATAAAGCAGGGATATCAGGTGCCCGCCCAGGGCGCCGGCGGCCTCCACCGCCGTTTCCACCGACCGCCCATGAGTCATCGCTCCCGGCCACTCGGCATGATAGTCCGGCATGCGCCCCATGAATCGTGAAACCCGCCATCGGATCGGACTGTGGCGCTCTACAGCCTCCAGCATGTCGGCGCCATTGTCGATAAACGCATCGATAATCTCTGCACTGGCCTGCCCGCGGGAGAGCCGGGTGAGATAGCGTTTTGCATCGTCGCGGTTATCGTCCAGGCCCTCGCGCTGCATGACGCGATTCACCGGTACCCAGAGCACACCACCCGACACCAGTGTGGTACCGCCGATGACGCCGGCCTTCTCCAGCACCAGCACGCTCAGGCCCTCACTCGCCGCGATCAGTGCAGCCGCCAGACCGGTACCGGAACCCACGACGACAAGGTCGAATTCGCGGTCGAAGCCCGGCCCGACTGCGTCGGGAGCTGCCGCTGCGACACCAAGGCCGGAACCGGCCAGCAACGCACTGCCGCCGGTGATAAAGCTGCGTCGTTTCATGGCCGTTCCTCGTCGAGTCATGCCTTTTTCGGGCGCGCCAGCGCACTTGCCACATCAGTAATCGTACGACAACTCCAGACCCCAGGTCCGCGGTGCGCCGTACTGTTCAGTAATCAAACCCAGGGCACCAAAGTTGATGGCATAGACCGGATAATCATCGTCCGTCAGATTATCGCCAAACAGCGTGACACGCATCATCGCGTCACCCACCTGTATGTTTTCAAGACTGACCCGGGCGCCAACCACGGTTCGTTCATCCATGACTGCGGAGGGGTACGCTACGGGCTGTCCATCCACGACACCATTCCACAGCGCGTTTTCATACCATTCATCCTGCCAGTTCACTCGCAGGAAACCCGTGACATCGCCGAGCGCGGTTTCGGCAAAGGTGTAGTCTGCCGTAAGGCTTAACTGGTTACTGGGTGAATAAGGTCGCACTGCGGAGCTCACGCCATCGATGCAGGTTTGCGGGACGGCGGTGCCGCAGACGTCCGGAAACTTGTCAAAGTCGCCATGAATATAGGCATAGCTGACACCGAGCACAAGCCTGTCCAGTGGTGCCACCAGCATTTCAAGCTCCGCCCCCCAGCGGTCGGCTTCACCCGCGTTGATGATACGGGTGGTGGCGGATCCATCGCTGGAGTCGGTGTTCGCCAGTTGAATGTCCTCCCAGACGTAGGTGTACAGCGAGCCGTTGAGGCGCAGACGTCCGTCCCACCAGTCGCTTTTCACGCCGATTTCCCACTGCTCCACGGTTTCCTCGTTGAACGCCGGTGTGGCAATCTGCTCACCGTTGAAGCCGCCGCTCCGATAGCCCGTGGCATAACGCAGGAAGGTGTTGATGTCCGGCGTTGCCTGGAAAGCCGCGGTGAAATTGCCACTGACATTGTCGAAGCGCTCGGCATTCGCAAGGGTCTGCCGCGGCAGCTCACCGGCGAATGGCGTGGAGTAGGCGAGGTAGTCCCAAACAATGTCCTTGTCCTCTTCCGTATAGCGCAGACCCAGGGTCAGGGACACGCGGTTATCCAGCCAGCCGGGCTGCCAGGTCACTTGCCCGTAAACGGCGGTGGCCTCGGTGCTCAATGCATAATTCTGGGTTGGCGCGCCCGAGAGCGGCGCGACAAAAATGGCCCGTCGACTGTATTTCGCGTCATCTTCGAAATAGTAGAGACCCAGAACATAATCAAGAGACTCTGACGACCCCACCAGCTGGAATTCCTGGGAAAACTGGTCGTAAAAGTTGTCTGTATCCTGTTTGGTGTGGAAGGCGCCAATATCATCGACGCCCGCCCAGATGGCGTCAAAGGGGAGCTGCGGTATGCCGGGGTCGAAACCTCCCGTCGCACCGTACAGCCCCCCCAGGGTGAGGTGCAGCAGATCGTTGTAGGCGCCTGCGCCATTGCCGTCGAGGCGGCTATCGATATTCTCGATGTCGCCAAACACGTAGGACTCCATCTCGCGGTAGGCGGTGATGGACTTCAGCGACAGATCACCGATATTCCAGGTCAAGGTCAATGCATGCCCGTCAGTCTCGGTATCGGTAAACGGAGAGAAGTCGGCAAAGCCGCGATTCTGACGCCCGGGCCCCTGGGCAAGCGCGCCTTGATAAGAGGCTATGGTCTGTTCCAGGGAAGGGATCCAGCGCTCGCTGATGCGCGGATCCGTGCCGGGTGTCGCCGCCCAGGCGCGCGCCCCGAGCAGAATGCCCTGCAGTGCCGAAACACGGTCAACGAGCCCCGCCGCATCGACGGGGTTGAACCCAACAACCTGTTCCAGCGCGTTGGACTCATCCAGTGCGCTGTGGTCGTAAATATAGTCGGCAGAAAAATGCTCTGTCAGATCCCACTTCGCGGCCAACCGCCAGGCCTGGCGATCCAGGTCGTTGAAGTCGGCACCTCCCGGGCTGTCATTCTCCTGAAAACCGTCGCGCAGGCGCGTTTGATAGCCCACACTGAAGGCGATCTGGCCCAGTCCACTCCCCACCTCACCGATTGCCGGCAAATCAACATTCAGTTTCAGGCTGCGGTAGTCATAATTACCCACCGCGCCGGTAGCGCGCAGGCCAAATTCCCCGGTGGGCTTTCGGGATATGAAGTTCACCGCGCCACCAGTCGAGTTGCGACCGTACAGGGTGCCCTGGGGCCCGCGCAGTACCTCGATACGCTCAAGCTCCGCGACGTCCAGGGCCGAGCCGACATTCTTGCCGATGAAAACACCATCCAGGTAAATGCCTATCGCGGGGTCCAGTGAAAGGTTGTTGGGGCCACCGCTGGCCATGCCGCGGATAGTGAGGCCCGTGGTACCACGTGAGCCCGGTGCCTCGAAGCCGGCGACGCCCGGTATCTCCCCCATCAAATCGCCGGAATTCGTGATCCCCCTTTTTTCAATCGCACTGCCGCTCAACGCGGTAATTGAAATGGGTGTTTCCTGAATGTTTTCTGCACGCTTTTGCGCCGTGACAACGATTTCCTCCAGCGCAGCATCCGACTGTGCGCTGGACAATCCTGCGTACCCGGAGCTGACTATGAGCGCCACTGCAAGCGAAATTGATTTACGTTCATATAGTGACTTGCGCATAACATTTCCCTTGTTTATTGGTATTTGCTTTTTCGAATCTCGCGATGAAAGTACCGGAATATATCCACACGTTTCACCTTTCGCCCCGATCGACTGGCGGAGTCTCCCCGAGGAGAAAACCGGCTATTGGATACGGGGTGATTATCGCGGCCTTGAAAGATTATTATAGGACAGTTGGCTTATGGTCAAGCTTTGTTGCGTCTGGATTACGGCTTATTTTTCGAGGCAGAATTATTTTTGAAATCCCGGAATATCAAGCATGAAAATAATACGTTCGTATGAAGAAAGCCTCGTGATACATGCAGTATTCTTTATGCTTTTCTGCCTCATATTTTTAATTTACGCAGACAACGAGCACGCTCTCGGTGCTATATTGCGTGCGCAAACTGCTGCGTAAAACTTCCGTCGCAAAACCATGCAATAACACCGAGAGAATCGAGCACAGGGGAATCCATATGAATCGTTCAGAGAGTCGCGTTTGCGTTATCACCGGCGCCGGCAGTGGCATTGGCGCCGGGCTCGCGCGGCAAGCCTTGCGGCAAGGCATGCGGGTGGTCGGCGCTGACGTTGACACAAAGGGCCTGCAGGAACTGACAGACAGCGCCGGCGAAAACAGCGGGCAACTGACGACGCGTGCGCTGGATGTCACGGATCCCGATGCCGTGGCGAATTTTGCCGAATGGGTGTATTCAAAATACGGGAAAGTGAACCTGTTATTCAATAACGCAGGGGTGTTGGTCGACGGCAAGTGTTGGGAGCGTCCACTGCGGGACTGGCGCTGGATAATCGACGTCAACCTGATGGGCGTTGTGCACGGCCTGCATCATTTTGTGCCCAGAATGCTGCAACAGGGGGAGGCGGCCAGAATCATCAACACGGCATCGATTGGTGGACTGCTGGGCGGCGGCACTTTCATGAGTCCGTACCAGACCACCAAGCATGCCGTCGCAGTGTTGACCGAGAGTCTCTACAAGGAACTGGCCCAGGAGCCCGGTGACGTCACCGCCTCCGTGCTGTGTCCTGCCGAGGTTGCCACCAGGATATGGCACTCCGATCGCCTGCGGCCCGCTGATCAGCAGGTGAAACTTGGCGCAGCAGAGCAGGCATTCCACGATGTTGTGGCCAACAACGTCGCCATGGGGCCGAGCCCCGATGAATTTGCAGCGCAGGTTTTTCGGGGCATTGAGGACGGCCTGTTCTGGCTCATACCCGATACGGCATTCATGCCCATGCTGGAGGCCCGAACAGCGGAGATTGCGCAACAACGCAATCCGGACATCAATACCAGGGTTGATTTCGACCGCTGAAGCCGTCTGGCGCACCGGCCATTCAGGGCCGGTGCGTCGCGCCCTCTCGTTCGGGCAGACTGAAGGCAACGACATAATCGCCCAGCGTGGTCTGCAAGTAGGCATGCCCACCGGCGGCTATCACGACATACTGCCTGCCGGTTTGCCTTGACACAAAACTCATCGGCGTAGCCTGCCCACCCGCCGGAAGGCGATGTCGCCAGAGCTCCTCACCGGTGTCCACATCGAAAGCACGCAGGTAATCATCCTGCGCCGCGGCGATAAAAATCAGTCCTCCCGCCGTTATGATGGAACCACCCTGCGCAAACGCCCCGGGCAACGGAATACCCAGGGGCGCGTGGTCACGGGTCGTGCCCAGCGGGCGCTGCCAGAGCAGCTTGCGGTCTTGCAGGTCGATCACGGCGAGCCTGCCCCAGGGCGGTGCGTTACAGGGCAGCCCCAGGGGCGACAGGAAAGGCCGTTCCGTGCGCACGGCAAAAGGTGTACCCAGTTGGGGAGAAACAGGCACGCCGTTTGCGTCGAAACTGATGTGCTCACCCGCCGGCGCATCCTCCCGGCTCACGAGTTGCAACAACAGGGGCATATATGAAGAACTGACCGCCATCAGGTGCCGTGACTCATCGACAGACACGCTGCCCCAGTTCATGACCCCATTGTTGCCGGGCCAGGAGAGGCTGCGATCCAGGCCCGGGGGTGTGAACTTGCCCTCGTAGCGCAACTGGCGAAAGGCGATGCGGCACCAGAGCTGGTCCAGCATCGAAACGCCCCACATGTCTTTTTCCGTCATCGGTGGCGGCGTCAGGCTGGGCATGCCCAGCGACGCTGGTTGCGTAGGGGAATAGCGCTCACCGGGCACCTTGCCCTGTGGAACCGGCTGCTCCTGCACCGCTGCCAGCGGCGTTCCGTCACGGCGGTCGAGCAGAAATATATCGCCCTGCTTGGTCGGCTGGATCAGGGCGGGAACGCGCTCGCCGGCGATCGGCAGGTCGACGAGCACCGGCTGGGAGGCGACGTCGTAGTCCCACAGGTCATGGTGCACGGTTTGAAAAGCCCAGCGCAGTGTTCCTGTCGTGGCCTCCAGCGCGACGACCGAACTCGAGTAACGCTCCTGTGCCGCACTGCGTAGGCCGCCAAAATAATCGGGGGTGGCATTGCCCGTTGGAACATACACCAGCCCCAGGGCCTCGTCGGCACTGAACAGGCTCCAGGCGTTGGGGGAGCCGCGTGTGTAGTCGTCACCTGGCCGCCAGGGCCCGACTTCTGCAGGGCGACCGGCATCCCACGTCCACAGCTGGCGACCACTGGTCGCGGCGTAGCCGCGCACCACCCCGGGCGGCTCGTCCACAGACATGTTGTCCAGCACAAATCCGCCAACCACTGCCACGCCGTTTACCACAGCGGGCGGCGAGGTCACCAGATAATAGCCGGGCTTTACCTCTCCCAGTCCCTCGAGGAGTGAGATTTCACCGCCCTCACCGAAGTCTGTGCAGGGTGCACCGGTATCGGCGTTCAGCGCTATCAGGCGGGCGTCCAGCGTGGCCATGAGAATACGCCGTGGGCACACGTCGCCTTCGCTCTCGTAGTAGGCGACGCCGCGACAGGCAAGCATGTAAATGCCGCTGGTATCAATGCCGGGATCGTACCGCCAACGCTCTGCCCCGGTTTCCGCCTCGAGCGCGATCACGATATTACGCGGCGAGCAGAAATACAGGCTGTCATGCACTTTCAACGGCGTTGCCTGAAAACTGTAGGCATTTTGCGCCTCGGGATACGCCGCGGGAAGATCACCGCTGCGATAGCTCCAGGCGACCTCCAGCTGCGCCACGTTGGCGCGTGTGATACCCGCAGCGGGCACATAGCGCGTACCGGCCTTGTTGCGACCATAATCGCGCCACTCGCCGGCATCATCCACAGCGTCTCCGATTTCCTCCGGAGCCGACGCGCTTGTCGTGGAGGGTCCCGGGGCGTCACTGGTCAGGAAGGCGGCACCCAGCACCGCGATCAGGAATGCAAACGGCAGGATCCCCGCCCTGACGCCGAGACGGAAGCCCGCGTGCGCATCCCGGTGGGCTATGCCCCAGAATGCCAGCAGCAGGAGTCCGGCCATAGCGAGGGGGAAGCTCATGCGTGGCAGCAACAACCAGAAAGCAAGCCCGGTTTCCGCAAGAGCCCAAACCAGCGTTGCCAGGGTGGCGGCCATGTACAGCCAGAATCCCAGTGGGTTACCGCGCCAGACCAGCAGCGCCACCGCAAGATTTACTGCGCCCCAGAGCATGTAAAACCACGACCCACCAAGACTGCCCAGGCGTATGCCCCCAACGACAAGCCAGCAGCCCGCTGCGAATAACAGCAGGCTCAGAGTCCTTAGAATGGCTTTGCGCATCACATCATGATCCTTCGGGTACGTTCCTCGGCAGCAGTCAGCACAGTAGCGAATTAGCCGTTTTGTCCACCTCATGCATTTGCAGGAGTGCCGGCATGAGTACCGTGTGCGGATTGAACCTGCGGGCGTATTTTCTGCTAGCATCCCGAACATCAATTGCCGCGTGCGACGCCGCTGCGGCAGGCGACCATTTCAACGCTGTTGACTGCAGGCTACCCCTGATGCCGCATGTACCCGATCACACACAAGCGCCTGCTGGCGAACGGGCACTGTCCTTGGGGCAATACGCGTCGCTGGTCGCGGCGCTCTATCGCGGCCGCTTTCAGGCCGAGCCGTGGCAGGACTTCCTGAGCGAGCTGCGCGCACTGTGTCAGCCCTGCCTGACAGTGATCGGACTCCGGCTGCCAACGCCGGGGGATGCCGGGATTGCGTACGTGGGTGGAGCGAACTATTCACCGCAGGATCTCATGAACTTCGCCAACAACTATTCCGCGCTGGCGCCACTGGTCGACCTGCCGGACGGAGACACCGTCGCACTGGATGACCTGATCCCCCGGTCGCAGCTGCGCCGGACCGTGTACTACAACGCCTTCATGAAACCCTTTGACCAGGAGCAGATCGTCGGCTTCGATATCCAGCGCAGCGGCCAGGTGGCACTGTTCGTTCGCCTGATTCGTGGACACGGCGCACCGGACTTCGGGGCGCGGGAGCGCGACATTCTGGAGCTTCTCAAACCACAGTTCCGTGAACTTGCGGTCTGGCTGGAGAACGGCCGCAGCCTCGCCCGCGAACACACGCTGCATGAACAGGCTTTTACCAGCCTGGCACTGGGAACCGTCATGCTTGATGCCGGGCTCCGTATCGTTCACATGAACAGCGTTGCCGAGCAACTACTGAAGGACAACACCAGCATTGCGCGGGTGGCCGGCAAGCTGCGCGTCATGCACCACCGGGAGCACCAGCAACTGCAACAGGCCGTAGCGCAGCTGCTCACCGACAGCACGCAGGCCGTGCCGCACGTAATACCGGTGGAGCGGGAAACGGGTCGGTCGCCGCTGTTCCTCACCCTGCGCCGGCTGGCGCAAGAGGACAGCCTGGATGATATTCAGCACGCGGCGCTGTACATGACAGACCCCGAGCTGCGCCAGATCGATCAAACGCCACTGGTGATGGACGCATTCGGGCTCACACCGCAGGAAGCACGACTGGTCATCGCGCTGGCCAACGGCGGTACGCTGGAGGGCTTTGCCAGTGATACAGGCATCAGCAAAAACACCGCGAGAACGCATCTGTATGCGAGCTTCCGCAAGGTCGGTGTGACGCAACAGTCATCCCTGGTGAGTCATGTGATCCGCGCGATCTATGGCTTGTAAAGGGCGGGTCCGGGGTGGATGCCCGATGCGGGGCCGCATCCAGCCATGCCGCTCATGAATATGCATGATGTCTTTTCCCCGCCCAGGGCACACCCTTGTCGGCTGCCGTTCTACAACAAACAGGAGACAACCCATGTATCAGGATCTACAGGGCAAGGTGGCCGTGATCACCGGCGCGGGCAGCGGCATCGGTCGCGCCACCGCGCAGCGGCTCAGCCGTGAGGGCTGCTGGCTGGTACTCAATGATGTGAGTGAAGAACAGGCGGCAGCGACACGCGCCACGCTGAACACGCCCGACCGGTCAGTCATTCTGACGGGTGACATCGGCGATTCAGCCACCGCGGAGCGTCTCGCCACACTTGCGGTCGAAGCGGGTGGAGGGCTGCATATCTGGGTCAACAATGCCGCCCGGTCGCTGTTTGGCCCGGTTGTGGACTGCAGCAACGAGGATTGGGAGAGCGTCTTCCGCGTCACGCTGGATGGCGCCTTCTACGGTGTTCGCAGCGCCGTATCCGTTATGCGCCACAACCCGGGCCCGCAGCGCGGGGCGATTATCAACATCGCCTCCGGCGCCGCGCTGGCCGGCGAGGAGGGTCTGGGAGCTTACGGTGCGGCGAAGGCCGCGCTGGTAAATCTCACCCGCACCACGGCAGTGGAGAACGCGCGCGCCGGCATCCGTTGTAACGTGATTCTGCCGGGCCCCATCGCGACGCCGCCGATGGTTGCCGCAGCGGAGCAGTCCCCGGGCGGGGTCGAGGCATGGGCCGCGCAAACGGTTCCCGGGCGCCTCGGCGAACCGGAAGAGATCGCCAACGCAATCTGCTTCCTCGCCTCGAGGCAGGCCGACTACATCAACGGCGCTCTGCTCTGTGTCGACGGCGGCGTCTCGGCGCGCACGAATTCGCCGCGATTCAACTGACGCTGGCGCGGGGCGCAGCTAGCGCTTGCCGCTCACCAGGGAACGCATGCGTTGAGCTGTTTCCTCAATCGTGAGCCCATAGTGTGCGTACAGCTGTTCCGGCATGCCCACCGTAAGCGTCTCATCCGGCAGGCCGTGAATGGCGAACGCCACCGCCAGTCCGTTGCGGGCCAGCACCTCGCCCACCGCACTGCCCAAGCCGCCGGTGACCAGGTGTTCTTCCACGGTCAGAATCGCACCGGTCGCACGCGCGGCCTCCACAATCGCCGCCTCATCGAGGGGTTTCAAACTGTAGGCGTCCAGTACGCGAATCGACAGGCCCTCCTGGGCGAGGAGCGCCGCGGCACCGGCAGCCAGCTGCGCGCCCAGACCGGTGCCTACGATTGTTCCGTCAACACCGTCGCGCAAGCGCCCAAAGCGTCCCACCGTAATCTCCGGGGGGGCGTCATACACCGGATGTATATTGGCGTCGGTCAGCCTGATGAACACCGGGCCCGGTACCTGCTCGGACGCCGACAGCATTGCTGTCGCGGCGTTGTCGTCGGCTGGCGCGAGCACCGTGAGGCCGGGAATGGCCCGGGTAATCGCGATGTCCTCCACTGCGTGATGTGTGGTGCCGAAAAAGCCCATGGCAAGGCCACTCCAGGCCGACAGAATGCGCACCGGAACTTGAGAGAACGCAAGGTCGGTACGGATTTGCTCGGCGCACTTCAGCGCGCCAAAGGCACCCATTTGCAGGACAAACACCTTATAACCATAGGTCGCCATACCCGCCGCCATGGACATGGCATTGCATTCCGCAATGCCGGCGTCGATAAAGCGCTCCGGAAACTGCTGAACAAAGGCGCCGGTAACCGGGCCGGCACCAAGATCTGGCGAAATCAGCAGCACGTCCTCGTTCTGCTCCCCGTAGCGACGAAACGCCTCACCCAGATTGCCGACGTAGCTGCTTTCCACCGCACCGGCATTGAAGCTGAAAGGATCACTCATGGTGCTCATTGTCTTGCCTCCCTGATTTCGCGCCGAGCCTGCTCCAGATCCGCGCCGTTCAGGGCCCCGAGGTGCCATTCGCGCGGAGACGCCTCCATAAACGAAATTCCCTTGCCTTTCAGCGTGCGGGCCACAACACATACCGGTTGGTCAGTAACGCGCATCGCTCCCTCGAAGGCCTGCATCAAGGGCCCGGAATCGTGTCCGTCCACTTCAATGCTGTGCCAGCCAAAGCTGGAAAAGCGCTCCGCCAGGGGCTCGATGCCCATAACAGACTCGGTGGGGCCGTCGGCACAGGAGCCATTGGCATCCACGATTGCCACCAGGTTCCCGACCTTGTAGTGTGCCGCGGCCATGGCCGCTTCCCACACCTGGCCTTCGTGAATCTCGCCATCACCCAACAGCACGTAGATACGGTGGTCCTTCCCGCGGCGCCGCGCGGCCAGTGCCATGCCCAGACCCACGGAGAGGTTGTGGCCCAGCGACCCCGAACTGAAGTCGACGCCGGGTGCACGGTGCATATCGGGATGATCCGTGAGCTTGCTGTCCAATTGACCGAAGGTTCGCAACCATGTCTGCGGAAAGAACTCCAGTTCGGCAAACAGCGGCCACAGCGCGACGGCCACATGGCCTTTGCCAAGCAGAAAACGATCGCGGTCGTCCCAACCCGGCTCTCCCCTGCGCAAGCGCAGCACATGGTGATAGAGAGTGACCAGTATCTCCGCACAGGACAGGCTGCTGGAATAATGGCCCATCGGGGCGTGACTGATGACGTCCAGTATGTCGAGGCGCAGCTGCCTGGCCCTTTCCTGGAGCGCATCCGCCGTCACCGGCCTCAAGCGAGGCAATACATCGCGCGCGCCGCGGGTCTCCGCGGAGGACATATCTTTACTCTGTGTCACAACAGTCTCCCTGAGTAAATCGCAAGCTGGCCTGTCCGTGCTGGAATGCAGCACGTCAAAAATTGCTATTATCGCCGAGCGTATAGAAAAAAAACGTGCAGTAACTCCTGCGTATGTATTAGTACCCTGCGCCGAATCGAGATTATTTTTATGGGCCAGCTGGCTTGCATAAAGCGGCGAAGTGGCGCAAACTCCACAGCACTGAGGAAAAACAACGTCCATGCCCAAGAAAGTCGACCATGAACAACGCAGAGCCATGATTGCCTCAGCCGCCGCGCGCTGTATCGCAGAGCAGGGCCTGCAAGGCACCACAATGCGCGCCATTGCACAGTCCTCGGGGGTGTCCAAAGGCATTGTTGAACACTACTTTGCCGACAAGGACGCCGTCATCGCGGCAGCGCTGGAACAGATGAACGCCCGTTACATGCGCCGCGAACAGCGGCTTACCACAGGGCGCACCGGCCTGGATGCCCTGCGCGCACGTCTCAACGCCGTTTTGCCACTGAACACGGAGTCCCGCGAGGAGTGGAAAATCCGTCTGTGTTTCTGGAGTGTTGCAGCGATCGAACCGCAGCACCGGCGCGAGCAACAGAAGCGTCTGGCGCTGACCCGCAAACGCTATCATGGCGACCTGGAAACAGCGCTGGAGAGCGGTGAAATTCATGCCGGGGCGGATCTGGCGCGGATCGCCGGAGATCTCACGGTGTTTATGGCCGGGGCCTGCTGCGGTGCCTTGCTGGACTCCCGTTATTACTCGGCGCGTCACCTCCGCGAACTCATAGAACGCACCTTGCACAACCTGACCCGGGAGGACATCGCATGAGCAACGAGAATCGACGCAGCGAAGATCAGAGACTCACCCGTGCCTGGGATCAATTTTGCGACCAGCTGAAATCCGCTGGGCGGCTACCGTTCAGCGAGGGTGTGCCCAGCGGCGATTTGAGTCGCGCCGCAGGCTTTCGCTGTCTGGCGCAGAATATTGGCCTGGGCATGCAGTTCTTCCTGGAGAATGACGACCCACTGCATCCGGAGCTCCTGCATTACTTCGATCCCATTCGCAAGCAGGGTGGTGACAACCCCGACGCCGTGTATGTCGGTGGCCCGATAAACGGCACCGACACCTACCGGATTCACGGCAACCGCGGCAGCGCGCGCTATTTTGCGGTCACCGCGGTAGAGCACGGCAATACCCCCTGGGGCGGAGCCGCTGTACACACGCTGTTCGGCCAGGATCTGGAGGTTGCCGAGGACGGCAGCTTCGAACTGATCTGCAGCCCCGACCCACACCCGGGCAACTGGCTGCAAACCTCCCCCAACACGTTCCGCGTTACCTTCCGTCAATTCTTCGCGGACTGGGAGAACGAGCGGCCAATGCACGCCAGCATCGACCGTATCAGCGGAGCGCCCGCACCCGCGCCGGTGATGGATACCGCGCGGCTGGAACGGGGCCTGGCCGCGGTGTCGCAGTGGGTAGGCGATTCCCTGGCCTACTGGGCCGACATGATCGAGCGCTGGAAAGCGCGCCCCAACACCTTTTTGTCCTATCGCCAGCTCGACGATAACGCAATCGACGCAACCCCCGGCGGCGAACCCTTGATCGCCTACTGGCAACTGCCGGCAGACGAGGCGCTGGTTGTCCGCGTGAAGCCGCCCAGGGCGCACTACTGGGCGGTGGAGTTCGGCAACTACTGGTGGTGCTCCATGGATTATCGCAGCGTGCTCAGCAACACCAACTGCCACTACGCGCAATTACAGGATGACGGCGAGCTGATTCTCGTCATCGCTCACGTCGATACCGGTCACGCCAACTGGCTGGACCCCGCCGGCTTCAACGAGGGTTACCTCACAGTGCGCTGGATGCAGGCCGACCACTACCCAACGCCGCAGGCCCAGCAGGTGAAGCTGAGTGAGCTCGACGCCCTGCTGCCGGCCGACGTCCGGCGCGTGGATGCCGCGGGCCGGGCTGCCCAGATCGCCGCACGTCGCCGCGGTGTGATCCAGCGTTTCGGGGTTTGAGTCACAGACCACAATCATGATTAACGAGAGGACAAGATCATGGATCTGGAGTTGCAAGGCAAGACCGCCATCATCACCGGCGGCAGCGGTGGCATCGGGCGCGGCCTGGTGCTGGAATTTGCCCGCGAGGGTCTGAATGTCGTCAGCGCATCGCGTGATGTCGCCACCGGCGAAAAACTCGCCGCAGAGGCGGCGAAGCTTGGCCTGCCGGGCAAGGTACTGGCAGTTGCCACCGACGTCACCGACCGCGCCAGCGTCGACGCAATGGTGGCGCGTGCCAATGAGGTTTTCGGGCCGGTCGATGTGCTGGTCAACAATGCGGGCGGAGTCGCTCATCCCGCCAATCTCGAGGAGCTCGATGCCGACGCGCGCCGCTGGGAAATTGCGCTGAATATCGACGGCGTGGTGAACTGCTGCCAGGCGGTCGCGCAGGATATGCTGTCACGCAAGACCGGCAGCATCATCAACATTTCTTCCAATTCCTCCCTCCTGGGTGAAGCTGCGGCCAATGTTGTGCACTACGGCGGTGTGAAAGGCTTCGTCAACAGCTTCTCCAAGGGCCTTGCCTGGGAATGGGCCGGCAAGGGGATACGCGTCAACAATATCTGTCCGGGCTGGATCGTACCGTACGAAGCCGATGACGTGGGTGAGGGCAGTTTCTGGAACCGCTTTGGTTTCGAGACCATGGGCAAGCCCGATGCGATGGAAAAGGCATTGCAGGAGGGCACCCTCTATAACATGAGCGGCCTGCCCATCCCCAAACTGGGGCGCCCCGAGGATATCGCCTGGATGGCGCTGTTCCTCGCATCGGATCGTTCGGGCTATGTCACAGGGCAGTTGATTTCGGTCAGTGGCGGCGCCTACATGCCCTGACACCGTCAGGCAGCATCGCCGGGAGAAAACAGATGAGTGAATGGACACCGCCGGCCCGCCCTGAATGGGTGCAGCGCGTCATTGACGAAGGGCAGCACATGGACATCCGCAGCCTGGTGCCTCTGCGCGCCGAGGAGCTGATGGACACCGCTCGACGCAATACCGGCTTCGCTGATTTTGGCAGTGATGACTGGCTGGAGGGTTTTCACGTCTTCCTGCAGGCACTGGAGGAGGAAGCGGACCTGCACCTGCTCGGCAGGCTGATGACCCGCTCCGATATCCTCCGCTGGCTGGAGGCGCGACTGGGCATCGAAGCGGCTTACGCACAACACCCGGAAATCGAGGATGAAGTGATTGACCAGCCGGTCGTCATCACCGGCCTGCCGCGCTCGGGCACGTCCATACTCTTTGAGCTGCTGGCGCAGGACATGCGGTTTGGCTCCCCGCGCAACTGGGAAATGATGTTTCCCTACCCCCCGCCGGAGGCCGCGCATTACCACAATGACCCGCGGATAGCGCGCTGCGAACACCTGGTGACGCAGTGGAAACGCGTAGTCCCCAGCTACGCCACCATGCACGAAATGGGCGCGGAGATACCCAACGAATGCATCGTCGCCATGAGCTGCACATTCCGCAGCGAGAATCTGCCGGGGCAGTACCAGATACCACGCTACAACGACTGGTATTACCAGCAGGATCTGGCACCGGCCTACCGCTACTACAAGCGCATGCTGAAAGTGTTGCAGTGGAAAAACCCGCGCCAGCACTGGCTGCTCAAGGCACCCTCGCACCTCGGCAACCTGTCCGTGCTGTTTCAGGTGTTCCCGGATGCACGGGTGGTCATTACCCACCGCGATCCGATTGTAGCGCAGGCTTCCGTCACCAACCTGCTGGGCACCCTGTACTGGATGCGCAGCAGCAAGGCCTTTGACGCCCGCGCCTTCGAGAGCCTGATGACGCCCGAGGCAGGCGCCGCGCGGCTCAACGCCGTAATTGACCTGCTGCAGAGCGGCCTGCTGCCCAACGGCCAGCTGCACAGTTTCCTGTATCACGACCTGATACAGGAGCCACTGCCCGCGCTGGCGAACCTTTTCCAGGCGCTGGGCATGCCACTCGACGCGGCCGGGCGCAACGCCATGCAGGCTTATCTGTCACGCAAGCCCCAGGGCAAGTTCGGGCGGCATGAGTACAGCGTGACCGATGCTCAGCGGCAGCTGTACCAGCGCTACCAGACGTTCTTCAGCGTGCCGGACGAAGCCTGACCCTGCGACGGACCTGTTCCCTGAGAGTCCGCTGCGGGAAACGCCCCCACTTGCACTTCGCAATGTGTAAAATGCTGCTGAGACTGCACGACGCCACAAGGACAGCTGCCGCCCATGAACGCCACCGGAACCCTGTATACCGTCTCCGCGCCCAGCGGCGCCGGCAAGACCAGTCTGGTCAATGCCCTGCTGGAGCGCCGCCCGTCGCTGCAAGTCTCGGTATCCCATACCACCCGACCGCAGCGCCCGGGTGAGCAGGATGGGGTGAACTATCATTTTGTCGATGAAGCCACCTTCATTGGCATGCTGGAGCAAGCGGCCTTTCTTGAACACGCCCGGGTTTTCGGCAACCTCTATGGCACCTCCCAGGCCTGGGTTGAGGCGCAGCTGGCCGCCGGTACCGACGTTATTCTCGAAATCGACTGGCAGGGCGCCGCCCAGGTGAAACGGCTGCTGCCCGACACCTGCGGCATCTTCATCCTGCCGCCCTCGCGCGAGGCTCTGGAGCAGCGTCTCACGGGCCGCGGCCAGGACGATCCCGCGGTGATTGCCAGCCGCCTCGCAGAGGCTGTGGAGGAGATGTCGCACTACGTGCAGTCAGACTACCTCGTGGTCAACAACGACTTCGAGGTGGCACTGATGGAGCTGGAGGCGATCGTGATTGGTCAACGCCTGCAGACCGCGCGCCAGCAACAGGTACTCAGTGGTCTGCTGCAGGATCTGTTGAAGCCCTGAAGCGCGCGCCGGGCGTATTATTCACACAGCGGACGCGCTATACACTAAGGGGCCGGATCCGGGTATAATTGAGGGTTCGTTAACCCTGACAGGAATCACCCGCACATGGCACGCGTAACCGTAGAAGACTGCCTTGAAAACGTCGACAACCGCTTTGAACTGGTCATGGTCGCCAGCAAACGCGCCCGCCAGATCGCCACCGGCGGCAAGGATCCCCTGGTCGAGGAAGAATCGGACAAGCCCACGGTGATCGCGCTGCGCGAAATCGCTGAAGGCCTGATCAACTCCTCCATCCTCACCCGCGAAGAAGAGCGCGATGCGGAAGAGGAGCTGGCCGAGGTCATGGGGGCCCACGAGCCGCTCTAACGGCTCAGGGCTGCCGTGGTAAGCAGGTAACAGAACATGCAGACCATAGACGCCCTCGACTCCACCCTGCGCAGCTACCTGAATCCTGCGCAGGCGCAACAGGTGCGCCGCGCCTACTACTTTGCAGAACAGGCGCACTTCGGCCAGGTCCGCCGCACCGGCGAGCCCTACGTCACGCACCCACTGGCCGTGGCCGGTATCCTCGCCGACATGCACATGGACCACCAGAGCCTGATGGCCGCCATGCTGCACGATGTCATCGAAGACACCGGCATCGAAAAGGATTCCATCGGCAGCCAGTTCGGCCCCGCCGTCGCCGAACTGGTCGATGGCGTGAGCAAGCTCACCCAGATGGAATTCGGTTCGCTGGCTGAAAAGCAGGCAGAAAACTTCCAGAAAATGGCGCTGGCCATGGCGCGGGACATTCGCGTCATTCTGGTGAAACTGGCCGACCGACTGCACAACATGCGCACGCTGGGCGTGCTGCCCCAAGACAAGGCGCGGCGCATCGCCCGCGAGACCCTGGAAATCTACGCGCCCATCGCCATGCGCCTGGGCATGAATGCCGTGCGTATGGAATTCGAGGATCTCGGCTTCAGCGCCCTCTACCCGATGCGCGCATCGCGCATCAAGGCCGCCATCCGCGCCAGCAGCGGCTACCGCAAGGAACTGGTGGACAAGATCCGCCACCAGATTGAATCCACACTGGAGCAGGAAGGCCACGATGTCGAGGTGATCGGCCGCGAGAAGCACCTCTACAGCATTTACAGCAAGATGAAATCCAAGAAGAAGTCCTTCTCGGAGATCATGGACATCTACGCGTTTCGCATCATCGTCGACTCGGTGGATACCTGCTACCGGGTACTGGGCTCGGTACACAGTCTGTACAAG
This sequence comes from Halieaceae bacterium UBA5044, assembly GCA_002416125.1. Lineage (GTDB taxonomy): Bacteria > Pseudomonadota > Gammaproteobacteria > Pseudomonadales > Halieaceae > Haliea. The sequence continues at coordinate 154,400 of DIBU01000001.1, forward strand.
CCGGTCCCCGGCGAGTTCAGCGACTACATTGCCATTCCCAAGGCCAACGGTTACCAGTCACTGCACACCGTGTTGATGGGCATGCACGGCGTGCCCATCGAGATCCAGATTCGCACGCGCGAAATGGAAGAAATGGCCAATAACGGCATCGCGGCACACTGGCTGTACAAAAGCGACAGCCACTCCGCGAACGGCAGCCACGCCCGCGCCAGGGAGTGGGTACAGGGCCTCCTTGAAATGCAGCAGCGCGCCGGTAACTCGCTGGAGTTTATCGAGAGCGTCAAGATCGACCTGTTCCCCGACGAGATTTACGTGTTCACGCCAAAGGGACGCATTCTCGAGCTGCCCCGCGGCGCCACAGCGGTGGACTTCGCTTTCGCGGTGCACACCGATGTCGGCAACAGCTGCGTCGCCTGCCGCATCAACCGGCGTCTGGCGCCATTGTCGGAGCCGCTGCAGAGCGGCCAGACGGTGGAAATCCTCACCGCTCCGGGCGCCCGTCCAAACCCGTCATGGTTCAACTACGCGGTGACCGCCAAGGCACGCACCAACATCCGTCACTTCCTCAAGCACCAGACGCGGGAAGACTCGGTGGCCCTGGGCAAGCGTCTCCTCGACAAGGCCCTGCAAGCCTTCGACAGCACTCTCGAACAGCTGCCTGAAGATCGCCTGCAGGATTACCTCGCCAACAATGACTACAGTGCGCTGGACGACCTGCTGGAGGACATCGCCCGCGGCAACCGCCTGCCGCCGATCACCGCGCAGCAGATCCTCGGGGAATTTGTGGAACCCTCCGAGTCTGCGGAACGCAAGCTGCAACCGGTGGCGATTCGGGGTACCGAAGGCTTCATGGTGACCTATGCACGCTGCTGCCACCCCATCCCGGGCGACCCCATCGAAGGCTACCTGAGCTCTGAAAAGGGCGTAGTCGTGCACCGTGAGCGCTGCAAGAACCTGATGGAGATGCGGGAGAACCGCGAGCGTCTGGTGGCCCTGCGCTGGGATGACCAGGTGCAGGGTGAATACCTGACAGAGCTGCGCATCGAGGTAGAAAACCGCCGCGGCATGATCGCGGTGCTCGCCACCCGCATCAACAGCATGGGGGTGAATATCGAGAAAATCTCCACCGAGGACAAGGACTACCAGTTCACCTTCGTGGATCTGGCGATGCAGGTGACCAACCGCGTGCATCTCGCCAACATCATGAAACGGCTGCGCACGGTAAACTCTGTGCGCCGCGTGTCCCGACTGAAAAACGAAGCGCCAGCACGGCGCGTGAAACCCGGAGCAAACCGTTGACCAATCGAGCCATTATCTCCACCCCAGACGCCCCCGAAGCCATCGGGCCCTATTCGCAGGCTGTGAAAGTGGGCAACACCGTGTGGCTGTCGGGTCAGATTCCGCTGGTGCCGGGCACCATGGAGCTGGTCACGGGTGATATTCAGGCCCAGGCCCGGCAGGTGTTCAGCAACCTCGCCGCGGTGGCCGAGGCTGCGGGCGGCAGTCTCGCCAGTGTGGTGAAGATCAACATCTCGCTGACGGATATGGCGGACTTTGCGGCGGTCAACGAGGTCATGGCGGAGTTTCTGCAGCCGCCGTTTCCGGCGCGCGCCTGTGTCCAGGTCGCCGGTCTGCCCAAGGGTGTCGCCATTGAAGTTGAGGCGATTCTGGTCGTCTAGACCCGCGCCCGCAGCACCGCGCTGTAGCCGCTGCGGTAGTCGGGATAGCGCAGCCGGTAGCCGCTCGCGGTCAGCGCCCTGTTGCGGCAGCGCTTGTGTGCCACACTGCGCGGCGTTGAGGCGCCGGTTTGCCAGGTATCCAGGCCCAGCGCGCGGGCCAGCCAGGTTTCCACTTCGTACTGCGGCGCAGGATTGTTGTCCACGGCAATGATGCGCGGGGCAGGCGCAATACCCTGTGCCCAGCGCTGCAACAGCCAGGCCAGCAGGCCAGCCACGTCCTCCCGGTGAATGCGGTTGCTGTAGCGAACCGGTGATGCTGCACACAGCTCACCGCGCGCGACACGTCGCAGCAGGAATCCCTCCGGGTCGCCATAAATACCGGCACTGCGCACTGTGCAGGCTGGGTGGAGTGAATCAAACAGCTGCTGTTCGGCGTCGATAATCGCCCCGGCGGCAGGATCGGTCGTCACGAGAGGGCTGTCATCCTCCACCCAGCCGCCATCCGCTTCCGCGTAGACCCGCGTGCTGGAGACCATGAGTATGCCCGCCGGGCGGTGGCTGCCCAGCCCCCGCAACACAGCGCCCACGGCGTCGCTGAAGCCCGCCCTGTAGCCTGCTTCGCCACTGCCGGCAGGTTTCAGGGTGAGCAGCACAAAATCCGGCGCCAGTGTCTGCAGCATCGACAGGTCGGCGTTTGCGGCAGCGTAGTTCGCGGCGAGGCCTGTGAACGCCACAGGCAACTGCCCAATGTCCCGGCGCAGGCCGGTCACCGCCCAGCCGGCGCTCGCCAGGGACAGCCCCGCCCGGGTACCCAGGTCACCACAGCCGACAATCAGCACACTTTTGTTCTTCATTTCGCCTTCCCTGACTGGTTACACTACCGGGCTTTCACCTGAATGGGCGCCGCGCAGTGATTACAGGCCACTCCCGTCTGCATTGTACCCCTGAATACACGTCACACGGCGCCCGCCATTCTCAATCCGGCGCGGGAGCAGACCGTGACGGTACTTGAACCGGTGCCGGTAACCGCGCTGCGCGGGGTAGGTCCGCGACTGGCGGCACAGCTGGCGGATTACGGCATCACCCAGGTCGAGGACCTGCTGTTTCACCTGCCGCTACGTTACCAGGACCGCACACGGATCACGCCCATCGCGGGCCTGCAGGACGGTAGCGAAGTCACCGTGGAAGGGGAAGTGCGTCTCGCGGATATCGTTTTCGGCCGCCGTCGCAGCCTCGTGGCCCGCATCCAGGACGGCACCGGCACGCTCACCCTGCGCTTTTTCCACTTCAGCGCGGCGCAGAAGAACAGCCTGCAACCGGGAACGCGCCTGCGCTGCTTTGGCCAGGTGCGTCGAGGCGCCAACGGCTTCGAGATATTCCACCCGGAGTACCGGGCCCTGGAAACGGGTGAGGCCCGTGGCGCGTCACGCAGTACCGGGGAAGAGACGCTCACCCCCGTATATCCCACCACGACGGGCATAGGACAGGCCCAGTGGCGCAAGCTGTGCGGCCAGGCGCTGGGCTTTCTGCAACGGGCACAGCCCCGGGACCTGCTGCCCGCAGACAGTGGCCAGGCTTTCACCCTTGTACAGGCCCTGCAATACCTGCATGCGCCCCCACCGGATGCGCCCCTGGACGCGCTGCTGGAGGGCCGCCATCCCGCCCAGCTGCGCCTGGCGCTGGAAGAGCTGGTCGCCCATCACCTGTCGCTGCTGCGCTTGCGGGCGCGGCAGCAAGCCACACCGGCACCCGCTTTGCACGTCGACAGAGGCCAGCCGCTGCAGCAGGCGCTACTGCAAAGCCTGCCGTTTACACCCACCGGCGCCCAGCAGCGGGTGATGACGGAGATTGCCGCTGATCTGGCGAGGCCGGTGCCCATGCTGCGCCTGGTGCAGGGTGATGTGGGTTCGGGCAAAACCCTGGTGGCCGCCCATGCGGCACTGCAGGCCATCGCCAATGGCTATCAGGTGGCGCTGATGGCGCCCACGGAGATCCTCGCCGAGCAACACCGGCTGAATTTCGAACACTGGTTCGCACCGCTCGGCATCACGGTCGAATGGCTGAGTGGACGGGTCAAGGGTAAGGCTCGACAAGTGGCGACCGAGCGCCTCGCCACGGGCGAGGCGGCCCTGGCGATTGGCACGCATGCCCTGTTTCAGGAGGCGGTGGCGTTTCACCGGCTGGGGCTGGTGATGGTCGACGAGCAACACAAGTTCGGCGTGCACCAGCGCCTCGCCCTGAGCCAGAAAGCCGGTAGCGAGGGCCGGCCGCACCAGCTGGTACTGACCGCGACACCGATCCCCCGCACACTCTCCATGGTCGCCTACGCCGACCTCGATTTCTCGGTGATCGATGAGTTGCCCCCGGGCCGGGAGCCGGTTACCACGGTGCTCATCGACAGCCAGCGGCGTGACCAGGTGATCGCCCGGGTTGCCCACGCCTGCGCCAGCGGACGGCAGGCCTACTGGGTGTGCACGCTGATCGAGGAGAGTGATTCCCTGCAGGCGCAGGCGGCGGAGGCAACCGCCGAACTGCTGCGGGAGGCACTGCCCGGGCTGCAGATCGGCCTGGTGCACGGGCGCATGAAAGCGGCAGAAAAAGCCTCGGTGATGGACGCCTTCAAGGGCGGCGAGATCGCCCTGCTGGTAGCGACCACGGTGATCGAAGTGGGCGTGGATGTGCCCAACGCCAGTCTGATGGTGATCGAAAACCCCGAACGCCTCGGGCTGGCACAGCTGCACCAACTGCGCGGCCGCGTCGGCCGTGGCGGCGGTGCCAGCCACTGTGTGCTGCTGTACCAATCCCCATTGTCCCGCAGCGGACAGCAGCGCCTGCTGGCGCTACGGGAAAGCAACGACGGCTTTTACATCGCGGAGAAGGACCTGGAACTGCGCGGCCCGGGCGAAGTGCTGGGCACCCGGCAAACCGGGCTGCTTGCCTTCCGTATTGCCGAGCTGCCCGCGCACAATCACCTGCTGGACGCGGTTCACGCCATCGCCCACACTCTGCAGCAGGGGGACCCCGCGGTCATCGAAGCGCTGATTCAGCGCTGGACCGCGCAGCGGGAGAAGTTCGCCGAGGTCTGACTGCAGCAGCTACAGTGCCTGCCACTCCGCCAGCTGCGCCGCCAGCGCGGCGCGCCCGATACTGTTCAAACGGGCAATGTTCGTCTCGGGAATACGCTCGGGATTGGGCCAGCGAGCCAGCGCCTCTTCCAGCAGGTCTTCGCGCAGCAGGTGAATGACCGGCAGCGGCGCCCGGTTACTGTAGTGGCTGGCTGCCTGGGCCGGCTCACCCGCGAACTGGTACTCCGGGTGAAAACTCGCCAGCTGCACGATGCCCTCGAGACCGGCAGCCTGCAGCAGCGTGTTCGCGTGATCGAGGTAATCCAGGTACGCATCGAAGGAAGCCAGCGCCCCGGTGAAGGCCAGCAGCGTGGTGGCCACCTCGTCCCGTGTGCTGTTCAGCAGGAGGTCAAACTCCGCGAGCAGGCAGCCGTCCATCTCACGCTGGCCTGCAGCACTGTCGCTGGCCTCGCACACCACAACGCGCAGTGCTGGCGAACCCAGCAGCGGGCGCGCAAAGGGGCACAGGTTGAGGCCGACAACCGCACCTTCCAGCCAGGCCTCCAGCTGCCGCCGGGCACGCTGGGCATCCAGCGGGCCGCGGCTCAGGGCAGTATGGCCGGCAGCGCTTTCTGCAGCTCGATTTTCGCCTTGGTCGCGTCACCGGTCAGGGCAAAGCCGAGCAGCTCGCCCGCAGCGTTGCGGAACTCTGCACGTACATCGCTGCCATCGGCATCGATCTGCCACTCCCCTTCGACGCCGGCTGGCGGCGGGGCCACGACGACCGGACAGGCCGGTGTCTTGATGGTCACCGGCATGGGTGGGTAGACCACCTCGGTGGGCTCACCGGCGAGGGTCTTGCCCAGCGCGCGGGAGCAGGCCACCAGCGGTGCCACATAGACCAGCACGTGACCTGCCACTTCGGCGCAATCGCCCAGGGCATAGACATTGGGCGCACTGGTTTCCAGCAGGCGGTTGGTGACGATCCCGCGGTTCACTTCCAGACCAGCGGCCTTGGCGAGATCTACCCGGGGCCGCACGCCCACCGCGGACACCACGATGTCTGCGTTGATACGTTCGCCATTGTTCAGGCTCACCACCACGCCCTGCTCCGCGCGGTTGACCGCGGTGACCAGCGGACCGAAGTGGAAACGGGCACCCTTGGCCTCCAGCGCCGCCTGCACCGCCTTGCCTGCCGTTTCCGGCAGCAGCGTAGGCAGGCAGTAGCCGAGGGGGTCCACTGCCTCTACCTCGTAGCCACCGTTGAGCAGGTCATTGGTGAACTCACAGCCGATAAGGCCACCACCAATGATGCACACCTTACGCACGGCATTCTTCTCCATCGCCGTGCGGAAGTCGTCGTAGTCGAGCAGGTCGTTCACCGAATAAACCAGTTCCAGCGCATCGCCCTCTATCGGCGGCTGTATGGTCTGCGCGCCCAGCGCCAGCACCAGCTTGCCGTAGTGAATCGCGGTTTCCGCATCGCCGACCTTGATCACCTGATTGGCAGTATCAATGCCCGCAACGCGGGTCATGGTCCACACGCTGGCTTTCAACTGCTTGCCCATGGACCCGGCGTCCAGCTGCGCGAGGTCGTCGGCGCTGGTGTCCTTGGTGTAGCCCGTGGAGAGCATCGGCTTCGAGTAGGCGCGACCATCGTCGGAGGTGATGAGGATCAAGGGCGTTTCGCTGTCATGCTTGCGGAATTCCTTGGCCACACCGTAACCGGCCAGGCCCGTGCCGATGATGACCACCGGGGGGTGTATCTTGTCGGCCACCGGCTCTTCATGGTGCGGCGTTTCGTCGACCGGCGTCTCCTCGATCAGCTCGAAGTCTTCCTTGCCCACGCCACAATCCGGGCACAGCCAGTCCTCGGGTACGTCTTCCCATTTTGTGCCAGGTGCAATGCCGTCGTCAGGCCAGCCTTCCTTTTCGTCGTAGATCAGGCCGCAGACTATGCATTCCCACTTGCTCATAATGCCACTCGCTCTCAGTCGGTTACGCGGGTCGCCCGCAACGCTGCCGCGCGATGCAACCGGCGACGGGGGACGACCTGATTTGAAGCGAAACACTATAGAGTTACAGGAAAATTGTGCAAGCGCTTTGCAGGCGCGGCATGGACAGAACTTCGCCGCGGTTTAACACCCTTGCATGCCCGCAGCAGCTGGCGCATGCTCGCGCCTTTGCACTTCCGGAGACCCTGTTATCGTGCCTGCTTCCCTGCCGGCAGACTCGGGCCGCGACCCCCGATGGCGCCCCGAGCAACGGTTCACCAGCGCAGAGCTCGCTGCGCCCTGCCGCCGCTGGCTGCTCGATGACGGCTCGCTCACCGCGCGCCTGATCGCTCTCGAGGCCGGTAGCTTCAGCGTGCGCAGGCTCTACCAGGGCTGGCAAGTGCCCCTGCCCTCAGAGCAGCATCTGCTGCAGGTTCCGGCGCGACAGCGCGCACTGGTGCGCGAGGTGCTGCTGCAGCTGGACTCGCAGGCCGTGGTGTTTGCGCGCAGCGTGTTCCCCATCAGCAGCCTGAGCGGAGAACTGGCTCACCTGCGCAAGCTGCAGAACCGCTCGCTGGGGGCGATTCTGTTTCGTTATCCCGGCATGCAGCGCAGCCCCTTTGAGCTCGCACGACTGGGCGGTGACAGCGCCTATATCGCACCCTGGGTGAAACAGACCGTGCCGGCCTGGGCACGCCGCTCCTGCTTCAGTATCGGCGGCAAGCGCCTGCTGGTCAGTGAGGTATTTCTGCAGGGTTTCACCCCCTGGGAGGGGTCACTGGCGGTGCACCGCAGCCAGCGAGGGACAGTGAACGCTGCAATCCACGGCGTAAAGCAGTAAGCTTGCCGCTGGTTTCGTCACAGCCCCCGAAGCATGCCCGTACTGACTTCCGCGTCCGCTCTGCTCAAGCTCGTGCGTTTCGACCGGCCCATTGGCACCCTGCTGCTGCTCTGGCCGACCCTCGGGGCGCTCTGGATCGCCGCAGAGGGCAAGCCCGAGCCGCGCCTGGTGGTGATCTTCTGCCTTGGCACCCTGCTGATGCGCTCCGCGGGCTGTATCGTCAACGACCTGGCGGACCGGCACTGGGACGGCAGCGTGGCGCGCACCCGGGAGCGCCCGCTGGTCACCGGCGAAGTCTCGGTCACCCAGGCGCGCGTTCTCTTCCTGCTGCTCTGCCTGGCCGCTTTCGGCCTGGTCTTGCTGACCAACACGCTGACCACGCTGCTCTCGGTCGTCGGCCTGCTGCTGGCCTCCACCTATCCCTTCATGAAGCGCTATACCTATTGGCCGCAGGTCGTGCTGGGGGCGGCGTTCTCCTGGGCCATCCCCATGGCGTTTGCCGCGCAGCAGAACGCGCTGCCCTCAGCGCTCTGGCTGCTGTACATCGCCAATCTGTTGTGGACGATGGTCTATGACACCCAGTACGCCATGGTCGATCGCGATGATGATATCAAGGTGGGCATCAAATCGACCGCCGTGCTCTTCGGCGATGCCGACCGCCTGGTCGTGGGGGCCCTGCAGGTCCTCTGCCTGCTGGCCTGGCTGCTGGCTGGGCAGCGCTTCGAGCTCGGCGGCGCCTATTACCTGGGTCTACTTGTTGCAGGACTGCTATTCGGTTATCACCAGTACCTGATACGGGAGCGCGATCGGGTCGCCTGCTTCAGGGCCTTTCGTCACAACAACTGGGTGGGACTGGCAGTATTCATGGGCATTGCACTGCATTATCTGCTCGACAACGCCGCGTGAGCGACAGCACAGTACAGGGCGGGACGGCCACCGTGCCGACCGCCGAGTTCATCGACAGTCTTGCGCAGGTCAGCGCCGCCGACTGGGACGCGGTGGCGGGCGTGGACTACCCGTTCCTGCAGCACCGCTTCCTGCACGGCCTGGAGATCACCGGCTGCACAACCGCTGACACCGGCTGGCAGCCCTGCCATCTGCTGCTGCGCCGGGGAAATCTCCTGGTCGGGCTGCTGCCGCTCTACCTGAAAGCACACTCCTATGGTGAGTACGTTTTCGACTGGTCATGGGCAGACGCCTGGCAGCGGTCAGGGCTGGCCTACTACCCCAAGCTGGTGTCCGCTGTACCGTTTACGCCCGCCACGGGGCCGCGCCTCTGCGTGGCGGAGGGGGAGGACAGCGCCAGCCTGTGGCCCTGTGTGCTGGCCGCGATAGAGCAGTTCGCCCATACGCGCGGGCTGTCTTCCTGGCACCTGCTGTTTCCCGAGAAAGCGGTATCCGGGCAGCTGCTGGCCGCGGGGCTGCCACAGCGCATGACCACACAGTTCCACTGGTTCAACGACGGCTACACCAGCTTCGAGGACTTCCTCGGCGCGTTCTCCAGCCGCAAGCGCAAGAACCTGCGTCGCGAGCGTGAGCGCGTGACGCAGCAGGGCCTGAGCCTGCAGCTGTTGCGCGGCGCGGAGATTACCGCAGCCGACTGGCAACAGTTTCACCGCTTCTACCAGACCACCTACGCGCGGCGCAGCGGCCACGGTGGCTACCTGACGCGGGACTTCTTCCTGCAGACCGCGCCCTCACTGGGTGACCAGACGATCATGGTGGTCGCCCGGCACAGTGGCCAGGCGGTCGCTGCGGCGCTCTATTTTCGCTCATCGACCACGCTGTACGGTCGCTACTGGGGCTGCAGCGCGGATTTCGACTGCCTGCACTTTGAAGCCTGTTATTACCAGGGCATTGAGTACTGCATTGCCGAGGGGCTACAACGCTTTGACCCCGGTGCGCAGGGCGAACACAAGATCCAGCGCGGCTTCCGCCCGATACTCACCTACTCCAACCACTGGATTGCGGACCCGCGACTGGCCGAAGCCGTTGCCGACTTCACCCGCAGGGAGCGCCCGCACATTGAAGCCTACCGGGACGAGGCGGCGAGCCTCCTGCCGTTCCGCCGCGAAGGCTGAGCCCCCGCTCAGCGCATGTCGAAGTCGGCGAAGTCCGGCGAGCGCATATGCCACCAGTAATAGAGCGTTGAGTTCGGCCAGTTGTTCACGACCTTGCCCGCTGCGTTCTTGTACCAGCTGTCGCAGTTGGCCACCCACACCGTACCCGCCAGCTCCCCCTGCATGTGATCGTTGTAGGCCCGCATGGCCGCGGGATTGACAGCGAGTGCGCGCAGGTCGTGGGTCAACAGCTTTTCGATACAGGCGGCCACGTAGTGCACCTGGCGTTCCACCATGAAGATGATGGAGTTGCTGCCGAGGTTGGTATTGGGGCCGTACAACATGAACAGGTTCGGGAAGCCCGCCACACAGACACCGCGATAGGCTTTGGCGCCCTGCTGCCAGGCCTCGGCGAGGCTGCGCCCGTCGCTGCCGACAAAGTTAACGCCGGAGAGCATGGCCGAGGTATTGAAGCCGGTGCCATAGATAATCACGTCAACCGGCCTGGCGACGCCGTCCGCCGACAGCACCCCGGCTTCATCCACACCGGTGATGGCCGCAGTCACCAGCTCGACGTTGTCGCGCGCGAAGGCCTGGTAGTAATCGTCCGCGACCAGAATGCGTTTGCAGCCGACCGGATAGTCGGGTGTCAGCTGACGACGCAGCACTGGGTCGTCAATGTGTTCTTCAAGGTGCTCACGCGCCCATTTCTCCCAGAGGGGGCGCAGCAGGCTGCTGTTGCGCAGCACCGGGTAGAACAACAGCTCACCGCGCAGGTACACGGCCGCACGGTGCAGTTTCTGCAGCCAGGGCCAGCGCGCAAAGCGCCGCTTTTCGCCTGCCGTGTACTCGCGGTCATTGCGCTTGACGACGTAGTTGGCGCTGCGCTGGTAAACATGCAATTGCGCCGCCTCACGCGCAATCTGCGGAATAAACTGCAGCGCACTGGCCGCGTTGCCGATGACCGCCACGCGCTTGCCCTTGAGATCGATATCGTGCCGCCAGCGGGCGGAGTGGAACTGCTCCCCGGCAAACGTATCTGCCCCGGCAAAGGCGGGTGTGTGGGGAATGTTCAGCTGGCCCAGGCCACTGACTACCGCCCTGGCACGCAGCTGTTCACCGTTCTCCAGCGTCACCAACCACGCACCGCTGGCTTCGTCAAACTCGGCGCTGCTGACCGCGGTGGACAGGCGCAGTCGCTCACGCAACCCGTACTTGTCGGCACAGTGCTCGAAATAGGCGCGGATTTCAGCCTGTGGTGAATACTTGCGCGACCAGTTGGGGTTGGGCTCGAACGAGTAGCTGTAGAGGACCGAGGGCACATCGCAGCAGGCACCGGGGTAGGTGTTGTCGTGCCACGTGCCGCCCACGCCCGCCGATTTTTCCAGGATCAGGAAATCCTCGATACCCAGGGCTTTCAGGCGCACGCCCATGCAGAGGCCAGACATGCCGGCGCCGATAATGATGACCTGGTGGGTCGTGGAGTGATTCATAGGCTGTTCCTGTTAGTGTTATTTCCCAGCGGCTGACGGCAGTCAGCCCGGTGGCGCCTTGCGGGTGAATACCGGCTCCCGCGGCCCCGACTCGGCAGGGTTGTAGCGGTAGCCGTCAACGCTGAACGCCTTCAGCGCCTCGGGATCATTCAGGCTGTGCTCGATGATGAAGCGCGCCATCTGGCCGCGCGCCTTCTTGGCGTAAAAACTGATGACCTTGTATTTGCCGTTTCTGAGGTCCTTGAACTGGGGGGTAATAATGTCCCCATCCAGGGCCCGGGGCTGCACTGCCTTGAAGTACTCGTTGGAGGCCAGATTGACCAGCACGCGGCTGCCGCTCTTGCCCAGCTGACTGTTCAGGCTGCGCGTCAGGCCATCACCCCAGAACTGGTACAGATTGGCGCCGCGGCGGTTGGCGAAGCGCAGGCCCATTTCCAGCCGGTAGGGCTGCATCAGGTCCAGCGGGCGCAACAGGCCATACAAGCCTGACAGGATGCGCAGGTGTTTCTGGGCGAACGCCAGTTGCGCACTGCTCAGGGTGTCGGCATCAAGGCCGGTATAGACATCACCGCGAAACGCCAACAGCGCCTGCTTGGCGTTGTCCAGCGTGAAGGGCGGCGCCCAGTTGTGAAACCGGGCGTGGTTGAGTTGGGCAATATTGTTGCTGACGCCCATCAGCTCGCGGATGTCATCCGGCGCCAGCCGGCGCGCATCTTCTACCAGGGCCTCCGCCTCCTGCAGAAACTGCGGCTGGGTGCTCTTGCGGGTGCTTGGGGGCGTCTCGAAGTCCAGCGTTTTCGCCGGGGATATGAGTGTCAGCATGGATTTCTGTCCGTAGGTGGCGTGCGCCGGATACACAGCTTTCGCCTGAATCTGCAGCCTATGATACCCTGCACCGGTTTGTTCAAAAAGACCAATAACAGATGCGTCTGCTCGCCCTTGTGGCCCAATTCATCGATCGGTTTACTGAAGCCTCGGGGCGCCTGCTTGCCTGGCTGGTGCTGGCCATGGCGCTGGTCACCACCGCCGTGGTGGTGCTGCGCTACGGCTTCAATTCCGGCTCGATCATGGCGCAGGAGGCGATCATGTACCTGCACGGCTGCCTGTTCATGCTGGGCGCCGCGTACACGCTGAAGCACGATGCCCACGTGCGTGTGGATATTTTCTACCGCCGTTTTTCCCCCCGCGGCAAAGCGTGGATCAACAGCGTTGGCTGCATCACCTGCCTGATGCCGCTGTGCGGGTTCATTCTGTTCTCCAGCTGGGACTACGTGGTGGCCTCCTGGGTAATCCGCGAGACATCCCCCGAACCCGGGGGTATTCCTGCGGTGTTCCTGCTGAAAACCCTGCTGCCGCTGCTCGCGCTCAACCTGTTTCTGCAGGCGCTCGCAGAAACCCTGCGCAACGCCCGGCTGCTGATCGGAGAGCCCGGCTAATGGACGGCACTATCGCGCTGTACCTGTTTGCCTGCATCTGCCTGTTGCTCATGCTCGGGTTTCCCGTGGCTTTCACCCTGGCCGGCACTTCGCTGGCTTTCGCCGCGGTCGGCGTGATTGCCGGTCACTTCGACCCGGCGTTTCTGGCCGCACTGCCGGCACGCATCTTCGGCACCATCAACAACGACACCCTGATCGCCGTGCCGCTGTTTATTCTGATGGGCGTTATCCTGGAAAAGTCACGCATTGCCGAGCAATTGCTGGGCACCATGTCGCGCAGTTTCGGGGCATTTCCCGGTGGCCTGGGCATCGCGGTGGTGCTGGTGGGCATGCTCCTCGCCGCCAGCACCGGCATCGTGGGCGCCACCGTGGTCACGATGGGGTTGCTCTCGTTGCCGAGCATGCTCAAGGGGGGCTATGTCCCCGCCCTGGCGGCCGGCACCATCTGCGCAACGGGCACACTGGGACAGATCATCCCGCCTTCCATCGCCCTCGTACTGCTCGGCGATGTGCTGTCCAATGCCTATCAGCAGGCGCAGCTGAACGTGGGTATTTTCAACCCGAAAACCGTTTCGGTCGGCGACCTGTTCGTCGGCGCATTGCTGCCGGGGCTGTTGCTGGTGGCGCTGTACCTCGCCTATATCATTGCGGTCGCTCACCTGAACCCACGCCGCGCGCCCAACGTCGAGACCGAGCCGGTATCGGCGGCGGAAATACTGGGTAGCCTGGCGCCACCGCTGCTGTTGATCAGCCTGGTGCTGGGGTCGATCCTGGCTGGCGCCGCCACCCCCACAGAGGCCGCCGGCGTCGGTGCGACCGGCGCACTGCTGCTTGCCTGGTACAAGCGCGAGATGCCCCTGCCACGGCTGCGGGAAGCCGTTATCGACAGTATGAAAGTGACCTGCATGGTGTTCATGATTCTGATCGGCGCCGCGGTGTTTTCACTGGTGTTTCGCGGTTTTGGCGGCGAAGATCTCATACACCACTGGTTTGACCGCATGCCCGGGGGCGTCTTCGGCGCCACGATGATCGTGATGCTGGTGATTTTCCTGCTGGGTTTCATCCTCGACTTTATCGAGATCACCTTCGTCGTCGTACCCATAGTCGGCCCGGTGCTGCTGATGATGGGGCTGGACCCGATCTGGCTGGGTATCATGATAGCCATCAACCTGCAGACGTCCTTCCTCACGCCCCCCTTCGGCTTCGCCCTGTTCTACCTGCGCGGCGTGGCCCCGGCCGCGCTGCACACCAGCGCTATCTACCGCGGGGTCATTCCTTTTATACTCATCCAGCTGCTGGTGCTGGCAGCCCTGTGGGTCTGGCCACCGCTGGCAACCTGGTTGCCGGCTGCGCTGAAATAGCATCGGCTGCGTATACCCTTCTTTCGCAAACGGATTCGGGCGACACATGAACGACATCGACGACACACCGGTACCCCAAGGCGAGCTGTCCATCCAGACCGTGGCCATGCCCAGGGACACCAACGCCAATGGCGACATTTTTGGCGGCTGGCTGCTGTCGCAGATGGACATGGCGGGTGCCATCACCGCCGGTGATGTTGCCGGCGGGCGGGTGGCCACCGTTGCCATCGAGGGCATGGCGTTCCTCACCCCGGTGCATGTGGGGGCGGTGGTGAGCTGCTATTGCGACGTCCTGGAAGTCGGGCGCAGCTCGGTGCGCATCGTGGTCGAAGTGTGGATCAATTCGAAGCACGACGGTGAACCGATCAAGGTGACCGAGGGAGAGTTCGTGTTCGTTGCAATTGACGAGAAGGGCCGCACACGCGCCATCAAGCGCTGATTATTCGCCCTCCAGCACGGCGTCCCGCGCATTGATGTAGGCCTGCTCCGATATGTGGTGGTAGGCTCTGACCCCCTCATAGAACGCCCTGAATGACGCATGGATCCGCGCGGCCAGGGGGTCACTCGCCACCAGCTCCTGCATGGTCTGCTCACTGGCCCGATACAGGGCCTGCATCACGTCGTCCGGCAGCTGCCGCAGCTGCACGCCGTGTTTCTCCACCAGTTCCCGAAGCGCCGCATTATTGCGCGCCGTGAACTCGTCCAGCATCATCTGGTTCGCGGCGCGGGCCGCAGCGGTCACGATAGCCTGCAGGTCTGGGGGCAGCGCCTCGTAGGCGTCCTTGTTGATAATCAGCTCCAGCATGGCGCCGGGCTCGTGCCAACCCGGATAGTAGTAGTACTTGGCCACCTCGTGCAGCCCCAGGGCCAGGTCGTTGTAGGGGCCGACCCACTCGGCTGCATCAATCACCCCGGTCTGCAACGACGTGTAGAGCTCGCCACCGGAAATACGGACTGACGTTCCACCGGCCGCGGTAAACACGTCACCGGCAAGGCCGGGGATGCGCATCTTCAGACCCTGCAGGTCTGCCAGGGAGTTGATCTCCTTGCGAAACCAGCCCGCCATCTGCACACCGGAATTGCCGCCGGCGAAGGGAATGATGTTGGCAGGGGCGTAGGCCTCCCGCCACAGTTCCAGGCCGCCGCCGAAGTGCAACCAGGCATTGATCTCCTGCGCCGTCATGCCGAAGGGAATGGCCGTGAAGAACACCGAAGACGGTATCTTGCCCTTCCAGTAATAGGCAGCGCCGTGACCGGCATCGGCCACGCCCTGGCTGACGGCATCGAACACTTCGAATGCCGGCACCATTTCGCCGGCGCCGTAGACGCGCGCGGTGAGGCGCCCGTTACTCATTTCACCCACCATGCGGGCGAAGTTCTCGGCGCCGGCGCCCAGGCCGGGAAAATTCTTCGGCCAGGTCGTGACGATTTTCCAGCTGTAGTGCGCCTGCTCGCCGCCGCTGCCGGCCTGGGTGCCGTCCCGCCCCGCGAGTGCGCTGACACCACCGGCGCGCTCCGCCGCCCACAGCCCCAATACCAGCACCAGCGCCGCCAGTAGCAACAGTATGATAGCGGGCGTAAAGCGTCGTTCGAGGCTGGGCTGTGGCATAGTGTTCTGCTTATCGTTGGAAAATCAGGTGCTTAGGGCACCGGAGCATAGCACTGCCGGGCGCGCGAACAAACCGGCAGTCACAGCGGCTGCAGCTTGGCGTACTGCACCACCAGCCACTTGCTGCCCTCGTCATCAAAATTGACCTGTACCCGCGCATTGCCGCCGCTCCCCTCGAAATTCAGTACCGTGCCCTCACCGAACACCGGGTGATGGACACGCTGACCCAGGCTCAAACCGGTGTCCGGCACGCTGGCCTGGGTGAGGCTGCTCACCGGCCGACTGATGCTGGTATGCAGGCGAACTTCCTGCAGCAACTCAACCGGAATCTCTCGAATGAAGCGCGACGGCGTGTTGTAGCTTTCGCTGCCGTGGATGCGCCGGGACTCGGCGTAGGTAATGACCAGCCGCTGCATGGCCCGGGTGATGCCCACGTAGGCCAGGCGGCGCTCCTCCTCCAGCCGACCCGGCTCCTCCAGAGACATGCGGTGGGGAAACAGGTTTTCCTCCATACCGGCCAGGAACACCAGCGGGAACTCGAGGCCCTTGGCGGAGTGCAGGGTCATCAACTGCACGCTGTCTTCAAAATCATCCGCCTGGGCATCACCGGCATCCAGTGCAGCACTGTCCAGAAACTGCTGCAGGGGTGAGAGCTCGTCGCCCTCGGGGGCAAACTGCTTCGCCGCGCTCACCAGCTCTTCCAGGTTTTCCACCCTGGCCTGTCCCTTCTCGCCTTTCTCGTTGCGGTGGAAGTCCGCCAGGCCCGAGCCCTCGATCACCTGTTCCGCCAGTTCATCCAGGGTGAGCTCATCCGTGCCGGAGTCCAGCTCGTTGATCAGCACCTGGAAGCCCTCCAGGGCGCTGAGGGCGCGCGGCGGCAGACGCTTCTCCGCACGCGCCACATCGATCGCCCGCCACATCGGTATGGCCTGTTCACGGGCGATTTCACGCACCGTTTCCAGCGTTTTACTGCCGATGCCGCGGGGGGGTGTATTGATTACACGCTCAAGCGCGGCGTCGTCTCCCCGGTTAGTAAGTAATCGCATATAGGCCAGGGCGTTGCGGATTTCCAGGCGCTCATAGAAGCGCTGGCCACCGTAAATACGGTACGGGATACCGCTGCGAATCAGGGCTTCTTCCAGCACCCTGGACTGCGCATTGGAGCGATACAGAATCGCTACCGAGGCCCGCTCACGGCCTTCGCTGATCCACGCCTCTGCCTGCTCGACGATGAAACGCGCCTCGTCCTGCTCATTGAAACCCGCGTACAGGGAAATGGGGTCGCCGGGCTCGCCATCCGTCCACAGCTCCTTTCCCAGCCGGCCCGCGTTGTGGGCAATGACGCCATTGGCGGCACGCAGGATGGTCTGTGTCGAACGGTAATTCTGCTCCAGTCGCACGGTATGCGTGTGGGCGAAATCGTCTCCGAAGCGCTGGATGTTCTCGATCTTCGCACCGCGCCAGCCGTAGATGGACTGGTCGTCGTCGCCCACCGCCACCACCGGGATGCGATCGCCTGCCAACACCCGCAGCCAGGCGTACTGGATAGTATTGGTGTCCTGGAACTCATCCACCAGAATCTGGCGGAAGCGCTCGCGATAATGGTTGAGCACCCCGGGATTGTGCAGCCACAGTTCATGCGCCCGCAGCAGCAGCTCGGGAAAGTCCACCAGACCGGCGCGCTCGCAGGCGGTCTCGTAGGCGCGATAGACCTGCAACATGGTCTGCCCGAACAGATCCCCGGCCGGAACATCCACATGCGCGGCGCGCAGCCCCTCGTCCTTCTGGGCATTGATGTACCACTGTGCCTGGCGCGGTGGCCAGCGAGACTCGTCCAGGTTGAGCTCCCGACAGACCCGCTTTACCAGTCGCAGCTGGTCGTCGCTGTCGAGTATCTGGAAGTTCTGTGGCAGGCGCGCCTCCTTCCAGTGCGCCTTGAGCAATCGGTGGGCCAGCCCATGGAAGGTGCCCACCCACATCCCGTGGGCGGGAATCCTGAAAATCTCCTCGATGCGCGAACGCATCTCGCGCGCGGCCTTGTTGGTGAAGGTCACCGCGAGTATCGACCAGGGTGACACGTCCTGCGCCCGGATCAACCAGGCGATGCGGTGCACCAGCACGCGGGTCTTGCCACTACCGGCCCCCGCCAGCACCAGCAGGTTGGGGCTTTCATCGGCGACGGCTTCCCGCTGGGCGGCGTTGAGGGGGGAGAGAATGTCAGATACGTCCATCGACCCATTCTACCCAAATTCGCCCGCGGGCGAACGATCGGATCGGGCGGATTGCGTTGCGAGTGGCGCGGCGAAGCGCAATGCGGACGGCGCTCTGGTACTATTCGCCGAGGCCACAGGGCACACCGGAGTGAACAGATGAACGACAACAGGCGCGATGATCCCAACCAGGAGGACTCCGCAGACCAGGACTGGACCCCCTGGATGGATGATGACGCCAGCGACGACGACCTGCCCAGCTTTTCTCACGACAGCGAGGAAGACGCCCCGCGCGCAGGACGCGACGAGGATGCAGGAGACGACTCACTGGACGCAGGGGTCGACTTCGACGATGAGGAACGCGGTGTGCCGCCGGTACCCCCGGTCCTGCCGGTCACCGGGCGGGCCCCAGCTCAGCAACCCCCGGCCAGCCGGCGCCCCGGCAGCGAGGCGCGGGACGACGCCAGCATCGACAGCGGTGATTATGACGACGGCTGGGAAGACGATGAGTTTGAGGAAGACGTGCGCTATGCCACGGAGCCCGCGCGCTTCACCGACACCTGGCCCATTGGCCTTATCGCGGTGGCGGCACTGGCCCTGGTGTTGCTGGCGGCCGGCGGCTACGGTGTGATGAAACAGCGCGCTGCAATGGAACAGCAGATTCGCGAACTGCAGGCACAGTTGGCGGTGGCTGCGAAACCCGATGACGTCAGCGATGCCCGCGCCAGCCTGGAGACACTGCAGAGCGAAAACCGCCAGCTGTCCGAGAGTCTGGCGAGCCTGCGCGATGAAAACCGCCAGCTCAGTGACACCCTGGCGGGCCTGGAGCAGCAGCTAACCGTCCAGCGCGCCGCCACGGCACGCGCCACACCGCCTGCGGCGAGCAAGCCAGCCAGCGCACCCGCGCCGGCGAAGCCGGCAGCTCCCGCCGCAAGCGGCGAATGGTTCGTCAACTTCGGCAGCTACAGTGAGCGCAGTGTGGCAGAACGCTGGTCCACCCGTCTCAAGCCGGGCGCGGGGAAAGTCACCGTGAGTAGCGCGCAACGCAATGGCGAAACCCTGTACCGGGTGCGGGTGGTGGGGTTGGCTTCCGACAGCAGCGCCCAGGCGGTCGCCCGACAGCTGGAACGGGAATACGACCTGCCGAAACTCTGGGTCGGCAAGGAATGAACCGGGTGCCATCTTGGCAGTCACACGCGGGACTGCTAAGGTTTGCCTACCATCCAATAAGGAGTACAAGCATGAACACTGCAAAATCCCTGCTGGCCCTGCTGGCACTGGGCAGTTCCATGGCCATGGCGGAATGTGTGCAACCGGAATCCCCCACACTGCCCGATGGCAGCTCTGCAACCATGGACGACATGATTGCCGGGCAGCAGGCGGTGAAAGCGTTCCAGGCCGCCAACCTCGAGTACATGGGCTGCCTGGAAACGCAGTTCACTGCAGCCAAGAAAACCATTGAGGAGGGCAAGGCGAGCGATGCCGAGGCACTCAAGGCCGCCTACGAAAAAGACGTGGAAGCCTACAATGAGGCGGTGTCCGCCGAAGAAGCCCTGGCGGGGCAGTTCAACACCGAAATTCGCGAGTTCCGCGCCGCCAATCCAGACTGATCCGCACCCGGGTGCTGCCCGCCGTCACACGGCAGCGCCCTCTTCCCCGCAAGCCTTACCCGGGCATTGACGCTGCATGCGCCATGAGTGCCTTCCGGAACAGAACCCGCAGCGACATGATGTTACTCACGCCACCGAAATTGGGCCGCGCGAGAAACGCAATGCTGCGATGAGGACCGGGCTCCTCCAGCGGAATCGCCGTGAGTTCCGAGCTGTCGGACAACAGCTGATCCAGCGCCATTTCCGGCACCAGTGTGGAGCCCATGTGGCCCGCCACCATTTGAATCAGCGTGTACAGGCTGGCGCCCTCCAGCGTTTCGTCCAGGCTTGAGGCCTGCAGATGACAGGCCGCCAGCGCGTGATCCCGCAGGCAGTGCCCGTCTTTCAACAGCATCAAACGTGCCTCCCGCAGGTCCGCGGCGCGCACCGGTGAGGGCAGTTGCTGGGGGTTGTCGCGGTGGGTGACGACCACCAGATTTTCATCCCAGAATGGAAACTCCAGCAAGCCTTCGTGCGCATAGGGCAGGGCGAGCACGGCCGTATCCAGTTCACCGCTGCGCACCTTGTCGACCAGCACATGGGACTGCTCCTCCGCAATGGTCAGACGAAAGTCCGGATATTCACGGCGCACCGCAGGCAGGACTTTCGGCAGCAGGTAGGGCCCGATGGTGGGAATGACCCCCATGGTCATGGGAAAACTCAGCGGCTCCCTGGCAACGGTGGCCAGCCGGTAGATATCGTCGATCTCCAGGGAAATCGCGGTGGCGCGCGCAAGAATCTGTTCACCCACCGGGGTCAGCAGTACCTTCTTGTTATCGCGCTCAAACAGCTGCACACCGAGCTGTGATTCCAGTTCGGCAATCGCCGTGCTCAGGGCGGACTGCGAGATGGCGCACTGCTCCGCCGCCTTTTTGAAATGCAGCGTGCGGGCAACGGCGAGCGCATAGCGAAGCTGCTTGAAGGAAATCATCGGCGCTGCATGTTCCTCGCGACTAGAACCACTCGGCCGGCATACTCAGCGCTTCATCATACTGCTGCAACAGGATCTGTGTCTCATGCTGATACTTTGGCAGTTCCCAGCGCGCAAAGAATCGCGCGGCCTGCAGCTTGCCGCGGTAAAAGTGCTCCTCTTCTGTTGCCAGGGCGCCTGAGCGCAAGCTGTCGGCGGCCGCCAGTGCCTGCTTCAGCCACATCCAGGCAGCGAATACCCGCCCGAAGAAATCAAGGTACACAGCGGCGTTAGCCAATGCGGCGGTCCGATCCCGGGCAATCTCGGGCAGCAGCGCCTCGGTGACACGGGTCAATGCGGCCACCGCATCCTGCAGCGTCGCCGTGACTTCGCCAACCACCGGATCCGCGTCCTGCGCACCAACCTCCAGGTCGGCCCTGATCGCCACCATCAGGCGATTGAACACGGCGCCACCCTCAGCGCCAACCTTGCGTCCCAGCAGGTCAATGGCCTGTATGCCCTCCGTGCCTTCATGTATCGGGTTCAGCCGGTTATCCCTGTAGTACTGCTCGACCAGATGGTCCCGGGTATAACCCGCCCCGCCGAGCACCTGTATGGCGAGGTCGTTGGCGGCCAGGCAATATTTCGAGGGCCAGGACTTGATCACCGGCGTGACCAGGTCCAGTAGCGACTCAGCGGCCTCGCGGTCAGCGGCAGTGCGTGCGGAGCGACTGTCTTCAAACAGCACGCTGGCGTAGAACGTCATCGCCAGAGAAGCCTCCGCATAGGCCTTCTGGGCCAGCAGCATGCGACGCACATCCGCGTGCTCGATAATCTCGACCTGGGCGCCGCGCGGCTGCGCCTTCGCGGGCCGCGCCGTCCGACCCTGTTTGCGCTGTTTCGCGTAGAGTAGCGAGTAGTTGTAGCCCTGGTAGCCCAGCGCCGTGGCAAACAGGCCCACCGCGATCCGCGCATCGTTCATCATCTGGAACATGTGTGCCAGGCCACGGTTCAGGTCACCCAGCAAGTAGGCGACTGCGCCGTCCTTTTCACCGAAATTCAGCACCGTTGAGGTCGCGTTGCGGAAGCCCATCTTGTGCAGCAGGCCGGCCAGCGCCACGTCGTTGCGCTCGCCCAGCGAGCCATCGGCATTCACCAGCACTTTGGGGCAGATAAACAGGGAGATACCTTCCCTGCCTGTTTCCGGGCACACGGTCTTCGCCAACACCATGTGGATAATATTTTCCGTCAGGTCGTGGTCACCGCCGGAGATATACATCTTCTGCCCGAACAGGCGATAGCTGCCATCCCCCGCCGGTTTCGCCCGCGTGGTAATATCCTGCAGTGAGGACCCCTGCGCCGGTTCGGTGAGGGCCATGGTGCCCGTGAACCGTCCGCAGCGCATATGCGCGAGATAAGCCGCTTTCTGGGCATCACTGCCGAAGGTTTCCAGCAGATCGGCGGCCGCGATACACAGCAGGCAGTAGCCGGCGGTGCCCGGATTGGCGGCGTAGAAATAGGCATTGGCCGCGCGCATCACGATATAGGGCAGCTGCATGCCGCCCTCCTCAAAGTCACAGGTGGCGGCAAAGAACCCCGCGTCGGCGAAAGCAGACCATGCCTGCCGGGTTTCCGCCACCGTGGTTACCGTCTTGCCATCGAACACCGGTTCCTGCGCGTCGCCCTTGGCGTAGTGGTTGAAAAAATATTTCTCCGCTACATTCCTCGCGGTTTGCAGGGTCATGTTGATGGTTTCCCGCGTGTGCTCGCGATAGCGCTCACGCGTCAGGACCTCTGCGGTATCGAATACCTGGAATAACAGGAACTCGATGTCGCGCTCATTCAGTAGAGGGACTTGCATAGTACATCCTTGAATTGAAGCTACAGACTGCTGTTACGTGCCGCGCAGCTCCCGCCGCAGAATCTTGCCCGTGGGCGTCATCGGCAGGCTGTCGGCATACTCGATAATGTGGGGCACCTCGTGCTTCGCCAGTTTCTTTCTCACCAGGTCCTGCAGTGAGGCGGTGAGTTCCTCCGAGGGCTGCACGCCTTCGGCGAGCACCACCACCGCCTTGATGAGTTCGGTGCGGCGCTCATCCGGCACACCGACCACCGCCACAATCTTTACCGCCGGCGAGGACAGCAGTACATCCTCGATTTCAGTGGGGCCGATGCGGTAACCCGAGCTGGTGATGACATCGTCGGAACGGCCGTGGAACCAGAAATAGCCGTCCGCATCGCGGCTGCCGATATCGCCGGTGACCATCCAGTCTCCGCGAAACTTGTTCGCGGTTGCAGCCGGGTCATCGAGATAGTGCAGGAACATGGCCGGGTGAGGCCGCTGAATCGCAATCTCACCGCGCTCCCCGTCGGGCACTTCGTTGCCCTGTTCATCCACAATGGCGCACACCGCTCCGGGTGTCGGCTTGCCGAGAGAGCCGTGGCGCACCGGCATCAGTTTCGGATTGCTGCCTATCATGCCGTTGCACTCGGACTGCCCGAAGCCCTCATTGATCGTCAGGTTGAAGTGTTCATCAGCCCAGTGCGCAAGCTCGGCGCCAACCGCTTCACCTCCGGACAGCACAACGCGCAACTGCACCTGGTCGGTTTCGACACGGGCACTGGCTTCACGCATCAGCTTGAGCATGGTGGGCGTGAGCAGCGACACGGTGACCTTGTGTTCCGAGAGAATGCGGAAGGCCTCCACCGGATCGAACCCCTTCATGCTGGTGGATACGATCCTGCAGCCGTGGAAGGTGCCCACCAGGAAGATATCGGCGAAGCCGGCGACCCAGGCCCAGTCTGCCTGGGACCACAACACATCCCCGGGCTGGGGGTAATAGTCGAACAGGTACTCGAATATGGACACGTTGCCGAGCACCGCGCGGTGTGGCATCACCACCCCTTTGGGCAGGCCTGTGGTGCCCGAGGTGTAGTTGATCCAGGCCGGCTCCTCCGCGCGCGTAGCCACATTCACCCACTGGTCCGACAGCTCGCGTGTGGCAGCGTAGAATTCCAGCGGCGCGGCGGCCTCCACCTCACCCACCACCAGAATGTGTTCCAGGGTCGGGCAGTCGTCAAAAATACCCTCGATTTTGGCGTAGTTTTCCGCATCCACAATGCACAAGCGCGAGCGACTGCCATTGATACGGTGTTTCAGGGCCTCCTCACCAAACAGCACCGACGCCAGGCAGGACACAATACCCGACTTGAAGCAGGCGATGTGCGATATCGCGCATTCAGGGCGCTGCGGCAGACAGACCGTGATCCGGTCCCCGCGCACGATCCCCAGGGACGCAAACAGGTTCGCCAATCGGTTGGCGTGCTGTTGCAGGCTGCGGTAGGTCACCTGTCGCACCTGCCGGTCGGCATCCTCGAATGTGATGGCGACGCGCTGCTCGTCCGCGGCCCAGCGGTCGCAGATCGCATCCGCGATATTGAACATGTCCGGTATCGACCAGGAGAACTGTTCGCAGAGCTCGTCGTAGGTGCTGCATACCGGCAGACTGCCGTTCTTTGCGTGGCTCATAATACCCCCTCAGCTGTACAGGCGCGCGCGTTTGGCAAACGCTTCCCGCACACCCTCTTCTTCCAGGGTTTTGAAGAAGTCGGTGTAGCTGCGGTTCTGGTGATAAATGGCGTCGATGTCGGCACCGGTGCGTATGGATTGCTGCATACCCATATTTTCGAACCAGGTGTTGGAGATGCTCTTCAGGAGAATCGAATTGTCCGAGGGTGCCTTGGCAATCTTCGCGGCAACCGCCTGCACACGCGCTTCCAGCTCGTCGTGGGGCACCACTTCATTGACCAGCCCGATGCTCAGCGCTTCCTGCGCGTCGATCAGCTTGGAGGTCAGCAGCAGCTCCTTGGTCTTGCGCAGGCCAATGAGGATGGGCCAGAACATGATCGAAGGCGGAATGCCCAGGTCACAGGCGGCCGGGTGACCAAACCGCGCCCGTTCGCTGACGATGGCAAGGTCACAGACCGCGAGCAGTTCGCCGGCCCCCGACAGGCAGTCGCCCTGCACCTGCGCCACAATGGGCTTCGGGTAGCGCCAGATCCGCATCCAGTAATCCACCAGATCGTGAATATCGCGGCGATCGGCCTGGATATCGATGTTCTCGGTGTGCCCCGGGTACTGGGATGTGACCCAGTGTTCACTGCCTAGCTCGTAACCCGAGGAAAAGGCCCGGCCCTTTGAGCGGATCACAATCACCGAGACGGCCGGGTCGGAGCGCACGGAATTGAGCGCGTACTCCAGTTCCTCCAGCACCTGTGAGGACAGGGCGTTCAGGTTCTTTTCCCGGTTCAGCGTGATCGTGAATATCTTGTCCGAGGTCTCGGTCAGCAGGGTTTCCAGGGTCTTCATTACGCAGCTCCCGTTCAGGCTAATTAACAGTTGTTAGTTGGCCCGATACATTACCTGCGAGACGCCCGGAAGACCAGCCTTGCCGGCTCTGGAATGGCGCCGGAACGTTCCCCGCTACGGGATGTGACGGTCTCTCAGGCAAATGATCCACAGCTGCGCAATGAGGATGAACATCGCCGCCGCCGACAGCAGAAACGCATCCAGATAGAACGGCTCGTACCAGCTGAACTCGCCCTTGTGGATTCTCACCCAGCCACGGAAATGCTGCATCATTGCCACACCGGCACCAAAAAACCCGATGACCGAGGCAACATACTTGACGATGAAATGGCTGGAAGCCAACAGCATAAGAACGCCGAGCAGGCCAATCACGGTACGCTGCACCTGGCAGAACGGGCAGGCGTAAACCACATCCAGCCAGTCCATGGCCCAGGCACCCAGGCTGACGAGAATGGCGATAACGCCGAGTATGCGAATATTCTTCTGATAAAAGTCGTAGTGAAACATGCCAAGCCCTCCTGCAGAGGGCGCAGTGTAGCCCGCCGCGGGCGCAGGAGTACAACCCGGGCTGCGGGAACCGCGTGTTCCCCGGGCGATTGCATGTGTTAGAAAAGCAGGATCACACTCCACAGCAGGCCCACCGCGATACCGCAGATCAACACAGCCGCGGATCCCATATCCTTCGCTGCCCCACTCAAGGGGTGATACTCCAGACCAATGCGATCAACTACCGCTTCGATCGCGGAATTCAGAAGCTCCACAACGATCCACAACAACAGGCTGGCAAGCAACAGACCGGCCTCCAGCACGGAGACCTGCGACAAAAAAACAATGACCGCACCTACACAGAGCACCACACACTCCTGACGTATCGCAACCTCATGCCGAAAGGCATGGCGCAGCCCTCGAAAGGAATGCTCAAATGCCTTCAGCACTCTTGCGATGCCCGTTCGCGGTAGCGTTTCGGGATTATAGTCCGACATTTCGCAACTCCGGCAGCCAGGGCGCTAGCGCGACCGCTCGACGGTGGGTGGGTAGAGTCCGCGTCGGTACGCGAGGCTGCCCCAGAGGGCGTGCGCCAGGGCTTCACGCTCCAGTGCGGTGTTGGCAATTGGCTGCCCAAAGGTGAACCCCTCTCGCTGGAAGCGAAAGGTTTGCGGTGCCTTATCGGGTTGCAGGACCACCACCTGATCGCCGCGCCAATAAGCCTGGTTGTCACCGTACTGCATGATTGCGCGTCCTTCATAAGCGGGCGGCAACTGTGTGATATCCCGGCCCACCATCGGGTGCTCCGCCGCAATGCCCAGCAGGGAGAGCAGCGTGGGCGGCAGGTCAAGCTGGCTCAGCACTCTTGCATCACGCTGCACTGGAATGTCCTTCCCAATCAGCAAACCGGGAATTCTGAAGTGCTCCACCGGCACCAGCTGTCTGCCGAAAACCCGGTCGTCGTGGTCAGCCACCACCAGGAACAGGGTGTCATCCCAGTAGTCGCTCGCACGTGCGAGGGCAAAGAATTCGCCGAGGGCGTGATCGGCATAGCGGATCGCATTGCGCTTGGTGTTTGGCGGTTGCTCCACAGGAGTTATGGCGTTCAGCGGATAATCATAGGGCGTGTGATTGGACGAGCTGAACACCAGGCTGAAAAAGGGCTCACCGGTTGCGTGCAGACGGCTGAATTCCTCGTGCGCCTTGCGCAGCAGGTCGCCATCAGACACTCCCCAGGAACCCATGAATTCCGGGTTAGCGTAGTGCCGCCGGTCCACCACGCGCTCAAAGCCGTTGCCGAGAAAGAAACTCGCCATATTATCGAAATGGCCCTCACCACCGTAGATGAATGAGGTGTCGTAACCGCGCTCGCGCAACAGCGACGCCAGCGTGAGGAAACCCTGCTGTGACCGTGGCAATTTCACCACGCTGCGCGCCGGGGTTGGCACAAACCCGGTCACCACAGCCTCAATGCCACGGACGGAGCGTGTACCCGTGGCGTACAATTCCTCCAGCAACCAGCCCTGCGCTGCCAGCGCGTCGAACGCCGGCGTCAGGTTGTCGCCGCCCAGGGTGCCGACGTACTGCGCACCCAGACTCTCCTCCAGCACAATGACCAGATTGTGCAGGCGCGGTGCGGTCGCCGACGGTGTTTGCAGATGCCAGGTGGGGTATTCGGAAGAGAGAAATTGCGCATCAGGCAGGCCCATGGCCCGGCGCACCTCGGCAAACACCACCGCATCCGGCAGCGGCGGGTACAGCCTGGACGCATCCACCTCATTGCGCATGGCGCGTACGGCATAGGCCACGGAATACAGCGAATTCAGGGTGAGGTCGTTCAGCAGAGCATCACTGCTGAACGCGGTGAATCCGGGATTGATCGGCCGGTGCCGCAGCGTGCCACGCGCACCGAGTACCAGCAGCGGCAACAACAGTACCAACACCAGCACCCTGAGCCACCAGGTCGAAGCCACGGCGGAGGCCGGCGCAGCGCGGGTTAGTGCGCGCAGGGACAGCCACGGTGCCAGCACCAGCACGGCCAGTCCACAGAGCGTTTCCAGCAAGAACCCACCGAGCAACATCCCGAACACCTCCTGCGGGTACTGGAGGTACTCAACAAACAACCGGTTCGGGCGCAGATCGTACTGGGCTATGAACCCGGGCGTGACCGCTTCCATGAAGGCCAGCAGCGTAAAACCGAGGGCGAGCCAGACAGCAGCGCACATCGCCCGAACGCGCAGGGGCAGGATCAGCAGCATCAGCAGCGCGGGTATCATCCAGTAGCAGAGCATCACGAGATCTATACGCAGGCCGAACCCGAAGACCTTCAGTACACCGGCAGTGCCGTCGAAACGGTCGATCTGCCACAGCACAAGGCCTGCGCGACTGATGGTGGTGAGCAGCAGGCCAGCGAAAAGAAACAGCCACAAAGGCCGTAACAGGCGCTCAACCAGTGTGGGAAGGGCAATGGACATGGCAACAATACTCGGGTGTTGAACGCGACGACGTGGACGCTCAGCCCTTGTGGGCTGCAGCGCCTTCGTGGGGCGCCACGTCGAGAGAGTCATGCGCCAGCAGCCCTGGCACCCGACAGGGACGAAGCATGTCCTGCTGTGGGCGGTAGAGGCTGGTTTCTACCTGCATGAGGCCAAGGACGGCATCAAACACGTTGTCATGGGATAGCGTGTCCTGCTCAGCGCTGCGCGCCACGCAGCGCGCGTCGTAGCCCGGCGATGCCGCAAATTCGGGCGACATCCACAGCAGCATGGGAATATGGGTCTGTTCCTGCGGTGCCAGGGCATAGGGCATGCCGTGCAGGTAGAGGCCGTTTTCGCCCAGGGATTCACCGTGATCCGACACGTACAGCAAGCCTGTCTGCCACTGGGTCTGCTCGCCCAGCAATGCAATGACACGGCTCATGACATAGTCGTCGTAGTACAGGGTGTTGTCGTAGCTGTTGACGATCTGCAGGTCTGAACAGTTCTGTATGTCACTGCGCGGACAGTCGGGCGTGAAGCGCCGGAACGCGTCCGGGTAACGCTGGTTGTAGGTTGGCCCATGGCTGCCAGCCAGGTGCAGCACCACCAGTGCATCCTCGTCGCCCAGTGCCGCCAGTTGCGCCTTGAGGCCGTCGAGCAATACTTCGTCGCGGCAGTATTCCCCCTCACAGAACGGCACGCCGGGGCTGGGCTCAAAGGCCCGGGTTGGCACCCGGGCACAGACGCCCTTGCAACCACCGTCGTTTTCCAGCCAGCGTACGGCGACCCCGGCGTGCTGAATCACGTCGAGCAGATTGTCCTGGGTCTTCGCCACTCCGGGGTCGTAATCCGTGCGGTCGAGTCGTGAAAACAGGCAGGGCACGGACACCGCGGTGGCCGTACCACAGGACGACACGTGCCTGAAGGAGACCAGGCCCAGATCACGGGTGAACTGATTGGTGGGCCGCGGATAACCATTCAGCTCAAAGTTGCGTGCGCGCGCCGTTTCTCCCAGCACGAGCACCAACAGGCGTTTTTCTCGCGCCGGGTGCGCGTCTTCGATGGTGGCATCCTCACCCATCGCCTGATGTGGTCGGGGTGGAGCGAGGTAAGTGCGACTGACAAACTTGCCAGCACTGTACAGGTAGTGTGTGGGGATGATCAGCTTGTTCAGTTCGTGGTTGTTGCGTCCCAGCGAGGCGTAATCCTTGTAGTACAGCGCAGCAATACCGACGATCACCAATAGCGCCATCGACATGGTCACCAGCTTTTGCACCACCTCGCGCACCGGGCTGCGGCTGCGCAGCGGCATGGCGATGAGCAAGCCCGCGGGCACTACTCCGGTGAGCAGCCACCACAGGGCAAGGTTGCGATTGAGATAGGCGTGTACTTCACCCGGATTGGTTTCCACCAGATTGCGGATCATGTCCATATCGAACACGGTGCCGTAGTAGTACATCGCGTAGCTGACCAGCGAGGACGCGAGCAAGATGAAGACGGCAAACGGCTTTGCGAGATAGCGAAAGGTCCACACGCTGAACAGCAGGTAGAACACCGAACCGA
Source organism: Halieaceae bacterium UBA5044 (assembly GCA_002416125.1). Lineage (GTDB taxonomy): Bacteria > Pseudomonadota > Gammaproteobacteria > Pseudomonadales > Halieaceae > Haliea. The sequence goes on from DIBU01000001.1 coordinate 183,602, forward strand.
AGAACAGCGGCAGCGAGAGCACCATACCCAGGCTCAAACCCTCCGTATGCTGCAGAATCGTGGCCAGACGCGCCGTCAGCGGGATGTTGATAACCAGCACGAAGTAGGTGGCAAGCAGCAGCGTAAACCGGCTCATTCCCAGAGGTTTCAATGTCATGCGTAGGCTCCTTGACCTGCGATCTGCTGCTGGACAGACGCAGCGAGCATCACGGTAATGGCAGGAGACTAGGGGGTGGGAGGTGACAAAAAAGTCACAGCAGCAAAACTGCGCTGCGGGTAAACGTTAAGACACCGTCACGGTGAACGTAGTGCCCCGTGGCTGGTTGGGTTGCACACTGATCTGCCAGCCCTGGTGGTCGCAGATGCGTTTGGAAATGGACAGCCCCAGGCCATAGCGTGACCCCGGACCCTGCGGAGAGCGTACACCGCGTTCAAAAATGTGCGCCGCAACGGCGGGGTCGATACCGCTGCCGGTGTCGCGCACGGCAACCGAGTGCCCGCCCACTTCGAGGGTGATGGCGCCCTGCGCGGTGTGATTGAGGGCGTTATGCAGCAGGTTATTGAGCACGGCGCCGATAAGAAACTGCGGCACGCGGACGGTTGCCCGCTCACATTGCTGATCACAGACTAGCGCAATACCTTTTTCCTCCGCGCGCCCACGCCAGAGCACCAGTGCCTCCTGGGCAGCTTCGGCCAGCGTGCAACTCGCCTCACGCAGGCATTCCTCTGGATCGCGCGCAAGCTGCAGATACAGCGCAATCTGCTGCTGCATATCATTGATCGCCCGCTGGATACGCGCCGCCACTTTCTGCTGTGCGGGGTCTTTCCCGGTGATCTCCTGCAGCAGGTCGCTGGCGGCTTGAATCGACATCATCGGCGTGCGCAGCTCATGGCTGACGTCCCCCGTAAACTGCCGCTCCCGCTCCAGCAGATCCGCCACACGGTCGGCATAGCCCTGCACAGCGCGGGCCAGGGCGCCTACTTCGTCGTTCGGATAGGCCTCCGGCCGGAAAGCCGCCAGACCGCCCTCGGGTGTGGGGTCGTCTTTCACTGCGGCGGCCAGCGTCATTACGGGGAGCAAGACCTGCGTGGCAATATAGCGAGACAGCAGGTAGCCAAGCCCGGATATCAGCAGGAAACCGACAACAATACCCGCAATGGCCAGTACTTCGTAGCGCTCGAACTCGCTCTGGTCCTGCGCCAGCACATACACCCAGGGTGCCTCATGACGCACTATCAGGCTGTAGGCGTGCGAGCCACCGAGCACCTCGAAATTCCCCTCCGGATAGTTGTGGAATGCCTCGGGCAATAATGGGTGATCAGTGCCCGGCAGCTTGTAGAACGTGCTGTCACCGTGCGGCACACTGATCGGGGTTTGCACGGCCTGGTGCTGGACGATATCGCTGTTCAGGTCACCCACCAGATGGTTGTAGAACAGCGTGCGTTCGAACCAGAACACCAGCAGGACCATGCATACCCCGCAGAGCGCGGTGAGCGAGACGATGAGCGCCATGACACTCCACTGCAGGCGCGCGCGAATGGAATAGCGAAATCTACTGGGCATCGGTGACCAGTGTGTAACCGGTGCCCGCCACATTGCGGATCATGGGGCTGTCAAAAGGCCCGTCTACGGCCTGGCGCAGGCGGTAGATATGCGACTTCAACGCGGCACTGTCCGGTGGCTCATCGCCCCACAAGGCATGATTCAGGTCTTCGTGTGACACGACATCGGGCCATTGCTTCATCAGCAGCTCGAGCAAGGCGAAACCCTTGCGATCCAGCTTGATCGGTTGCGCGCTGCGGTGAACCTGCCGCGATGCAGTGTCCAGTGACAGCTCGCCCACCCGCAACACCCGTTCGAAATTGCGCTGGGAACGTTTCAGCACGGCCTTGATGCGCTGGTGCAGCTCGGGGAGGGCAAAGGGTTTTACCAGGTAGTCATCGGCACCGGCCTCAAAACCCAGAAGCCGGTCTTCCACGGCGTCGCGCGCGGTCAACATAATCACAGGCAGCGGGTTGCGGTCACGCTCACGCAGCTCTTTGCACAAGGTAAAACCGTCCATTCCCGGCAGGCCAATATCCAACACCACCAGGTCATACGGGTGCGCCTGGATGAGCGCGCGAGCGGCCTGGCCATTTTCAATGGCATCAACCTCAAAACCCTTGATTTCCAGGTAGTCAACGACGCTGGCGAGGATGTCGCGGTTGTCTTCGACAATCAGGAGCCGGTCGGCCATGCATGCCTCTCAGTGGAGCAAACGTGTCTGCAGCGTTGCTGAAACACGGGACAAGGTCAAGCCGCCGCTCGCGCCCGGTCTGGCGTGCGCGGTCTACTCCACCGTCACCGACTTCGCCAGATTCCGCGGTTTGTCCACATCGGTGCCCTTCTGCACGGCCACATGGTAGGCCAGCAGCTGCAGGGCGACGGTGTACACGATGGGCTTCAGCACCTCCGGGCAACTCGGCAGCGCGATCACATGCACCCGGGGCTCCTCGGCAAAGTGTGCTGCATTGTCGGCGAAGACATACAGCTCTGCGCCCCGAGAGCGCACTTCTTCCAGGTTGGACTTGAGCTTTTCCATCAGGGCATCGCCCGGCGCCACGGCAATCACCGGCATGTCGGCGTCCACCAGCGCCAGGGGGCCGTGCTTGAGCTCTCCAGCCGGGTAGGCTTCCGCGTGTATGTAGGAGATTTCCTTGAGCTTCAGCGCGCCCTCCAGGGCAATCGGGTACTGGATGCCGCGGCCCAGGAACAGCGCGTGGTGCTTCATGATCAGGGCCGTTGCCATGTGCTTGATGACCGGGTCCAGGCGCAGGGTTTGCTCCACATAATCGGGCAGCTTGTGCAGCGCGGACACCAGCTCGCTGGCCGCTTCCGCGGGCAGGCCATGGCGCTTGCCCAGCACCAGCGTCAACATCAGGAAGGCCGCCAGCTGTGTGGTGAAGGCCTTGGTGGACGCCACGCCGATTTCTGCGCCGGCGCGGGTGAGAAACACCAGGTCGGATTCACGCACCAAGGAACTGTGGTCCACATTGGCGATGACCAGGCTCCCGAGATAGGCATCTTCCGTGGCGTCGCGCAGGGCGGCGAGGGTATCCGCCGTTTCGCCGGACTGCGACACGGTCACCAGCAGGGTGCCCGGCAGGGGAACCCGCTTGCGGTAGCGGAACTCGGAGGCCACCTCCACGGTACAGGGAAGCCCGGCGAGCTCTTCCAGCCAGTAGCGGGCAACCATCCCCGCATGGTAGCTGGTACCACAGGCAACAATCTGCACGGCACGCACCTGGTCGAACAGTGCCGCTGCATCCGCCCCGAAAACGCTGTCGTCGATGTCGCGGGTACCCGCCACGGGAATGGTGTTGGCCAGTGCACGCGGTTGCTCATGGATTTCCTTGAGCATGTAGTGCTCGTAGTCACCCAGCCCGGTGCTTTCTTCCAGCGCGGAGATCTGCGTCATGCGGCGCTCGACCGGTTCCCCCGCTGAAGTAAAGATCTGTAGCGAGGTTGGCGTGATGCGCACCACGTCGCCTTCCTCGAGGTAGACGAAGCGGTCGGTCACCTGGCGCAGGGCCAGCTGGTCGGACGCCAGGAAGTACTCACCGATCCCCACGCCCACCACCAGCGGGCTGCCCTCCCGTGTACCCACCACTTCATCCGGGTGTTGCGTGTCCACAGCGGCGAGCGCATAGGCACCCTGCAGCCGCGGTACCACCGCGTGAAAGGCCTCCAGCAAGGTGCTGCCCTGGCTGAGCTGCTGGTGCAGGAGATGGACTATCACTTCGGTGTCGGTACCCGACTGGAAACTGTAGCCCTGCGCCTGCAGTTCCTTGCGCAGGGCTTCGTGGTTCTCGATGATGCCGTTGTGCACCACCGCCACACGCTCCCCGGAAATATGCGGGTGCGCGTTGGCCGCCGAGGGAACCCCGTGCGTTGCCCAGCGCGTGTGGGCGATGCCGACGCAGCCGTACTTCGGGTCCATGGCCTGGGCCTGCTCGAGCTCGGCCACCTTGCCCTGGCGCTTGTGCAGCAACAGATTGTGCTCGTTGTCCACCAACGCCATGCCGGCTGAATCGTAGCCGCGGTACTCCAGCCGCCGCAGCCCCTCGAGCAAGATCTCCGACACTTCACGCCGCGCCGCCGCCGCTACTATTCCACACATGATTCAGTCCTTGTTCACTTTGCCGGGCCGTTTCCAGCCGGAAATATTCCGCTGTTTGCCGCGTGCCACCGCCAGCTCAGCCTCGGGCACCGCGCGGGTAATGGTCGAGCCCGCGGCCACAAAGCCACCGGACCCAATCTCCACAGGTGCTACCAGTGTCGCGTTGGAACCGACAAAGGCGCCATCCCCGATCCGGGTAATATGCTTGTTGACGCCATCGTAATTGCAGGTGATGGTGCCCGCACCGATGTTGGCGCCCTCACCCATCTCACAATCGCCAATATAGGAGAGGTGGTTCACCTTGCTGCCGGCGCCGATGCGCGCTTTCTTGGTTTCCACGAAGTTGCCGACGCGTGCACCCTGCGCCAGCGCGGTGCCCGGGCGCAACCTTGCGTAGGGGCCGACAGTGCAGTCGTCTGCAACCGTGGCTTTTTCCAGATGGCTCATGGCGCGTACTTCGGTGCCGGCCCCGATGCGGCTTGCGGTAATCACGCAGTTGGGGCCGATGTGTACACCGTCCTCCAGAATCACCTCACCGGCAAACACACAGTTCACATCAATAAAGACGTCTCGCCCACAGCGCAGGTTACCGCGGATGTCGATGCGCGCGGGGTCTGCGAGACGCACACCCGCTGTCATCAACGCTTCGGCACGTTGTCGCTGCAGCTCGCGCTCCAGGCGGCTCAGCTGCAGCTGATCGTTGACGCCGAGCACCGCCAGCGGATCGGCGACGGTCGCCGTGCGCACTGCGATGCCCTCTGCAACCGACAGTGACAGCACATCGGGCAGGTAGTATTCCCGTTGCTGGTTGCTGTTACCGACCTGCGGCAGAAAACGCCTGAAGAGGCTCGCCGGTGCGGCCAGGATGCCCGTGTTGACTTCCTGCACTGCGAGCTCGTCGGTGGCGGCATCCTTGTGCTCGACCACGGCACGGAACACACTGTGGCCATCGCGCAGGACACGGCCGTAGCCTGTCGGGTCATCCAGCACCGCGGTCAGCAGCGCGGGAGCGTCCTGCGCGGCCTCCACCAGCGTCTGCAAGACGTCGGGCGCCACCAGCGGCACATCGCCGTACAACACCAGCACCGTGCTCTCATCGCGCACCCCCGGCAAGGCCTGGAGCACCGCGTGCCCGGTACCGAGCTGCTCGGCCTGCTCCACCCAGCGCAAGCCACTGCCGTCCATCGCCGCGCGGACTGCGTCCGCGCCGTGCCCGACTACCACGTGGATTGCGCTGGGCTCGAGGCTGCGCGCGGCGTCCACCACGTGCTGCAACAGCGGCTTGCCCCCCAACGGGTGCAGGACTTTCGGCGTACTGGAGCGCATGCGCGACCCCTGGCCGGCAGCCAGAATGATTACTTCCAGAGTCATAGCGAAATCCCTTTGTTATTGCCGGCGCAAGCAACGTCGGGCGCGGCTGCGCTGTACTGTCAGACAGCTAGCATGTTAACGCGGGGGAAAATGGAAACAACCGGATTGTTCAGGCAGTGGTAAAAAGTGTGACGTGGAACAAAAAGGCCCTGGTGAACAGGGCCCTGGAAGGTGGTTCAGCCGCGCCCGGCGCGGTTACGCATCTTGCGCAGTACGGCCAGCTGGGCGGCGGCTTCCGCAAGCTGCGCGGATGCGCGGCCGTAGTCGAAATCGCCCGACTGGTTGGTGAGGGTGTGCAGGGCTTCGCGACGCGCTTCCTCGGCGGCAGCCTCGTCGACATCGCCGGCACGCAGGGCCGTATCTGCGAGGATGGACACCACGCCCGGCTGCACTTCAATGAAGCCGCCGGAAACGTAATACACTTCCTCGTCACCGCCCTGCTTGACGATGCGGATCGGCCCGGGGATCAGCGAGGACAGCAGCGGCGCGTGGCCGTAGGTCACGCCCATCTCACCCAGCTCGGCGGTCGCCACCAGCATTTCCACCAGCCCGGAGAAAATTTCTTCCTCCGCGCTGACGATGTCGCAGTGAATTGTCATTGCCATCTCCAGCCCCTCGTTCGCAAACCTTACAGCTTGTTCGCTTTCTCAATCGCTTCGTCGATGCTGCCGACCATGTAGAAGGCCTGCTCGGGCAGGTGGTCGTACTCACCCGCCAGAATCCCCTTGAAGCCCGCAATGGTGTCCTTCAGGGAAACGTATTTGCCGGGTGCACCGGTAAACACTTCCGCGACGTGGAAGGGCTGGGACAGGAAGCGCTCGATTTTCCGCGCGCGGGCAACCGTCTGCTTGTCTTCTTCAGACAGCTCGTCCATACCGAGGATGGCGATGATGTCTTTCAGCTCCTTGTAGCGCTGCAGCACCGTCTGCACGCCCCGAGCCACGTCGTAGTGCTCCTGACCGATCACCAGCGGGTCGAGCTGGCGGCTGGTGGAGTCCAGCGGGTCAACCGCCGGGTAAATACCCTTGGCGGCGATATCCCGTGACAATACCACGGTGGAGTCAAGGTGGGCGAAGGTGGTCGCCGGTGACGGGTCGGTCAGGTCGTCCGCAGGCACGTAAACCGCCTGGATTGAGGTAATAGAGCCGGTCTTGGTGGAGGTGATGCGCTCCTGCAACACGCCCATTTCCTCGGCCAGCGTGGGCTGGTAACCCACCGCAGAGGGCATACGGCCAAGCAGTGCCGACACCTCGGTTCCCGCCAGTGTGTAGCGGTAGATGTTGTCGACGAACAGCAGTACGTCACGCCCTTCGTCACGGAATTTTTCCGCCATGGTCAGGCCGGTCAGGGCCACACGCAGACGGTTGCCGGGCGGCTCATTCATCTGGCCGTAGACCATCGCCACCTTGGACTTGGGGAAGTCCTTGACGTTGACCACGCCCGCTTCCTGCATTTCGTGGTAGAAGTCGTTACCTTCCCGGGTACGTTCACCCACACCGGCAAACACGGACAGGCCGGAGTGTTCGGTAGCGATGTTGTTAATCAGCTCCATCATGTTCACGGTCTTGCCCACGCCGGCGCCGCCGAACAGGCCAACCTTGCCGCCTTTCGCGAAGGGGCAGACCAGGTCGATTACCTTGATCCCGGTTTCGAGGAGTTCCTCTGAGGCCGCCAGCTCATCGTAGGCAGGCGCTTTGCGGTGGATGGAGGCGCGCTCCTGTTCACCGATGGGGCCGCATTCGTCGATCGGGTTGCCGAGCACGTCCATGATCCGGCCGAGCGTTTCTACGCCAACCGGCACGGCGATGGGGCCACCGGTGTTTTCCACCGCCAGATCGCGGCTCACACCTTCGGAGGAGCCCATGGCAATGGTGCGCACAACGCCATCGCCCAGCTGCTGCTGGACTTCCAGGGTCAGGCCTTTTTCGGTAACCAACAGTGCATCGTAGACCTTGGGTACGTCTTCACGTGGAAACTCCACGTCGATGACGGCACCGATAATTTGTACGATTCGTCCGCTGCTCATGTCCGGATCCTCTGCATCAAAGTTCAATTCTGGGTGGCAGCGCAGGAACAGCCCGGCGCTACCGAATAGGTTAGGTCCTAGCCGATTGCCGCCGCACCGCTGACGATTTCCGACAGCTCCTGCGTAATCGCCGCCTGTCGTGCCTTGTTGTAGATCAACTGCAGGTCATCGATCAGTTCACCGGCGTTGTCAGTCGCGTTCTTCATGGCCAGCATCCGCGCGGCCTGCTCGCAGGCACCGTTTTCCACCACCGCCTGGTACACCTGCGATTCGATATAGCGCGTCAACAGGCTTTCCAGCAGCTGCATCGCATCGGGCTCGTAGATATAGTCCCAGTGGTGCTTCATTTCTGCGCTGTCTTCCGCCAGCAGGGGCAGCAACTGCTCAACACTGGGGCTCTGGGTCATGGTGTTGACGAACTCGTTGCTGACCAGGAACAGGCGATCGATCTGCCCTTCCTCGTAGGCGTCCAGCATGGTCTTCACACTGCCGATGAGGTCGCCCAGAGTAGGTTCCTCACCGATATCACGCACAGCCGCCTTGACGTTACCGCCGTAGCTTTTGAAGAACGCCGCCGCCTTGGCACCGATCAGGCACAGGTCGATGCCCACGCCCTGGTCCGCCCAGCCTTTCATGGCCTTGACGGTGGCTTTGAACAGGTTGATGTTCAAACCGCCACACAGGCCGCGATCGGTTGACACCACCACAAAACCCACGCGCTTGACCTCGCGCTCGATCATGTAGGCGTGCCGGTACTCCGGCGCGGAGTTGGCAATATGCCCGACCACCGCGCGCATACGACGCGCATAGGGCTTGCCCAGGGCCATACGCTCCTGGGCTTTGCGCATTTTGCTCGCCGCGACCATTTCCATGGCGCTGGTGATCTTCTGCGTACTCCGGATACTGTGGATCTTTGTCCGGATTTCTTTTCCGACTGCCATCTGCTGTCCTCGGGGTTACCAGGTTTGCGTGGCCTTGAACTTTTCGATCGCCGCCTTGAAGGCAGACTCGATCTCGTCGTTGTAATCGCCGGTTTCGACAATCTTCTTCATCAGGTCGCCGTACTCGCTGTGCATGAAGGACAGCAGAGACGCTTCGAAGTCGCGAATCTTGTTCACTTCAACACTGCGCAGGTGACCCTCGTTGGCAGCGTAAAGCACGATACCCATGTCGGCGATGGAGCGCGGCGCGTATTGTCCCTGCTTCATCAGCTCGGTGACCCGCTCACCCTGGTCCAGCTGGGCCTTGGTGGCCTCGTCGAGGTCCGATGCAAACTGGGAGAAGGCCGCGAGTTCGCGGTACTGGGCCAGTGCGGTACGGATACCCCCGGACAGCTTCTTGATGATCTTGGTTTGCGCCGCACCGCCCACACGGGAGACCGAGATACCCGCGTTCATCGCCGGACGTACGCCCGCGTTGAACATGTCGGCCTCAAGGAAGATCTGCCCGTCGGTGATCGAGATCACGTTGGTCGGTACGAACGCAGACACGTCACCCGCCTGGGTTTCAATAACGGGCAGTGCGGTGAGTGAGCCTGTCTTGCCCTTCACTGCACCCTTGGTCATCTGCTCCACGTAGTCGGCATTCACCCGTGCAGCGCGCTCGAGGAGGCGGGAGTGCAGGTAGAACACGTCACCGGGGTACGCTTCACGACCGGGGGGACGGCGCAGCAGCAGTGAAATCTGGCGGTAGGCCCAGGCCTGCTTGGTCAGGTCGTCGTAAATGATCAGTGCGTCTTCACCGCGATCGCGGTAGTACTCGCCCATGGTGCAGCCGGCGAAAGGTGCCAGGAACTGCATCGCCGCCGGGTCGGAGGCTGTCGCGGCGACCACGATGGTGTGCTCCATGGCACCGTGCTCTTCCAGCTTGCGTACCACCGAGGCCACCGAAGAGGCCTTCTGGCCGATCGCCACGTAGATACACTTGATGCCGGTACCCTTCTGGTTGATGATCGCGTCGACGGCGATGGCGGTTTTACCCACCTGGCGGTCGCCGATGATCAGCTCGCGCTGGCCACGGCCGATGGGCACCATGGCATCGATGGCCTTGAGGCCGATCTGCACGGGCTGGTCCACCGACTGGCGGGCGATAACGCCGGGCGCCACCTTTTCCAGGGCGTCGGTCAGCTTGGCGTTGATCGGGCCTTTACCGTCGATCGGGTTACCCAGTGCATCGACCACGCGGCCCTGCAGTTCCGGGCCCACAGGCACTTCGAGAATACGGCCGGTGCAGCGGCAGGACTGGCCCTCGGCCAGATTCTTGTAATCGCCGAGGATCACCGCGCCCACGGAGTCGCGCTCCAGGTTCAGCGCCATCCCGAAGATGCCGCCTTCGAACTCGATCATTTCACCGTACATCACATCGGTGAGACCGTAGATACGAATAATACCGTCGGTCACCGATACCACGGTGCCTTCGTTGCGCGCCTCGGATGACACATCAAGCTGGTCGATGCGCTGCTTGATCATCTCGCTAATTTCTGACGGATTCAGTTGCTGCATGCTCTGTTCCTCAATCCTACAAATTCATTGCCGCGGCGAGCTTGTTCAGCCGACCGCGTACGGAACCATCGATCACCAGATCGCCGGCCCTGATCAACACACCGCCCAACAGCTTGGGATCTGTCGAGGTGTGCACGTTTATTTTCCGCTCCAGGCGCTTGCTCAGGGCGGAGGCCAGCTTTTCAGTCATATCGTCCGCCAGATCAAACGCAGACACGACCTCGACATCCACTGACTTTTCGTGGTTCGCCTTGTAGCCGGCAAACAACACGGTGATCTGCGGCAACAGGAGCAGACGCTTGTTCTGCGCCAGAATGTTCAGGAAGTTGCGCAGGGCAGGACCGAGATCCTCGCCACACACATCAGCCAGCAGAGTTGCCAGCTGCGCACCGTCCTTCTCCGGATCGCGCAACAGCGCCTGCATGCGACTGTCGCGGCTGACGGCAGCGGCAAGCTGCAACTGCGGCAACCACTCGGCCAGGCTCTGGCTGTCGCGGGCGTACTCGAATGCCGCCTTCGCGTAGGGGCGGGCCAGCGTGGTCAGTTCGGCCATAACGTCCTCACCATCAAAGCTCTGCAGCCAGTTTATTCACCAGGTCCGCGTGGGCGTCCTGGTCAATCGTTGCCCCGAGCACTTTCTCTGCACCCGCCAGCGACAGCGCGGCGACCTGCGCGCGCAAAGCTTCGCGGGCGCGGTTGGTTTCCTGCTCGATTTCGGAGCGCGCAGCAGTTTTCACCCGCTCCGCTTCCGTCAGCGCCGCTGTTTTCGCTTCTTCCACAATCTGGCTGGCACGCTTGTTGGCGGAGTCGACTATGCCCGCCGCTTCGTGCTTGGCTTCTTTCAACCGCTCAAGCGCTTTTTCCTGCGCCAGTTCCAGATCGTGACTGGCACGATCAGCGGCTGCCAGGCCATCCGCAATCTTCTTTTCGCGCTCCTGCATGGCCGCAATGATGGGCGGCCAGACAAACTTCATGCAGAACCAGACGAAGCCGAAAAAGGCTATGACCTGTCCGATAAGCGTAAGGTTGATATTCACGCCATACTCCTCACAGATATGGTGGGGCAGCCGGTACGGCCGCCCCGCTCACGGTTGCGTTGTTGGTCGTGCTCAGGCCATACCAGGGGCGACAACGAAGATCAGGTACATCGCCAGACCCACGCCGATAATCGGAATAGCATCCACCAGGCCGGCGCCCAGGAAGAAGGTCACCTGCAGTTTGGGAGCCAGTTCAGGCTGACGCGCAGAACCTTCGATGAGTTTGCCGCCGAGCATGCCAATACCGATAGCCGCACCCAGACCACCGAGGCTGATCATAATTGCAGCAGCAATAAGAACTAATTCCATGATTTTCTCCTAGCGTTAATAACCAAAGTTAAAGGTGAATCAGTGGTCTTCGTGGGCCATGCTGAGATAAACGATCGTCAGCACCATGAAGATGAAAGCCTGCAGGGTGATCACCAGAATGTGGAAGATCGCCCAGCCGATCTGCAGCAGGCCTGCCGGCACCATCCAGGCCAGACCGGCACTGAACAGGGCTGCAATCAGGATAAATATCATTTCACCGGCATACATGTTGCCGAACAGTCGCAGTGCGAGCGAAAACGGCTTGGCCAGCAGACCGACAATCTCCATGAACAGGTTCACGGGGATGAACAGCGGATGATTGAACGGGTTCATGGCCAGTTCCCGGGCAAACCCGAAGCCCTTGACCTTGATGGAGTAATACAGAATCAGGATCAGCACACCGATGGCCATGCCGAACGTGATATTGGGATCGGTAGAAGGCACGATCTTGTGGTATTCAACGCCCAGCGCCATCATCAGTTCGGGTACTACGTCCACGGGCACCAGGTCCATCAGGTTCATCAGGAATATCCAGACGAAGATGGTGAGGGACAGCGGGGCGATGAGCGGGTTACGACCGTGGAAGGTGTCGCGCACGGTGTTGTCAACAAACTGGACGATCATTTCCACCGCACTGGTGAGACCGCTGGGCACATCGGAGGAGGCTTTCTTGGCAACGCGATAAAACAGCCAGCTGAACAGGATACCGAGTCCGATAGACCAGGCCATTGAATCCACGTGGATTGCGGTGAAACCCATGGCAGCGGCCTCGGCACCGCCGTGCGCCATGACCCATGCGCCGCCATCACCCACGATGGAACCGTCGTAGCGCTCATAACCGGCAGGCAGCTTGCCATAGGTCAGGTTGGTCAGGTGGTGGACAATGTACTCTGAAACCGTCTGGTTCTCGCCTGCCATCGATCACAACTCTTGTTTCGGTGTTTCGGTTTGTTTCTGCTGGCGGCGCATCAAAAACCACCAGCTTCCTATCGTTTGTACTATCAGCATCGCCACATATCCGGCGAACACCGCGGCAGCTTCCAGCGGCCGCAACACAACGAACACGGCGGCAAACCCCACCGCGCTCAGGAGGAACTTTCCGATCTCGCCGCTCAGTGCCGACCGCGCTATCTCGGAGGCTGAGCGGGCGCCGCGCGCGCGAAACAGCTTTGCAGCGAACCAGGCCTGTGGCACCACCGCCACCGCACCGCCACATAATGCTGACACCGCCGCCGTTTCATCCAGTGCCAGCCAGACCAGCAGACACGAAGGAACGAGCGTGGCCAACTGCAGCAGCGCTACGCGGTGGATCGGGGGGGAGGGAATGCTGTTCGCGCTCACGCGAAACTCCTGCCGAGCCCCTTGCCAACTGCCACACGATTGTTCCTCGTTTTGGGCGCCCGCATTATAGGGGCATTGGCTGGCGGGTTCAACCAAATCCGGCGCTTCCGGGTACGAAACATCCCTGACGTTGGCAGCATGTTGGCGCCTGTTTGCCCCGTTTTGCCGCGAATACGGGGAGACCTACTTTATCTGGTAGCGTGCGTGTCGGCAGCCACTAGATGCTGTGGTGAAGCCCGCCCCCGCGCCTAGTGGATGTGGCTCAGAATACCGTCCAGTTCGTCCAGGCTGTTATAGGTCAGCACCAGCTTGCCCTTGCCCTTGGCACCGTGCTGGATTTGCACGCGCGCGCCGATTTTCTGCGACAGGTCATCCTGCAGCTGGCGGATGTTCGGGTCCAAACGCGGTGCCTCTTCCCGCGGCGCATCCTTGCGCGCCAACAGCCCGCGCACCAGCGCTTCGGTCTGGCGCACGGAAAGGCCTTTGCCGACCACGGTTCTCGCGGCCTGCGATTGCGCGGCACCCTCGATACCCAGCAGTGCCCGGGCGTGCCCCATTTCCAGGTCGCCACGCTCCAGCAGCAGACGCACATCGCTTTGCAGCGACATGAGACGCAACAGGTTGGTGACGGTTGAACGGGACTTGCCCACCGCATCGGCGACTTCCTGCTGGGTGAGCTGAAATTCCTGCTGCAGGCGCTGCAGCGCGATGGCTTCCTCAATCGGATTGAGGTCCTCGCGCTGGATGTTCTCTATCAACGCCATGGCAATGGCGGCTTCATCGCTGACGTCACGGATAACCGCGGGAACCTGGTCCAGGCCCGCCAGCTGCGCCGCGCGCCAGCGACGCTCGCCGGCGATGATTTCGTATTTGCGGTCGCCTATCGGGCGCACCACAATGGGCTGCATGATGCCCTGGGCACGAATACTGTCCGCCAGTTCCTGCAGGGATTCCGGGTCGATGTCACGACGCGGCTGGTATTTGCCACGCTGTATCAGGTCTACGGGCAAGTCCTTGAGCACCTGCTGCTGGCCCTTGTCATCGCCGGCGGCCGGGGCATCACCGTCTCCCGCGTCACGGGACTGTGTGCCAGCGCCCAGCAGCGCATCCAGGCCGCGCCCCAAACCCCGTTTTCTGGATGACATTGTGCTCTCCTATTCCTTGACCACGGTGCCTGCAGCGGCGGCGCGGCGCTTTTCATCGCGGCGAATGACTTCTCCCGCAAGGGCCATATAGGCCCGGGACCCGCGGGAGTGCCGGTCGTAATACATCACCGGCAGACCGTGGCTGGGCGCCTCGGCGAGGCGCACGTTGCGCGGGATAACCGTACGATAGACTGCCTCGCCGAAGTGTTCGTGCAACTGGTTGGAAACCTGGTTGGTCAGGCTGTTGCGGGGGTCATACAGCGTGCGCAGGATGCCCTCAATGCGCAGCAGCGGATTCACGGACTCCGTAACACGCTGGATGGTATTCACCAGCGCCGATAGCCCCTCCAGGGCGAAGTATTCACACTGCATTGCAATCAGCACACCGTCGGCAGCGACCAGACCGTTGAGCGTGAGCATATTCAGTGACGGGGGACAGTCGATGAGAATGTAGTCGTACACGGAAGAGACTTCGCGCAGCGCCGTGTTCAGTCGGCGTTCACGCTGCTCAACCCCGATCAGCTCCACCTCGGCGGCTGTGAGGTCGTCGTTGGCGGGGAGCACATCGTAGCCACCCTCCGGTACCCGCTGGGTGATGAGGTTCACCGGCGCCCGGTGCACCAGCACGTCATAGATGCTGCGCTCGACGCTGTGCTTGTCCACCCCGCTGCCCATCGTTGCGTTGCCCTGGGGATCCAGATCGACCAGCAACAGGCGCTGTTTCATCGCTGCAAGGGACGCCGCCAGGTTGACGGAGGTGGTGGTTTTGCCCACACCGCCTTTCTGGTTTGCAATTGCAAGAACTCGTGCCAAGGCGCACTCCCGTAATGTTGGCTAGGGCCGATGCTGGTTATCGATGGTCGGCAACAGGGCAAGTTCTACCAAGTGACGCTGCTCGTCAAGCCCCGGTACCTGCAGGGGCCTGATGTGGCGCACAGCGCAGTGTTGCGTAATCGCCTGCAGTTCATCATCGGGGCGTGCGCCCTTCATGGCAAGCAAAACACCACCCGGCGCCAGTAAATGCCGGGTGACGGCCAGCATATCCTGGAGTGAGGCAAACGCCCGGGAGAGCACCACATCGAAGCCCTGTTCTGGTGTGAAGTTTTCAGCCCGGCTGTGATGCACCGTCACGTTGTCCAGCCCCAGCGCGGTTCTGGCCTGGAACAGGAAGCGGGTCTTCTTGCCATTGCTGTCCAGCAGATGAAACTCGCGCCCGGGAAACAGGATCGCCAGGGGAATACCGGGCAATCCGGCGCCGGTGCCCACATCAATGCAGCGGCTGCCGGTGAGCCACGGCGCTACCGCCAGGCTGTCCAGCAGGTGCCGGGTCACCATGGCGGCGGGTTCGCGAATGGCTGTCAGGTTATAGGCGCGGTTCCACTTCACCAACAACGCGAGGTAATCGAGCAACAGTTGTTGTTGCACAGCGCTGCTGGCAACGCCCAGGGCGTTGAGCCCGGCGCTCAGCTGCCGCGCAAGTGCCGCGTCCAACTCAGGCGCTTATGCGTTCGCTGCCACGCTCGAGAGCGCCGCGCTTTTTGAGATAAATCAGCAGCAGGGACACCGCCGCGGGTGTTACCCCGGGAATTCGGCCCGCACGCGCCAGGGTCGACGGGCGCGCCTCACTGAGTTTCTGGCGCACCTCGTGCGACAGGCCATCGACGGTGCTGTAATCCAGTGAGTCGGGTAGCGGGGTCTGCTCGTAGCGGCGCAGGCGGGCAATCTCTTCCTGCTGTCGGTCAATATAGCCGGCATACTTGGCCTGGATTTCCACCTGCTCGGCGGCCTGCTCGTCTGCCAGCGGTTCCCCTTTCAACGCAGCCACGTCGGCATAACCAATGCCGGGCCGCTTCAGCAGGTCGGCGAGGCTGTACTCCCGGGTCAGGGGTCCTTTCAGCCTGGGCTCCAGCGTTGCCGCTGCGGCCGTTCCCGGGTGTATCCAGGTGGTCGCGAGGCGTTGCGTTTCCCTGGCGATGGCATCGCGTTTACGCGCGAACCGGGCCCAGCGCACGTCGTCGATCAACCCCAGGCGGTGAGCGGTTTCCGTGAGACGCAGGTCGGCGTTGTCCTCGCGCAGCAGCAGGCGATACTCCGCGCGGGAGGTAAACATGCGGTAGGGCTCCAGGGTACCCAGGGTTATCAGGTCATCCACCAGCACGCCGATATAGGCTTCGTCGCGCCGCGGACACCAGGGTTCCTTGCCCTGCACCGCCAGCGCTGCGTTGAGACCGGCCAACAGGCCCTGTGCCGCTGCCTCTTCGTAACCCGTGGTGCCGTTGATCTGCCCTGCAAAGTACAGGCCGGGCAGGGCACGGGTCTCCAGCGAATACTGCAGGTCGCGGGGGTCGAAGTAATCATACTCGATGGCGTACCCGGGCCGTGTGATGTGCGCGTTTTCAAACCCTTTGATGGAGCGGACCAGGGCAAGCTGCACATCGAAGGGCAGGCTGGTGGAAATACCATTGGGGTACAGTTCGCTGGTGGTCAGGCCCTCGGGCTCAATGAACACCTGGTGCGATGCCTTGTCGGCAAAGCGGTGAATTTTGTCTTCAATGCTGGGGCAGTAGCGAGGCCCCACGCCCTCGATCACCCCCGAGTACATCGGTGAGCGGTCGAGGCCGCCACGGATAATGTCGTGGGTGCGTTCGTTGGTGTGCGTTATCCAGCAGCAGCGCTGCTGCGGACGCTCGGCAACGCTGCCCAGAAACGACATGGCGGGCGCGTCTGCATCGCCCCACTGCTCTTCGAGAGCGCTGAAGTCCACACTGCGCGCATCAATACGCGGCGGTGTGCCGGTTTTCAGCCGGTCAACACGGAAGGGCATTTCGCGCAGGCGCTGGGCCAGGGCGATGGAGGGCGGGTCGCCGGCGCGCCCTCCGGCACTGTTTTGCAGACCGATGTGAATCTTGCCGCCGAGGAAGGTGCCGGTTGTCAGCACGACGGTGGGGGCACGGAAAATCAGCCCCATCTGCGTGACCGCGCCTGCGACGCGACCCTGTTCCACCAGAAGGTCATCTACGGGCTGCTGAAAAATCGATAACCCGGGCTGCGCCTCGATGATTTCACGAATGGCATTGCGGTAGAGCACACGGTCCGCCTGCGCACGCGTCGCGCGCACCGCTGGACCCTTGCGCGCATTCAACACGCGAAACTGGATACCCGCACGGTCTGTGGCCCGAGCCATGGCGCCGCCAAGGGCATCCACTTCTCGCACCAGATGGCTTTTGCCGATGCCGCCGATAGCCGGGTTGCATGACATCTGGCCCAGGGTGTCGACACTGTGGGTCAGGAGCAGGGTGCGACAGCCCATACGCGCAGCCGCGAGGCAGGCTTCGGTGCCAGCGTGGCCGCCGCCGATCACAATCACATCAAAGCTCTGTTGGTATTCCACGCTGCTGCGCCTCCTGGGCCGGCGGGTCATTGCCGGGCCGGCGATTATACGTCCGGGAGGTCAGTTGTTCAAAAGATGTTCTGTGTTTTCTCGGGCCTCGGTGCATGTTTTGCTGCGACATATCTGTGTGTGTAATGCATTAAATAAATACACATTGAAAGATGAAAGAATAGAACTGATATTGTTATTGAATAGCGGGCCGTTATCGGTGAACAAGCGGATTTTATTTATAAATTTCAATGACTTGCTGCAATGATAAGCAGGCGATGAAGCGCTGTTCCTGGCGTGGTTTGCCTGTGTGTGCACTGGGGATCGAAACCGGGGGTGGCTTCAGCGCGACAGGCGGGTAGGTGTTTGCCCCCAGTTCACTACCGCGTTGCACGTCCGATTGTCCACAGGGTTATCCGTTGCCGGACACTGGCGACAAAACAGCGGCAAAAGCTGTGTACAAACTGTGGCCAGGGTCGCGATTTATTTACCGATGCAGAAACTGGAGAATATCTCGCCCAGCAGTGCGTCACTGGACATTTTTCCAGTGATTTCGCCCAGGGTGTCGTGGCAGAGACGCAGGTCCTCTGCCAGCAGCTCTCCTGCGCCCGCCTCCTCCAACTGTCGACGCCCGTTCTCCAGGTGTTCTGCCGCGATCGAGAGCGCCTGCAAGTGCCGGCGCCGTGCACTGAAGGTATCACCGGCAGCGCCCGCGTAACCGATACACTGTTTGAGGTGTTCGCGCAGCAGTGGTACCCCGGCCCCCGAACGGGCGCAAAGACGCACGATGACGGTGTCGGCCTCCTGAATCACTGCCGGTGCCGCGCCGGCCAGGTCACATTTGTTGTGGATAAGCGTCACCGGCACAGCGCTTGCGGGATAACCGGGCCAGAGGTCGTCGGGTAGTGGGCTGTCGTCATTCATGTCGACCACCAGGAGTATGCGATCTGCGCTGGCGATTTCGCGTTGTGCGCGGCGGATGCCTTCCCGCTCCACGGCGTCGTCACTGGCGCGCAGCCCCGCTGTATCCACAATGTGCAGGGGCATTCCATCAATCTGGATATGTTCTCGCAGGATGTCCCGTGTGGTTCCCGCAATGTCCGTGACGATGGCACTTTCCTGTCCTGCCAGGGCGTTCAACAGGCTGGATTTGCCGGCGTTGGGGCGCCCGGCAATGACGACCTTCATGCCCTCGCGCAACAGGCTTCCCTGCTGTGCCGCCGTCATCACCGCGTCCAGTTGTGCGGCCAGGGCCTGCAACGAATCTGCCACGTGTCCATCGGCCAGAAAGTCGATCTCCTCCTCCGGGAAGTCGATGGCGGCCTCCACGTACACACGCAAGCGGGTGACCTCCGCGACCAGCCGGTCGATTTCCTGCGAGAAGGCGCCCTGCAGGGAGCGGTGTGCATTGCGTGCCGCCTGCTCGGTGGTGCTGTTGATCAGGTCGGCGATGGCTTCTGCCTGCGCCAGGTCGAGCTTGTCGTTCAGGTAGGCGCGCTCCGAGAATTCCCCTGCCCGTGCCTGTCGCGCGCCCAGCGCAAGGCAGGCGGCGACCAGCAGGTCCAGTACGACCGGCCCGCCGTGCCCCTGTAGCTCGACAACGTCTTCCCCCGTGAACGAATGGGGTGCGGGAAAATAGAGGGCGATACCGCTGTCCAGCGACGCTCCCCGCTCATCCGCAAAGCCGCAGAAATGCGCGTGTCTCGGGGTGAGCCGTTTGCCCGTAATACGTTCGGCGATGGAGGCAGCGGAAGGACCGGACAGGCGTACAATGCCGATGCCACCGCGTCCGGGCGCAGTGGCTATGGCGGCAATCGTGTCTGCGTTGTAGGGAGTAGTTGTCACAGCGGCAGTATACGCCAGCCGCGCAGCGCCCCGCCGGGGGCGATACTAGGCTTTCGCTTTGGCGTCCGACTTTTCGATCTGTCGGGTAATGACGTACTGCTGGGCCATGGAGAGCAGGTTGTTGACCACCCAGTAGAGTACGAGACCCGCCGGAAACCAGAGAAAGAAGAAGGTGAAGATCACGGGCAACCACTGCATGATCTTGGCCTGCATCGGGTCCGGTGGCGGCGGGTTCAGCTTCTGCATGAACCACATGCTGGCACCCATCAACAGCGGCAGCACAAAGTAGGGGTCCATGACCGACAGGTCTTCGATCCACAGGAAGAAGGGCGAATGGCGCAGTTCAACGCTCTCCATCAGCACCCAGTAGAGCGAGATGAACACCGGCATCTGTACCAGCACCGGCAGGCAGCCGCCCATCGGGTTGATCTTTTCCTTGCGGTACAGCTCCATCATCGCCTGGCTTTGCTTGGCCTTGTCCTCGGCGTATTGCTCCCGGATGTCCTGCATTTTCGGCGCTACACGGCGCATATTGGCCATTGAGCGATAACTTGTGGCGGATAGCTTGAAGAAGACGGCCTTGATCAAAACGGTCAGCAGGATGATGGCCACACCCCAGTTGCCCACGAAGGCGTGGATTTTGATCAGCAGCCAGAACAGCGGTTGCGCAATCCACCACAGCCAGCCGTAATCCACGCTGAGGTCGAGGTAGGGGGAAATTTCCGCGAGTCGATACTGGTCCTTGGGTCCCGCGTAGAAGCCGGCGCTGACACTGCCCTGCTGGCCGGGATCCACTACCAGGGCGGGGCTGGTAAAGCCCGCAATGTTGAAGCCGGATGAGGTTACCCGTGTGCTGTAGGTATGGCTCTGGTCTGCTGCCGGGATCCACGCGCTGAGGAAGTAGTGCTGGATCATGGCGATCCAGCCGCCCGGAAGCTGCGCGCGGAAAGGCTCTTCCCGCATGTCCTTGAAGCTGAACTTGGTGAAACGTTCGTCGGGCTGGGTGATGGCGGCGCCCAGGAAGGGCTGCAGGCCCATGCCGCTGGAGTCGACCGTCGAGGGCTTGCTGCTGTCGCGCTTGATCTGGCCGAACAGGTTGCCCTGCCAGCGTTCACTGGTTTTGTTGTCGACGATATAGCTCACGGTCATCAGGTAGTCACCGCGGCGCAGGGTAAAGCGCTTGGTCACGCTCAGGCCCTCCGCATTCTGCCACAGGAGGTCGACGGTCAGTTCATCCGCGTTGGGTGCCAGCTCATAGCGTGATTGTGCCGCGCTGAATTGGGCACGGGATTCACTGTCGATACCATCCGGGCCAATCAGGCCACTCTGCGCGACGTAGATGCGGCGCTCGTTCTGCTCCAGCAGCACGAAGGGCTGGTTGGGCTTGTCGATATCCTCGAGATGTTCCGGCAGAGCCAGCTCTACGATGTCGCCACCGCGCAGGTCAATGGCAACCTGGAGCACATCGGTGTGCACGGTGATGATGTCGCCACTGTTGCTGATCACCTCAGGCGTCGATGCGGCCTGTGTGTCGGCAATGGATTCGGGTGCCTGTGGCAGGTCCTCGTTGCCCGCGTCTGCTGCGGTGGTAGTAGGCGATGCCGCGGCCGGTTCCGGCAGGCTGTCCGGCTCGGCAGCGATCAGACGGCTGGCGACGGGTTGCTCCGCCGTGGTTTTGGCGTCCTTGAAGGCGACCCACTCAGTCAGCAGCATGAATGAGAGAAGGGCGATGGCGCCGATCAGCAGAGTACGTTGGAAATCCATAGCAGGTATCAGCTTCGTCAGTGAATGTGCTTGCAGGGGGGCACCGGATCGAGGCCTCCCTCATGCCAGGGGTGGCATTTGCCAAGCCGGCGCAGGGTGAGGTACGAGCCCCGGACAACGCCGTGCAAATCGATGGCTTCCTGAGCGTAGTGTGAGCAGCTCGGGTAAAATCGGCAGTGATTGCCCAGAAATGGGCTGATGGCGTAGCGGTACACAGCAATCAGGGCGATAAAGAGACGGCGCATCAGCGGTCTCGCGCGCCCGTGTGTGTCGCCTTGTGTCGTGACAGCTTTTGCCATTGTTCTCCCAGCGTGGCGAACAGTGAAGCGTTGTCCATATCGTCCAGGCCGCGGCGCGCCAGGAACACGATATCCAGCGGTACGCCAGTATCGGGCAGTTGCCTGAACGATTCCCTGACGATGCGTTTGATGCGATTGCGCTGCACCGCCTTGCGTACGTTCTTCTTGGCGATAACCAGCCCCAGCCGGCTGTGGCGACCATCCGCAGGCCGCGCCAGCATCAGCAGGTGACGGTGGGAAGCCTTAATGGAGGCGCCATCGAAAACGGCCCGATATTGGGCCGCATTCAACAGGCGCCTGCATTTGCCGAAAGCGCCGGCACCCGGTTCGCACTCAGCAGCTGCGCCCACGAAGGCTCTCCCGCATCAGGCTGTCAGGCGCTTGCGACCCTTCGCGCGACGGCGGCTGAGAACCAGGCGGCCGTTCTTGGTGGCCATACGAGAGCGGAAGCCGTGGGTGCGCTTGCGCTTCAGGACGCTGGGCTGAAATGTTCTTTTCATGACGCTGTTCCAAATAGGAGGTAATAAATAGAAGGCTGATGCTTCACCCGCCCTGTGCTGGGTACAGCGCAGGGCGCACGGTGGAGTACCGGGCCGCAAAAAGGTTGGGTATTCTAGTGAAAGCCTGCGTCGAATTCAATGACGGGCCCCGCCTTTATTTTTGCTCTTTTGCCCGCAATGCCAGAGCATCCTCGCCTCGTATCTTGCGCGCCGGCAATGTCAGGCGTGGCGCGCCTTTCGGTAAACAGCGCACACCTTGCCCCTAATATATGCACAGGTTATGCACAGATCAGGTGTTCACAGGAAGAATGGCACAGGGCCGCTCAAAAAACACCCAGTAAAAGCATAAGTGTATGAAAAACATATAAAAACAACTTTTAAAAAAAACCCGCTGAGGTGTGGATAACTCGCCGCTTCACGGGTATTATCAGCGCACCGGGATCGAAAAGCCCGGAGGTTGTTAAAGCGCGAACTCACCATGCGTGACGGGCGTAATCGTTGTTGTGAAGGTGGGATCAAGGCCTTCAAAGGGGAGAATTTTGCCAGACGTCATATGGCAGCAGTGTATCAGTCGTCTTCAGGACGAGTTGCCAAGCCAGCAGTTCAACACCTGGATTCGTCCGCTGCAGAGTCGCCAGAACGGGGGGCAGTTAACGCTGTTTGCACCCAACCGGTTTATCAAGGACTTCGTCAGCGACAAGTTTGCGCCGCGCATACGCGAGCTGTTGCAGCAGATCGCGCCTGCCGAGGCACCGCAACTCGCTCTGGAAATCGGCCAGGCGCGAGAGCTTGAAACCCTTCAGCCGGTTCGGGAGCCCCTGGGCGTGGTGCACAACGCCGAGGAGTTCAGCCCACCGGCCGTTTCGGGCTATGCGGTTAACGGGGGTGGCGCCGCGCTGCGCAGTGTCGCGGCTCCCAGAATCCAGGCGGTCGCAGCGCCGCCACAGGAGTTCGGCCTGGCGACATCAGCTCTTCGAAGCCGGTCCCCCGGCGAGGATGCACAGCAACCCAATCTTGTTGATTCCTATACCTTCGATAACTTCGTGGAGGGCAAATCGAACCAGTTGGCCCTCGCGGCCGCCCGCCAGGTCGCCGAAAATCCGGGTGAAGCGTACAACCCGCTGTTTCTCTATGGCGGCGTCGGGCTGGGTAAAACCCACCTGATGCATGCTGTCGGTAACGCCCTGAAGCAGCAGAACCCGGAAGCCAAGGTGGTCTACCTGCACTCAGAGCGGTTTGTGGCCGATATGGTAAAGGCGCTGCAGCTCAACGCGATCAGCGATTTCAAGCGCTATTACCGCTCGGTGGATGCACTGCTGATTGACGACATCCAGTTCTTTGCCAAGAAAGATCGCTCGCAGGAGGAATTTTTCCACACCTTCAACGCCCTGCTCGAAGGGGGGCAGCAGATGATCCTCACCTGCGATCGCTATCCGAAGGAAATTGATGGTCTGGAAGAGCGCCTGAAATCCCGCTTCGGCTGGGGGCTGACGGTAGCGGTTGAGCCTCCGGAACTGGAAACCCGGGTGGCGATCCTCATGAACAAGGCGGCGCAATCGCGCATCACGCTGCCGCCGGATGCCGCGTTTTTTATCGCCCAGCGCATTCGCTCCAATGTGAGAGAGTTAGAGGGCGCGCTGAAAAGGGTGATAGCGAGCGCCAACTTCACGGGTAAACCGGTCGATGTGGATCTGGTCAAGGAGAGTCTCAAGGATCTGCTCGCGCTGCAGGACAAGCAGGTCAGCCTGGACAATATCCAGCGCACGGTCGCCGAGTACTACAAGATCAAGATTGCCGACCTGATGTCTCGTCGCCGCAGTCGCTCGGTTGCGAGGCCGCGCCAGGTAGCGATGGCCCTTGCCAAGGAGTTGACGAACCACAGCCTTCCGGAAATTGGCGACAGCTTTGGCGGCAGAGACCACACGACAGTGTTGCACGCATGCCGTAAAATAAAAGAACTTCGCGAAACCAACTCTGACATTCGGGAAGACTACAAAAACTTGCTGCGCTCACTCACAACGTAGGCGCGTTCGGAAGGAACCTGGATTTATGAAGTTCTCGATTTCACGGGATGCGTTGCTCAAGCCCCTCAATCTGGTTGCAGGCGTCGTAGAGCGCAGGCAGACGCTGCCCATTCTGTCCAACGTATTACTCGTGTTGGAAGGCGATCAACTCTCATTAACCGGCACTGACCTGGAGGTTGAGTTGGTCGGGCGCGTGGCGCTACCCGCACCGGTGTCTGCGCCCGGCGAGGTGACAGTGCCGGCGCGCAAACTGGTCGATATCTGCAAGTCGCTGCCGGAAGGCAGTGATATCCAGTTCACCGTGGAGGACGGTAAGGTCACGGTGCGCTCCGGGCGCAGCCGCTTCACGCTTTCGACGCTGCCCGCTCGCGAGTTTCCCGCGGTTGAAGAGGGGGTGGGTACGCATCGCTTTACGGTCAAGCAGGGCCAGTTACGCCGGCTGATTGATCGCACCGCGTTTGCCATGGCTCAGCAGGATGTCCGTTACTATCTGAACGGCATGTTGCTGGAACTCAAGGCGGGTCGCCTGCGGGTGGTCGCGACCGATGGCCACCGTCTGGCCATGTGTACCCTGCCCTCACCGTTGCCTGTCGATGAGGACACCCAGGTGATTCTGCCGCGCAAAGGTGTGCTTGAACTGTCCCGATTGCTGCTGGAAGAAGACGAGGACATTGTGGTTGTTCTGGGTAGCAACCACCTTCGCGCCACGACGGAGGGTTTTACCTTCACCTCCAAGCTGGTGGATGGCAAGTTCCCCGACTACGAGCGTGTGCTGCCCCGTGCAGCCGACAAAATTGTGCTGGGCTCCCGCCTGGAGCTGCGTCAGGCCTTCACCCGCACGGCGATTCTCTCCAATGAAAAGTACCGGGGCGTGCGCCTGAAGGTAGCGACCGACGTTATCGAAATCGTGGCAAACAACCCCGAACAGGAACAGGCTGAAGAGCAGGTACCTGTTGATTACCAGGGCGACCCGGTCGAGATCGGCTTCAATGTCAGCTATCTGCTGGATGTTCTTGGTGTGCTGAGCGGCGAGCAGGTCAAACTCTCCCTGTCTGACCCCAACAGCAGTGCCTTGCTGGAAGAATCGGAAGATGGCGATTCCCTTTACGTTGTCATGCCGATGCGGTTGTAACAGCCGTTTTTGCTAACTCAATTACAGATCCACCACCTCCGTAATCTGTCCCAGGTCGCGCTGCGCGAGCTGGGACAGGTGAATATTTTCTACGGTCCCAATGGCAGCGGCAAAACCAGCATCCTCGAGTCGGTACACATGCTGGGCATGTCGCGCAGTTTTCGTGCGGGGACTCCTCGAACCCTGGTTACCCACGGTGAACAGCGTTGTACCGTATACGGTGTAACTGAGTTTGCGACCGCGGGGCAGCGGGCCTCGGTGGCCGTTCAGCGTGAGCTCAGCGGTGAGCTGCAGATCAAACTCGCGGGCGAGAAGCTGCGCTCGGTGGCCGAACTGGTAGCCCATCTCCCCCTCCAGGTCCTGAATGCGGCATCTTTTGATTTATTGACTGGCAGCCCGGCGGCGCGGCGCCAGTTCCTCAACTGGGGTGTGTTCCACGTGGAACAACGTTTCTTCAGTGAGTGGCAGCGATTCCAGAGGTGCGTAAAACAGCGCAATAAGCTCCTGCGGCGTGGTAAACTGGAGTATTCCGAGTTGTCAGTATGGACGCGGGAGTTGGCGGCTTCAGGAGAACAGATCCACCGGTACCGTCAGGCCTATTTTGAAGTGCTGGCCCCTCGGTTTCGCGCCATTATGGCGGAGCTCTCGCCAGGGCTTAACGGGCTTGAGCTGCGCTACAGAAAGGGCTGGGACAAGTCCCTGGCCTATGGGGATGCGTTGGCGTCCAGTGAGGTCGCTGACAGTGAGCAGGGTTATACCCACGTCGGTCCCCAGCGTGCGGATCTTCGCGTGACGGTGTCCGGATACTCTGCGGCGGAGACGCTCTCGCGAGGACAGCAAAAACTGGTGGTGTGCGGCCTGAAGTTGGCGCAGGGGCAGATAATGGCTGAGTCTCAGCCCCGGGGTTGCGTCTATCTGGTGGATGACCTGCCGTCGGAGCTTGACGTTCAGCACTGCCGACAAGTCTGTGAGGCGTTGACGGCGCTGCAGGCACAGGTGTTTATCACCTGTGTAGACGCCAAGGATCTCGAGGGAATGTGGCCAGAGGGCGTGAACCCCATGATGTTCCACGTGGAACACGGTCGTGTGGTAGAGAGGTCGGCTACGGATCCGACCCAGGAGCAGCCCCCATCGGGCTGTACGTGAGCGATGTCTGGCTGAGCCCGATATCGAGACGCTATAAGCTGGCACCGCAACGGCGGGCCGGTAGTAGAGAGAAAAAGAGAGTTATCCATGAGTGACAACGAGCAAAGCTACGATTCCTCGAGCATCAAGGTCCTGAAGGGCCTTGATGCGGTCCGTAAACGCCCCGGCATGTACATTGGTGACACTGACGACGGCACGGGCTTGCACCATATGGTGTTTGAGCTCGTGGATAACTCCATTGATGAGGCGCTAGCGGGGCACTGTAGCCGGGTCGATATCGTGATACACCCCGATGAATCGGTCACAGTCAGTGATGACGGGCGCGGAATTCCCACGGAAATGCACGAGGAAGGGGTATCTGCGGCGGAAGTCATCATGACCGTGCTGCACGCTGGCGGCAAATTCGATGACAACACCTACAAGGTGTCCGGCGGCTTGCACGGTGTTGGGGTCTCCGTAGTCAACGCCCTGTCGCGGGAGCTGGTGCTGACCATCCGGCGAGAAGGAAAGCGCTACGAACAGGTCTATCATCATGGGGTGCCACAGGCACCCCTGGCGGTGATCGGTGAAACCGAAGGCACCGGCACATCGGTGCGATTCCACCCCTCCCCGGATACGTTCACCAATATCCAGTTCCATTTTGACCAGCTGGCCAAGCGTCTGCGCGAACTCGCGTTCCTGAACTCCGGTGTGAACATTCGATTAAAGGACGAGCGCTCGGGCCGTGAGGAAAATTACTGCTACGACGGTGGCCTCCGCGCTTTTGTCGACTACCTGAACAACAATAAAACCCCGGTAAACAAGCCCTTCCACTTCCAGGTGGATCTGGAGGACGGTATCGGTGTTGAAGTGGCACTGCAGTGGAATGACTCCTTTTCGGAAAACATCTTCTGTTACACCAACAACATTCCCCAGAGAGACGGCGGGACCCACCTCGCGGGCTTCCGTGCGGCGCTGACCCGCAGCCTGAACACCTATATCGAACGCGAGGGTATGGCGAAGAAGGCCAAGGTGTCCACCACCGGCGACGACGCGCGGGAAGGCTTGACGGCCATTATCTCGGTCAAAGTGCCGGATCCGAAGTTTTCTTCGCAGACCAAAGACAAGCTGGTTTCTTCCGAAGTGAAGACCGCAGTTGAACAGGCGATGAATGCCCACTTCAACGACTATCTACTGGAAAACCCCGGTGAAGCGAAGGCCGTTGTCGGCAAGATGCTGGATGCCGCCCGGGCCCGCGAAGCAGCTCGCAAGGCCCGCGAAATGACCCGGCGCAAGGGGGCTCTGGACATCGCCGGCCTGCCGGGCAAACTGGCCGACTGCCAGGAGAAAGATCCTGCGCTGTCGGAAATCTACCTGGTTGAGGGAGACTCTGCTGGCGGCTCTGCCAAGCAGGGCAGAAACCGCAAGTTCCAGGCGATCCTGCCCCTGAAGGGCAAGATTCTCAATGTGGAGAAAGCCCGCTTTGACAAGATGCTGGGTTCGGCCGAGGTGGGCACCATCGTCACCGCGCTGGGTTGCGGCATTGGCAAGGACGAGTTTAATCCGGAAAAGTTGCGTTACCACAGCATCATCATCATGACCGACGCGGATGTCGATGGCTCGCACATTCGCACGCTGTTGCTGACTTTCTTTTTCCGCCAGATGCGCGAGCTGATCGAGCGCGGACACATCTTTATTGCGCAACCGCCGCTGTACAAGATATCCCGCGGCAAACAGGGGCAGTACCTGAAGGATGATGAAGCGCTGAACCGCTATCTGACCCAGGCCGCACTGGAAGGTGCCGCGATTATCGTCAATCCCGAGGCACCGCCGATCTCCGGTGCGGGTCTCGAGGAGCTGGTGGAGAGCTTCCGCAAGGTGGCGGCAACCATAGAACGCCTCGGCAGGCTGTACGCGCCACCGGTGCTCTGGCAGATGGTGTACGGCAGCAGCCTGTTGCCTGAGGACATGCGTGACGAAGCCGCTGTGATCGCCTTCGCGGAGCAGCTTAGTGAGCGCTTACAAACCGTGGCACCCAAGGGTGCCGTGTATACCGTGAGCGTGCGCCGCGATCAGGAACGGCAGACCCACTACCCGGTGGTCAAGCTGCTGGCGCACGGCGTTGAAACAGAAACCGAGTACCGCCACGAATTCTTTTCATCGGGCGAGTACCGCAGCCTGATTGCCCTGGGTGAGACCCTGAACACGCTCATCGACGAAGACGGCTATTTCAAGCGCGGAGATAAGACCTTCCCCACCCGCAGCTTCGAGGAGGGCCTCAGCTGGCTGATGGCGGAGGCGCGCAAGGGCTACAACATCCAGCGCTACAAAGGCCTGGGCGAAATGAACCCGGAGCAGCTCTGGGAAACCACCATGGATCCGGAGGCCCGGCGTATGCTGCAGGTGACGATTGAGGACGCCATCGCCGCAGACCAGATCTTTACCACGCTGATGGGTGATCACGTGGAACCCCGTCGCGAGTTCATCGAGCAGAACGCGCTGTCGGTGGCTAACCTGGACGTGTAGCCTGGCCATGTCCTCCCCTGCGGCTGCGACCCCCATCGAACTCTGCGGCATCGCCATCCGCGAGCGCTCCGCTGCGCCCATGCAGAAGCTGTCCGCCGCGAGGGTGACACGTGGGGCCGGTGTCGAAGGTGATGCGCGCGGTCGTCCCGGCAAACGCCAGGTGACGGTACTCAGCCTTGAAAGCTGGAACACCGCCTGCGCGGAGCTCGGGGTGAACTTGTGCTGGACCCAGCGTCGCGCCAATCTGCTGGTGAGCGGCGTCGAATTCGGGCCGGACTCGGTAGGGCAACAGCTGCAGTTTGGCAGCCTGACTCTGGAGGTCACCCGCGAAACGGATCCCTGCCGGCGCATGGATGCCGCTTATCAGGGCCTGCAGGCGGCATTGGCACCGGACTGGCGCGGCGGCGTCTGTTGCCGGGTGCTCAGCGATGGCGAGCTCACAGTGGGCCTGCGCGGACTGCTTGTGCCCGGGCCCCTGCAGGGCGCACTGCAGCTGACGTGATCATACCGCCAGGGCTGGACCTAGCGACGACCCTCGGCCTGTTGGCCTGCTCCGCACTCACTTCACTGCTCACCGCAAGCCTGGGCGCCGGCGGCGGCGTGCTGCTGCTGTTGCTGCTCGCGCTCTTTTTGCCGCCAGCGGTGATTATTCCCGCCCACGGCCTGATCCAACTGGGCTCGAACGGCGGGCGCGCGGCCCTGACCTGGCGTCATATCGACTGGCGGCTGATGCGAGCCTTTGCCCCTGGTGTCGTTCTTGGCGTTGCGGCGGGCGCCCTGTTGCTGGTCACGTTACCCGCCGCAGTCTGGCAGCTGGCCATTGGTTTCTTCGTGCTTTACCTTTGCTGGGGGCCGCCGCAGCCCCGAGCGGCGCTGGGGGGTGCAGGCCTGTTTATTGCGGCAACACTCAGCAGTTTCGCCAGCCTGTTTGTCGGTGCGACCGGACCGCTGGTGGCTGCCTTTATCAAGCAGACCCAGACAGACCGGTTTCGCACCGTGGCCACCTTCGCCTTCGCCATGGTGCTGCAACACGCTCCCAAGCTGCTGGTGTTCGGGGTCGCCGGGTTCGTCTTTCGCGACTGGCTCGGCTTCGCCATCGCCATGATTGGCGCAGGATTTGTGGGTACCTGGTGTGGTGTGCGTCTGCTGGGCACCGTCAGTGACCAACGCTTCACCCGCTTGCTCAATATTGTGCTGACGGTACTGGCCCTGCGCCTGCTGTGGCTGGCGGCGGTCAGCCTGCTTGGAGACGGCGTCACCCGCTAGCTGCGATCGCGCCAGCACTGTGATTAACTAAACCCACCGTCGACCTGATAATAAAGGCACACACCGTGAAGAATAACGAGCTCCCCGTTTTTACTAACGCCGCTCGAGCAGAGGACATTGCGGCTACACTTCTTGAATCCGGCGCCGTCATCGTGGCTGACTTTCTCGCCAGGGACACGCTCGACGCCTTCAACCGGGAGATGGATGGCCCCCTCAGTCGCGAACGCCCGGACCGCCAATTCATGACGCCCGACTACGATTACTTTTTCGGCACCCGCACCCGTCATCTGACCGGGCTCAGCGGGCGCTCGGAGATCTTTCGGGAGCAGATCATGCGTCATGCGCTGTACTCGGCGCTGTGCGAGACAATCCTGTTGCCACATTGCGCGACGTATCAGTTCAACTACGGGCATGTTTTCGAGATCGCGCCGGGTGCCCGACGCCAGCCCCTGCATCGCGACGGGGACTGCTGGTCCTACTTGCCGGTCGCGTTCGATGTCGAAGTCGCGTCGATTGTGGCGCTGAGCGACTTTACCGCGGACAACGGCGCTACACTGGTGATCCCCGGCAGTCACCGATGGCCCCGGGAAAAAGCGCTGGATTACTCTGAAGCCCTACCCGCGGTGATGCCAGCCGGTGCGGCACTGCTATACCTTGGCGGCACTGCTCACGCGGCAGGTGACAACCGGACGACGCAGGACTTGCGGCGCGGCATGCACGTGAGTTTCTGTTTGGGCTGGTTGCGAACCGAGGAAAACAATTATCTCGTCTCCCCGATCGAGGAAGTGCGCAAGTTTCCCCGCCGCACCCAGGAACTACTGGGCTATCAGGCACATGACGCCTCGCCTGCCGGAGGCTGTCTGGGCGTCTACAACATGCTGGATCCCGTGGAGCTGATGAGCGACGATCAGTTCAGATTTCGAGACCAGTCGTAAACCCCCCGGGCGCCTCAGCCCGCACTAAACAACAGGCGCGTATGCCCCGCTGGGTCGAGCACGTCGAAGACGGGCCGCAGGGGCATGCCAATGCGCATGGCATCCGGCGCGACACCCGTGAGCGCGGTGTTCATGTTGAACCCCTCGCCGAAGGTGACAACAGCGAGGTTCTGCGGTTCGGCGCCCGCAAACCCGGGCAGCGTGGGCACTCGGGCGATGGTGAAGGTGCAGAGGGTTGCTCTGCCGGAGACCTCGGTCCATGCCAGATCCTGCGCGGCGCAGTGGGTGCAGTGCCGCCGGGGATAGAACACCCAGCCGCCGCAGGCCCGGCAGCGGGGGATCAGGATGCGACGCTCGCGCAGACCTTCCCAGAAGGGCCGGGTGATGTCGGTGGGGCGTGGAATCAATGCGTTCATGCTCAGGCTCCCGTCAGGATCAGCGCGCCCTGCTCACTCATCACGCCGCCGGTGCCGGAGACAAACGCGGTATCGTGCCGGTGCAGCTGCCGTTCGCCAGCGCTGCCGCGTATCTGGGTCACCGCCTCGATAAGCTGTGACATGCCGCCGGCTGTGCCTGCCTGGCCAAAGGACAGTTGTCCGCCGTGGGTGTTCAGTGGGAAGTCGCCGCGCCAGGTCAGGTCGTGGTCGCGCACAAAGGCCATGCCCTCGCCCTTGGCACAGAACCCGGCATCCTCCAGGCTGAGCAGGACGGTGATGGTGTAGCAGTCGTAGATTTGCGCCATGTCCATATCGGCGGGCTTCATCCCCGCCATCAGGAAGGCGCGCTGTGCTGCCCGCGCAATGGGGGTAACGGTCATGTCGCGGGCGTAGCTGGGGGACTTGAAGTCCAGCTGTTCACCGCAGCCGCGTATCAGGACCGGTCGATGGCGGCATTCGCGCGCCAGGTCGTCGGCGGCGACGATAAACGCGGCACCACCCGCCACCGGCATCACAATCTCGAGGATGTGCAGGGGGTCCGCTACCATCTTGCTGTTCAGCACGTCCTCCACGCTGATCGGCTGCCCATAGAACAGCGCTTCGGGGTTGGCTTGTGCGTTGCTCCGCTGGGCCACGGCAATGCCCGCCATGGCAGCGGCGTCGTAGCCGTAGCGGTGCGCGTACTGCTGGGCGATCATGGCGTAGCCGGTATTCTGGCCGACATGACCGTAGGGCAGGTCGAACTCGGCTTCCGGGGCGCCAAAGCAGCCGCTGTGTGCGCCGAGCTGCATGGCCGCTGCGACAGCCGCCGGGTCTGCGTCCGGATCTGGCGGGGCGAGGCGGCCGGGTAGCACGCAGAGCACGGCGCGGCACAATCCCAGCTGTATTGCCGCGGCTGCTCGCCACGCCATGGCCACCGCGCTGGTACCACCGAGGTCCACAGTTTCGGCGAAGCCCACCTGCAGTCCCAGGTACTCTGCCACCACCGCCGGTACAAAGGCGGTCGCCTCGTTGAAATGGGCCCCGTTCACGGCCAGCCCGTCGATGTCGCGCAGGGTAAGACCGGCGTCAATCAGCGCCAGCCGCGCCAGGTCGGCAATCTGCTCAAGGTGGAACATCTGTGGTGCGGTTGCGTATTTTTCTGGCCGGTACTGGGCGCAGCCCACAATCGCTGCCTTGCCTGTCAAGCTCACGGGTATACCCCTCATCATGCCGTTTCGTGTGCGTCAGGGATGATGGGACAGAACCGCTCCGCGCCCAAGTGTTGTGGCCAGAATCCGGCGCCGAAACCGCAGCCCGGATTGGCGCAGTAAACCGCGTGCGAGGAAAACCGCACCGAGGGGCACGGTGGCCATTTTATTGACTTCACGCATGGCGTCGCGGGGCGATCTTGTGGACTCTTCCGCGCCAACCATCGCCTTGCAGCCCGCGCGTCGAGGGATTGCAACACTATATCTGGTGCCCGCCCTAAAAAAGTGCCCTGTATATGGGGCTATTGGCTTGCCCTCACCCGCCGCCTTCGCGCACACTAGAGCGGCTGTCAGTCGATACGGGGAAGGGGTCATGGGAGAAGTGGTCAAGGCATTGCACACGGTCGTGGATATCGGGCTTCAGGACGCCTCACTGGATATCTGGGACAAGAAATACCGTCTGCAGGATCGCAATGGCAAACCGGTCGACAAGGACATCGCCGACACCCTGAAACGCATAGCCCGGGCACTCGCCGACGTCGAGGAGACAGACGCGGCGCGCAAGCACTGGTACCAGCGCTTCCTGTGGGCCTTGCAGAACGGTGCACTGCCCGCCGGGCGGATTATTTCCAATGCGGGTGCCGGGGCCTACAAGCCTGCCACCTCGACCATCAACTGCACCGTGTCCGGCAGCATCACCGACTCCATGGACGACATCCTGCAGAAGAACCATGAAGCCGGCATGACGCTGAAGGCCGGCTGTGGCATCGGCTACGAGTTTTCCACCCTGCGTCCCCGCGGGGCCTACGTCAGCGGGGCGGGTGCCTACACCTCCGGCCCGCTGTCCTTTATGGATATCTACGATCGCATGTGCTTCACCGTGTCCTCGGCCGGTGGTCGGCGCGGGGCGCAGATGGGCACGTTCGATATCCACCACCCCGATGTGATGGACTTTATCCGCGCCAAGCGCGAGGACGGCCGCCTGCGCCAGTTCAACCTGAGCCTGCTGATTACCGACGAGTTTATCGAGGCGGTCAAGGCCGAGGCGGACTGGGCGCTGAGTTTCCCGATGACGGTCAAGGAAGTGGAGGAAGCAGGCCTGGACCTGAACAACGACAGCAGCATCGTCTGGCGTCATTTCCCGGTGACCGGGGGCTACGTCAGCAATGACCGGGGCGAGGTCGCCTGCCGCATCTACAAGACGGTGCCCGCGCGCCGTCTGTGGGACATGATCATGGCCTCCACCTACGATTTTGCCGAACCCGGGTTCATTCTGATTGATCGCGTGAACCAGATGAACAACAACTGGTGGCTGGAAGATATCCGCGCGACGAATCCTTGCGGTGAACAACCACTCCCCCCCTACGGCAGCTGCCTGCTGGGCTCTATCAACCTGACCCGCCTGGTGCTGGATCCCTTCACCGATAAAGCGCGTTTCGATTGGGAACGGTATCGCGATGTGGTTGCCGTGTTCACGCGCATGCTGGACAACGTGGTGGAGATCAACGGCCTGCCGCTGGCTCAGCAGCGGCATGAGATTGCCTACAAGCGGCGTCACGGCATGGGCTTCCTCGGCCTGGGGTCGACCATCACCATGCTCGGTATGTCTTACGGCGACGAGGATTCCCTCGCCTTCACCGAAGAGGTTGCCCGCGAGATGGCGCTGGTCGGCTGGGAGCAGGCGGTACAGCTGGCGGAAGAAAAGGGCCCGGCCCCGATCATGGATGACCTGTTCGAGGTCACGCCGGAAATGCTGGCGGCCCGCCCGGAGATGCGCCGCGATGGCATCGCCGTCGGTGAGCGTCTGCCGGGGCGGGTATTGCACGCGCGCTACAGCCGCTACATGCAGCGGGTTGCCGAGGCGGCGCCAGAGCTGGTGGAGCGCATCGCAGAGCGCGGCGCGCGCTTTACCCATCACTCGTCCATTGCGCCAACGGGCACTATCTCCCTCTCGCTGGCGAACAACGCCAGCAACGGCATCGAGCCCAGCTTCGCCCACCACTACGCGCGCAACGTGATCCGCACGGGTCGCAAGAGCAAGGAAAAGGTGGATGTGTTTTCCTTCGAGCTGCTGGCCTATCGCAGCCTGGTCAATCCCCGGGCCATGCCCTACAGCGAGCGTGAGGAGGAAAAACTGCCCGATTACTTTGTCGTTGCCGACAGCGTGACGCCCAAACAGCACGTGGACATCCAGGCCGCAGCGCAAAAGTGGGTGGATTCCTCCATTTCCAAAACCGCCAACGTGCCTACGGACTACCCCTTCGAGGACTTCAAGGACATTTACCTCTACGCCCACGCCCAGGGCCTCAAGGGGTGCACCACGTTCCGCTTCAACCCCGAGGCGTTCCAGGGCGTTCTGGTGAAAGAGCAGGACCTGGAGAACACCCTCTACCAGTTCACCCTGGAGGATGGTTCTACTATAGAACTAAAAGGCAACGAGCAGGTGGAATACGACGGCGAAATGCACACTGCCGCGAATCTCTTCGACGCCCTGAAAGAAGGTTACTACGGCAAGTTCTGAGCCGGGAGACAGCAATGACGGTCAAGATTGGCAGCAAAATAGTCAGTTACAAAGTGGTACCGAAGGGCGCAACGCCGGAGCCGGTAGCGGGCGAGCGCGATGCCGTGCCGGCCAGCAACGTGGTGCACATGCACGAGTCGTTCCAGCGTCCGGAGCGCCTGGTGGGGTCAACCTACAAGGTGAAAACCCCGATGTCGGAACACGCGCTGTACATCACGGTGAACGATGTCATCCTCAATGAGGGCACCGAGCACGAACTGCGGCGCCCTTTCGAGGTGTTCATCAACTCCAAGAACATGGAGCACTTCCAGTGGGTGGTCGCCCTCACCCGGCTGATTTCGGCGGTGTTTCGCAAGGGCGGTGATGCCACGTTCCTGGTCGAGGAGCTGAAGGCGGTGTTCGATCCGCGCGGGGGCTACTTCAAGAAAGGTGGCGTGTTCATGCCGTCGATCGTCGCGGAGATCGGCTACGCTATCGAAGACCACATGAAGCACATCGGGCTGATCGACAGCAAACTGGATGAGCACCAGCAGAAGTTTATCGAAGAGAAGCGCCGGGAGCTGATGGGCGAAAGTGCCAACACGGCAACGGATGAATCGGCGTCACCGGAAGCCACCGGCTTTCCTCCCGGCGCAAGCCTCTGCTACAAGTGCAATACCAAGGCGGTTGTGCTCATGGATGGCTGTATGACCTGCCTGAACTGTGCCGATTCCAAGTGCGGGTAGCGGCGTTTGCCGGCGCGGGGCGACAACCTTGATGGCTATGTCCTCGACAATATGGAGGGCGCGGTCGATCAGGCGGCCTTCCTCGCGCGAACCGATACGCCTGTAGCCATCGTCGGTGCCCGTGGTACGGGCAAAATGTATATCGCCCGCATTTTCCACAGCCGTGCCGGCTGTGGCCCCGATACGCTGGTGGCTATCGACTGCCGCGAGTTCCGCAATCGCGACGATGCCAACCGCCGCATTCGCCACGCCCTGGAGATGGGTGCCGGCAAAACCCTGGTGTTCAAATCGCCCCAGCTGATGAGCGCCGAGGCCCAGCTGCGGCTTGCCCGACAGATCGCCACGCGCCAGTTTGTCGATGTGGAACCCCCGACCTACCTGCCACCGATGCGCTTCGTTGCGTTGTTCCCCGATACGCTGGCGAGGCTGGTGGCCGCTGGCGAACTTCAGCCTCGTCTGGCCAGCGTATTCGCCGCGTATCCGATTCGGGTGCCGCCGATGCGCCATCGGCAACAGGCGATTCTGCGTTGGGCCCACAAGATCCTCGATCAGGAGTGCGCCTTGCGCAACGTGGTGGTAAAGGGGTTCACCCCCGAAGCCGAACAGGCACTGCGCGAACACCCCTGGCACGGCAATATCAGCGAGATTCGCCAGCGTGTGGTGCACGCCCTGGAGCGTCGCCCCGCCGGCGCCTGGCTGACGCCGGTGGAGTTGCAACTGGCTCTCGGCAGTCGTGCGCGCAGTGCCGGCCTGTTGTCACCGCTGCGTCGCGGCGACAGCGAGGCCCCCGGTTATGCGCCAAGTGCGCTGGAGGAGCTGCGGCAGGCACTTGCCGATAGCCTGCAGCACTGCATTGACGGCCGACAGCTGCTGCCGCTCGGCGGCTGGCTGCAGGACGAGGTGGTGCTGGCGGCGCTCGCGCGCTATGCGGGTGATGCGCGCCCTGCCGCACGTTTCCTGCAGGTGCCGCGCCGCAATCTGGCGCGCTGGCTGCCGGGCATCGAGCAGCGTCGTGCCGCACGCGGTGCCTGCTCCGAGTGGGTTGAGCCTGCGCGCCTGGTTACGGACTGGGTGCGCGGGCTTGGCCAGAGTGGCGGCGGGCCGCTGGCGCAGGCCGAAACGCTGCTGCTCGAACTGCTTGAGGCGCGCCGTGAACAGACCACCGTGGCCCAGCGCGCACAGCTGCTGGGTGTATCGCGCCCCACCTACGCCCGTCGGTTGCTGGCGCTGGGTGCGCTGCCGGAGGCGGCTGCCAGTGGCTAGGAAACGGCGCGGTGCAGCGCCACCCGCCGACGGCGGGCTGGTGCCTGCGGCAAATGACCGTCCGACACCGGCGGCGCTGGCCGCAGACTATGCGGCGCTTGCGGAAACGCCGGTACCGCCGCCCCTGGGCTTCTCGGCGCGACTCAATCTGTTACTGGACCTGACGGCGGTGGTGCCGACACGTATTGAAGGCCGGGTGTTGGGGGTGCTGGCCATCAACCCGGGTTGGAAGGAGCTAGACGTGCGCCGCTGGTTACAGCAGGACCAGCTGCCGCCCCGTGACGTGTTGCGCCACCTGGTGACCTTGCTGGTGGCGCAGCTGGGGTCGGAACACGATGTGTTGCGGTGGGAGGCGTTCCTGATCTACGGCGCGCCCACCATCACATCGCCGGTCGAACACCTGCTCTACCGCGAGGATCGCGGACGCCGTGACATCGCCTCCCGCATCTTCGCGCTGCTCACCGAGCAGTACGCCATCCCGCCGTCCAGTTATGATGCAGACCTGGTTTTCCAGCGCTGCCTGAAGCTGATGCAGCAGTTCAACATCTACGAGTGGGAAGACTTCCAGGCCGGGCATATGGAGCCGTTCCGCAGCGTTCTTTTCCCGGAAACCTCCTGAAACGTCCGCTAGCAGCCTGTCGGATCTAGGGCATCGTCGCGAGGCGTGTGGGAATCGAGGACAGAATGTCGATCGTTTGAGGCGAATAGTGGTGACTATTTAACGAGAGCGAGCGGGATTCTGGACCGATTCCCATCAGCCGCAGCAGATGAGCCTAGGTCCGACAGGCTGCTAGCTGCGCCATTTACCGAAAAAAGGCAAATTAGTGCTTGCAGTCCCGGAGTCACTACTAAAATACTGTTACGCAGAGTCACAAGCGAGAAACCTTATGCCTGATCACAACGAGGCCCAGGACGTCAGTGGGGTCCGCGTGGCCATCATCGATGATGCCAAGACCATCCGCATGATGATGTCGCACACCTTGAAGCAGATGGGGTGTGAAGTAGAGACGGCGGAAGACGGTTATCAGGGGCTTGCCCTGCTGCGGCGCTTCAAGCCCGACATCGTCTTTCTGGATATTACCATGCCGGAGCTGGATGGCTACCAGACCTGCAGCCTGATCCGGCACGCTGAGGATACCCGCGATCTGCCGGTGGTGCTGCTGTCGTCCTCCGACGGGATATTCGACATTGCCCGCGGCCAGGCGCGGGGCGCCAACGCGCACGTCAGCAAGATTCCCCCTGACCCGGTTCTGCGCCAGTTGATCCACGAACACACCCGGGCCCACGAGGCAGCCTGACATGGGAGGGGCCTTTTCCGCCCTGCGCGCGCTGCACGAGCGGCATGCCCGCGGCAGCCCGGCACTGCCGTCGCCGCCGGCAGGGGAGCCCACATGGTCGGGCGCGGCGATCGGCATCGCCGGTGTGCCGCTGGTCATCGCGCATCGCGATGTCGAAACCATCACCGCCCTGCCCCCGCTGACCCGCATTCCGGGTACAGGCAACCGGGTGCTGGGGGTGGCCGCCTACCAGGGTGACCTGCTGCCGGTGTTCTGCGGGGATACGCTGTTTGGCCAGCGGCTGTCGCCTGGCCGCAGGCGGGAGTACTGCCTGGTGATCTCCCAGCCCGGGCTGCATGTGGGCCTGACCCTGAGCCAGGTGCGGGGGAACGTGACGCTGCCCCTGTCCCAGCGCAGCGCCGACATACCACTGCAGGGCCTGTTGGCAGAGTGCTGCGACGGTGGATTCCGGCGTGGCGATGAATTCCTGGGCCTGCTGGACAGCGGGCTGTTGATGGCCAGTGGCGTGCTGGGTGATACCAGTGCGCAGCCCGCTGACCCTGTAGAGGACGCCGTACCATGAGCCAGACTGTTCTACTTGTTATCGTTCTCGCCCTGCTTGTCGCCCAGGGTGTGACCGGCTTCCTGTTGTGGAAAGCCCGCCGTGATGGCGGCGCAGCGACGGGTTCCGACAGCGGCGTGCTTCGGGCCCTGCGACGCATGGCCGATGGCGATCTCACCGCCAGTGCAGAGAGCACCGGGCCCGCAACCGCCGCGATCGCCGAGCAACTGAATGCCGCTCTGGCGCGGCAGAGAGAGCTGGTGTCCGACCTGCGGGCGCCGTTTGAAGGCCTGGCGGCGGAGCTGCAGCGGCTCGCCAGGAATAGCCACGGGCACAGTGAAACCAGTGCCGGCATGGGCCGCCAGCTGGAAGAGGTCAAATCAGCACTGGTGCGTGAGCTCCAGGCTGCGGAGGACATGGGCAGTATCAGCAAGCAGGCGCGCGAGGCCATGGGCCGCCATCGGCAGCTGGTAAGCCGTGGCCAGACCCTCGCCGCCGACATGGCGCGCGCCTCTTCGGATGTGCGGGAGTCCATGCAGGAAACCTCGAAATCCGCCAAGCGCCAGGGCGAACTGATACAGTCGGTGACCACGGCCGCGGAATACATCCAGTCGCTGAACACGCGCATCTCGGTGGTGGCGATCAATACGCGTATCGAGGCGGAGCGCGCTGGCGAGCACGGCCGCCCCTTCCTCGGTATCGCCGAGGCTATTGGCGATCTGTTGCGTGAAGCCGAGGAGGAAGGCCGCAAGATCACCTCAGAGGTACGCATGTTGCAGAACCTGTCCGCGGAAAACCTGAACAGCCTCGAGCACACGGTGGGCGCCGTGGTCACCATCCTGGATTTTGTCGAGCGCATCGACGCGGCCCTGGAAGATATCAATCATGGCGCAGCGCACCTCCTTGACCAGGTGGATTCACTGGGCAATACCACGCAGCAGTCGGCTGAAACCGTGCGCCGCCTGAACGGACTGCTGGGCGAAGTGCGCGAGCAGAATCGCGCACTGCGGGAAGGTGCGGAAGCGACCCAGCAGGGCATTAACGCCCTGCAACAAACCCTCTCCAACCTGGGCCGCAACCTCGCCCGGCTGCGGGTCGACCAGTCAGGCAGTGCGCTGAATGTCTGAGTTGCAGCCAAACGCCAGCCCGCGGCAGGGTATCGACCTGATAGACCTGCGACGCCTGCGGCCACGGTTGCAAGGGTCCCTGGACGCCGCCGAGGCGGCACTGATCGACTACAGCCGCGACATACAGCGCCGCGAGCCCCTGCTTCACTGTCTCTGGTCGGTGCACCACATTACCGCTGCGCTGGGTAGCCTGCGGCTGCACAAGGCGGAAATGCTGGCCCTGGAAATGGAGCGCGGTTTCCTGCGCCTGCTGCGCGGTGACGTGGTGGCAGAGCGACGCAACCTTGTTATGGGTGGCCTGATGCGGGCGATCAAGACGCTGCCTGCCTATCTGGATCATGTCGAGCAGCTGCGTCTGGACAGCGGCCGCGGCCTTGAGCCCTGTGTCAATGACCTGCGCCGCTGGGCCGGTGAAGTGCCGCGCCCGGCGGCGCTGTTTTTCCACTACCCTGTGGCAGCCGAGTGTGGTGTGACCCACGCAGCTCAGACCCCCGCGGAGGAGGCTATCCGACGCGGCGCCGATGTGTTGCTGGCGCCTTACCTGCAGGGCGCCAAGGGTGTGTTGGGTTCGCGGCCCGGGGCGGAGAGCGCGCGCACCCTGGCGCGCATCGCGCAGAAGATGCATGGCTTTCTCGCCGGGACGGTGCAGGAGCCATTCTGGTTGTTGCTCATGGCGCTCTGTGAAGCACTCGCGGCGGAGCTGGCGGAGCCGGATGAGTGCATTGCGCAGATCTTCAAAGCCGGTGCTTTCATGGTCAAATACGCGCGAGAGCACGGCAGCGCTGTCGACCCCGACATGGACTATCCGGCGTATGTGCAGCGGCTGTTGTACTACATGGCGGCCTGTCCAGTGCAGCCGCTGTACGTGGCCCACGTGTGGACGGTGTTCGGCATCACCGAAAACACCCTGCGTGATGCGCAGCGCGGCCTGATACACAACGATGCCCTGCTGGCCGCCCTGCGCGGTGCGTCCAGCCGCCTTTCCAGCCTGATCGAGGCCCTGGAGCAGGCTGACCTGGAAGCGGTTGCCACCGGACGCGCGCCGCAGCCCGAAGACAGCATTGCCGAGTTGCAGGCCATTCGCTTGCGCTTGATTGCCGCCGGGGAGGAACTCCTTGCAGAAGATCTGCGGGGTGCAGACGCCATGCTGGAACAGCTGTATGCCGGACGTTTCGCCGAGCAACCCGAGCGCTGCCGCCAGGCGGTATTGTCACTCGCGCAAACCCTGGTGGATACGCAACTTGCCATCGCCAACCGCGTGTTGCTGCGCGGTGAGCAGCCTGCGTCAGCGTCGTCATTCGCTGTGCTGGCGCCCCTGCTGCTGGCCACCGGTGAACGCCTGAACCAGTTACAGGAACAGCTGCAGCAAGGTGCCGATGACGAGCAGCGCAGCGCGGTAGCGGCCGAACTGCTGACCATGGAGGGTGCGTTGTTCCTGCAGGGCCTGCTGCGCGAGGCGGCGGTCGCCGGCCAGCTCGGGCGCTGGCTGGGGGAGGCCCGCGCAGGGTGGACATCGGATGAACCCGCTGCCATGCACTTTGCCCAGGCGCTGGCCTGGCTGTCACTGCACATTGAGCGAGCCAGCCTCGACCCCGCTTCTGCCGGGGATCATGTGCTCTGCACAGCGGAACAGGCCGCGACGTTTCTGCAGCCGGCGCCTGCGAGTGAGACCGAGGGCGCGCGGGCCGCAGACGCTGCAGAGCAGGCGCAGGACGCGTTGCCGAGCGAGCAAACTGAAACCATCCCCGCGGCGTTCCGGGAGGTGTTCCTGGAGGAATCGGAGGAGATCATCGCCCGCCTGCAGAGCGAGCTGCCGGCCTGGGTTGCAGCGCCGGCACGCGACGAGCGCCTGCGGGAAATACGCCGGCACTTCCATACCTTCAAGGGCAACGGCAACGCGGTGGGCCTGTTCTCGCTGGGCGACCTGGGTCGCGATGTGCAGGACCTTCTGGACCGGGTTCTGGAGAGCCAGCAGCCGTTGGATGCGACCCTGCCCCTGTTGCTGCAGGAGGTGCTGGAGGCACTGCCGGATCTGGTCGCCACCTGCGGCGGTGCCGGAGAATTCGATGCAGCCCGCGTGCGGGAACTGCGCAATCGCTGTATGAGCCTTGGCCGGGGGATCGCCGATGGACGGTAATCAGAAGGAGCCCACCGTCGAGGAGTTGCTCCGCGAGCCCTGGGCGCAGCCACTGCTGGAGGAGTGGGGAGAGCACGCGCTGCGCTGGCTGTTGAGTCGTCGCCTCGATGAGCCTGAGGAAAAGCTGTTTGCGGTGGCGGGCGATCGCCTGCGCCGCCCCGCGGCGGACCTCAGCGACCAGGAAGCGCGACTGGGGGCGCGCCATATGATGGGTGGCGCGGTCGCCGATGACCTGTCTGACTTTATCGAGGAAGAGATCGTGCTGACCTCGGTCAGCGATTCCAGCGGCATATACGGCGGGCGCGCGGGGGAGGCCGGATCCGGACGCATGGACGCGCCACGGCACGAGTTTATCGCCGTGCGTCACGCGCGCGGCGCGGCGGACAGCAGCACCCGTGAAGCACTCGCGCACCTCGCTGGCGCCGATGTACTCAATCTCGGTCCGCCACCGGCCCTGCCCAGCACCCTGGAGCGCGACGAGGCCGACTTGTCCGCTGCGCTGGAGGCTTCCGCAGCGCCCGTGGAGCGGGTGGACGATGCCGCGCCTGGGGGAACCGGTGCCGCGCTTCCAGAAGTCCCCGAGACGGCAGTAGATGAAGCGCCGCAGGCGCCCGTGGTGTCCGTTG
Organism: Halieaceae bacterium UBA5044; assembly: GCA_002416125.1. Classification (GTDB taxonomy): domain Bacteria; phylum Pseudomonadota; class Gammaproteobacteria; order Pseudomonadales; family Halieaceae; genus Haliea. The sequence goes on from DIBU01000001.1 coordinate 226,152, forward strand.
CACCTGAGGTGTCTCCAGCCGAGACCCCGGTCACCCCGGTCACTACGGAAACTATGGAAACTGCGGACACGCCTGCGCCAGCGCCGACACCCAGCCTGGCGCCGACCCCGGCGGAGCCGCCATCGGCCCCAGCCGTCGCCGCAGCTGCCACCGCCGCATCGCCTACCGCCGCATCGCCCGCCGCCACCGAGCCGGTTGAGCCGGGTGCAGACGAGCTGTCCTGGTGCGTGCCGCGGGATATCACCTTTAACTTCAGTACCCGGGGCGGCAGCGAGCTGTTCCAGGATTTTCTCGACGCCTTTATCGAGGAGGCCGGGACGGAGCTGGAGAAGCTCGAGGACAACCTCGGTGCCTGGGAGCGAGAGGCTGCGGGCGCCGTTGCGTCGGGCGCCGTTGCGTCGGGCGCCGTTGCGTCGGGCGCCGCTGCGTCGGGCGGCGAAGCCTCGAAGCAGGTCTCACGGGTGCTGCATACCCTGAAGGGCATTGCCAAGGGCGTTGGCCTGCAGCGCTACGGCACCCTCATTCACAATTTCGAAACCCTGCTCGACCGGCTGCCCTGCGAGGCAGGCGGCGAAGCGCACTATTTCCGCATCATCAATGCCTGGCTGGACGCAACGGTGCGCGGCTATGAGCATATCCAGCAGACGCGGAACGATGTGGCCAGTGAGCTTCCGCTGCAACAGGACGCGCCTCCCCCCGCCGCCGGTGACGACAGCGCGACGACGGGTGGCACGCCGCAGCTGCAACCGCTGGCACCGGGCCAACGCCAGGAAGATCGCAAGATTGCCGATGCCGGTGCCCAGGCGCTGGGTGCCCAGCAGACCATCCGCATCAGTCCCGATGCCCTGGACTACCTGCTCAACCTGGGCAACGAGGTGCAGAAGCTCGGCGTTCGCGCGTCCCAGAGCACCCTGCAGAGCAAGCGCGCAACGGGCGAACTGCTGAGCAGGATCGGCTCTCTGCGCACCCACATCGGGCGCATTTCCGACCGAGCATTGCTCAGTGCGACGACCCGACGCAGCGGTCCGGATACGGAGCTGGATGCCCTGGAAATGGACCAGTACTCGGATATTCACGAGGCGGCGAGCATCCTGCGTGAGGCGGTGGACGACCTCGACGAGCTGGCGCGGCTGGCGGGACGCCACACGTCCGCAGCGGAAGCGCTGCTGAAGCAGCAGGCTGGTATGGTCGCCTCCCTCGGATCGTCGATCCGCGCGGCGCGTGTGGTACCGGTTTCACGGTTGATGCCCGGGCTGCGCCGCATCGTGCGCACGGTCAGCGCGGAACTGGGCAAGGCGGTGATGTTCCGGGTGATCAGCGAGGCCGGCAAGCTCGACCGCGACAGCCATGCCTGCTGCCAGATCATTCTCGAGCACATGGTGCGCAACGCGCTGGATCACGGCATCGAAGCCCCGGCAGAGCGCATTGCGGCCGGCAAGTCGGACACCGGTGTGATCAGCATCGACGTGCGCAAACAGGGCACGGATTACGTGGTGTCGCTCAGTGACGATGGCCGCGGTATCGATCCCCAGCGCATGCGGGAACAGGCACGCAAAAAGGGGCTGGACGTCGATGTGGATAACCTCACCGACCGCGAGGCCCAGCGCCTGGTGTTCCACCGCGGGTTCTCCACAGCCGAGCGGATCAGCGAAATTTCCGGCCGCGGGGTCGGCATGGACATCGTGATGGGCGAGTTGCAACGCATCGGGGGCGATATCGAGATCGAGTCCAACCTCGGTCGCGGCACCACCTTCCGTATTCGCATCCCCTCCAACATCAGCGTCAACGGTGCCCTGCTGGTGACCGTCGCGGATACCGCTTACGCGATACCCTTCGACGGGCTGATCGGGGTTGAGCATGTGCCCGCGGATGAATTTCTGCAGGCGGTACAGGCGCAGACGGATCTGCCCTTGCTGGGCCGCCGCTGCCAGCCCTCCTACCTGGCGGCCCTGTGTTCCGGGGTGCCGCTGCCCGACCGCGACAACTGGGGCGCTACCGTACCCGTTATCGTGGCCGGATCCGGACAGCACCATATGGCGATTGCCGTGGATCGCGTGGAGGAGGCCCTCGAGCTGGTAATCCGCTCGCTGGGCAGCCAGTTTGCCGGCCTGCCCTGGGTCGTCGGGGGGACCACCAGTTCAGACGGGCGGGCCATTGTCGCCCTCAACCTGAACCTTCTGGTCAGTCGACAGGCACTGGAGCCTGTCCCCGACCTCTCGCTGGAACCCGTGGCGGACGTCAACCTGCTGGTCATGGTGGTCGACGATTCGCGGACCCAGCGCATGGTGGCGACCAGCCAGCTGCAAAGCCTGGGGGTTGAGACGGTCACCGCGGAAAACGGGCTTGCTGCCATGGAGCTCCTGGCAGGCATACATCGCCTTCCGGATGTGATTCTGCTGGACATTGAAATGCCCCTGAAAGACGGGATCCAGACCCTCCGCGAAATTCGCCGATCCCCGCGCCTGCAGTCCATCCCGGTCATCATGGTGACCTCGCGGACGGGCCCCAAGCACCGCGCGCTCGCCGAACAGGCCGGTTGCAGCGGCTACATGGGCAAACCGTTCAACTTCCCGCTGCTGGTTGAGCAGATTGCAGAGTTGACCGGCTACCCACTGCGCCTGTCCTGATATGGAGACGCAGGTGGCAAATGCCGTCCCCGCTGTACTGCTTCCCTGCGCCGATGGCGCCACCTGGCTGGTGCCGCTGAACGGTCTTGCGGAAATCGTCGTGGTGCGTGAGGCGGTAGGCGCTGCGCTGCCCTGGCGAGCCGCCCGGATTCCCGTGCTGCACCCCACACCGGCGGCCCGCACGTTTGCGGTGCTGCTGGGTATCAACGTCCCTTTCTGGGCACTGCCGCTGGCCTCGGAGCCGGTGGTCTACCGCCCGCTGGTGGCAGACGATATTGCGGAGGATGCGGCGCCAGCTGCGGGCGGCACCCCGGCGCGGATAGCGGGCAGGCAATGCCTGATACCTGACCTGCTCGCCGCTGAGTCCGGCCTCTCCCTGACACCCTGATCGGGCCCTGCAGCCGCAGGTGGGCATCGACGGGCGCACAGTCGCCTGTAAAAATATGGCACATAATAGCCAAATTGCAGCCCTAAAAATCGCTTTAAGCGTAAAAATATGGGCGTAAAAAGACACTTTTTTCCAATTGATACCCAATAATGCTTTTCCCGGCATTGTCAGACAGCGGCTGCCTGCCTATAACTGAGCGCGCTGCCATTGTGCAGCGGCGCTGACGGACAGGCTTGGCCAGTCAGGCTCGGGGAGACGGGTGGTTGAACCCGCAGCGTCGGAAAGGATTTCTGTGAATACCAGGGGGCTGCCATGTTCACCATTACACCCACGGCCACGCTGGGGTCCAGCCAGCGGGATGACCTTGAAGTTTTTGCCGTCATCGACGGCCGCAAAGTGTTTCTGCCTGAGGAAGCACGCTACGTCATGCAGGACCGACGCGGGCTCTGGTTCTACAGCAAACGCAAGCCACGCCTGTCGGAAGGTGACTGGACACCCAACAAAACCAGTATTGCCTGTGTCACCGAACGGGGCTGTGTCCGGGTTTTGAAAACGGAACCCGCAACAACCTGGCTGGAAACCTGCCAGCGGACCATCCGCATGGTAGCGCGGGATGGTGAACGTCGCCCGGCCGACGACGCTGCCTGATTACGGCGCGCGCTCGTCGTCGCCGGAGTCTGGTGCGGGTGTCCCGGCTCGCTCGGGGCTGCGGTCCACCGCGCTGAGCCGGTCGACGTCGATATCCAGATGCAGGGGTTCCAGGCTGGGCATCTGCTTGCTGGTTGCCGTGGACAGGTGCTGGAAGCGATCGACCTTGCCCGCCAGACCCTGTCGCCCGCTGAGGCCAAGCACCGTACTGTTGTACTGGTTGGCCGCTGTCTGCAGGGTGTTGCCGAGCCGCTGCAGGCGTTCCGCCACGGTGCACACCTGATTGTAGACATCGCCGGCACTGCGGCTGATTTCCTGTGCTTCGCGATTGCTGCGCTCCACGATCCAGAGGTTGGCGACGGTGCGCAGCACGGGCATCAGCGTCGTGTGTGAGACCAGCACCACGCCGCGCTGGTAACCGTAGGCAAACAGCTCGCGGTCCTGGCGCATCGCTTCGATCCAGGCCGGCTCGATGGGCATGAACATCAGGACGAAGTCGGGGCTGCCCAGCCCCGGCAGATTGGCGTACTCCTTGCCTGCGAGGTCGTCGATATGCTGTCGAATGGCCCGCCCGTGGGCCTCGAGCCGGGCGTCGCGCTGGTCTTCGTTTTCTGCGGCCAGCGCAGCCTCGTAATCCACCAGGGATACCTTGCTGTCGATCACCAGGTGGCGCTTGTCGGGCAGCAGGATCAGCGCGTCGGGCAGGCGTCGGCGGCCCTGTTCGTCCCGCAGCGCCGCCTGCGTCACATAGTGCTCCCCGGGCAGCAGTCCCGCCTGTTCCAGCGTGCGCTCCAGTTGCGCCTCGCCCCAGTTCCCGGTGGTTTTCTTGTCGCCCTTGAGTGCGGCGGCGAGATTGCTCGCCTGTTCACTCATGGCGAGGCCGATCTCCAGCACCTTGCGCAGCTCTGCCCCCAGTGCTGCCTGGCCTTGCAGGGATTCCGAGTGGACGCGGTCGATGCGCTGCTGGAAGCTGCTGATCTGTTCGCGAAACGGCTGCAGCAGTTGACCGAGGGCCTCCTTGCTGCTGTCCGTGAACTGGCGCCCGCGGGCCTCGAAAATGCGCTGTGCGAGGTGCTCGAACTCAAGCTTCAGCTGCGCACGGTTCTCATTCAGCAGTTGCAGCTGGTCGGCGTGCTGGCGCGCCTGCTCGCGCTGCCGGGCAAGCAGGCGATCGTATTCACTGCGCAGGTTCTGGTAGCGGTCGGTGAGCTGTTGCAGCGCCTGCGCCTGGGCTGCCGCCTGTTGCTGGTGCAGGCGCAAGCGCCAGATCAGTGCCGCTATCAACCCGGCGGTAAGCCCGCCCAGAATCCCCAGTGCGGGCAGGAACCAGGGACTTTGCAGGAAGCTGATGGGCACGCGCCGCTAGCTGTTGCGGGGCACGGCCAGCTGCGAGATATCCGCCACCCGCAGGAACCGCTCGCGCAGGCTGTGCAGGAGGCTCAACCGGTTGCCGCGCAGCACGGGATCCTCGGTGTTGACCATGACCTCGTCAAAGAAGGCATCGACCGGTGCCTGCAGGGCCGCCAGGCAGGACAGCGCTTCGCTGTAGGCACCGTCGGCGAGGTGCCCCTCGCTTTCACCGCCAAGCACGGCAAGGCGTTCCGCCAGCGTGTGCTCAGCAGGGTCCTGCAGCAGGTCGCTGCGCACGTCGCCAAAGCGGAAGCCGTCCTCCAGCTTGTCCAGGATATTGCTCACGCGCTTGTTGGCCGCGGCCAGCGCGGCCGCTTCCGGCAGCTGGCTGAACGCATGCACTGCGAGCACCCTGCGCTGCACATCCAGGGGCTTTCCGGGTTTGTTGGCGCTTACTGCCTTGAACACTTCCGCCGGGATATCCAGTTCCTCATACCAGGCGCGGAAGCGTTCCAGCATGTAGTCGAGTACCTGCTCCGCGGTGCCTTCCGCCACGGCATCGGCGCTGTAACCCTGCACTGCCAGCGCGAGGCACTCGCGCAGATCGAGATCCAGTTCCTTCTCGACGAGGATACGCAGTACCGCCAGCGACGCCCGGCGCAGGGCGAAGGGATCCCGTGAGCCAGTCGGGGGCTGGCCGATACCGAAGATGCCCACCAGCGTGTCCAGTCGGTCCGCCACACCCACGGCCGCCGCGGTCAGGCCCTGCGGCAGGCGGTCGCCTGCGTAGCGAGGCCAGTAATGTTCCTCAACCGCCGCCGCCACCTCGGGTGACTCACCGTCGTGCCGTGCGTAATAGGCCCCGGCAATACCCTGCATGTCGGCAAATTCCAGCACCATCTGCGTGCCCAGGTCCGCCTTGCAAAGCAGGCCGGCGCGCTCTGCGTCAGCCACGCTGCCACCGAGCTGTGCCGCCAGTTCCCCGGCCAGCCTCGACACCCGCTGTGACTTGTCGTAGAGCGAGCCCAGCTTTTGTTGGAAGACAATGCTGCGCAAGCCCTCGAGCCGCGAAAACAGGCTGTGCTGTTTGTCGGTTTCGAAAAAGAAGGCGGCGTCGCTGAGCCGCGGGCGGATAACCCGTTCGTTGCCGGCAATCACCTGCGCCGGGTCCTTGCTCTCGATATTGCACAGGGTGATGAAGTGGGGCAGCAGAGCGCCATCGGCATCCACCAGGTGGAAGTACTTCTGGTGCTCCTTCATGGAAGATACCAGTGCCTCAGCAGGTACGCTGAGGAAGCGCGGTTCGAAGTTGCCCGTCAGCGCGACCGGCCATTCGACCAGCCCGGTTACCTCATCCAGCAGATCCGGGTCGATCACCGCCTGCGCCTTCAGTGCGCTGGCCTCGACCTCAACCTGCTCGCGGATCATGGCGCGACGCTCCTCGAAGTCAGCGATGACTTTCGCGCCGGCGAGGGTTTCTGCGTAGTCTTCCGGTCGTTCCAGGCGAATTTCGCCGCTGCTGTGGAAGCGGTGGCCGCGCGTGGTGTTGCCCGTAGGCAGACCGAGCACGGTGCCGAAATCGCTCTCGCCGCCGAGCATGGCCACCACCCAGTGCACCGGGCGCACAAACTCGACACGGCTCGCGCCCCAGCGCATGCGCTTGGGAATCGGCAGCTCGCGGATGCTTTCGTGAATGATGTCGTTGAAGCTGCTGCGCAGCTGTGCGCCGGCCAGCGTGGTGCGCAGGCACAGGCGCGGCCCCTTGGGCGTGTCCACCACAGTCAGCGCTTCAGGTTCCAGCCCCTGCTTGCGCGCAAAGCCCACCGCCGCAGGCGTCCAGTTGCCCTGGTCGTCGCGCGCCCGGTCGGCGGGCGGCCCCTGTATTTCCTGCTCCCGGTCCGGCGCCTGCAGGGCGACGTCCTGAATCAGCACCGCCAGCCGGCGTGGCGCAGCGAACCAGCGCACGGCGCCATGCGTGAGTCCGCGCTGCGCCAGTCCGCCCACGATGCCATCGCGGAATGCGGTACCCAGCGTCTTCAGTGCCTTGGGCGGCAGCTCTTCGGTGCCCAGTTCAACCAGCAGTGTTTCGGTCTGGCTCATGCCTGTGCCTCCTGGCGCATCGTACCCAGAACGTCCTCGCGCAGCGCCTGTTCGGCGAGCGGGAAGCCCAGTGCGGCACGCGCGTCAAAGTAGGCCTGTGCCACGCCCCGCGCCAGCGTGCGTACGCGCAGGATGTAGCGCTGGCGTTCGGTGACCGAAATGGCGTGACGGGCGTCGAGCAGGTTGAAGGTGTGTGAGGCCTTCATCACCATTTCATAGGCCGGCAGGGGCAGGTTGCGCTCGATCAGGCGCTGGGCTTCGCCTTCACAGTGGTCGAACTGGCCAAACAGCCAGTCGGTGTCGGCTTCCTCGAAGTTGTAGCGCGACATTTCCACTTCATTCTGGTGGAACACGTCGCCGTAGGTCACTGTGCCGGAGGGGCCCCGGGTCCACACCAGATCATAGAGGCTGTCCACGCCCTGCAGGTACATGGCAATACGTTCCAGGCCGTAGGTGATCTCACCGCTCACCGGGTAGCACTCCAGGCCGCCGGCCTGCTGGAAATAGGTGAACTGGGTAACCTCCATGCCGTTCAACCAGACCTCCCAGCCCAGCCCCCAGGCGCCCAGCGTGGGCGACTCCCAGTTGTCCTCGACGAAACGAATGTCGTGCACCGCGCTGTCGATTCCCAGTGCCTGCAATGACTGCAGATAGAGCTCCTGGAATTCCGCTGGCGAAGGCTTCATGATCACCTGGAACTGGTAGTAGTGTTGCAGGCGGTTGGGGTTTTCGCCATAGCGCCCGTCGGTGGGCCGGCGACTGGGCTGGACGTAGGCGGCATTCCAGCTCTCCGGGCCGATTGCACGCAGGAAGGTGGCCGGGTGGAAGGTCCCCGCACCCACCTCCATATCCAGCGGCTGCAGGATCACACAACCCTGCTCAGCCCAGAATTGCTGGAGGGTAAGAATCAGGTCCTGAAAGGACAACGGAGCTGGGGACACGGCAACACCTGTTCGCGGTTCGCAAAAAAGCTGGGTAGTATACAGCCACTTCAGCCCGCATTGTATGCGGGGTTCCTTCTTCTCATCACGCCGGCCGGCCGCAGGAGCTGGCAGCAGGAGCAGTATGTTTTACGGCAAAGTGGTCGCGGGCCTGCTGGGCCTCGTGCTCGGTGGCCCTATCGGCCTGGTGATTGGCCTGTTTCTCGGCCACCAGTTTGACCGCGGACTGCGGCGCACGATGGAGGCGCATTCGCCGGAGAACATCGCCCGTATCAAGGAGCGCTTCTTCGAGACGATCTTCCTGCTGCTGGGGCACCTGGCCAAGGCAGATGGCCGTATTTCCCAGGGCGAGGTCGACCATACCGAGATGATCATCCGCCAAATGGGGCTGACCAGCGCCCAGCGGCAGCGCGCCATCGAGTTGTTCAAGCGCGGCGCGGCGCCCGGGTTTGATGTCGCCAGCTGCGTCGCCGACTTTCAGGCGGTGTGCGGCCGGCAGATAGCCCTGCGCCAGACGCTGCTCATGTTCCTCGTGTCCCTGGCCGTGGTGGACCACGGTATCGAGGCCGCTGAGCGCCGCGTGCTCGACAACCTGGCGGGTCTGCTGGGCTTCAACCCGTCACACGTGGAACAGCTGCTGCGTATGGCCCAGGCCCAGGGTCAGTTCCATCACGGTGGTGCCCAGCAGTCCGGCCCGGATCGCCTGCAGGCAGCCTACGCCGCGCTGGGTGTGAGCCCCGAGGTGAACGACCGCGAGCTGAAACGGGCCTACCGCAAGCTGATGAGTGAGCATCACCCGGACAAGTTGATTGCCCAGGGCGTGCCGGAGGACATGCTGAAAGTCGCTACCGAGAAGTCGCAGGAAATCACCGCGGCTTACGAGCTGATCACCCGCGCCCGCAAGTAGCAGTCCGCGCCTGCCGCGGCGCTGCGCTGGCCCTTGTGCTACGCTGGGCGACCCGAGACCGCCACCCTGCCCATGATGATTGTCGTTGCCACCCTGCTGCTGCTCCTGGTTACGCTGCTCCCCCTGTGGCGTCACCCCCATTGGCTGGTGCGCGGTCTGGAGTTTCCGCGCCTGCTGCTGGCAACCGCGGCGCTGTTGCTGCTTGTGGCACAGAGCCTCCTGCTGCAGCCGGACCGTGCGCTGAGCTGGACGCTGCTCTCGGTGACGGGCGCCTGCCTGCTGTGGCAGCTGTGGTGGATTCTGCCCTACACACCGCTCTGGCCGCGGGAGGTGAAGTCGGCACTCAGCGATGCGCCGGAGGAACGTCGGCTGTCCATCCTCACCGCCAACGTGCTCACCACCAACCGCGACGCCCGCACCCTCCTGCAGCTGGTGCAGGACTGTGCACCGGATGTACTGGTCACACTGGAGTCGGACCAGTGGTGGCAGGATCAGCTGGACGCGCTGCAGCCCGCCATGCCCCATGCCCTGAAGTGCCCGCTGGACAACTTCTACGGCATGCACGTGTATTCCCGCCTGCCGCTGGATGAGGCGAGTATCGATTTCCTGGTCGAGGACGATGTGCCCTCGATGCACGCGGTGCTTACGCTGCCCTCGGGTGACCGGGTGCGGGTGCATTTCCTGCACCCCGCGCCGCCCAGTCCCACGGAAAACCCGCAGTCGGCCGAACGCGATGCCGAGCTGGTGATCGTCGCGCGCAGCGTTGCCGGCAGCCAGCTGCCGGTAGTGGTCACCGGAGACCTCAACGATGTGGCCTGGTCGCCGACCACCCGCCTGTTCCGCGCTATCAGCGGCCTGCTGGACCCGCGCGTGGGACGCGGCATGTTCAACACCTTCCACGCACACTATCCGTTCCTGCGCTGGCCCCTGGACCACCTGTTCCACAGTGATGATTTCACCCTGCGCAGCTTGCGTCGCCTGCCGCCCTTCGGCTCGGATCACTTCGCGCTGTTTACCGAACTGGTGTTGGCGCCGGTTCGGGGTGCAGACCAGGACGGTCTGGAGCCCACAGGCGAGGATCACGCACGTGCGCGCTCGATCGCCGCGGCACAACAGGTCAGCGCCGCCTCGGTACCGACACCCGGGGAGCCCGCAGCATGACGCGATCGCAGTGGCTGTTGGTGCTCGCGGTACCGGTGCTCTGTGCAGTGGGCTGGAGCGGTGTTCTCGATCGTCTCTCTACCGAGTATCTGGACGCCGCACTGCTCGGCTCTGGCGCAGTCTACGCCACGGCCCGGGGCATCAATGCGCTGGTATCGGTATTGCAGGGGACGGAGGTCAATGCGTTTCTGCTCACCTTCACCGTCGGTGAACTGCTGGACCCGGTGAATGATCTTGTCGAGCGTTTCTCGGCGGTGATGATGGTTGCGCTGGGTGCTCTCGCCCTGCAGAAAATCCTGCTGGTTGTGGTGTCCCATGTCAGCTTCAACATACTTCTCACGGCGCTGGGCGTCCTGGGCATGCTGGCGGCCGTGTGGGGTACGCGGCGTCAGGCGGCGATTGCCACGCGGCTGTTTCTGGTGATGGTGGTACTGCGTTTCGCCCTGGCGCTGGTGGTGCTGGCCAACAGCTGGGTGGACGCGGTGTTTCTCAAGGACAACGAGGCTGTGCAGTATCAGGCGGTGCAGGGTTTCCACGGCGAGCTGAACGCGGCCAGTGACCTGGCGGATGGCTCTGCCCGCGGCCTGTCTGCGCTGGATATCCGGCAACGCATAGCGGCGCTGGGAGACCAGGTCAGTGACTTCGCCGCGAGCCTCATCAACCTGCTGATGTCCCTGGTGCTGAAGTCGATTCTGCTGCCACTGGGCTTCTTCTACCTGGCCCTGGCGCTGTTGCGGCGCCTGCTCAATTTCCTCGGTTGAGCCGGGCAGCCCGGGCGCCGTATCCGCGCACTATCACAGGCGCCAGAACATGGGCGTAAACAGCACCAGCAGGGTAAAGATTTCCAGGCGGCCGAGCAGCATGGCGAGGCAGAGCAGCCCCTTCGCAAAGGGGCTGATGCTCGCGTAATTGGCGGAGACCTCACCCAGGCCAGGCCCGAGGTTGTTGATCGATGCCGCTACGGCAGAAAACGCGGTCAGGAAGTCCATGCCGGTGCCCAGCAGGGCGAGCATGATGGTGACAAAGACAAACATGTACACCGCGAAGAAGCTCCACACCGCGCTGACCACGGAGGCCTCGACCCGGTGCTTGCCGATTTTCAGCGGGATGATCGCTTTCGGGTGGACCAGCTGCTTCAGTTCACGCACACCCTGTTTCGCGATCAGCATCAGGCGTACGGCCTTGATACCGCCGGCCGTGGAGCCCACGCAGCCACCCATGAAGGAGAACATGATGAGCATGACCGGCAGGAATGTGGGCCAGCCAGCGAAGTCCTGGGTGGCAAAGCCTGTGGTGGTGGTGATGGAGATGGTCTGGAACAGGCCGTGCACCAGGCTCTCGCTGAGCGGCAGGGTATCGGTCAGGATAAGGTAGCTGCAGGTGACCGCGATGCCGATCAGCAACACGCCGAGGAAGAAGCGGGACTCGGAGTCCTGCCGGTAGCCGGCGAGGCTGCGGCGACGCCAGGAGAGGAAGTGCAGGCCGAAATTCATCGCGGAAATCACCATGAACAGGCTGCAGATCAGCAGGATCGTGTTGCTCTCGAAATAGCCCATACTGGCGTCGTGCGTGGAAAAACCGCCAATGGCCACGGTTGAAAAGGCGTGTGCAACGGCGTCAAAACCGGTCATTCCCGCCGCCCAGAACGCCAGCGCGCAGACAGCGGTCAGGCCCAGGTAGACAAAAAACAGCGCCTTGGCGGTTTCCGCGATGCGCGGTGTCAGCTTGCGGTCTTTGGTCGGCCCCGGAATCTCGGCGCGGTACAGCTGCATGCCGCCGATGCCGAGCATGGGCAGTACCGCCACGGCGATCACGATGATCCCGATGCCGCCCAGCCACTGCAGCAGCTGGCGGTAGATGAGAATGGAGCGTGGCAGCACATCCAGGCCGGTAATCACCGTCGCACCGGTCGTGGTCAGCCCGGAGATCGATTCGAAAATCGCATCCATGGCGCTCAGCTCCAGCCCCGCAGTCAACATGAAGGGCAGCGAGCCGGCCAGGCCCAGCACGGTCCAGAACAGCGACGTGACGAGAAAACCGTCGCGGATGCGCAGCTCATGGCGCACATGCTGTACCGGCAGCCAGCTCAGCAGGCCTGCGGTGAAGGTCAGCGCCAGCGCGCTGGCAAAGCTGGTGACAGTGTGGTCGTCATCCAGCAGGGCCACGCCCATGGGGACCAGCAGGGTGCTGCTGAACAGCATCAGCAACAGGCCCAGAATGCGCAGCGTTACGCTCAGGTGCACGCGACAGGCCTAGGAAAAGAAGCCGAAACCGACCGCGAACAGCTTCTCCACGGCGGAGATGCGGCTGCGATCGGTGAGGAACAGCACGACGTGGTCATCCGCTTCCACAAGCACGTGCCTGTGGGCAATCAACACTTCGTCGCCGCGCACAATGGCGCCAATGGTCACGCCCTCCGGCAGATTGATCTCTTCCAGGCGGCGCCCGACGACCCGGGAGGAATAGGCGTCGCCACGTGCCGTGACTTCAATCGCCTCCGCCGCGCCGCGACGCAGGGAATGCACATTGGAAATGTCGCCGCGGCGCACATGGGTCAGCAGGCTGCCAATGGTGATCTGCTGCGGTGAAATGGCGATATCGATCTCGTCCCCGACGAGGTCGGCATAGGCGGGATTGGTGATCAGCGTAATGACTTTCTTCGCCCCCATGCGCTTGGCGAGCATGGACATCATGATGTTTGATTCATCGTTGTTGGTCAGCGCGCAGAACACATCAGTGGACTCGATGTTTTCGCTGGTCAACAACCCGGGCTCGGAAGCGCTGCCGTGCAGCACGATCGCGTGCTTCAAAGACTCCGAGAGCACCCGGCAGCGCGGGTACGACTGTTCGATGACCTTCACCTGGTAGTCGCGCTCGATACTCTGCGCCAGCGTTGCCCCGATGTTGCCGCCGCCCGCGATCATCACCCGCTGGTAGGGCTTGTCGATCTTGCGCAGCTCGGACATGACCTTGCGGATGTCCTTGCGGGCAGCGATGAAAAACACTTCATCGTCCACCTCAACCACCGTATCGCCCTCCGGGATAATGGCCCGGTCGCGGCGGAAGATGGCGGCCACACGGGTATCCACCTTGGGCATGTGCGTGCGAATGTCCTGCAGCTCATGGCCGACGATGGGGCCGCCGTGAAAGGCGCGCACGGCCACCAGCTGGATGCGGCCATCGGCGAAATCGAGTACCTGCAGGGCGCCCGGGTTGGCGATCAGTTCGACAATGTTCTTGGTGACCAGCTGCTCCGGCCCGATGATGACGTCCACCGGGATATTGTCCGGTGTAAACAGTTTTTCCTGGTGTGCGAGGTAGTTGGGTGCGCGCACCCGGGATATCTTGGTGGGCGTGTTGAACAGGGAGTGGGCAATCTGGCAGGCCATCATGTTGATTTCGTCGCTGTTGGTCACGGCGATCAGCATGTCGGCGTCATCGGCGCCCGCCTGGTACAGGGTGTCGGGGTGTGAAGCGCTGCCGCTGACCGTGCCGATGTCCAGCCGGTCCTGCAGTTCGCGCAGGCGGTCGGCATCGGTGTCGACGACGGTGATGTCGTTCTGTTCGTTTGCCAGGTGCTCGGCGAGTGTTCCGCCTACCTGACCCGCACCCAGTATGATGATCTTCATGGTTGGGGCGACCCCCCTGAAATTCCCGCCACCTTAATGAAAAGGCCCGCAAAATGTAAGGGTGCAGGGGTTGTAATACTGCACTCTAGGCCGGGCTTTTCGCGCGCCGCCGCAGCAGGCTGAAAAACAGGCCGTCCGGGCCGCCGGGGCGAGGCAGGATCTGGTTGCCTGCCGCCCTGGGCGTGCCGACGTTCAGTGGCAGCGATTCGGCGTCTTCCCTGCGCGCGAGGAAGGCGGCGATGACACCACTGTTCTCCGCCTCCAGCACCGAGCAGGTGACGTACAGCAGCGTGCCGCCGGGTGCCAGCAGGGGCCACAGACCATCGAGGATCGCACCCTGCTGCGCGGCCAGTGCAGGAATGTCCTCGGGGCGGCGCAGCAGCTTGACATCGGGATGGCGACGGATCACGCCGCTGGCAGAACAGGGCGCATCGACCAGGATGTGGTGAAACTGCTCAGCGGGCAGCAGGGCCGGGGGGCGGGCCGCATCGCCGCAGAGCACCGTGGCGTGCAGCTGCAGCCGCTGCAGGTTATCGCGCACGCGCTGCAAGCGCGCTTCATCGACATCCATGGCGGTGAGCGCGATGTCCGGGTGTCGCTCCAGCAGATGGCAGGCCTTGCCGCCGGGTGCTGCGCAGGCATCCAGCACCCGCGCGCCGGGACCCGGCGCAAGCAGCAGCGCCGCCACCTGTGCGGCCTCATCCTGCACGCTGGCCAGGCCCTCGGCAAAGCCCGGCAGCAGAGCGACGTCCGCGGGGGCCTCGAGGTAGATGGCCTCCGGCGCCAGGGCCCCGGCCTGCGCCGGCATGCCCGCATCGGCCAGACGTTGCAGGTACTGTTCGCGGGAGGCGCGCTGTGCGTTCACCCGCAGCACCATCGGCGGCTGTGCGTTATTGGCCTGCAGCAGGGCCTCGGCGTCTTCCGGCCAGTCGGTCTGCAAGGCGTCGTACAACCATTGAGGGTGCGCGCAGCGCGCTGCCGGACCAAGCGTCTCGGCCAGCGCGGTGCGTTCCCGCAGGAAGCGTCGCAGTACAGCGTTGCAGAGGCCGCGCGCCCAGTCCTTTTTCAGCGCCCGCGTGGCGCCGACACTGGCGGCAACGGCAGCGTGGTCGGGGATTCGCGTGTCTTCCAGTTGGTACAGCCCGAGCAGCAGCAGTGCCTCGATGTCGCTGTCCTTGCTGCGCAGGGGCTTGTCCAGCAGCGCCTGCAGCTGCGGGTAGAGCCGCGGGTACAGTCTCAGGGTGCCGTAGCAGAGCTGTTGCAGCAGGCCCCGGTCGCGGCTGCTGACCGTCTCCAGTGCGGCGGGGAGCAGCGCATTCAGCGACCCGCCCTGCAGTACGCCGGCGATAGCCTGCGCCGCCGCGGCCCGGGTATCTGTGGTCATCAGGACGTCGCCGCTTCCGCTGCCGGCTGGAAACAGGCCCCGGGTGCAAACTGCGCGCTCTGTGCGTTCAGCAGGTCAGCCGCAGGCAGCGCGCGGCCGCCGGGCAGTTGCAGGGTAAGGAGCCGCAGGCTGCCGTTGCCGCAGGCCACCTGTACCCCTTCACGATCGGCGCTGAGTATCGTGCCGGGGGCGGCGTGGGTGGCCTCGGAGACGGCACTGGCCGTCCAGATGCGCACACGCTCGCCGTTGAGCACAGCAAAGCAGACGGGAAAGGGGTTGAAGGCTGCGACCTGGCGCGCCAGCTCGGCTGCGGATTGCCGCCAATCGAGTGCGCCCTCGGCCTTTTCAATTTTACGCGCGTAGGTGGCGAGGCTGTCGTCCTGGGCGACACCCGCCTGCAGATAACCCGGCAGATCGTTGAGCACCTGCAGCAGCAGAGGAGGGCCGAGCTCGGCAAGCCGGTCATGCAGAACGGCAGCGCTGGTGGCACTGTCGATGGGGCAGCGCGCGGTCGCCAGCATGGCACCGGTATCCAGCCCGGCATCCATCTGCATGATGGTGACGCCGCTCTCGGTGTCGCCGGCCTGGATGGCCCGCTGGATGGGCGCCGCGCCGCGCCAGCGCGGCAGCAGTGACGCGTGCACATTGAGGCAGCCCCAGCGGGGCGCATCGAGTATCACCTGCGGCAGGATCAGGCCGTAGGCCACCACCACCATGACGTCGGCGGCAAAAGCGGCCAGCTCGGCCTGCGTTTCAGGTGTGCGCAGGCTGACCGGCTGGCGCAGCGGCAGCCCGGCCTGCAGTGCCAGCTGCTTCACCGGACTGGCCTGCAGCTTCTTGCCGCGGCCCGCCGGCCGATCGGGTTGTGTGTACACGCCGACCACCTGGTGGGGGCTGTCCAGCAGCGCCTGCAGGTGGTGGGCGGCGAAATCCGGTGTGCCGGCGAAGAGGACCCGCAAGGGTGCGTTGGCCATGTCAGGCCTGGCGCCGCTGTTCTTTCTGCAGTTTCTTGCGAATGCGCTGGCGTTTCACCGGCGAGATGTAATCCACGAACAGTTTGCCATCAAGGTGGTCGATCTCGTGCTGCAGGCACACGGCAAGCAGCCCGTCCAGCTCCCGTGAAAAGGCGTCGCCGTTGCGATCCAGGGCCGTCACCGAAATGCGCCGGGGGCGCTGCACCGTCTCATAGAACCCCGGCACCGACAGGCAGCCCTCATCGTATTCGCCCAGTTCGGGATTCAGCACGGTCACTTCCGGATTGATGAACACCAGGGGCTCACTGCGATCCTGGCTGACATCAATGACCAGCACGCGCTGGTGGACATTCACCTGCGTCGCCGCCAGACCGATGCCCGGTGCGGCGTACATGGTCTCAAAAAGGTCATCAACCAGTGCGCGCGTGGCGTCGGTAACCGCCGCGACGGGCTCCGCCCGGGTGCGCAGCCGCGGGTCCGGAAATTCGAGAATGTCGAGTACTGCCATGGAGTTAGCTGCCTTCGGAGCTCAACCGAGCAATGGTGAATTAGTCACATTTGGGCTTGCCACGGACCCATGCCCGCCGCAAACTGTGCCTAGTATATCGCTGCTGGCAAGGCGGTGCCCAGTGTCGTGTAGGGGCGCTTCGCACGCTGGCGGGGGGACATGGGGAAAACCTGCCTGAGGCTGCGGCAGGCAGATGATAACAGGGACGGGCTGGACAAATCATGAGAGCGAAGTCTTTTACAGTGTGCCTCGTATTGCTCGGGAGCCTGTTCTTTGGCGCCCTGGCAGGCGCTGCGGTCGAGCTGAATGAGGATGTGCCCGATGTTTATGTGGTCAAGCGCGGCGACACGCTGTGGGGCATCTCGGGGATGTACCTGCGCCAGCCCTGGCGCTGGCCGGAGCTGTGGGACGTCAATCCGCAGATCGATAACCCGCACCTGATCTACCCCGGTGACGAGCTCTACCTGACCTGGGTGAATGGTGAGCCGCGTCTGCAGTTGCGCCGTGGCCGCGATGTGAAGCTGGATCCGGGCATGCGCGTCAGTCCCCTGGATCTGGCGATTCCTGTGATTCCCCTGGATGAAATCGGTGCGTTCCTGAAGCGCCACCTGATTCTCGATGCGGATGCCCTGAACAACTCGGCCTATGTTGTGGCCGGCGACCAGGGTCGTCTGATTGCGGCGCCCGGTGACCGCGTCTACGGCCGCGGCCCCTTCCCCGACGGTGAGCGCACCTACGGCATATTCCGCGCCGGTGACACCTACAGCGATCCGGTGACGGGTGAGTTGCTGGGTTACCAGGCGGTGGATATCGGCAACGCCCGCCTGGTCAGCAGCAACCTCGACGAGGTGACCGAGCTCACGGTCACCCGCGTTACAGAAGAAGTGCGTATCGCCGACCGGCTGCTGCCGCAACGCGAGCGGGTGCTGGATGCCACCTTCCAGCCGCGCGCTCCGGGTGTGCAGGTCGATGACGGCTTCATGATTGCGGTGGATGGTGGCGTCAGCCAGATTGGCCAGGGCGATATCGTGGTGCTGAACCGCGGTGAGCGCGAGGGCCTCGAGGTCGGCCACGTGCTGGCGATCTACCAGGCCGGTGGCCTGGTGTTCGACGAGGTGGCACGGCAGAACGTTGCCCTGCCCGACACCCGCGCCGGGTTGTTGATGGTCTTCGAAGTGTTCGAGAAAGCGAGCTACGCGTTGGTGCTGCGCGCCAACCGGCCGCTGAAGGTCCTCGACAAGGTGAAAAACCCCTGAAGTAAGCACGGCGGCCACGGATTGGCCGCCGCCAGGCAGTACCCCGTTTAACGGCGATTACGTCAAGGATGATGTATGGATACCGATCACACTCGGCTGTGCCTGTTGCTGCACAGTCTTCCGCGGCTCAAGAGTCGCCAGCTCAGGCACCTCCTCGCGCATTTCAATTCGCCTCAGGCGCTGCTGCAGGCCGGGCCAGAGGATCTGCTGGCGGCCGGCGCCACAGCGGCAGCGGCGCAGGATCTTGCGCTTGCCCGACGCCTTGGTCGTCACCCGCAGGCTGCCGTCGACATAACGGCCCAGCTCGATCGGCTGCGCGCCGCTGGCGCACAGGTTCTGGTGCTGGGTCAGCCGGGTTATCCGCCACTGCTGGCGACGACCAGCGATCCACCCCCCTTCCTTTACGCCCGCGGCCACCCGGCGGCGCTGTGCGCGCCCCAGCTCGCGGTGGTTGGCAGCCGCAGGGCCAGCGCCATCGGCTTGCGTGCCGCGACCGGGTTGGCCGCCGAGGCCGTCGACGCCGGTCTCGTGGTGACCAGCGGTCTTGCGCTGGGTATCGACGCCGCGGCCCACCGCGGCGCCCTGCAGGCCGGGGGCGCATCGGTTGCCGTGATGGCCACAGGTATCGACTCGGTTTATCCGCGGCGCCACGCCGCGCTGGCCTCCGAGCTGCTCGATGCGGGTTGCCTGGTAACCGAGTTCCCGCCCATGACCCCGCCGCTCCCGGGGCACTTCCCGGCCCGCAACCGCATCATCAGCGGCCTGTCCCTCGGCGTGCTGGTGGTAGAGGCAGCCCTGCCCAGTGGCTCCCTGATCACGGCCGGCACCGCTCTGGAGCAGGGGCGGGAAGTGTTCGCCCTGCCCTGGTTCCCCGGTCACGTTGGCGGCCGTGGCTGCCTGCAGCTCTTGCGGGACGGTGCGGTGCTGGTGGAAGCCATTGACGATGTTCTCGACAACCTGGGGCCTCTGTACACCCGCCAGCGGCCGCCGCGCACCGCAGCGCTGGCGGCAGAGACGGCGCCGGCGCACTGGCTGCTGGCCTTGATGGGCGCTACGGCCGTGGATGTCGATACCCTGGTCGCGGCCGCGGGCCGCCCGCTGCCCGAGGTGCTGTCGGCCTTGTCGCTGCTGGAAGCCCGAGGCCTTGTACTGCGCGAAGCGGGCCGCTACCTGTGCACGGAGGCCGGGCTTGCCACGCCCCGGGAGAGTGGTTAAATTCCCCGCTCCGCTGTGTGCTCGGCCGCAGCCGCGACCCGCCAGCCGCGGTGTCGTGGCCGGCTCTGCCCGCGCCCAGCCTCACGAGGAGTGCCCTGCATGCCATCTGCCCTGCAACTGAAAGCCGCCGTGCGTGCCCTGGCCGACGGCGGGGTGATTGCCTGTCCCACGGAGGCGGTCTGGGGCCTCAGTTGTGATCCCGGCGACCCGCAGGCGGTCGCCCGGCTGTTGCAGATCAAGGAGCGCCCGGTGGAAAAGGGGCTGATTCTGGTTGCCGCGAACACCGGGCAGATAGCCGCGCTGCTGGCGGAATTGAGTGAGGCGCAGCGGCAGAAGCTGGCACTGTCCTGGCCGGGCCCCACCACCTGGCTGATTCCGCATCACGGACGGGTGCCAGCCTGGGTGCACGGGGGCCGGGACACGGTGGCGGTGAGGGTTACCGCCCATCCCGGCATGGTTGCCCTGTGTTCCGCCTGGGGAGGGCCGCTGGTGTCGACCTCGGCCAACCCGGGCGGCAGTCGGCCGGCGCAGTCGCTGTTTCAGGTGCACCGCTATTTCCGCGGCATGCTGGACGGGATTCTGCCCGGTCCGCTCGGAGGCGCATTGCGGCCCTCGGTGATTCGCGACCTGCAAACCGACAGGGTGCTGCGCTCCTGATTCGGGTCCCCGCCGGTGCAAGCCTGCCGGCGGCATGCGTATAATGGCCGGCGCTGAATGTGAGGACTCCACTGCCATGCACGCCGAAGACGTCAAAACCTACCTGCTGGCATTACAGCAGCGCATTTGTGAAGCGCTGGCGCTGGAGGACGGAGGCGGAGACTTCATAGTCGATGAGTGGCAGCGCGCCGAAGGGGGTGGTGGCCGCAGCCGCGTACTGGCGGATGGCGCCGTGTTCGAGAAAGCCGGCGTCAACTTTTCCCACGTGATGGGTGAACATCTGCCGCCCTCGGCGACAGCGGCCCGGCCGGAGCTCGCCGGACGCAGCTACCAGGCGATGGGCGTTTCCCTGGTGATCCACCCCCGAAACCCCTACGTGCCGACATCCCACGCCAACGTCCGCATGTTCGTGGCAGAAAAGGACGGCGCGGAGCCGGTCTGGTGGTTCGGCGGCGGCTATGACCTGACACCCTATTACGGCAATCGCGAAGACTGCCGGCACTGGCACCAGGTCGCTGCAGAGGCCTGCGCCCCCTTTGGCGAGGAGGTCTATCCCCGTTACAAGCGCTGGTGTGATGAGTACTTTTACCTGAAACACCGACGTGAGCCCCGAGGCGTGGGGGGGCTGTTCTACGACGACCTCAATGAGGGCGGGTTCGAGCGCTGTTTTGGCTTCATGCGCGCCGTGGGAGATTCCTACCTGCCCGCCTACCTGCCGATCGTGCAGCGCCGCAAGAACCAGCCCTGGGGCGAACGTGAGCGCCAGTTCCAGCTTTATCGGCGCGGCCGCTACGTGGAATTCAACCTGGTGTTCGACCGCGGCACGCTGTTTGGCCTGCAGTCGGACGGGCGCACCGAGGCGATTCTGATGTCGCTGCCCCCGCTGGTGCGCTGGGAGTACAACTACCAGCCCGAGCCCGGTTCTGCGGAAGCGGAGCTGACGGATTATTACCTGCAGCACCGGGACTGGCTGGGTGAATAAGGCCCGGCCGGCTCACCCGCCCCCCTGTTGGACAGACCGCTCATGACTGCGCAGCCAGACAAATACGCCGTTTTTGGCAACCCCATCAAGCACAGCAAGTCGCCGGCAATCCATGCGGCGTTCGCGGAGCAGTGCGGGCAACACCTGCAGTACCGAGCCGTGCGCGTGGAGCTGGACGACTTTGCCCGATCGGCCCGCTGTTTCTTCGCCAGCGGCGGCAAGGGGCTGAATGTCACGGTGCCGTTCAAGCAGGAAGCCTGCGCCTTTGCCGATACCCTCACCGCACGGGCGCGGCGAGCCGGTGCGGTGAACACACTGAGCGCTGGCGCGGATGGCACCATTGCCGGCGACACCACCGATGGCATTGGCCTGGTGCGTGACATGGTGGCGAATCTCGGCTGGCAACTGCAGGGGCGCCGCGTGGCCATCATCGGTGCCGGCGGCGCGGTGCGCGGTGTACTGGAGCCGCTGCTGAGTGAGCGTCCCGCCGCCCTGCTGATCGCCAACCGCACCGCGGCGCGGGCGGAGGAGCTGGCGGAGGCCTTTGCGACCCTTGGCCCGGTGCGTGGTGGCGGCCTTGAGCTGCTGGAGGGGCTGGAGGTGGATGTGCTGATCAATGCGACCAGCGCCGGTCTGTCCGGGGAGATGCCCGCCCTGCCGGAGATTCAGCTCACGGTGCGCAGCTGCTGCTACGACATGCTGTACGGCGCCGAACCCACACCCTTCATGCGCTGGGCGGCACAAAACACGGCCTGGGCCGTCGCGGACGGGCTGGGCATGCTGGTGGAGCAGGCGGCAGAATCGTTTTATCGCTGGCGCCAGGTGCGCCCGGCGACGCAGCCGGTGATTGCGCGGATGAGGCATCTGCTGGCAGCGGCCTGACCTCGCAGCGCGGTCATTACCGCTCCAGCTCGGCCAGATGCTGGTCCTTGAGGCGCACGTAGTTGGCGGCGCTGTAGCTGAAGTAGTCGAGCTCCTTCTCGCTCAGGGGTCGCATCTCGCGCGCCGGGCTGCCCGCATACAGGTAGCCGCTGCGCAGGGTCTTGCCCGGCGTAACCAGCGCGCAGGCGCCGATGACGACCGCGTCCTCAACCACGGCGCCATCCATGATAGTGGCACCCATGCCCACCAGCACCCGGTTGCCCACGGTGCAGCCGTGCAATGTGGCGTTGTGCCCTATGGTCACGTCGCTGCCGATCAGTAGCGGCCAGCCGTCGGGGTTGTAGGGCCCGGCATGGGTGATATGCAGCACGCTGCCATCCTGCACGCTGGTGCGCGCGCCGATGCGAATGCGGTGCATGTCGCCGCGGATTACCGCCTGCGGCCAGACGGAGACGTCGTCACCCAGCTCGACGTCCCCCAGAACCACGGCACTGGGGTCGATCAGCACACGCTGTCCCAGGGAAGGGGTGTGGCCGCCAAAGCTGCGCAGGCTGGTCGCGGTGTAGTGGCGCATAACAGACTCCTTGTTTGATCCTGCTACAATAGCGGCTGTTTCAGCAGCCTGCCAGCCGATGCTGGCCCGGAAGTGTGTATGTCGACACCAGCCCAGAACAGGCGCTTTATTGCCGGAGCCGTGTGCCCGCGGTGCAGCGCAATGGATACCATCGTGGTGGACCGCGAGAGCGATCTGCGGGAATGTGTTGCCTGTGGATTCAGCGACCCGCGGCCCAAAGACGGGCTGGTTGCCGAGCCGCCCACCCGGGTCAGCCGCCCCGCGGCGCGGCGGGTGGAAACACCGGCAGCGGTGGTGCGGATCCTGGAGCCCTCCGGCGGAGGCAAGGGGCAGGAGTGACCCTGCCCCGCGGCGCTTACAGGAAGCGGTAGGAGACCTCAACACCAACGGTGCGCGGGTCGCCCGGGAAGCGGCCTACCGTACCCAGGAAATCGGAGGTCCAGGTTTCCTCATACCCTTCGTCCAGCATATTGCGGCTCCACAGGAACACCGACCAGGTCTCCGCCTCGATACCGATGCGGCCGTTCAGCAGTGAGTAACTGTCGATTTCTCCCCACACCAGGCTGCTGCCCGGGCGTGCGAACGACACGTTGTCCTCGGTAGCATAGAAACTGTCGGTGTAGGTCCAGTCAACGCGGGTCACGAACTCGGCGCCCAGATCAGGCAGGGGCAGGTTGTGCTGAATGGCGAAGGCCGCAGTCAGCTCCGGCGCGTCCGGCAGCTTGTTGCCCGCGAGGTCCGTGCCCAGGCCCGCGGGGTTGCGTACGCTGGCACCGCCCGGGAAGGACTCGAACTCGGCGTCGTTGTAGCCGAGGGCGCCCTGCAACATGAGGCTGTTGCCGGGGAAGTAGGTGAGTTCCGCTTCCACACCCCGTGAGCGCACTTCGGCGGCGTTGCGAATGGTGATCGCCGAGGTATTGTTGTCGAGCTGCACGAACTGGTTCAGCTGGTAGTCCTCGAAATCCATCTGGAAGGCCACCAGGTTGTAGCGCAGGCGGTTTTCCAGCGCGGTGCCCTTCAGGCCGATCTCCCAGGCTTCGACGGTTTCCTGGTCAAAATCGATGCCGTCGGTGAGGGCGCTGGTGGTGACAAAGTCGACGTTGTAGCCGCCGCTCTTGAACGCCTCGGAGTATTTCACATAGAGGTTGGAATCCTCACCGAGCGCATAGCTCAGGCTGATCATCGGCGACAGGTCGTCGTAGTCGTTTTCATCGGTGAAGTTGGCGACGGTCTGGTTGCCGACCACCGGGCCCACCGCGACGCCGAAGATGGCGGCGCCCGGAACCTGCAGGAAGCCGAGGTCCACGATGTCGCCGATCAGGTCGAAGTCTACTTCCCGGGTCTCTTCCGTGTAGCGCAGACCGAAGCCCAGGGTCAGGCGCTCAGTGAGATCGTAGGTGCCGTTCAGGTAGGCCGCATAGCTGCGCGTGTCGACATCGGCGAAGGTGCCCACTCCGGCGCCGTCAAACTGCGCGCCGAACGGCGCCAGCGGCGGCGCCAGGCCCTGGAAAACGATACCGATTTCATCGCCGATAATGGCCCGGCGTGAGGAGCTGGCCTGTTCGTCATACAGGTACAGGCCGGCAACATACTTCAGGCGTCCGCTGTCGGGGGAGAAGATCTGGAACTCCTGCGTGGTTTGCTCATAGGCGTCGGGGTATTCCACCCGCAGCAGGTTGAGGAAGGAGTGGTCGGTGTCCTGCCCGCGATCGACCCAGGTGTCCCGGTAGGCGGTAATGGAGGTCAGGCGATAGTCGCTGCCGAGATCGACGTTGACGGTGGCGGAGACCCCCCAGATTTCCCGCTCCTCATGATTGTCGACATTGTTGTCGATATTGAACGCTCCCGGCGATGCCGTGTTGGGAACGCTGCCGGACCAGTCGGAGATGGCCGTACCCCAGAACGAAACGCGCTCAGACTCCAGGTAGTCGCCGGCAATATTCACGTCGTAGTGCTCGCCGCCGAAGGCGAACTGGCCGCGTACGGCAGTGCCGTCGCGCTCGTTGTGGCGGGTGCCCGTGGTCACGTTGCTGATGAAGCCATCGCGGTTGTGGTCAACCACCGAGAACCGCGCCGCCGCATTCTCGCCCAGCGGCAGGTTGGCGATCGCGGACACGCGGTAGGAGTCGTAGTTGCCCATCTCCCCGGTCACCAGCAGTTCCTGTTCCTGGGTCGGCTTCTTGGTGATCATGCTGATGGCGCCTGCCACCGTGTTTTTGCCGAACAGTGTGCCCTGCGGTCCACGCGCCACCTCCACCCGTTCCAGGTCGAGGATATCGATGTTCTGGGCGGGAGACTGGCCCATGTACACGCCGTCGACATAGACCCCGGCGCGCGTGTCGAAGCCGATGTTGCGGGTGTTTGCACCGACGCCGCGGATGCGCACAGCGGTAGAGCTGTCGTTGCCGCCGGAGATGCTCATGTTGGGGATGAATTCGGCCAGCTCGCGCACCTGTCGAACCCCGGTTTTCTGCAGTGCCTCGCTGCCCATTACGGCAATCGAGATGGGCACATCGGTGAGGCTCTCGGTGCGCTTTTGCGCGGTCACCACGACCTCCTCGAGCATGCCCGCGTTGCCCTGGGCGGCGGCGTTGACCGACAGCACGAGCAGCGCGGCAAGTGTCAGGTGTGATTGCAATATGGGCTGAGACATGCGGGAATCCTGTTATCCGGAAGTGAGAGTCTGTCGAAGTTCTGTTCGCGTTCAAGCGTAGCAGAATGCCGCGGATTGTCACCGCGTGTGCGCCAGAGAAATGGTCATTGGTACAGATAATTCTGCGGCATGGCGGGCGCGCGACAGGCTGGTTATGATCTCCCCCCGTTTCACACAAGGATACCGTCCCCATGCACCTGTCCCGCTTTCCGCGCCTGCATTTCGCGCACCTCCCCACCCCCCTGGAGCCGCTGGAGCGCCTGAGTGCTCACCTGGGAGGGCCGCGCCTGTGGATCAAACGCGATGATTGCACAGGGCTCGCCGGCGGTGGCAACAAGACGCGCAAGCTGGAATTCCTGCTGGCGGACGCCCGTGCCCGGGGCGCGGACACAGTCATTACACAGGGCGCCACCCAGTCCAACCATGCGCGCCAGACGGCGGCGGTCGCTGCCCGGCTGGGCATGGCCTGCCACCTGCTGCTCGAGGATCGCACGGCCAGTGAGGACCCCGATTACAACTACAACGGCAACGTGCTGTTGAACGAGTTGTTTGCCGCGAGGCTTTCCCTGCACCCGGGAGGCACCGACATGAATGCCGCCATGGCCGCCGAGGCGCAGCGCCTGCAGGCGCAGGGAGCACGCCCTTACGTGATACCGGGCGGTGGCTCCAACGCGGTGGGTGCCCTGGGCTACGCCAATGCCGCTCTGGAATTGCTGGTACAGGCCAACGACCGCGGTTTACGGGTGCGTGAGCTGGTGCACGCCACGGGCAGCGCGGGCACCCAGGCGGGACTGGTAGCGGGCATGGTCGCCACCCGCAGCGGCATTCCGGTACTGGGCATTGGCGTGCGGGCGCCGGATGCGGTGCAGCACCGCAACGTGCTGGCTCTCGCCAACGAGACAAGCGCACTGATGGGGTTGGGGGCAATCGCCACGGCGCAGGATGTACAGGTGAATTGCAGCTACGTGGGCGAGGGCTACGGTATTCCCACCCGGGGTACGCTGGAGGCCATCGCGCTGCTCGCCGAGCTGGAGGGCATCCTGCTGGACCCGGTGTACACCGGCAAGGGGATGGCCGGGCTGATCGACCAGGTGCGCCAGGGGCGCTACCACCCGGACGACAACGTGGTATTCCTGCACACCGGCGGCAGCCAGGCGCTGTTCGGTTACCGAGCGGCGTTCGGTTTCGCCAGTTATCGGTGATGCGCCATCAGCCCAGCCTGCTGAAACCGAGGGGCATGCGCTTGAAACCGTCCATGAAGTTGGAGCGAAAATGCGTCGGTGCCTCCAGCAAGCGCAGGTCGCCCATGCGTGACAGTATCTCCCGGGTCATCATCTCCAGGTTCAGCCGCGCCTGATGCTGTCCGGGGCACACGTGGACGCCGAAGCCGAAGGTGCGCATGGCGCGACGCGTCTGCGCCGGGTCGCGGGTGATGTCGAAGCGGTCGGGGTGGTCAAAGAGGGCCGGGTCCCGGTTGACTGAGGCCAGCAGGCAGACCACTTTGCTCCCCCGGGCAATCCGCTGCCCGGCAAGCTCGACATCGCGCATGGCCGTGCGCCGGGTGTATACCACTGTGTTGCGATAGCGCAGGATTTCCTCAACCGCCGACGGTATCAGCACCGGATCCGCCCGCAACAGCGCCAGCTGCTGAGGGTGGCGGATGAGTTCGTGGATCAGCCAGGACAGCGTGTTGCGCGTGGTTTCCGTGCCACCGATCATGAGGCCCTGGAAGATGACGCCGTACTCCTGATCGCTCAGCTTGCGGCCATCGATCTCCGCAGCCAGCAGCTCGCTGGTCATGTCGTTTCCCGGTTGTTCGCGGCGTTTGCCCGCGAAGGCCGCTGCCCAGGCGACCATCTGTGCCGAGGCCGCCCAGCCTTCCTCGCGGCTGCCGGCATAATCCGGGTCATTGGCCAGGGTTACCGCGTTGATGGCCGGCACCAGGTAGGCGTAGTCGTCGTCCGGCACCCCGAGCAGGGTAAACATCACGTGCACGGGCAGGTGCATGGCGACATCGCTGACGAACTCGCAGCTGCCGCGATCGATGATGTTGTCGATGATGGCGCTCACCTTCGCCTGCATCATGTCGCGGCGCGTCTCCAGCGCTGCCGGCCGAAAGGCCTGGTCAACCAGCGCCCGGCGCGACCGGTGTTCAGGCGGGTCGAGGAAAGTCATCGCCTGCCGCTGCAGTGCCAGCAGCTCCTCGGGAAAATCCTCCAGCAGGGGCCCGAAGCTGCTGGAGAACGTGGCCGGGTCGCGCAGTACCGCGTCGATGTCGGTCTTGTGCAGCACCAGCCAGTGCCCTCCTGCCGCACAGTCGTCTTCCTGCCAGACCACGCGGTGTTCGCGCCGCAGGGCCTCGATCGCCTCTCGTGGCGTGCCCTGGGCGAAGTTGTCGAGGTGCAGCAGGCTGCTGGTGAAGGGGCAGGCGGTCATGGCGGCTCACGGGGGCTGGATGAGATCCGGCCGAGACTAGCACAGGGTTGACGCCGGGGCAGCCCTCGCCCTAGCGGGTGACCTTTTCCGGCGGACGAAACCAGCCGTCGCGCGCAGACAGTTGCCGATAGCAGTGGTAGAGGGTCAGGCCCCGGGCCGCGTTGAACAGGGTGAAGGCCAGCCACAGCCCGTGGTTGCCCCAGGGCTGGCTGAGGTACCAGACCGGGAGGTAGACCAGAAAGGCGCTGGCGAGCATGGTCAGCATCATGTCCCGGGTTTCCCCGGTGCCGATGAACACTCCATCGAGCAGGTAGGTCGGCGCGGCGACAAGCGGCAGCAGGACCAGCCAGAAACGGTGCCCATCCAGCACCTCCAGCACCTCCGGCAGGCTGGTCAGTATCCTGAACAGCGGCAGCTGCAGGAGCAGGAAGGCAACGCTGAGCAGCATCGCAGAGCCCGCACACCACAGGCCACAGCGCCGCACCACCCGGTAGAAGCCGGGGGCGTCCCCGGCGCCGGCCCGGTTCCCGGCGAGGCTTTCGACGGCGTAGGCAAAGCCATCCAGCGCGTAGGCCGTCAGCAGCAGCAATTGCATCAACAGGGCGTTGGCCGCGAGGGTTGCCGCACCCAGTTTTTCGCCCATGCTGGTGAAAAAGGCGAAGGCTGCGAGCAGCGTAATCGTACGCACGAACAGGTGGCTGTTGCTGCGCACCAGCGCAAGGTAGGCCCGCGCTTGCAGCAGCTCGGCCAGGTCGGCGGGGAGTGGCGCCGCGCGCCGAACCACGCCGAACACGGCCAGTCCCAGGCCGAGGTATTCAGCGATCACGGTCGCCGTTGCGGCGCCGTCGCTGGCCAGGCCGAGTCCCACCACCAGCACGACGTCCAGTACGATATTGGCCAGATTGGTGACGATCAGTATCCACATCGGCCAGCGCGTGTCGCCGTGCCCGATAAACCACCCGATGATGGCGTAGGTCAGCAGCACCGCCGGTGCGCTGATGATGCGGATGCGCGCGTAGCTGTCCGCCAGCGTCAGCAATGCGGCGTCGGGCGCCATCAGCGCCAGTCCGGCCTGTAGCCACAGGGGATGCAGGAGCCAGACCAGGCTCGCCAGCACCAGTGCCAGTACACCGGCCCGGTACAGTTCAAGGCTGGCCCGAGACGCGCTGCCGGCCCCGAGTGCGCGCGCGACGCGCCCGGTTGTACCCATGCGCAGAAAACTGAAACCCCAGTAGAGGAACGACAACAGGGCGCTGCCGATGGCGACGGCGCCCAGATACCGCGTATCCTCCAGGTGACCCAGTATGCCTGCATCAACCAGGCCGAGAAGTGGAATGGAAATGTTGGACAAAATCGCGGGCCAGGCGATTCGCCATATTTTGTGGTCCAGTGATCCTGCAGTAACCATATCTAGCGCTCTGACGCCCGGTCGTGCGGCCTGAACCGACGGCGGCCAAACCCTCACAAAATCAGCATCTTAGTATTTTTTGCCCAAGAGTTTCGCTATAATCGCCGCGGCCTGCGATGCGACACTTGGTCGCAGGGGCTTGAAAATTGGCTGGAACAAGCATCTATCTCATTCCTCCCTTCCCCTGATGAAGGGCTGCGGCCCCCCGGTGCGAGATGCCCGTGGTCGCAGGAAAGGCGCGCTTTCGAGAGTGCTCTCAGGAACAGTGTAGTGCTCCACCGGCTGGGGGAGAGTTTGTGAAAATGAGGGAGACACGGGAAATGTTGTTGAAGGCGAACAGACTGCGTGAGCTGGCGCTTGGTCCTGTGCTCATGCTGCTTAGCCTGGCCAGTGCCGGTGCTGCAGCGGCGGGTGACAAGGTAAACCAGGTGAATATGGCACCCGGCGCCACCGAAATCGGCCAGAGCATTTACGACCTGCACATGCTGATCTTCTGGATCTGCGTCATTATCGGCGCGCTGGTCTTTGGGGTAATGTTCTACTCCATCTACTACCACCGCAAGTCGCGCGGCGTGACGCCATCCACCTTCCACGAAAGCACCAAGGTGGAAATTGCCTGGACCGTCGTCCCGTTCCTCATCCTTATCGGCATGGCGGTGCCCGCCACGTCGACCCTGCTGGACATCTACGATTTTGACGATGCCGAGATGGACGTCCTGATCACCGGGTACCAGTGGAAGTGGAAGTACGAGTACCTCGACGAAAACGGCGAGAATGTCTCCTTCTTCAGCAACCTGCGCACGCCGCAGGGCGAAATCTACAACACGGCGGAAAAGGGCGAGCACTACCTCCTCGAGGTGGATGAGCCGCTGGTTATCCCCGTGGACACCAAGGTGCGTTTCCTGGTCACTGCCAACGACGTTATCCACTCCTGGTGGGTGCCGGAGCTGGCTGTGAAGAAAGACGCCATTCCCGGTTTCATCAACGAAACCTGGACCAAGGCCAGCGTGGAAGGCATCTACCGTGGCCAGTGCGCCGAGCTCTGTGGCAAGGACCACGGCTTCATGCCGGTGGTGGTGAATGTGGTCAGCAAGGACGAGTACGCCGGCTGGCTGGAGACGAAGAAGGCCGAGGCCGCTGAAATCCGCGAGCTGATGGCGCAAACCTTCACCCTGGACGAGTTGATGACGCGCGGCAAGGCGGTCTACGAGCGCAATTGCCTCGCCTGCCACGGCGCCAATGGTGAGGGCGGTGTGGGCACCGCCATCGCGGGCAGCGCGATCGCCATGGGCGATGTCAGTGGGCACCTGGAAATTGGTATCAACGGTGTGCCGGGTTCTGCCATGCAGGCCTTCGGCGGCCAGATCAACGATGTGGAAATGGCGGCGGTGATCACGTATCAGCGCAATGCTTTTGGCAACAATATGGGTGACCTGGTTCAGCCTATTGATGTGTACAACCACAAAAAAGGCTAATTGGAGGAGTTAACGATGGGCGATCATCATCACGGTCCTGCCAAGGGCCTTAGCCGGTGGCTGTTCACCACCAACCACAAAGATATTGGAACCATGTACCTGTGGTTCTCGTTTTCCATGTTCATTCTGGGTGGCGCGTTCGCCATGATCATTCGCGCCGAGCTGTTCCAGCCCGGCATGCAACTGGTCAATCCCGCATTCTTCAACCAGATGACCACGCTGCACGGCCTGGTGATGGTGTTTGGCGCCATCATGCCGTCCTTCGTGGGTCTCGCCAACTGGATGATACCGATGATGATCGGTGCGCCGGACATGGCGCTGCCGCGGATGAACAACTGGAGCTTCTGGATCCTGCCTCCGGCGTTCCTGATCCTTGCGTCCACGCTGTTCATGGAAGGCGGAGCACCCAACTTCGGCTGGACATTCTATGCGCCGCTGTCGACCACCTACGCGCCGCCGTCAGTCACCTACTTCATCTTCTCCATCCACGTGCTTGGGCTGTCGTCCATCATGGGTTCGATCAACATTATCGCTACCGTGATGAACATGCGTGCCCCCGGCATGACCTACATGAAGATGCCGCTGTTCGTCTGGACCTGGCTGATCACCGCATTCCTGCTGGTAGCGGTTATGCCGGTACTCGCAGGCGCCGTCACCATGATGCTGATGGACATCCACTTCGGCACCAGCTTCTTCTCTGCCGCGGGTGGCGGTGACCCGGTGCTGTTCCAGCATATTTTCTGGTTCTTCGGGCACCCTGAGGTGTACATCATCATTCTGCCGGCGTTCGGTGTGGTCTCCCAGATCATCCCCACCTTCGCGCGCAAGCCCCTGTTTGGCTACGACTCCATGGTCTACGCCACGGCCGCCATTGCCTTCCTGTCCTTTATCGTGTGGGCACACCACATGTACACAGTAGGCATGCCGGTCGCCGGTGAGCTGTTCTTCATGTATGCCACCATGCTGATCGCCGTACCCACCGGGGTGAAGGTCTTCAACTGGGTGACGACCATGTGGCGCGGCGCCATGACCTTCGAGACCCCGATGCTGTTCTGCATGGGTTTCCTGGTGCTCTTTACCATCGGCGGTTTTACCGGCCTGATGCTGTCCATTGCGCCGGCTGACTTCCAGTACCACGACAGCTACTTTGTGGTCGCCCACTTCCACTACGTGATGGTGGCCGGTGCCGTGTTCTCCATGAGCGCCGCGGTGTACTACTGGCTGCCCAAGTGGTGCGGCCGCATGTACAACGAAACCATGGGCAAGACCCACTTCTGGATTTCGTTCGTGGGCTTCAACATCACGTTCTTCCCCCAGCATTTCGTCGGCCTGGCGGGCATGCCGCGGCGGATTCCGGACTATGCGCTGCAGTTTGCTGACTTCAACATGATGTCCAGCATCGGTGCCTTCATTTACGGCGCCTCGCAGATCCTGTTCCTGTACAACGTGATTGCGACGATTGTGGCCGGCAAGCCCACCAGCGAAGCGAAGACCTGGGAAGGTGCCGAAGGCCTGGAGTGGACGGTTGCCACACCGGCGCCCTACCACACCTTTGAAACGCCGCCGCAGGTACGCTAAACGCCTGTCTGGATTGAGGAGCGGAGCATGTTGAGAGTGAGTAGTAACCCGGTTGTCGACACCGTCGTCAAGTTGGCGTCGACCGCTGTAATCATGTTTGCTTTTGTATTCGTGGTCATGGTGCCGCTGTACAACGTGCTCTGCGATGCCCTGGGCATCAATGGCAAGACCAGCGGCGAAGCCTACACATCCGTGCAGGCCGGCGTGGACGAGTCCCGCACGGTGACCATCCAGTTTGTGGCCACCAACAACGAGGGTATGCCCTGGGACTTCGGTCCCTCAGTCACGATGATGAAAGTGCATCCGGGCGCCAGCAACGATACGGTGTTCCACGCTCGGAATCCGCTACCCAGGGCCATGGTGGCCCAGGCCATTCCCAGCGTGTCGCCCTCCCGGGCCGCGGCGTATTTCCACAAAACCGAGTGCTTCTGCTTTAACCAGCAACCGCTGGATGGCGACAGCTCGGCGGAAATGCCGCTGCAGTTCATTATCGACCGCGACCTGCCCAGCGACATCCACACGATCACGCTGTCCTACACAATTTTTGACGTCACAGATATGGTGGGCGGCTCTATTGCTGCACGCTGACACGCGGTCCGGGGGGGCCGCGTGATTACAACGGAGAAAGACAATGACAACCCAGAGTTCTACAGAGTACGAGAAGTATTACGTACCGGAAAAAAGCAAATTGGCGGTGTGCGCAACGATCGGCCTGATCCTCAGCACCTTCGGGGCCGCCAGTGTGATGAACGATATGACCTTTGGCGACGGTGCGACTACCGGCTCCTGGGGCATATTCTGGTTTGGCCTGTTCTTCTTCTCTGCAACGCTGTTCGGCTGGTTCCGCATGGCGATCAAGGAAAACCTGGCGGGTCTGAACAGCGCGCAGCTGAAGAAGTCCTATGTACTGGGCATGTTCTGGTTCATCTTTTCCGAGGTGATGTTCTTCCTCGCCTTTTTCGGTGCGCTGTTCTACGTGCGCACCCTGGTCGGCCCCTGGCTGGCCGGTGAGGGCGAAGGCGGTCGCATGAATCACCTGCTCTGGGAGGGCTTTGAGTACCAGTGGCCCATGCCGCTGACGCCCCAGGAAGCGGTGGGCGGTGTCGCCAACCAACCGATCGCCAACATGGGAACCTTCCAAAGCTACGAGAAGAGCATGGCGTTCAGCGAGGCGGCGGCATGGTATCTCTGGCTGCCGCTGTGGAACACCATCGTCCTGTTGTCTTCCAGCTTCACAGTGCACATTGCGCACATGGGTCTGCTTGACGGCAACAAGCGCAAGTTCAACATCTGGCTGGGTGTCACGGTTGCCCTGGGCATGCTGTTCGTCGCCCTGCAGGCGCTGGAGTACTATGAGGCCTATGCACACTTCGGTCTGACCCTGAACTCCGGGATTTACGGCTCCACGTTCTTCATGCTGACCGGCTTCCACGGCTTCCACGTCATCATGGGCATGACCATGCTGCTGATCCAGTGGCTGCGTTCAGTGCGGGGCGGCCACTTCACCGCTGATGATCACTTTGGTTTCGAGGCATCCAGTTGGTACTGGCACTTTGTGGACGTGGTCTGGGTATTCCTGTTCCTGTTCATCTACATTCTGTAGGGCTTCTACTCCCCGCTCTCCTCCGCCTGGGCGGCCGGACGAGGTCCGGCATCCCAGGGGTTGCGGTGTCCCAGCTTGCCGGTGGCAACGCCAAAGATCACGAGGCCTGCAAGTGCCAGGGCAAGCGTCAGGCGCACACCCAGGGAATGGAAGGTCCGGCGGCTGTTTTTATCGCCCTGATCGACCATCAGGAAGTAGAACCCGCTGCCCAGACTGGCCAGCAGCGCCAGCATCAATCCGATGATCATCAACTTCAACAATGTCCTGCTCCTTTCCGGAAACGCAGCAGTATAAACCAGCGGCCGGTACAGCTGGTGAATACAGCGCTACATTAACTGAACGGGGTTGAGGCATGGCAGCATTGAAACTGGACCTCGAGTGGCGCATCACGCTGTTTACGGCGCTGCTGTTTCCGGCTCTGGTGATACTGGGCTTCTGGCAGCTGGAACGCGCTGAAGAGAAGCGCGCGCTGGAGTCCCGCTGGGCGCAGCGCCAGAGCGAAGCACCGGTCGCGCTCCAGCAACTCGCCGCAGCGCCTGCGGAAACAATGGCCTACCGGCGCGTGTTGCTGCGCGGCGAGTTTCTACCCGACCACTATCTGCTGCTGGACAACCGCATGCATCGGGGTCGCTTCGGCAATGAGGTCCTGGGCCTGTTTCGCCTCGCCGACACCCGGCAGCTGGTACTGGTCAACCGTGGCTGGGTGCCCAGTGACCCGGCCCGCCTGAGCCTGCCTGAGGTACCCGAGCCGCGCGGTGTCACCCGCGTGACCGGGCACCTCTACGTGTCACCCGGTACGCCCTACCTGTTGGCGGAGCAGCAGTTGGCACCGCCCTGGCCGGTGCGCATACAGGCGGTCGATATGCAGGCGCTGCAACCCCTGGTGGCCGAGCTCGGCGACGCCGGGTTGTACCCCTGGATGGTGCGCATTGACCCCAATACTCCGGCGGCTCTTGTCGCCGACTGGCCGGTGGTGAATGCCAGCCCGGAAAAGCATCAGGGCTACGCCCTGCAATGGTTTACCATGGCCGCCGTTTTGTTGGTCTTTTTCCTGCTGCGCAGCTCCAACCTGTGGCGGCTTATCACGCGAAGAGAGGATTGAGTCATGCAGGAGCCCGCGCCGGGAGTGAATAACAGCCGTCTGGTTATCCTGCTCATCGCCGGTATTCCAGTCATCATGGTGCTCGCCGCCACCTGGCTCTGGTGGTTTGTTATCCGTGGCGACCTCGACCTGGTAGAAATCCTCGGTACAGCCAATCGAGGTGACTTGCTGGACCCGCCGCGCCCACTCGCGGAAGCAGGGCTGCTCTCACCCACCGGTGCTGCCCTGCCCTGGAGCAACGTCGACCACCAGTGGACGCTGCTGGTCACCCACCAGGGGGCACGCTGCGGCGCGCCCTGTGAGCAGAAGCTCTACCTGACACGGCAGATTCACCTGGCCTTGGGCAAGGAGTTTCCCCGGGTGCGACGCATGCTGATCAGCGACCGTGCGCCGTCGGATACCGGCATGTCGGTGGCCGAGCTGTCCGACGGCAAGCCGGCCCCCGCGGACTTTTCCGCGCTGTTGGCGTCGGAGCACGGCAGTGTCGCGGTGGCACGTATGGACGTCGCGGCCTGGCCAGCGCTGTTTCCGGAAACCCTGACGACGGAAGACGTCTGGTACCTGGTGGACCCTGCTGGCTGGGTCATGATGACGTATGATAGCGCCGACAGTTACAAAGACGTGATCTCTGATCTGAAATTCCTGCTGAAGAACTCCGGGGACTGAACGAGCCCAATGACTGATATGGCCGCTACAGCCAAAGCCACCTGGCGCGACTACAAGGAGCTGACCAAGCCCAATGTCGTGCTGCTGATGATTCTGACGTCGGTGATCGGCATGTTCATGGCCGTGCCCGGCATGGTGCCACTGGATGCCCTGATTCTCGGCAACCTCGGTATTGCGCTGTGTGCGGGCGCTGCGGCAGCGGTGAATCATCTGGTTGACCAGCGTGTAGACCAGCGCATGGCCCGCACCAGCAAGCGGCCGATTGCCCAGGGTCGCGTCGGCACGCTGCAGGCGGCGGCTTTCGCCACGGTGCTGGGTGGTGCGGGCATGGCCATTCTGCTCATCTGGGTCAACGCGCTCACCGCCTGGCTCACCTTCGCCTCCCTGGTGGGCTACGCGTTCATCTATACCCTGTTTCTCAAGCGCGCCACGCCGCAGAATATTGTCATCGGTGGCCTTGCCGGTGCTGCACCGCCGCTGCTGGGCTGGACCGCGGTGACCGGCGAGATTCACGGCCACGCACTGCTGCTGGTGCTGATCATTTTTGCCTGGACGCCGCCGCACTTCTGGGCGCTGGCGATTCACCGCAAGGAAGAGTACGCGGCGGTGGATATTCCCATGCTCCCCGTGACCCACGGCGACGCCTTCACGCGCCTGCATATCCTGCTCTACACCGTGCTCATGTTCCTGATCACGCTGCTGCCCTTCGTCACCCGTATGAGCGGCCCGCTGTACCTGCTGGGTGCCGTCGTGCTGGGCGGTGGCTTTCTCTACTGGGCCATCGAGCTCATGCGCAACCGCAATCCCGCGGCGCCGATGGAGACGTTCAAGTATTCGATCATCTACCTGATGGCCTTGTTCGTGATCATGTTAATCGATCACTATGTTTTCCCGATGACTGCAGCCTGAGGACCAAGCCACCATGAGCGACAGCAAGACACCCAGCCAGAGCCGCG
Source organism: Halieaceae bacterium UBA5044 (assembly GCA_002416125.1). Classification (GTDB taxonomy): domain Bacteria; phylum Pseudomonadota; class Gammaproteobacteria; order Pseudomonadales; family Halieaceae; genus Haliea. The sequence continues at coordinate 262,212 of DIBU01000001.1, forward strand.
GCATTCGCTGGACCGTTATCGGGGTTCTGGTGTTTATTCTGGTGATCGTTGCCGGTTTCGTGAACCGTATCAACCAGCCGCGCGTGATGACGGCTGCCGACATGCAGGCGAACGGGGCATTCCTGCTGCAAACCCCCCGCGACATGGGTGACTTTGAGCTGATAGACCACCGCGGCCAGCCCTTTGTACCGGCCAGCCTCGAAGGCCAGTGGACGCTGATCTTCTTCGGTTTCACCTACTGCCCCGACATCTGCCCCACCACCATGGCCTTCCTCGACCAGTTTGTGCAGGCCCTGGAGGGCACCGAAGTCGAAGACACCCGTGTGGTGATGGTTTCCGTCGACCCGGCGCGCGATTCCGTGGAGCAACTGGCCAGCTACGTGCCCTTCTTCAACCCCGAGTTTCTCGGCGTGACCGGCGAATTTCTCGACATTCACCGGTTTGCCACCGCCCTGAACACGCCCTTCCGCAAGGTGCCGGGACAGGACGAGAATTACCTCGTCGACCACAGCGCCAACGTGGTACTGATCAACCCCCGCGGCGACTACCACGCGTTCTTCAAGGCGCCGCTGGATCTGGCAAAAATGAAGCTGACCTACCGGTCAATCCGGGTTCTCTGGGACCATTGATCCGCATCACGGGAGGCCCTCATGGCTGATAGCGTCGCGCCTGTTGTCCTGGTGGACGGTTCCTCGTACTTGTACAGGGCTTTCCACGCACTGCCGCCGCTGAACACCTCGAAAGGCGAACCCACCGGTGCCGTGAAGGGCGTGATCAGCATGCTGCGTCGCCTGCTCAAGGACTATCCGGAAAGTCCGGTGGCGGTGGTCTTTGATGCCAAGGGCAAGACCTTCCGCGATGACCTGTTTGCCGAGTACAAGGCCCAGCGTCCCGCCATGCCGGACGAACTGCGCGCCCAGGTGGAACCGATACACGCCATTGTCCGCGCCATGGGTCTGCCGCTGATCTGCGAGCCCGGGGTCGAGGCGGACGACGTGATAGGCACCCTGGCGCGCCAGGCCACCGAACGCGGCCGCCCGGTGGTTATCTCCACCGGCGACAAGGATATGGCGCAGTTGGTGAACGAGCACACCACACTGGTCAACACGATGACCGATACACGGCTGGACGAGGCCGGTGTCGAAGACAAGTTCGGTATCCCGCCGTCCCGCATCATCGATTTCCTCGCACTGATGGGTGACAAGGTCGACAATATCCCCGGGGTGCCCGGCGTGGGGGAGAAAACCGCACTGGCGCTGCTGCAGGGGCTGGGTGGCCTGGATGATATCTACGCCGGGCTGGATCGGGTGGCCAGCCTGGACTTTCGCGGTGCGAAGAGCATGGCGGCAAAGCTTGAAGCCGAGCGCGAGCGCGCCTACCTGTCCTACCAGCTGGCCACGATCAAACTCGACGTGCCGCTGCAGGAGTCGGTAGAAGACCTGCACAACGGAGAGCCCGACACCGAAGCGCTGCGCGAATGGTATACGCGGTTGGAATTCCGCAGCTGGCTGGACGAACTGCTGCAGGGCGCTGAGCCCGGTGCCGTGGAGGGCGACAGCCCCGCGAGCACTATCGAAACCCACTGGGAGGTGCTGACGGAGGCGCCCGCGCTGGAGCGCTGGCTGGCACGTCTGGAGGCGGCTGAGCTGTTCGCCTTCGACACGGAGACGACCAGCCTCAATTATATGGAGGCACAGGTTGTGGGGGTCTCGTTCGCGGTGCGCCCCGGTGAGGCCGCCTACGTGCCGCTGGCGCACGACTACCTGGGCGCGCCGGCACAGCTGGATCGCGACGCCGTGCTCGCTCGCCTGCGGCCGCTGCTGGAGGATCCGGCGCGGGCAAAGGTGGGGCAGAACCTGAAGTACGATGCCAGCGTCCTGGCCAACCACGGCATCACCCTGCGCGGCATCCGCCATGACACCATGCTGGAATCCTACCTGCTGGATTCCACAGCCACCCGGCACGACATGAACAGCCTCGCGCTGAAGTACCTCGGCTACAAGACCATCCACTTCGAGGATATCGCCGGCAAGGGCGCGAGGCAGCTGACCTTCAACCAGGTCAAGGTGGAGGATGCGGGCCCCTACGCGGCTGAGGATGCCGATATCACCCTGCGCCTGCACGAGGCATTGTGGCCGCGCCTGTCGGCGCTGCCCGGGCCGGCGTCGGTGTACACCGACATCGAGTTGCCGCTGGTGCCCGTGCTGTCCCGAATCGAGCGCACAGGAGCGCTGGTCTCGCGGGAACTGTTGCAGCAGCAGAGTCGAGAGCTGGGTGAACGCCTGCAGCAGCTGGAGGCCGAAGCCCACGACCTTGCCGGCGAAGCCTTCAACCTGGGCTCCCCCAAGCAGCTGGGTGATATCCTGTTCCAACGGTTGGAACTGCCCGTACTGCGCAAGACCCCGACCGGCGCGCCCTCCACCGCCGAGGAGGTGCTGGCCGAGCTCGCCCTGGATTATCCGCTGCCGCGCGTACTGCTGGAGTACCGCGGTCTGAGCAAACTGAAATCCACCTATACCGACAAACTGCCCGACCTGCTGAATCCACAGACGGGGCGTATCCACACCTCCTACCACCAGGCGGTGACGGCGACCGGACGCCTCTCGTCGTCCGACCCCAACCTGCAGAATATTCCCATCCGCACCGAGGAAGGGCGGCGCATCCGCCAGGCGTTCATTGCGCCGCCGGGGTACCGCATTGTGGCGGCGGACTATTCGCAGATCGAGTTGCGGATCATGGCGCACCTGTCCTCCGACGCCGGTCTCCTGCACGCCTTTCGCGAGGGCCTGGATGTACACCGGGCCACGGCTGCCGAGGTCTTCGGGGTGTCCCTGGACGCGGTATCCGCCGAGCAGCGGCGCAAGGCCAAGGCCATCAACTTCGGCCTGATCTACGGCATGTCGGCGTTCGGGCTGGCGCGCCAGCTGCACCTCGGTCGCAACGAGGCTCAGGACTACATCGACCGCTATTTCGAGCGCTACCCGGGCGTGCAGGATTATATGGATCGCACCCGGGCCAGTGCGCGCGAGCAGGGTTACGTGGAAACCCTGTTTGGGCGCCGGCTTTACCTGCCGGAAATCAACGCGCGCAACAAAATGCGCGCCCAGGCCGCCGAGCGCACCGCCATCAATGCGCCCATGCAGGGCACGGCAGCCGACATCATCAAGCGTGCCATGCTGCAGGTGGACCACTGGCTGCAGGCGTCGGATGTGGACGCCCGTACCATCATGCAGGTACACGACGAACTGGTGCTGGAAGTCGCGGAAGATGCGGTCGAACAGGTGTGTGACACGCTTTGCAGCCTGATGAGTGAAGCCGCGGAACTGGCGGTGCCGCTGCTGGTGGAAGCGGGTTCTGGAAAAAATTGGGATGAGGCGCACTGAGGCGCGGAACTTTCGGGAATCTGCCCAGTCATAGAGTTCGTAGCATGCTGCTACTGTTCCGCCGGCTCCCCCCCATGAGCCGCTCGCGGAACAAGTCTCTTCCCCAGAGACCCAAGCTGTCCCGGCTGCCTGTCCCCCTACGGGTAGCCGGGTTTTTTATGCCTCCGTTTCCCCCGTGGTGTCGTCCTCGTACACGCTGATGTCGGTCAGCCAGGCGTTCAGCACCGCTATCAGCTCCTTGTGACCGCTGTGCTTGAGGGCGGAAAACAGCTGAACGCTGACCGTGTCACCGTGCCTCTGCAGCTGCCGCTGTACCTGCAGCAGCGTGGTCCGCGCCGGACCGTTCTTCAGCTTGTCGGCCTTGGTCAGCAGAATGTGTACCGGCATGCCGGCGGTCACCGCCCAGGTGAGCATCTGCTGGTCAAAGGGCTGTAGCGGATGGCGAATATCCATCAGCAGAATGAGGCCGCGCAGGCTCTGGCGTTTTTGCAGGTAATTTTCCAGCTGTTTGGTCCACTCCTGCTTCACCGCGAGGGGGACTTTCGCAAACCCGTAGCCCGGCAGGTCGACCAGTCGCTGGGTATCACTGAGGCTGAAAAAGTTGATCAACTGCGTCCGGCCCGGTGTGCGGGACGTCCGTGCGAGCTTTGGGTTGCCCGTCAAGCTATTGATTGCAGAGGATTTTCCCGCATTTGACCGGCCGGCGAAGGCCACCTCCCAGCCCGTGTCTTCGGGGCATTGTGAGAGCCGGCTGGCGCTGGTCTGGAAACGGGCACTGCGGTAGTCGGGCCGTTCCGGAGCGGGTGCTTGCATGAGATGCGCTTGCCTTTTTTGCAGGGGGTATCTCGTATATAATGCCACAGCTTTCCCGGGACCGAGGGAAAACTCCGTGTCCCGAATTACCCCGCAACAAGCAGCAGAGGTGTAGCATGAAAAAATTGTTGGCAGTTGGCGCCATGGTCTTTGCCGCCGGTGCGATGGCGGAGCCGCCCATGGACAAGTACAACAAGAGTTGTGCTGTGTGCCACAACGCAGGCGTTGCAGGGGCTCCCAAAACCGGTGATGCCGCCGCCTGGGCTCCGAAAATGGAGAAGGGCATGGACGCGCTGGTCGCGTCGGTCAAGAACGGCCTCAACGCCATGCCGCCCAAGGGCATGTGCTTCGATTGCACCGATGAGGACTACGCAGCCCTGATCACGTACATGTCCACGCCGGCGCAGTAAGGCGTCGTAACTCTAGGTTCCAGTCTGGAAGTGTCATGAAGAAAGCCCTTGTTCTTTGCGCAGCCCTGGTGGGTTTTGCACACACTGCAGGTGCGGCGACGCCGTTCCTGCAAGGCGATCCCGCAGCCGGTGAGTCACTCACCATGGTCTGCAGTGCCTGCCACGGTGCCGACGGCAACAGCCCGGCCCCCAACTTTCCCAAGCTGGCGGGCCAGGGGCAGCGCTATCTGCTCAAGCAGCTCATGGACATTCGCGATGGCGCACGTCCCATCCCCACCATGGCCGGCCAGGTCGATAACATGACCGACCAGCAGCTGGCGGACATTGCGGCCTTCTACGCCAGCAAGCAGGTCACCGGCAGCCAGGCAGACCCGGAGCTCGTCGCACTGGGCGAGAAGGTCTACCGCGCTGGCGTTGCGGAGCGCAAGGTTGCCGCCTGCAGCGGCTGTCACTCACCCAACGGCAGGGGCAATGCGCTGGCGGGTTACCCCGCCCTGCACGGCCAGCACCCCGAGTACATTGCGGCGCAGTTGCGTGCCTACCGCAAGGGCTATGAAGACCCGACCGGGCGCACCAACGACGGCGACACCAAGATCATGCGCGCCAACGCGTTTGGCCTCAGCGACATGGAAATCGAAGCCGTTGCCAGCTACGCCGCCGGCTTGAAATAAGCCGCTTCAGCAGTATCGGAAAAGGTGGCCATTGAGCCACCTTTTTTATCCGGGGTAGAACGGTACGCCGGAATCGTGGTCTGATAACGGTAATCTGACAATGGAGAATCTCATGTTCAAGCGTTTTTTCGCCCTTGCCCTGATGCTGCTGACTCCCCTCGCAGCCGTCGCCCAGGACGCCGACACCCCAGACTGGGAAGAGGGCACCCACTACGACCTGATCGTGCCGGCACTGCGCACAGCCGACCCGGACAAGATCGAAGTGGTGGAGTTTTTCTGGTACGGCTGTGGGCACTGCTACACCTTTGACCCCCTGATCAGCCGCTGGAAGGAAACCCTGGCCGATGACGTCGACTTCAAGGGTTCGCCTGCCGTATGGAACAAGCCCATGGAGCTGCATGCCGCCATGTTCTATACCGCCGATGTACTGGGGGTGCTGGATTCCCTGCACACGGTGATGTTTCAGGCCATGAATGTGGATGGCAAGCGGCTGGGTTCGGAAGCGGAAATTCGCCAGCTGTTTACGGCCAATGGCGTCAGCGGTGAAGACTTCGACAAGGCGTTTTCCTCGTTTGGGGTCAGCAGCCAGGTGCGTCAGGCCAACAGCCGCGCCCGCGCAGCGAAGATTACCGGCACGCCGGAAATGATGGTGAACGGCAAGTACCGCATCAGCATCCGCAAGGCGGGCAGCCAGGCGAACATGCTGAAGCTGGCGGATTTCCTTATCGAAAAAGAGCGCGCTGCCGCGCAGACCGCCGCCGCCTCCTGATATCGGAGGTCTGACCGAGCGCGCCGTGGAGGCCATTTACTACTCGCCAATGCTGCTGGGCGTTTGCCTGCTGTTGGCGGTTGCCATTTGCTCCACCGCGCTCTGGTATGTCTCGCGTCCCTACGCTGGCCCCGTGTTCTGGATGGCCGGCAGCTGGACGCTAATTGCGGGTATCGTCCTGTTTTTCGGCTTTATCGCCACCGGCAGCCCGGTGCTCAATGTATTGGGCAACGCGGGTCAGCTGACCGGTGAAGCCCTGTTCCTGATCGGCATCTTCCACTTCATGGGCCGTCCCCTGCCCTGGTGGACAGTCCCCGCCAGCGTCGGAGTCATGGTCGCCTTCAACGTCCACTACTGGGTGGACGACGGCAACTCGGATTTCCTCATGGGGGTGTACTCCACAATCGCGGGTTTACTGCCGTTGCAGGCGATCTGGCTGCTGTTCAAGAGTCGCGAGGATCCTGCCACGCGTCCCGCCCAGCTGCTGGTGGGCGTCAGCTTGCTGATCTACAGCGGCGTGGTGCTGTTGCGGGGCTTCCACGGCTACTCCGACTGGTTGCAGGACGAGCCCTACGTGTTGCCCCTGAATTCCTACAGCTACCTCCTGCCCTATAATTTCGGCATCCCGGCGCTGGTGATGGGCTTCGTCGGCGTGACGCTGATGACCATGCAGCGCATCCTCGCTGTGGGGCGCACGCACCAGCTGCGGGCCGAGCACCTCGCCACCCGCGATGACCTCACCAACCTGCTCAATCGCCGCGCGTTTCGCACGGTCGCCGAGCGCGATCTGGCCCGGGCCCTGCGCCAGGGGCACTCACTGTGCCTGGCCATGATCGACCTCGACCATTTCAAGCGGCTGAACGACAACCACGGGCACAGTTTCGGTGACCGCGCCCTGCGGCATGTCGCCGATGTCTGGCAGCGGCAGCTGCGCGAGACCGACGTGCTGGCGCGCTACGGCGGTGAGGAGTTTGTACTGTTACTGCCGGATACATCGCCGCAGGAGGCGCGGGTGTTGCTTGATCGCGCGCGACTGGCGGTAACGGGCACCGCCCTGCACGTCGATAAACAGCCTGTGAAGGTCACCTTCAGTGCCGGCATTACCGAGGCCAGGCCGGGGGATACCATCGACCTGCTGCTCAGCCGGGCCGACGAGGCGCTGTACCGGGCCAAGGACGCCGGCCGCGACCGTGTGGAAGTCTTCGCGCCAGCCAGCTGACCGGCCCGCTTCACTCACATGCCGCTGGGATACACGTCCAGAGCACCTTTACCGCTGGCTCTCACCTGGCGCAATGCCAGGGCATATTCCCTGAGCAGCTCCAGACAGTAGATCAGTCGATCGCGGTGATAGGTGTGGGGGTCCTGGTCGTTGTCGTTTTCATCCTCGTTGAACGCCCCGTTTACATTGCGCACGATCAGGTGCTCCGGTATGAAGCACAGGCGGTTGTTCTTATACCCGCTCATGCGCAATTCCGCCACCGGATAGGCGCCCCCGATGGAACCCGATACGGTAACGATCAACCCGGGTTTGTGCGCGAGCTCGCCACCGGCGGTCCACAGCAACAGGAAGTTCTTCAGGGCGGCGGGCACCATGCCGTGCCACTCCGGCGCAATCAGGATGAAGCCGTCACAGCCGTGCAGGGCAGTGCGCAGCGGATCTAGGATCGCCTGCCACCGCGCGTCCTCCGCATCCCAGACACCCTCCTCCCAGAGAGGCAGCGGATCTTTGCCGAGGTCGAGGAACCAGACATCGTCGCAGAGCTTGCGCTCCAGCAGGGTGTGCCTGATATAGCGGCCAACCTTGCCACTCTGTGAATCGGGGCGATGACTGCCGCTGATAATGCCCAGTTTCATGGGGGGTCTCCGTAGTGCCAATGAGGGGGTGGGTCAGATGTCCAGCCAGGGGGGTACCGGCAGGCCCTTGTTGTGCAGGAACGCGGGGTTGAACAGCTTGCTCTGGTAGCGATTGCCGTAGTCGCAGAGGATCGTGACGATGGTGTGCCCGGGCCCCAGGTGTTCCGCAAGCTTCACCGCACCGGCGATGTTGACCCCGGCAGAGCCGCCCAGGCAGAGGCCCTCGTACTGCAGCAGATCGAACAGCAGCGGCAGGGCCTCTGCATCCGTCACGGTAAACGCGGTGTCCACTCTGGCCTGCGCCACGTTGCCCGTCACATGGTTGATGCCGATCCCCTCCATGATCGAACTGCCCGCGCTCGGCGCGAGTTCGCCGCAGTTGAAGTAGTGGCTCAACGAGGCGCCCTGCGGATCGGCGAGGCCGATGGTGATGCTCTCGCTGTGCGCCTTGAGTGCCTGGGACACACCCGCCAGGGTGCCCCCGGTACCCACGGCACAGATGAAGCCGTCAATCTCGCCCCCGGTCTGCCGCCAGATCTCCTCGCCCGTCGTGTCGCGGTGGATGTTCATGTTCGCCAGGTTGTCAAACTGCCGCGCCCAGATGGCGCCCGCGGCCTCGGTGGCGGCATACTTCTCTGCCAGTCTCCGTGCGGTGTGCACGTAGTGGCCCGGTTCGCTGTAAGACGTGGCCGGCACCAGGTGCAGGTCGGCGCCGAGCAGTTCCAGGGTGTCGATCTTCTCCCGGCTCTGGCTGATCGGCATGACGACGGTGCTGGTGTAGCCCAGGGCATTGGCCAGCAGTGTCAGCCCGATGCCGGTGTTACCCGCCGTACCTTCCACGATTCTGCCACCCGGGCGCAGTTCACCGCTGGCCTCCGCGGCGCGGATAATGCCGAGCGCAGTGCGATCCTTCACGGAGCCGCCGGGATTCATGAATTCCGCCTTGCCCAGAATACGGCAGCCCGTGCGCTCAGACACCTGGCGCAGGTACAACAGCGGTGTATTGCCGATAAGCTGGGTAACGTCTGCAGCGCTGTCCACGGCGCGATTCTCCGGTAAAAGCGAAGCGGCAGTATGCCACAGCCCGTGCGGCCGGTCAGTGTCCTGCCGCGCACGGACCGGGTTCAGTGCGCCGGCGTGTCCTCGGGGTTGCGGCTGTGCAGTTTGCGGGCCAGCAGTGCGAGCGCAAGCCCCGCCAGGCCGAGCAGCAGAATCCCCGCCAGCATGGGTTGTGGTGAGTCGTGCAGGAACAGACCGATCAGGCCTCCCGCCACCGCCGAGACGGCCATCTGGATAAAGCCGAGCAGCGCGGATGCGGTGCCGGCCATGTGCGGATAGGGCTGGAGTGCGAGGCCCATGGCATGCGGCAGCGTGAGCCCCATACCCGCGGTATACAGCATCATTGGTACCGCCAGCGCCGCGACACTGGTGTCGAACAGGGTCCCCGCGATCGCCATGCCCAGGCTGGCGACGGCAACCACCACCGTGCCGATGAGCAACACGCGGGTGGAGTCCAGGCGTGTGGCGAGTCGTGCGCTCACTGCGCTGCCCGCGATATAGCCCGCCACGGTGGTGAGGAATATCGGGCCGAAGTACTTCACCGGCAGCTGCAGCATCTCGATGTAGACAAAGCCGGATGACGCGAGATAGACCATCATGCCGGCGTAGACCACCGAGCTGCTGACCACGACCGCCATGAAACGCCCGCTGCGCACCAGCACGCTGTAATTGCGCAGGATGGTGCCGGGGTGCAGGCTCTGGCGCACCGGCAGCGACTCGCCCAGGTAGCGGTTGAGTACAATGAGGACCAGTGCACCGTACAGCCCCAGAAACACGAAAATACTGCGCCAGGGGAAGAACAGGGTCAGCAGGCTGCCCAGACTGGGTGCCACGGCAGGTGCCAGCGCCATCAGCATGGCGATCAGGGACAGGGCGCGCGCAGCCCGGCGCGGCCCGAACAGGTCGCGGGTGATAGTGCGTGCCAGTGTCGGCCCGACACAGGCGCCGATGCCCTGCAGAAAGCGGTAGGCCAGAAGCTCGTCGATCGTGGTGGCCAGGCTGCAGCCGACGCAGGCGGCAATGAACAGCAAGGTGCCTGCGGTAATGACCGGCTTGCGGCCGTAACGGTCGGCCAGGGGCCCGCAGAACAGGTGAAACACGGCGAAGCCGGCCAGGTAGGCACTGAGGGTCAGTTGAATGCTGCCCACGTCGGTGTCCAGTGCAAGCCGCATGGCGGGCATGGCGGGCAGGTACATATCCACACTGAGCGGACCCAGCGCAACCAGCGTCGCCAGCAGGGCCAGCAGCCAGGGGGAATCAGCGGTGAGGTGTCGTGAACTCATGGGTCGCGGATGCTATCACGCGCATCGGCTACCCGGTCACTGTTTCTCGAACTTCAACACCGTTTTCCACCACAGTCGCGGCAGCAGCGCGTGCCAGAGCATGAGCAGGCGGGCCTCACCCGGGTAGATAATATCCCGGTTTCTGGCAATGCCTTTCTCGATCGCCGTGACAATTTTTTCCGGGTCGGACAGGCGGCCCGTTTTCTTTGCCTCAATCAGGCTGGCGGGCCCATCTGTCGCCAGCGTCTGGTCGATCAGTGGCGTGTTGACGGGCGGTGGGCACACCAGGTGCACCTGCACCCCGGAGTCCCGCAACTCATTCTGCAGTATCTCCACATAGGTGTTCACAGCGGACTTGGTGGCACAGTAGCCGCCCATGTGGGTGACCAATGCGTACCCGGCCACCGAGCCAAAGGCGATAATGCGGCCGCTGCGCCGGCTGAGCATCGACGGCAGTACGCTGCGGATCATGTAGGTGGTGCCGAAATAGTTGATGCGAAACAGGCGTTCCATACCGTCATGGGTATGGTCGATCAGTTTGTGGCTGGGCATCAGTGCCGCGGCGTGTACCAGCAGATCGATGGGGCCGGTTTCCTGCTCTACCCGCGCGACCTGCCGCTCCACATCGCCCAGGTCGCCGATGTCGCAGCGCTGCGCGCGAATGCGGTCGTCCTCGGCACAGGTTGCCTCGAGCCCGGCCTCGTTGACGTCGAAAATCACCACCCGGGCACCGCGCGAGGCCAGGCGCAGGGCGATGATGCGCCCCATGCCGCTGGCGCCACCGGTTACCAGGGCCACTTTGTTCTGCATATCAAGCATGGCATGACTCCCGTTCTGGCACGCCCATCATGCGTCCAATGGCGAAGTTCGGGCAAGCACTGTGTTGGCCGCGGGCCAGGTGCGCGGTGCCGGCCCGGCACCGAGACCCGTCACACCTCGGTGTCGTTGTCCACATGATCCAGGGGCAGCGCGGTGTTCTGCACTACCCGCCGCAGCTCGAAGCTGGAGTGCACACCGGTTACGCCGGGAATGCGCGTGAGCTTGCCGAGCAGGAAGCGTTCATAGTGCTGCATATCCGGTATAACGGCCTTCAGCAGGTAGTCAGCGCTCTGGCCGGTGACCACCGAGCACTCCATGACCTCGGGAAAGGCCCGTACCTGCTCCTCGAAGGCGTCGAAGCGGTCGGGTGTGTGCCGATCCATGCTGATGCCGATGTAGGCCGTGAGTTTCAGCCCCAGGCGAGACTGGTCGAGCAGGGTAACGGTGCCGAGGATCAGGCCAGAGTCCTCCAGCCTTTTCACCCGGCGCGCGCAGGGCGTGGGCGAGAGGCCAACCCGGTCAGCGAGCTCGAGATTACTGATGCCCCCTTCTTTTTGCAGGATATCCAGGATGCGGCGGTCGATGCGGTCCAGCTTCATGCGCCGGCTGCCAGTTGCAGAATGAGGTTGCGGTGCCCGGGCGCCACCGGCATGACCGACAGGCGGCTGCGCTGCAGCAGCGCAAAGCCCTCGAGTTGCGCGGCGTGCAGCCTGAGTTCGGCGAGCGGCAGCGGGCGCGGCAGGTGGCTGCGGTAGCGGATATCGCGCAGCACCCAGCGCGGGTTGTCGCGGTCGCTGCGCGGGTCGTAATAGGGTGAGTGCGGGTCGAACTGGCTCGGGTCGGGCCGCGCCGGGCCCACCACGTCGGCCAGCCCGACAATGGCCGGCACCGCGCAGCTCGAATGGTAGATAAAGACCTCATCGCCCGGCTGCATGCCGTCGCGCAGGAAGTTGCGCGCCTGGTAGTTGCGCACGCCGTCCCAGGGCTCGGTCTGCGCGGGCCGCGCCGCCAGATCGTCCAGGCTGAAGGTATCCGGCTCGGTTTTCAACAGCCAGCAGGCCATGCCACGCCCTCCTCCGGGTGCGTTTGATACGTTGGTTCAGAATGCGGGAAATAAGGCTAACATAGGCGTAATCACTATTAAAATATAAAAAATTAAGTATAAACACTAATTTTGGCCCGAGGTCGGTGGTTATTTGCAGGAATCCTCCGTCTCACAGGCGTTATACTATGCCTTCGGCTGATGCAGCATCTGTTGCCGCAATGCACCCCGCTTGACCCGGGCGGATGTGCAGCACAGCGGGCTTCACAAGAGCTGGTCAGGCAGGACACAACCCTGCGCGCCCCCAGATGTACAGCCGCATGTATTCGCCGCCCGGGCAGAACCGACAGAGGACAGGGCCATGAGCCAATTTGATCATCGCAAATACCCGCCTTTCGCGCCCGTGCGCATGACGGCGCGCCGCTGGCCGGACAGGCAGATTACCCAGGCGCCGCGCTGGTGTAGCGTCGACCTGCGCGATGGCAACCAGGCCCTGATCGAGCCGATGACGGCGCGGCAGAAATCGCGCCTGTGGGACCAGCTGGTGAAGATTGGCTTCAAGGAAATCGAGGTGGGGTTTCCCTCTGCCTCCAGCCACGACTACAACTTCTGCCGGGAGCTGATCGAGAACAACCGCATTCCTGAGGACGTCACCATCCAGGTGCTCACCCAGGCGCGCCCGGAGCTGATCGAGAAGACCTTCGAGGCCTTGCGCGGGGCTCGCCGCGCCATTGTGCACGTGTACAACTCCACCTCGACGGTGCAGCGCGAGCAGGTGTTTGGCCTCGATCGCGCGGGCATCATTGATATCGCGGTCAAGGGCGCCGAGCTGGTGCGCGATGTGGCGGCCCGCTATCCGGACACGGAATGGGTGTTTGAGTACTCGCCGGAAAGCTTTACCGGTACCGAGCTGGATTTTGCCGTGGAGGTGGTCGACGCAGTGACGGCGGTGTGGCAGCCGACGCCTGCGCATCCGGTGATTATCAACCTGCCGGCAACGGTGGAGATGAGTACGCCCAACGTCTACGCGGACCAGATCGAGTGGTTCTGCGATCACGTCAGGAACCGCGAAGCCCTGCTGATCTCGTTGCATACGCACAACGACCGGGGCTGTGCGGTAGCCGCGGCCGAGCTCGGTGTTCTGGCCGGCGCCGACCGCGTCGAGGGCACGCTGATGGGCAATGGCGAGCGCACCGGCAACATGGACATCGTCACCATGGCCATGAACCTCTACAGCCAGGGCGTCGATCCACAGCTGCAGCTCGCACACATGGACGAAATCATCCAGACGGTGAAAGAGTGCACCCAGTTACCCGTGCATCCCCGCCACCCCTACGCCGGGGAGCTGGTGTTCACGGCGTTCTCCGGCAGCCACCAGGACGCCATCAAGAAGTGTCTGTCCCGGCGCGAGGCGCAGGCGCCCTGGCAGGTCGCCTACCTGCCGATCGACCCGGCAGATATCGGCCGCTCCTACCAGGAGGTGATTCGCATCAACAGCCAGTCGGGCAAGGGCGGTATTGCCTATGTGCTGGAGCGCAATTACGGCTACGAACTGCCGCGTTGGCTGCAGATAGACTTCAGCGCTGCCGTGCAGGCGTTCGCCGAGAAGCAGGAATCTGAAGTGACGCCCGAGGCGATCCACGATCTGTTCCAGCAAACCTACCTGAGCGATGCAGGCCGCTGGCGCCTCGGCGATTACCAGGTGAGTCGCGCCGACAGCATTGATCAACTGCAGGCGGAGATTTTCGACGGCGCGGCGCGCAGCGCCTTGACCGGCACCGGCAACGGGGTTGTCGCGTCGTTTGTCGATGCCATGCAGCGCTTCACCGGTCGCCAGATTGTGTTGGTCGAGTACAGCGAGCACGCCCTTAGCCAGAGCGCCGATGCCGAAGCGGTGTGCTATATCCAGCTGAACATCGACGGCGAGCGCTACTGCGGCGTCGGTCGTAGCTCCGACATCATCCAGGCGTCGCTGGAGGGTATTCTCGGCGCCATCAATCGCGCGGCGCGCCAGGGTCAGACCGCGGCGGCGTAGTCGCCGCGGGCCAGGGCTACGGTCCTCGCCACCAGCAGGTCTGTTGAGGACAGCAGCTCCACGCCGGTGTCCGCGGCCTGCAACAGCAGCGGGATTTCGGTACACCCCGCGATCAGCAGTTCAGCACCGCCGAACGCGAGGCTGGCGGCGAGGGATTGCAGCCCGCTGCGCAGGTCGGCGCTGCGCTCCCCACTCTTGATGCGGTACAGCAGCTCCATGAAGCGCGCCTGCTCACTGTGGTTCCAGAGCAGTGGCTCGCGTCCCGCCGCGCGCAGTGCCTGTTGGTACAGGCCCGCCTGCAGGCAGCCGTCTGCAGCCATCACGCCTACACGTCGGGCCGGGTGCGCAGATACAGTGTCCATCACCACATCGATGATACTGACAAAGGGAATGCCCACTACGGCGCGAATCTCCCCCGTGTAGGCGTGGGCCGTGTTGCAGACCATGACCAGGAAGTCCGCGCCGGCACGTTCCAGCCGCTGGGCCATGGCGGCAAGGGCGGGTCCGGCATCGGGTCCGCTGCCGGCGATGGAGGCATGCCGGTTGGGGATATGCGGGTTGTGGTCCACCAGCATGTGGATATGCTCCTGATCCGTGCTGGCCGGTGTCGCCGCCAGTACCCGCGCCATAAAGTCCACGGTGGCCTCCGGCCCCATCCCACCCAGGATGCCCGCCACTTTGCCCGTCGGATGATCAGCCGCCATGTGCCGTTCCTCTCAGTAGGGATGACGCTGGAAATACTCCCGCGCCGCCATCCGTACCTTGCCCGCCAACAACAGGGTGGACACCATGGTGGGGATGGCCATCAGGCCGTAGGAGCCGGAAATCAGGTTGAACACGACATCGATGCTGACCGTGGCGCCGAAAACGACCGCCAGTACAAAAAACCAGCGGTAATAGGTCTGCAGCCGCGCGCCGAACAGAAAGCCAAAGCACTTGGCCCCGTAATACCACATGGTGAACATGGTGGTGCTGGCCAGAATAAGCGTGACAAAGAGCAGCAGGCCGCTGCCCAGGCTGCCGAGATCCTGACGGAAGGCGTTGGCGGTCAGCGTGATGCCGGACAGCTCTCCCGGGTCCTGCCAGGTGCCCGCAAGCAGAATCACCAGGGCGGTGCAGGTGCAGACAATCAGCGTGTCCGCTACCGGGCCGAGCATTGCCACAAGGCCTTCCCGCACCGGCTCGTTGGTGCGCGCGGCACCGTGCGCCATGACCTCGGTACCCACCCCGGCCTCGTTGGAGAACACGCCGCGGCTGACACCGATCAGGATCACACCGACCAGGCCGCCACCCACCGCCTGGGGATTGAAGGCATCGGTAACAATGCTGGCCAGCAAGCCCGGGACCCGCTCGCTGTGCAGCAGCAGCAGGTACAGGGTCATGGCCATGTAGGTCACCATCATCAGCGGCAAGAGGGTGACCGCAACCCTGGCCACGCGCTGTAGCCCGCCGAAGACCACGGCGGCCACCACGGCGGCCATGACGCAACCAATCAGCAGATTTGCACTGCCCGGGGCCTGCCCGGCGAACAGGTTGTCACGGATGAGTGCGGTGAGCTGGTTGGCCTGGAAAATGGGTAGGGTGCCGATCAGGCCGGCGAGGGAGAAGAGGATTGCCAGCGGGAAAAAAGCGCGCGGCAGGGCTTCGCGAATGATGTACATGGGCCCGCCCTGCAGCTGTCCTGCACTGTCCTTGCCGCGGTACATCACCCCCAGCGTGCAGGTGAAGAACTTGGTCGAAATCCCGACGAGCGCCGACATCCACATCCAGAATACGGCGCCCGGGCCACCGGCCGCGATGGCCAGCGCCACGCCGGAAATATTCCCCATGCCCATGGTGCCCGAGAGTGCTGCGGCCAGCGCCTGCGCGTGGCTCAGCTCGCCCGGTTCACCGGGGGTATCGTGTCGTCCCAGCATGATGCCGATGGCATGGCCGAAGTGGCGATAGGGCAAAAAGCGTGAGTACAGGGCAAAAAACAGTCCCCCGCCCAGCAGCAGCACCACCAGCGGTGTGCCCCAGACCGCGTTGGCAAAGCTGGCCGTGAGCTGTTGCAGTGAGTCCATCGGCGCTGCACCTCCGCTTGGCAAAAAGCGGCAGAATAGCACAGGGTGGTGCTAAACTCCGGGGCATGAATCTGCGTGTCATCGCCCTGCTGGCTGCGGTGTTGCCCTTCGCCGCGGTACATCTCACCTGGTTGCTGGCGGCCAGTTACGGCCATGTTGACTGGTGCAATCCCTACCTTGATAGCTGCACCTCAATCAGTGCCACCGGGCGGCAGCCTCCGGCCAGTTACCTGTTCCGCGCCACCATGTTGCCCGCCGCCGTGATTCTGGCTCTCTACTGGTGGATCAACTATGCCTGGCTGCGGTCTCTTCCCGGTGGCAACGCCTCCGCCCCGGCACTGCGCTGGATGCTGTGGCTGGGCCTGCTGGCCAGCCTGGGGCTGATTCTGTACGTCACGGTGCTGGGTGAGGCGGGCGACGCGTGGCGCTTGCAGCGGCGCGCTGGCACGGTACTGTTCTTTTCCTTCACGTTCCTCGCGCAGTTGCTGTTCGCCGCCCAGCTGCGCGCCCTGGCCGCCCAGTTGCCCGGCGCCCGGCGGCTTGCCGCCGCCATGCTTGTTCTCTGCGGCCTGTTGCTGGCGCTGGGGTTGCTCACGGTCGTGCTGCAGGCCTGGGATGGTGTATTGTACGACTCGGTCGAGGATGCTTTTGAATGGATGTTAAGCCTGCTGCTGCAAACCAATTTCCTGCTTGGCTACCTGCTCTGGCGACGCGCCGGCTGGCGGCTGCAGTTTGTTGCCCCGCGCTAGCTGCCGGGGGCGTGGCATGAGGGACGCCGTTCCGGATTTCTCGGCAATCACCGCGGCGCACACCCGCATTCGCGATCACGTGCATCGCACGCCCGTTATGAGCAGCGTCCTGCTGAACACGCACACCGGCGCCGACCTGCATTTCAAGTGCGAGAACCTGCAGAAAGTGGGCGCTTTCAAGGCCCGCGGTGCCAGCAATGCGGTGTTCGGCTTGACCGACACCGAGGCGGCCGGCGGGGTGGCCACGCATTCCTCGGGAAATCACGGTGCGGCCCTGGCCCAGGCGGCGGCTGCGCGTGGAATAGCCGCGCATATTGTCATGCCCGCCAATGCGCCGGCAGTCAAGAAGGCCGCCGTTGCGGCTTACGGTGGCCTGATTATCGAGTGCGAGCCCACGCTGGCGGCGCGGGAGCGCACCCTGGAGCGGGTGGTGGCGGCAACGGGCGCCCACGTGGTGCATCCCTACGCCGACCCGCGGGTCATTGCCGGCCAGGGCACGCTGGCGCTGGAAGTGCTGGAGCAGGTGCCCGACCTCGAAGTGATCGTGCTGCCGGTCGGTGGGGGTGGCCTGCTGTCCGGTGTCGCCCTGGCGATCAAGCACCTGCGACCGGATGTGGAGGTGGTTGCCGCAGAGCCGGAGGGCGCCGATGATGCGTTCCGCTCTTTCGGCCTCGGCGTCCTGCAGCCTTCCGTGGCCCCGCGCACCATCGCCGATGGACTGCTGGCGGGCCTCGGGGCCATCAACTTCGGTATTATCCAGCGCCATGTGGATACCATTCTGACGGTATCCGATGCGGAGATTGTGCAGGCCATGCGACTGCAGTGGAGCCGTCTGAAAACCGTGGTGGAGCCCTCCGGTGCCGTCAGCTTCGCCGCCCTGCTGGCGCATCCGGAACGGTTTCGCGGGCGCCGCGTGGTCGCTGTGATCAGTGGCGGCAACCTCGACCTCGACAACCTGCCCTGGTGACCGGCATGCCCTCCCCCCCCTTTCATCTCGCACTGCCGGTCGACGACCTGCAGGCTGCCGACCGGTTCTATGCCGGGCTGCTGGGCTGCCCCCGGGGGCGACGCTCGGAGCGCTGGATAGACTACGATTTCTGGGGGCACCAGCTGGTGGCCCACCTCGTACCCGCCGGGGCCATGCCGTCACTGGCCCGCAATCCGGTCGACGGTGAGGACATTCCGGCTTCGCACTTCGGTGTCGTTTTGCCCTGGGAGGAACTCGAGCAGCTGATTGCCAGGCTCACGGCATCCGGCGTCGAGTTTGCGATTGCGCCCACGGTGCGCTTCGCGGCGCGGCGCGGCGAGCAGAAAACCTGTTTCGTCTGCGACCCGGCGGGGAACTACCTCGAGTTCAAGGCTTTTCGCAATATCGACATGCTGTTCGCCAGCGACGGGCTGGATTACCCGTGAGTGCTGTGTCGCTACAACGCGCCGCCGTGCGGTCCGCAGTGGTCGGGTTCCTGCTTCTCTGCCTGGCGGGGTGCAGCAGCACGCGGTTCTTCTACAACCGGCTGGATTTCTTTGTCCCCTGGTATCTGGGTGATTATGTCAGCCTCGATCGCAGCCAGGATGCGCTGCTGCAGAGCGAACTGCAGCCGTTTCTTGCCTGGCACAGGCAGGATGAGTTGCCGCGCTACATTGAACTGCTACAGCGGGCGGAGCGCAGCCTCGACGAACCGCTGACCCGCGACCAGCTGGTCGCGCTCACGGCAGATGCTGAACAGGCTCTGGACCGTTTGCAGGAGCGGGCTCTGGACTGGATGCTGGTACTGGCCGATGCCCTGCGTCAGGATCAGCTGGATGAGTTCATGGGGGAATTGCGCGAGCAGCAGGCCGAGTACGAAGAAAAGTATCTGGAACGTGACGATGCAGATTATCGCGATGATGCCTGCGAGCGCCTGCAGGACAATGCCCGGCGCTACCTCGGCCGCCTGCAGACAGAGCAGAAAACGCGCCTGGCGGTAGGCTGTGCCAGCCTGCGCCGTTCAGACAGTGTCTGGCTGGCCGAGCGCGCGGTCTGGCTGGATCGGCTCGATGCGATACTGCAGCGTGAGCCGGATTGGCAGGCCAGCCTGCGGCAGGCGCTGGCCCAGCGCCGCGACAGCGTGTCCCCGGAATACCGGGCGATCTGGGAGGCCAACACCGAGGTCATCCAGCGTGCGGTGGTCGATGTGCTGAACAGCCGTACCGAGCGACAGGATGCGCACTTGCGCCGGGAGCTTGGCAAATTGCAGGACGACCTGGTGGCCCTGGTGGAGCAGGGTCTGCCGGAAGGCGCACGTCTCGCGACCTCTGCCGACGAAGCCTGAGAGGGGCCCTATGTTGCTGCGACGAATTCTGCTGGCGTTGTTGCTCGCCGCCCTGGTGGCGGGTACTGCGCTCTGGGTTCAGGTGAAGTCTGCCGCCGTACCCGACCAGGATACGGCCCTGACCCTGCCGGGGCTCAGTGCGCCGGTGACGGTGTTGCGCGACGACCTGGGTATTCCCTACATCTTTGCCGAGAGCACGGCTGACCTGCTGCGCGCCCAGGGGTTTGTGACGGCGCAGCACCGCCTGTTCCAGATGGAGTTTTTCCGCGCAACCTGGCAGGGCCGTCTGGCCGCCAGTATCGGCGAAGCAGGTCTCGCCAGCGATATACGCATGCGTGTGCTGGGGATAGAGCACAACAGTCGCCGACACGCGGCGCAGTTGAGTGCGGCCAGCCGGGACTGGCTGCAGCCCTACGTCGACGGGGTCAACGCCTACGTGACCGCACATGCGGGAGACCATCCGCTGGAACTGGGGTTGGTGGGCCTCGAGGCTCGCACCTGGGAGCTGGCCGACCTGGTCGCGCTGGTTCACTTCGTGCACTACACCCATGCCACCAATTACCAGGCGGAGCTGTTGGCGCAACAGCTTGTCGATCAGCTGGGCGCGCAGCGCGCGCAGCAACTGATGCCGCTGTTGCGCAACCTGGATCGCGATGCAGCGCAGCCCGCGCTTGCCGCGAGCGCGCCTGAAGCGGGCGCCGCTGCGGGCCTGGGCAAGGCGAGGCTGCTGTTTGCGCCAGACCCGCCCCGGCACGGTGGTATCGGCTCGAACAACTGGGCGATCAGTGCGGCGCGCAGTGCCTCTGGCCGGGCCATGCTGGCCAATGATCCGCACCTGGACAACCGCATTCTCCCGGGTATGTTTCATCCCGTGGGTCTGTTTGCGCCGGGTATCCAGGCCGTGGGTGCCACCCTGCCCGGCCTGCCCGGCCTGCTGGTGGGGCGCACGCAACACGTGGCCTTCGGCGTTACCAATGCCTACGGCGACGTCCAGGACGTGTATGTCGAAACTGTGGACCCTGCTAACCCGGAGCACTACCTGGAAGGCGGGCGCAGCCTGCCCTTCGAGCGCCGCGAGCAGGTGGTTCAGATCAAGGACAGCAAGGCGCCGGGGGGGATGCGCGAGCAGCCGCTGGTGGTGCATTACACCCGGCGCGGGCCGGTGATCAGCGACCATGCGGGTCCCGAGGGAGACAGGGTGCTGGTACTGCGCACCACGGCCTGGGAAAAACATGCGCCCCAGCTGGGCATCGAGGGGCTGCTCGACGCCGCGAACGCCCGGGAGTTTGACGCGCGGGTGCAGGATATCGACCTGATGATGTTCAATTTCGTCTACGCAGACGACCAGGGCAACATCGGGCACCGCGCATCCGGCGCGCTGCCCCTGCGCGCGGGTGGCGATGGCAGCCTGCCGCGAGCGGTGCCCGCCGATGGCAGCGATGACTGGACAGGCTGGATACCCAAGGCGCAGATGCCCGCAGCGTACAACCCGTCGCGGGGCTGGGTCGGCACGGCAAACCACGATACCCGCCCGGCAGGCTTTCCCTGGTATTACACCAATTACCTCTCACCGGACTACCGCTATTTGCGCATGGGCCAGGTGCTCAACCAGGCCCATGCTATGACCGTGGCGGATCACTGGGCGCTGATGGCCGACAACCGCAACCTGCAAAGCGACACGCTGTTGCCGCATATCCTCGATGCGCTGGCCACCGAGCCCGCGCAGGGGGACCTGCATGCCCTGCTGGCAACCTGGGATGGCGTCGACCGTGCAGACAGTCCTGCACCGCTGATCTACCAGGCGCTGTATCGGGAAATTGCCCTGGGCACCTTTACCGATGAGTTGGGTGAGGCGCTGGCGGCCGAGATGCTGTCCACCTGGTACTTCTGGCAGCAGCGTTTCGAGGCGCTACTGGCGACCCCCGACGCCGCGTGGTTCGACGACACCGCAACACCCCACCGCGAGACACTGGCGGATGTCATTCGGGCCGCGGCACCCCGGGCCCGGGCACTGCTTGAGGGCCTGCAGGGCAAAGACCCCTCGGCCTGGCACTGGGGCGAGGCACACAGCCTGCATTTTGTCAGCCCGCTGCGCCCCAGCGGATTGGGCAGCGGCCTCGCCGGCAGTTTTGCGGTGCCGCGCGGTGGCAGCGGCGAAACGCTGAACCGCGGCATTTACGACTTCGAGCAGCCCTTTGCGGCGGGTTTTTTCGCCTCGCTGAAGCTGGTGGTGGATTTTGCCGACCCGGACAAGGTCGAAGCGATCCTCGCTGGCGGGGTTGTCGAGCGGCATCTGCAGCGCCACCAGAACGACCAGGCGCATCTCTGGGCGGCGGGTGAGCGCAGGCCATGGTGGTTCAGCCCGGAGCAGGCCAGGGCACACGCTCGCACGGAAACACGACTTCTGCCGGAGTAATACGGGGATCCGGTTGCGTTAAGCATGGCTTCAGAAAAGGCGTGCACAATAACGTCAGGCACAATCCTCAGGAGGGATGTCCATGCGTCAATCGTCAGCTTTGCGATCACACCCGGTGTGGGATGCCACGACCCGCTGGTTCCACTGGATCAACGTGCTCTGTGTGCTGGGCCTGCTCGGTGTCGGCCTCGTTATCTTCAACGCGGGCACACTGGGCATCAGCGGCGAGGGCAAGGTGGCACTGAAAACGCTGCATGTGTGGATAGGTTACGTGTTCGCCATCAACCTGCTCTGGCGCATAGTCTGGGGATTTGTCGGGAACCGTTACGCGCGCTGGTCAGCCGCTTTACCGGGAGGACGCGGCTATGGGCAGGCCCTTGTCGGCTACCTGCGTGGGTTGCGCGCGGGCAAACCGCCGCCCTACCGTGGACACAATCCCCTCGGACGATTGATGGTGGCCCTGCTGCTGTTGTTGCTTGTGAACCAGTGCGTTACCGGCCTGGTGCTCGCCGGTACCGACCTGTATCTGCCGCCCTTCGGGCACCTGTTCCTGGACTGGGTGGCGGTGCCGGGTGCCAGTGCAGAGCAGCTGGTCGGCCTGAAGCCCGCGCAGACCCCGCTGCTGGATGCCGACGCTTACGCGGCCATGCGCACCTTTCGCAAGCCGTTTATTGAGCTGCACGAACTCGGTTTCTGGGGCCTGGTGTTGGCCATTCCCCTGCACATCGCCGCCGTGGTGATCACTGAGTTGCGCGAGCGCAACGGTCTGATTTCCGCGATGTTCTCTGGCCGGAAAGTCTTTTCCGAAGAGCCGCGTGACTGACACGTGGGCTGCGCCGTCACTCCTCGCGCACGTAAATGGAGGTATAGCCGGCGCGCGCGAACAGGTGGTAGCCGTGCGCCTGCAGGTGGGTGCATACCCTGCCGCTGGCCAGTGCGGCCAGGTTGGGGCCATACTCTTCCACGGAAATGACTTCCGGCCGAAAACGCTGCAGATCGATATCGCAGGCGATTTTTTCATCATAGCCCTCGATATCGATGTTGATATAGCGGATTTCCTCGCCCTGGTTCTCGGCGAGGATGCGGTTGACGCTGAGGGTCGGGACCGGCACCGCCCGCACCAGTTCCTTCAGTTCCGCCCTGTCGCTGCTGATCGACCCCAGCGCGCTGATGCCATCGCGTGTCTTGGTCACCTGCGGCAGCATCAGGTTCACCTCGGTCAGGCCGTCGCTGATTTCTGCCTCGCTGACGACGGCGGCGCAGATGTTGCGGTCACCGCGCCGCACGCGATCAAACAGGCGGATGCTGTTGGCATTGGCGTCCACATTCACGCCCTGCCATCCGCACATCCACAGGTAGGCAGTGTTGGAAAAACGGAAGGGATGAAACGCGCCGAGATCCAGGTAGCGGCCGGGCGCCCGGTTCGGCTTGACCAGTTTGCGCACGATCACGTCCTCGCCGTACTGGCCGAAGTGGCCCTTGAAGCTGCCTGAGCTGATGGCACTGAGTATTTTGAACGGGTTCATGCCTGCTCCGGCCCTCGCGGGGCGTGTCTGTGCATCAGTCGAGCAGCGACAGGTCGCGTACCGCACCGCGATCGGCGCTGGTCACCATGCTCGCATACACTTTCAGCGCCGCGCTGACCTTGCGTGGTCGAGTCTCTGCAGGCTTCCAGCCGTCCTTGCCCCGGGCGTCCATGGCGGCGCGCCGGGCGGCCAGCTGTTCATCGCTCAGCCGCACATTGATGCTGCGTTCGGGAATGTTGATGTCAATGGTATCACCGTGTTCGACGAGGGCGATGGCGCCACCCGAGGCCGCCTCGGGCGATACGTGGCCGATCGACAGGCCCGAGGTGCCACCGGAAAAGCGGCCGTCCGTCAGCAGTGCGCAGGCCTTGCCCAGCCCCTTCGATTTCAGATAGCTGGTGGGGTAGAGCATTTCCTGCATCCCCGGGCCGCCCCGCGGGCCCTCGTAGCGGATGATCACCACATCCCCGGCCTGCACCCTGCCCTCGAGGATGTCGGCGACGGCGCCCTCCTGGCTCTCACAGATGTAGGCGGGGCCGGAGAACACCAGAATGCTGTCATCGACGCCGGAGGTCTTTACCACACAGCCGTTTTCAGCAATGTTCCCGAACAGGACGGCAAGTCCGCCCTCAAGGGAGAAAGCGTGGTCGATATTGCGAATACAGCCGTTCTCCCGGTCGAGATCCAGGCTGGGCCAGCGGGTGTCCTGGCTGAAGGCCACCTGGGTGGGTATGCCGGCAGGGCCCGATTTGTAGAACTGGTGTACTGCCGCATCGCTGGTGCGCACGATATCCCAGGTATCCAGTGCCGCGCCCAGCGTCGGACTGTGCACGGTGGGGCAGTCCCGGTGCAGCAGTCCGGCGCGATCCAGTTCGCCGAGAATCGCCATGATGCCACCGGCGCGGTGCACGTCTTCCATGTGGTACAGGGGGGTGTTCGGCGCCACCTTGCACAGCTGGGGTACACGGCGCGACAGCCGATCGATGTCCTGCAGGGTGAAGTCGAGTTCGGCCTCTTCGGCCGCTGCGAGCAGGTGCAGAATGGTATTGGTGGAGCCGCCCATGGCGATATCCAGGCTCATCGCATTCTCGAAGGCCTTGAAGCTGGCGATATTGCGCGGCAATACGCTGGCATCCTCCCGCTGGTAGTAGCGCTGGCACAGCTCCACCACCAGGCGGCCGGCGCGGCGGAACAGCTGCTCGCGGTCGGCGTGCGTGGCCAGGGTGGAACCGTTACCGGGCAGGCTGAGCCCCAGGGCTTCGGTCAGGCAGTTCATGGAATTTGCCGTGAACATGCCGGAACAGGAGCCACAGGTAGGGCAGGCGGAGCGCTCGTATTCCGCAACCTGTTCATCGCTGGCGTCGCTGTCGGCGGCGATCACCATGGCGTCAACCAGGTCCAGCTTGTGCTCGGACAGTTTGGTCTTGCCGGCTTCCATTGGCCCGCCGGAGACGAACACTACCGGGATGTTGAGTCGCATGGCGGCATTCAGCATGCCGGGGGTGATCTTGTCGCAGTTGGAAATACACACCATGGCATCCGCACAGTGTGCGTTGACCATGTACTCTACCGAGTCGGAAATGATGTCGCGACTGGGCAGGCTGTAGAGCATGCCGTCATGGCCCATGGCGATACCGTCGTCCACGGCGATGGTATTGAACTCCTTGGCCACTCCGCCCGCGGCCTCGATTTCGCGGGCAACCAGCTGCCCCAGGTCCTTCAGGTGAACGTGACCGGGCACAAACTGGGTAAAGGAGTTCACCACGGCTATGATGGGTTTCCCGAAGTCGCCGTCCTGCATGCCGGTGGCGCGCCACAGCGCGCGCGCGCCCGCCATGTTGCGGCCGTGGGTGGAGGTTTTCGAGCGGTAATCAGGCATGTGGGCCTCGGTGGATCCAGTCAGATGACGTGCCGCCGAAGCAGCGATGGCAAGCGCGTAAGAATAGCAAAGAATCCGCTCTGATGGGCATTGCGTACCGCCTTCGCGGCGCGTTTTCTTGGCCATGCAGCGGGTCGGGCGCCGTTTCCCTGACGCATCGCAAGGACAGGGCACAGGGGACATGGTGTAATGGAGCAAAGGAGACGTAATGTATGAGGCAGGGAGGTATGCGCCAGCCGTTTTTCCGCGCACTCGTTTTCTCGGCGCTGTGCTGCACGGTGCCGGTGCAGGCGCAGCTTGCCAGCGATCTGGCGCTGCACGAGGTACTGAACGCGACGCTTGTCCATCACGGCTATACGGCGGAGGTCTCAGCGGAGTCCGACGGGGGCAACGGTCTGCTGGCTGCGCTGCCCTCGCTGTCCGCCAGCCGATTGCAGAGTGACCAGCGTGCGGGCACCGACGAGACCGAGCTGTCCCTCAACCTGCCCTTCAAGTCGCTGCAGCGTCGTGATCTCGATGAGAACCTGGCCGCCCTGCAGGACAATCTGCGAGAGACGCAGCAGCGCTATCGCGCCTGGTTTTTCTCCGGGCTGATCCGCAATGCCGTCTGGGAACACCGCCTTGCGACGCTGGAGCTTGCGCAGTCGCGGGCACGAGCGGAGCTGCTGCGGGAGCTGGAGCAGCGGGCGGTGTTGCAGGCCGATGCCGGCGCCATACCGGGCTATGCAGCGCTGCTGCTGACCCAGGAGCGGCTCGATGCCGAACTCGCCGTGGCCGATGGGCTGGCCCGGCAGCGCGCTGCCCAGGCCGGCTTTGTCGCGCTCACCGGTCTGCCGGCGGTGCCGGCGCGGATCGTGGAGGCCACGCCGCAACCCGAAGCGCCCGATTACAGTGGGCACCCGCAGCTGGCGCTGCTGGCCCTGGCTCGCGAGCAACAGCAGGCGCTGATTGCGCTGAATGACCCGGCAGCGGTGGACTGGAACCTGGCCCTGACAGCGCGCAGCCTGGATGGTCCCGGTCCCGCAGAGCACCAGTACGGCCTTGCCGTAGAAGTGCCTTTGGGGTTCTTCGAGGTGGACAACCGCGCCGGACAGGCGCAGCGCGCGGCGCTGGGCCGCGACTTTTCCCGCCAGCACGACACCTTGCGCACCAGTATCCGGCAGGAGTGGATTGCCCTCTCCACTGAAGCACAGCGCTTGCGTGAGCGGCGTGAGCTGCTGCAGGCATCGGCGCAGGTCGGCGAGCGCATCGAAGCGCAACTGCTGGCGCTGCGTTCGGGCAGTGAGGTGGAGGTGGAGCTGGTGATCCGGCGCCTGCTGGAGGTGCTGGAGCGGCGCAGCGAAGCGTCGCTGATCGACGCGCACATCGAGTATAACGCCGCGCGGTTGCGGCAGACAGCGGGACTACCCTTATGAAACACGCGGTATGGATGCTGCTGGCCCTGTGCTGGCCGGCGCTGGGGTTCGGGTCGGATGTGCCCCTTGCGGCGCTGGGTGACTTGCGGCTTGACTATACGGCGGTACAGCCCATTGCGGAGGTCCCGGGGCCCACGGTGCGGGCGCAGGTCACCCATCGCACCGGCAGCCAGTACAGCATTCAGTTGCCGCGTGATGTGCGGCGGGCGCATTACCTGGTACGCAATGGCGCCCAGGTGGTGGCCGGGCAGCCTTTCGTTGTGCTGGAAGGGCCGGAGATTCATCATTTTCTGCTTGAGTTCAGTGCCATGGAAAGGCGCTATCGCAGTGCCGAGGCTCGCTACCAGCGCAGCCGCGCCTCCTATGAGCAGCAGGCGCTCGCGGAAGATCGGTGGGTCGCCATCGTGGACAACTACCTTGCGCTGCAGCTGGAGTATGAACACATGCGGCATTTTATGGAGCTGGTAGACCCACCGCAGGACGACGTGGAATCCATCACCCTGCACGCTCCCATCGATGGCTATATCGAGTTCGAGAGCCGCCAGACGGCCCTGGTGGCGGGTGATGAGGTGGCGGCCTTCCTGGCGCCGGGTGAGCTGCGCGTGCAGCTCCTGGTCCCGGCGCAGGATGCGGACAGGCTGACCGGCGTGCAGCTGGCGGGTTGTCGGCTGGATGTGGAGGAGCTGGAGGGCGTTGCCCGTGGCTTTTCCTTGGTCGCCTGGAGTGCGCCCGTAACGGCGGCCTGCCGGGCGCCGCTCAACGGTGTTCTGGGGGCAACGCCGCTGTATCGCCACGCGGCGCATCGGGTGCCGCGCTCGGCGGTGTTTACCTGGGAAGAACAGGCGCATGTGCTGCTCCGCGGCGACGGGGTGCTGCAGCTGGTGCCGGTGGCGCTGCTGCAGCCGGTCGGCGAGGATTACGCGGTGACCTCCGCGGTCGACCTTGCGGGGCGCGACGTGTTGAGCAGTTCGGTGTCCGCTGTTCAGGGTGTCCTCATGGGCCTGGGTGGCGAGTGACATGCTGAAAGCGTTGCTGCGTTTCTCCCTGACCCAGCGCCTGTTTGTGTGCGTGGCAGCCCTCGCGCTGGCGGGCCTCGGCCTGCGAGCCTGGCTCGCGCTGCCCATTGATGCCTATCCCGACATCGCCCCGACACAGGTCAAGCTCATCCTCAAGGTGCCGGGCATGACGGCGGAGGAAATCGAACAGCGGGTCACCTACCCGCTGGAAACCGAGCTGCTGGGCATTCCCCGGCAGTCGATGCTGCGTTCCACGACCAAATATGCCATTACCGACATCACGCTGGATTTCGTCGATGGCACGGACATCTACTGGGCGCGGCAACAGGTGAATGAGCGCCTGGCGGGCATTCTTGATGGCCTGCCTTTCCCGGTGGAGGGCGGCCTGGCACCCATGAGCACGCCGCTCAGCGAGATGTTCATGTTTACCATCGAGAATCCCCGACTCTCGCTGCAGGACAAGCGCCAGCTGCTGGAGTGGGAGATCCGCCCGGCACTGCGCACGGTGGCGGGTGTGGCTGATGTGAACGTGCTCGGCGGCTACGCCAGGACCTACCAGGTCACCCCGCACCCGGTGGTGCTCTCCGAGCTGGGCCTGGGCATCGATGCGCTGGAGGCCGCCATCGTCGAGCAGAACCTGAATGCCGGTGTCGGCCGCATCCTGCTCGGCAATGATGTGCTGGTGGTGCGGGTCGAGGGTCAGGTGCACTCCCTGGAAGCGCTGCAGGACATTGTGGTGCATTCGGGGCCCGCCGGTGTGTATCGCCTGCGCGACGTCGCCGATGTCGAAATCGGTCACCTGGCGCGTTACGGCGCCGTGACGCGCAACGGCGAGGAAGCGGTGCAGGGCCTGGTGATTGCGCTGCGTGACAGCAACACCGGAGCTGTCGTGGACGGGGTCAAGGCGCGCCTGGCCGAACTGGAAAAGACCCTGCCTGCCGGCACCGAGATCAACGTGTTCTATGACCGCGCGCGCTTGATCAGCACGGCCATTGGCACCATTTCCAGCGCCCTGTTCCAGGCCATCCTGCTGGTGATTGCGGTGCTTACGGTATTTCTGGGCAATCTGCGCGCCGCGTTGGTGGTATCCATTTCACTGCCACTGGCGGCACTGGCGACCTTCCTGCTGATGTCCGGCACCGGCCTGACGGCCAACCTCATGAGCCTGGGCGGCCTGGTGATTGCCATCGGCATGCTGGTGGACTCCTCCGTGGTGGTGGTGGAGAACGCCCTGAGTCGCCTCGACAACAACCCCGGCCTGCCGCGCCTGCACGTGGTGTACCGCGCGGCGCAGGAGGTCGCGCTGCCGGTGGTCGCAGGCACGCTCATCGTGATCATTGTGTTTTCGCCGCTGCTGACCCTGAGTGGCCTCGAGGGGAAGCTGTTCACCCCGGTGGCGCTGACCATTGTGTACGCCATGCTGGCCGCGCTGGTGCTGTCGCTGACCCTGATACCGGTCGCAGCGTCGCTGATGCTCGGCAGGCACAAGGCGGGAATGCCGCGCTTTATGCTGCGCCTGCAGGCGGCCTATGTCGCGGCACTGGAACGGGTTCTGCGGCGGCCGCGTGCCCTGCTGCTCGGCATTGGCGCCCTGCTGGTGGTGAGCGTGGTGTTCCTGTTGCTGATGGGCAAGACCTTCATGCCCGTGCTCGATGAGGGCGATCTGATTGTGCAGCTGGAAAAATCCCCGAGTATTTCCCTGCAGGCGTCGGTAGAACTCGACCGCCAGGTGGGTGCGGCGCTGCTCGCCGGGGTGCCCGAAATACGCCAGATCGTGACCCGTACCGGTTCCGATGAACTGGGGCTGGATCCCATGGGCCTGAATGAAACAGACGTGTTCATGGAGCTGGCACCGACGGATGAGTGGCGCTTTGCCAGTAAAACGGCGCTGGAAGCCGCCGTGCGTGAGGTGCTCGAGGGCTTCCCCGGCATGAACGTCGGCTTTACGCAGCCCATCCAGATGCGGGTGTCGGAGATGCTGACTGGCAGCACCGGCGACGTAACCGTCAAGGTTTACGGTGAGGAACTCGAGCGCATTGCGGCCCTGATGCACGACATTGCCCGGGTGATTCCCCGCGTGCAGGGCGCGGTTGACGTGCAGGCCTCGGTCACCGAGGGCGGCAAGTTCCTGAATGTGGAAGTGAAGCCGGCGTTGGCGGCGGCCCACGGGCTTACCGTGGAGGGTCTGTCCCGGTATCTGCGCAGCCAGATCGAGGGTGCCGTGATCTCGGAAGTGCGTCAGGGCAACCGGCGCATTCCGGTCACCCTGGCGGCCGGTTCACAGTCGGTAGCGGTGCCGGCCACGGTCGCGGACCTCGCTGCGCGCAGCGTGGCCCTGCCCGATGGCAGCCTGGCCACGCTGGGCGATGTAGCCAGCCTCAGCTACGCCGAAGGCCCGCTGTTGATAGAGCGGGAGCGCGGCAGCCGCTTTGGGGCGGTGACGGTTAACGTGGAGGGCCGCGATGTGGTGGGTTTCGTGGAGGAACTGCGTGAGGTGTTGTCCCGCGAGGTCGCTCTGCCAGCCGGCTACCGCCTGGAGTACGGCGGCGAATTCGAGAACCAGCAGCGTGCCACGCACAACCTGTTGCTGGTGGTGCCGGTGGCGCTGGTACTGATTCTGTTGATCCTGTTCGCCACCTTCGGTTCCATGGCGCTGGCCGGCATCATTCTCGGCAACATCCCGTTCGCCCTGATGGGCGGGGTGATCTCCCTGTACCTCAGCGGCGAGTACCTGTCCGTGCCCGCCTCCGTGGGGCTCATTGCCCTGCTCGGTGTGGCGGTGCTGAACGGCGTGGTGATGGTCAGCCATTTCCAGCAGCAGGCGCATTTGCCGGGAGCACTGCCGGCACGCATCTGCGCGGGCGCCAGCCAGCGCCTGCGCCCGGTGCTGATGACCGCCACCACGGCGATTTTCGGCCTCCTGCCGCTGGTGTTCGCCACAGGCCCGGGCGCCGAGGTGCAGCGCCCCCTGGCCATTGTGGTGGTCGGCGGCCTGCTCACATCCACCGTGACAACGCTGTTCCTGTTGCCCGTGTTGTATCAGTACAGGGAGAAACGTGCCCATGGATGAACTGCTGGTGATCATGGTGCCGCGTGAGCTGCACGATGAGATGGTGGATGCCCTGATGTCGCTGCCGGATGTCAGTGGATTTACGGTGGCTGCAGTGAGCGGCTTCAGCCGCGAGCACAGTCGCCTGAGCCTCGCCGAGCAGGTGGAGGGGTCGCGCCGTATCAGCCGCTTTGAAGTTCTGCACGCCCCCACCCAGCGTCCGTCGTTACTGATGGCGCTGGCGTCCGTTGCAGGTCGCGACCGGCTGCGCTACTGGGTGCAGCCGGTGCTGGAGAGCGGCTACATAGGCAGCGATGCCGCAAAGCCAACGCTAGAGTGACTTGAAGAACACCTTGGAATTGCGCTGCAGGTTGTAGAGCGCCTGCTTCTGCGCCGGCAGTGCATCCCGCGAACGCTCCTCAAACCCCTGCTCCAGAAACCAGTGGGCGGTCTGCGTTGTGAGCACAAACACCCGGTCCAGACCCAGCGACCGCGCCTCGCGTTCGATCTCCTGCAGCAGGCGCTGGCCGCGTTGCCCACCCCGGTAGTCGGGATGGGAGACAATGCAGGCCACTTCCCCGCAGTTTTCCTCGGGAAACGGGTAGAGTGCGGCGCAGGCGATGATGCGCCCGTCGCGTTCAATGATGCGGAACTGGCGGATCTCGTTTTCGAGCAGCTCACGCGAGCGCTTGACCAGGATGCCTTCGCGCTCCAACGGTTCGATCAGCTCCAGGATACCGCCGACGTCATCAATGCTGGCACTGCGTGTCTGCTCGTAGTCGTCTTTGGCGACCAGCGTGCCGTTGCCGTCGTGGGTGAACAGCTCTTCCAGCAGCGCACAGTCGTCCCGGTAACTGATGATATGGCAGCGCGACACGCCGGCCATGCAGGCACGTCGCGCCGTTGCCAGCAGTTTTGCCTGCTCGGCGTCCTGCCCCTGAATGCCCGCTATGCTGGCCACCGTAAGCTGGCGCAGCAGGGCGCCATCGCTGCCGGCAATGCCGGCGGCGCTGCCGAACAGTACCAGCTTGTCGGCACCGATGCCCGCGGCGCAGTGTACGGCAATGTCCTCCAGCATGAGGTTGAAAATCTCTCCGGTCGGCGAATAGCCGAGGGGCGACAGGAGCACAATGGAGCCGGCGGCGAGTTGCTGCTGGATGCCGGCGCTGTCGATGCGCCGCACCCGCCCGGTGTGCTGGTAGTCGACCCCGTCCACCACCCCCAGCGGCCGTGCGGTGACGAAATTGCCGGAACAGACGCGCATGCGCGCACCCTGCATCGGCGAGTTGGGCAGGCCCATCGAGAGCAGCGCCTCGATCTGTGCCCGCAGTGACGCCGCGGCATCTGTCACATGGTGCATGCTGTCACTGTCGGTAATGCGCATGTCATCGTGGAAGCGGCTCTCGATTCCCGCCGCGGCCAGTCGGCTGTCGATCTGCGGGCGATTGCCGTGCACCAGCACCAGCCGCACACCGAGGCTGTGCAGCAGCGCCAGGTCGTGGAGGATGGTGGGAAAATTGGGATCTTGTGCAGCATCGCCCCCCAGCATCAGGACAAAGGTCCGGTTCCGGTGGGTGTTGATGTAGGGCGCCGTATTCCTGAACCAGCGAATATGGCTGCGGCCTGGGGTGGTCACGTGGCGGTTTCCGTTTATCAGTAATGATCCTGCGCCAAGAGTACCCAATGCGGGCGGTGGCGACTAATGCAAATTTTCACGGCGGGGCCGCCCACGCCCGCTAGCAGCCTGTCGGACTTAGGGCATCAGCCGCAGCAGATGAGCCTGGATCTGACAGGCTGCTACAGGCAGTAGTGCGCGATGCAGGACTGCAGCAGGTCCACGCAGGGCCGTATCTGGCTGAGTTCCAGGTATTCGTCGGGCTGGTGGGCCCGGTCGATGGATCCCGGCCCCATGATGATGGTCTCCATGCCCATGGCTTGCAGGAAGGGGGCCTCGGTGGCGAAACCCACGGCCATCGCGCTGTGGCCGGTAAGTTTCTCCGCCAGCCTCACGAGGTCGCTGTGTGCGGCCTGTTCGAAGGGCGGTACGGGCTGCACCAGCGAGCGCAGCGCAATGCCGGCCCCGTGCGCCTGTGCCAGGCCTTGCAGGCGCTGCTGTAGCTGTTCCCGAACCCCGGCGGCGGCCGCGGAGGGGGTCAGGCGCAGGTCGAAGTGCAGTTCACAGCGTCCGCAGATGCGATTCGGGCTATCGCCGCCGTGTATGCAGCCCAGGTTCAGGGTGGGAAAGGCCACGTCGAAGGCGCTGTTGGCGTGCTTCGCAGCCAGCTCCTGCCGGAACTGCATCAGTTCACCCACCAGTTCATGCATCACATCGATGGCGTTGACGCCCAGCGCCGGGTTGGAGGAGTGGCCCGCGAGACCGGTGATCTCGACGGCCTCCATCATGATGCCCTTGTGCAAACGTACCGGCTGCAGCGAGGTGGGCTCGCCGATGATGGCGGCGCGGGCCCGGGGGCGTCCCGCAGCGGCGAGCGCCCGGGCCCCGTCCATCGAGCTTTCCTCGTCGGCTGTGGCGAGTATGATCAGTGGCTGCTGCAGCGTCTTGCCTGCAAACGCGCTGGCAGCCGCGATGGCGATGGGGAAAAAGCCTTTCATGTCGGTACTGCCCAGGCCGTAGAGACGCTGGTCGCGTTCCGTGAGCTGCAGCGGGTCCGAGCGCCAGCGCCCCTCATCAAAGGGTACGGTGTCGGTGTGGCCGGCCAGTACCAGGCCGCCCGGGCCGCTGCCGAGTGTGGCAATCAGGTTGGCTTTACGCCCATCGGCTGACACAGCCATGATTTCTGTACGAAACCCCAGCGCCTCCAGCCAGCCGGCCAGCAACTCGATGACCGCCCGATTGCCCTGGTCCCAGGACGGATCGGTTGAGCTCACTGAGGGCGTGCCGACAAGCGCGCGCAGCTGGCTGATGATCTGTTTGTCTGGCTGTGACATGGCGCGGC
Organism: Halieaceae bacterium UBA5044; assembly: GCA_002416125.1. Taxonomy (GTDB): domain Bacteria; phylum Pseudomonadota; class Gammaproteobacteria; order Pseudomonadales; family Halieaceae; genus Haliea. The sequence continues at coordinate 295,732 of DIBU01000001.1, forward strand.
TGCCTGCTGTTGCCCGGAGTGGACCGGCTGACGGTAGCGGCGGGCGCTGACGGAGTCAATCAGTGCCCGGGGAAATGCCTCAGCCGAAGATGCCCTTGAAGGTGAAGAAGAAGATGATGGACAACCCGGCACCCGCGGGCAGGGTGATGATCCAGGACATGAAGATGGTGCCGATGGTGCGCAGGTTCAGCGCTGCGATGCCGCGCGCGAAGCCTACCCCGAGGATGGCACCCACCAGGGTATGCGTCGTGGAGATCGGCAGCCCGGTGCCGGAAGCCAGCACCACGGTGGAGGCCGCGCCCAGTTCCGCGGCAAAGCCGCGGCTCGGCGTGAGTTCGGTGATTTTGCGCCCTACGGTCATGATCACTTTCCAGCCGTAGGTCGCGAGGCCCACCACGATACCCAGCGCGCCCACCAGCAGAATCCACCAGGGCAGCGGTGCCTGGGAGGCGATCATGCCGCCGGACAGCACGGTATTCGCAACCGCGGCCAGTGGCCCTACCGCGTTGGCGACATCGTTGGAACCGTGGGCGAAGGCCATCGCGCAGGCGGTGAAAATCATCAGGATGCCGAATACACGCTCCACGCTGGCGAAACGATGCTGGCTGTTGGGCACGTACTTCACCCGGCTGACCAGGAAGCCGCCCAGCGCTGCGACGAGCAGGCCGACCAGGAATGACAGGGGCACGGCGTTGGCGAACTTGGAGCCCAGTCCCAGGTCCATTTCCACGCCGATGTGCTTCAGGCCCTTGAGCAGGGTGACCATGGAGATCATGAAGCCGACCATCCACATGTAAATGGGGATGAAGCGCTTGGCGCGCTGAAAGGGGTCTTCGGTGTCGAGAATGAGGATTTTGACGCTCATGAACAGGGCAAAGGATATCGTGCCGGCGAGCAGCGGCGACACCAGCCAGCTGGCGGCAATGGTGCCGACCTTTTCCCAGTGCACGGCGTCCACGCCGATACCCACCGCGGCGAAGCCGACAATGGCGCCGACGATCGAGTGGGTCGTGGAGACCGGCCAGCCCTTGATGCTGGCGATCATCAGCCAGGTGCCGGCCGCAAGCAGTGCGGACAGCATGCCGTAGACCATCAACTCCGGCCTGCCGGACATCGACTCGGCATCGATAATGCCCTGGCGAATGGTGGCGGTGACCTCACCTCCAGCCAGATAGGCGCCTAGGAATTCGAACACCATGGCGACGAGAATGGCCTGCTTGATGGTCAGGGCCTTTGATCCCACCGAGGTGCCCATGGCGTTGGCAACATCGTTGGCGCCGACACCCCAGGCCATGAAGAACCCGAACATGCAGGCCAGTATCAGCAGCAGCGTGCCGTGTTCCGCGATGATTTCCATGCGCTTGTCCTATTTCGCCATCAGTATCTGCAGCCTGTGTCCCACCCGTTCGGCGGAGTCGGCCAGGCCTGCGAGCAGTTCGATCACCTTGTAATAGAACATCACATCCACCGCGTAGAGTTTTCGCTCCAGCTTGAACAGCTTGGCGCGCAGCGCCTTGGACTGCTTGTCGGTGCGCCCCTCAAGCTTGTCCAGCTCCTTGATCAGGCCCTCTACCCGCACGACTTCGCGACCGGTGAAGCCTACTTCCAGCAGTTCGTCCAGCTCGCGAATTGCCACCAGGGCCTGATCACAGGTTGCCGTACAGGCGCGGACAAATTCCAGCAGGTGTTTTTCCAGTTTGTCCGGAAAGCGCATTTCGCGCCCCAGCATCAGGCCGGCAACGTCTTTTGCCGTATTTGCCACGTGGTCCTGAATGGTGACCAGCTCCAGCAGATCAGTGCGCGGGACCGGCAGGAACAGGCTGTTGGGCAGGTGTCGGCGCACAGAACGTTTGAGCTTGTCGGCGGCCTCTTCGGCCTCCCCGATGCGCCTGAAAATATCCTCCGCCAGTTTCCAGTCATCGTTCTGTGCGGCTTCGACAAAGGCCGGGAGCAGTTGGGCGGCATCGTTCGCTACCTGCATATGCTCCTGGATCGGCCCGATCGGGGACCGGCCAAAGAGGCTGCTGAGCGGATTCGAGCTGGGCATCGGGTGCTCTCCTGTGGGGAAGGCGCGAAGTATAGGTGAGGCTGCCTCTTCTGTCACACCGGCCGGCGCGCAGCGCTCACCGCCTGTGCTAGCATGCGTGCAGTATGCATACCGTCAGCAGAGAGTTGCAGCACCATGACCGCCAACATTGGCCCTGAATACGCAGAGAGATCGCTCGAGCTGCATGTTCTGGCCGGAGAACTGTGCACTGCGGGCCGTATCTCGGCGGCGGATCGCGATCGGCTGCTCAAGGTCAACGTGGGCAGTATTCACCCGCTGGTTTACCTCGCCGAGCAGAAACTGGTGGACGCCGCGTCCCCCGGACAGGTTCTGGATATGGCGGCGCTGCTGGCCTGGCTCAGTCAGCGCACCGGGCAGGCCGTGTACGACATCGATCCCCTGAAAATCAATGTCGGCGCCGTGGCGGAGGTGATGTCCCGCGAGTTTGCCCGCCGGCACCGGATTCTGGCGGTGGAGGTGAACGCCGACGATGTGGTGATTGCCAGCGCAGAGCCCTGGATCCACGGCTGGGAGCGCAACCTCGAGCACGTCCTGCGCAAGCCCATCCGGCGCGTGCTGGCAGACCCGCGCGACATCACCCGGCACACCGCCGAGTTCTACAGCATGGCCCGTTCGGTGCGCGGCGCGCGGCACAGCGGGGCAACCCACGGCACCGCGCCGGGGGTGACCAATCTGGAGCAGATGCTGGAACTGGGCGCCCTGCACGAGCTCGACGCCAACGACCAGCATGTCGTCACCATTGTCGACTGGCTGCTGCAGTACGCCTTTGAACAGCGGGCGTCGGATATTCACATCGAGCCGCGGCGCGAGGTGGGCCATGTGCGCTTTCGTATCGACGGCGTGCTGCACAACGTGTACGAGTTGCCGGCACAGGTGTGCGCGGCGGTCACCAGCCGTATCAAGATTCTCGGTCGCATGGATGTGGCAGAGAAACGCCGTCCGCAGGATGGCCGTCTGAAAACCCGCTCGCCACAGACGGGCGGCGAGGTGGAGCTGCGCCTGTCGACCTTGCCCACGGCGTTTGGCGAGAAGCTGGTCATGCGGATTTTCGATCCGGAGCTGCTGCAGAAGAGCTTTGCCCAGCTGGGTCTTGAGGATGAGGATCTGCAGCGCTGGCAGCTGATGACCTCACACGGAAATGGCATTGTGCTGGTCACCGGCCCGACCGGTTCGGGCAAGACCACCACGCTGTATTCCACGCTGCGCCGCCTCGCCACCCCGGATGTCAACGTCTGCACCATCGAAGACCCCATCGAAATGGTGGAGGACAGCTTCAACCAGATGCAGGTGAACCACGGCATCAAGCTGGATTTTTCCACCGGGGTGCGTGCGCTGATGCGCCAGGACCCGGACATCATCATGGTTGGCGAGATTCGCGACCTGGAGACCGCGCATATGGCGGTGCAGGCTGCGCTCACCGGCCACCTGGTCTTGTCGACGCTGCACACCAACGACTCCCCCGGCTCGGTGGCGCGCCTGCTTGAGCTGGGTCTGCCCGCCTATCTGATCAAGGCCACGCTGCGCGGCATCATGTCGCAGCGCCTGGTCCGCGTGCTCTGCACGGAGTGCAAGGTGCTGGAACCGGTGGACAAGGACGCCTGGGAGCAGCTGGTGCACCCCTTTCCGCTGGCCCCGCCTTCGCAGGTGGCACGCCCCGTAGGGTGCCGTGCCTGCCGGGAGACGGGCTACAGCGGGCGCCAGGGTATTTACGAATTACTGGTCAACAGTCCCGCACTGGCAGCCTGCATTGTCCCCGACATGGAAGCGCGCAAGGTGCGCGAAGTGGCCATGTCCGAAGGCATGCGCACGCTGCGGCTGGCCGGTGCCGCGCGGGTGGCCTCGGGCCAGACCACGATAGAGGAAGTGATGCGCGTCGCCCCGCTGTTCGACGCCTGAACCGCCAACGGAAGCTTGTTACGGATGATCGATACCCACGCCTTGACCCCGGGACTGGCAGCAGCGGCAACAACCGCCTGGCAGCGCATACAGGACCACCCCGACACGGAGGCCGCTGGGCGCCTGCAGGCTGCGGTCACAGAGCGGCAGGCAGAGCTCGCGGCGCCCCTCGCCCGGGTGCTGGCCTGCAGCCCCTTCGTTGCGGAGACCGTGCGCCGCCGGCCGGCGGTGCTGACCGACCTCATCGAGTCCGGGCTCCTGCAGCGCGCCCTGCAGCCGGGGGAGTTGCGGGGGGAGCTGCGCCAGTGGCTGGCGGCGCCCGGGGCGGAATTGAATCCCGTACTGCGGCGCTTCCGTCAGCGGCATATGCTGCGCATCGTCTGGCGCGATTTTTGTCGCAGCGCCGACACCCTGGAAACCGTCGGTGACACCTCGTCGCTGGCGGAGTCCTGCATTGTGCTGGCGCAGGAACACCTGGCGGCGCAGCTGCAGGCGCGGTTTGGCACGCCCAGAAGCGCCCGCGATGGCGAGCCGCAGGAGCTTATTGTGATTGCGATGGGCAAACTGGGGGCCCGCGAGCTCAACGTCTCATCGGATATCGATCTCATTTTCGCCTTTCCGGAGGCGGGCGAGACCGATGGCGAACGCCGATCCATCAGCAATGCGGAGTTCTTTACCAAACTCGGCCAGGGCCTGATCAACGCGCTTGACCAGGTGACCGCAGAGGGCTTCGTGTTCCGTGTCGACATGCGCCTGCGGCCCTACGGTGAGAGCGGGTCCCTGGCAGTGAATTTTGCCGCGCTGGAAGAGTATTACCAGGATCAGGGGCGCGACTGGGAGCGCTACGCCCTGATCAAGGCGCGGCCCATCAGCGGCAACCCGCAACGGGGCGCGGAGCTGATGGATATGCTGCGGCCTTTCGTGTTCCGCCGCTACGTGGATTTCGGCGTGATCGAAAGCCTGCGCGGCATGAAGCAGATGATCAACAGCGAAGTGCGCCGCCGCGGCCTGCAGGACGACGTCAAGCTGGGCCACGGCGGCATCCGCGAGGTGGAGTTCATCGCCCAGTGTTTCCAGCTGATTCGCGGCGGCCGTGATCTGGCGTTGCAGCAGCGCGAGCTGCTGCTGATTCTGGAAGAACTGTGTACGCTGGGTTGCCTGCCGGCTGAGGCGGTGTTCGAGCTGCGCACTGCCTACCTGTTCCTGCGCGACAGCGAGCATGCCATCCAGGGATACCTGGACCAGCAGACGCAGGCCCTGCCGACCGACGCACTGCAGCAGCAGGCCATGGCAACGGTAATGGGCTGCGCGGACTGGGGGGCCTACCTCGCGGCGCTGGCGGCGCACCGCAGCCGCGTCGCAGAACACTTCCGCGACCTGATTGCCGAGCCCGAAGACGAGGCAGGTTCCGCCGCCGACGACCTGCCCGCCTGGGGCGCGGACCTGACCGCTGAGATGCTGGCGGAGCTGGGTTACCGCGCGGCGACCGACAGCCTGGCGCAGCTGCAGGCACTGCACGCCAGCAGCCGCGTCGCGACGCTGCAGGCCGAGGGGCGTGAGCGCCTGCAACAGTTCATGCCACGCCTTTTGCTGGCCTGTGCCGAGGCCGCAGACCCGGATCGCGCCCTGCAGCGAATTTTGCCGCTGGTCAATGCGGTGCTGCGCCGCAGCGCCTATCTGGCGCTGCTGCTGGAGAATCCCCCTGCGCTTGCCGACCTGGTGTTGCTCTGCGATGCCAGCCCCTGGATTGCCGAGCAGTTGCAGCGGCACCCGGTATTGCTGGATGAACTGCTGGACAGGGCCAGCCTGTATACCGCACCCGACAAGTCACGCCTTGCGGACGCCCTGCGCCAGCAGGTTGCGCGTCTGCAGCCGGATGACCTCGAAGGGCAGATGGACGCACTGCGCTATTTCAAGGCCGCACATGTGTTGCGTGTGGCGGCCAGTGAGGTGGTTGGGCGCCTGCCGCTGATGCAGGTGAGCGACAAACTGACGTGGATCGCGGAAGTGATTCTGGAGCAGGTGCTGGCGGTAGCCTGGAGCGACCTTACTGCGCGGTTTGGCGAACCGTCGCGCAACAGCACGGGCACCGGCTTTGCGGTGTTCGGCTACGGCAAGCTGGGCGGCATCGAGCTCAGTTACAGCTCCGACCTCGACCTGGTCTTCATCTTCGATGCCGACTCGCAGGGTGTCACCAACGGCGAGCGCAGTATTGATAACGTGCGTTTCTACACCCGACTCGGGCAGCGCATCATTCATATTCTGGAAACACGCATGGCCATGGGCCAGCTGTACGAAACGGATATGCGCCTGCGGCCCTCCGGTGCGTCGGGCCTGCTGGCAACGTCCCTGAAAGGCTTCCGCAGCTACCAGGAAGACAGCGCCTGGACCTGGGAACACCAGGCGCTGGTGCGCGCACGGCATGTTGCGGGCGATCCGGCGGTGGCCGCCGGGGTGGATGCCGTGCGCCGGGCAATCCTGGAGCGGGAGCGCGACACCCAGGCGCTGGCGGCGGAAGTGGTGGCGATGCGCACGCGCATGCGCCGCGAACTTTTGCCCGCGCAGCTCCCCGAGGGCGAGGATTTCGACCTGAAACAGAGCGCCGGAGGTATCGTTGATATTGAATTTATGGTGCAATATGCGGTTCTGGCGTGGTCTCACCGCGTGCCTGAACTGGTGCGCTGGTCGGACAACATTCGCATTCTGGAAACCCTGGCACGTGCCGGCCTGCTCAGCGAGGAAGAGAGCAGCACCCTGGTGCAGGCGTATCTGGCGTTCCGGTCTGCCGCCCACCAGCTGGCCCTGCAACAATTGCCCGGCCGGGTCGATGGCGCGCAGTACCGCGAACAGCGGGCCAGCGTGGAAGCCGTGTGGCAGCGCCTTTTTCCGGCGCAGTCAGGATCAACCGAGCAGCAGGACTGAACATGAGCGCAGTACCCAATTTTGCAGACCGCGACGGGGTCATCTGGATGGACGGCGAACTGGTGCCGTGGCGTGAAGCCAAGGTCCACGTGCTGACCCATACCTTTCACTACGGCCTTGGCGTGTTCGAGGGTGTGCGTGCCTACCACACCCCCGACCGCGGCACCTGCATCTTCCGGCTTGAAGAACACACCAACCGGCTGTTCCGCTCGGCGCACATCCTGGGCATGGACATGCCCTACGACAAGGCCACGCTGAACGAAGCCCAGCGCACCGTGGTGCGGGAAAACAAGCTCACCGAAGGCTACCTGCGGCCCATGTGCTTCCTGGGCTCGGAGGGCATGGGTCTGCGCGCCGACAAGCTGCGCACGCATGTCATGGTGGCCGCCTGGGAGTGGCCCTCCTACATGGATCCGGAAGCCCGTGATCGCGGCATCAAGGTGCGGACCTCCTCGTTCACACGCCATCACGTCAATATCACCATGTGCAAGGCCAAGGCCAACGGCAACTACATCAATTCGATGCTGGCGCTGCGTGAAGCACTGGACAGTGGCGCCGAAGAAGCCTTGATGCTCGACAATGAAGGCTACGTGGCGGAAGGCAGCGGCGAGAACGTATTCGTTGTCCGCGACAACCAGATCTTTACCCCGGACCTCACCTCCTGCCTCGACGGTATCACGCGCAACACCGTGTTTGCCCTTGCCGCTGAGCTCGGTTACCAGATTCGTGAGCGACGCATCACGCGCGATGAGGTGTACATCGCGGACGAGGCCTTTTTTACGGGCACGGCGGCGGAAGTTGTTCCTATCCGCATGCTCGACGGGCGCAAGATCGGCAGCGGCGTGCGTGGCCCGGTGACCGAAAAGCTGCAGGCCATGTATTTTGACTCGGTGCGCGGCAACCGCCCGCAACATCCCGAATGGTTGACGCCGGTCGCCTAGGCGACTGGCTGCGAACCCGTGCCGGAGCATACGCCACAGCCTCCCGCCGTGACCGAGGGCCAGCTGGACGATGGCATTTTCTATCGTCACTGGCCCGCCAGCGGTCCCGCAAGGGGCGTTATTCTGCTGGCCCATGGCCTCGGCGAGCACAGCGGGCGCTACGAGCACTTTGCGGCCTTCTTCACCCGCAGCGGCTATGCGGTGGTCGCCCCGGACCATGTGGGCCATGGGCGCTCTCCGGGCCGCCGGGCGCATGTGCAGCAATTCGCCGATTACCTGCAGCCGCTCCTGACCCTGCGCAGCCGCATTGATGACTGGTATACGGGTCTTCCCTGTTTCCTGCTCGGGCACAGCCTGGGTGGCCTGATCGCCTCGCGCCTGCTGCTCGACGCACAGTCGCGATTTGCCGGCGCTGCGCTCTCCGGGCCGGCACTGGCCGTGGACGAGCCCCCGCCCGCTCCGCTGTTGCTGCTGAACCGCCTGCTGGCCTGGCTCTGGCCGACTCTGGGCATGCTCAAGCTTGATGCCAGCCAGGTGAGCCGGGATCCGCAGGTGGTGGCGGCCTACGAAGCAGACCCCCTGGTGCATCACGGCAAAGTGAGTGCTCGCCTGGTGCGGGAGCTGTTTGCGACCATGGCTGTGGTCAACGCCCGCGCGGCTGAAATCACCCTGCCGCTGTTGGTCATGCACGGCGAAGCCGACGTGATGACAGCGCCCGCCGGCTCCCGCGATTTCAGCGCCCGGGTGGGGTCCAGCGATGTCACGCTGCGCCTCTATCCCGATCTTTACCATGAAATCTTCAACGAGCCGGAGCAGGAGCAGGTGTTTGCCGAGCTGGCCGCCTGGATGCAAGCCCGGGCGTGACAGCGACGGCCCTGATCACCGGCGCTGCGGGCCAGCTGGGCCGCGAACTGCGGGCCACTGCACCGCCGGGGCTGCGTATCGTGGCGCTGGATCGCAGCGGGCTGGACATTGCCGACCCCGAGGCGGTGCGCCGCGTATTTGCCGAGCAGCGTCCCGATGTGGTGCTGAATGCCGCTGCCTATACCGCGGTAGACCGGGCCGAGGAAGAAGAGGCGCTGGCCCTGGCCATCAACGCCGACGGACCGGGCCACCTCGCCGCGGCCTGCGCCAGTACCGGCACCGCGCTGATTCACGTGTCCACCGACTTCGTATTCGCCGGGGACTCCGGCCACCCCTACCTGCCGGACTCCCCCACGGGCCCGCTGGGCGCCTACGGGCGCAGCAAGCTGGCCGGCGAGCGCTCCGTGCAACGCGCGCATCCGCGCGCCCTGATTGTGCGCACAGGCTGGGTCTACTCCTGTTTTGGCGGCAACTTCGTGAAGACCATGCTGCGCCTGATGCGTGAGCGCGACACCCTGTCCGTGGTCTGCGACCAGGTGGGCACGCCGACCTGGGCACGGGGCCTGGCCGAAGCCCTCTGGGCGGCGGTCGAGCAGCCCCTGTTGCAGGGTGTCTACCACTGGAGTGATGCCGGTGTCTGCAGCTGGTATGACTTCGCCGTGGCGATTGCCGAGGAAGCGCAGGCCCTGGGGCTGCTACAGCAGCTGCCGGAGGTGCGGCCTATTCCGGCCAGCGACTACCCGACGCCGGCACAGCGCCCGGCCTGCAGCGTGCTCGACAAGCAGTCCAGCTGGGCCGCGCTGCAGCGTGTGCCGCCGCACTGGCGGGTGCAGCTGCGCGCCATGTTGCAGGCGTTGAAGGAGACCCCGGATGCCTAGGTCACTGCTGGTTACCGGTGGTGCCGGCTTTATCGGTGCCAATTTCCTGCACTACTGGCGCCGCCGGTACCCCGAGGATGCGCTGGTGGTGCTGGACGCCCTGACCTACGCCGGCAACCGCGCCAATCTCGCTGCACTGGAGGGGCAGGCCCGGTTTCATTTTGTGCACGGCACTATTTGCGACCAGCCGCTGGTGGAGAGCCTGCTGCGCGAGCACCGGGTGGACACGCTGGTGCATTTCGCCGCCGAGAGCCACGTGGACCGGTCCATCAGCGGCCCGGACGCGTTTATCGAAACCAATGTCATTGGCACCCACAGCTTGCTGAAGGCCGCGCGTGCCGTATGGCTGGACGGCCCGGGTGGCGCGGAACACCGTTTTCACCATGTGTCGACGGATGAAGTGTATGGCTCCCTTGCCCCGGACGCTCCGGGGTTTCACGAGGCGCAGCAGTACCAGCCGAATTCGCCCTATTCGGCGAGCAAGGCCGCGTCCGATCATCTGGTGCGCGCCTACCACCACACCTATGGCCTGCAGGTGACCACCAGCAACTGCTCGAACAATTACGGTCCCTGGCATTTCCCGGAAAAGCTGATCCCGCTGTGCCTCACCAATGTGCTGCGCGGTCGCCCGCTACCGGTGTACGGCGACGGCAGCAATATCCGCGACTGGCTGTATGTGGAAGACCACTGCCGAGGCATTGAGCTGGTGCTGCACGGGGGCGCGGTGGGCGAAAGCTACAACATTGGCGGCAACAACGAATGGCACAACCTGGCCATCGTGGAACTGCTCTGCGACCAGCTCGACCGGCGTTTTGCCGCCGATGCCACGCTGGCTGAGCGCTTTCCGGATGCGCCCGCAGCGCAGGGTGCCAGCGCGCGCAGCCTGATCCACTTCGTCGCAGATCGTGCAGGCCACGACTGGCGCTATGCCATTGACGCCAGCCGCATCACCGCCGAGCTGGGGTATGTGCCGCAGGAGACCTTCGAGACCGGTATTGCGCGCACGATTGACTGGTTTCTGGGCAACGAACCCTGGTGGCGCCCGCTGCTCTCCACCTGAGTTGTCTACACCGGGCTTTCCACCATACCGCCGTCCACGGTGAGCACGGCACCGTTCATGTAGCCCCCCGCCGCCCGACTGGCAAGCAACAGCAGGGGAACGCTGAGTTCCTCGAGTTCGCCCATGCGCCGTGCCGGAATGGTTTTGATGTAGCGCTCGCCGCTTTCGGTGTGGAAATAGTCGCTGTTGATGTCGGTGAGAAACCAGCCCGGGCACAGGGCATTGACCCGGATGTTCTGGCGGCACAGCTCCATGGCCATCGATTTTGTCAGCTGCACCACGCCGGTCTTGGAGACGTTGTAGGCGGCTTTCAGCACGCCGGTGTGCAGCCCGTAGATGGAGCCGATATTGACAATGCTGCCCCCGGCGCCGCTGCGCGCCATCTGCTGCGCCCCCGCCTGTGCCACGCGCCAGGCGCCGTTCAGGTTGGTTTCGATGATGTGATACCAGTCCGGTTCGGTGGTATCGAGGAATTTGATCGGGTCGCTGGCGACCCCGGCGTTGTTGATCAGGATGTCCAGTTGCCCCCAGTCCTGCTCGAGCTCGGCAAAGGCAGCCGCAACGCTGTCCGGGCTGGTGACGTCGAGGGTGATGGCGCCCGCCTCGGCACCCGCCGCGCGCAGGGCATCGACCTGCTCGGCCAGCTTGTCGCGGCGTCGGGCGGCCAGCACCACGCGTGCGCCTGCCGCGCTCAATACCCGCGCAAAATGCGCTCCCAGGCCGCTGGACGCCCCGGTAACCAGGGCAGTCTGGCCCTGCAGCTGAAAATAATCCTGTGCCATATCGCCAACTCCTTTCCTGCGGCTAATCGAACAGGGGCACGCTGCCCCAGGGCTGGCCCGCGGCATCCTTGGCGGACAGCGTGGGTTGCTCGCCCGGGGCAAGCGGCCATTGAATGTTGAGTTGTGGGTCATCCCAGGCCAGTGCAACCTCGCTGGCGGGATGGTAGTAGTCGCTGCATTTGTACTGGAAGTCGGCGAACTCGGAGAGCACGTAAAAACCGTGCGCAAAGCCCGGGGGTACCCACAGCATGCGGTGGTTGCTGGCACTCAGCTCAAGGCCGAACCACTGGCCCAGCGTCGGCGAGCTGCGGCGCAGGTCCACCGCCACATCAAACACCGCGCCGGAGGTCACCCGCACCAGTTTTCCCTGCGGCTGGGTGGTCTGGTAGTGCAGGCCGCGCAGGATGCCCCTGGCGGAGCGGCTGTGGTTGTCCTGTACGAAGCTGACGTCGAGCCCGGCGTCGCGAAACGTTGCTGCGTTCCAGCTTTCAAGGAAAAAGCCCCGTTCGTCGCCGAAAACGCGCGGTTGCAGTACACACAGGCCGGCCAGCGGCGTAGGCTCAAATGTCATTGCTCAGCACCCCGTCCTGGTCCAGCAGCTGTCGCAGGTAGAGGCCGTAGCCACTTTTCTCCAGCGGCGCGGCCAGCGCCAGCAATTTCTCGGCATCGATATACCCCATACGGTAGGCCACTTCTTCGGGACAGGCGATCTTCAGGCCCTGGCGCTCTTCAACCACGCGAATGAAATTGGCCGCGTCCAGCAGCGAATTGTGTGTGCCGGTGTCCAGCCAGGCGGTGCCACGGCTCATCACCTCCACCCGCAGGTCACCGCGCGCCAGATACGCCTTGTTGACATCGGTGATCTCGAGCTCGCCGCGGGCGGACGGGCGGATCCCCCGGGCAATGTCCACGACGTCATTGTCGTAAAAATAGAGGCCGGTCACGGCGTAGTGGGAGCGGGGGCGCGCCGGCTTCTCCTCAATGTCCACGGCAACGCCCTGGGCGTTGAAGCTCACCACCCCGTACCGTTCCGGGTCCTGCACGTAGTAGGCAAACACCGAAGCGCCGGACTGGCTCTGGGCGGCGTTGCGCAGGCTCTGGGTGAAGCCGCCGCCGTAGAAAATGTTGTCGCCCAGCACCAGGGCACAGGGGCTGTCGCCGATGAATTCAGCACCCAGCAGGAAGGCCTGGGCCAGCCCGTCCGGACTGGGCTGCACGGTGTACTGGATATTGATGCCCCACTGCCCACCGTCCGCCAGCAGGTCGCTGAAGGCCGCCTGGTCGCGGGGTGTGGTGATCACCAGGATGTCCCGGATACCGGCGAGCATCAGCGTTGCCAGCGGGTAGTAGATCATGGGTTTGTCATACACCGGCATCAATTGCTTGCTCACCGTGCTGGTGAGGGGGTGCAGGCGGGTGCCCGAACCGCCGGCAAGAATAATGCCCTTGTAGTGGGTAGCGGCCATACCTGATCCGGTTTTATGAAAAGCCGCGATTATACGGGAAAACGCGGTCAATTGACGATAAGGCGCGGCGATCAGAGCCGTTCGCGAGCGCCGGGACTGGTCTCCTGCCCCGCGAGACTGCTAGAATCGGCACGTTGCCAGCCACGTCTGCGGCGACAGTGATGGGCCCCTGGCCCGCCCCCTAACGGTACAGGAAGAGGCGCCGTCATCAGGCAGCTTGATACAGTAGTGAGCGATTCCGCCGCAGCCGCGAGGGTTGGCAGCGCCTACCCGCCAGCGCCTGTGGGGAAAGCCCTGCGTCCGCTGCGCATCGCGCTGCTCGGTTACCGCAGCAAGCCCCATGCCGGGGGGCAGGGGGTCTACATCAAATACCTGAGCAAGGCGCTGGTCGACATGGGCCACACCGTCGACGTGATTTCCGGCCCGCCCTACCCCGAGCTCGACCCGCGCGTCCGCCTGATCCAACTGCCCAGCCTGGACCTGTTCGAGAACGGGCTCGGCTCGCTGCGCCCACGGCACCTGCGCTCGCTGAGCAACATCATCGAGTGGCTGAGCAAGCTGACCGGTGGCTTTGCCGAGCCCTACACCTTCGGTCGCCGCGCCGTGAAGTACCTGCGCCGCCATCGCGGCGATTACGACCTGATTCACGACAACCAGAGCCTCAGCTACGGCATGCTGCAGCTGCAGGATATGGGCCTGCCGCTGGTGACCACGGTGCACCACCCCATCACCAGCGACCTGCGCATCGCCCTGGCCGCCGCGCCGCGCCTCTACCAGCGCCTGCTGATTCGTCGCTGGCACTCGTTCCTGCACATGCAGCAGAAAGTCATCACGCGTCTGCACCATGTGGTGACGGTGTCGGACTGCTCGCGGCAGGACATTGCCCGGGATTTTGGTTTGCAGCCCGCGGGCATTGCGCTCGTGCACAACGGGATAGACACGGCGGAGTTCCGCCCCCTGCCGGAGGTCGAGCGTCGTCCGCTGCGGCTGATGGCGACGTCCTCCGCTGATGCGCCCCTCAAGGGGCTGCGCTACCTGCTGCTGGCCTGCGCGCGCCTGCTGCCGCGTTACCCCGAGCTGGAACTGCTGCTGGTGAGCAAGCCTGAGCCCGGTGGTCGCACCGAGCGGCTGATCGAGCGTCTGGGAATCGGCCCCCACATCCGCTTCGTCAACGGCATCAGTACCAGCGACATGGTGCGCTACTACGCCGAGGCGAGCATCGCGGTTGTGCCCTCCATCTACGAGGGGTTCGGTCTGCCCGCTGGCGAGGCCATGGCCTGTGGCGTGCCGGTGATCTCCACCAACGGCGGTGCACTGCCGGAAGTGGTGGGCGATGCCGGTGTGCTGGTGCCGGTGCGGGATGCCGAGGCTCTCGCCGAAGCCATCGACAGCCTGCTGCAGGACCCGCAGCGTCGGGCCCGGCTGGGCGCCGCCGGGCGCCAGCGTATCCTCGAAGCGTTCAGCTGGGAGGTATGCGCCCGCGACATGGACGCCTACTACCGCAAAGTGATCGCCAATGCAGACCGTTGATTTTCGCTACTTTCCGCTGCAGCCGGGCGATCGCGTACTCGACCTGGGCTGTGGTGAGGGGCGTCATGTGATTGCCGCGTATGCCGCTGCACCGGTGCAGGCGGTGGGTGTCGATCTGTCCCATCGCGACCTGTGTACGGCTCAGGCCCGGGCCGTGGATTTCCTGCAGCCGGGCGAATCCGGTAAACAGCTGCATCTCACCCAGGCCTCCGCGCTCTGCCTGCCCTTCCCGGATGCCAGCTTCGACAAGGTGATCTGCTCCGAGGTGCTGGAGCATATCCCGGACTACCGCGCCGCCCTGGTGGAGATCCGCCGGGTGCTGAAGCCCGGCGGGCTGCTCTGTGTAAGCGTGCCCCGGCGCTGGCCGGAGCGGCTCTGCTGGCTGCTGAGCAAGCGCTATCACCAGACCCCGGGCGGCCACCTGCGCATTTTTCGCGCCGACGCCCTGCGGGCGGAAATCGAGCACGGGGGCTTTATCGGGTTTCATCGTCACGGTGCCCACGCGCTGCACGCGCCCTACTGGTGGCTGCGCTGCCTGTTCTGGCGCGAGGGCGAGCAGCAGTGGCTGGTGCGCCAGTACCACCGCCTGCTGGTCTGGGATCTGCTGCAGGCGCCGCGGTTGACCCGCACACTGGAGCGCTGGCTGAACCCGGTACTGGGCAAGAGTGTGGTGCTGTATTTCCGTGCGGAGGCCGGCCAGTGAGCGGCCTCTACCTCAGCCGAGGCCTGTTTCCGCAGGAGTTCCTGCGACCCACGGTCGAGTACCTGCTGAACAGCCAGCGGCCCAGCGGCGAAATCCCCTGGTTCGATGGCGGCTACACGGATCCCTGGGATCACGTTGAAGCGGCCATGGGGCTGTCCATTGGCGGTGAATACGGGGCCGCCGTGAGCGCCTATCGCTGGCTCGCCGCGCGCCAGCTGGCGGATGGCAGCTGGTGGGCGTCCTACCGCGGCGATGTCGTGGACAATGACCACCGGCGGGAAACCAATTTCGTCGCCTACGTCGCGACCGGTGTCTGGCATCACTTCCTGATTACCGAAGATCGGGACTTCCTGCAGGACATGTGGCCCACGGTGGAGCGCGCCGTGCGCTTTGTGCTGGCACTGCAGGGGCCCCAGGGCGAGATTGACTGGGCGGTCAACAGCGCCGGGGAGCCGCTGCGCGATGCCCTGGTCACCGGTTGCAGTTCCATCTACAAAAGCCTGGAGTGCGCAATCAACATCGCCGTGACGCTGGGCGAGCCGCAGCCTGCCTGGGTTGCCGCTCGCGCCGCGCTGGGCACCGCGCTGCGCCAGCGGCCGGAGCGCTTCGATCGCAGCTGGGAGAGCAAGGCCCGCTTTTCCATGGACTGGTTCTACCCCGTATTGTCCGGTGCCATCAGTGGGTCCGCCGCTCGCGCGCGGCTGGCGGGGCGCTGGGAGGAGTTCGTACACCCGGGGCTGGGTTGTCGCTGTGTGTCGGATGAGCCCTGGGTGACCGTGGCCGAGTCCTGCGAACTGGTGATGGCGCTGCTGGCCGCGGGCGATCACGCGCGCGCGGTCGAGCTGTATAGCTGGTTGCACCAGTGGCGTTCCGATGACGGTGCCTACTGGACGGGGTATCAGTTCGTGGAGGATCTGCTGTGGCCGGACGAACAGCCGACCTGGACCGCCGCCGCGGTTCTGCTTGCGGCGGACGCCCTCACCGGGCATACCGCCGCCGCCAGGCTGTTCACGTCAGTGCAGTTGCTGCCAGATGCAGAGGGTGTGGCGACCCGGGCGCGTCGCGATCAGTAGTCGCGGTCTACAGGCGGCGCAATACCGCCAGGCTCTCGACCTGTTCACAGAGCACAAATAAACCGGATTGCAGGGCCAGTCGGTAGACGGCACGCGGGGCCTGGCCGCCTTTGGCTGCGTCGGCGTACACATCGTGAATCGCCAGGATACCGCCGCGCCGGATGTGGCCTGCCCAGCAGCGGTAGTCGGTGAGTGCCGCATCAAGGCTGTGTCCGCCGTCAATAAACACCATGGCGAGCGGTGTTTGCCAGTGGCGGGCAGCGGCGGCGGACCCCGCAACCACCGGCACCACGGTGTCGTCCAGGCCGGCCCGCTCGATGTTGCGGCGGAATTCCCGGAAGGTATCCACCCGGGCGATGTCAGCGTCATACAGCGCCGGGTCGTGGAACATTTCTCCCCGCTGGTGCTCCTCGGACCCGCGATGGTGGTCCAGGGCAAAGACGGTGCTGCCGTTTTCCTGCGCCGCCAGCCCCAGGTACAGGGTCGATTTGCCGCAATAACTGCCGATCTCAAGGAGTGGCCCGGCGCTACTGCTGGACTGCGCCCAACGGTACAGTGCCTGCGCCTCGTCCGGGTGCAGGAAGCCTTTGATCTGGTCGATGTCGGCGGGCAGTTGCGCTGGCATGGCTGGCGCGGCGTCACGGCGGGGCCGCGACGCCGGATCCTCAGGGGGTGCTGCTGGCGGTCGGGGCGGGCGGCGGCTCCAGCGACTCGTCCAGGCGGTAGACGTCTTCCGGGCTCAACAGGCCGGCCTGCGCCTTGAGACGCATGCTGTTCAGAATGTAGTCGTAGCGGCTGTTCGCGTAGTCGCGCTCGGCGGCAAACAGGGTGTTCTGGGCATTCAGCACGTCGACCACGTTGCGCGTGCCGACTTCGTAGCCGGCCTGGGTGGCATCCAGAGCGCTTTTCGAGGACACAATGGCCTGCGCCCGGGCGGCAACGCGGGATACGTCACTGATGACGGTCATGTGCAGGGAGCGGGCATCCGTGACCGTCGTGCGGGCCAGGTTGATGCGGTTTTCCCGTGCCGCGTTGAACTCCTGGGCCGCCTTGCGCCGGTTGGAGCTCACGGCGCCACCGCTGTAGAGCGGGACATCCAGGCGGATCTGCCACAGGCTCTCGTCCAGCTCGCTGTCCGGCGAGGTTTCGAACCCCGTTGCGGGTGTCCGCGTCAGGTTGCCGTCGGTGTCGTAGTCGGCGTAGCTGTAGCTGCCGCTGATGCGGGGTGCGTGCTCCATCTGGTTGGCCTTGGCCAGCTGGCGCGCGGCTTCCTCGGCATAGCGGGACGCCTGCAGGCTGAAGTTGTTTTCCAGCGCGAACTCAACCCAGGCTGCGCGGTCTGCGGGCTCGGGCGGCTTCACGGCGAAATCATCCTTGAGGACGTTGAGCTCCCCGTGTGCGCGGCCGGTCAATACCGACAGGCGCTCCAGCGCCACGGAGACATTGTTTTCGTCCACTATCCGGTTCACCTGGGCGAGGTCGCGTGCGGCCTGCGCTTCGTAGACATCGGTGATGGCGATCAGGCCCACTTCGAAGCGTTGCTGGGTCTGTTCCAGCTGCCGTTCAAAGGCTTTCTCCGCGGCGCGCGATGCGGCGAGGTTGTCCTGGGCGCGCAGCACCAGCAGGTAGGCCTCGGCCACCCGCACAATCAGGTTCTGCTGGTTGGCGGCAAAAGTGGCCTCTGCTTGCTTGGTGAACTCCCGCCCCGACTGGAATGTGAACCAGGCCGGCAGGTCGAACAGGGGCTGGTTGAGGCTGACTTCGTAGCCATCGCGGGTGGTATCGATATCGGTCACGGTCTGCACCGTGTCCAGGCCGCCGCCAAGCCCGCCGTCCACGGCAAAGCTTTCGTCGGTCGAGCTGCGGTCGACGTCGGTATAGCTGTAGTTGGCATTCACTTGTGGCAAGAGCCGCGACAGGCCAAGCTTCTCCGTTTCCAGATTGGCTTTGTACTGTGCTTCTTCAGCCTTCAGTTGCGCGTCGTTGGCCAGCGCCAGCTCGTAAATATCGCGCAGGGACTCCGCCCCGGCGGGAGCGGTGCTCGCAAAGAGCGCCAGCGCCAGCAATGCGGCTCCTGTCTTTCTCATCCTGAATCCTCTGTCGTGCTTGTGCAGTAGCGTGTGCGAGTGTAGCAGCCCGGGCGGTTCTCCGCATGCGTTAACCGGGTCGCAAAACCGGTAATATACTCACGGTTTTCAGCGAGACAAGTGCTACACTCGGTGCCTTTACCGCATCCGCTGACGCGGGCGCTACGCCGGAAGCAGGCTTGTTTGCAGGCACAGGAAACGAATGATGGCAGTGCAGCGGGCCCGCAAGCGCCCCTTCAAAATGGATCTCAAGCGCCTGCACGCGCTGTGCGAGGCGAATTATGCGCGCCTGCTGCGACTGTTCCCGGATTACGAACAGGCCAATACGCGCGAGTTCGCGCTGGGCGCGGCCCGTGTAAGGCTGGAAGTGCTGGAACGCAGCCGCTACACCACGTTTTTTCGCCTGCACCAGCTGCACGGGGAAGATCGCTGGCTGCGCCGGCTGGTGATTGACGTGCGCGCCTATCACGACGCGGGCATGTTGGAAGTGGGGGCGTTCCAGTCCCAGAGCCGCATCCAGGCGCGCTACAGTTACCCCAACAAGCAGATGTTCCAGCAGGACGAAAAGCTGCGGCAGAATGAGTTCCTCGGCGACTGGCTGGCCCATTGCCAGGCCAATGGCCTGGGGCAGTTGCCCGCCTCCACACCGGGCGCTGTACGCTGAGCGCTGATGGCGATGGTCGAGATCAAGCGCCAGACTGTTCCTGTAGCCGACGACGTGGTGCGCCTGCTACAGCTGACCGATACCCATCTCTGCCGTGAAGCCGGCGGCGAGCTGCTGGGTATGGATACCGACCACTCGCTGCAGGCGGTGATCGATCTGGCCCTGCGGGAACGGCCGCGGGTCGACGCTGTGCTGGGCACCGGCGATATGTCCAACCATGGCTTCCTGGAGGCGTATCAGCGCCTGCGAGGCTATTTCGAGCGCTTTGCCGCGCCGCAGTTCTGGCTGCCGGGCAACCACGACGACCGTGGCCGCATGGCCGCGGTGGACACGACGGGCACCCTGCTCAGCAACGACATTCGGCTGGGGCGCTGGCAGCTGGTCATGCTCGATTCCCAGGTGCCCGGTGAGGTGGGGGGTCATCTGGGCGCTGAGCAGCTGGCGCTGCTGCGTGAGACTCTGGCACTGGCGGCGGCAGAGGGGCTGTTCAGCCTCATCTGCCTGCACCATCATCCGCTGCCCATTGGCTGTCACTGGCTGGATGAACAGCGGGTCGCCGATGCCGATGCCCTGTTCGACGTGCTCGCAGCGTACGCCGGCGTGCGCGGCGTACTCTGGGGGCATGTGCACCAGGAGGTCGACCGCATCTGGCGGGGATTGCGCCTGCTGGGGTCACCTTCCACCTGTGTGCAATTTGCGCCCGACAGCGAGAATTTTCGCGCCGATACGCTGCCGCCGGGTTACCGCTGGCTGGAACTGCACCCCGATGGCCGCATTGACACCGGGGTTTCCCGTGTCTGGGACGTTGCGTTCACGGTAGACCTGAAGCGCGGCGGTTATCTGCAGGATTAGTCGCCAGACGGGCGCCAGACCGCGCTGCTGGGTTACAATGCAGCCCGCCCGACTAACGCAGTTTCAGGAAACCACAGGCAGGCATGAGCAATTACACCGCGGAAGACATTGAAGTCCTCACCGGGCTTGAGCCGGTGCGCAAGCGCCCCGGTATGTACACCGATACGACACGTCCCAACCACCTCGCCCAGGAAGTGATCGACAACAGCGTCGACGAAGCCCTCGCCGGGCACGCCAGTCGCATCGATGTGATCCTGCACCGGGATGGCGCCATCACCGTGAGCGATGACGGCCGCGGCATGCCGGTGGACATCCACCCGGTACAGGGCCGGCCGGGCGTGGAGGTGATACTCAGTACGCTGCACGCCGGCGGCAAGTTCTCCAACAAGAACTACCAGTTCTCCGGTGGTCTGCACGGTGTCGGCGTGTCTGTGGTGAACGCGCTCTCCACCCGCCTGGAAGTCACGATCCGCCGCGACGGGAATGTCTATCGCATGGCCTTTGCCGGTGGCGAGAAAGCCAGTGAACTCGAGGTGATCGACACCTGCGGCAAACGCAACACAGGAACCGCCATTTATTTCGTGCCGGACCCGCAATACTTCGATTCGGTGAATTTCTCCGTCATGCGCCTGCAACATGTGCTGCGCGCCAAGGCGGTGCTCTGCCCGGGTCTGCGCGTCACCTTCCTGGACGAGAAAAAGGGTGAGACCGACGAGTGGTATTACGAAGACGGCCTGACGGATTACCTCTGCGAGGCGACCATTGACTCTCCCTGTGTGCCCGAGCAGCCGTTTGTCGGCAGCTTCAGCGGCCGCAGTGCAGCGGCGAACTGGGCTGTGCAGTGGTTGCCGGAAGGTGGCGAAGTGATTGCCGAATCCTACGTCAACCTGATTCCCACGGCGCAGGGTGGCACCCATGTGAACGGCCTGCGCACCGGGCTGCTGGACGCGATGCGCGAGTTCTGCGAGCTGCGCAGCCTTCTACCCCGGGGCGTGCGCCTGGCCCCCGATGATATCTGGGATCGCTGCTGTTACGTGCTCTCGGTCAAACTCGAGGACCCGCAGTTCTCGGGCCAGACCAAGGAGCGGCTGTCTTCCCGCGAGGCTGCGGCTTTCGTCTCGGGCGTGGCCAAGGATGCCTTCAGCCTGTGGCTCAACCAGCATACCGGCGAGGCTGAGCGTATTGCGGAGTTGTGCATCAACAGCGCCCAGAACCGCCTGCGCACGGCGCGCAAGGTGACCCGGAAGAAAGTCACGGCGGGCCCTGCCCTGCCCGGCAAACTGGCGGATTGTTCTGGCGAGGACCCCACCCGCGGCGAGCTGTTCCTGGTGGAAGGGGATTCCGCCGGCGGCTCCGCGAAGCAGGCGCGCAATCGCGAGTTCCAGGCCATCCTGCCGCTGCGCGGCAAGATCCTCAATACCTGGGAGGTCGATTCCCAGGAGATCCTGGCCTCGCAGGAAGTGCACAACATTTCGGTGGCGCTCGGCATCGACCCCGCCAGCGACGACCTGTCCGGCCTGCGCTATCACAAGGTCTGCATTCTGGCCGACGCCGACTCCGACGGCCTGCACATCGCCACGCTGATCTGCGCGTTGTTTGTGCGGCACTTCCGCCCGCTGGTGACGGCGGGCCACGTGTTCGTTGCCATGCCCCCGCTGTACCGCATCGACGTGGGCAAGGAGGTGTTCTATGCGCTGGACGAAAGCGAGAAACAGGGAGTGCTGGACCGTATTCAGGCCGAGAACAAGAAAGGCAAGGTCAATGTGCAGCGCTTCAAGGGCCTCGGTGAAATGAACCCGCTGCAGCTGCGCGAGACCACCATGGATCCCGACACACGTCGCCTGGTGCGGCTGGTCATCGACGCCGGTGATGAAACCAACAGCATGCTCGATATGCTGTTGGCCAAGAAACGCGCGGGGGATCGCAAGGCCTGGCTGGAGAGCAAGGGCGATCTGGCCGATATTGCGGTGCTCTGAGGCGCTGTGCCGCGCCAAGCTTGTTGCGAGTGAACTGAGCGCGGTATCTGTACTCAAATCGCTTATAGTAGGGCTCGGCGCAACATGATGATGGAGGTGAGGTGATGAATTCGATTCGCAAGGGGCTGCTGGTCGCGGTCATGCTGCTGGGCAGTGCACTGGCCCAGGCGCAGTGGGAGCTGGACAACAGCCGTTCCAGCCTCGATTTCCTGTCGATCAAGAACGACGCGATTGCCGAGAGTCACCACTTCACGTCTCTGGTGGGGTTTGTCAGCGCCGAGGGGCAGGTGCAGGTGGGCATTGATCTCGACAGCGTGGAAACCCTGATTCCCATTCGCAATGAACGCATGCGCGAGCTGCTGTTCAAGACGGCGCAGTTTCCCGCGGCGAATATCGCCGCCAACGTGTCACCGGAAGTGCTCGCCATCGTGACGGACGGTGGTGTAGTGACCACGGATATCGAAGTGCTGCTGACGCTGCATGGCGCCGAGGCCAAGCTGTCGGTGCCCGTGCTGGTCACCGGCACCGAGGGCGGCCTGCTGCGGGTGATCAGCGCCCGGCCGGTGGTGGTCAACGCGGAGACCTTCGGCCTGGCTGACGGGGTGCGCGCGCTGCAATCCGTCGCCGGCCTGAGCGCCATCAGCACGGCCGTGCCGGTGACCTTCAACCTGGTGTTCGCGCCGGCCGGCGCCTGACGCCCTCAGCGGGTGGGTCCACCCAGGCGCTCAAGCAGGGCGCGGTAGTTACGGTTGCCGGGGTCGCTGGCCACCAGCTGCTGCGCCCACAGTCGCGCGCGTTCCAGGTCGCCGCTGCTGGCTGTGTAGTTGGTGAGTGCCAGCAGAATATCCGCATTACCCGGTGCCTGCCGCTGAACCGCTTCCAGCGTCGCAATCGCCTGCGTGATGTCACCACTGTCGTGCAGGGCAATCGCATACACGTAGCGGTGTCGCGTGCCTTCCTCCTCCTGCTCCGCCGCGCGGCGTAGATACTCCAGAGCCAGCGCCCGGTTGCCCGACCGGGTCTCCAGTAGCCCCAGCGCGTGCAGCGCGGCGCCGTTGTCCGGGGCGATGGCGAGTGCCGCCTGCAGCTCGGCGCGCGCCTCGTCCTCCCGCTGCAGCATGCGCAGCAGGTCGGCGAGGTTCAGACGGGCAGGCAGGAGCTGCGGGTTCAGCTGCAGTGCTTCGCGGTAGGCTTTTTCGGCTGCAGGCAGGTCGCCGCGGTTGAGCAGGAACATGCCCATCTGTAGCTGCACGCCCGGCATATCCGCATGCAGTGACTGTATGGCAATGTACTCGGCGAACAGGCTGCGCAGGGC
Source organism: Halieaceae bacterium UBA5044 (assembly GCA_002416125.1). GTDB lineage: Bacteria > Pseudomonadota > Gammaproteobacteria > Pseudomonadales > Halieaceae > Haliea. The sequence continues at coordinate 318,809 of DIBU01000001.1, forward strand.
ATCGGCCTGTGCCGGCGGAACCTGGGCCAGGGGTACCGCAGCCAGGTTCTCGGCGACTGCCATGCGCACGCTGGTGATGTCATCGCTGATCAGTGGCTGCAGCAGGCTGTAGCGCTGTGGCAGTGGCAGGCCGCTGGCCCCGCGCACGGCGCCAAGACGCAGCAGCGGATCGGGAGACTCAAGCAGCGCCTGTGCCTCCGGCGATGCACCACCGCCGGTCTGGCCCAGGGCGGCGAGCGCGGTTGCGCGCATGATGGGGGTGGCGCTGCCATTCGCTGCCAGTGCCTGTACATCAGGCACTGCCTGCGCCTGTCCGGCATGCAATCGCTGCAGTGCGCGGGCCGGGTGCGAGCCGGTATCGGTGAAGTTCACTCCCCAGTCCCGCACCGCGGCCAGCGCCCAGTCCGCCGTTTTGTCGACGTGGCACTGGTTGCAGGCGTTGGGGACGCCCATGGTGACGCTGAGGTCAGGCCGCGGTATGCGCATGCTGTGGTCGCGGCGCGGGTCGACCACCATATAGGTGGTTTCCGGCATATGGCAGTTGGCGCAGGACGCCCCGCTGGAACCCTCCGGGTGGTGATGGTGTTCGGGTTGGTCGTAGACCGCTGCCTGATGACACTGCGCGCAGACTCCGTTGCCCGGCGCGCGCAGTTGCAGGCTATGGGGCTCGTGGCAGTTACTGCAGACCACACCTGCCTGGTGCATCTTGCTTTGCACCCAGGACCCGTAGACGAACACCTCATCGCGGATCTGCCCGTCATGGTAGTACAGCGGAGTTTCCGGCAGGGCCAGGCGGTGTGTGTCCAGCAGCGGTTTGCCGTAGTGATATTCGCCCAGGGTGCCCCGGCGGGAGTGGCAGCGGCCGCAGTTGTCGATCTGCGTGTTTTCCGTCAGCGGCTCCAGCCGGCTGGCGATGGCGGCGCCCTCGGTGAACGCCCAGTCACCCCGCTGTTGCAGCGCGACCGGAAAGCCCCCTCCGGCCACGCTGGACACGCTGCCATCCGCGACCAGCTTCAGGTGTGCCTGGCCGGGCCCGTGGCAGGCTTCACAGCTCACATCTACCTCGCTGAAGCGGGTATCGAAGCTGCGCGTGCTGGCATCGTAACGCTTTTCCACGTTGGTGCTGTGGCATTCGGCACAGCGGGTGTTCCAGTTCATGTAGGGGCCGGTCCAGTGCAGCGGATCGGTGTGGTCAGTCACCTCATCGGGATTGAGGTGAAACCAGCGCTGGCCGCCCTCAGCCGCCGGTCGTGCATCCCAGGCGATCTCAAAGGCCTGCAGCCGGCCGCGGGACAGTGGCAGGAGGTATTGCTGCAGCGGATAGGCCCCGAAGGTGTAGCGCACGGGGAAGTCGGCCAGTTTGCCATCCTCCCCCGCCGTGCGGATAAACCACGCAGCGTCCTTGCGGAAGAAGGTCGTGGTCACGTCGCGGTGGGTAAAAGTGGCCTGGTTGAAATCACCCAGCACCGACTGTTCGGTCGGTGTCTCCATCGCCAGATCGTGATGTGATCCCTGCCACTGCGTGTGTTGCTCGGTGTGGCAACTGCTGCAGGCATCGCTGCCGACAAAGGCATCGGACGCGAGGACCTGCGCGCTCAGCGTCAGGCAGAAAACAAAGAATGTGCACCGCACGGTATGATCACCTTGCCCTGGAGAAGGGTCAGGCTAACCCATGGCTGGCTGTTTCCCAAGTGCGTTGCACGGGTTTTGCTGTGGAGACAGTGTGCGGCCCCACAGCAGCGCCTGCAGGCTCGCTGCTTCGCTGCGGGCGCCGCCCGCCAGCCAGCGGGCCAGCGCGCCAGCCACGTCCGGAAAGTGAACCGTCGGTGCTGTGTTGGGCCGTGCCAGCCAGGCTGCCAGCGAATCTGCCGTGAGTTCCGCGGTCACAGTTGCGTACCCGAGCTCGCGCAGGGCCATTGCGTTGGCCAGCTGTTCAAGTTGCCCCCGCAGCGGGCGTGTAAGCACCGGCTTGCGCCACTGCAGGCATTCGCTGACCAGCTCGAAGCCGCTGTTGCAGATCACCCCCGAGCAGCTTGCGAGAGCCTGCTTGAAGGGAGCAACGCGGGCGGGGTGCAGATGCACGTTGCCGGACACGGCTTCCGGGAGTGCCGGTCCGAACAGCTCGAAGCGCTGCGCAGGGCACTGCTGCAGAACGTCTACGACGCGGCGGGCATCCTCAAACGGCAGATAGACAACGATATGCTCCTGGGGTTGGATATCCAGCGGTGGCAGGTCCAGGACAGGGGGCAGCACGTGCCTGCCGTAGGGGTGCCAATGCAGGCCGATTCCCCTGTCCACCGGGGCAAAGGCCTGCATGATACGCCGTGCCAGCCAATGCCCCGCCGGTGTCGGCGTGTCGCCGCCGAAGGCGTACTGATGGCCGATGCCGATGGTGGGAATACCCGCCCTGCGGCCGGCGCGGGCGACAACCGGTTCGAAATCGGTAACGACCAGATCAAAGCCCCGCACGGGCAGAGTGCGCACATCGCGGCGAAACTGCCACAATCCGGCCTGGCTCAGGGTTTTGCGATAGCGGATTCTGCCGGCTTCGGTGGCGAAGGTCAGGCCGCGGCAGTGCAGGAAGTCGCCAAAGGGCGCCATATCGAACAGCTGGTCCCGCTCGCGACCGGAAAACACCCAGACAATCTCCACGTCCAGACCCTCGAAGGCCCGGGCCATGGCGCGGGCACGGCTGATGTGGCCATTGCCGGTGGCCTGCACGCCGTACAGAATGCGCATCAAGCTGGTAGCCCCGTCAGTTGCACAGTCGCCAGCGCAATGCCCGCCCCCATCAGGGCCCCCGCGACGGTGTCACCCGGAAAGTGTACACCGAGCAGGATGCGGGACAGGGCCACCCCACAGGCCCACACGAAGACCACCACGAAGGGGCCGCCGTAGAACAGTGTGAGCAGCGTTGCCAGCAGAAACGCCGCCGAGGTGTGGCCCGACGGAAAGCTGAACTGGTCGGATGCGGTGATCAGGCTGCGAAAACCCGGTACCGCGACCTGCGGGCGCGGCCGCTTGAGGCTGTTTTTCAGGCTCCAGTATAGAGAGCGCTCGGCAATAAGGGCGGTGGCCAGTGCTGTCGCGAAGCCCAGTGACCCCGGTGCGGCGAGAAGCCACAGTAACAGGGGTACCAGTGCCTGCAGGTAGCCGTCGCCGGAGCGTGACACGGCGCGGGCAAGCGGGCGGACCATGCGCCGCTCACCCTGGGAAAATATGCGGGCGAGCAGGTGAAGGTCCAGCCTGTGCATGGCGTTGAGCAGCTTCATGTGGACACTATGGCCGCTCGGTGTGGCAGCGGTGTGACAGCGGAGTGACGGTTTGATGAAATCAGGCGTGCTGCACGGGGGATGCGCCAGGGCGTGCGATAGCAATTTACAGCGGGTGGGCGCTCTCATACCATGCGGATTCCGCCGTCACGCAACACGGGAAGTGCACAGTGAAACTGGGAATCCTGAAGACAGACGCCGTCAGGCCTGAGTGGGTGCCGGATTTTGGCGAGTACCCCGACATGTTCATTGCCCTGCTCAGCCGGCTCGACCCGACCCTCGAGTTTCACGTATACGATGTACAGGAGGGCGTCTATCCGCAGGATATCGATGAGGTGGACGCTTATCTGATTACCGGCAGCAAAAGCAGCGTATACGACAGCGACCCGTGGATAGCGCGCTTGAAGGCGTTTGTGCGGACCTTGCACGCGCGCAAGAAAAAACTGCTGGGTATCTGTTTCGGGCACCAGCTGGTGGCCGAGGCCCTGGGCGGTAAGACCGAGAAGTCACCCAAGGGCTGGGGCGTGGGCATTCACCGTCACAGCTTCCAGCGTCTGCCTGCCTGGCACGATCAGGGGTCGGCGGCCTTTGCGATTCTGGTCAGTCACCAGGATCAGGTGGTGGCACCGGCAGCGGGCGCCGAGGTGCTTGCCGGCAGCGAATTCTGCGAAAACGCCGTGTGCCAGCTGGGTGATCACATCCTGACCTTCCAGGGTCATCCCGAGTTCGTGCCGGGTTATGCGCAGGCGGTCATGCAGTTTCGCCGCGAACGTATCGGTGAGCAGGCCTACACGCAGGGCATGGCGTCGCTGGCAGAGGACTCCGAGGCCGAGCGCGTCGGACGCTGGATGCTGGCGTTTCTGCGCAGCTGATACCGCGGCCGGGCGTCAGCGCCCGGGCTTATGCCCTGCGGGATGACGAAGTTCGTTTTCTGGCCCAGCCGGCAAGTGCGATCAAGAGCAGAGCCGTCACACCGAGCGCGTAGTGGTTGGCCACCGGGACCGCCAGGGCACCCGGAACGGTAAGCAGGGGGGACAGCACGTACAGCCCCAGGCTCACGCCGGCGCAGCCCGCGCCACCGACCAGCACGCTTGTAGCCCACTGACTGTTCGTTTGGCCGGCGTTTCCGGCAAGACAGCCATCGTTGAGACTGTCATTGCCACCCAGGCTGTCGTCGCCTATGCCAGTGCTGCTTCCCGTGAAATTGAAGCCGGTCCAGATATTTGCGCTGGTCGCCACGCCTGATTCATCGTAACCAACGGCATTGACCTGTGAGTCGCTGAAAAAGTTGCCCATGTTGTCGGCAACCCGGTCGCCATTGGTGTTATAGACGGGTTGCGCCGTATTGCTGCCGAACGCCGACGTCGTCACCAGTGTGGAGTCGTCATGGCCGAACAGGGTGGTCCAGCCGGCGATGCTGTCGGTGATGAGGTTGTTTGCCTTCACCGTAGCCGCGTAGGCGGCGTAGGCTGCCGATGATTGAGCGCCGTCAAGCGTATCGCTGCCCGCAAACACGATGTAGAACTGGTCGCCGGGCGACAGGTCCGCAGGAATAAGCTCGGGGGGTGCATCCAATGCCTGCGCGGCATGGACAACGAACACCGAGACAAACAGGAGGAGATTACGTAGGCTTCGCATGGCATTACTTCCCTGTAAAAAGAGGAAGAGGGTAACAGCTTTGAAAAGCTCAATACAGGGTTGAACAGTGGAGGCGCTACCACCCCGCGCGAAGATGTCGCGAAATTTCACCAGCTGCCGGTGTTCGGCATGGACGCCCAGGGCTCGGCGGCGGGCAGGCTCTCCCCGGCTTGCAGCAATTCAATCGAAATGCCGTCCGGTGAGCGAATGAACGCCATGTGGCCGTCGCGGGGCGGCCGATTGATGGTCACGCCGGCGTCCAGCAGGCGCTGGCAGATGGCATAGATGTCGTCAACGCGGTAGGCCAGGTGGCCGAAGTTGCGGCCTCCGCTGTAGTTCTCCGGGTCCCAGTTCCAGGTGATTTCCAGCAGCGGGCTGCTCTCCTCCCGGGCCCGCTGTGCGTCGCCCGGCGCCGCCAGGTAGACCAGCGTGAAGCGCCCGCCCTCACTGTCGTAGCGGTTCACTTCCACCAGGCCCAGTTTATTGCAGTAGAAATCCAGCGATGCGTCCAGATCGCTGGCGCGTACCATGGTGTGCAGGTAGTGCATCGGTTTTGCTCTCCGGTTGATCCAGCCCGCATGGTAGGAGCCTCCCGGCTCAGCCGCAACCCGCCCGCTCTGCCCTGTGGTGCCGCATGAGGTACAATCCGCGTTTTTGACCGCCGCAGCTGCGGTCTTCAGCGGAGTCTCCTATGTGGTTCAAAAATGTGCGGGCATATCGCCTGACAAGCCCCTTTTCCCTGTCTGCCGAGCAGCTCGAAACGCAGCTGGCCCAGCGCGGGTTTCAGCACTGCGCCGCAACGCAGCCTGTGTCCCTGGGCTGGGTGCCCGCGCTGGGTGCGGATACCGAGGCCCTGGTGCACCCGGTGGACGGCCGCTTCCTGCTGCGCCTGCGGCGCGAGGAACGGCTGCTGCCGTCGACGGTTGTGCGGGAGCAGCTGGCGGAGAAAGTGGCGGCGATTGAAGACGACCAGGGGCGCAAGGTGTATCGCAAGGAGCGCATGACCCTGCAGGATGAAATCGTGCTCGATTTCCTGCCGCGCGCCTTTACCCGGTCCTCCTATCTCTACGCCTATATCGACACGCGCGCCAACTGGGTGTTCGTCGATGCCACCAGCGCGGCCCGTGCCGAGGAATTCCTCAACCTGTTGCGCGAGTGTATCGGCACGTTTCCCGTTGTCCTGCCCCAGGTGAACAATGCGCCCACGGCGACCATGACCGCGTGGCTGGCGCACCAGAGCCTGCCGGATGATTTCGCGCTGGGCGAGGAGTGCGAGCTGCGCGAACCCGGCGACGAGGGCGGTGTCGTGCGCTGTCGCGGCGTTGATTTGCTGGGAGAAGAGGTGGAGACTCACCTTAACGCCGGCAAGCAGGTGGCGCGTCTCGCACTGCACTGGGAAGAGCGGCTATCGCTGGTGCTGGCGGAGGATCTCTGCCTGCGGCGCCTGAAGTTTTCGGATGAGTTGATGAAGGAAAACGAAGACCTGCCGGAAGCAGATCGTGCGGCGCGCCTCGACGCGGACTTCGCATTGATGTCGGACCTGGTAACGCGGTTGCAGACCCGCGTGATCGATCTCTTCGGCGGAGAAATGGAGTAACCCTGCGGGTGACCGATCTTCCGGTATGCGCTGACTACCGTCGCCTGTTTCTGGAGGACGCGGTATTCATGGACCTGCGCTCGCCCGGGGAGTACGCCCATGGCGCCTTCCCCGGTGCAACCAGCCTGCCACTGATGACCGATGACGAGCGCGCCCAGGTCGGCACCTGCTACAAACAGCGCGGCCAGGCGGCGGCCATCGAACTCGGCCATCGACTGGTAGCGGGCCGTGAGCGGGAGCGGCGCGTGGCGGCATGGCGCGCGTTCGCGCAGCGGCATCCGCAGGGTTACCTGTACTGCTGGCGCGGTGGCCTGCGTTCACAAACCGTGCAGCAGTGGCTGGCTGACGAAGGCATTGTCTACCCGCGTATTGAGGGCGGCTACAAGGCGTTGCGCCGGTTTCTGCTGGAGGAACTGGCGCGCTCGCTGGAGCGGGCGCAACTGGTGCTGGTCAGCGGGCGCACAGGCACCGGGAAAACCCGGGTCATTCACGCGTTGCCGGAGGCGCTGGACCTCGAGGGCATGGCCCGTCACCGCGGCTCCAGTTTCGGCCATTTGCCGGAACCGCAGCCCAGCCAGATCGATTTCGAGAACGCGCTGAGCATCGCATTCCTGCAGCGGCTTTCCCGCCGGCCCGGGCCGGTGCTGCTCGAGGATGAGGGGCGCCTGATTGGGCGTCTGGCACTGCCCGAAAACCTGCGCCAGAGCATGCAGCGCGCGCCCATGCTGGTGGTGGAGGAGCCGCTCGACGAACGCGTGGCGGTGATTCTCGACGACTATATCGTTGACCTGGGCGCGCGCTACGCCAGGCGTTTCGGAGCTGTCGACGGCCCGGCAATGCACCGCGCCCGCCTGCTGGAGGGGCTCGACGGCATTCGCAAACGGCTGGGTGGCGCCCGCCACCAGGCGCTGCGCGCCACCATGGAACAGGCGTTTGCGCTGCAACACAGTGGCGGGGGCAACGCAGCGCACCGCGCCTGGATTCGCGAGCTGCTGGAAGCCTATTACGATCCGATGTACAGCTACCAACTGGCACAGCGGGCCGGTACCGTTCTGTTCCAGGGTAACCGTCGGGAGGTCATCGCTTACGCCCGGAGCGCACTGTCTTGCTGACCGTGGAGCCGGTGCAGCGTGACCTGGTGCTGGTGGGTGGCGGTCATGCACATGCGCTGGCGCTGCGAATGCTCGCCATGCGTCCGCTCGCCGGCCTGCGCATCACCCTGGTGTCCCCCTCCAGCCACACACCCTATTCGGGCATGTTGCCGGGGCTGATCGCGGGCCACTACACCTTCGACGAGACCCATATCGACCTCGCGCGGCTCTGCCAGTGGGCGGGAGCGCGCTTTATCGAGGCGGCGGTGACGGCTCTGGACCCGGCGGCGCGCCAGCTCGGCATTTCCGGGCGTCCCGTCCTGGGCTACGACGTGTTGAGTCTGGACATCGGCTCCCAGCCCGACCTCGACAGCGTGCCCGGCGCCCGGGAGCATGCGACACCGGTCAAGCCGGTGGCGGACTTCTGGGCTCGCTGGCAGGCACTTGAAACCACGCTGCTGCGGCGAAGCGATGGGCGGGCAACGCACGTTGCCCTGGTGGGCGGTGGCGCCGGGAGCGTGGAGCTGGCCCTGGCCATGGCGCACCGCCTGCGTGACAGGACACCGCAGTTCAGCCTGTTTTGCGCGGCCGCCGACATACTGCCCGGCTACAATCGCCACGCCCGGGCCGCGGCCCGGCGGGCACTGGCGGCGGCGGGCGTCCGCGTGCTGTGCGGCAGCCGGGTGAATCGCGTCACGGCGGCACAGCTGACACTGGAAAACGGCAGCACTGCGGCATTTGACGCGCTGTTCTGGTGTACCGGCGCGGCGGCGGCGCCCTGGGTCGGGGCCAGTGGCCTGCGCACCGTCGAGGGCGGTTTCCTCGCGGTGAGCGACACCCTGCAGTCGGTCGATGACCCCGCCGTTTTTGCCGCGGGAGATATCGCCACGCAGTTGCAACACCCGCGGCCCAAAGCCGGCGTGTATGCGGTCCGGCAGGCACCGGTGCTGGCCGCGAACCTGCGCAACGCGCTGCTGCAGCGTCCCCTGCGCCGCCACCGGCCACAGCGGCATTTTCTCTCCCTGCTGTCGTTGGGAACACAGCGTGCAGTGGCGGAACGCGGGCCGTTCGCGGCCACCGGTGATTGGGTCTGGCGCTGGAAGGACCGGATTGATCGACGGTTTATGGCGCAGTTTGTGTCCCTGCCCGAGCGTATGCCCGGCATCGTGGAGACGCTGCCCGAGGCGCGTGTCGCGGACCGTCAGCCACCCTGCGGCGGGTGCGGCGCGAAAGTGGCCGGCGACCGGCTCGCGGCGGCACTGGCGGAACTGCGCCAGCACTATCCGCAGCAGTGTCCGGACCATGAGGGTGCCGAAGACGCAGCACGGCTCACGGCGCCAGCGGGCGGTATGCAGCTGCAGAGTCTCGATATTCTGCGCAGCCTGGTGTCAGACCCCTGGCTGATGGGGCGCATTGCCGCCAATCACGCGCTGTCGGACCTGTTCGCCAGCGGTGCACAGCCGACCGCAGCGCTCGCCGCCGTGACGCTACCCTTCAGTCAACCGGCCATCCAGCAGCGCGACCTGGTGCAGTTGCTGGCCGGCGCGCTGCAGGAGTTTGCGGCGGTGGGCTGCCGGTTATTGGGGGGGCACAGCCTGCAGGGTCCGGAGCTGGCGCTGGGTTTCGCGGTCAGCGGCGAGCCGATGGAGAGCGGGCGTCTTCTGCGCAAGCGCGGCCTGCGTCCGGGGGACCAGTTGATTCTGACCAAAGCACTGGGCACCGGCACCCTGTTTGCCGCGCACATGCAGCTGCACGCTGATGGCCGCGAGGTGCACAACGCCATCACCGGCATGTTGCAGAGCAACCAGGCGGCGGCACGCCTGGCGCTGGCCCATGGCGTCGGCGCGGCGACCGATGTCACCGGTTTTGGTGTGTGGGGGCATCTGCGGGAAATGCTTCGGCCCGGGCAGGGTGCGGTACTGTCGCTGGCCGCCCTGCCGGCGCTGCCTGGTGCGCTTGCGCAGCTGGAGGCGGGGCGGCGCAGCACCATGCATGAACCAAACGCACAGGGTGCGTTCCCCGGGCAGGTGGCTGGCCCGCGTTACGACCTGTTGTTCGATCCGCAGACCAGCGGCGGCCTGCTGCTGGGTGTGGCGCAGGAGGCTGCGCCGGCCCTGCTCGCAGCGCTGCGGGCAGCAGGCTATGCCGAGGCGGCAATCATCGGCGACATTGTCGACCGCGAAGGGCAGGGCGACGCTATCGTCTGCCGCTGATCAGCCACTGCTGCGTCGCTCCAGCCACTGCCAGAACAGCCCCTGCTGGCGATCCCGCCCGGTGAGCAGGTAGTCCAGGCGCTGATCGTTCTCCAACACCGCCTGCAGGCGCTGGGCCTCGCCGTCGCGGCCCGCCAGTAACAGCCGGTCGCCCATCTCCAGCGGTAGATCGTCGGGGGGGAACAGGATGTCCTCTTTCTGCTTGCGGATCATGACGACTTCCAGGTGCAGCCGTTCACGCCAGTTACTGGGATCTGCCAGCAGGTTGCCCACGGTAATACGCTGGCCCGCGGTAAGTGCGCGCGCCAGGGCCGGTGAGCGACGGTTGCTGATGCGGCCCGAAGAGAACTCCGGTGGGTGGTCATTCTGGTGGCGCAGGAAGCGCGCCAGCGCATCGCGGCCGGTGTCGTTGTTGAGCTGCAGCAACTGCTGAATGAACGGTTCCACCAGTCCCGAGCTGATGCGGCTGAGAATGGTGCCGGCCACCACCATGCTGGGCTGGCCGAGGAAATCCGGCTCCGCGGCACGGAACAGCGCGTGACTGGAGAGTCCGTTTTCCAGCACCACGTGAAACAGGTCGGGGTTCAGTGCGCGCGCCGTGATGAGGATGGACAGGTTGTCGGCGTCGTCACTGGTGGAGGCGACAATGCCGACGGCGTCTTCCACGCCCGCCGCGCGGAGTTCCTCCGCCTGCGTGCCGCGGCCGGTCACCGAGCCGTGGGGGCAGCCGGCCTGCTCCGGATCGGGGTGGATGACGGTCACATCCATGCCGCGCTCACGCAGCAGCTGGTACACCGCGCGACCGACCCGGCCGTAGCCACAGACAATCCACTTGCCACGCGGGATGGGCGTGGATCGGGCCAGCCGTGCGCCGGGGCCGGAGTTGAGCCAGTGGTACAATCGGAACAGGTCGGGTTTATCGATCGCCAGCTCCAGGCGGCGTACATACTCCTCGACGGGATTCACCACACAGTCGGTGTTGAACGAACGCATGTTGTCGGCATCGTTGCGCGTGTCTGCACTGGCATACACCGCAACCTTGTGATTCAGCAATGTGGCACTGATGGCGATCTTCAGATTGACGTGGCCCTCGCCGGTCACGGCGATGACACCCGTGCACCAGCGACTGCGCAGGCCGGCTTCAATCAGGTTGTCCGGCAGGTTGGCATTCATGCAGAAGGCGGTGACCGGCGCGAGAAACTCGACCACCTCCAGCGCTTCGACCTTTTCCTGGTTGTGCTCGACGACAATCACCTGATAGCCGCGATCGGTCAGGGCGCTGGTCAGCATGCGGCCCGTGTCGCCGTAACCGCAGACCAGGTAAAAAGGCTGGTTGAGATTGCGCACCTTCCAGGCAAGTCGTGCGCGACGCAGGGCGCGGGTGTAGGCCGGGTCCTGCAGCAGGGAAACGATGGAGCCGATGGAAAACAGCCAGGCGATCACCGTCAGGTAGATGCTGACCATGGTCCAGAGCCGCTGGCCTTCCGAGAATGGGTAGGGCACCTCACCAAACCCGATCGTGCTGCCGGTGTAGCTCACCACGTAAAAAGCCTGGAAGAAACTCATGCGCCAGGGATTGCCCTGGTCATCCACACCGGGGATTAGCGTAAACCCGACTGTGGCGATGGCATAGGCGGAAATGAGGATGACCAGCGGCATGCGCATGCGCCGCAGGAACAGGAATACCAGGGATTTATGCGCATGCCGGCTCATGGCGGGTTATTTCCGGCTGAGCCCGGCCGTATCCAGTGTCAGCAGCACCAGGGACACCAGGTTGGCGAGCAGTGCGCCGCCGGACAGTGACACGATGGACGCCATCACGCGGGGTGTGAGGCCAACCTCCATGACATGCACCGCGACGGCCCAGACCACGGCGGCGGCCAGCAGGTGCAGGTTCACCACCAGGCTGGAGGCAAGCAGAATGGCGCCCATCTGCGAGCGCTCGCCGAACTTGAGCACCGTGGCAATCAGGCTGACGACCAGCGCGGCAAAGAGTTCGTACACATCGTGGTGTTGCGGGTTGTCGATGTCGCCAATGAAGAACCCGAAGTTGAGGGTTACCGCGAGCAGCACGAAAAACCCGAATACCACTTTACTCATGTTCATAGCTGTTGCTTCCCCTGCCTTGGCCTGCCGCCATTATGCGCGACTGCGCGGCAGTTGCCAGCCCCGTGAGCGAAGCGTTGTCAGCTGCCGAGCAGGGCGCGCACCCGGTCGCGATAGCCGCGGCTGACCTTGATCCGGGCGCCGCTCTCGAGGTGCAGGAGGTACTCGCCGCTGTCGAGGCTCTCTGCGCCAGTGATCTCCAGGGCGTTGACGATGGTACTGCGGTGCACGCGCAGAAACTGCGCCGGGTCGAGCATGGACTCCAGCTCCTTCATGGTAACGCGCATGATGTGCGTCTTGCCTGCGGCGTGGATGCACATGTAATCGCCGGCGGCATCGATCCAGGTGATGTCGGCGGTCCTGATGAAGTGAATGGCATTGCCATCGCGAACCGTCAGCTTTTCCGGCCAGCCCTGGCGCCCGGACTCCGCCATGGCCTCCACCGTCTGCGCATTGGCGCCGGTCATGCCCATCACGAGGTTCATCAGCTTCGCCTTGTCCCTCGCTGACGCCCGCTGCGCGTTGAACTGGCGCGCGCGCTCCACGGCCTCTCCCAGCCGCTCTTCATCGATGGGCTTCAGTATGTAGTCGACGGCATGCACCTTGAAGGCGTCCACGGCATAGGTGTCATAGGCGGTGACAAACACCACCATCGGCAGGGTATCGGCCTGCAGCTCCGACAGCACCTGGAAACCGTCCATACCCGGCATCTGGATGTCGAGAAAGAGCAGGTCCGGCTCGTGTTCGGCGATCGCCTGCAGGGCCTGCCGGCCGTTGCTGCACTCCGCGACGATCTCGATGCCGGGAATCTGTTTCAGGCGCAGCGCCAGCCCGCGACGGGCGAGGTCTTCATCGTCGACAATGATGGTGGACAGGGCCTGCATCAACCGGCCTCCTTGTATTCCAGTGGTATGCGGATGGTGGTGGTGAGACCGTGGGGCTCGGTGGCGCCCAGCCGGAAGGACTGCTGCTCGCCGTACAGGGCGCTCAGCCGGTCGCGGATGTTGCCGAGCCCGACGCCGCCGCCCTTCGCGTTGCGGCCGACGCGCATATCCAGCCCGGGGCCGTCATCGGCCACCGTGAGCACCAGTTCGGTGTCCTCCAGCGTTGCACTGACGCCGATGCTACCGCCGTGCACTGCGGTGGCGATGGCGTACTTGATGGAGTTTTCTACCAGGGGTTGCAGCAGCAGGGAGGGCATCAACGCGTCGCGTGCCGGTGGCGCGAGGTCGAAATGCAGCTGCAGGCGCTCGCCGAACCGGACTTTCTCGATATCCAGGTACAGGCGCAGGGCCTCGAACTCCTCGGCCACAGTCACCTTCTCCATGGGATCGTTTTCCAGCGAATAGCGCAGGAAGCGACTGAGTCGACCGACCATGGTGTTGGCGAGCTGGGTCTCCTGCTCCAGTATCAGCGTGGAGATGGCGTTCAGCGTGTTGAACAGGAAGTGGGGGTTGAGCTGGTAGCGCAGCATTTTCAGCTGCGCCTGCTGGGCTGTGGACATCGCCGTGAGCAGGCGCTCTTTGTCTGCCTGAACCAGCAGGTAGTACTTGATGCCGAAGTACAGCACGCTCCACACCAGCATCACCCAGAATGCAGATACCGTGCCTGAAAAATAGTTGTACCAGGCCATATCGGGCTTGCCCAGCTGCTCATCCGGAAACATCAGCTGAAACAGGGTGGCGCGCAGGCCCATCCAGGCCAGGGCAGCGAGGTAGGAGCCGCCGAGCATGGCGAGCCCGCGCCAGGCCAGGTGTTGCTGCCAGGTGCGTCGGTACAGGTGGCGCAGCAGCAGCGTGAAGCCGATCCCGATCAGGCTGACCAGGGGCAGGTAGAACTCGTAGCCCTCGGGCGGTGTGCTCCACACCATGATGCCCAGGTAATAGGAAACCGCCCAGCCGCTCCAGCCGGCAGCCTGGAGCGCCCAGAACAGGATGGTCTTGTTGTGCAGAAGCTCCGACATGCGCATGCCACCAGTATACGCCGGCCCCACCGGCGGCTTCACCCCGGTTCGTCGCAGCCCGGGTGCAATCCATCGCGCTGTGCGCTGGTTCAGTCCCCGCTCGCGGCGAACCTGCGCAATGCGTCACCGGTCAGGCGATAACCCGTCCACTCACTCTGGGGCCGCGCGCCGAAGGACTCGTAGAAACGGATGGCGGGTTCATTCCAGTCCAGCACATTCCACTCGAAGCGCCCGCAACCCTCATTGACCGCCACCTGCGCCAGATAGCGCAGCAGTGCCTTCCCCGCCCCCTTGCCGCGCTCGGCGGGGTTTACATACAGGTCCTCCAGATACAGCCCGAGGCGCCCGAGCCAGGAGGAGAAGTTGTAGAAATACAGCGCAAACCCCAGGGCCCGGTCACCTTGCTCGCAGATCACGCCGTAGACTTTCGGATGCTCGCAGAACAGCAGGGCTTCCAGCTGCGGTACAGTGGCTTCCACCTCCTCCAGCGCGCGCTCGTACAGGGCCAGATCGCGAATGAATTGCAGGATCAGCGGGCAGTCCTCACGGCGCGCTTCGCGAATGGTAAGCGTGTTCATCAGGTGCCGCTCCAGCTGCGCTGCATTTCGTAGTAGAGGAAAGAGGCGGTCCAGGTGATCAGCACCAGGCCGGTCAGTGATTCGATGCCGATCAGGTAGCGCAGGTCACCCTCGGGAAAAATGTCGCCGAACCCCAGGGTGGTGAATACCGTGAACGAGAAATAGATGCAGTCCAGCAGTGAGCCGTCAAAAAATTCGCCGTGCAGTTCGCCCCACCCCGGCGTGTTGATCATCAGGTAGTAGGCAAGGCCGAACACCCACACCTCAATGGAATGGGCCACCATGGCGCCGGCGACACCGACCACAATCCGTGCGCGGTGCACGATGTTGAGGCGCGGCAGCAGGCGCGTCATCCAGTGCAGGAACTCGTAGTGGATCGCCACGGTGAGCATGACGATGAGCATGTTGATAGCGACCAGAGCGAACAAATGCGGTGCTCCACACGATTTGCGCCAGTTTAACGAAAAAAGCGCCGGAGCGCGCGAGGCACTCCGGCGCCTGAATGGCGCTGGTTACTGCCGCTGGGCAGCCAGCACTTCGTCCACTGTCGGACCGTCGATGGTTACATGCTCGCGCGCCTTCACCTGGTCGGGGCGAATATCGGCCACGTTGGTCATGAACTGGCTGTACCACTTACGCACCATGTGGATGGGGCCGTCGCCATCGCACATCAGGGGGTTGTCGATGATGCACTTGTTGTTCCAGATTGCCACATCCTGGTGGAAAGACTCGATGTTCTTCTCCGTGTACTCATCCAGCATTCTCTGGTTTTCCTCGGGGCTCAGGCTCGGGTCCTTGCGCATCATCACCCCGAAATTGATGATGAAGTTGCCCATGTCCACCGGTATGTGGCTGACCAGCAGGTGCACCGTCATCGGGTGGCCATCCATGCTGCCGGTCATCGTGGTGGTCATGTAGGCGGGGCCCTCGTAGGTGGCTACGCTGGTGATCAGGCCGCCGTCGCCTTCAGTCAAGATCTGGTGGCCGCCGACCATGTACTGTACGAACTTGTGGCCTTCCATGGTGTTGCGGAAGGACTTCACCGTTGAGTAGTGGATGGGACCGAAGTGGGCCATGTCTGCCATGTTGTCGACCAGCTCCCGGCCCAGTGTCTTGATCGGGATGGCGCGCATTTCCCAGTCGGTCCACTCACCGGAGTACCAGTCCGTCATCTCGGCGGGTTCCTGGCCGGGGATGGGGGCGTTGTTTTCCGGGTCCTGCCAGACCAGCACCAGACCGTTGCGTTCCAGCACAGGCCAGGATTTGATCACCGCCTTGTCCGGGATTTTCTTTGCGTAGGGAATGTCGTCACACACGCCGTCTGCGCCCCAGCTCCACAGGTGGAAGGGGCAGACCACGGAATTGCCACAGACCTTGCCGCCGCTGAGGTCGCCGCCCATGTGCGGGCAGTAGGCGTCGAGGATGTGCACGGCGCCGTCGTCTTCGCCGCGGTAGGCAACCAGCTTGGTGCCGAACACTTCCAGCATGCGCGGTGTGGTGGTAACGCTGGCCGCGTTGCCGATGACGTACCAGCCGCGGGCATAGCGCTCCGGGCGCGGTTCGGCCTTGATCACATAGGGTTCGATTTTTTGTTGAACAGTCATGGGTCTCTCCGGTGCAGTGCGCTGCTCGTTATGGTGTTGTATTAAAGGAAAAAGTCTGTATTCGGCTGGCCCATCAGGTTGCCGCCGAGGTTGCGGCCAAACTTGAACGGGTTGTTGGCCACGTGCGTGCGCCCGGCATTGATATCCAGCCACGCCCGGTTCAGCGGGTGTCCGCGGTGGATGCCCTGCGCGCCGCAGGCGATGAACATGGCGTTGATTGCATCCGCGCACTTGGCCCCTACCCGCGACGCGTCGAAACGCATCTTGATGCGCTCTTCAATGGGCAGCGAGCTGCCTTCCCGCGCGGCGTCCAGCATCTTGTCGAAGTTGCGGAACATGATGGTCTCGCACTCGTCGACGGTGGCAATGGCATTCGCGAGCGCCATTTGCGCATCGGGGTCCGTGGCGATCTTGTTGCCGTCGTTCAGGCCCACGCGCTCGCGGTTCACCTGCACGTAGCTGTCGGTGACGCCGCGCAGGGCGCCAATGGCCGAGCTGCACACGGCGCGCACGAAGATCTGGCCGAAAGGCAGGCGGAAGATCGGGTGCGTATTCACCGCGTTGCCGGGGCTGTTGCACTCGTAGCCGTGAATGGAGCGGTGGGTGCGGTATTCGGGGACGAAGGCGTCCTTCACCACAATATCGTGGCTGCCGGTGCCTTCCAGACCGCTCACGTCCCAGTTATCCACGATCTGGTAGTCACTGCGTGGCACCAGGAAGGTGCGGTAGTCCGGCGCCTCGCCCGCGTTCTCCGGCGGCACCATGGCGCCCAGGAAGGCCCAGTCACAGTGCTTGGACCCCGACGAAAAGCCCCAGTGGCCGCTCAGCCTGTAGCCGCCGTCGACGCGGGTCACTTTGCCGACCGGCATGTAGGAGGACGAGATCAGTACGCTGGTGTCTTCGCCCCACACGTCCTGCTGTGCGCGCTCGTCGAACAGCGCCAGCTGCCAGTTGTGGATCGCCACCACACCCAGCACCCAGGCGGTGGACATGCAGCCCTCGGCAAGGGTCATCTGTACGCGAAAGAACACCTCCGGTTCCATTTCATAGCCGCCAAAGCGTGCGGGCTGCATGATGCGGAAGAAACCCGCTTCCTGCATTTCGCGTACTGTGGCTTCGGGCAGGTGGCCCAGGCGCGCGGCTTCGGTCTGGCGCTCGCGCAGGGCCGGTACCATTTTGCGTGCGCTGGCGTAGAGGCGGTCGATATCATTCATTTGTTGTGCGGTCATGGTTATTCTCCGGTTCCGGATGATCTTTGATACCGACTATCCTCCTCCCGGCGCAAGCCGCTCATACCTCATCTGCGGTATAACCGGGGCTGAAAAGCGCAGAGCTTGATCCACATCAAGAGAATCCGGCCGGGTAACCACAGCGCCCTGATCTGTCAACTGATCTATAATGAGGACATGCCACAGCTATCGACTATCGCCTGCGCTATCGTCCTGTTCTCTATGGGTGGTTTTGCCCTGGCTGCCGACACCACGGTCTACCGTTCCGAGGGGCCCAATGGCACGGTGCAGTTTTCCGATACGCCGCCGGCGGAGGGCACCGGCACCGAGGTGTTGCGCATACGCGCGCCAGAGGCGGGTGATCCGGCAGCGGCCGAGCAGCAGCTGAAAGCGATGCGTTACAGCACCGACCGCCTGGCAGAGAGTCGCCGCGAACGCGAGCTTGAACGGGAAGTGGCAAGGTTGCGGGCGCAGGTTGAGGCCCGCCCTCCCGCCCGGCAATCGGAGCCAGAGACAACCGTCCGCTACGTGCCGGTGTATGTGCCGCCCGTGGTCATTCCCTGGCACCCGGGTCACCGGCCGCACCCGCCGCAGCGCCCCGGCCTGCGCCCACCGTTACAACAGCCGGGTATTGTTCCCGGGCCCAACAGTCAGTTGATGCGCCCCATCGTCTCCGGGCGCTGAAACCGGTTTGGGTGTTGCGCCCGCGTTGTTACAGTGTCTGCCACTGGTAGTGGTCCCCCGAGGAGCGACGCCATGGAACTGGTGATGATTTTCGATATGCGTACACCGACGTTCGGTGTGGGCAGGGAAGCGGCTTATGCCGCAGCGCTGGATATGGCCGAGTGGGCCGACCGGGTGGGTTTTGACGTGCTGGGTTTTGGTGAGCATCACTGCGCGGACGACGGCTATAACCCCTCGCCACTGGTGTTGGCCGCGGCGATGGCGGGGCGTACCCGGCAGGTGGCGTTGCGCACCGCTGTGCTGCTTGCCCCGCTTTATGACCCGGTGCGCCTGGCGGAAGACCTGGCCGTGGCCCAGCTCGTCAGCGCTGGGCGCATGCAGCTGGGCCTGGGGTTCGGCTACCGGCCGGTGGAGTTCGCCATGTACGGTCGGCGGGTGGAGGATCGCTTCGCGCTAACCTGCAACACCGCGCGGCTGCTGAAAACAGCCTGGACCGGCGAGCCTTTCACCTACGAGGGGCGCCCCTGCCTGGTGTCCCCGGTGCCGGAAAAACCGGTACCTATCCTGCTCGGTGGCATGGCGCCGAAGGTGGCGCGCATTGCCGCCGAAATTGCCGACGGTTTTCTCGTGCCGCTGTTTCCACCCAAGGTGTGGCAACCCTACCGCGACGCCTGCCTGCGCCTGGGCAAGCCGGATCCCGGCCCCTATCCCCGGCAGGGCCCGACCTTCCTCTGGGTGTCGGAAGACCCCGAAGCGGACTGGCAGTGGATTGCGCCGCACATCCTGCACGTGCTGGATTCCTATTCCCGCTGGACCGCGGAGGCCTACGGCACCCCCCAGGGCCCCTATGCGGGCGGCATGACGGCGGAGACAGTGCGCGAGAGCGGCGCTTACCAGGTGTTGCGGCCGGAAGCGGTGGTAGCCCTGGCCCGGGAGCTGGGCGAACACAGCTCGCTGTACCTGACCCCGCTCTTCGGGGGGATCGACCCCGCCCGCGGTTGGGCCATGCTGCAGTTGTTCGAACAGCGAGTGCTGCCTCATCTGCCGCGCACGGGCACCAAGCCACTCTGGGGAATGCAGGCCTAGCCCGCGAAGGCGCGCTCAGGCGAGACGGCGCACGAGCTGCTCGACCAGCTCCTCTGCCGCTACCATGGCGATAATCACCGCCAGGAATGCCACCACGCCGTGCAGTGGGCCGGTAAACAGCAAGGCATCACCGAAGGCGAGGTCGATCGCCCAGAGCATGACGAACTTGGAGGCAAACAACACCAGCCAGGCAGAAAAGAAGCGCAGGAACTGCCAGGATAACCCCTGGCGCCCGGAGAACCAGGCCGCTATACGGTGCTCGATGACGAGGGTGCCCTGCAGCAGCAACTGCAGCAGCAGCGCGGCGGCGAGGGTAATGCTGAAGGAGGAAATCTGCACGTGCTGCCAGTATTCGGCGCACAGGTTCAGTACCACCAGGTCGATCAGAATGGACACCAGGTAGCGGACAAAAATCCGCTGCCGCGTACTGGGAGGCGCGTAGGCTTCGCGGGTAACGTGGTGGTGAAGTTTCATCGCGTTGCTTTATCCTTGGTGGCCGGTGGAGCCGTCGCCATCGTGTGGCATGGGTGGACGGTTCAGCAAATTTTCGGCACGCAGTATACCGCAGCGCACAGGGGAGGTCGCCGCGCACCATGTCGACACTAATGGACGCTGACACCATTGCTCGAAACCGCGCCATGAACTATTTCGCCAGTCACGAGCGCCTGTGGCTGTTTGGCTACGGTTCACTGATCTACAAAGTGGACTTTCCTTTTCTGCAGCGGCGCCCCGCCATCATTCGCGGGTGGGCGCGCCGCTTCTGGCAGGGCTCACACGACCATCGCGGAACGCCCGCGGCACCGGGCCGCGTGGTCACCCTGGTGGAAAGCGCCGGGGCAGTTTGCCAGGGCATGGCCTTTGAGATTACCCCGGCTGTTTTCGAACACCTGGACCATCGGGAAAAGAATGGCTACCTGAGGGTGGTGGTGGATGCGGAGTTCGAGGGTGGTGCGCGTGAAGAGGCCCTGGTGTATATCGCAGGGCCGGACAACCCCGCTTACCTGGGGCCGGCGAGTGAGGTGGAAATCGCTGCGCAGATCGACCGCGCCGTGGGCCCGAGTGGTCCCAATCGCGAGTACCTGTTGCATCTCGCTGACGCGTTGCGGGATTTGGGGGCGGAGGATGCGCACGTGTTTGAGCTGGAGCGGGCCGTGCGCCGGCAGGGAAATCGTGCCCTTTTTCGCTAACGGCATTGAACCAAAAGCGTAGGTGCCCGTATCCATCTACACGCAAAGGCGAGGAGAAAGGTGATGCTGGGTTTATTCAAGAGCCCCGAGGAGAGGCAGCTCAAGAAACTGCAAAAAGCGTATGAGTCCAAGCTGGGCGAGGCCATGCAGGCGCAGCGTAACGGCAACATACGACAATATTCCGTGTTGTCGGAAGAGGCAGACAAGCTCTACCGGCAGATAACCGACATCAAGCGTTGATGCATGTCCCTTGAGCGGAGCGCAGGCCATGACTGACGACAATCCAGTTTACGCCCGGCAGATCGCCACTCGACCCGACCCGCTGGCGCCCTACCGCATTTCCCAAGCCTTCCGCGTGGGGAACCTGGTGATCACCTCCGGACAGGCTGCTATCAACAGCCATGGAGAGCTGGTTGGCGTCGGCGACTTTGCTGCACAGGCGCAGCAGGTGTTTCGCAACCTTGCCGATGTGCTGGAAGCCGGGGGAAGTAGCCTGGCGCAGGTGGTGAAAGTCACGATCTACCTGACGGACATGAGCCATTTTCCCGATGTTGTGGAGCTGCGCAGACAGTACTTCACACCGCCCTACCCCGCAGACACCATTGTCGAGGTGCGCGCCCTGGCACTGCCGGAACTCATGATCGAGATTGAGGCGATAGCGCTTGTCGGAAGCATCCCGGAGGTCGCCGCCGGCTAGAACGGGGGCTTGCCGAAGGGAATCTGTGGTGCTGGGCGGAGCGTTGTGCGCTGTGAGGGCAGCTGTCCGGAAGTAATCTGGCCCGTCGCAGTATCGTTGAGCGGGAGGTCGAAGCGTCGTAGGAGAATGCTCGCTGGACGGGAGGGAGATATGGTGCCCGGAGACAGAATCGAACTGCCGACACGGGGATTTTCAATTTCGCTGGCCAAACTAAATATTCAGCTTAATCAGCCAGTTACGACGTTTGCTCCCTGTTCTTATGTGACGTAATGGTACTGAATATTTGATGGTGCCATTTTGTGTGGTCACAATTGTGGCCACAGTCCGCACCTAACCCCGAGACCTAATGATCAATAATCTGTCCGCACAACTGTGAATTTGAGTCCGCACCTAAGTGCGGTCATTCTACTTGCGCTGCCGCTAAGGGCAGTTGATGTCCCAAAGCCGCTGTTTATTGAAAAGGGTGGGGCATGGCTTCGAATGACGTCCGGTTATCTCGGTTGGATTTCAAGTGCGAATAGCTAACATACTAATTTCATGCTAAAAGTCTTCTTTCTTTCGGCTTCTGTGGTCGAGTTGACCGGAATGAGGTTATTCGGCCCAGTCTTGTTAATTCGCTGTTATTGAGCGCTACGAGTGGGCGTCATGCGTTGGATTAAAAAAAGTATCAAAGCTTACCTAGCTCACAAGTACTATATTCGGGCCCACGGAGAAATGCGTACTGACGCGATCTATTCGATCAACCGTGCAATTAAGTTAGAGCCTGATAAATCAAGAATTCCTGAGTATCTCGAATTGAAAGGGCAAATTCAGAAAGGTATAGGACGAGAGGATGAGAGCAGGGCTACATTTGAGGAAGCTCTGCTGTATATAAAGCAGCATCCGCAGTTTTGTAGCGGTCCCAGCTTTAAAGTTCTGTTACACCGAATCGAAAAAGAACTGGAGGCGTCGTCATTCTGTGCATAGATTTTAAGCCGCGCTCAATAACAAGGCAGGGCTACGGACGCGCAAACTGCACGCGCCGCAGCCTGCGGCGTTAGGTTGCTACCCATGCTCTCCGCCCATACAAGATCTTTGATCCCGTTGTTGATCGCAGTAGCCCTTTCGACTAGCGCTGCGGCGAAATGCAATCCGGAAATTGAAGCGTTGGAGGCGAAAGTGGGTGCAGCAACGACAATTGTTGTTGCTCAACTACAGAACGCCTCCGCTGAATGGAATGACAGCAGTTCTATAACCGTAACGGCCAACTACGTCACGCTTGAGTTGTTGAAAGGACAATCTCATTCGAGTGGGAGTGTCGGTACTAGCCTTACTACGGCAGGAATGGAATTGACTCCAGGGTTGACCTATTTATTCTTCTTGTATGGCGATTCGGAAGTCGGCTTTTGTGGCGGATCTAAGCGATTAGATTGGTATAAAGCAAGTAAGGCGGGTCTCACGCATAAATGGGTTGAAGAGGAACTAGAGATCCTTTCAGAGATTCGGGAGCTGGTCGGTGATAATCCAACGTAACCAGTCGAAGCTGCGCGTTCGCTTCGCGGAACGGACCGGCGACGCCGGCCGCTTTTCGAGGCGTTAGCCAATACCATGCTCCGAAAGTTATTTACAGTTTACATGGCTTTCCTGTCTGCGAATGTCAGTGCATCAACGTACTCTTGCCCTCCGGTAGTCGAGTTGGACGCATCGGGGTTAGCTCGCATGTTAGGGGAGGTGGAAACAATAGATCCTAGCTTGACCAAGAAGGAGTTCGAGCATATCTGTATGGTCAGTACAGACGAGGGGCACACCATTATTCGGATTGACTACCCTGCGGAGCAAAGGTCGTCCACGATAGGCGTTGTCCCTTCGGTCACCTGTCGTGCTACGTCACACGAGTACAAATGGAGCTGTCGCCTGAACGAAGCCCTTCGTCTAGTAGACGGATCGAACTACATTTCTGTAGATGATGGTGTGAATGCCCACATCGCAAGAAAAGCTGTTGAAGCTGTTAATAGTATAATCACAAATAATTTAGATATCTTTGAAGTCGATACTGGGGAAAAACTAAATCTAGAAGAAGCCAAGCACATAAGGCGCATCTTTTATCGAGGGGGTGACTTGTATGTGACCGTTGGGCCAAAACCGTTTTATGGGTTCGAC
Source organism: Halieaceae bacterium UBA5044 (assembly GCA_002416125.1). GTDB lineage: Bacteria > Pseudomonadota > Gammaproteobacteria > Pseudomonadales > Halieaceae > Haliea. The sequence continues at coordinate 341,893 of DIBU01000001.1, forward strand.
ATCTTATTGAAGCGCATACAATGTGGACTTAGTGATTGTGCCTACAGAGCTGTATCATTCGACTTTTGGATCTCCTGACCATGACTAACAAGCGCATGTTTGTCGCCCACGGAGTGGGCCTCGACCCCAGTTCCGCCGCGCTCCACTCCGGCCTCAAATGGGGTCGTTATATGTCTGCTGTTAGGCGGTAGCCCCCCTTCGGGGCGGAAAAATAACCTCATAAACCCTCCGCTGTTGGTGTTAAGTGGCACGTAAACTGGAATTGAGTCTTGCCGCGTCAACCCTTAGCCCCTCGGTGACAAACCACAGGATTCGAACGCGAAGATGGTTAGGAAGGAGTTTGGTCGCTATTCCGCAGCTGATCTACAGGCGCTCACGCAGCAACTTCGATCGGTTGAGTCAGGCTTGGCTGAACTAAGGGGGTTCATGACCTCACTGCCAGGTGGATTTGCTGAGCGCTTAACCCCGCCCTTTTTCTGGGCTACCTTCTACAAGGTTCCCTTCCTGGATCTGGTGGCCTGGCAGCTCAAATTACTTAGTCTGGAATCAAAGTTTTCTGAGCTTGCTCAAGCGTCAGATCCTCACGTCGCGATCCTGAGTCAACTCGAGGAATTTGAGCCAAAAGGCGAACCAGAAGATGCCAAATATATTCTGGGTATTGCGATGGCCCTAAGGGGTAACCTTCGATCCATGTGCTTCTACAGTAAGTCCTTGGAGGAATTGACCAAGGAAGTTGAAAAAGGCAACGACAGAGCTTTTTTTGACGCGATACTTATCGACCGAACCATACTGACCTGTCCCCCTTTTGCTGATCGAATGGCTTTGGCGGAGTACCAGGGCGATGAGGGATTCTTCCAGGAAGCCAGCAAACGGCTTCGGCAAGGCGCTCCCACCAAGAAAATGAAACCCTACGCGCCATTGCGAGTATGTCTTTATGTATTGGAACAAGAGAATTGCCTCGCTTCCCTGACAGAAAAGCGCGCCTATGAGCTATTTTGTCAGGAACTGAAGCTTTATCCCGATGATGTCGAAGGGGATGCCTCCAGGAGTCTCAAGCGCCTTATCCAGCGTTGGCAATCTGATCGTGCGACATAAAACGCGCAGATTCTGTCGTCGTCTATTCGCCCCTGAGGAATAAGTATGACGGCCATGTCTGATCAAGGAGAATCAACATGGCTAAACAAGACTCAGTATCGATAGGTGTATCGAGCCCATCCACTGATGAGGGAGAGTGTGTGGGGTCGGGAGTGTCGGAGACAACCCCGCACCCACACCTCCCCACCGTCGAGGAAGGTGCGCCGCCTAGTAACACAGCACCTGCAAACAGCATTCAACAGAATCCGTCCACGCACATCCTCCGCGCGGGTATAGACAGCCTGTATCTGTCATATCCGGGTAGCTTGTCAGATGCACAGGCAAGGCACCTCGACGAGCTTAAGGAACGTGCAAAATCAGCTGACCTGGCCGTTTCGTCGTGTGCTGTTTTTGTGGTGGACGATCATCGCTTCGAAGTGCGGGATCGTGGAAAGGGGCGGTTCCCCTATGTTTTGGTGGATAACTGGTTTCATATCCAGGTGTGCGGTGAAAAGGCACATAGGCTCCCACTCGCCTATGTGCAACTCAGTAGCGAGCTGATCACTCGCGCAGGTTGGGCTGCGGCAACAGGTGCCCTGTCGAGTGTGGTAAGCCAGCTTGGTGGAGCCTCGATCACCCCAAACGTTAGTCGTGTGGATATCTGCGTTGATTTCACAACAGAGGTAGACATTGGTTCACTGGCTCTGGATGCCTGGGTTACTCGAGCCAATCAGGCAAGCAATTATTATACAACCCGGCGCTTCACGGGATATGCCTTTGGCTTGGGCGGAGATATATCAGCACGACTGTACGACAAGACCGAGGAGATCCAGAAGTCTAAAAAATACTATCTTCACGAACTGTGGCAAGCGTCTGGCTGGCACGGCACGACGACGGTCTGGCGTCTTGAGTTTCAGTTTAAACGAAATGTCCTCAAAGAGCTTGGGGTGGAAACTACAGAGCACCTCGGCGCAAGCCTTGCGGCCCTGTGGCGCTATGGCGCGAACAACTGGCTGCGTTTAACCGTACCCAGTGCGTCTGACGATAGCCGCACCCGCTGGCCGAACCATCCTCTGTGGGATCACCTGGTGCAAGCAAATTGGGGCGTTCCACGTAGCGAAAACCTCTCACGCATTAGTCGCGCGCGGGTACCTGACGATCACTTTCTGTTTAAACATGGGTTGAGTGGGATCACCTCCTACATGGCTCGAGAGGGTATTTCCGATTTCTTTGAGGGGCTCGAGCGATATATCCGGGACGCGGTGAGTTACCACCGGGCTACGGGTTGGGGGTCAGGCGCTGACCTGACGCGCTATGCCCAACTTAAATCGCGCGAGAAAGCCAGACGCTACAACACCCTGTCCAGCCCATCCCCCGCGCCTGACGCAGGCGCTGAGGGTGGGGAGTGAGGGGGCATGCGAACGTACTCGGTCGAAGAAGCGGCGAGCTTGCTCCTGATCGCGGAGGCGACCGTGCGGCGCTTGGCGCACGCGGGTTTGCTGCGGGGCGCGAAGCCCGGGCGCCGCTGGGTGTTCAGAGAGGAGGATCTTGTCGCTTTTCTGGAATCGTCGTATGGTGGGTCCGGGCAAGCGTCCGTAAGTGGCTGTAAGGAGAAACCCTTATGGCAATTTATAGACGAGGACCGGTCTGGTGGGTCGATGTGCGGACCCCCTCGGGGCAGCGAATACGCCGCTCTGCTGGGACTGAAGACCGCGCGTCAGCGCAGGAATACCACGACCACTTGAAAGTAAGCCTGTGGCGGGCTCACCGTCTCGGTGAAAAGCCAAGACGCACCTGGCAGGAGGCTGTGGTGCGTTGGGTACAGGAGAAGGATCACAAAGCGGATCGAGACAAAGACCTGGGTAAACTGCGTTGGCTGGATGGGTATTTCGGGGGCTTGTACCTCGACGAAATCAGCCGGGACCGGGTAGACCAGGTAGGGATGCTCAAGAAAATTGAGGCCACCCCATCCACCGCCAATCGGTACCTGGCGCTGGTTCGCGCTATTTTGCGAGCTGCCCGGGATGACTGGGAGTGGATCGACCGATGTCCGCGCGTGAAGCTCTATCCTGAACCGAAAAAGCGTGTGCGCTATTTGTCCCGTGAGGAGGCCGCATTGTTGTTGAAGGAGTTGCCGCCACATTTGGCAGCTCTGGCTGAATTCAGTTTGGCCACCGGGCTTCGGCAACGCAATGTGAGTTATCTGCGCTGGGATCAAGTGGATGTTGCACGTCGTATGGCCTGGATTCATGCAGATCAATCCAAGTCGCGTAAGGCGATTGCCGTTCCGTTGAACGATTCCGCGCTGAGCGTTTTAGAAGGTCAGCGGGGCAAACACAGTGCCTGGGTGTTTACTTATGCGGATAAGCCAGTGGATCGCACTTCCACAAAAGCGTGGAAAGCGGCGTTGGGGCGAGCGGGGATTGAGAATTTTCGCTGGCATGACCTGCGCCATACTTGGGCGTCCTGGCACGTCCAGAACGGAACGTCTCTCCAAGAGCTACAAGCATTGGGGGGCTGGTCCAGCTTTGAGATGGTATTGCGCTATGCGCATTTGGCGGCTGATCACTTGCAAGCGGCTGCGTGTCGGATCGATGGCACAATTAGGACACAATCGATTCAACACACGCCGCTGCGGTTGGTGAGAAGCTAGAACGATAATGTCAGCCAAGTGAGAATCACTCGGCGGTAACTTGTTGATGTATTTGGGATTACTGACTGGTTGACCGTGACGAAAAACGGTCGAAAGATGGTGCCCGGAGACAGAATCGAACTGCCGACACGGGGATTTTCAATCCCCTGCTCTACCAACTGAGCTATCCGGGCGTGTGCCATGGAGGCGAAGGTTGCGTATTTAACCCGCCCGCCGCCCGGGAGTCAAGCGCCGGCGCTCATCCTGATGCGCGGATGCAGCTGGTTGCTGTATGGGCTATCCTGAAGCGACGAAATACACGCTAACAACGCGAAAGGAATGCGCCATGGCAGAGTCCACAGACCAAAAGCCCTCGCAGCAGGAGATTGATTCCGGCAAGGAAGCGGCGCTGGCGGCCTACCAGAACCTCCTGGAGGCTCAGGAACACTTCCGCCAGGCGGCACGTTCTGCAGGCATGGATCTTAAGGAAGACGCCATGCAGCAGCTGCTTAAGGGCAAGCACAAAGCCGACGAGCTGGAGCGTGAGATGGAGCGCTATGTTCACGAGAAACCTCTGGCCACGATCGGCATCGCATTTTTTGCGGGCTTAGTGGTGTCCCGCCTGTTGTCGCGGAGTTGAGCATAATTTCCACAGGGCCCGCATCGGGGGCAGCCGAGCCGCAGCGCGATGACCCGGTCGGATCAAGGGCAGCGGCTGACCCGGAAGACCCGGAGGAATCCTCTGCGGGCACGCGCACGGGCGTCGAAGCCGAATTGCGCAATTGGCAGAAATTTCTTGAGCAAGCTGTCGAGGCGGGGAATCAGTTCTCCCGCCTGGTGGCGTTGGAACTCAAGCTCGCTGCGGGTGATGCCGGTCGCCTGATTCTCGTCGTGCTGGCAATCGTGCCGCTGGTCATTCTGGCTTGGCTGGGACTGACGCTGCTGTTGGCCTGGCAGGCCTATGCATCGACACAATCGGTAGCCCTCGGGCTTGCGGTTTTCACCTTGTTACAGCTGTTGACGCTAGGGTGGCTGTGGACAGCCGCGCGGCGCTATGCGAGAACGCTGGCGTTGCCTGTGACCCGGCGCCAGTTGCGGACCATGATGGGAGCGGATAATGGCGCTGAGTCGCAAGCAAAGAATCACTGAGCTACAGGCAGTCGAGGCTCGCTTGGTGGCCCGGTGCCAATCGCTGCAGGTCATTGGTAAGGCTCGCGTGGACTACCTGAGAGAGACGCACCCCGGCTGGTTGGTCGTCGGTGGCTTCGCTTCCGGGTTCATTGCGGAGCGACTGTTGGCGGCAGGTGCCGGAAGTTCTCTGGTATCCACGCTGCTTGTGCGTGGCTTCAGGCTGTGGCCGCTCCTGTCCAGGCGCGCCGCAGTCATGGCAAAAGAGTCGGCCACGACATGAGCGCAGAGGGTCGCTCTGCCAGCCTTCTGTCGCTGCAGGTGCTCGCAACGCTGGCGCTTCTTTACACCATTTATTTTGCCAAAAGCCTGCTCATGCCCGTTGTCGTGGCGCTATTTTTCGCCCTGCTGTTGAGCCCCCTGGTCAACGCGCTGAAGCGATTCCTCGTGCCTCGCTCGGTTTCCGCGGTGCTGATCCTTGCACTCATTGGTGGCCCGATGGCGTTGCTGGGCAGCCAGCTCGCCGAGCCCGCGCAGCGCTGGGCAGAGGCCATACCGCGGTTGGCCGACAAACTCTCGGACGAGGTGGATGACCTGACAAACAAACTGTCGTCCCAGGCCGAGGAGCCACCTGCGCAGGAGGAGAAAGGTTTCAGCTTTTTTGGCTTGTTCGACGGTGGCAACGAAAAGAGTGATGACAGCGAAAGCAGTGACCGCAACGAAGGGCGGGTCAGCGAGCGGCTCAAGCAAGGCGGGTTGGAGCTGCTGTTGACAACGCTGAGTGCTGCGCCGGTGGTGATCGCACAGCTGCTGACAACGGTACTGATGATTCTTTTTCTGTTGATTTTCGGCCCGCGCCTGTTCGCTGCTGCTGTGGAGTTTTTGCCGGTGTTCAGCGACAGGCGGGCATCAATGGAGCTTGTGCGCACTGTCCAGACAGAGTTGTCCCGATATATTCTCACGGTCAGCGTGATCAATGCCTGCCTTGGGCTTTCTGTTGGCACCATGCTCTGGATATTTGGTGTGCAAGATCCGCTGCTCTGGGGCGTGATGGTGGGTATGCTGAACTTCGCGCCGTATGTTGGCCCCCTGATTGGCGTTGTGCTGCTGGTCCTTGCCGGGGTGGTTCAATACGGTCTCGTTGCCTACGCCCTGCTGCCGGCCCTCGTGTACTTCAGTATCAATTTGCTGGAGGCGCAGGTCATCACGCCCCTGATACTGGGACGGAATATGCGCCTGAACCCCCTCATCATCCTGGTCTGGATTCTGGTTTGGGGCTGGCTGTGGGGCTTTGTCGGGGTATTGCTGGCCGTACCGCTGCTGGTCTGCATCAAGTTGGCTTTCGGGCAGACCGCCTTGTTAGGGCATTGGGTGCAGGTGATAGAGACTCGCGCCTGATCACTCGCCTGCCGGAGGTACATAGCCCTCCGCGCGGTCGTGTTCTTCGCCAGCAAAAAACTTGTCCATCTCTTCCTGCAGGTATTTGCGGGTGGCGGGGTCGATCAGGCTCAGCTGCTTTTCGTTGATCAGCATCGTCTGCTGCGCTTGCCATTCGCTCCAGGCCTTCTTCGACACATGCTCGAAGATCTCCTGCCCCTTGGGGCCGGGGTAGGGTGGTGCGTCCAGGCCTTCGAGGTCCTGCTGGTAGCGCTTGCAGAATACGGTTCTGGGCATGTGCTTGCTCCGCGGTTAGAGGCTCGCCAGCAACCGGGCAACGGGTGCGGCCAGGCCGATTTCGGGTGGTTGTTGCACGTTATACCAGAGCCGGTCACCGGCATCCATGATGGCCTCGGGCTGCGCGTCCAGTTGCGCGTACAGCGGCTGGATATCCAGGTGGTAGTGGCTGAACGTGTGGCGGAAGGCAGCCCCAGACTCCAGCGAGCGCGCGGCGTGGCCAAGCTGCTCCAGGCACCAGTCGGGGGCAACTTGCAATGAGGGCAGTTCGGGGAAGCACCACAGCCCGCCCCAGATACCGCTCGGGGGGCGTTGCTGCAGCAGTACATGGCCCTGTGTATCCCGCAGCACAAGGAACACGGTGCTGCGCACTGGCAGCGCTTTACGCGGTTTCTTGCCGGGGAAATCCGCCTGGCGACCCTGTGCCAGCGCGCTGCATCCCGCCTGTAGCGGGCACTCCGTGCAGCGAGGTCGGCTACGGGTGCAGAGCGTGGCACCCAGGTCCATCATCGCCTGGGTGTAATCGGCAACCCGCGCCTGCGGTGTATGTTTCTCGGCGAAGGCCCAGAGCTGGCGATGCACTGCGGTATCCCCGGGCCACCCGGCAACGGCGTGGTAGCGCGCCAGCACCCGTTTCACGTTGCCGTCGAGAATGGCGGCCCACTCTCCGAAGGCGATGCCGAGGATGGCGCCAGCGGTGGAACGGCCGATGCCGGGCAGGCCCTGCAGGGCCTCCAGACTGCGTGGAAACACCCCGCCATGCTCTGTGCACACCTGCTGTGCGGCCCGGTGCAGGTTGCGGGCGCGGGCGTAGTAGCCGAGCCCGGTCCACAGGTGCAGCACTTCATCGATGGGCGCCTCTGCCAGGGCCTGCACGTCGGGGAAGCGCTGCATGAAGCGCTGGTAGTAGGGGATCACCGTGCGCACCTGGGTTTGCTGCAGCATGATTTCCGACACCCACACCCGGTAGGGGCTGGTATCGTGCTGCCAGGGCAGGTCCTTGCGGCCGTGCTGGTCAAACCAGGCGAGAACCTGGTCGGCGAATGTGGGGTGTTTGCGCATCGGCCCAGTGTACTGCAGTTTGCCCTGCACCCCGCGCACAGGGCCGAATCGTTTCCTGTTGCGTAAACTGGACATGATGTATTCACGCAAGGGTCACAGGCCATGAAATTACTGCTTGCCGCGGTGGTCGCCGCCGCCTCGTTTACGGTGGCGGGATGCGGCGTGGTGCCCGGGCCGAAGCAGCCGGCCGCAGACATCCGGACCGTGGTGTACACGCCCCAGGACTGGCCCCAGCCGCTGGAGGCTGACCTGTATCTGCCCCAGGGGCAGGGTCCGTTCCCCGGCATGTTGCTGGTGCACGGTGGGGGCTGGGAGCGCCGCAGCCGCGATGATATGGACCGGCTGGCACGCTACTACGCGGGCCAGGGTTATGTGGTGCTGAACGCCAGCTACCGGTTTGCGCCGGAGGCAAAGTATCCGGCCCAGGTGTACGACCTGCAGCAGGCGATGCACTGGCTGCACCGGGAAGCCCCCGGCCTGGACCTGGATGTTCAGCGCATTGCTGCCTTTGGCTATTCCGCGGGTGCTCACCTGCTGAGCCTGATGGCGCTGGCGGCGGGCACTGGCGATGAGCTGGACAGGCCCTGGGGCGGAGCACAGACGCGTCCCGCCGCGGTCATCGCCGGTGGCTCGCCGATGGACCTGCGCAAGTTCCCGGGTGGCAAGCTGGTGCCCCAGTTTCTTGGCGGACGCCTGACGGAAATTCCCGAAACCTTTGCCGCAGCTTCACCGGTCACGCGGGTGCACGACGATGCGCCCCCCTTCTACCTGTTTCACGGTACCCGCGACACGCTGGTGCCCATCGACCACGCTGAGGAGTTCGCTCAGGCCCTGCGGGCGCAGGGCGTGGCGGTGGAACTGGAGCGGCTCGCAGCCCGGGGCCACATCCTCACGTTTCTGACCGCGGGCAGCGCCCTGCCCGCAGCAGATGCGTTTCTGCAGCGCTATCTGTCGGAACCCGCGCTACGGTAGGCAGCGTGAGGGCGCTTACGCGCTGCCGCCGCGCCGCCACTGATGGTAGCGCGCCACCCAGCGCAGTAGGCGTTCGGGTGCGTGAGCCTTCTTCCAGGCACCGGCGGCGTATTTGTTGGCCTCTGCGAGCGTCGGGTAGGTGTGGATGGTGCCGAGAATCTTGTTCAGCCCCAGGCCGTGGCGCATCGCCAGCACGAATTCCGCCAGCAGGTCGCCGCCCTGGGTGCCGACAATGGTCGCGCCCAGAATGCGGTCGCGGCCGGGCACGGTGAGCACCTTGACGAACCCGCGGGTCGCGCTGTCGGCGATGGCCCGGTCCAGCTCGGCGAGTTCGAAGCGGGTTACCTCGTGCGGTATGCCGCGGTCGATGGCCTCCTGCTCACTGAGGCCGACACGCGCGACCTCGGGGTCGATGAACGTGGTCCAGGGAATCACCGAATAGTCCACCTTGAAGCGCTTGAACTGCCCGAACAGTGCATTGACCGCGGCGTACCAGGCCATGTGCGACGCGGTATGGGTGAACTGGTAGGGGCCCGCGACGTCGCCGGCGGCATAGATGTTCGGGTACAGAGTCTCCAGGTACTCGTTGGTGGTGACGGTGCGGTTGCTGGGAATACCGAGCTCTTCCAGGCCGTAGCCCGTGAGTCGCGCCCGGCGACCCACTGAGACCAGCAGCTGGTCGAAGGGGATGGCGCGTTCACCACCCTGGTGCTCCACGATCAGGTGTTTCTCGCCGGCGACCTGTTCGCAGCGCAGTGCCGTGTGCCCGGTGAGTATCTCAACGCCGTCCGCGGCCAGTGCGTCGCGCGCCAGCGCGGCTACCTCGTGGTCTTCCTTCGGCAGGATGCGCGGCCCGCGCTCGACCTGCGTGACCCTGGCCCCCAGCCGGGCGAAGGCCTGGGCGAGCTCGGAGCCGATGGGGCCTCCGCCCAGCACCACCAGTCGCTGCGGCAGCGCATCCAGCTCGGCAAAGCGCTCCCACAGCGTATCGCTGGTGACGTAACCGGTATCCTCCAGCCCAGGCAGGTCGGGCACCAGTGGTGCAGCGCCGGCGGCGATGACAATCGAGCGCGTGGTCAGGCGTTGTGTGCCGCCGTCGTTGAGGGCGATGTCCACTGTCCAGGGATCGATAATCCTGGCGTAACCCTGCAGCACTTCAACCCCCAGACCGGTGTAGCGCTCGACGCTGTCGTGGGGCTCGATCTCGGCGATGATGCGATGCACCCGCGCCATCACCTCGCGAAAACTGAACTGCGGCTCGCTGGCGGTCAAGCCGTAGTCACCGGCGTGGCGCATCTGCTGTGCCACCTTGGCACTCTTGATCAGGGCCTTGCTGGGCACGCAGCCGTAGTTCAGGCAGTCGCCGCCCATTTTGTGCGCTTCCACCAGGGTGACCCTGGCTTTTACTGCCGCGGCGATATAGGCCGACACCAGGCCGCCGGCGCCGGCGCCAATCACCACCAGGTTGCGGTCGAAGCGTGCCGGTCGCTGCCAGCGCTTATACACGCGGCGGCGCTGTACGGCGGCGACCAGCAGTTTGGCGATCCACGGAAACAGGCCGAGCAGTACAAACGAGAGCAGCAGCGCCGGCGACAGGATGTCGCCAAGACGCTCAACGGCGGCCAGCTGCGTGCCGGCGTTCACGTAGACCGCGGTGCCTGCCAGCATGCCCACCTGGCTGACCCAGTAGAATGTCCAGGTGCGTAAACGGGTCAGGCCCATCAGCAGGTTGATGACGAAAAAGGGAAAAATCGGCACCAGCCGCAGGGTGAACAGGTAGAACGCGCCGTCGCGCTCAATACCGCGGTCAATGGCCTTCAGGCGCTCGCCGAAGCGCTGCTGCACGCTGTCGCGCAGCAGGAAGCGCGCAACCAGAAACGCGAGGGTGGCACCGATGCTGGAGGCAAATGACACCAGCAGCAGGCCGAAGCCCAGACCAAACAGGGCGCCGCCAGCCAGTGTCATGATGGCCGCGCCGGGTAGCGACAGTGCGGTGACCAGCACGTAAATGCCGAAGTAGGCCGCGGGTACGGCGACCGGATGCGCGTCCAGCAGCTGGGCAAACTGTGCCTGGCTGGCTTTCAGCTGGTCCAGGGTGAGGTAGTTATGCAGGCCCAGGGCAAAGAAACCCAGCACCAGGCCCAGCAGGGCCACAACAATCAAGAGCTTACGGCTCACGAGGGTTCTCCTTGGGGGAGCCGCACCGGGCACCCGGTTCTGGCCTGGGTCAGTTCAGGGCGCCACCGCAGCTGCTGCCCTGGCCGGCGGTGCAACCGTAGCAGTGGTCGGCGGTGCGTATCTCGCGGCCATCCAGTCCGCCCGTCAGCAGGCTGGCGAGCTGCGGCCTGCCCTCGTGGCCTGGCAGCGGCAGGTCTAGCTGCTGGTTGAAGTCGCAGTCGTACAGGTAACCCTGCCAGTCCACGCTCACCAGCGACCGGCACATGACACCCTCGAGGTTGCCGGGCTGATAGGCATCTTTCAGCAGCTGCATGTAGGCGGCAAACTGGCCCTTGGAAATCAGGGTGCTGCCAAAACGCTTGATGGGCATGTTGGCCAGCGTGAACAGGGCGTTGAATTCGATACCGAAATGCGCGCGCAGTTCCCGCTTGTAGTCTGCCTCCAGCGCCTGCTGGTTGGGCGGCAGGGTGGGGCCCAACGGGTTATAGACCAGGTTCAGCAGCAGACCACTGCCCGGTTGCCCATAGCCCAGGGCGTTGAGTGACTGCAGGGCGGCGATGCTCTTGTCGAACACGCCGTTGCCGCGCTGCTGGTCGACGTTGGCCGGCGAATAGCAGGGCATGGAGGCCACGATTTCCACCCGGTGCCGGGCGAGAAACTCCGCCATGTCTTCATAACCGGGTTCGCGCAGGATGGTGAGGTTGCAGCGATCCATCACCCTCACACCCTGGGCGGTGGCCGCGGTCACCAGGTCGCGGAAGCGCGGGTGCATTTCCGGGGCGCCGCCCGTGAGGTCGAGCAGCGACACGCCGCGTGCCTGCAATACCCGGGGTATGAGGTCGATGAGGTTGTCGCTCATCATCTCGGTGCGGGTGGGGCCGGCGTTGACATGGCAGTGCACACAGCTCTGGTTGCACAGGTAACCGAGGTTGACCTGCAGGGTCTGCAGCGCAGCCCGCCTGAGGGCGGGGAAATCGGTCGCTTCCAGCAGCGGCAGGGTGGCGTGCATGGGTGTGGAGTCCTTGTTCGATGGCGGCTTGTGGTGTTTGCGTGTTTCGTGTGCTGCCGCGACTGTTCATCAGTTGGTACGCGGCGGGCCTCGCCACAGTTTACCCGCTGCCCGGGATGCCCGCCTGTGGCCAACGCTGCCGCGGCACATCCGACGGTGAATTCGGCCCGGCTTTCTTCTATAATGGCGCGCTTTTCCGGGCCTGGCCCCGGTTCCCATCCGCCAGTGCAGGTTCTGGAGAATAGCATGTCTGAGCGCAAGGCGAGTGTGACTCGCAACACGCTGGAAACGCAGATCACCGCCACGGTGAATCTCGACGGTTCCGGTCAGGCGAAATTTGACACCGGTATCCCCTTCCTCGAGCACATGCTGGACCAGATTGCGCGCCACGGCCTGATCGATCTCGACATCCATGCCAGGGGCGATCTGCACATCGACGACCACCACACGGTGGAGGACATCGGTATCACCCTCGGCCAGGCTTTCGCCAAGGCGGTGGGCGACAAGAAAGGCATTGTGCGTTACGGCCACAGCTATGTGCCGCTGGATGAAGCGCTGTCCCGCGTGGTGGTGGACTTCTCCGGCCGGCCGGGACTGGTGTATCACATTCCGTTTACCCGCGCCTCCGTGGGCGGCTTTGACGTGGACCTGTTCCAGGAATTTTTCCACGGCTTCGTCAACCACGCCCAAGTCACGCTGCATATCGACAATCTGCGCGGTGAGAACACCCACCACCAGATCGAAACGGTGTTCAAGGCCTTCGGCCGCGCGCTGCGCATGGCGCTCTCGGCGGACCCGGCCATGGCCGGCATGATGCCCTCCACCAAGGGTGTGCTGTAACACCCGTGAGCGGTTCAGTGGCAGTGATCGACTACGGCATGGGCAACCTGCATTCGGTGGCCAGTGCGCTGGCGCATGTCGGCGCTGAACGCGTGGTGGTGACCCACGATGTTGAGCAGATCCGCGCGGCGGACCGCGTCGTCTTCCCGGGTGTGGGCGCCATACGCGACTGTATGGCGGAGATCCGCCGCCTGCGCTGCGACGAGCTGCTGCAGGTGGCCCTGACCGAGCAACACAAGCCGGTGCTGGCCATTTGTGTGGGCATGCAGGCGCTGATGAGCCACTCGGAAGAGAACGGCGGTGTGGACTGCCTGAACGTGATTCCGGGCACCGTGCGCCACTTTGGCCAGCCGCTGCACGACGTCGAAGGGCAGCGCCTGAAAGTGCCGCACATGGGCTGGAGTGAGGTTCGCAGAGTAAGTGAGCACCCACTTTGGAGCGGCATTCCGGATGCCACCCGTTTCTATTTCGTGCACAGTTATTACGTCACCGCTGCCGACCGCTCGCTGGTCGCGGGCAGCGTTGACTACGGCGTGTGTGCCGATGCGGCGCTGGCCCGGGACAATCTCTTTGCCACCCAGTTTCACCCGGAGAAGAGCCACACCGCCGGATTACAGCTGCTGCGCAACTTCATCCATTGGACACCCTCATGCTGATCATTCCCGCTATCGATTTGAAAGACGGCCAGTGCGTGCGCCTGCGCCAGGGCCTGATGGAGGACAGCACGGTGTTCTCTGATGACCCGCTGGCCGTCGCCCGGCGCTGGGTGGACGCGGGCTGTCGGCGCCTCCATCTGGTGGACCTGAACGGCGCCTTTGCCGGGGAGCCGGTTAACGGCGAGGTGGTGACGGCCATTGCCGCCGCCTGGCCCGAGCTGCCGATCCAGATCGGTGGTGGCATTCGCAGCCTGGAGACCATCGAGCACTATGTGCGGGCCGGTGTCAGCTATGTGATCATCGGCACCAAAGCGGTGAAGGAGCCGGCCTTTGTCGCCGAGGCCTGCCGCGCGTTTCCGGGCAAGATCATCGTCGGCCTGGACGCCCGGGATGGGCTGGTAGCGACCGACGGCTGGGCAGAGGTGTCCACGGTACTGGCCACGGACCTCGCCAGACAGTTCGAGGCCGATGGCGTGTCCGCCATTGTCTACACCGACATTGCCCGCGATGGCATGATGCAGGGTGTGAACGTGGAAGCCACACTGGGCATGGCCCGGGCCTCACGCATTCCGGTCATCGCTTCCGGCGGCATCACCAACCTGGAGGATATTCGGGCCCTGCAGGCTGTGGCACATGAAGGCATCTGCGGTGCCATCACCGGCCGGGCCATCTACGAGGGCACGCTGGACGTGGCCGAAGCGCAACGCCTGTGTGACACGGCGGCCTGAGCGATGGGCCTGGCCAAACGCATCATCCCCTGCCTCGACGTCGACAACGGGCGCGTGGTCAAGGGGGTCAATTTCGTCGGTATCCGCGACGCGGGTGACCCGGTGGAAATCGCCCGCCGCTACAACGAGCAGGGCGCTGACGAAATCACCTTCCTGGACATTACCGCCAGCCACGAGGGCCGCGAGACCACGGTCCACACCGTGGAGCAGATTGCCGAGCAGGTGTTTATTCCGCTCACGGTGGGGGGCGGCATCCGCTCTGTCGACGACATCCGCACCATGCTCAATGCCGGCGCCGACAAGGTCAGCATCAATACGGCCGCAATCCACAACCCGGAACTCGTGCGCCAGGCCTCGCAGCGCTTCGGTGCCCAGTGCATCGTGGTGGCGATCGACGCCAAGCGCGTGGCCGATGTGGACGGCCAGCCGCGCTGGGAAATCTTCACCCACGGCGGGCGCAAACCCACCGGTATCGATGCGGTCGCCTGGGCGGTGAGGATGGCGGAGCTGGGAGCCGGGGAAATCCTGCTCACCAGCATGGACCGCGACGGCACCAAAAACGGATTTGAGCTGGGTGTCACCCGCGCGATTACCGATGCTGTGGATATTCCCGTGATTGCCTCCGGTGGTGTGGGCAACCTGCAACACCTTGTCGATGGCATTCTGCTGGGCGGTGCCGATGCCGTGCTGGCCGCCAGCATTTTCCACTTTGCGGAATACACCGTGCCCGAAGCCAAGGCCTACATGGCCGAGTGCGGCATCGAGGTGCGTCTCTAGCGGCGCTGGATTACAGCGTGAACAGCCAGAAGGCACACAGGGCGCTGAGTGCCGTCGCCCCACCGTAGAAAACTCCTCCCAGCAGCCAGGTTGGCCCCGTGATATGCAGGTCGTGCAGGCCGTGATACAGACGGTGTGCGGTGTGGTACAGCGGCAGTGCTATCACGGCCAGCGTGGCCAGCCTCACCAGCGGGTGCTGCAGGCCGCTGTGCAGTGTGGCATAGAGCGCCTGTGGGTCCTGCACCAGCCAGGCCAGCAGCAGTGTGCTCACAATCAGCCCCGGGCCGATAAACGCCAGCAGCATGCCGCCGGCGCCGAACAGGGACCAGCTGATGGGCTCGTGGGAGCGGCGCATGGTCAGGCGCCCCCTGTCGGCCACAGCAGCCAGAGTGTGGCGACTATCAGCCCCAGGTTGCCGGCCAGCGCGCCGAGCTGGTGGGCACGCAACACATGCCGCGGATCAATGCGCAGGCGGTCGCTGTCGATGACCAGAATCTTTGGCACCAGTGCGACCCAGGTCACCGCGTGCAACAGGGCCGCCGCCAGCGCGATACCCTGCAGCAGCAGCCCTGCCGGCGTTTGCAGCCAGCTGAGCCAGGTGGCGAAAGCGGCCTCGCCACGGCTGAACTGGACTATCCCGGCGAGCAGCAGCAGGGTGTACAGCAGCAGGGGCAGCGCGGTGGCTTCCCGCAGCATGTAGCGGCGGTAGGCCGGGTTGCGCAGCCACCAGTTGCGGGGTTGTTGTGGCTGCCAGGGTTTACGCATCGCCCTTGCCTCGCAGCAGGCGGAACAGGTTGACCCCGTAGTTGATGTCCGATGCCACCTTGCCGCGGTTGATTGCCGAGGCCGGGTCCACATCCTTGGGGCAGACCTCCGAGCAGTAGCCGACGAAGGTGCAGCTCCACACACCCTCCTCCGCATTCAGCCAGGGCATGCGCTCGCTGCTGCCTTCATCGCGGGAATCCAGGTTGTAGCGTTGGGCGAGGGTGAGGGCGGCGGGGCCGAGGAACGCCGGGTTGCGACCGAACTGCGGGCATGCGGCGTAGCACAGCGCGCAATTGATGCATTGGCTGAAGGCGTGGTAGCGCGCCATCTGCGCCGGCGTCTGTGAGTGTGCTGTGTCGACGGGGGGCTCGCTGTGGCGTATCAACCAGGGTTTCACCGCCTCGATATGCTCGACCACGCCGCTGATGTCCGCCACGAGATCGCGCTCTACCGGCAGGTTGTCCAGCGCCCGGACCTCCAGCACACCGGCTTCGCGGTAATCGCGCAGGAAGGTCTTGCAGGACAGCTTCGGCTCGCCGTTTACCATCACGCCGCAGCTGCCGCAGATGGCCATGCGGCAGGACCAGCGGTGGCTCAGGGACGGGTCCAGTGCGTCCTTGATGTAGTTGAGGGCGTCGAGTACGGACATGTCGTCGCTACAGGGCACGGTATAGCGCTGCTCCCAGGGCTGCGTGTCCTGCTCGGGGCGGTAGCGGGTGACCGCCAACTCGATAGTGTCGCTCACCTGCCTGCCTCCCCGGTCGCCTTGCCACCGTAGTGCCGCTCGCCCGGCGCGGAGCGGGTGATGACCACGTCCTGCCAGCTGACCTCGGTGGCGCCTCCCTGCTGTTGCCTGGCCAGGCTGTGCCTGAGGAAAAGCGCATCGTTGCGCGCCGGGAAATCCTCCGGGCGCTGGTGGCTGCCGCGGGACTCCTGCCGCGCCAGCGCGGCGTGGCTCATCGCTTCGGCGACATCGAGCAGAAAGCCCAGCTCGATCGCCTGCAGCCATTCCGTGTTGAAGGCGTGGCTGCCATCCTTGAGCCCCAGCTGCTGGTAGCGCGCCTTGAGCTCGGCAATCTTCTCGACGGTCGCGGTCATTTGTGCCGGCACGCGGAAAATGCCGATGCCCGCCTCCATGGCGCCGGCCATTTCATCGCGCAGGACGGCGAGGCGTTCCGGGCCGTTTGCCCTACGCAACGCTTCCCGCTCGGCGGCCTGTGCCTCAGCCTGTGGCCGTAGACGTTGCGGGTCCACCGCCAACCCCTGTGCTGCGCGCTCTGCCGCCTGCTCCCCCGCCAGACGGCCAAAAACGCTCAGTTCGGCCAGCGAATTGGAGCCCAGTCGGTTGGCGCCGTGCAGTCCTACGCTGGCGCACTCGCCTACCGCATACAGCCCCGGTAGGCAGGTGGCGGTGTGTCGGTCGGTCTGAATGCCGCCCATGGTGTAGTGGGCCGTGGGGCGCACGGGAATGGGTTCGTGCACGGCGTCCACGTTGATATAGGTGCGCGCGAGGTCGCGGATGAAGGGCAGGCGTTCCTGGATGTGCTGTTCACCGAGGTGCCGCAAGTCGAGGTGCACCGCTGCGCCCCGCTCCGTGGCCACTGTGCGGCCCGCCTGCTCTTCGTGCCAGAACGCCTGGCTGAGCCGGTCCCGCGGCCCCAGCTCCATCTGCTTGTTCTGCGGCTGGCCCGGCGGCGTTTCCGGGCCCAGGCCGTAGTCCTGCAGGTAGCGATAGCCCTCGCGGTTGGTGAGCACACCCCCTTCGCCGCGTGCTGCCTCGGTAATCAGGATCCCCGAGCCGGGCAGGCCGGTGGGATGGTACTGCACGAACTCCATGTCGCGCAGGGGTACGCCCTGGCGGTAGGCCAGCGCCATACCGTCGCCGGTGACGATGCCGCCGTTGGTGTTGTAGCGATACACGCGGGCAGCACCGCCGGTAGCGAGAATAACAGCGGAGGCCGCAATCAGGGTCTGCTCTCCGCTGCGCATGTCGATGGCGAGCAGGCCCGCGCAGTGGCCATCCTCCACCAGCAGGTCGGTGCAGAAGTACTCGTCACAGCGACGAATTCCGGGGTACTTGAGCGATGTCTGGAACAGCGTGTGCAGAATATGGAAGCCGGTCTTGTCGGCGGCGAACCAGGTGCGCTCTATCTGCATGCCGCCGAAGGCGCGCACATTGATGCTGCCGTCCGGCTTGCGGCTCCAGGGGCAGCCCCAGTGTTCCAGACGCAGGTTCTCCTCCGTCGCATGGCGCACGAAATAGTCCACCACATCCTGGTCGCAGAGCCAGTCGCCCCCGGCCACGGTGTCGTCGAAGTGGGCGTCGAGGCTGTCGTGCGCCTGAATGACGCCGGCACAGCCGCCCTCTGCCGCCACCGTGTGGCTGCGCATCGGGTACACCTTGGACAGCAACAGGATGTCGAGGCCGGGGTTGCTCTCGGCCGCGGCGATGGCCGCGCGCAGGCCGGCTCCGCCGCCTCCCACGATCACGATGTCTGCCTGCTGCTGGTTCATGGCATTCGCGCCCCCAAGTACGCACAGCGCAGCTGCGCGCGCGTATCCCTGCATTCTCCCCGCTCGCCCTGCGCGATGCAATGCACTGCGGCCACCGCGCAGCAGGTTACTCTGTGGGCGGCAGCAGCGGCCAGCCGAGCAACAGTACCCCCAGGGTGACGGCACCGATAAACAGGTTCATTGGCAAACCCACTCGGAGAAAATCTGTAAACCGGTAGCCGCCCGGACCGTAGACCATCAGGTTGGTCTGGTAGCCCAGCGGCGTGGCAAAACTGGCCGAGGCAGCCATCATGATGGCCAGTACGAAGGGCACCGGGTCCAGGCCGCTGTTGGCGGCTACGCTGAGCGCAATGGGTAACATGAGAATGGCCGCCGCGTTGTTGGTGATGACTTCTGTCAGCAACGACACAGTGAAGTAGGTGAGCACCAGTAGCAGCCAGGGTCTGTCAGCCCCCAGGCTGATCAGGCCCTGCGCCAGGAACAGCGCGGCGCCGGACTGCTCCAGTGCTGCGCCCAGCGCGAACGATGCGCCGATGGTGAGCAACACCGTGAGATCCAGACTGCGCTCTGCCTGTTCCAGCGAGCAGCAGCCCGCCAGCAGCATGAGCAGCGCGCCGATCAAAGCGGCATTCAGCATGCTCAACAGGCCCGTGCCAGCCGCCAGTACAACGCCCAGGAGAATGCACCACGCCAGATACAGGCGATCATGCCGCGGTGGTTCGGTGGCGAGGTCGTTGACCAGCAGAAAGTCGCGGCTGTGGCGTTGTCGGGTGACAAAGTCTGGGCCCGCTTCCAGCAGCAGAGTGTCGCCTGCTGCCAGTTCCGTGCTGCCGAGGTTGCCGCGCACCCGTTCCCCGTTGCGGGCGACTGCCAGCACAGCTGCGCCGTAGCGGTCGCGAAACTGTGCGTCACGTATGGCCTGGCCCACCGCGGCGCAGTGCGGCGACACGACCACCTCCACCAGGCGCCGCTCGGCCCGGTCCCTGGGTGGTGCGGCCTCGGCAGTGACCTGCGTAGAGGGCACCACTCCGTTGATGCGCAGCAGGTCTGCAATCGCATCGGTATCGCCTGCGAATACCAGTCGGTCGCCGCCGTATAATGTCTCATCAGGGCCGACGGGCGAAATGACCTGCTCTTCGCGTTCGATCTCCACCAGGTACACGCGCACCAGATGCCGCAGGCCGGCCTGCTCCACGGTTTTGCCGATCAGTGGGCCGCCCGGGGCCACCGCGACCTCCAGTGTGAACTCGCGCAGGTTGGCGAAGGGCGCGTTGTCCCGCTGTTCCGGCAGCCAGCGGGCAAAGAACAGCCACATGAAGGCGGCACCTGCCAGGGCCACCGGCAGCCCCACCGCGGTGATGGCGAACAGGGAGAACCCTTCAGCGCCGGTCAGGCTGCGATACTGGCCGTTCACCACGAGGTTGGTGCTGGTGCCCACCAGTGTCAGCGTGCCACCGAGAATCGCGGCGTAGCTGAGCGGAATCATCAGCTTGGAGGGCGCGACATTGATGCGCCGTGCCCAGCTGTTCACGGCCGGAATCATGGTGGCCACGATAGGCGTGTTGTTGAGAAAGGCACTGAGTAGCGCCACCGGCGCAAACAGGCGCAGCATGGCGCCGCGCGCGGTGGTGGGCCGGCCCAGCAGGCGCTGCACAATCAGCTCTGCACCGCCGGAAGCCTGAATGCCACCCGCGACAACGAACATTGCGGCCACGGTGGCCAGCCCTTCATTGGCAAACCCCGCGAGTGCCTGCCCCGCACTGAGTACGCCGGTTGTCACCAGCACGGTGAGCGCACCCAGCATGACCACATGGGGGCGCAGTCGCGTGGCAATCAGCAGGGCGAGCACCACCCCCACCAAACCCAGTGAAAGCCAGCCCTGCCATACCATGATGTTGTCTCCGAAGAAGTTTGCAGATAGTAGTCGCCTCTGCGCGGGCGGGAAAGAAACGCTTGGCGATTGTGTTAGCAGAATTTGTTATAAAGCTGTTTGTAAGTAAGCGGTCTTTGCACGATGACCGCAGGTCACGTGACCTGTCTACCAGAAGCCGGGAGGTGAACGTGCAGCAACAACCCCAGGAACAACTCGAGGCGTTAAACAGGCAACTGCGCAAAGTGCAGATCATTGAGGCTCCCGGCACCCTTCTCTTCGGGCTGGGGCTGTATGGGAAGTTCGCGGCGAAAGGAGCAGCTTTTCACCCCCTGCTCAATGAACCGGGTGTCGTCAACCTGCTCCTTGGGGCGGGCGGGGCCGTCATGGTCTGGGGTGCTTACAGGCTCGTCAGTATTCTCAGTGAGATGCAGCGGCTGAAAAAACGGCACAGCCTGTGATAGCGTCATTGGCTGCGCACAGGAAGGCAGCGGCCGGCTGGGCGCGATGATGCGGCTACAGGCTTTTGGCAGGAGAACGTGATGACAGCTTTGAGAGTGTTGCTGGTTGCAGTGTTTATCGTTTTGACGGCGTATACCGGAATCGTGATAGGCGAGCATGGCTTCGGCCTGCTCAGCGTCTTCTTCGGTGATATGGCCCGCATGGGCTGGGCCGGGCAGTTCAATCTGGATTTCATGTTCATGCTCACGCTGTCGGCGCTCTGGGTGTCCTGGCGCCACGGTTTCTCCGTCGCCGGGCTGTGCCTGGGGGTTGCCGCGTTTTTTGGAGGCGCCCTGTTCCTCAGCCTATATTTGCTCATCCAGAGTTTCAGGGTAAACGGGCAAATCAGCGCACTGCTCGTGGGCCCCGACAGAATGCGACCGTAGTCCGAACCGAAGGGCGTCGGTAGCACCGATCCAGCATGAAGCGCTCAACCACCCGGCTTGACCGGTTCATATCCCAGAACAGCGGTTTTTCCATGGGGGAGGTGCGCCTGCTGATTGCGCAGCGCAAAATCCTGCTGGACGGCATCCCTGCGCACTGCATCCGACAGCCGGTTACCCGGTTCACCCGGGTTGTGCTGGACGGAATCGTCCTGAGCGACGCGCAGCCGGTATACCTTGCGCTGCACAAGCCTGCTGGTGTGGTCAGCGCTACCAAGGACGGTAAGCACCCCACGGTGCTGGATCTCGTCCGCCACCCCAGGAAACATGAGCTGCACCTTGCAGGGCGTCTGGACTTCAATACGACAGGGCTGGTTCTGTTGACGAACGACGGTGCCTGGTCGCGCAGGCTGAGTGCACCGGAAACGAAACTGCCGAAAGTCTACGAAGTCAGTGTTACCAGGCCCCTGAGCGAGGAGTATGTGGCGGCGTTTCGGGCCGGTATTTACTTCGCGTATGAGGGAATGACTACACTGCCCGCGCAACTGGAAATACGCTCTGCCCGGACTTGCAGGCTGTCGCTGGTTGAGGGCAAGTACCATCAGGTGAAACGCATGTTCGGCCATTTTGGTAACAAGGTCCTGTCGTTACACCGTGTGTCGATAGGGCCTGTGAGGCTGGGCGAGTTGCAAGCCGGTACCACGAGGCCGCTCACCCGAAGTGAGCTTGCGCAGGTGGCGCAGCGGTGACTTACACTGATGCAACCGGCGTTGAGTCGCGAACAGTTTGCGGAGGATATAATGCTTACCCGTTTCTGTGAGGACAGTTGCCCCTTTTGCGGCGGCACGAATGCCTGCGGCGTGAACAGCACGCAGCCCTGCTGGTGTGCTGCGGCCAGTATCCCGAGGGCTCTGGTGGACCTGGTGCCGGGTGCAGCAAAGGGGCGAGTCTGTATCTGCCAGGCCTGCGTGTTGCTTTACAATCAGGACCCGCCTGCCTTCGAGGCCCGTTACGCGCCGAAGTGATATCCAGACCTCGCGCGGTGGCGCAGCTCCAGGGTTGGTATTTGCTTCTCTGGCCTTGCCCGCTAGGGGGATAGAACGCTGAACAGGATCAGGCCTGAGCCAGCTGCCAACAGCAGTACGCTGTAGATCGAAGCGGTGAGGCAGAATTTCAGCAGCGTCTTGCCCCAGCGTTGTTGGTAGAAGCGCTTCTGGCTCAGCAGCAGATAGGTTGGAATCCAGCACATAATCAGCGTGTCCAGCCAGGACAGGGCGGCCGCCAGCCAGTGTGTGCCCAGCATCCGCTCCACTGCAGTCACTCCCAGGTAAAATGCGAGCATCTGCAGAATGAAACTGTGGTTGTGCAGCGCCAGAATCAGGTGTTCCGTGTAGTAGCGGTGCGAGCGCAGGTAGAGCAGTTTCAGTATCAGTGCAAAGGTGGGCAGCAGAACAAACATCATCTGGGGGGCGAGGCGGAAAAACCGCGTGACCACTGGCTGCGGGTTGTCCAACAGGTTTTGCAGCTGTTCATTCACTTCCAGCGCCGGTGCATCGGGCGTCCTCTCGATGGTTACGACATCGGAAGGGGTGAGATGCGAAAACAGCAGGAAGGCAATGATGGATGTGAACAGGTAAAGACGAAGCGGCGGTACGTAGGGTACCCGGTGGCCGGACACGTAGCGCTGGCTGAGGAAGCCCGGGCGAAACCACAGGGGGAACAGTGTTCGCCAGACCCGGGTATCCCAGTTACTGAATTCACCAAAGAACTCCGTGATGACGCCGCTGACATTGCGGATATAGCTCTTCTTTTCCTGGCCACATTCATGGCAAAAAGCACCGTGCAGGGCACTGTGGCAGTTGTCACAATATAGTTGTGGCGGTGTATCCATGCCGACTCGCATTTGCGTTTAGTCGTGGCCACTGAGTTTACCCTAAGCAGTCATCGGGGCAACCGACCTTATACAGCGGAGGGTGGCTGTGTTGAGAGGGATTTAACCGTAAGAATATCCTGAGGTGCTTTCCGTATAATGTGGGCTCGGTTGTGTTCTTCCGAAACGGGGTTCTTGCGCGATTACAAAACTCAATATAAAAGTAGTGCCAGGAGCATCCCGCTCGGAAATGTCAGGATGGCTCGGCGATATGCTTAAAATAAGAGTGTCGGCACCCCCGGAGAATGGGAAAGCGAATGCGGCTGTCGAGGCGCTATTAGCAAAAAAACTGGGCGTCCCTCGAAGCGCTGTCACTATAATTGCAGGCAAGGTTGCGCAAAGGAAGGTCGTCGAGATTCAAGGTCTGTCACTCAGTGAAGTGATGGGGAAGCTGAAGCTGGGTGATAAACGTGCATGACCGGCGCCGGCAGATGCATTCCGCAGGACCGGCTACTTGAGCTGTCTCGCGAGTACCGTCAAACCACACATAACGATTGACAGCCGGGCGAGAGGGAAATCTGCAATGAAGGTGTCGCCAGTTCAGCAATTCATCAGATGGTTCGGCGGCTCGGAGTTCGGCCGTGTCTTTGATGTGTTCTGCGTCCGATGGTTCGCTTTCTCACCAATCATCTGGATCTTCACAAAAGATGACAAATCCGGCTATAACAATCCCTGCATCCTCACCTCGCTAGGCCGCAAATCGGGTTTGTCGCGCTCCACGGTGTTGCCGGCCTTTCCCACTGGCGATGGCAAGCTGCTGGTCGTGGGTTCGCGCGGTGGGACCAGCAGGGACCCCCACTGGGCGCATAATCTTCGCGCCACCCCAAATGCGGCGATGCGCTACAAACGCAAGAATTACAATGTGAAAACACGACTGTTGGAAGGCGCAGAGCGTGACGAGAAGTTTGCCCTGTGCTGCCGGCATGCACCTGTCTACAAGCAGTACCAGGAGTGGGCAAACCAGTATCCACGCATTTTGCCCGTTTTTGAGATAGAGGGTGCGGCGGGGGAAACGTTTAGTTAGTCCCCCACCACCTCGCGGATTCAATCAAGGCGTCGCGCAGTGTGCGACTGCGCCTAACTGTTAGCCACATCATAAAAACCCTGCAAGGAGTATCCGCGTAGGGCCTTGCGCCTCGGCTTATGGTAAATGCTACCGCTATGCGAGAGGCCTGTTTTTACTAGAGCGTCTGCGGCGTGAAGGGCCAGCGGTATTGGGTCTAACACCGGTACGGTATAGCCGGCCGCTTCAAGGCGAGTAGCTATGGCCTCTGCGCAACCGAAGAAACCGGTGCAACCAAGAATGATTGCACCCGCTCTTGATTTGGTGATGCTGTGCAACGATGCCTCAAATAGTTGTTCAATTACGTCGTCGATGCGCTCTTCAATATCCAGTACAGGTACATTGATGGCTCCGAACCCGGCGTAGTTGTCCATCAGGCCGTAGCGTGCCGCCAGTCCGTCGATCATCGGTTTCAGTTGATCGAGCACGGTGATGAAAGCGAATTTCTGCCCGAGCATACTGGCGTAATGCATGCAGGTTTGCGCCGGACCCAGAACAGGAATCGATACTACTTCCCGGCATGCCTCCAGGCCAGGATCACCCATGCAATCAATGATGATTGCGGATGCGCCCGCTTGCTCGGCCGCAATGGCCTCTTCGAGAATGCCAGGCACACTCAGTGCTTCATCTGCCGCGCACTCGATGGACGCAGGGCCGTTCTTGATCAGGCTGTGCCGAACTTCAAGATCTGCACGCAAAAAAGGATCTACATCATCAAGGCTGCGTATGCCCTCGGTGATGATTGGGGTAATGATATGAACGATGGACTTCATACTGTGCTCCTCATGGGCTGCCAGAATCCTTACAAATCGAGTTCAAGGCTTAAGCCGTAGGTGCGCGGCATGCCCCAGGATTCGCCGTAGCCAACGCTTGAGTTCAGAACCTGGGTTCTGTAACGCTCATCCGACAAGTTCTTACCCCAAACGGATACCTTCCACTCACCGGTTTGTGTGCCAATGCCCGCCCTTGCATTCCAAAGCCAGTAGCTAGCCTCCACCGCCTCAACAGGTTGACGCACGATGTCGAAGGTCACATCGTCCTGGTAGTTGAAGTCGACAATGGTTTCAAAGTAGAGGCCCGCGGACAGTGGCTGCTCGTAGCGAATCATCCCATTGACGTTCACCTCGGGCGAGTTTGGCAGCTCGCTGCCCTCTGCAACCCCGCCGACTATCGAGCGTGTGATTTCGGTATCCAGTAGGCCAAGCCCCAGCCGCACATCCAATGATTCTGTTGCGCGCCAGGCCAGTTCGATTTCGCCCCCTGTTACCTCGGAGTCGCCCACATTGGCGATGCCAAACAGCGTGCCAACCGGCGAGTCAAAAATGCCTCCGTAGAACTGCATGTCTTCATAGTCGTAAAAGAAGAATGATGCATTGAGTTGCATTGAACCCTCTAGCAGCGTCAGCTTGGTGCCTGCTTCATAGGCCCAAAGTGTTTCGTCATCAAAGGGCTGTAAATCGCTTGGCTCGAAGGTGAGCTGCCCCTGAAAGCCGCCTGACTTGAAGCCTTTGGATACACTCGCATACAGCAGCATATTCTCGAAGCCGGTGTAGTCCAGGCCGATCTTTCCTGAGAGATTATCCGTGGTGTATTCATTCCTGACTGCGGGGAACAAGGGGGCTTCCTCACCACCGCCGATCAGATAGGTAAAGGCATCTGAAAAAGTCTTCTTTTCGTCCGTATAGCGCAACCCCGAAGTCAGCCGCCAGTCCTCCATCACGGCCCATTCAGTGTGGATAAAGGCTGCGGCGGAATCGGTCTCCTGGCGGTACTCGTTGCCGAGTGACTCGAAGCCGTCGAGCCCCAGCAGAGGCAGCAGGTCTCCGGCGTCAAAGCGGTCGCGGGTTTTCACCTCGTCATTGCCGTAGAAGGCGCCGGCGATCCACACCCAGGTATCACCTAAGTAGCTGACTCGTAGTTCCTGTGAAAATTGCTCAATGGCGTTGTCGAAATACCCGTCGAGCTGCAGCAGGCTGGTGGCATCCCGGTCCTCAATGTGGAAACGGTCCAACTCTTCCCATGCGCTGATAGAGGTCAATGTGAGTTGTTGCGCAAACTCCCAGTTTGCTGTGAGTGAGAAGCCCTCGCTGTCGATGTCCTGCCGGGTGTCCACGGATGCCCCGGAGCTGAATACGTCACGGTCACCGTCGTCTTCAGCTGAGAAGGGATTATCGATTTTTATCAGAAAGACATCCGAGTCATCCTTGCCGCCATGCACATTGAGCAGGAAATCCAGTCGCTCGGTGGGTTGCCACTGCAGCAGACCGCGCCACGCGGTGCTGTCAATTTTTCCAACATCCTCCCCGTTTACGCGGTTGGTCTGATGTCCGTCGCTTTGCCGTATCCGCTGGGCCGAAAGACGCCCACTCAGGCCCGGTGCGAGTTCTCCACTGACAAAGCCCTGACCGGAGGCGTAGCCAAACCTTCCATATTCCAGTGTGGCGCCAGCTTCGAACTCTTCAGTAGGCCGGTTGGCGATGAAGTTTACGGCGCCGGCCGTAGTGTTACGGCCAAAAAGCGTACCCTGTGGGCCCTTCAGCACTTCGACTCGCGCCAGGTCATGCATTTGGAAGCTGAGCATTGCCGGCGAAACGAGATAGACTTCGTCGATGTATATGCCGGCCGCGGGATTGTTGTTGGTGGCGTAATCATTCAGGCCAACGCCGCGTATCGTCACGTTGGGGATGGAGTTGGCGATAATATTGTTGATGCGCAGGTTGGGTGTTTGCGCTGCGATGTCGATGGGTTGATTCATGCGCAGTGCGGCGAGGTCGTCTCCCGTTAGCGCGGTCACTGAAATGCCCACGTCGTTGAAACTTTGTTCGCGCTTCTGTGCAGTAACGATAACTTCTTCCAGCTGAAGCCCTTCTCGTGGTTGTGCCGCAAGCTGTGGCTGGTAGCCCATGCTGGTAGCTGAAACCAGTATCGCCAGTAGTTTTTTGTTGTGTCGCATCTCTCTTCCCCTGTTTGGACGTGTTTTTGCTTGCTAAAGTGTTTCGATTGGCTGGAATGGATCTTTCAGACCGAAGGCTGCAGGCCCGAATACGGCCAGTGCTTCCGCGGATCTGAGATTAGGTGGCGAGCTTACGCCGAGTACCTTAACGCGCTGGCCGTATTTCAGGCCTTCAACAGGTATCGGCTCAGCGGTTTCTCTGTCGACGACACAAATGAGGTCAGGCACGATTGCGCGCACTACTCCCGCCTGATGTGCTACCAGGTGCTCATTTTGGAAAGTCAGTCGAAGCGGCGCACCATTCCCATCCAGAGGGGCGATTTCGCAAATCCCCACGGAAAATCCGCCCTGGGTTTCGCGCTGCAGATCACGCACTTTGCCATCGAAGATGACCTTGCAGTTGTTGTAGTAAGGTGTAGCGCGCAGGGTCTTTAGAAGTGCCTCCACCGGGTCGCCGGAGCGGCGTCCATCCAAAATTGCGCGGCCAATTTGCAGCGCCAAGGTCATAGTGCCGAGTACGGCGCAGTCCTTCACCTGACGCCCGGTCATCAAATAACTGGAGAGCATGACACTCGCGCCCATTTCGACCGCACAAACGCGTACCAGGTCCTCGGCGCGTTTCGCGCTGCCTGCATTCACGACCAAGGAGTTCAGGTGCTCATCTGCGACTACCAGGGGTGTGCAAGAAACGCCATGGACGTTGTAGGTAATCATCTGCAGCTCGGGAAAGGCGCGCCCCATGCCGTCGGCGTCTACCAGTGGCAGGCCGGTGCGCGCTGCGGCCACTACCGGTACCAGCGAATTCACTCCTCCAATCTCAATCGGGATGACGGCATCGGCCACTTTGCCGGTATAGTCCTGCAGGCCCTGCAGTGCGAGGTCAAGGTCTGCTCCCGCGGCGCCTTTCTCCACGAGAACCGTGGGTGCGCCAAGCATGGCAATGGTGTAGACATTGGCATCGTCGGCGAGGCTCTCGGCGCTGATGAGGTCGGGTGCACCGAACTCCTCGATCGCGCTGGTGGCCAACATGCGGCCAATATATGGGTCTCCGCCGCCACCTGTGCCCAGAAACGCTGCCCCGGTAGCAATGTACTTTAGGTCTTTTTTGCTGAGTTTCATTGCGTGGAGGAGCCTCTCAGGTGTTGTGCGGGGTTCTTGGGTGCGAGGTCACCGGCGACCTTAACCTTCACTCGGACGGCATTGCCTGGAACGTAGGCCAGTGGCAGCTCTTCAAGATCGATAACTTTGAGGCTATCGCTGGCTGCTCCAGCGGCAATTGCGCGCTCACAGGCTTCCGCGCGTGCCGCATCCATAGCTGCTTCCCTGCCGCACTCGTCGTAAAAGAAAACCCGATCTGTTTCCCCGCCTATCTGAGCAATCGATGCGCCGATCGCATTGGCCACGCCCGCGTGGTCAGGCACTATCACTTCCGAGCAGCCGGGTATCTCGCGGTTGACCAGTACTGAGCCACCCCCGACGAGAATCAGTGGGACCGGGTCAGCACTGGTCTTCATGCGGTCGACACCCTGCGCAATCATGTCGTGTATTCTCTGTACGCAGCGCTCAACCAGTTTTGTGTCGAGGTGGTCAACCCTGCCTCTGTCACCGATATCCGCGTAGCCCGCTGCGACGGCAATGTCGGTGGTGGTCAGCATAGTGCCACCAAATACCAATGCATCTTCGGTCAAGCGATAGCCTACAGAGCCCGGGCCAATGCGGACCTCATTGCCTTCCAGGACAACTCTCGAGCCGCCACCCAGCCCCATGGCGTAAATGTCAGGCATACGGAAGTTGGTGCGTACGCCGCCGACGTCCACGGACACGGTCGACTCGCGCGGAAATCCACCTTGCAGCCAGCCGAAGTCGGTGGTGGTACCACCTATATCAGCGACCATTGCCGTATGGTGGTTGGCGAGGCGCGCCGCACCGCGCATGCTGTTGGTGGGGCCTGATGCGAAGGTGAGTACCGGGTAGCGTTCAACGAAATCTGCACTCATCAGGGTGCCATCGTTCTGGCTGATGTAGAACGGAGCATTGAGCTTAAGTGCGTTAATCGCCGTCGCGAAAGAGCGCACGACATCGCGCGAAAGCCGTGCGAGTGATGCATTCATGATAGTCGCATTTTCCCTCTCCAACAGGCCAATTCTGCCGATGGTGTGAGAGAGGGTAATGGAGATGTCCTTGCCCATGGTCTCCCGGACAATTTCGGCGGCGCGCAACTCCATGTCCGCATTGATGGGCGAAAACAGTGAGGAGATCGAAATTGTCTCAATGCCGGCAGCGGCGAAGCGGCGAGCCGCATCACGCACACCACCCTCGTCCAGTTCCGCGTTGACACGTCCGTCGTATTGGAATCCGCCCCGGACCTGAAAGCAGGGCCCTTCAATGGCCTCGCGCAGGTCTTCAGGCCAATCTACCAGCGGGGGGATACCGCTTGCCGCGGGCAGTGCAACGCGCAATATGCCGACTTTCTGCAAAGATTGGCGTGCAACAAAGGCGTTGGTAAAGTGGGTCGTGCCAATCATGACGGACGTGATGGTGTCAGCGGCAACGTCTGCTGAATCGAGTACCCGCTGCATTGCTGTTTGAATGCCGGAGCTGACATCTGATGTTGTTGTCTGCTTACAGCTCGCGATCACCGAGGTGCCGTCCACTAGAACTGCATCCGTGTTTGTTCCGCCAACGTCGACGCCTATTCTCATGGCCTTGCGTACTCTTTTTCCCTTTGTGACTTAAGCTAGCCAGCGGCGAAACTGACTACAACCAGTGGACGGTGTGGTATCGCGCTGTCCGAGGGTAGTGGGCGAATGTTCGAAAACAATTATTTGCCACCCGAACGGGTAGTTGCTGCAAAGCTAAAGGCAGTCGATTTCTTGGTGTGAGTCTTATACATTCAAGGCCATGCGATATAGGTTGAAAGCTGATTTGAGCAGCGACGGGGCGCTCTTCCCTCCTTGGCTGGTTCCCGCCAAGGTGTACCCGCCGGTGCCACGTGTTGATGTGCTGATACGCCGCGGCCTAGAGTTGAAGTTGAATGAAGGGCTATCCAGGCAGGCGACCATTCTTAGGGCGCCGGCCGGCTACGGGAAGAGCACTTTGCTATCTTCGTGGCTTCAACATTTGCCCTGCGAAGCGGCTGCCTGTTGCTGGCTCGCTCTTGACGAGGATGACGACGACGAGCGGCAGCTGCTGGTCTATCTGGCTTTTAGCCTATATCAGGCTGGCGTGCTGCGGTTGGGGGAGGACGATGGCGTAACCTTGCAGGGTGAGGTGGTACCCCGGCAGATTCTCACCCTTATTCAGCGCAGTATCGAAGCTCTTTCCGAGCCGGTTTTACTCATTCTGGACGACTTTGAGCAGTTGTCAGGCAGTACTGTCCGTTCGGTTATTCAGCGCCTCTTGCGCTATGCGCCTGAAAATTTACACCTTTTTGTCGCTACCAGAGATGATAGCGCGTTAGATGTCAGCAGGCTGGAGGTGGAGGGTGCCGTGTTGCGCGTTGACGCGGCAGCGCTGCAGTTTACGCTCCCCGAGATTCGCGAACTCTTTGCTGACCAGCTGCCGGCGGGCGTTATCGAAGATATTTACCGGCGCACCGGGGGGTGGCCAGTTGTCGTACAGATGCTGCGGAGCGCGTTGTCCAGCGAGCGCGACCATGACCGATTGTTGCAGGAATTGGACAGTGACGCTGCGACGTTGTCGGCCTACCTCGCGCACCAGATATTGGATGGTCTGGCGCCGGCGGATCAGCAGTTCCTTATGTCACTTTCGCCTCTGGAACGGGTTGATTGTGTAATGGCGGATTTTGTTCGAGAGGCGACTGACAGCCTTGCGCGAGTGCATCAGCTCAAGCATCTGCACTGCCTGATACGCTCTATCTCAAGCCCGGGAGAAACCGTCGAGTTACACCCCCTGCTGCGAGACCATTTATACCGCCGGTTGCAGTTGCAGGCCCCTGAACTCCTGCGCCGGTTACATGGCCGAATTGCCGAGTGGCACGCGCGCGAACTGGATCTGGTGAATGCTGTTCGCCACAGTGTGCTTGCTGATGAACCTGACCGTGCAATCGATATTATTGAGTCCATGGGTGCAATTTCTCTATGGCTGCGTGAAGGGATTACTCGTATCCGTCTAGCGCTCCGGCTTCTTAACCCGGAAGTCATCGGTCGTTCTCCGCTGCTTCTCCTCTTGCAGGCCATTATCGAAGTGAAGGATGGTATGGTTTTCAAGGCTTCGCAGACCTACAGAAGCGCTGAGCATTTGGCGGTTGGTGATCAATCTATTCGGCCATCCAGCGCGTCAGGAGCGCTTCTGAATGATTTCCGCCAGATCGATGCGTATCTCGCGATTTATTCGGGCCACCAGATTCAGGAGACGAGCTACCGTGCTTTGCTCGACTCTACGGCTGAAATAGACAGAGAGGGTCCGGGATGTCGTGCCTTTCATTACAATTTACTGTGTGTCGTACATACGCAGCAGGGAGATTTTCGCAGTGCGCGCCTTTACGCGCGAGAGGCTATTCGAAATTTTAGAGAGATCGGCTCTCTCTATGGCGAGAGCTACCTGTACTTCCATCAAGGTGATGCAAGCTTTGCGGAAGGAAAATCCGACAGTGCAGAAAAGTTATACCGAAAAGGCCTGGATATTGCTCGCAGGAAGTTTGGCGAAGACAAGGGGATTCGACTTATCGGTCATGTTCTGATGCTCGAACTGATGGATGAGTTGGGTCGGGACGATTTTTCGCTTTCGGTGCTCCGACAGCTTCCCCGTGAACTGGAGGCGCGCGAGGCATGGTTTGATATTTATCTGGCGGGCTACTGCACTGCTAGTAACATTGAATTTCGCCGGTCTGGCCTGGTGTCAGCATTACGTCTGCTGGACAAGGCTATGAAATACGCCGATCAGCAGCGATTGGCGCGACTTGAAGACCTTCTTGTATGCCAGCGCATCGAGTTGTTGGTGCGAGCAGGGCAATTAAAGGCAGCACGGTCTTTGGTGTCTGATTCCGGAATGAAGCTCGCGGACTATCGACAGGGTGATGGTAAGCAAGCGGCTTGGCGCGAGCGTGATGTGGCGGCTTTGGCCATGTGTCGCCTACTGTTTGCCGAAGGCCGCGGGCGAGAAGCCTTGGTGGAGCTTGAGTATTTCTCTGAAGATGCGCGACATCAAGGCCGTTTGCGCTCTTTGCTGCGTTACACGTTACTCATGGCACAAGCTGCCTGGGCCATAGGTGAGGAAACAGATGCTCAAGGCTATATGGCAGAAGCCCTCACACTGTCAGAGCACACTGGATTTATCCGCCCCTTGCTGGACGAGGGGGCATATCTCGATGAGCTAATCACCCTGGTTTTGACTGGGCAAGCGCTATCCGAGCATACGGTGCAACACGCGTTGTCGATACAGAAACGGTTTACGGCGGCTGAAGTACGAGACAAGAGCGTAACTGTCACGCTTAGCGCGCGCGAGCAGGAAATTATGACCTTGCTGGCAGTTGGCGCCTCAAACAAATCGATCGCCAGAGATTTAGACCTTTCGGAAAATACGGTTCGCTTCCATCTCAAGAATGTGTTCAGAAAGCTGAACGTTCATAACCGAGTGCAGGCTGTGATGCAGGCCTCTTTGCTATTGTCGACAGGCTCCGATTAGTAGAAATCGCAGAGCGCGCATTATTTGAAGCAGTGGCACAGCGGTCGCATTGACCAGTGTATACGCTGCAACCTGCACCCCATTGAGTGAACTCAAATAAACAGGGTGGGCTGTCGGCGCT
Source organism: Halieaceae bacterium UBA5044 (assembly GCA_002416125.1). Taxonomy (GTDB): domain Bacteria; phylum Pseudomonadota; class Gammaproteobacteria; order Pseudomonadales; family Halieaceae; genus Haliea. The sequence goes on from DIBU01000001.1 coordinate 374,369, forward strand.
ACAGCTCCAACACTTCCGATACCGTTGCCAAGTGAATGCCCTGCTCTTCCAGCCGTGGCAGTATGTCCTGTAAAAACGCGATCGTTGCCGGGTATGGATGCCCAATAACCACCGCGCTGCCCTGTTGCCGTGCTTGCTTGACGGCCGCTCTAAAGCGTTCGGCAATCGCCGCCGGTTCCGCCACGTTGTCCAGAAACACCTGCCGTGACAGGTGCGGCAGGCCGGCTTCGGCCGCGACGGCGGCGGCCACTGTGGCACTGTGGGTACGCGAGTCCACGAAATAGAGCTGGCGCTCGGTGAGCTCGGCCATCAGCCAGCGCATGGGTTCGGGACTCTGGGTGAGCCCGCTGCCCATGTGGTTGTTCACGCCCCGCACATGCGGCACGCTGGCCAGCGCGGCGTCCAGCGTGTCGCGGAACTCGGTTTGCGATAACTCATTGGTGAGCGCGCCAGGCCCGAGGGGGCGGTGATCCAGTGTGCTCATGGGGGCATGCAGCATCACGTCCTTGCCGGCGCGGTGGGCCTCTTCGGCGAGGCGCGCACCGTGAGGTGTGTGGGGCAGCACCGCCACGCTGATGCGCCCGGGCAGGGCGACGGTCTGCCGTCCTTCTTTGAGGCGGTTGCCGAGGTCGTCAATGATAATGACCAGCGTGGCCGGGTCGCCCGGTGGCAGTACGAAGGGCGGGGGCTGGCTGGGCAGCGGCGCGCGGTAGGCGGTGCCGACGAGGCCGCCGGAGGCGGGCAAGGCCTGGGGCGTTTCCAGCGGGCGCATGCCCCAGGCGGCTACAGGGAGCAGCAACGCCAGCAGCAGACCCCGCCACATGCGGTCAGCCGTCGCCCGCCGTACCGGCGTTGGCAGGGGCGCTGCGCAGGCCGAGGATGTTCACGCCCTTCAGCAGCGTGAGCGCTTCATAGAGCTGGTTGTCGGTGCCCAGCAGGCCCTCCGACTGGCGCTGGCTGCGGCGGGTTTCGCCGTTCACGTTGTCCAGCCGGCGCGTCAGGTCGGCTTCGGTAATCTGGTTGGATGTGTCGTAGGCAGTGACCTGGGCGCGCTCTACAATAATGTCGGGCTCGATACCTGACGCCTGGATGGAGCGGCCATTGGGTGTGAAGTACAGCGCGGTGGTGAGCTTGACGGCGCGGGATTCAGAGATGGGCATGACAGTTTGCACGGAACCCTTGCCGAAGCTGTCAGTGCCCATGATGACCGCGCGCTTCTGGTCCTGCAGGGCCCCGGCCACGATTTCCGAGGCGCTGGCGGAACCGCCATTGATCAGTACCACCAGTGGCGCGCCGCCGCTGGCGTCCCCGGCTTCAGCCGAGTAGCGCATTTCAGAGTTGGCCAGTCGGCCCTCGGTGTACACCACCAGTCCACCATCCATGAACAACCCGGCTACTTCAACGCTGGCACCGAGCACACCGCCGGGGTTGTTGCGCAGGTCCAGCACCAGGCCTTTCAGCGGGCCCTTGGCCATCAGCCGCTGCAGCGCAGCGCCCACATCGTCACCGGTGCCGGTCTGGAACTGCGCCACGCGGATGTAGCCGTAGCCCGGCTCCAGAAAGCGCTCGCGCACGCTGGCCACCTTGATGGTGTCGCGTTTCAGGGTGATATCGAAAGGCTGGCTGGTGCCGGGCCGGCCTATCTGCAGTTCGATTGGGCTACCCTTCGGGCCACGCATGAGTTCAATGGCCTCGTTCAGGGAAAGCCCTTTCACCTGCTTGCCATCCAGCTTGAGGATCAGGTCACCGCTCATCAGGCCTGCTTCTGCGGCGGGCGAGCCGTCAATGGGCGCGACGATCTTGACGTAGCCGTCTTCCATGCCCACCTCAATGCCGAGCCCGCTGAACTCGCCGCTGGTATTGGTTTGCAGGTCTTCGAAGGCTTCTTCCGTGAGATAGGCAGAATGTGGATCCAGGTTCATCAGCATGCCCTGGATGGCGTACTCCAGCAGTGTGCTGTCGTCGATTTCCTCCACGTAGCCGATGCGGATCTGGTTGAACACGTCGGCGAAGGTGCGCAGCGCGTCCAGCGGCAGCTGGGCATCCTGTTGAGTGTGCTGCGCCAGCGCTGCGGGCGCCCCCAGGAAACAGGCCAGCAGCGCACTGCGCAGGACTGCCAGGGGAGAGAACTGTGACTGCATGAGTTACCGCCGTCGGCGTTGCGCCGTTGCCAGATGAAAGGCCCCAGTGTAACCGATTCCGGCTGAAACCGCGCAAGCGCGGGGCTTCAGCGGCACCAAGCGACCGGGTCCAGAGGCTTGCCATCCTTGCGTATTTCAAAATACAGAGCCGAGCGCTCAAGGCCGCCGCTGCTGCCGACGGTGCTCACCGGCGTGCCCGGTGCCACCCATTCGCCGACCTCTTTCAACAGGCTCTGGTTGTGAGCGTACAGGCTCATGTAGCCGTCGCCGTGATCGAGTATGAGCAGCAGGCCGGAACCGCGCAGCCAGTCGGCGAACACCACACGGCCGTGGTGGATGGCACGCACCGGCGTGCCTTCCTCGGCGATGAGGTTGATGCCCTGCCAGCGCATGCCGCCGACGCCGCGGCTGGCGCCGAAGCCGTTGCTGCGGCGGGCCTCGATGGGCCAGCTCATGCTGCCCTTGCGGCTGGCGAAGGGTTTGTAGTCGGTCGGCAGCTCGATTTCTACGATGGCCTGTTTGATCGACTCCAACAGTTGCTCCAGCTCTTCCCTGTCGCGCTCCAGTTGCTGTAGCTCGTCGTCCTTGCTGCGGATATTGGCAGCCAGCGCGCCAATGGCCTGCTCACGCTGCGCGCGCGAGGCCAGCAGTGCTTCCTGCTGGCTCTGCAGCTGCGCCTGCTGCGCTTCCAGTTCGAGGGCTGCGGTCTGGCTGCGGGCTGCGATGGCGGAAAGCTCCGCCAGTGTCGCGCGATAGGCAACCACCAGCTCGTTGCGCGCCTCGAAGAAGTAGCGGTAGTAGGCCATGGCGCGCGCCACCGTGTGTGGACTTTCCTGATTGAGCAGCACTTTCACTGTGCCCTGCTGACCCATTTGCCAGGCCGCGCGCAACTCGGTACCTATGCGTACCTGTTGGCTGTCGCGGGCGGCCTCCAGCTCGCTGCTGCGCCGGGCGAGTGAGGCAAGCTCGGCCTCGGTGCTGCGGATGGCGTCGCGGTTGTTGCCGATTGCTGTCTGCAGCTCGCCGAGACGTCTTTCCGCTTCACGGAGCTGCTTCTGTTCGCTGCTCAGCTGGCTGCGCGCCTGGTCCAGCTGCCCGGTCACGGCCTTGATCCGGGCCTGCAATTCGGCGAGACTGGCGCGCGCCTGCGCTTCGTCATCCTGCGGCGAGGCGGGCATGGCCAGTGGCAGGCAGAGCAGGGCGATGCCCAGCAACAGGCCTGCACGATGCTGGCGCAGGCGAGGCATGGCTAATCCTGGCAGCGCGCCAGGCTGTGCCCGGTCATTTCCGCGGGTTGCGGTAGCCCCATCAGGCACAGCAGGCTGGGTGCGATATCGGCGAGAATACCGCCGGCGGGATCCAGTTCACAGTCCCGCTGCCCGATATACACCAGCGGTACCTGCTCAGTGGTGTGCTGCGTATGCAGCTGGCCGGATTCGTAGTCGACCATCTGCTCGCAGTTGCCGTGGTCCGCGGTGATCAGAGCCTGGCCGCCCACCTCCAGCAAGGCCGCTTCCACCCTGCCCAGACAGGCGTCCAGGGCTTCCACGGCGCGTACCGCGGCGGCAAAAATACCGGTGTGGCCGACCATGTCGCCGTTGGCGTAGTTGCAGACAATCAGGTCGTAGCGGCCACTGTGGATGGCCTCAACCAGTTTGTCGGTGACTTCCGGGGCACTCATTTCGGGTTGCAGGTCATAGGTGGCGACGTCTGGTGAGGGCACCATGATGCGCTCCTCGCCCGGGAATGTGTCCTCCCGTCCGCCACTGAAGAAAAACGTGACGTGAGCATATTTCTCGGTTTCAGCGATGCGCAGCTGGGTTTTGCCCTGATCCGCCAGGTATTCGCCCAGCACGTTGTTCAGGTGCTCCGGCGGGAAGGCGCAGGGTGCGTTGATATCTGCCGCGTACTCAGTGGTGGTGACGAAACCAGCGAGTTTCGGCACCGCGCCACGTTCGAAACTGTTGAACGCCGGGTCGGTGAAGGCGCGGGTGAGCTGGCGCGCGCGGTCAGAGCGGAAGTTCATGAACAACACGCAGTCGCCATCGCATATGGCGCCACTGGGGTCACCCTCGGCGCCGACTGCGGTGGGCAGCACGAACTCGTCATTTTCATCACGGGCATAGGCGGCCGCGAGGGCGGCCCGCGCGGTGTCGGCGTGGTGCGCTGCGGTGCCGGTTGTCAGCAGCTGCCAGGCTTGCTCAATGCGCTCCCAGCGGTTGTCGCGGTCCATGGCGTAGTAGCGCCCCACGATGCTTGCCACACGGCCACAGCCGAGCTCGGCAAACAGTGCCTCGGCTTTGGCCAGAGACGCGTCGGCGCTGCGCGGGGGTGTGTCGCGTCCGTCCAGGAATGCGTGCAGATACACCTGGCTCGCCCCGCGCGCCGCGGCCAGGCGCACGGCGGCAAGTATCTGGTCCTCGTGGCTGTGCACACCGCCGGGGGACAGCAGGCCGAGTACATGCACCGCGCCGCCGCCGGTGGCTGCGGCGTCGATCGCCTGCGTATAGGCAGGGTTGTTGTTGAAGCTGCCATCGGCGATGGCCTGGTCGATGCGTGTGATGTTCTGGTAGATAACCCGGCCGGAGCCGAGGCTCATGTGGCCAACCTCTGAGTTGCCCATTTGCCCTGCGGGCAGCCCGACATCCAGCCCCGAACCAGACACCAGCGTATGCGGCGCCTCGCTCCAGAGCCGGTCCCACACCGGGGTGTTGGCCTGCACAATCGCGTTGTCGCGGGCCTCTTCGCGGTGGCCCCAGCCGTCCAGGATGATCAGTACGGTGGGCTGCTTGCGGGGGTTGCTCATGCTCGATCCAATGCTCCGGTGGTGGCGAAAAGCCGGGGGGCTGCCATTCTACCCTGTCGCTGGGGGAATCGCATCGCCCGCTGGGCAGGCTGGTTGCCGCAGGGCTTAGCCTGTATACTTGCGGCCTTTTCTGCAGCCCTCCCGCCGGCGCTTTGCCAATGTGTGCCCGGGGTGGCCTCCGAACAGTTTCTCACAGGTGAGCGCACAACACGGTTATGGCCCTGTTTATCGAATTTTTCATACAGCAGTGGGTGCTGTTTGCCGCATTGCTGGCGGTGGTCGTCATGCTGGTGATGCACGAGGCACGCAAGTCCGGTCCGGCCCTGACGCCACAGCAGGCCATTACCCTGGTGAACGCGGAAGAGGGCGTTTTCGTTGACCTGCGCGATGCCGCGGAGTTCAAAAGCGGGCACATCGTCGATGCGCTGAACATTCCCGCGGCCAAACTGCCTGCCCGCATGGACGAACTGGCCAAGTATCGCCAGCGCCCGGTCATCCTGGTCTGCAAGATGGGACAGACAGCTGGCCCTGCGGGTAAACAGCTCAAGGCCGCCGGCTATGAAAAGGTCTACAAGATGGGTGGCGGTATGCTGGAGTGGAGTAACCTGCAGCTGCCCACGGTCAAGTAGGTCGCGCTCGTGACGGCTCCGGTAACCCTGTACACCACGCGCTTCTGCCCCTATTGCGTGCGAGCGCGCAGGCTGCTGGCCGACAAGGGCGTAGAGTTTCTGGACATTCCGGTCGATGGTGACCGCGCAAAGCGCGCCGAGATGGAGCGCCTCAGCGGTCGCCATACGGTGCCGCAGATATGGGTCGGCGACGTGCATGTCGGCGGCTGCGACGAGCTGGTGGCGCTGGAGCGCCAGGGCCGTCTCGATTCCCTATTGGCCCAGGCGCAACAGGCGCCCGGCCGCTAACACAACCTGATGGAGGACGGCTCAATGGCCGATGAACAAGCAACAGCAGCAGGCGCCGCACAAGAACCGGCGCAACAGCAGTTTGTTTTGCAGCGCATCTACAACAAGGATCTGTCGTTCGAGTCGCCTGCCAGCCCGGGCGTGTTTCGCAAGCAGTGGCAGCCCAAGGTGAATGTCGACCTCAACACCAAGAGCGATGCCATTGACGAGAACGGCAATTACGAAGTGGTGCTGACCATTACGGTGACTGCCAAGATGGAAGACGAAACAGCCTTCCTGGTTGAAATCCAGCAGGCGGGCATCTTCCTGATCAAGGGCTTCGACGGCGAGAATCTGCGCCGCGTACTGGCCACGGCGGCGCCGAACATCCTCTTCCCCTACGCCCGTGAGAATATCGACTCCCTGTGTGTGAAGGGCGGCTTTCCCCCGGTCATGCTTGCGCCGGTGAACTTCGATGGCCTGTATATGCAGGCGCTGGCGCGCTCACAGGAGCAGGGCCAGGCACCGGCCGCTGCCGCTGGCACCGAGCACTAGTCTGCTACCCGGCCGCGCCTGTCCGGCGCCGGTCGGCTGCGCACGCCCCGCCGTTCACGCCAGCCCGGGAAAGCCGAGCTGGCGCAAGCCTTCGTAACACAGAATGGCAGCCGCATTGCTCAGGTTGAGGCTGCGGCTGTCGGCCTGCATGGGAATTCTCAAGACCTGCTCCGCCGGCAATGCATCCAGCAGCGCCTGCGGCAGACCGCGCGTTTCCGGGCCCAATAGAATCGCGTCGCCACGGCGGAAGTCTGCCCTGTGGTGTGGCGTGGTGCCCCGGGTGCTGACAGCCAGCAGGCGCGAGTGTGGCAGGCTGCTGCGCAGTGCTTCCAGTGAGGCATGCACCTTCACGTTGGCGAACTCCCGGTAGTCCAGGCCGGCGCGGCGCAGGCGGCGGTCGTCCAGCTCGAACCCCAGTGGTTCAATCAGGTGCAGTTGGCAGCCGGTGTTGGCGCACAGGCGGATGATATTGCCGGTGTTCGGGGGAATTTCCGGTTCGTACAGGACGATGTTCAGCATGCACGCAGTATGCCGTCCCTCAGTCGCTCATATCCAGATCTTTCATTTTGCGGGTGAGCGTATTGCGACCCCAGCCCAGGAGCTCCGCGGCATCGCGCTTGCGGCCCTGGGTTTGCGCCAGCGCCACTTCAATCATGGCCCGCTCGAACATGGGTACCGCCTGGCGCAGAATGTGGTGCTTGCCCTGCTGCAGTTCCTTGCGCGCCCACTGGCCCAGTTGCTCGTTCCATTGCGAGGAGCCGCCGCCCGCCGCGGGCGCCGCCACCTTGCCCAGTTCCGGAGGCAGGTCGCGCAGGTGAATCTCACGCCCGGAGGCCATGACGGTCAGCCAGCGACAGGTGTTTTCCAGCTGCCGCACGTTGCCGGGCCAGGACAGCGCGGTAAGAAAGCGCTCGGTCTCCGGCAGCAGCAGCTTCGGCTCACCGCCCAGTTCCTCGGCGGCCTTGCGAAAGAAGAATTTCATCAGCCGCGGGATGTCCTCCCGCCGCTCCGCCAGCTTGGGTATGTGGATACGGATCACGTTCAGGCGGTGGAACAGGTCTTCGCGAAAGTCGCCGCGCTGTACCCGCTCTTCCAGGTCCTGGTGGGTCGCGGCGATGATGCGCACATCGACCTTGACTGAGGTATGCCCCCCCACGCGGTAGAACTCGCCGTCGGCGAGCACCCGCAACAGGCGCGTTTGCGTTTCCGCTGGCATGTCGCCAATTTCGTCAAGAAACAGCGTGCCGCCGTTGGCCTGCTCGAACCGGCCTTCGCGCTTGCTGTTGGCACCGGTGAAGGCGCCCTTTTCATGGCCAAACAGCTCGGATTCCATCAGGTCCCGGGGTATCGCCGCCATGTTCAGGGCAATGAAGGGGCGCTGGGCCCGCGGGCTGTGGCGATGCAGGGCCCGGGCCACCAGCTCCTTGCCGGTACCGGATTCGCCGTTGATCAGCACGGTGATGTTGCTCTGTGCCAGTCGCCCGATGGCGCGGAAAACCTCCTGCATGGCCGGGGCTTCGCCGATGATCTCGGTGTCCGGCAGGGCTTCGGGCAGGGTCATTTCCCCGCGCTTCTCCCGCGCCTGTGCCAGTGCGCGCTCGGTGATCGCCACCACTTCGTCAATGTCGAAGGGCTTCGGCAGGTACTCAAATGCGCCGCGCTGGTAGGAGGCGACAGCGCTCTCCAGGTCGGAATGGGCGGTGGTGATGATGACAGGCAGTTCCGGGTGCTGATCGTTGATGCGCGTCAGCAGGTCCAGGCCGTCGATACCGGGCATACGTATGTCGCTGATGATGACGTCCGGCTGCTCGGAAAGCATGCGCTCGATCAGCTGGTCGCCATCGGAAAAGCTCTCGTTGTCGATACCGGCCTGGCTGAGCGCGCGTTCCAGCACCCAGCGGATAGAGCTGTCATCATCCACGACCCAGACTTTAGCGTGTCTCTGCATGGCTCTGTTCCATTGGTAAATAAAGGGTAAAACGGGTGTTACCCGGTTCGCTGGCACACTCCAGCAGGCCGCCGTGGCGGTTGATGATGGACTGCGCTATGGACAGTCCCAGCCCGGTGCCGTCCGGGCGTCCGGTCACCATGGGCACAAAAATGGCCTGCTGCAGGTCTGCCGGAATACCGGGGCCGTTGTCGATGATATCGACGCGGCATACCAGGCGGTGTCGCCGACCACTGATCGTGAACTGCCGCTGCGAGCGGGTGCGCAGAAGAATGCTGCACGCTTCCGGCGACGCCGCCGCCTGCAGGGCATTGCGCATGATGTTCAGCACCGCCTGGATGAGCTGTGCGCGATCTACCGGCAGCGGCGGGAGGCTGGGGTCGTAGTCGCGGTTGATGGTGACAGCGTTATTCACCTCGGCCGAGATGAGGTTGCGCACATGCTCAATGATTTCGTGGATATTCACCGGCTCTATCGCCAGCCGCTGGTTGGGGCCAAGCAGGCGATCCACCAGGTCGCGCAGGCGGTCCGCCTCGCGGATGATAATACGGGTGTACTCTGCGAGTTCTTCGTTGGGCAGTTCCTTGGCCAGCAGCTGGGCCGCCCCCCGCACGCCACCCAGCGGGTTCTTGATCTCATGCGCCAGACCACGGATCACCGCACGGGTCGTTTCCTGCGCGTGCAGCATGCTTTCTTCCCGGCTGATCCGCTGCAGCCGGTCAATAGGAATCAGCTCCAGCAGCAGGCTATCGCCCTGTTCGCCGTGCAGCACGGTGACAATCAGGTCGATTTGTACTTCCTGGCCGGTGTGTGTGACCAGTAGCATGCCCCGCCGGGCCAGGGTGGCGCGGTTGGCCCGGGCCTGCTTCAGGGTTTGCAGCAATTCGCCCGCCTGCTGCACCAGCTGGCTGACATCGACCCCCATGGCCCGTGTGGCCGAGGCCTCCAGCAGCACCTCCGCCGCCGAGTTGATTGCCGTGACGCGCAGCTGTGCGTCCAAAGCGATCACGCCGGTGCTGATGTGGTCCAGAATGTCGGGTTTCTGCTGCATGCCTGCCCCATGATTGACCGCCTGAGCGCGGTACGCCTGTTGGCAAAGCAAGAATAACGCCAACTTGGCCTTTAGGGGCTGCCCTTCACCAACCTGTCAGTAAAACAGGGATTTTTATAGGTAGTGAGTGCTTACTTTAAAGGCGAAAATGGCAAGCTTTCGCGATTCCGGGCAGGTTGTCGAAGCGTTTTCCAGCCACCACCGGTCATTCGCACCAATATAGTGCACGGTGGCTCTGGCGCTGTCCAGTGTGGGGCTAATTGCGGTTCTGGATATTGTAGGGTCGCATGACCTGGACGTGTACCGATGGGGAGCGCGCGACTTCGGCGCCACTGGCACCAAGGCGCACCACCGTGAGGTCGTGACCACCGCGCAACACATTGGTCAGGGCCCAGCGTCCGTTCGTCTGGGCATCGCCTACCGGTGCGCCGTCAATCTGCAGCACCAGCTTCTCGCCCGAGCTGAGTGGGGGCTGTGCAGAGGCCTCCACAGTAAAGTCACCCTGCCCCATGGGTATCACGGTCTGGTCTGCCGGCGAGGTGATCGTCACCGTCCGCGCTACGGCTGGCTCCGCCTCCGGGGCGATATCGCGCGGCGCGGGCGCACTGCTCATGTCGGGCGCTGGCTGCGTGTTCAGGCGGCGCAGGGTCACTTCTTCACGGGCGGTGCCTTCAGCGGGTGGTTTGTCGGTAAACACCACGTTGCCCTGGGCATCTGTGGATTTGTAGATAGGCTGACTGGCCTGGGTGGCCACAGGCAACAGCAGCGATAACAGCAGCAGTAGACGGATCATGCCCGATAGCCTCCGGCGCGGCGATTCCCCATAACCTTAGCAGAAAAAGCGTTGGTGCCCTATCCCCGGGGCGGGGTGCTGCGGGCATAAAAAAGGCCCGCACGTGGCGGGCCTGGAAACAGCGTTCCGCAGCTTACACGGAGTAGTACATGTCGAACTCGACCGGGTGTGTGGTCATGTTCAGGCGCTCGATGTCGGCCGCCTTCAGGTCGATGTAGCCATCAATCATGTCGTCGGTGAACACGCCGCCTGCGGTCAGGAAGCCACGGTCCTCATCGAGTGACTTCAGCGCTTCGCTCAGGCTGGAGCACACGGTGGGGATGGCCTTGCCTTCCTCGGGCGGCAGGTCGTACAGGTCCTTGTCGGCGGCATCGCCGGGGTGGATCTTGTTCTGGATGCCGTCGAGGCCCGCCATCAGCAGTGCGGCAAAGGCCAGGTAGGGGTTGGCAGCCGGGTCGGGGAAGCGCACTTCCACGCGCTTGCCCTTGGGGCTCGCAACGTAGGGAATGCGGATCGACGCGGAGCGGTTGCGGGCTGAATAGGCCAGCATCACAGGTGCCTCAAAGCCGGGCACCAGGCGCTTGTAGGAGTTGGTCGCCGGGTTGGTGAAGGCGTTCAGCGCCTTGGCGTGCTTGATGACACCACCGATGTAGTACAGCGCGGTTTCTGACAGCCCGGAGTACCCGTCGCCGGCAAAGGTGTTTACGCCGTCCTTGGAGATGGACATGTGCACGTGCATGCCGGAACCGTTGTCACCGACCAGTGGCTTGGGCATGAAGGTGGCGGTTTTGCCGTAGGCGTGCGCCACGTTGTGCACGCAGTACTTGAGGATCTGTACTTCGTCTGCTTTCTTGACCAGGGTGTTGAACTTGACGCCGATTTCACACTGTCCGGCAGTGCCCACTTCGTGGTGGTGTACCTCGACGCCCAGGCCCATTTGCTCCATGGCGGTGCACATGGCTGCGCGGATGTCGTGCAGCGAATCTACCGGAGGAACCGGGAAGTAGCCGCCTTTCACGCGCGGACGGTGGCCGGTGTTGCCGTCTTCCTGGTGCAGGTTGGACGACCAGGCGGCCTCGGAGGAGCTGATGGCGTAGCCGGCGCCAGAGATATCAGCGTGCCACTTGATGTCATCGAAGACGAAGAACTCGGGCTCAGGGCCGAAGAAGGCGGTGTCGCCAATACCGGTGGTCTGCAGGTATTCCTGGGCGCGACGTGCAACGGACCGCGGGTCGCGCTCGTAGCCTTGCATGGTGCTTGGCTCGACGATGTCACAACGCAGGATAACGGTGGTGTCATCGGTGAAGGGATCCAGCACCGCAGTGCTGTCGTCCGGCATCAGGATCATGTCTGACTCGTTGATGCCCTTCCAGCCGGCGATGGAGGAACCATCGAACATCTGGCCGTCTTCGAAGAAATCTTCGTCCACGGAGCTGGCGGGCAGGGTGACGTGCTGTTCCTTGCCTTTGGTGTCCGTGAAGCGCAGGTCGACCCATTTTGCTTCGCTATTCTTGATCAGGTTCAGAGTATGCTCTGACATTGGATGTCCTCCATGGGGTGTAAAGTCGTGCCACAGTCTTCGGCGCAGTGCGTGTTCCTGGTGCGGCGGTTGCTTGCGAGCGCTCCGTCAGCGGCCAGCGAATCTTGGCAGGATTCCTAACAGCAAAACCCATGCCAAGATTCCAGGGGGCCTAACTCCCTGTTTTGCAGCAGTTTATCACCGCCCGTGCAGTGGCGCCCCATCGCCGTGCTCTATTTTGATGCGTCAGTGCTTTATTTTGGTGCACGACGGGCGCGTGGCGACATTCTGCCGCCAACGCTGCCGGCGCCCGCCTGTAGCCGCTGCTGCCTGATCTGGCGCGAATACCGCATTATCACCGGAAACGGGCGCTCCGCTCACTGCGGTGCTGGGGTATAATCCGCCGCCTTTTTTGCTGCCGGGCCCCCGGACTGAGGAACTCCCTTGATTGAGAAGCTTCGCAACATCGCCATTATTGCCCACGTTGACCACGGCAAGACCACGCTCGTGGACTGCCTGCTGAATCAGTCGGGAACCCTTGACCGTCGCTCCGAAGGGGCAGAGCGTATCATGGACTCCAATGACCAGGAGCGGGAGCGCGGTATCACCATTCTGGCCAAGAATACGGCGATCCGCTGGAACGACTACCGGATCAACATCGTGGACACCCCCGGACACGCCGACTTCGGCGGTGAGGTGGAGCGCGTACTGTCCATGGTGGACTCTGTGCTCCTGTTGGTAGACGCGGTTGACGGCCCTATGCCGCAAACCCGTTTCGTGACCTCCAAGGCCTTCGAGCAGGGCCTGAACCCCATCGTGGTCATCAACAAGGTGGATCGTCCGGGCGCACGCCCCGACTGGGTGGTCGACCAGGTGTTTGACCTGTTTGATCGGCTCGGCGCCACCGACGAGCAGCTCGACTTCCCCATCGTCTATGCCTCCGCCATCCAGGGCATTGCCGGCCTTGATCACGAGGCCATGGCAGACGACATGCAGCCGCTGTTCCAGACCATCATCGACAAGGTGCCGACACCCGCGGTAGACCGCGATGGCCCGTTGCAGCTGCAGATCAGCGCGCTGGATTACAACAGCTACGTCGGTGTCATCGGTGTGGGCCGTGTGACCCGCGGTACCCTGAAGCCGAACACCCAGGTCACGGTGATTGATCGCCAGGGCAAAACCCGCAACGGACGCGTCCTGCAGGTGATGGGCTACATGGGGCTGGAGCGGGTTGAAGTCCCCTCTGTAGAGGCCGGGGACATTGTCTGCGTGACCGGTATCGAGGGGCTGAACATTTCCGACACGCTGTGTGACCCCGCCACCGTAGAGGCCCTGCCGCCCCTGACCGTTGACGAACCCACCGTCAGCATGACCTTCCAGGTCAATGACTCGCCCTTCGCCGGCCGTGAGGGCAAGTTCGTCACCACGCGCAATATCAAGGAGCGCCTTGAACGCGAGCTGATCCACAACGTGGCACTGCGGGTAGAGCCGGGTGATACGCCGGACAAGTTCAAGGTGTCCGGGCGTGGGGAGCTGCACCTGTCGGTACTCATCGAGAGCATGCGCCGCGAGGGTTTCGAGCTCGGTGTTTCGCGTCCCGAGGTGATTCAGAAAGAAATTGACGGCGTCATGCAGGAACCCTACGAGCAGCTGGTGATCGACTGTGAGGAGCAGCACCAGGGCGCGATCATGGAAGAGCTGGGCCTGCGTCGCGCATCGCTGGAGAACATGACGCTGGACGGCAAGGGCCGGGTGCGCCTGGAGTTCATCATACCCGCCCGCGGCCTTATCGGCTTCCGCGGCCTGTTCCTGACCCTGACCTCCGGCAGTGGTATTCTCACCCACGTGTTCGACCATTACGGTGCGGTGAAGAATCAGGAGATCGCCCGCCGCACCAACGGTGTGCTGGTGTCCATGGTCAAGGGTAAGACCCTCGCCTACTCGTTGTTCAACCTGCAGGACCGTGGTCGCCTGTTCGTGGGCCCCAACGTGGAGGTCTACGAGGGGCAGATTATCGGTCTGCACAGTCGCGGTAACGACCTGACCGTGAACCCGATCAAGGGCAAGCAGTTGACCAACGTGCGCGCTTCCGGCACGGATGAGGCCCTGACGCTCACCCCGCATGTTCGCCACAGCCTGGAGCAGGCGCTGGAGTTCATCGAAGAGGACGAGCTGGTAGAAGTCACGCCGGAAAGCATTCGCCTGCGCAAGAAGCTGCTGCTCGAGCACGAGCGCCGCCGCGCCGGTCGCGCCTGAGGCGTGAAGGCTCTGCTGCAGCGCGTCACCACGGCGAAAGTGACCGTGGGGGAGCGCTGTGTCGGGGAAATCGGTAGTGGTTTGCTGGTGTTTCTCGGGCTGGAGCAGGGCGACCAGCGCGAAGCGGGTCTGCGCCTGCTGGACAGGCTGCTCAGCTATCGCATTTTTCCCGATGACGAGGGCCGCATGAATCGCAGCGTGCGGGATGCCGGCGGCGAAGTGTTGCTGGTGTCCCAGTTCACCCTCGCGGCAGATACCCGCAAGGGCCTGCGGCCCGGCTTTTCCACCGCCATGGCGCCGCAAGAGGCGGAGCCGTTTTTCGCGTGGATGCTGGCACAGCTGCGTGAACGCCACGCCGGTGTCGCCGCCGGGGAATTCGGCGCCAACATGCAGGTGAGTCTGGTAAACGACGGGCCGGTGACCTTTTTGCTGGAGACTAGCCCGGCATAAGCCGCATGTGCAGGTGGAAGATGCCATCTTCCAGGTAGGGTTCGCCGCTGGCGACAAAACCCAGGCTGGCATAGAAGTCCCGCAAATAGGCCTGGGCGCCAATCGCAATGCCTGCCCCGGGCCATTGTTGGCGGTTGAAATCGATACCCCGTTGCACCAGCGCACGCCCCAGCCCCGTCCCTCGCGCGGCCGCGGGCACCGTAATCCTGCCCAGTGAGCTCTCGGCATAGCTGAGGCCCGGCGGCAGGCAGCGTTGATAGGCGAGTAGTTCTGCGCCCCGCTGGTGGCGCATGTGCCAGCATTGCGCATCCAGGCCATCGAGGTCGCGATACACGCAGGCCTGCTCCACCACAAAAATATCCTGGCGCAGTTGCAGCACCGCGTACAGCTCAGCGGCCGAGAGAGCCTCGAAGCGCGTGTTGAGCCACTGACCCACGGTCAGTGGTGATGGCCGCCCACGCCGTGGGCGTGGCCGTGGGCTTTTTCGTCAGCGCTGGCGGCACGCACGTCAACGATTTCGATGGCGAAGCGCAGCGTCTGGCCCGCCAGGGGATGATTGGTGTCGATCTCGGCGCTGTGGCGGCCCACCCTGGTCACGGTTACCGGGTGGCGCCCTTCGCTGGTGTTGAGCTGTACCGTCATCCCCGGCTGCAGTTTGCCCCGGTACACCAGATGCTTCACCGGCACTTTCTGCACGCGGCCCTCGCGCCGCTCACCGTAGGCGTCGGCGGGCGCCAGCTCCACCTCAGTGTGTGCGCCGGCTTCCAGGCCCTCCAGTGCCGACTCCAATGCAGGCAGGATATTGTTGGTGCCGTGCAGGTAGGCGCTGGGGTCACCGCCGCGGGAGGATTCCAGTTCCTCGCCGGCCGTATTCTGCAGTGAGTAATGAAATGTAACGACGGTGTCTTGGCTTATTTTCACTATGGTACGATCCATCGAAGCGGGGGTGGCGATATTATCACGCCCTGCCGGGGCGTTGGCATCCTCCCGGTGTACAAATCCCGGCTTTGGCGATTCTCCGCTGCCTGAATAGTTGGTAGTATGCGCAGGCGTGCGGTGCCGGCAGACAGGGCAGGCCTCCACGGCTGCCGAAGGCGGGCGCGATGGCCGCGCAAAGACTGACAAAGAGCACGGTGATGCTGGCAAACGCTGAACTTTCTCCCGACTTTACCCACCTCAACCAGCAGTTCAAGGAGCTGGTGTCGGCATTGATCGATATTGTCGACATCCAGCCTGTGCAGGTTCAGGTAGAGGCCGTTCGCAATGGGTCGTTTCGCGGCTTCGATGCCACCCGCTTCTATCTGGTGGCAAGCGGCTCCCTCACCGCGCGCTATCTCGGGCGCACCGTTTATCTGCTGGATGAAGGCGACCTGCTGCTGCCGGATATTGCCGGCACCAGCAATGCCAATATGGCCGTGGTGTTCGGCAGTGAAGCCGGTGCCAGCCTGTACGCCTTTCCCGGGCTGGAGCTGATGCAGAAGGTGTTTGCCAACCCGGCGGCGGTGAAAGTGTGGACCCGCCTGCTGGTCACCTACGCTGGCCTCATGCTGCGTATCACCGCGGCGAACACACCGGAATCCGGCCTTGCGACGCCGGGATTCGAGGAGTTCCAGCCCGGCGATGTGATCATCCGGCAGGGCGAACGGGCGGAATACGTGTTCAACCTCTCGTCCGGCAGCGCGGAAGTACTGGTGGACGATGTGGTCGTGGGTCGCATCAATGAAGGGGAGATTTTTGGCGCCATGGCGGCGCTGACCCAGTCTGACCGCAGTGCCACGGTGCGCGCGCGGACGCGCTGCTCGGTAGTGAAAGTGCGCAAGGAGCAGTTCACGGATCTCATCGCCAACAACCCGGCCACCATCCACAGCCTGCTGGTGGATATGGCCAACTCGATCGTTAATCTCAATGAGCAGCTGGTTGCCACGCGCAACGGCAGCACCCCGCTGGAACGCTGAGCCCGGTCTTCACGCCGCGGGGCGGGGTGAAGACGCCGCTGGCTCCTGATGTAACAGACACAGGCTTTTTGCATGTCCGACATAGTGGAAATCGACAGTGATGGTATCGAGCAGGTCTCGATGCATCAATATACTGAAAAGGCGTACCTGGACTACTCCATGTACGTCATTCTGGATCGCGCGCTGCCGCACATAGGTGACGGCCTGAAGCCCGTACAGCGGCGCATCATCTACGCGATGAGCGAGCTGGGCCTGAAGGCAACGGCAAAGTTCAAGAAGTCCGCGCGCACCGTGGGCGACGTGATCGGCAAGTTCCACCCCCATGGCGACAGCGCAGCCTATGAGGCCATGGTGCTCATGGCGCAGGATTTCAGCTATCGCTACCCGCTGGTGGACGGGCAGGGTAACTGGGGCTCACCGGACGACCCCAAGTCCTTCGCCGCCATGCGCTACACGGAGTCAAGACTCACCGCCTACGCCGACGTGCTGCTTGGCGAGCTGGCCCAGGGCACGGTGGACTGGGTACCGAATTTTGATGGTACGATGGATGAGCCCTCCGTGTTGCCGGCACAGGTACCCAATGTGCTGCTCAACGGCACCACCGGCATTGCGGTGGGCATGGCGACCGATATCCCGCCGCACAACCTGCGCGAAGTGGTGAATGCCGCCGTGCATTTGCTGGAGTCGCCGCGCGCCACGCTGGCGGACCTCTGCGAGTTTGTACAGGCGCCCGACTTCCCGACTGAAGCCGAAATCATCACCCCCCGGGAGGATATTCGCGCCCTGTATGAAACCGGCCGCGGCGGGCTGCGCATGCGCGCCGTCTGGGAGCGCGAGGGCGGCGACATCATCGTCCGTGCCCTGCCCTACCAGGTGTCGGGTTCCCGGGTGCTGGAGCAGATTGCGGCACAGATGCAGGCCCGCAAGCTGCCCATGGTGGCCGACCTGCGCGATGAGTCAGACCATGAGAACCCGACGCGACTGGTGATTGTGCCGCGCTCGAACCGGGTGGATGCCGAAGCGCTGATGAGCCACCTGTTTGCGACCACCGACCTGGAAAAGACCTACCGGGTCAACCTCAACATGATCGGCACCGACGGCCGCCCTGCGGTGAAATCGCTGGAACGGATTCTGCGCGAATGGCTGTCTTTCCGCACCGCGACTGTGCGCCGGCGTCTGGAGCACCGGCTGGAGCGGGTGCTCAAACGCCTGCATATTCTGGAAGGCTATCTCATCGCCTACCTGAATATCGATGAAGTGATTCATATCATCCGCACCGAGGACAAGCCCAAGCCCGCCCTGATGGCGCGTTTTGGCCTCACCGATCCGCAGGCAGAATCGATCCTTGAGCTGAAGCTGCGCAACCTGGCCAAGCTGGAGGAAATGAAAATCCGCGGCGAGCAGGAGGAGCTGGCCGCCGAGCGGGATGCCCTGCAGCTTACCCTGGGCAGCGAGGCGCGCCTGAAAACGCTGATTCGCAAGGAGCTGCAGGCGGCCGCCGAGCAGTATGGCGACGCGCGGCGCTCACCGCTGGCGACCCGCGAGGAGGCCCGCGCGTTCAGTGAACTGGAGCTGATGAGCGCGGACCCGATCACCGTGGTGCTCTCGGAAAAAGGTTGGATTCGCGCGGCGAAGGGCCACGATGTGGATGCAGGTAGCCTGAGCTACAAGTCCGGGGATGGTTTCAAGCTCGATGCCCGCGGCCGCAGCAACCAGCCGACCGTGATACTGGACTCGACGGGGCGCGCCTACACGCTGGCGTCGCACAATCTGCCCTCGGCGCGTGGCCAGGGTGAGCCGGTGACCGGGCGCATCAACCCGCCCTCCGGCGCTACCTTCGAAGGCCTGCTGCTGGCGGATGAGCAACAGCGATTCCTGCTGGCGAGTGATGCCGGCTACGGCTTCGTGGCGGTCTACTCGGACCTGCAAACCAAGAACCGTGCGGGGAAAGCCCTGCTTTCACTGCCCAAGGGGGGGCGTGTTCTGCAGCCCTGCCCGGTGCCGGCAGAGAATGACGGCGCCTGGGTGGCGGCGCTGTCCAATGAAGGCCGCCTGCTGGTGTTCCCGCTGGCGGACCTGCCCCAGCTGGCACGCGGCAAGGGCAACAAGATCCTCGGGATCCCGTCAGCCCGGGTCCAGGCGCGCGAGGAGTTTCTGGTGACAGTGCAGGTGATCGACGAAGCGCAGTCGCTGGTGATCCAGGCGGGCAAGCGTCACCTGACGCTGAAGTTCAGCGAACTGGAACACTACCGCGGCGAGCGCGGCCGGCGCGGCAACAAGCTGCCGCGGGGCTTCCAGAAGGTTGACGGCATGCGGGTGGAGTAGCCGCATTGCCAGCGCTCCCGCCGCTTCGATGAGGCCCTGATTATGCCTGTGAAACGCCCCGTTCCCACCCCTCGTCGTCGCGGTCGTCCGGCCAAGATCAGCCGCGAGAAAGTCATCGAAGCGGTACTGCTGCTGCTTGAGGATGCCGCTCCGGACGAGGTCAGCATGGCGGACGTGGCGGCCCGTCTCAATGTGCCAGTGATGTCCCTGTACAACCACTTTCCCAACACCAGCGAGCTGCTGCAATCCGTGGCGGACCATACCTTCGGCCTGTTCCGCATGCCGGCAATGCGGGCCGGGGCACCCTGGCAGGATGAGTTGCTGGCCTGGTTGCGCGCCCTGGCTCACCACTGCCAGCGCTATCCGGTTGCCCTGCGCATGATTTCCATCGAGGGTCGTGCGACACCGGCCTACCAGCGCATCGTTGCGCCGCTGCTGCGTGTGCTGCAGTCACTGCAGCTGGACGAGCGCCGCTCGGCCCTGCTGCTGGCCTGGGTGACCAGCCAGGCGATGGGTCTTATCTACATCGAGGATTTTGCCGAACCCGCGCGGCGGCTGGCGCCGCCCTCCCTGGCGGCCGACACTACCGACGCAGGATGGCTGGCGGCCGTGGGCAGTGCACTGCCCGATGTCCAGCGCGAGGAGGTGCTGGAACTCGGCTTTCGCTCCCTGATTGCCATATTGGAAGAAGAGGCGGCAAAATAATTATAGAAACTCTTATTAAAAATAATTAGACTCAGATCCAGCGCGCTCGACGTTGCCCCGGTAATCGCTCGGCCGCGACCCTCCCAATCCGATAAGAAACGACAGAGGTGGTGACACGATGAGCAAAACACTGATTCGAAACGGTACCGTCATCGACGGTACAGGTGCAGCCGGCTTCGCGGCCGACGTCCGCGTGCACAACGGCGTGATTGCCGAAGTGGCGCCGGGGCTGGCGCCCGCCGCCGATGAGACGGTGGTGGATGCCGCCGGCTGCTACGTCTGCCCCGGTTTTATTGAAAGCCACACGCACTTCGACGGCGCCATGTGGTGGGATGAAGAGCTCGACCCCCTGCCCGGCTATGGCGTTACCTCCGTGATCATGGGCAACTGCGGCTTCTCCATCGCGCCCGTATCCGACGACGAAGCTGCGCGCCGCGAGGTCGTGGGCATCTTCTCCTTCTTTGAAGACATCCCGGAACAGCCTTTCCTCAAGTCCCTGCCGTGGGATTGGCGCAGTTGGCCGGAGTACCGCGACTCCATGGTGCGCAATGTGAAAATGCCTGCCAACTATGCGGCGTTCTGCGGGCATATCGCCCTGCGCCTGGCGGTCATGGGCCTGCAGGCCTGGGAGCGGGCCGCCACGCCGGCAGAAGTGGAGCAGATGTGCGGCCTGCTTGACGAGGCCCTGGCTGCAGGCGCCCTGGGCATGTCCACCAATCTCTTTGATCACGACGGGCAGGACCGCCCGGTGCCCTCGCTGAAGGCCGATGACCACGAGCTGCAATCCCTGATGGCGGTCATCAGCCGGCATCCCGGCGCCACCTTGCAGGTGATTGTCGATACCTTCCGCAACATGACTGCACCGGACACCATGCGTCGCATTGCGCGCCTGTCCGAAGGCATGCCGTTGCGCGTGCAGTGGGCTGGCCTGCCCACCCTGGTGTTCCAGCGCGACATGATGGGCATACAGGCGCCGCTGGTGGAGCTGCACGAACAGTTCAAGCAGGAGGGTCGTGATTTCTGGACGGGCTTTGCCCACATCGCCGTCACCTCCACGATGAGTGTGCAGAGCTCGCTGATCTTCGCCCAATCCAATGACTACGTGTGGCATGAAGTCGTGACCGCCGAAGGGGATGAGGCCAAGGCAGCCCTGCTGCGCGACCCGAGCTGGCGCGAGCGCGCCCGCGAGTCCTGGGATACCAAGACCTTCGAGTTCTCGCCCTTCCCCGAAGGGCGTGCCGCCCACCTGTTGCTGATGAATTCGGACAACGGTGTCGGGCCCACGCACCTCACGCTGGGCGAGTACCAGGCCCAGATCGGCGCGCCCCATCCCTCCGACGCCATGGCGGAGTGGCTGCTGGCCAATGGTCTGCAGTCTACCGTGACCATGCCGCCCTTTGAGTGCGATCGCGAGATGGTGCTGCGCCTGATGCGCGACCCCTACTCCGTGGGCAACATCAGTGATGCCGGCGCGCACGGCCAGATGCTCTGCGGCGGCGGTGAGAACGTCAAACTGTTCACCGATTTCGTGCGCTCCGGTGACCTTTCGGTGGAGGAAGCGGTGCACATCCAGACCGGCAAACTGGCCAGCCATTTCGGTTTCCACGATCGCGGGGTACTCCAGGCGGGCAAGCGCGCCGACCTTACGGTCTTCAACCTCGATGAGGTGCAGGAGCGCGAGATGAAGCGGGTCTACGACGTGCCCGACGGCAAGGGTGGCTTCACCTGGCGCTGGAGCCGCGACCCGGCACCGGTGCGCATGACCATGGTTAATGGCGAAGTGACCTTTGACGGGCAGAAAAGCACACCCGCCCGACCGGGAGAGATGCTGGCACCGTCCGCTGCGGCGTAGGGGTTCTCCCGGTATCGTCTGAATGGGGGATCACAGCGGCGCCCAGCGCCGCTATGCTGGTCTCTCCCTTGTTGAGTGAGTAGAGCCAATGCAGCGATTCAACGGCAAAACCGTCATTGTCACCGGCGCTGCCCAGGGCATGGGTGCCAATCATGTGCGTCGCTTCGTGGGTGAGGGCGCGAACGTGGTCTTCACCGATGTGCAGGAAGAGGCCGGCGCGGCGCTGGCCTCGGAACTCGGTCCGCAGGCCTGCTTTGTGCGACAGGACGTGTCCAGCGAAACAGACTGGGACACCGTGGTGGCCACCGCGACAACGCGCTTCGGGCGCATTGATGTGCTGGTCAACAATGCGGCGCTGTTCTTCTCCTGCCCCGTCGATGAGGTGGAACCGGAGCGGGTGCGCCGGTTGCTGGAGGTCAATGTCTTCGGCAGCTGGCTGGGCATCAGCAAGGTTGCGCCGGTGATGAAGGCGCAGGGCGGCGGTGGCGCCATCGTCAACCTGTCATCGCTTGCGGGCATCCGCGGGATACCCACCATGGCGATCTACGGCGCCTCCAAGGCGGCGGTGCGCGGACTGACCAAATCCGCGGCCTACGACCTCGGGCCGGCCGGGATCCGGGTGAACGCGGTACTGCCGGGCGCAGTGGCGGATACCGGCATGTTCTCCGGCGGCACACCGGAGCAGATGCAGGCCATTCCGCTGCAGCGTCCGGCACGCCTGGATGAGATATCCGCCCTCGTCCTGTTCCTGGCCTCGGATGAGGCCAGCTATATCACCGGCGCCGACCACACCATTGATGGTGGGCGCGGCCTCTGGTGAGTCGCGGCGTGGATCAGAGCGGCTCCCCGAGGCGCTTCAGGGTCAGCCGCAGCTGTCGCTCCAGCAGGTCGTCCCAGGGGTTCAGGAATTCCTCCAGAATCGCGTAGTCGCCGAGCTCGCTGGGGCGTTGCTCCAGGCGGCTGCTGACGTCGATATCCTCGCAGACACCCGGTGACAGCATCACCTGCGGCGGCTTGCTGGCGCACAACGTCTGCAGTTCGTCCAGGGTGGACTGGATGTACAGCCCCGGATATATGTCGGTTTCATCGCCGCGCCCCAACTCACTCTGGGCGACCGCCATGGCCATGCCCAGCGACAGGCTCATCTTCTTTTCCACCGCCTTGCTGATGCTGCGCACCAGCCAGGCGCAGCAGCTGGCCCGAAAGGCCGCGCTGCCGCCGCTGGTATTGCCGCTGAAGAACACGGCCAGGCCAAACTGCCGCACCACCTGCAGGTGGCCGCCGTAGAAGCCGGCGGCGGCGTAGACTATCTGGTGCAGGCGGTCGGTGTAGCGGTGCAGCGAGCTTTCGTCCAGCGTGTCGATGTAATCCGCGAGGCTGATCAGGTGCAGGTAGAGCACCGCGGTATCCCGGTAGTTGGCGGGGTTCGGCCCGCTGCTGCTGCGCGCGCGCAGCAACTCCATGGGCAGTGCATTGATGTGGTGCTGCAATTGCAGCAGCTCATTGGCGGGCAGTGCCGCCTTGCTGTTTTCTTCCAGCGCCAGGCTGCGTGCCTGCCGCTGCAGCCGGCTGGCGAGAAACTCCAGCGCCGCCTTGCGCGCTGCTGCATAGACGATCAGGCTCAGCACGATGGCAAGCCCGAACAGGCTCAACAGAAAGCGTATGCGGGCAGTTTCGGCGACGGCAGTGCTCAGGGTAATGACGACCTCGCCCGCAATGTCCGGGCCGATCATCACGGGTGCCCGGTAGTCGGTGAGGTACTCGCCGTCGACATGGCCCGCTTCACCGAGAGGGCGCCCCTCCACATCGAAGATGGCGACCCTGCCGGCGGAGGACGACTCAACAAAACGGTGCAGCGATGCGGCAACGTTGAGCAGGTCGCCGGTTTCCAGCGCGACCCCGATACGCCGCGCGATCTGCTGGGCCAGCGCATCGCCGAACTCCGCCTGCTGCACTTTCTGCATGTGGCGACTGGAGGTGGCAGCAAGGGCCACCAGTGCCAGGCTGATCAGCAGGCAGCCGAGCCCGGCGATGAGCGCCAGCTGATGGCTTAAGCTTGCGTCGCGGAATCGATTGCTCACGCCCTGTGGCTTCCCTGTCGGTAAAGCGGCGAGTATAAACCAAGGCTGCGCCCGCTGCGCGCAGCGGTTTCGCCGCAACCGGCGCAGGGTTAGAATACGGCCCTTTGCAGCCAGCCGGACCCACAACCCCGTGAACGATATTGTCCTTATCACCCTTTCCGGCGCGGATAAACCGGGCATTACCGCCGGGGTTACCGGGTTGCTCGCCGAGCATTCGGTGAATGTGCTGGACATCGGCCAGGCAGTGATTCACGCCACCCTGTCCATGGGGCTGCTGCTGGAGATTCCCGCCGCTGCGCCGCACAGCGCTATCGAGCACGCGCTGCAGGGCTTTGCCGCCCGGCAGCAGTTGCAACTGCGCTGGCAGCAGGTGACTGCGGAGAGCTACGGGGACTGGGTCGCGGCCCAGGGGCGCGCCCGCTATATCACCACGCTGTTGGCGCGCAAGATCACCGCCGACCAGCTGGCCCGGGTCAGCGGGGTTTTCGCTCGTCACGGCCTCGGTATCGACGGTATTTCTCGCCTCTCCGGGCGTATTCCTCTGGGAGAGCTGCCACCACTGAGCAAGGCCTGTGTGGAGTTTTCACTGCGCGGCAGCGTGCCCGATGTGGCCGCCTTTCGCCGCGAGCTGCTGGAAGTTGCCAGTGCCCTGGAAGTGGATCTCGCATTTCAGGAAGACACCATGTATCGCCGCAATCGGCGACTGGTTGCCTTCGATATGGACTCCACGCTCATTGAGGCCGAGGTTATCGACGAGCTGGCACGCCTGGCGGGCGTGGGCGAGCAGGTGAGCGCCATCACCGAGCGCGCCATGCGGGGCGAACTGGATTTCGCGGCAAGCTTTCGCGAGCGGGTCGCCCTGCTCAAGGGCTTGCCTGAGTCGGCGCTGCAGGAGGTTGCGGCGAACCTGCGCATCACCGAGGGCGCGCGGCACCTCATCAGTACCCTGCGCGCGCTGGGCTACCGGACCGCGATTCTTTCGGGGGGCTTTACCTATTTTGCCCACTGGCTGCAGCGGCAGCTGGGCATTGATTATGTGCACGCCAACGAGCTGGAAATCGCCCAGGGCGTGGTCACGGGCAACGTCAGCGGCGTGATTGTCGACGGCGAACGCAAGGCGGCGCTGCTGCGCCAGCTGGCGAGCCGCGAGGGGATTGACCTGCAGCAGGTGATTGCGGTCGGTGACGGGGCCAATGACCTGCCCATGCTCAGTATCGCCGGGCTGGGCATTGCGTTTCGCGCCAAACCGCTGGTGCAGCAGTCCGCCGAGCAGTCCATATCCACTCTTGGCCTGGACGCCATTCTCTACTTGCTGGGTATCTCCGACCGCTATCAGCCGGCTTCGGCGTCAGATATCCGACCAGATTGACCGAAACGGCGAGGCCGGCAGCTCACGCTCCGTTTTGACTTTCGCCGCGGCGCGCGCGGCGGTTTCCCGGAACTCGAACTGGCTGTAGGCACCGGTCGTCGCCACCAGACGCTGCAGGCGCACATCGCGCGTGCTGCCTTCCCGCAACAGTGTCAGTCCCTGGCCTTCGCGAAAGCCGCTGCGTGGCGTGATCAGGGTAGGCGGCTGCGCTACCAGTTTGATTTCCGGCAGCAACAGCACGCGGATGGGCTCGGAGAGCCCGGTCTCTGCGTGTATGCGGGCGCCCCAGGGTTCGGCCCCGGGGCTCAACAGTTCCACCCCGATCAGCGTGCTCTTGCCCTCGAGATGGCTTACCCAGCGAATGGTGGCCAGCACCCAGTTGGGGTGGTCCTCCTCGCGCACGCAGAGCAGGTCGCCGCTGCGAATGATCC
The DNA here is from genome assembly GCA_002416125.1 of Halieaceae bacterium UBA5044. Classification (GTDB taxonomy): domain Bacteria; phylum Pseudomonadota; class Gammaproteobacteria; order Pseudomonadales; family Halieaceae; genus Haliea. The sequence continues at coordinate 399,502 of DIBU01000001.1, forward strand.
CGGGCGGCGTCTCTTCCCAGGCCAGGCAATACCCCCCCGGACTGGCGTTGATGGACTTGATGGTGTATTCGCGGAAGCGCTCCTCGTCCTGCTGCGGGCCGCTGTCATCCTCCCGCAGCAGGGCCGCCCGCGTGCGGGCGTCAACGGCAATGTCACTACCCGCCGCAGGGTCGTCGGGCTGCGCCTGTTCCTCGCCGCTGAAAATGTCGTCGGGGGTGGCTTCCACCCAGGGGTCGCGACGCTTCTGCTCCACCAGGAAAGGGTTGCTGCTGACGCGTTCCCCCGGCGGTGGTTGGTAGCCCTTGCCGTGCAGAACCTCGGCAAAGTTCAGCTTGCCGGCGGAAAAGTAGTGCGCATTGCTGAGCCCCAGCGTTACATGCAGGGTCTGCTGCACCGGCGTGCGATGGAAGTTGCGCATGCTGACGGAGGAAAGCGCCTCGATCATGTGCAGCAGGGTGTGGTGGTGCAGCCGGGTGTCCTTGTCGAACACCACATCCCGGCGGCCGTTTTCCTCGGACTCCGCGGCGATGGCGCGCAGCTGCACCACCAGCGCACTGGTGTCTACCCGGCGCAGGCCCGGGGGATTGTCGGCAAACCGCGGGCTCTTGGCGTAGGTCGGCGGCTGGTCGGCGTCCAGGTCAACGGCAAACAGGGCGTCTTCATGTTCGCTGACCTCCGCCTCGCCGCCCCATTCCAGCAGGCAGCGGAACATGGCGATCAGGTCGCCCTGGCGAACCTGGTTGGGTTTGCAGCAGGATAGCAGCAGTGGGCGCAGCCAGGTGGCTTCGACGGTGGTGGTGCCGCTGTCTCCGTCGTCCACCCGCAGGCGTGTCAGGTGCTGCCGCTCGGCCAGGTGGTAGAGCTGGTGCAGGGTTTGCCACGCGCGGCTTTCGCCGGGCTGGTACAGCAGGAAATGCTGGAATATCTTCCCCGCGGTGAGGTTGATGGCCCGCTGCAGGGCCTCACACATCAGGCGCGCCGGATTGACCCCGGCCATGGTGTCGCGGTCGCGGAGGGCGTGCACGGCCACCAGGGTATAGGCGGTGCTGGACAGGCCCAGCAGCTGATCGGCTATCTCCGCCAGCTGGCGCGGCTCTTCCGGCATGACCAGTGGCTGGTTGATGACCTTGCGCGTGAGGCTGGCAACGGCGACGTTCATATTCGGCCGGATGGCTTCGAGAATGGCGTAGCGTTCGGCGGCGGGCAGGGCAACCCGGTTCAGCTCGCCGAGGAGGGAGGCCAGTGTCTGTGCGACTTCGCGGGCGCTGGTGACCGGCAGACCCGCGGCCCATTGCGCAGCATCCGCGCCGGTCAGCGGAAAATAGCTGAACGTGGTCAGGTCCTGGCGCGGTATACGCAGTTTTACGGGTGCCTTGTCACTCATGCCCCTGGCCTCCCATCACGCCCATCCTTGTTTGCTGGTAAACGTGACCAAGAGTAGCCCATACGAGGCGTTAATCGCCACTGCAATATCGCCGTAGGCGGCCGGGTACGGTATGATTGCCGGCAAATTTTTCAGTAGTGTGATACCTGTCATGGCGAATTTTTCTACCAACGAGTTCCGTCCCGGCCTCAAGGTCATGCTGGACGGCGACCCCTGCAGCATTCTCGAGAACGAGTTTGTGAAGCCGGGCAAAGGCCAGGCCTTCAACCGCGTGCGCATGCGCAACCTGAAGACCGGCCGCGTCTGGGAACGCACCTTCAAATCCGGCGAAAGCCTGGAAGGCGCCGACGTCATGGACCGCACCATGGAATACCTCTACACCGATGGCGAGTTCTGGTATTTCATGGAGCCGGACACCTTCGAGCAGCACCAGGCCGATGCCAAGGCCGTGGGCGATTCCTACCTCTGGCTGAAGGAGCAGGACAGCTGCGAGGTCACGCTGTACAACGGTTCACCGCTGTCGGTTGCGCCGGCCAATTTTGTCGAGCTGGAGATCGTGGAAACCGACCCCGGCCTCAAGGGCGATACCGCGCAGGGCGGCAGCAAACCGGCCAAGCTCAGCACCGGCGCTGTGGTCAAGGTGCCGCTGTTCGTCACCACCGGTGAAGTGGTTCGCGTTGATACCCGCACCGGCGAGTACCAGAACCGGGTCAGCAAGTAGGTTCCCCCCGCAGCCGTAGCCCGTGAGTGACTGGCGTCCCGGGGCGACGCTGGCGCAGCTGCGGCAGCGCGCAGCGCTGTTGGCAACGATTCGCGACTTCTTTGCCGCCCGGGGCGTGCTTGAAGTCGAGACACCACTGCTGTGTTCCCGGGGTATTACCGACCCCGCAATTGAACCCCTGGTAGTGCGTGAGGGGCAGTCCCTGGCGGCGGCTCCGCGCTACCTGCAAACATCCCCCGAGTACGCCATGAAACGCTTGCTGGCCGCTGGCAGCGGGCCGATCTACCAGATCTGCAAGGCGTTTCGCGACGGCGAAGCCGGGCACCGCCACAACCCTGAGTTCACCCTGCTGGAGTGGTACCGCCCGGGCATGGATCATCACGGCCTCATGGCCGAGGTGGCGGCGCTGGTGTGCAGCTGCCTTGGCGCGCGGCCCTGGCAGGCATTCAGCTACCGCGAGGCGTTCCAGCGCAGCCTGCAGCTGGACCCGTTCACCGCTGAAATTGCCGAGTTGCAGCGCGCTGCGCGGCAGCTGACCGACCCGGGCACCCTGACGGGTGGGCGCGATCTCTGGCTGGACCTGCTATTGACCCACGGTGTGGAGCCCTGGCTGGCCGGGCAGGGCCTGTGCTTCCTCTACGACTATCCGGCCAGCCAGGCGGCCCTGTCGCGGCTGGCGCAGCGCGACGGACACCGTGTTGGCGAGCGCTTCGAGTTGTACATCGATGGGGTGGAAGTGGCGAATGGCTACCATGAACTGGCTGATGCCGCCGAGCAGCGTGCCCGTTTCGAGGCAGACAACCGACAGCGTGAGGCCCGGGGGCAGTCGCCGCGGCCGCTGGACGAGGCTTTGCTTGCGGCTCTGGCGCACGGCCTGCCGGCCGCCAGTGGCGTTGCGCTGGGGCTGGATCGCTTGCTGATGCTGGCCAGCGGCGAGACGGATATCCGGCGCCTACTGGCCTTTTCCTGGGAACGTAGCTGAGGCCGGCGGGCAGACCGCCGGGCCGTAGCCAGCGATAAATTCGGGCGGCATGCGTCGCGGCCGCCCGGTGCTGATCTCGATACAGGCAAAACGCATCATGCCGCGCAGTAGCGTGACGCCGTCGGCCGGCCGTTGAATCTGGAAGCGGCGCTCCATGGTCAGCCGGCGGTCCCAGCCCACGATCCAGGTGCCGGCAATCAGCGCATCGCCTTCGCGCGATGCTTGCAGGTAGTCATATTCGCTGTGGGTAATGGCCATCGCCCGGTCCAGCCGGCGATAGCTGTCCAGGTCCAGCCCCAGGTGCACCGAATGGGCCCAGGCCACCTGCTCACACCATTTCACATACACCGTGTTGTTGGTGTGTTGCAGGCCATCGATATCGGCAGCGCCCACCTCGGTCTCGAGCGTGAAGGGCTGTGGATAGTCCCAGGTCAGTGCGGCCATGCTACACGGCCTGGCCGGGGCTGAGCGCTGTGTCCGGCTCCAGCGGCTTCTGCGCGAAGTGGAAGAACGCGTAGGCGATGGCCAGCAGCGGACATAGCAGGTTGAAAAAGGCAAACGGTGCGTAGCTCAGCGTGGCCACGCCCAGTGTCGCGGACATGTAGGCACCGCAGGTATTCCAGGGAATCAGCGCTGAGGTCAGCGTGGCGGAGTCTTCCAGTGTGCGCGACAGATTGAGCCGCGACAGCCCGCGACGGGCATATTCATCGCGGAACATGCGTCCGGGCAGGGCAACGGATATGAACTGGTCTGCCGCCAGCACGTTGGTGGCGATGCAGGTGCCGACCGTGGCGCCCACCAGGCCTGCCGCGCTGTGCACCCGCTGCAGTATCTTGCGCAGCAGGTGATCGAGGATGCCGGTGCGCTCCAGCACGCCGCCAAACGCCAGCGCACAGATAATCAGCCACACCGTATTGAGCATACTGCTCATGCCGCCCTTGCTCAGCAGATCGTCGAGAAAGCTGTTGCCGCTGTTGGCCACGTAACCGTCGAACAGGCTGATCCATACCCCTTTCAGCAGCAGCGCGGCCGGGTGGAGCTCTCCCGCGGCTCCCGCGAGTTCGCGCACCGCCTGTGGCTGGAACAGCACCGCGAAAACAGCGCCTGCAAGGGCGCTGACCACGATGGAGGGAAACGCCGGAAAGCGTTTGTAAATCAGTCCCAGCATCAGCACCAGCGGCAGCAGCAGGTGCCAGCCGATGTTGAATTCCTGCATCAGGCTCTTCTGCAGTGCGGCGATCTCCTCGGGGGTTGCGGCCTCGCCGCCGCCGATCAGCAGGAAGGCCAGCAGTGCCAGCGCAAAACCGGGCACGGTGGTCCACAGCATGTGGCGAATGTGGTCGAACAGGTCTACCCCGGTGGCCGCCGCCGCGAGGTTGGTGGTGTCGGACATGGGGGACAGTTTGTCGCCAAAGTAGGCGCCGGACACGATGGCGCCCGCCGTGATGGCCGGTGACAGGCCGAAGCTGCCGGCGATACCCATGAGCCCGATACCCAGGGTGCCCGCAACGGTCCAGGAGCTGCCGATACTCACCGCCACGATGGCGCAGATGGCTGCGCTGGCGGCGTAGAACACCGATGGATTGAGTATCTCCACGCCATAGTAGATCATGGCGGGCACGGTGCCCGACAGAATCCAGGTGCCGATCAGCATGCCTACCGACAGCAGGATCAGCGTTGGCCCCAAGCCCACGGAAATACCGTGGATAATGCCTTCCTGGGTCGCGTGCCAGGTGAGTCCGATACGCTTGCCGACCAGCGCCGCCACGCAGGCCGCGAGCAGCAGCGCGATCTGGTTGGCGCCGTAGGAGGAGTCCGCGCCGAACAGATAGACCGAGGCCGCCAACAGCAGGGTCAGGAAGACCACTGGCGCCAGCGCAAGGCCGGTAGTCAGCGGGCGATAGTCAGGGGGCTGGTCGCTCAAGGGGTCTCTCGTGTTGCTGCGGCAGGCACTGATCAGGCGTCATCAGGGCTGAAGAATGCCTTAAACTAGGGCCCGGGTACAGTGCGGACAACGCGGGCAGGGGGATTACAGCGATGGCAATACGGTGCTGAGGAACGATCGCAAGGCGCTCTATCTGGGGCTGAGCGCGGTGCTGCTGTGGTCCACCGCGGCCACGGCCTTCAAGCTCGCCCTGCGTGAGCTGGATGTGTTCCAGCTGGTCGCCTGGTCGGTGTCCGCCTCCGCGCTGGCGCTGTTGGCGATCGTCTGCTGGCAGGGTCGGCAGCGGCAACTGTGGCGCTCGCTGCGCGAGCGACCCGGCTATTTTCTGGTGTTGGCGGCGATCAACCCGCTGCTCTACTACCTGGTGCTGCTGCATGCCTACGCGCTGTTGCCGGCGCAGCAGGCACAGACCATCAATTACACCTGGGCCATCACACTGGCCCTGCTGGCGGTGCCGCTGCTCGGGCAGCGGCTGGGACGCCGGGATCTGCTCGCGGTGGCTCTCGGCTATAGCGGCGTGGTGATTATCGCCACCCAGGGCCAGCCCTTTTCCCTGCAGTTCAGCAGCCTGCCCGGGGTGGGGCTGGCGCTGGGCAGTACTCTGGTCTGGGCGCTGTACTGGATTCTCAATACCCGCAACGAGGGCGACCCGCTGGTCAGCCTGTGCCTGAATTTCCTGCTGGCTACGCCGGCCGCATGGCTGGTCTGCGGTCTGTTTTCAACCCTCTCGACGGGCGGTACCACCGGGCTGCTGGCCGCCCTGTATGTGGGCCTGTTCGAGATGGGAATTACCTTTGCGCTCTGGTCCAGCGCCCTGCGCCTGACCAGTTCCGTGGCGCGGATCGGCAACCTGATCTTCCTGTCGCCGCTGTTTTCGCTGGTCTTTATCGCGACGGTGCTCGAGGAGACCATCCACCCGGCGACGCTGGTCGGGCTGGCCCTGATCATCCCCGGCGTGCTGCTGCAGCAGGCGGGCGGCAACACCGCGCCCCGCGAGGCGTAGGCCACAGTGGCCACGCCCGAGCCCCCGGTATTGGCGCCCCGCTATTACCGCGACAACTTCCAGCACCTGTGCGATACGGTAGAAGCGCTCTACGGCGATCTGTTGCAGCCCGAAGAGCAGGCCTGGCTGGCACAGTGGCGAGCGGCTTCGGAACCGGCGCAGTGCCTGTATGTGCGGCTGGTTTCTCGCGTAGGGCCGTGGTTCCGTATGAACAGGCTGGATTATCCGGAAATCGGGGCGGTTGAGGCGCCGCTGGCGGAACTGCACGCACTCGACCTGCTGCTGTTGCCGCAGGAAGCCAGCGAGGAGTCGCTGCAGGTGCAGGACCTGGACCGCCTGTTCACACTGCCCGAGTGGCGCCGCACCTTCCGGGATCGCTTGCCCGCAGCGGCACAGCGCAGCAAGGCGCAATGGGTGGCGGCGGTGGAGGCGCTGGCCGAGCCGGTGGCCGATGTGCTGCAGGCGCTGTGTGCAGCGACCGGCGAGCGCCTGGTTGCCCCGCTGGGTGTGGATACGGTCGGCCTGTTTCAGTTGCTGTTCTTCGGCAACCGGCGACAAACGCTTACCGACTTCGTGCTCAGCGACCTGGGCATCAACCGCTATTATCCCTACGCACTGACCCGTGCGCAGCGACGTTTTCCCTGCCGCGAGTCGGTGGACGAGTACCGGCAACTGGGCGAACTGGCAGACAGGCACTGGCTGCTGGAGCAGGCCGGCGCGGCGGAGGACTTCACCGCACTGGCTGAGGCATTGCTCGACACCCCACCGCGCCACGCCACCAGCGAGCGACGCTACTGGCTGCTGTGCAATCGGCTGGGGCGCAATCTGGAGCGCAGCGGCGACTGGACGCTGGCTGGGCGTCTCTACCAGCGCAGCCAGTTGCACCCGGCGCGGGAACGCCACGTCCGTGTGCTGGAGCAGCGCGGATGCTGGCAGGAGGCGCAGGACGCGTGTACGGAGCTGTTGCAAAGCCCCTGGTGTGAAGAGGAACGCGATGCGGCCCGGCGCATTCTGCCACGGCTGCAGCGCCAACTGGGTGTGCCCCCGACTCCGCGCAGGCGTCAGGCGGTGCCGATGCTGGACCTGGCGTTGCCGCAGACAGAGACGCGGGTAGAGATCGCGGTGGCCGAGCACCTCGCCGATGGCGAGTGGGACTCGGTGCACTATGTGGAGAACAGCCTGTTCAACAGCCTGTTCGGGCTTGCCTTCTGGGAGCAGATTTTTGCACCGGTGCCCGGCGCTTTCCACAACCCCTTTCAGGCCGTGCCCGCAGACATGTACCAGGCCGGATTTCGCACCCGCAGGGAGGCAGCACTGACGCGCCGCCTGCGCGAGCTGGCCACGGGTGATCTCGCTGCCGAGTTGCAGGCTGCGCTGCAGCGCTACGCGGGTTATCAGTGTCGCTGGGTCAGCTGGCCGTTGCTGCACGCCGATTTTCTGGCCCGGGTCACAGCCTGCATACCGCGGGAGCACCTGCTTGCGGTTTGGGAGCGTATCCTGTTCGACCCGGGTGAAAACCGGCGCGGCTTCCCCGACCTCATCGCCCTCGGCGACGGCCCGGGCGCCTATTGCCTGGTGGAGGTGAAAGGTCCGGGCGACCAGTTGCAGCACAGCCAACGGCGCTGGCTGCAGTTCTTCGGGGATCAGGGTATACCGGCGAAGGTGGCGCGGGTGGTGTGGACTGATGGCTGAGCACCGCGTGACCGTGCGCGAGCTGGCGCTGTTCTGTCACCGCAGCGGTGACATCGACCACCGCTTCACGCCTTCTCCCACGGGCCAGCAGGGAATTGAGGGGCACCAGCGCATCTACCGTCGCCGTCCAGCCAGCTACCGCGCGGAGTTTTCCGTACAGCTCGCCTGGCAGGGTGCAGCAGCGCTGCCGGCGCTGGTGGTGTCCGGCCGTGCGGATGGTTACGACAGCGAGCAGGGGCTGGTGGAGGAAATCAAGACCTGCCGCATTGACCCGTCCCGCATCCCACCTGCGGTTACGCGTCTTCATCTGGCCCAGGGCAGGCTGTATGCGGCCTTGATTGCAGCCAGCGAAGATTTGCCCGGGTTGGCGGTACAGCTGACCTGGCTGCAGCTGGATACGGACGAGGAGCACCCGCTGCGGCAGGATTACAGTCGCGAAGAGCTGGATGACTTCCTGCAGGATACCCTCCTGCGCTACAGCCAGTGGCTGGCACAGGTGGCGCAGCGACGCCTGCGGCGCGATGCCAGTCTCACGGCGCTGGCGTTCCCCCACGCGCAGTTCAGGGCTGGCCAGCGCGAACTTTCCGAGCGTGTGTACAAGTGCATTCACCAGGCCGGTCAGCTGCTGCTGGAGGCGCCCACTGGCATCGGCAAGACCGCCGCCGTGCTGTACCCCGCCCTCAAGGCTCTGGGTACAGGCCGCCATGACAGCGTGGTCTTTGCGACGACCCGTATCAGTGGGCGCCGCGCCGCGGAGCAGGCCATGCAGCGCTTCGTGAGCGCGGGCTATGGTGGCAACGCGCTCAGCCTCACGGCCAGGGAGCAGGCCTGCCTGGCGCCGGGAAAAGCCTGCCACGGAGAGGATTGCCCCTACGCCCGCGGCTACTACGACCGTCTGCCCGCCGCCCTCGAGGAAGCGCTGCAGGCGCCACTGCTGGGGCGCGAGGCGCTGGCTGCGATTGCCGGGCGTCACTCGGTATGCCCCTACCAGCTCAGCCTGGACCTGGTGCCCTGGGTGGATGTCATTGTTGCCGATGTCCACCACGTGTTCAGCCCCACCGCAAACCTCGCCGAGCACCTGACCGCCGCCGGTGGACGCTGGACAGTATTGCTGGACGAGGCGCACGGCCTGCCCGACCGGGCGCGCGGCATGTACGGAGCCGAGCTGCCCAAGGCGCTGGTAATGGCGGCGCGTCGCGAGGCCTCCGGGGACCTGCGACGCGCGCTGGAACGGCTCAATCGCCAGTTGCTGGCGCTGTTGAAACTGGAGGGGTGGGTGTCCGCCAGCCATTGGCTGACGGACGTGCCAGAGTCGCTCGGCAGGGCGCTGGCAGAGTGTGTGGAGGCGGTGAATGCAGCGCAGGCGTTGGACGCGTTTGTGTTGCAGGCCCGCCCTGCCCTGCGCGACCTGTATTTTGTCGCGCTGCAGTGGCAGCGCTTGCTGGAATGCTGGGGTGGCGAGTTCCGGCTGGAGCTTGAGCGGGGCGCTGGCCCCCAGGGCTTGGTACTGCGTGTGCATTGCCTGGAGCCCTCGCGATTGCTGGCGCAGCGTCACCAGGCGATGCATGCGCTGGTCGTGTTCTCCGCCACGCTCAGCCCGCAGCAGTGGGCACTGGATACCCTGGGTCTGACGCCCGCGGCGGTGGCCTGGTGCGCGCCCTCCCCGTTCACCCGGGACCAGCTGCAGGTGCAGATTGCCTCGCATGTGGATACCCGCCTGCAGCAGCGTGCCGCAAGTTTGCCGGTGCTGGCCACCCTGCTGCGGCAATGGCTGGAGAGTGTGCCGGGCAACTGTTTGCTGTATTTCCCTTCGTACCGCTACCTGGAGGACTGCCTGCAGCAGATGCTGGAGCAGGGTTGGCCGGCGGGCCGCCAGCGCTGGGTGCAGGGCCGGAGTGGGGCGGGTGGCCCGGACCTGTTGTCGTTGCTGCAGCAGGCGCGGGATGTGGCGGCGTTCTGTGTGCTCGGCGGTGCCTTCGGCGAGGGTATCGACCTGCCCGGCGACGAACTGCACAGTGTGGTGATCGTGGGTGTTGGCCTGCCACAGGTGAGTGCCGGCAACGAGCAGCTGCGGCAGCTGTTCGGCAGCCGCTACGGGAACGGCTTTGCCTACGCCTACCAGTACCCGGCGGCGCAGAAGGTCAGCCAGGCGCTGGGCCGTGTGGTGCGCACCGGAAGCGACCGCGGCAAGGCACTGCTGGTTGATGCGCGCTATGCCGACCCTGTCTGGCGGGCATTGCTGCCGCCCTGGTGGGACTACACGAGCTACCCGGTGACAGCCAGCGGACGATAGCCGGGCTTGGCAAAGGCGAGTTGCACCGTGCCGATAATCCGCTCGCGGAAGCCGCCCTCGCAGTAGCAGAGGTAAAACTCCCACATGCGGATGAACTGGTCGTCAAAGCCCTGTCGGCGCACGGCGTCCAGCTGCGCAATAAAGCGCTCGCGCCAGGCGGCCAGGGTGCGTGCGTAGTCCAGGGTGATGTCGCGCAGGTGCACCATCTGCATGTCAGTATCGCGGGCCAGGTGGTTGGCGATCACAGCAATGGACGGCAGGCAGCCGCCCGGGAAGATGAAACGCTTGATGAAGTCGACGGTATCCCGCGCCTGCTGGTAGCGCTGGTCGCTGATGGTGATCGCCTGTATGACCATTTTACCGTGGGGTTTCAGCAGTTCGCTGCAGCGCGCAAAGTAGGTGCCGTAAAACTGGTGACCCACCGCCTCGATCATCTCGATGGACACCAGTTTGTCGTAGTGTCCGGTGAGGTTGCGGTAGTCCTCGCAGAGCACCGTTACCCGATCACCCAGGCCCAGCTGGGCCACGCGCTCGCAGGTGTAATTGAATTGCTCTCTGGAGATGGTCGTTGTGGTGACCCGGCAGCCATAGCGTTGCGCGGCGTGAATCGCCATGCCGCCCCAGCCGGTGCCGATTTCCAGCAGGTGGTCGTCCGGGCTGAGTTCCAGCTGCTGGCAGATCTCGTCGAGTTTTGCCAGGGATGCTTCTTCCAGCGAGCTGTCAGCGCTGGGGAAGAGCGCGGAGGAGTACATCATGGTGGGGTCGAGAAACAGGCGGAAGAAATCGTTGCCCAGATCATAGTGTGCCGCGATGTTCCGGCGTGAACCGGAGTGCGTATTGCGGTTCATGCCGTGGGCGAGCTTCAGGCCCAGCCGCACCAGCCAGGACTGGCCGCGTTCCATGGCTTCCATGGTGAGCATGTTGGCGCTGAACAGGCGCGTGACCGTGGTCAGGTCGGGGGTCGACCAGTCGCCCTCGATGTAGGCCTCGCCTGAACCAATCGTGCCGCCGGAAAGCAGTTTGCCGTACACCGCGGGGTTGTGCACGGTCACCTCGGCATGGGGTTCGCCATCGCGCCGTGAGCTGCCGACACGGAACGTCTCGCCGCCGTCATGCAGGGTGAGGCTGCCCACCGTGAAGTTGCCAAGTACCCGCAAGAGCAGCTTGCGCGCCAGGTGATGGTTGGACCAGCGTTTTCCGGCCTTGGTTTGCAGCCGCACCTGGCTGACACTCATGTCGTTCATATCACGCTCCAGAAGGTCTCGATCCGGGGTGGTTGTGCACCGGCACCCCTTTGATAAACAGGCGCAGTGCCTGCCAGTAAATACCCAGGGCCACCTTGAGTGTCATCAGTGGATGGCGCCAGAGAATGCGGTTCAGGTTGCGTCCGGTCATGGGCCGCGCGCGCAGGGTGAGATTGGCCTCGAAAATGCGCCCCTCGTCAGTGTCCGTCGCCAGGTAGATCGACAGGCGCTCGCCCGGCGTGTTGCTGCGCCACACGTAGCGCATGTCCATCGGGTTGAAGGGCGACACATGCATGGCCTTGTCGAAGGTATGTTGCAGCCAGCCGCCGCTCTCGGGGCCTCGCAGCACGTAGCTGTGGCGCTCATCCCAGGGCGTGTTGGTGACCTCTGCCACCAGAAACTCGAGGCGACTTTCGTCGTCACTGAAGCAGTAGTAGCAGGCGATCGGGTTGATCTGGTAACCGAAGTAGCGCAGGTTGGCGAGCAGGTAGATGGGCCCGGTGTGCTCCTCACCGGTTTCTTCGCGGATGCGGCGTCGCACCTCCTCTGCGAGCGGTATTGCGGGGTCACCGAGAAAGTCGCTGCGCAGGAAACGTGCCGGCGCCCAGCGCGTACTGGACCACAGCCAGCGTTTGGCAAACAGCTGGGGCAGTTCGTCCAGGCATATCCAGGGCATGAAGACGCCATAGCTGAAGGCGTGCTCACGGGGCAGGAAGCGGCGGTGGCGCAGCGTGCCTTGGTACAGCCTGGACTTCACGCCGCGGCCTTGGCCGCCTGGTTGATGCCGTCCGCCACGCGCAGTGCGCTGACGACGCCATCTTCGTGGAAGCCATTGTGCCAGTAGGCGCCGCAATACCAGGTATTGCGTGTGCCATTGATCTCCTGCCAGCGCTGTTGAGCCTTGATACCCGCCAGCGAAAACACCGGGTGGGCATAGTTGAACGTGCCGAGGATGCGGTTCGGGTTGATGGAGGCAGTGTCGTTCAGCGTCACGCAAAAGGTCTCCGGCGCGTTGAGTCCCTGCAGGATATTCATGTTGTAGGTTACCACGGCTCGCCCCGAATCCACGCCCAGGCGGTAATTCCAGCTCGACCAGGTTTTGCGGTTCTGCGGCAGCAGGCGGACGTCGGTGTGCAGCACCACCTCGTTGTTCTGGTAGGGCAGTGCACCGAGGATGGCCTTTTCCTCCTCCGACGGGTCGGCGAGCATGCGCAGGGCCTGGTCGGAGTGTGCCGCCACCACCACCTGATCGAAGCGGAAGCTGCGGCCATCGCGCAGGGCGAGGTCAACGCCGTTGGGATTCCGGTTGATGTGGGTGACCTCGCTGGAGGTGTGTATGCGGTCTTCGAAGCGCTGGCAGAGCGGCCGCAGGTATTCCCGCGAACCGCCTTCCACGACCCGCCACTGGGGCCTGTTATTGACCGAAAGCAGGCCGTGATTGCGGAAGAATCGCAAAAAGAATTCCAGCGGGAAATCGCTCACGCTGGCGCAGTCTGCAGACCAGATTGCGGAGGCCATGGGCACCAGGTAATGACTGCTGAAGGCGTCGCCGTAGCGTTTGCGCTGCAGGTAGTGGCCCAGCGTTTCCCCGGGCTCCAGCAGTCCGGACTCCAGGTCGGCGACGGATTCACGGTTGAAGCGCAGGATGTCGCGCACCATGCCCAGGAAGCGGGGCGATGCCAGATTGCGTCGCTGCGCGAAGAGGGTATTGATGCTGCTGCCCGAGTATTCGAGGCCGCTCTCGAGATCGCTGACGCTGAAGCCCATGTCCGTCGGTTTGCTGCTGACGCCCAGTTCCTGCAACAGGGCAATAAAATTGGGATAGGTCCAGTCGTTGTAGACGATGAAGCCCGTGTCCACGGCGTAGCGCCGGGTACCCAGCTTGACATCGACGGTGGCCGTGTGGCCCCCGATCTGCGTCCCTGCCTCGAACACAGTCACGCGGTGCGCGCGGCTGAGATAGTGGGCACAGGACAGGCCGGAAATACCTGAACCGATGACTGCGATATCCAAAACTGTGACTCCTCCCGGCCTTCAGGCGGCACCGCGCTGCGTCGCGGTCGAAACCCGTGCCTCAAACGATAGTTCAATGGCCAGATTACGCCCTCCCGCTGCCGCTGGATCATTCTGCTTATTTATACAAACGATTTGATCCGGCTGCCTCGCCGGGGCGTATACTGGCCTGAACACGATGAAGAACGCGGGTGCAACGGTGGAAGAAAAGATCGACAGTGCGTCGAACGGCTGGCAGGGCCCCACAGGGCGCCGTACCGACGAGTGGAGCGAATGCCTCACACAAATTGCAGCGACCGGCGATCGCGCGGCGTTCACACGCTTTTTTCGCCATTTTGCGCCGCTGATCAAGGCCTTCGCCCTGTCCGGCTCCAGTCTGTCTGCGGCACATGCGGACGAACTCGTCCAGGAAGTGATGTTGAAGGCCTGGCAGAAGGCCTCCGCGTTCAACCCGGAGAAAGCAGCCGCCAGCACCTGGGTCTACACGATAGCGCGCAACTGCCGCACGGACATGTTCCGCCGTCTGCAGAAGTTCGATACGCCGCTCGCGGCAGACGATTTTATGCCGGATCAGGAGCCCAGCGAGCCCTTTGCCATGTTGCAGAGCCGCCGCAGCCGGGACACGATCCACGAACTGATGGGTACCCTGCCGCCAGACCAGGCGCAGATACTCGCCAAGGTGTACATGGAAGGCAAGTCGCACGCGGAAGCGGCGGCTGAGTTGGATCTCCCGCTGGGTACCGTCAAGTCACGGGTCCGGCTGGCAATCCAGAAATTGCAAATTCAGATAGACAGGTAAGCAGCAGAATATCATGGCCAAGTTTCATCCCAGCGTTGATTTATTGACCGAGTACGTGGCGGGTATCCTGCCGCTCGCGCAGTCCGCCTGCATCTCGGCACACCTCAATTACTGCCCGCAGTGCCAGCAGCAAAGTGCCCGCTTGCAGGACCTGGGTGCCGTGTTGTTCGAGAGCCTGACACCGGTGCCGGTGGGCGACGCGCTGCTCAACACCGTACTGGCGCGGTTGGACGAGGAGCCGCCCCTCAGCTATCGGCGTGCCCAAGACCCTGCAGTAGGCCGGCTCCCGGCGCTGTTGCAGCGGCTGATGAAGGGCGATTTCTCCGAGCTGTCCTGGAACAAGATCACGTCCTCCCTGAGCATCAGCTACCTGAAAACGGGTGATACCGCCTACGAGTTTGCGCTCTATCACATCAAGGCGGGCGGCAGGATTCCCGAGCACACCCACCGCGGCTCTGAAATGACGCTGGTGCTGCAGGGCGGCTTCTCTGACGCCGCAGGCAGCTACCACGAGGGGGATTTCCTGTTCCGCGAAGCCAGTGACACCCATGCGCCCACTGCCTTGCAGTCAGAGGACTGCATCTGTCTCGCCGTGCTGGACGCGCCCCTGCGCTTCACTGGCTGGAAGTATCGCTGGATGAACCCATTCCTGCAATTGCGCGCAGGCTGATTCGATCGCCCCCTCCCGGGGGCTTTTTTTTGTCTCCCTTCACCTGTTGCGGGATGGTGGCAACCGCAGGCCATGGGACGATAGCGTATTGAGTCGGCCAATGCCGGGCCTGCAATTATTTGCCATGTGAATATTAGGCATAATTCCTTGATGGGGGTCTGTGTGCTACAGTCCCGTGCCGAAAAACCGGGAGAGCCGGGATCAGGGGTTACCGAACGTTACAGAATACGGTGCCAGACCCTGCTACCACGGCCACAACAACGACAGCAATCTCAATCGACACGCTTGAAAACGGGGTAGGACGAACTATGCGCATCGCAATTCCGAGGGAGACGCATCCGGGCGAAAACCGGGTGCCGGTCACACCGGAGACAGCCAAGAAGCTGTGTCGCCTGGGTGCTGACCTGGTCATTGAAAATGGGATGGGCCTCGGGTCCGGGTTCACGGATGAGGAATATGCCGCGGCCGGTGCCACGCTGACGACCGATCGCGAAGGCCTGTTCCGTGACGCCGACATGCTGTTGCGCCTGCGCAAGCCCGAGAAAGCCGATATCGCGCTGATGAAAAAGGGCTGCATCCACATCAGTTACCTGGACCCGTTCAATGAGCACGACCTGGTGCGCACCCTGCAGCAGCACGGTGTGACCGCCATCAGCATGGAAATGATTCCGCGCACCACGCGCAGCCAGAAAATGGACGCCCTGAGCTCCCAGGCCAACCTGGCGGGTTATGTCATGGTGCTGCAGGCTGCTACGCACCTGCCGCGCATCTTCCCGATGATGATGACACCGGCGGGTACCCTGAAGCCGGCCAAAGTGTTCATTATTGGTGCCGGTGTCGCCGGCCTGCAGGCGATTGCGACCGCCAAGCGTCTGGGTGCACGGGTGACGGCCTTCGATACCCGCCCGGTGGTGGCAGAGCAGGTGCGCTCGCTGGGCGCCACCTTCCTCGATATCGATCTGGGGCAAACCGGTGAGACGGCCGGTGGCTATGCCACGGAGCTGACGCCTGAGCAGATCCAGAAACAGCGCGAAGCGCAGAAAGATACCATTGCCGACTCTGACGTGGTGATCACCACCGCCCAGGTGTTTGGCCGCAAGCCCCCGGTGATCGTTACCCGGGACATGGTGGAAGGCATGAAGCCGGGTTCCGTGATCGTGGATATGGCGGCTGAAACCGGTGGCAATGTGGAGGGCTCGGTGCCGAATGAAGTGGTCACCGTCAACGGTGTGACGATCATCGGCAAGGGCAACCTGCCCAATGAAGTCTGCCGCGACGCCAGCCACATGTATGCGAGCAACCTGTTCAACCTGGTCGATGACGCCTGGGACAAGGAAAGCAACGCATTCAAGATCGACTTCGAGCACGACATCCTGCCCGGCTGCATCATTACGCACGGTGGTGAAGTGACCAACGAAACCATCAAGAAAATCCTGGAGGGGGGCAACTGATATGGAAGCCGTATTCCTGACCTTTATTTTGATGTTGTCCATTTTCCTGGGCTTCGAACTGATCAACAAAGTACCGGCAACGCTGCACACGCCGCTGATGTCCGGTGCCAACGCGATTTCCGGCATCACCGTGGTCGGTGCCATCAGCCTCGCCGGCACAGGCCAGCACGATATGGCCCAGTGGCTGGGTGCTGCGGCTGTCGCCCTGGCGACGATCAACGTGGTGGGTGGTTACATGGTGACCGACCGCATGCTGGCGATGTTCAAGAAGAGGGGTAAATAATCATGGGTGCAACCGGATTGGCCATTCAATTGGCGTTTGTTGTCGCGGCGGCCCTGTTTATTTTCGGCCTCAAGCTGCTGGGTTCCGCCGCCACGGCGCGCAAGGGTAACCTGCTGTCCGCGGTGGGCATGCTGCTGGCGATTGTCGCGGCCCTCATTGACCAGGGCATTGTCGAGTTCCAGTGGATTCTGGTGGGCATGGTGGTTGGCGGCGTGATCGGTGCTGCCACGGCACGCCTGGTGCAGATGACCTCCATGCCGGAAATGGTGGCGCTGTTCAACGGCTTCGGCGGTATGGCCAGCCTGCTGGTAGGTGCTGCGGCGCTGGGTGCCGGCGACAGCAACACCTTCATCCTGGTGACCATCGTGCTGTCCATCCTCATCGGTGGCCTGACCTTCACCGGCTCACTGGTGGCCTATGGCAAGCTGAGCGAGAAAATCGGCAGTGGCGCCGTCACCTTCAGCGGTCAGCAGATCGTCAACAGCCTGCTGGTGCTGGCGATTCTTGCCAGCGCCGTGATGTTCTGCCTGCAGCCCGAGAACAGCCAGTGGCTGTACGCCATCATCGCGCTGTCCCTCTTGTTCGGCATCATGGCGGTGATTCCCATCGGCGGTGCCGACATGCCGGTGGTGATCTCGCTGCTGAACTCCTATTCAGGCCTCGCAGCCTGTGCGGCGGGTTTTGCCATCAACAACAACATCCTCATTGTCGCCGGCTCCCTGGTAGGCGCGTCGGGCATTATCCTCACGCAGATCATGTGCAAGGCGATGAACCGTTCCCTGAGCAACGTATTGTTCAGTGGCTTTGGCAGCGTGAGCAGCGCCGAGACCGTGGTAGAGGGCGAAATCAAGCCCATCTCCGTGGAAGACGCGTTCTATGTACTGGAAGCGGCGACCAGCGTGGCAATCGTACCTGGCTACGGCATGGCCGTTGCCCAGGCGCAGCACGTGGTCAAGGAACTGTGTGAACTGCTGGAAGAAAACGGCTGCGAGGTCAACTTCGGTATTCACCCGGTGGCGGGCCGTATGCCGGGGCACATGAACGTGCTGCTGGCGGAAGCAGACGTACCCTACGACCAGCTGCTGGAAATGGACGAGATCAACCCGCGCATGGAAACCGTCGATGTAGCGATTGTGATCGGCGCCAACGACGTGGTGAACCCCGCTGCGCGGGAGGTGGAGTCCAGCCCCATTTACGGCATGCCGGTGATCAATGTCGACAAGGCGCGCACCGTGTTTGTGCTCAAGCGGTCCATGGCGTCGGGCTTTGCCGGCATCGAAAACCCGCTGTTCTACAAGGAAAACACCCGCATGCTGTTCGGCGATGCGAAAGAAAGCATCGGCGGCCTGATCCGCGAGTTCAGCTAAGTTGTTACCGCCCTGCGGGTGCTTTGCACCTGCGGGGCGGATGAACTGTCGGTTTCACCGAAACGTTCAGCTACGACAACCCCGTCTCGATCACCACCGTCTCCGCGATCTATGGCCTTGAGTACGGCTCCGACCGAGCCCGTTATAGCAAGGTGCATACAGCTTGAATTCCTTCGATTATTCTCTTCTTGTGTTCACGTTGTACCACCTCCAGATCAGGGTATTATTTCTGAACCGGGTGGGTTAATGGCACTGAACCACTTCGTCGACCAGAGCCCTGCGGACCACAATGTAAGTTCCATCGGGGAGAAAGCGACTGGCATTGGTACAGTATTGGCATCGGTAGTGGCGGCTACATCGCAACGTAAAACACCACGCGAGTACTATATAATCAGCGATGAGCGCGCCATGAAAGGCCTTTTCCGAAATCCAGCTATAACGATTCTCCTCTCACTGGCCCTGTGGATTGGCATTCAAGAGTTTCTCGATCATGCTCCTCTCCAGTTTGTTTTGACCGTCATTCTGATGGTAGTTTTCTCGTCGATTCTACTTACATCACGCTGTCCCAGGTGTGGGGACACGTACGGAATCACTATGATGAATTACGTCGTGACACAAAACTGCTGTAAGAAGTGTGCAAGATCGAGGCATTCGAAGAACTGAACAGTCAAAGCGGCGCACCAGAGCAGTGTGCCTACGACCACGACCGCCTGAGCCTATGATGACGTGGCCTCCGGCAACCTCGGCCTGGGCAAAGTCCACGAAGGGACCATAACCGGGTACAGCAAGGTGTAAAGCGGCTCGCCTTTCGATGATGGCCAGCTGACCGGTACCACCTGCATGATAGGCGTCGAGAGCTATTTCATGCTGCAGAGCTGACGCGCACAGGCACCAGCGACCGAGCAGCATCCCGACAATACCACCAAACTGGGCGGCTTCTTCGTGCAATATACGTATTGGTGGCTGAGAGGATTAACGTGCAGCGTATTATAAGGCAAGTCGCTTTAGTAAGCGGCGTAATATATTCCGTCCTGCTTCTCATATTGACCCTCGTATACCGACCGGGTGTTGGTGAGATCGCTATGAGTTTCTTGCTGGGTCCGAGCGCAGTGTTAGTCATTTACCTTTATGCAACCAAACAAGATATGAGTTACGCATCATGGTCTATGGAGCACGGAAAAGCTCCTTTCGCGCGGTTTCTGCTTCTTGCCATCGCAGTTTGGATGCTGGTTGCCATCCCTTGGATATTGGTAGGATAAAAACCGTCAATTTCCAAGTCGTGGCGCCACGTCGCCGACCACTTGGCAGCTTGGCCCGATCTCCAGACTGTAGAAGTGCAGCCACACGGGTCCCGAGCACCTGGTTGATGTGGGGATCATTCATATGGACAGATGAATCTTTCGCGCGAACCTTGGAAGGATTTTCGAATGACAATGCAATTGCCCGCGCAGGGTGAGCGTGTTCTTTCCGATCGCTGTCTATTTGTGCAGGTATGCTGCTATGAAGCGGGTTAATGAGTTGAAGCTGGCAATACTTGTCTGGATTATTGGCATGCTCGGGCTTGCCTTGGTTTTCACTGGTGTCGAGCTGCTGGGTAGAATACTTGTCAGCTGCAGTTTTTTTTCGGGCTTGATTTTGATCCTGCGAGGAAATCTGAAGATTTGGTTCCCTAAAAAATGAATGATGGGGAATGACATCAAGAAACGTACATGTCAGGGAATTGGTGTGAGAAAAGGCTGTGGAGTCCTGCGCTGCGAACCTGATTTGCTAGCGCGTGGCGCCCGGGCACGCCACCACATGCCTGTGCCGCCGTGAAATCCGCTTCCATGTCCAGGCTTTCCTGCAGAGCGATAAACAAAAAAAATTGCGGCGCTCACTGCTCCCGAAACTGCAGACTCGCCAGCCGCGCATACAGCGGTGAATCCCGCAGCAGAGTATCGTGCGTGCCCGTGGCCACCAGCTGCCCCTTGTCCAGCACCGCAATGCGGTCCGCGTGGCGTATGGTCGACAGGCGGTGAGCGATGATCACCGTGGTACGGTTACGCATCAGTTCCTCAAGCGCGAGTTGCACCTGGTGCTCGCTTTCGCTGTCCAGAGCGCTGGTGGCCTCATCCAGCAACAGCACGCGGGGGTTCGCCAGTATGGCACGGGCCAGGGCGATGCGCTGGCGCTGGCCGCCGGACAGGCGTACGCCCTGCTCCCCCAGCTCGCTGTCGTAGCCCTTCGGCAGGCGCTGGATGAACTCATCGGCGTGGGCCGCCCTGGCAGCCGCCATCACCTCTTCCGTGCTGGCGGCGGGCATGCCGTAGGCAATGTTGTAGCGCACGGTGCCGGTGAACAGCGCCGGCTGTTGCGGCACCAGGGCCATTTGCTGGCGCAGGGTTTCCAGGCGCATCTCGCGCAGGTCCACACCGTCAAACAGCACCGCGCCGTCCTGCGGGTCGTAGAAGCGCAACAGCAGCTGGAACAGGGTTGATTTGCCGCCGCCGGAAGGGCCGACCAGGGCCAGGCTCTTGCCTTCTTCGATGACCAGTGACAGGCCCTTCAGCGCGGGGTCAGCCGGGCGCGCCGGGTAGGCAAAGGTGACGTTGCGCAGGCTCAGGCTGGCCCGGCGGGGTACCGCACGGCTGGTGCCGTCAATAATTTCGCTGCGGGTATGCAGCAGTTCCAGCAGGCGCTCGGAGGCACCCGCCGCACGCTGCAGTTCGCCCCACACTTCCGAAATGGTGGCGAACCCGGAGCCCACCATCAGCGCATAGAACACGAACGCGCCCAACTCACCGCCGCTCATTTCGCCGCTGATGACCGACTGCCCGCCACTCCAGAGCATGGCCGCCATGCCGCCGAAGAGCAGCAGGATGGCGACCCCCACCAACAGGGCGCGCTGGCGAATGCGCCGCCGGGCGATAACAAAGGCACGCTCTACTTCCCGGCCGAAGGCCGCGCTTTCGCGACTTTCGCTGGTATAGCTCTGTACGGTGCGGATGTGCTGGATAATCTCGCCGGCGTAGCTGCCGACATTGGCGATGCTGTCCTGGCTCTGGGTGGACAGCCGCCGCACGCGCCGCCCGAAGAACAGGATGGGCAGCAGCACCAGCGGCACTGCCACCGTGATGATCAGGCTCAGCTGGATGTCGGTGATGAACATCAGCACCAGGCCGCCGAGCAGGGTCAGCCCGCTGCGCAGCGCCATGCTCAGGGAGGAGCCGATGATGGTCTGTAGCAGCGTGGTGTCGGTGGTGAGGCGCGACATGATTTCGCCGCTGCGGTTGGTCTCGAAATACCCGGGATCCAGATGGATGATGTTGTCGAACACCGCGTTGCGGATGTCGGCGCTGACCCGCTCGCCCAGCCAGGAGACAAAATAGAAGCGGGCAAACGTGCCCACGGCCATGGCGGCGGCGATGACCAGAATGACGCCGATGGCATTGGCCAGGTCGGCGCGGGTGCCGCCGCTGAAGCCCTCGTCGATAAGCACCTGGATACCCCGGCCGAGAAACAGTGTGGCCCCCGCGGTAAATACCAGTGCGGTGCCGGCGGCCAGCAGGCGAGCCCGGTAGGGCAGCAGGAAGCGCAATATGGCCAGCAGCGGTGACAGGCTGCGACCGGGCTTTGCCGCCATTACTCCGCGTCTGCCGGGGCTGCGCCGCGCCGTTTGATCAGGCGCCCGAACACAATGCCCAGTTCGAACAGGCACCACATGGGTACCGCCAGCAGCGCCTGTGAGATCACGTCGGGCGGGGTGAGCAGCATGCCGAAGACGAAGCAGCCGACGATGACGTAGGGCCTTTTGCGCGCGAGATCCTCGGGTGTGGTGATCCCGGCGGCGATCATGATTACCACCGCGATGGGGATCTCAAAGGAGATACCGAAGGCGAAGAACAGCTTGAGCACAAAGTTCAGGTAGCTGTTGATGTCGGTCATGATGGCGATATCTTCGGGGCCCACGCTGGTAAAGAAGCCGAACACCAGCGGAAACACCACGTAGTAGGCGAAGGCTGCGCCGGCGTAGAACAGCACCACGCTGGAGGCCAGCAGGGGTATCGCAAGGCGCTTTTCATGCCGGTACATCCCGGGTGCGATGAAGCTCCAGGCCTGGTAGAGCACATAGGGAATGGCGATGAACACTGCGGCGACCAGGGTGAGCTTGAACGGCGTCAGGAACGGCGAGGCGACATCCGTGGCGATCATCGACGTGCCCGCTGGCAGCAGCGCGCGCAGCGGCTCGGAGACAAAGCTGTAGATCTCGTTGGCGAAGGGAAACAGGCCGATGAACACAATCAACACGGCGAGCAGCGCGCGCAGGAGCCGGTCGCGCAGCTCGGTGAGGTGTGCCACCAGGGGCAGGGGCTGGTCTTCGCTGTCGTCGCTCATTGCCCCGAGGGCTCCTTGTCGGGGCTGACCTGTCCGGGGCTTGCCCGCCCGGGGCTCGCCCGCCCGGGGCTCACCTGCCCGGGGCCAGCTGCCCCCGAACCCTCTGTGGGCGTGGGCGCTGCTGCGCTGTCGTTCCCGCTGGCCGCCTTCAGGGCATCGCCGGCCTGCTGTGCATCGCGCTTCAGGTCGCTACCGGTTTTGCGCAGCTCCTGCATGATGGCGTCGTTGTGCAGTTCCTGCTCTACTTCGCTGCGGATCTGATTGAAGCCGCGGCGGATCTGCGCCAACCAGGCGCTCACGGTACGGATTGTCGAGGGCAGCCGCTCTGGCCCGATGACCAACAGCCCGACCACTCCGATAAGCAGTAGCTCGGCAAACCCGATATCAAACATGGCGGCGTGTCACGACTTGCTGTTGTCGCTCCGTGCTTCGCCGCTGGTGTCGTCCTTGGCTTCCGCCTCCGCCTTGCTGCTGTCATCATCCTGGATGCTTTTGCGGAAGCCCTTCACGGCGCTGCCGAGGTCGCTGCCCAGGGTGCGCAGGCGCTTGGTGCCGAACAACATGATGACAATGGCGAGAATGATCAACAATTGCCAGATACTGATGCCACCGATACCCATGTGTGTCTCCGTTGTGTAGTGGTGATCCCGCGGTCAGCCGCGAGAGGCCTTTTCGTCCAGCCCGGACACGCCGAAGCGCTCTGCCAGGCAATCCAGCACCGCGCTGGAGTCCAGCTCCAGGTGGGAGAGCATGACCAGGGTATGAAACCAGAGGTCAGCCACTTCGCCCACCAGCTCCGCGCGGTTCTCCCCCGCATCCTTGGCAGCAATAATGACCTCGGTCGCTTCTTCCCCGACCTTCTCCAGAATCTTGTTCAGACCCCGGTGATGCAGGCTGGCCACGTAGGAACTCTCCGGGCTTGCTGTGCGGCGCGCGGCGAGTATCGCGTCCAATTGTTGCAGAACATCGTTCACGGTGTCTTTCCGTACATGGATTCCGGTGATTTCAGCACAGGGTCGGTGGTGTTCCAGTCGTCACCGGTCCAGCGCTGGTAAAAGCAGTGGCGACGCCCGGTGTGGCAGGCGACGCCACCCACCTGTTCCACGCGCAGCAGCACGGTGTCGCCATCGCAGTCCAGGCGTAGCTCGTGCAGCAGTTGTACGTTGCCTGAGCTCTCGCCCTTGCGCCACAGCGCCTGGCGCGAGCGCGACCAGTACACGGCGTGGCCGGATTCCACCGTGCGCTGCAGCGCCTCGGCGTTCATCCAGGCCAGCATCAGCACATCCCCGCTGGCGGCGTCCTGGGCGATCGCGGGCACCAGGCCCTGGTCGTTCCAGTGCACGGCCTGTAGCAGGGCTGCGGTGTTGTCAGGGGTTACGGTATCCATAGCGGGGCATTATGGCACAAGGGCATGACCCCGCCTATTCGTCCGCGCTGCGTCCTGGCCAGAGCAGCAGCAGGGCTCCCGAGAGCAGTAGCCAGCTGGCGGCCGGTACCGTACTGAGGAAGGCCCATCCCCCGGGCAGCGCCAGTACCAGCCCGCTGCCGGCGAGTGCCGCGGCCGCGACGTGGCGCCGCGACCTCCGGCGCTGTTGTGCGCGCTGCAGGGCCATCTGGCGTTGCTGTTGCTGGCGCTGCTGGCGTGAAAGATCGGGGCCGCCGGGCCTGCGTTGCAGGTTGTCGAGCACGGCATCCGGCACCTGCGGCAGCTGCTCCAGCCAGGAGGGAAAATGTCGCTGCAGGCGCCGCAGCATGGACTGCGGCGAATAGCGCTCCTGCACCCAGCGCTCGAGGAAGGGCTGCGCGGTGTCCCATAAATTGAGCTGCGGGTAGAGCTGGCGACCCAGGCCCTCGATGTTGAGGAGGGTCTTCTGCAGCAGAACCAGCGCAGGCTGCACTTCCATGTCGAAGCGCCGCGCCGTGCTGAACAGGTAAATCAGCAGCTGGCCGAAGGAAATGTCGCTGATGGGCCGTTCAAAAACGGGTTCGCAGACCGCGCGCATGGCGGACTCGAAATCCTGCACGCGGGTGTCCGGGGGAATCCAGCCGCACTCCACGTGCAGTTCGGCGACCGCGCGGTAGTCGCGCTGGAACACCGCCAGCAGGTTGCGCGCCAGGTAATACTGGTCAGCGTCGCTGAGGCTGCCTACGATCGCGCAATCCACGGCGATGTAGCGCGGGTTGGCGGGGTCGGTGGCGTTGACGAAGATATTGCCCGGGTGCATGTCGGCGTGGAAAAAGTTGTCGCGGAATACCTGCGTAAAGAAGATTTCCACACCGCGTTCGGCGAGCAGCTTGAGGTCGGTGCCGCGTGCCTCGAGGGCGGCCATATCCGTCACCGGAATGCCGCTGATACGCTCCGCCACCATCACGTTGCTGCGCGTATAGTCCCAATATACCTGGGGTACGTAGACCAGGTCGCTGCCCTCGAAGTTGCGCCGCAGCTGGGAGGCGTTGGCCGCCTCGCGGCGTAAATCCAGCTCGTCGAGAATAGTCAGCTCGTAGTCCGCCACCACCTCCACCGGGCGCAGCCTGCGACCATCGGGCAGGTAGCGCTGCACCAGCCGCGCGAGGGTATAGAGCAGTGCGAGGTCCTGGCGTATTACCGGCTCGATGTCCGGGCGCAGCACCTTGACCACGACCTCTTCCCCGCTGTGCAGCGTTGCACCGTGCACCTGCGCTACCGAGGCCGACGCTATGGGTATGGACTCGAATCGCGCAAACAGGGTGCTCACCGGCTCCCCGAGGGCAGACTCGATAATCCCCGCTGCCAGGGTTTCGTCGAAGGGGGGCACCTTGTCCTGCAGTCGCGCGAGCTCGTCGGCGATGTCGGCGGGCAGCAGGTCGCGTCGCGTCGACAGGAGTTGACCGAACTTGATGAAGACCGGGCCCAGTGCCTCCAGCGCGCGGCGCAGCCGCTCTCCCCGACTCATGCCGGGCTGGCTGTTGCGCCAGGGCGACAGGCGCAGCAGCAGCCGCAGGGCCGCGGGCAGTGTTTCGGGCGCGACAAACTCCTGCAGCCGGTAGCGCCCCGCCACGCGCAGGATCAGCAGCAGCCGCCGACTGCGGGAAAACAGTCCGGCGCTCACTGCCCGGCGCTCCGGATGCGCTTGCGCAGCCGTTCCAGCCGCGACTGCAACCGCTCCACGCGTTGCTGCAGGGCTTGCACGTCGCCGTAGAAGTCCTCGACTTCCAGGCGCGGTGGTGTCAGGCGCGCCTCCTCATGGATGAACTCCTCGAGCTGCCGCAGCAGGCTGCTCGACGCGGCCGTCCCGGCACTGAAACCGGCGCGCAGGAACTGCGCAAGCTGATGGCCAGCGACGTCCCCGAGCACGTTCACCAGCGGCGCTTCCCAGTCCAGGTCGAGGCGCCCGATGATGCCCTGCAGTTCGATCAGTGGCGCGCTGTCGCCCTGCAGCACCAGGTTGCCGTTGATCAGTGTGGCTGCCGGGTCGCTGGCGCCCGCCAGCTGGGCAAAATCGGCGGCGCTGCCGCGCACGCGCGTGGTCACCGGGCCATCGTAATAGCCGAGTAACCGGGTGCGTTCCGCGCCCGGTTGCAGGTACACGTGAACAACGGGCGAGGTGCACTCGATGGCGAAGGTGCGTCCGGCCAGCCCGGCCAGTTGCCGCTGGCCAGCCGGGTCCAGCGCCAGGGCGCGATTGAGTGCCGCCTCCAGCGCAGCCAGTGCCGCTGTGGTCAGCGTCGGGTCGAGGCCGGCGGGGGCCATGTCAGGCCTTGAAGCCCCGATGCAGGGCGACAACGCCGCCGGTGAGGTTGTGGTATTCGCAGTTGACGAAGCCCGCATCCTCCAGCATGCCCAGCAGTGTGTCCTGATCGGGGTGCATACGGATGGATTCTGCCAGGTACTGGTAGCTGTCGCTGTCCCCCGCGACCAGCCTGCCCATGAACGGCAGCACGCGGAAGGAGTAGCCGTCGTAGGCTTTTTCCAGCAGTGGGTTGACCGGCTTGGAGAATTCCAGCACCAGCAGCCGCCCCCCGGGCTTGAGCACGCGCAGCATGGAGCGCAGGGCGAGGGCCTTGTCGGTGACGTTGCGCAGGCCGAAGGCGATACTGACGCAGTCGAAGCTGTCGTCGGGGAAAGGCAGGTACTGCGCATCGGCCTGTACGAACTCGAGGTTGCCCTGGTAGCCGTGGTCCAGCAGTTTGTCGCGGCCCACGTTGAGCATGGATTCGTTGATGTCTGCCAGCACCACGCGACCCGTGGGTCCGACGATGTCAGCGAACTTTGCGGCCAGGTCACCCGTGCCGCCGGCAATATCCAGCACCGACTGGCCGGTGCGCACGGCACTGAGTTCGATGGTGAAGCGCTTCCATATCCGGTGTATGCCGCCGGACATGAGGTCATTCATCAGGTCATAGCGCCCCGCCACCGAATGAAAGACATTGGCCACGAGGCCGGCCTTGGCGTCCTCATCGACTTCCCGGTAACCGAAATGGGTGGTGCGTTTATCGCTCATGCGGCCTCCGCCGTCCTGTAACAGGGCCGTTATTGTAGCGCGATGTGGCTCCCGCGGTCAGGGCTGGAACTGGATGACCTGCACCTGGGGATCACGTGTGGCACCGGCCGCCGACATGCGGTCGAGGTAGTCCTGCCAGAGCGCTTCCCGCTGCGTGCACAGCTGATAGAGGTAATCCCAGGCATAGAGCCCGGTGTCGTGCCCGTCATCGAATACCAGTTGCAGTGCATAGTGCCCCACAGGCCGGATGTCGGTGATGGCGACGTGCATCTTGCCGGTTTGCAGCACCTCCTGCCCCGGGCCGTGCCCCTTCACCTCGGCCGAGGGGGAGTAGACGCGCAGGTACTCACAGGGCAAACGGTAGCTTTCTCCACCGGCATATGCCAGCTCGAGCTCCCGCGAGGCGCGGTGCAGGTGTATGTCGATGGGGCGCGGTGCTCGTTCGGTCATGGCGTGACTCTCAACTCACAGAATGAAGCGCGACAGGTCTTCGTCTTCGCTCAGGGCCTGCAGCTGGCTGTTGACGTAGTCGGCGTCGATGGTCAGCGGCTGTTGCTGCAGCCCGGCATCCGCGGCGCCGAAGGAGGCCTGCTCCAGCAGGCGCTCCATGACGGTATGCAGGCGTCTTGCCCCGATGTTTTCGGTTTTCTCGTTGACCTGCCAGGCGGTCTCCGCAATGCGCCGCAAGCCATCTGCGGTGAACTCCACCTCCAGGCCTTCCGTGGCCAGCAGGGCCTGGTACTGTTCGGTGAGTGAAGCGTCAGGCTCGGTGAGGATGCGCTCGAAGTCGCTGGCGGTCAGTGACTCCAGTTCCACCCGGATTGGCAGGCGGCCCTGCAATTCAGGGATCAGGTCGGAGGGCTTGGCGAGGTGGAACGCGCCCGAGGCGATGAACAGGATATGGTCGGTCTTGATTGTGCCGTGCTTGGTGGTGACGGTAGAGCCCTCGATCAGCGGTAGCAGATCGCGCTGCACGCCTTCCCGCGAGACATCGGCCCCGGCCGTCTCGCCGCGCTTTGCCACCTTGTCCAGTTCGTCGATGAAGACGATACCATTCTGCTCGGCTTCGCGAATGGCCCGCTGCTTCAGCTCCTCTTCGTTGACCAGCTTGGCCGCCTCTTCGTCGCACAGGGCCTTCAACGCCGCCTTGACCGGCATGCGGCGGGTCTTGCTCTGCTGGCGCGAGAGGTTGGAGAACATGCTTTGCAGCTGGTTGGTCATCTCCTCCATGCCCGGGGGCGCCATGATCTCCATGCCAAGCCCGCTGGTCGCCAGGTTGACCTCCACTTCCTTGTCATCGAGCTCGCCTTCGCGCAGTTTTTTCCGCAGCAGCTGCCGGGTGCCGGCGCCGGCGGTGTTGTCGGCGCTGTCTCCGCGCGCCGGAGGCAGCAGGATGTCCAGCAGCCGCTCCTCTGCTGCCTCTTCGGCGCGAAACCGCACTCGTTGCATCTCCTGCTCGCGATACAGTTTCACGGCAACGTCGGCGAGGTCGCGGATGATCGACTCCACATCGCGGCCGACATAGCCCACCTCGGTAAACTTGGTGGCCTCGACCTTGACGAACGGCGCATTCGCCAGCTTCGCCAGGCGACGCGCGATTTCGGTCTTGCCCACGCCGGTGGGGCCGATCATGAGAATATTCTTCGGGGTGATTTCGGCGCGCAGCGCATCCGGCAGCTGCATGCGTCGCCAGCGATTGCGCAGGGCGATCGCCACAGCGCGCTTGGCGTCCTGCTGGCCGATGATGTGCTTGTCCAGTTCGTGGACAATCTCGCGGGGCGTCATGTTGGACATGCGGGGAGCCTAATAGTCGAGTTGTTCGATGGTTTGGTTGTGATTGGTGTAGATGCAGATATCGCCGGCGATATTCAGGCCCTTCTCCACGATGCTGCGGGCGTCGAGTTCGGTATTGTCCAGCAGTGCGCGGGCGGCGGATTGCGCGAAGGGGCCACCGGAGCCGATGGCAATCAGGTTGTCCTCGGGCTCGATGACATCGCCGTTGCCGGTGATCACCAGGGAGGTCTCTTTGTCGGCGACCGCCAGCAACGCTTCCAGCCGGCGCAGGGCGCGTTCGGTGCGCCAGGCCTTGGCCAGTTCCACGGCGGCGCGCACCAGATGCCCCTGGTGCTTGTCCAGCTGGGCTTCAAACAGCTCGAACAGGGTGAAGGCATCCGCCGTGCCGCCGGCGAAGCCCGCCAGCACCTTGTTCTTGTGCAGGCGGCGCACTTTGCGCGCGTTCCCCTTCATG
Organism: Halieaceae bacterium UBA5044; assembly: GCA_002416125.1. Lineage (GTDB taxonomy): Bacteria > Pseudomonadota > Gammaproteobacteria > Pseudomonadales > Halieaceae > Haliea. The sequence continues at coordinate 428,452 of DIBU01000001.1, forward strand.
ACGGTATTACCCATCGATACCTGCCCGTCTCCGCCAATGACAACGCTGTTGCCACGACGCACTGAGAGGATGGTCGTGCCTCGATACTGTTCCACGATAAGTCTCCTGTTGCTCCAGATATGGGGAGCCGTGGCGGGAATTCAAGCGCGCCGCCACGGGGCGGCACCGGTGCTAGGGACGCCCCCGCTTCAACAGCAGGGTGTCGATGTTCTGCGCGGCCGTTAAGCCACGCGCGCGGCTCATCTGTGCGTGGGTGGTGTAGGGCCCGAGATACACCCGGAACCAGCGACCGTTGTCTCCCGTGGATTCCTCCACGCTGGGTTCCAGGCCGAGCAGTAGCAGCTCCGCGCGTCGCCGGTCAGCATCCTCGCGCTGGCGGAAGGAGCCCGCCTGCAGCACATAGCTCTCCGCGGGCGGCGGGGCCACGTTGGGCTGTTGCGCCACCTCTGTCGGTTCAACCTCCACGTCGATGGTCTGTTCCGGCAACATGGTATAGAAGTCGAAGCGGGGTTTTGGGGGTGCCTCGGCCGCGGCGGTTTCCGCTGCTTCTCCCGCGGGCTGTGTGCCCGGCGGCAGTGTGCCCAGGTAGAGCAGCAGGCTGAGAAATACGCCTGTGCCCACCCCGGCAGCAAACCAGCGCCAGGGGCTTGCGCCGCCACTACTGCGGCTGGCCGCCTGGGGCTTGCGGCGCGCCCCGCTGCGCCCGCCCCGGCCGCCGCTGTCGCGTGCCATTTACATGGCCTCCGGTGCGTTCACGCCCAGCAGCCACAGGCCGTTGGCCACCACCTGGCGCACGGCTTCGCTCAGCGCGATGCGGGCATCGCGCAGTTCGCCGTCATCCACCAGCAGTTTGTGCGCGTTGTAGTAGCTGTGGAACTCGGCAGCCAGCTCCCGCAGGTAGTTGGCTACCGTGTGGGGTTCGCTGGCCAGCGCCGCGCCCGCCACCACCTCGGGGTACTGGTCGAGCCGCTTGATCAGCGCTTTCTCCTGCTCCTCCTCCAGTCGTGGCAGCGCCGCAATGCCGCGCTCCTGTTCCCAGTCCCAGCCCTGCTCGGCCAGTTTGGCGCGCACCGAGCAGGCGCGGGCGTGGGCATACTGAATGTAATACACCGGGTTGTCGTTGCTCTGCGACAGCGCCAGGTCGATATCGAAGGTAAGCTGTGAGCTGGGCGCCCGAGCCACCAGGAAATAGCGTGTGGCGTCACAGCCGACTTCATCGATCAGGTCGCGCAGGGTGACGTAGCTGCCTGCTCGCTTGGACAGCTTCACCTCGTTGCCGTCGCGCATCACCGTCACCATCTGGTGCAGGACATAGTCGGGCCAGCCTTGCGGAATATCGGCCTGCAGGGCCTGCAGGCCAGCTCGCACGCGAGTCACGGTGCTGTGGTGATCCGCGCCCTGTTCGTTGATCACGCGTTCAAAGCCGCGCTGCCATTTGTTGAAGTGGTAGGCCACGTCCGGGAGGAAATAGGTGTACCCGCCTTCCCGTTTGCGCATCACCCGGTCCTTGTCGTCGCCGAAGGCCGTGGTGCGTAACCAGAGCGCACCGTCCTGTTCATAGGTATGGCCATTGGCGACCAGCCTGGCCACCGTCGCCTCTACCTCGCCGGACTCGTAGAGGGAGGACTCCAGAAAGTAGCGGTCGAAGTGCACCGCGAAGGCTTTCAGGTCCAGGTCCTGTTCGCGGCGCAGGTAGGCAACGGCGAAGTCGCGGATGGCATCGAGGTCGTCCGGGTCCGCCTTGCCGGCGACATGGCGGTCCGTGGCGTCGATTTTTTCACCCGCCAGATAGGCTGCGGCAACATCGGCGATGTAGTCGCCGCGATAGCCGTCTTCAGGCCATTGCGGGTCGTCGGGTCCCAGGCCGCGGCAGCGCGCCTGTACCGAGAGGGCCAGGTTGCTGATCTGGGCCCCGGCATCGTTGTAGTAGAACTCGCTGGCCACCGACCAGCCGGTGGCGCTGAGCAGCCGGCAGATGCTGTCGCCCACGGCAGCACCGCGGCCATGGCCGACGTGCAGGGGGCCGGTGGGGTTGGCGGACACGAACTCAACCTGCACCCGGCGGCCGGCGCCGGCGTTGCTGCGACCGAACTGCTCGCCCTCGGTGAGCACGCGCTGCACCACTGCGCGGCTGCTGTCGCCCGACAGGAAGAAATTGATGAAGCCCGGCCCGGCGACCTCCGCGCGGCTGACCAGCGGTGAGGCCGGAAGAGCGTCACAGATCATGCCCGCCAGGTCGCGGGGTTTGTAGCCTGCCGCCTTGGCCAGGGTCAGGGCCACGTTGCTGGCCAGATCGCCGTGGCTGGCGTCCCGTGTACGCTCGATGACGATGGTCGGTTGCGTGGCCTCGGGGAGTCGACCGTCGGCGGCCAGCGCGTCCAGGGCCTGCTGGATCAGCTGTGACAATTGTTCCTTCATTTCCAGGGGGGATACCTGCGTTTTCTGGGGTGAATTGACGACTCGCCTGTGCGCAAGCCAGCATCGCATTATCGCCGCAAATGGCCGCTCATGGCCAGCGCGCGCCGGCGATCAACCCAGATCCAGCGGGTCGACATCGATGGACCAGTTGAGCCCCTGGCGGCTGGGCAGTTGCTCGGCGCAGTGCACCAGGAGGCGCGCCAGCCGCTGGGCCTGGCGCACGTCCGGCGCCATGGCCAGTAGCTGGTTGCGGAATTTGCCCGCCCGCCGTTGCAGGGGGGAAGGCAGCGGCCCGATGAGGCGGCAGCCCTGCGGCAGAGCCGGGTCGGCCTGTTGCCTGAGTGCCGCCAGGAAGCGTTCCCCGGTATCCGTGGCCGGGCTGTCGGTGCGCAGGAGAATCAGCCGCCCATGCGGCGGCATGCCCTGTTCCGCGCGGGCCAGCAGCAGGCGCCGCGCCTGGTCCGCGTAGCGCTCGGTAAGCATTGCCTGCATCAGGGGGTGATCGGGGTAGTGGGTCTGCACCAGCACCTGCCCGGCGTCACCCGCGCGGCCCGCGCGCCCCGCGACCTGGGTCAGCAGCTGCGCCATGCGCTCCTCACCGCGGAAGTTGGCGCTGAACAGCAGCGCATCCGCGTCAATCACGGCGACCAGATTGACCCCGGGAAAGTGGTGCCCCTTGGTCAACATTTGCGTGCCCAGGAGAATGCACGGCGCGCCGTGCTGCACCTCGGAAACCAGTGCCTGCATGGCACCTTTACCCTGCATGGAGTCGCTGTCGACGCGATAGATTGGCCAGTCGGCAAAGCTACTGCGCAACACCTCTTCGGTTTGCTCGGTGCCCAGGCCATTGGTCAGCAGGCGCTCGCTGTGGCAGCTGGGGCAGGCCTGCGGCAGGCGCAGGTTGGCGGAACAGTGATGGCAGCGCAGCCTGCGCTGGCGGCGGTGCACTGTCATGCGGGCGTCGCAGGCACTGCACTGGGCAATCCAGCCGCAGTCGTGACATTGCAGCGCCGGCGCGTAGCCGCGGCGGTTCAGAAACAGCAGTACCTGCTGTCCGCTCCCCAGGGCGTTGAGGATGGCTTCGCGCAGCGCACGCGACAGTCCGCCCTGCAGGGCTTCGCGGCGCACATCAATGGCTCGCAGGGCGGGCAGTTCACCCTGACCCGCGCGCTGCGTCAGCCGGTAGTGGCCGTAACGGCCCTGCAGAGCGTTGTGAAGGGTTTCCAGTGCGGGGGTGGCGCTGCCCAGCACCACAGTGGCGCCCTCCAGCTGTCCTCGTTTCACGGCGAGATCCCGCGCGGAATAGCGAAATCCGTCCTGTTGCTTGAAGGACGCATCGTGCTCTTCGTCGACAATGATCAGCCCCGGGCGCGGCAGGCTGCTGAAAATCGCCGAGCGTGTGCCTATGACAATGGAGGCAGCGCCCGTGCGCGCCGCCTCCCAGGCAGCGTAGCGCTCGGTGTCATTCAGGCCCGAATGCAGCACCGCAATGCCGCTGCCGAAGCGTTCCGTGAAACGCGCGAGGGTCTGCGGGGTCAGGCCGATTTCGGGTATCAGTACCAGTGCCTGTTGGCCCCGGGCCAGGCAGTGGGCAATCAGCTGCAGGTAGACCTCGGTCTTGCCGCTGCCGGTGATGCCCTCCAGGAGGCTGCAGTGGAAGGCGCCGTAGTGTGCCAGGATGCCCTCCAGCGCCGCGGCCTGCTCGCCGTTCAGCGGCAGCCCGGGCTGCGCCGCGCAGGGAGTCCGGTCGGGCGCCAGCAGGCAGCGTTCGACGAGGCCTTTCTGCTCCAGCTGGCGCAGGATGCCGGCGCTGATGCCCCGCTCGCGCAGCGCGCTGGTGGCAAGCTCGGCGTTGTCCTGCAGCAGCGCCAGGGCCTCCGCCTGGCGCGGCGACCGCCGCAGGGCGCCTGCCGGCAGCCCTTTGCCACGCTGGCTGAGGCGCCAGCCGGGCTGCCCCGGTGGCTGGTGTGGCTGGGCATTCCTGAGCCCGGGCGGGACGGCGACATCGAACACCTCCCCCGGGGGATGTTGGTAATAGTCCGCCGCCCACAGGCACAGCTGCAGCACTCCGGGCGATAACAGCGGGGCCGAATCGACGACCGCCTGCGCCGCACGCAGCGATGCCGGGGGCAGCGCAGATTCTCCGGCCACCTCGATCAGCCAGCCCTGCAGCTGGCGCCGCCCGAAGTCGACCTTCACCCGCACACCGGGCTGCAGGTCCGACAGAGCCTGTGGCTCCAGCCCTGCCGGAGGCAGGTAGTCGAACAGTGAGCGCAGCGGGCAGGAAACGGCCAGGCGAAGAACGGGCATCGTGCCTCTCAGCGTGTTATCGGTGTGGAACGGTGGCGGATAATAGCGCAAACCGCGGGGCTGCCTACAGCGGGGCAGCCTACAGCGGAGCTGCCGTCAGCGGGGCTTGCGCTGGCCGCTGTGTCTGGTACTATGCGCGCCTATTTTTTCGCGTTACCTCCACAATTCCGGTGCGGTGCCCGACAGGATCGGGTGGCGGCACCAATTCACAGGAGCAACACCATGAAAGCAGAAATTCATCCCAAGTACGAGGCGGTTACCGCAACGTGCAGCTGTGGCAACGTGGTTGCCACGCGCTCCACGCGCTGCGAAGACTTCCACATCGACGTGTGCTCGCAGTGCCACCCGTTCTTTACGGGCAAGCAGAAGGTGCTCGACAGCGGCGGCCGCGTTGACCGCTTCAAGAAGCGTTTTGGCGCGCGCGGCGCATCGCGCTAAGCGGCTCCAGCCGGCTGCCTGGTGCAGCCGGCAAACAGAGGCCGGGCACCTTGGGGTTCCCGGCTTTTTTGTGTCTGGTACAAGCCCTTGAAGTGCCTGCGCTTGTGGCTGCGAGTGCTTTTCTATATTCTCGTGCGTCCCTCCCGCAAGCGCAGTCACCAGCGGATTTCTGACTATGAGCAAAGATTTCAGACAGGCGGCCCTCGACTATCACGCGAAGCCGGTTCCCGGAAAAATCAGCATGGAGCTGACCAAGCCCGCGGAAACCCAGGCCGAACTGGCGCTGGCCTACAGCCCCGGTGTTGCCGAACCCTGTCGTGAAATCGCCGCCGATGCCGATGCCGCATATCTGTATACCGGCAAGGGCAATCTGGTTGCGGTAATCAGCAACGGCACCGCCGTGCTGGGCCTGGGCAATCTGGGTTCGCTGGCGAGCAAGCCCGTCATGGAAGGCAAGGCACTGCTGTTCAAGCGCTTCGCCGGCATCAACTCGGTAGACATTGAAGTCAACACCGAGGACAGTGCCAGCTTTATCGACACCGTGGCCAACATCGCCGACACGTTTGGCGGCATCAACCTCGAGGATATCAAGGCACCCGAGTGCTTTGAAATTGAAGCAGAGCTGGCACGGCGCTGTTCTATCCCCATTTTTCACGACGATCAGCACGGCACCGCCATCGTTACCGCGGCGGGCATGATCAATGCGTTGGAGATTCAGGGCAAGCGCCTGGAGGATGCCGTGATTACCTGCCTCGGCGCCGGCGCCGCGGCAATTGCCTGCATGCGTTTGCTGGTGAGCATGGGTGCTCGCCAGGAAAACATCTTCATGCTTGACCGTCGCGGTGTGATTTACGCCGGGCGCGAGGGTGTGAACAGCTACAAGCAGGAGTTCGTCAACAATACCGACAAGCGCAGCCTCAGCGATGCCGTGCGCGGCGCCGATGTGTTTGTGGGGCTCTCGGGTGCGGACCTGCTCAGTGCTGACATGCTGTTGTCCATGGCGGACCGCCCCATCGTCTTTGCCTGCTCCAACCCCGACCCGGAGATTCGCCCGGAACTGGCGCACAGCGTGCGCGATGACCTGATCATGGCCACCGGCCGTTCGGATTATCCGAACCAGGTGAACAACGTGCTGGGCTTTCCGTTCATCTTCCGCGGCGCGCTTGACGTGCGTGCCAGCGCGATCAATGAAGAAATGAAGATCGCGGCGGTGAAGGCGCTCAGCGACCTGGCTCGCGAGCCGGTACCTGAGTCGGTGCTCAGGGCCTGTGGCGAAACCGAGCTGAGCTTCGGTCCTCGCTACATCATTCCCAAGCCGGTTGACCCCCGGCTGCTGCAGCACATTGCGCCGGCGGTGGCGCGTGCTGCCGTGGACAGCGGTGTCGCCCGTGTACCCTACCCCGACAATTACGCACCCGGCCGCGGTTAGCGACTAGAAGATATCCCGCACCAGGTCTTCCGTGGTGCCGCGCAGGCCACTGTCGCCTGCGCCACCGCTGGCCGCCGGCACCTGATCCTCCCGGAAATACTCGAAAATGGCGTTCTGCTGACCCGGGCGTGCCAGCAGGCCGGTGTCGGGGTCGATGCGCACATGCACGACCCCCGGGGGCAGTGGCGGCTGCACGTCGGGGCTGTTGCGCAGGGCGCCGCGCATGTAGTCAATCCAGATGGGCAGTGCCGCCGTGCCGCCGAACTCACGGCGCCCAAGGGGGGTGTAATTGTCGAAGCCGACCCAGGCCGTGGTCACCACGTCGCGGTTGTAACCGGAAAACCAGGCGTCCATGGGGCCGTTGGTGGTGCCTGTCTTGCCCGCGAGGTCGTTGCGCCCCAGGGTCAGGGCCCGGCGGCCTGTGCCCCGTTTGATCACATCCTGCAGGATGCTGGTGAGGATGAAGTTGCTGCGTTCGTCCATGACCCGCTCGGCGCGCGGCTGCTCTGGCGTCGCGGCCGCACCGGCACCGGCGAGAATTTCCTCCATGCGCAGCTCACGCTCCGGGGCGGCTTCGACCGGTGTTTCGACGGGCGGGCACTCGCGGCACACAGTCGCGGGTGCGGCCTCGAAAATAACGTTCCCGTCGATGTCCTCAATGCGCTCAATCAGGTACGGCTTCACCGCGTAGCCGCCGTTGGCCAGCACCGCATAGGCGGTGGCGAGTTCCAGCGGCGACATCACATGGGTGCCCAGCGCCAGGGACAGGTCCGGCGCAAACTGGCTGGTATCGAACCCGAACCGCGCGACATGGCGGATGAGCTCCGGTACGCCAATCTGCTGCAGCAGGCGGATGGAAACCAGGTTGCGCGACTGGGTGAGCGCCCAGCGCAGTCGGGTGGGCCCGTAGAACCGGCCGCCGTCATTCTCCGGTCGCCAGATATCTTCCAGTGAGGCATCCTCCAGCACCACGGGGGCATCGTTGATGATGCTGGCAGCGGTAAAGCCCGCCTCCAGCGCCGCGCTGTAGACGAACGGTTTGAAGCTCGAGCCTGGCTGGCGCCGGGCCTGGGTGGCGCGGTTGAACTTGCTGTTTTCAAAGCCCAGCCCGCCCACGATGCTGATGATGGCGCCGTTGTCCGGGTCCAGGGACACCAGCGCCGCCTGCGCCGCCGGGACCTGGCTGAGGTGCCACCGCCCATCGTCCTGACGCTGTACCCGAATGAGGTCCCCGACCGCCACGACGTCGGCAATACTGGCTGGCGCGCGGCCCACGGAGTTCTCGGTGAGGTAGGGGCTGGCCTGGCGCAGACCATCGTCCCAGAGCAACTCCCCGGTGCTGCCGTCATTGAACAGCAGGTCAACCCGGTCCTCCCCCAGCCGGGTCACAATCGCGGGGCTGAGCCCGGCGACCACCGGGGTCTCGGCGAGGGCTTCCAGCCAGCGGGTGGTGGCATCGGCGGCCACAGCGTCGGCGTCCGGCGGCAACTGGCGCTCTGGCCCGCGATAGCCGTGCCGCCTGTCGTAGGTCATCAGGCCGTGCACCACGGTTTCCTGCGCCAGCTGCTGCAGCTCGCTGCTGATGGTGGTGTACACGTGGTAGCCATCGGTATAGGCCGCCATGCCGTAGCGATCAAGCATCTCCTGGCGGGCCATCTCCGCCGCGTAGTGTGCGGCGAAGCTCAGTTGCGCACCATGGTGCTGGGCGCTGGCCGGCTCTGCCAGCGCTGCCGCCCAGCTGTCCCGGTCGATATAGCCCAGCGACAGCATACGCCCCAGAATCCAGTCGCGGCGCTCCTTGCTGGCCTGCGGCCCGCTGATCGGGTTGTTGCGCGACGGTGCTTTTGGAATGCCGGCGAGCATGGCGTGCTGTGCCAGGGTCAGCTCCTTGATGCCGCTGCCGTAGTAGACCTGTGCAGCGGCTTCAAAACCGTAGGCACGATGGCCCAGAAATACGCGGTTGAAATACAGCTCGAAGATTTCTTCCTTGTCCAGCGCGCGCTCAATCTTGATTGCCAGCAGGATCTCGTTGAATTTGCGCGTGAAGGTGCGTTCCAGGCTGAGGAAATAGTTGCGCGCCACCTGCATGGTCAATGTGCTGCCGCCGGAGCCCTTTTCACCTGTCAGCGCGAGCTCCGACACGGCGCGCATCAGGCCGGCAAGGTCTACGCCGCGGTGGGCGAAGAAGCGGTCGTCTTCAGCGGCCAGCAGGGCCTGCACGAATTGCGGCGGAATGTCCTCGAAACGCAGTGGATTGCGCTTCTGTTCGCCGAACTGGCCGATCAGGTCGCCATCGCGGGTATACACCTGCATGGGCGTCTGTAATCTGACGTCGCGGAGGGTCTCCACGTCGGGTAATCCGGGGTCAAGGTATAAATAGACGCCCGCGAGCAGCCAGCCCAGACCCAGCAGGGCGAGCACGGAAGAACGCAATAAAAAGCGGAGGAAACCCATTTATTCCTTTACAAAGCAGTGACTTGTATTACTGTAGTCGGCAGGGGGGCAGGCAACATTTGGTAATTATAAGCGTATTTTCGCTTTTGATTGCAGTATTGATTATGCTATATCTACAAATTAATGTAGTAGTGTATAAAAACAAGCTAAGTCAGTGATACACATAGGAAAACGAATTGCTTGGCATTCTAGGGAAGAAAAAGTCGGTGGCGGTGTTGGGGCTGGATATCAGTTCCACAACGGTAAAGCTGCTTGAGCTTAGCCAGTCCGGAGGGCGATATCGGGTAGAAAGTTACTCGGTCAGTTCCCTGCCGGTAGACGCGGTCATCGAAAAAAACGTGAACGATATCGAAGGCGTCACCAACGCCATTCGAGCTGTCGTGGCGCAGTCGCGTACCAAGCTCAAGGCGGTCGCAGCCGCCGTGGCAGGGTCGTCGGTGATCACCAAGATCATCGACATGCCAGCCGGCCTCAATGAGGACGACATGGAGACGCAGCTGACGCTGGAGGCGGACCAGTACATTCCGTATCCCCTGGACGAAGTGGCAATCGATTTCGAGATCCAGGGCGCGTCGCCGGAGCGTGCCAATCACGTTGAGGTTCTGCTGGCGGCCTGCCGGCGTGAAACCATCGAGTCCCGGGTGGATGCCATTGAAGGTGCTGACCTCACCGCACGCATTATGGATGTCGAAGCCTATGCCATGGAGCGCGCCTACGGCCTGATCCGGCGCCAGCTGAATCTGGAGCTGGAAAGCATGGTCGCCATTGTGGACATCGGCGCCACCATGACCACACTCAGCGTGTTGAACAACGGGCAGACCATCTACACGCGCGAGCAGCTGTTTGGTGGCAAACAGCTGACCGATGAAATCATGCGCCGCTACGGTTTGCCGCTGGAAGAGGCCGGTCTGGCCAAGAAACAGGGCGGCCTCCCGGACGATTACGAACCCGAGGTCCTGATTCCCTTCAAGGAAGCGGTCGTACAGCAGGTGGCGCGCTCGCTGCAGTTCTTTTTCTCCTCCAGCCAGTACAACGACGTTGACTACATCATTCTCGCAGGCGGCGTGTCCTCCATGGAGGGTCTGGTCGACCTGGTGCAGGACAAGCTGGGTACCCCCACCGCCGTTGCCAACCCGTTCGCCGAAATGACCATCTCATCCCGGGTCAACGCGGTTGCCCTGAGCAGCGATGCCCCGGCGATGATGATCGCCTGCGGACTCGCCCTGCGGAGCTTTGACTGATGGCACAAATCAACCTGCTTCCCTGGCGTGAGGAACGCCGGGCCGAACGGAAGAAAGAGTTCCTCGCCCTGCTGGGTATGGTTGCGCTGATCGGCATCGGGCTGGTGATTCTCGGCGACCGCATTGTCAACGGCCAGATCGACCACCAGAAGGCGCGCAACGAGTACCTGACGGAAAACATCCGTGTGCTGGATCGCCAGGTGGAAGAAATCCGCGAGCTGGAGCGTCGCCGCAACCAGTTGATTGACCGGATGCGCGTTATCCAGGAATTGCAGGGCAACCGGCCGATCATCGTCCGCGTGATGGACCAGCTGGTGCGTACCCTGCCCGATGGCGTGTTCTACACCAGCCTGCAAAGCAGCAACAACGAGATCGTTCTGATCGGGGTGGCGGAGTCCAACAACCGTGTCTCCAGCCTCATGCGACGCCTGGATTCCTCCGACTGGCTGCAGCAGCCAAACCTGGATTCCGTGCGCGCCGCCACCCAGTATGGTGATCAGGCGGCGACGTTCAATCTCAAGGTGAAGGTGCAATTGCCCGAATCCGATAGCGGCGCGGGAGGTTAAGGCATGGCACTCGAAGATACCCTGCGCACGCTCCGGGAGTTCGATGTCAACGACATCGATTTCGACAATATCGGCTCCTGGCCCACCGCGGTCAAGGCAGTGCTCTGTGTACTGCTGTTGGTGCTGGTTGTCGCGGGCGGATACTACTACCACATCAAGGATCTGCAGCTCACGCTGGGCAACGTCCAGGCCGAGGAAGAGCGCCTGCGCAGCGATTATGAGAAAAAGGCCTTCCAGGCGGCCAACCTCGAAGCCTACAAGGCGCAGATGGTGGAAATGGAAGAGTCGTTCGGTGCACTGGTCAGCCAGCTACCCAGCGACACGGAAGTCCCCGGCCTGCTGGAGGACATCACCAACAAGGGCCTGATGAATGGCCTGGAAATCAACAGCATCGCCTTGCAGCCGGAGCAGGCGCGCGAGTTTTACGTTGAGCTGCCGATTGCCATCACGGCGACGGGTTCCTACCATGACCTGGGGGCGTTCATCAGCGGGATGGCCGGCCTGCCGCGTATCGTCACGCTGCACGATTTTTCAATTACGGCGCCGTCGGGCAACAGCAACGCGCTCAACATGAGCATTACTGCCAAGACCTATCGCTACAAGGATGGAGAGGGCTAGCATGAGCATGGAGTGGCGCCTGACCGCAGTTGCGGTGTCTGCAGCCCTGCTGCTGACAGCCTGCGGATCGGACAATTTCAGCGATCTGGACGCTTTTATGGCGGAGAAGCGTGCGCGGCCGGGCGGCATCATTGCGCCGATCCCGACCTTCCAGGCCTATGAGGCCTTTGCCTACAGTGCCACCGCCCTGCGCAGTCCCTTTGATCGCCCGGTACAGGTGCGTGATATCACGCAGATGCAGGCTATCAGCGCAATCAAGCCGGACGAAAAGCGGGCTCGCGAGTTCCTTGAGCAGTACACCTTCGATTCGCTGACGATGGTGGGCTCGCTGGAGCGCGGTGGAACCCAGTGGTCCCTGATTCGGGACCCGGACGGAGGGGTGCACCGTGTGCGCCTGGGGAATTACCTGGGTCGCAACCACGGCCGGATCGTCGAGATGACGGATTCCTATGTGGCGGTGGTGGAGATCGTCAGTGACGGTACCGCAGACGGTTGGGTGGAACGTCCGCGGAGAATCGATCTAAGCGGCATCTGACGCAGGGGCCATTGGTGACAGCCATGTTGAAAAAAACAGCAAATTTGGGGATTAGTGCCGTGAAAGAGGGATCTTGCAGACGGAGTGGTACACTGCAACGTCTGGCAGCAATGCTGGTATTCAGCCTCTTGGGCCAGGCCGTGCAGGCGGCGCCGACCGTGACGGATATCGAGTTCGCCTCGCGCCCGGGCAGCAAGATCGAGGTGCGACTGGATTTCGATGAAACGCCACCGCCGATGGAGGCCTACACCATCGAGAAGCCGGCGCGGATTGCCATTGACTTCCCGGGCACGCGCAGCGCGCTGCCGCAAAAGAGCTACTCCCTGCCCTATGGCAACGCTACCGGAGTGGTGGTGCTGGAGTCGGGTGACCGCACGCGCCTGGTACTGAACCTGGTGAAGCTGGTGCCCTACGAAACCCGGGTTGAAGGTAACAGCCTGTTCCTGGTGGTGGGCCAGGGCAGCAGCGGCGACTACGTCAAGCCGTCCAGCGACCCCAATGCGCTCACAGCGCGCGTCGAGCAGGTTGCCCGCGAGCGTTCGTCCATCAATGACCTGCAGTTCCAGCGCGCAGGCAGCGGTGAGGCACGCCTGACGCTGGAGCTCAGCAATCCCTCGGTCGACGTGAACGTGTTCAGCGAGCGCGGCGATATCCGCGTGCAGTTCCTCGATACCAGTGTGCCCGAGCACCTGATGCGCCGTTTCGACGTTACCGATTTCGCCACGCCGGTGACCAGCGTGGACGTCAACAGCGCCGAGCGCGGTGCGACCCTGACCCTGAAGACCGTGGGAGAATTCGACTACCTGGCGTACCAGACGGACAACCAGTACGTGATTGCGGTCAAGCCGCTGACCAAGAAAGAACTGGAAGAGCGCCGCGACGAGTTCACCTATGTCGGTGAGCGTATCTCGCTGAACTTCCAGGACATCGAAGTGCGCGCCGTGCTGCAGCTGATCGCCGACTTTACCGAGCTCAACCTGGTGGCGAGCGATACCGTGTCCGGGCGCATCACCCTGCGCCTGCAAAACGTGCCGTGGGATCAGGCACTGGAGCTGGTGCTGCGCACGAAAGGCCTCGACAAGCGCCAGGTCGGTAACGTGCTGATGGTGGCGCCCGCGGCGGAAATCGCCGAGCGTGAGCGCCAGCAGATCGAAGCGAACAAGCAGATTGCCGAGCTGGCACCCCTGCAGAGCGAGTTTATCCGCATCCGTTACGCCAGCGCCGCAAGCGTGGTGAGCCTGTTCGAAGCGGGCTCGGAGGACGGCGGTACGCTGATCTCACCGCGCGGTTCTGTGATCGTAGAGCCCCGCACCAACTCCCTGATCGTGACCGAAACCGCGTCCAAGCTGGCCGAGATCCGCGACCTGATCGACCTCGTGGATATTCCGATCCGCCAGGTGATGATCGAGGCGCGCATTGTGATCGCCCAGTCCGACCTGGAGCAGGAACTGGGCATTGAATGGGGCGGCGGCTTTGTCGACTCCGACGTGAACGGCAATGCCCTGTCTGTCTCTGGCGACACGGCAAACGTGGCGGCGATCAACCAGTCGGTGATCGATGGCACCGCCAGCGGCGTGAACTTCCCGGGTGCGCTGATGGTCGACCTCGGTGTCGCGTCCAAGGCCGGTGGCTTTGCGGTCGGCTTCACCAGTGAAGACCTGTTCCTGACCGCCGAACTGTCGGCGCTGGAAGCCGCGGGCAATGGTGAGGTGGTGTCGCAGCCCAAGGTGATCACCGGCGACAAGCAGAAGGCGATCATCAAGTCGGGTTCCGAGATTCCCTACCAGGAAGGCTCGCTGAGCGGCCAGAACACCACGTCCTTCAAGGAAGCCGTGCTGCAGCTGGACGTCACGCCCAACATTACGCCGGACGACCGCATCCTGCTGGACCTGGTGATTACCCAGGACTCACTGGGTGATCTGGTGCCGAGTGGTCAGGGGGGCTTCATCCCGTCCATCGATACCACCGAGTTGACCACGCAGGTGCTGGTGGGCAACGGTGAAACGGTGGTGCTGGGCGGTGTGTTCCGCACCGAGGACATCGAGTCTGTGACCAAGGTGCCGTTCTTTGGCGACATTCCGTATGTCGGTCGCCTGTTCCGCAATGAGTCCAACTCCAAGACCAAAACGGAAACGTTGATCTTCATCACGCCGCGTATCCTCGCTGACAGTCTGCTGGACTAGGGCGCGCCCTGACGTCTCATGCCGGATCTGCACCGCGTCTTTCTCGTCGGCCCCATGGGGGCCGGCAAGAGCACCATTGGCAAGTACCTTGCGCGCCAGCTCGGCCTGGCCTTCGCCGATACTGACACCGAGATTGAGCATCGCACGGGCGCGGATATCCCCTGGATATTCGATGTCGAGGGCGAGTCGGGTTTCCGCGACCGGGAACAGCAGGTGGTGGAGGAAATGACGCAGATGGACGATATCGTCCTCGCCACCGGTGGCGGCGTGATCATGCGCGCCGAAAACCGCGCGGCGCTGGGAAGCCGCGGCTTCGTCATCTACCTGCACGCAACCGTGGATGAGCAGGTGCGTCGCACCCGCAACGACCGCAAGCGACCATTGCTGCAGACAGGGAACCCGGCGACGGTCCTGCGCGATCTGTTCAAGGTGCGTGACCCGCTGTACCGGGAAATTGCCGATTATGTCATCGACACGGACGGCTGCAGCCCGCGCACGGTCGCCCAGCGCCTGATGGAGGCGCTCACCGCCGAGCGCTGAAGACAGAGGGGGATCGCGGGGCTAGAATAGCAGTCTTTTACCGTGGAGTGCCCTGTGTCCGTCATCATGCATACCGTTCATGTCGATCTGGCCGAGCGCAGCTATCCGGTCTACATCGGCCGCGATCTCTTCTCCGACCCGCAGCTGCTGCGCCAGCACCTGCGCGGCCGCGAGGTGGCCATCGTCAGTAACGTGACGGTAGCGCCGCTCTACGTGCCGCGGTTGCGCGCCGCGCTGGGCGACGGCGGCCGGGTCACCGAGATCATCCTGCCAGACGGTGAACAACACAAGACACTGGCCAGCTTTGAGCACATTCTGGAGCGCCTGCTGGCCGATCGCCACAGTCGCGCCACAACCCTGATTGCGGTTGGAGGCGGTGTTGTCGGCGATATCACCGGCTTTGCCGCCGCCTGCTACCAGCGCGGCGTTGAGTTCATTCAGGTGCCGACAACCCTGCTGGCGCAGGTGGACTCCTCCGTGGGCGGCAAGACCGCGGTCAACCACGCTCTCGGCAAGAACATGATTGGCGCATTCCACCAGCCGCGGGCCGTGTTTATCGACACCAACAGCCTGCACACGCTGCCGGCGCGTGAGCTGTCCGCCGGCCTCGCCGAGGTCATCAAGTACGGCCTGATCTGTGACGCCGGGTTTTATGCCTGGCTGCTGGAGGCCATGCCGCGACTGCTGGGCCGCGACGACAGCGCCCTCGCCGAGGCCATTGAGCGCAGTTGTGCACTGAAGGCCCGCGTGGTGGCGGCTGATGAGCGGGAGGGTGGCGTGCGCGCCATTCTCAACCTCGGGCATACCTTCGGCCACGCGATCGAGACCGCCCAGGGCTACGGCAGCTGGTTGCACGGTGAGGCGGTTGCCGTGGGCATGTTGCTCGCACTGCGGCTGTCGGTCGCCCGAGGCTGGGTAGCTGGGGACGAAGTGCGGCGGCTGGAAGCACTGCTGCGCGAGGCGCGTCTGCCGCTGGATATTCCTGCCGGGATGACGCCCTCGATGTTCATTGATCTGATGGGACGCGACAAGAAGGTAGTAGATGGCCGTATGCGGCTGGTGCTGCTGCGCGATATCGGCGATGCCTGCATTGTCGACGACGTTACCGGAGAAGAACTCGAGGGCTTGCTGGGCGCGGCCCAGGCGCGTGCCGCCAGCCCCTGTTGAGGTGGTTTGTTCCACACTGCGCAACTGTGTAAAATGACCTCCCCCTTTCGCCCGAGTGCTGCCGAGGTACGGGGCGTGTCGGTGTAACCGTTTGTTTTTATTACCTATTCTGGACACAGTATGAGTGCAGGCTTGTTTAGCCCTGAAGAATTCCGCGACAACTGTGGCTTCGGCCTGATCGTCCACAGTGCGGGCGACGCCAGCCACCGGTTGCTGCAGACCGCCATTGAGTCGCTGACATGCATGACGCACCGGGGCGGTATCGCAGCGGATGGCAAGACCGGTGACGGCTGCGGCCTGCTCCTGCAGATGCCCGTTCCCTTCATGCGCACGCTGGCGCGCGAGGCTTTTGGCGCGGAACTGGAGGATCCTTTCGGCGTCGGCCAGATTTTCCTGAACCAGGATGAGGGTCGCGCGGCAGCCGCGCGCGCGGGAATGGAGAAGGCGCTCACCGACCAGGGGCTGAAGGTTGTGGGCTGGCGGGAAGTCCCCACCGACAGCAGTGTCTGTGGCGAAATTGCCCTGGCGACGCTGCCGCGTATCGAGCAGGTGTTCTTCAGTGCTCCGGGCCTCAGTGCCGATGAGCTTTCCACCAAGCTGTTCGTGGCGCGACGCAAGGCGGAGATCGCCAACGAGAGCGACCCGGATTTCTACATCTGCAGCCTGTCGGGCCGCGTGATTGCCTACAAGGGCCTGGTAATGCCGGTGGACCTGCCGCGCTTCTACCACGACCTGGACGACGAGCGCCTGGAGACCGCAATCTGCGTGTTCCACCAACGCTTCTCCACCAACACCATGCCGCGCTGGCCGCTGGCGCAGCCGTTCCGGCTGCTGGCGCACAACGGCGAGATCAACACCATTGATGGCAACCGCAACTGGGCCGAGGCGCGCACGGCGCTGTTCCAGTCAGACCGACTACCCAACATCAGCGACATCGCGCCGCTGGTCAATCGCACCGGTTCGGATTCATCCAGCCTCGACAACATGCTGGATGTACTGCTGACCGGAGGTGTGGACATGCCCCGCGCGCTGCGCATGCTGATTCCCCCGGCGTGGCAGAACATGGAGGATATGGACCCCGACCTGCGGGCCTTCTATGAATATCACTCCATGCACATGGAGCCCTGGGACGGCCCCGCCGGCATCGTGCTGACGGATGGGCGCTATGCGGTGTGCCTGCTGGACCGGAATGGCCTCCGCCCCGCGCGCTGGGTGAAAACCAAGGACGGCTTCATCACGCTGGCATCGGAAGTGGGTACCCACGGCTACCGGAGTGAAGACGTGATCGCCAAGGGTCGTGTCGGCCCCGGGCAGATCCTCATGGTCGACACCCAGACCGGCGAGATGCTGCACACGGCGGATATCGACAACCGCCTGAAGAGCCGCCACCCCTACAAGCGCTGGTTGAAGGAGAACTCCTACCACGTTGAGGGCACCTTCGGTGGTGAGCAGGCGCCGGGCATCGAGCCCGATATGCTCAAGCCCTACCAGAAGATGTTCCAGGTGACCTTCGAGGAGCGCGACCAGGTACTGCGTCCGCTGGCGGAGTCGGGCAACGAGGCGGTGGGTTCAATGGGTGACGATACGCCCATGGCAGTCCTGTCGCGGCAGGAGCGCCCCCTGTATGACTTCTTCCGGCAGAAATTCGCGCAGGTGACGAACCCCGCGATCGACCCTCTGCGGGAGGCGATCGTGATGTCCCTGGAGACCGACCTCGGCGCCGAGAAAAACGTATTCCACGAGGGGCCGGAGCATGCTGACCGGATCATCCTCAGTTCGCCGGTGCTGTCGCAGGGCAAGTTCAATACGCTGCTGTCGCTGAATCGCCCGGGCTTTGATGTCTGCGATATCGACGGCACCTACGACCCGGCCGAGATCAACCTGCAGCAGGCGGTGGCGAAGCTGGTGGATACTGCGGAGCAGGCGGTGCGCAATGGCGCGACCATTCTGATCATTTCCGACCGTTCCATCGCTCCGACGCGCCTGCCGATTCACAGCCTGATCGCCACGGGCGCGGTGCACCATCACCTCATCCGCCAGGGCCTGCGCTGCGATGCCAATCTGGTCATCGAGACCGCGAGTGCGCGGGATTCCCACCAGGTGGCCTGCCTGCTGGGGTTCGGGGCGACAGCGATCTACCCCTATCTGGCCTACAGTGTGCTGGAGGACCTGATACGCGATGGCGAATTGCTCGGTGAACCGAGCACCTGCTACAAGAACTATCGCAAGGGCATCAACAAGGGTCTGCTCAAGATCATGTCCAAGATGGGCATCTCCGCGGTCAGCTCCTACCGCGGCGCGCAGCTGTTCGAGGCAGTGGGCCTGGCGCGCGAGGTCGTGGATACCGCATTCTGCGGCGTGGCTTCGCGTATCGAGGGCGCCGGCTTTGCGGAGCTGGAACAGGACCAGCGGCACCTGGCCAAGCTGGCCTGGAACCCGCGCAAACCGCTGCAGCAGGGCGGCCTGCTGAAATACGTACACGGGCAGGAATACCACGCCTTCAACCCCGACGTGGTGACCACGCTGCAGCTGGCTGTCGCCACCGGGGACTATGCGACCTATCAACGCTACGCCGCGTTGGTCAACACCCGCCCGGTGGCAACGATTCGCGACCTGCTGCAACCCGTGCTGGCGGAGAAGCCGCTGGATCTGGACGAGGTTGAACCGATCAGCGCCATTCTGCCGCGTTTCGATTCCGCGGGGATGTCGCTGGGCGCACTCAGCCCCGAAGCGCACGAGGCCCTGGCAGCGGCCATGAACCGGCTGGGTGCGCGCTCCAACTCCGGTGAGGGTGGCGAGGATCCCGCACGCTACGGTACTGAGCGCAGTTCCAAGATCAAGCAGATCGCTTCCGGCCGCTTCGGTGTCACGCCGCATTATCTGGTCAATGCCGAAGTGCTGCAGATCAAGGTGGCGCAGGGTGCCAAGCCCGGTGAAGGCGGCCAGCTGCCGGGCGGCAAGGTGAACGAACTGATTGCGCGCCTGCGCTACTCGGTGCCCGGCGTAACGCTGATTTCACCGCCGCCGCACCACGACATCTATTCCATCGAGGACCTGGCGCAGCTGATCTTCGACCTGAAACAGGTGAATCCGAAGGCGCTGGTGTCCGTGAAGCTGGTGTCGGAGCCGGGCGTGGGTACCATCGCCGCGGGCGTTGCCAAGGCCTATGCCGACCTGATTACCATCAGCGGCTATGACGGCGGCACCGCCGCCAGCCCGCTGACCTCCATCCGCTATGCCGGCTCCCCCTGGGAGCTGGGCCTGGCCGAGGTGCAGCAAACCCTGCGCGGCAACGGCTTGCGCGGTGCGATTCGCCTGCAGACCGACGGCGGCCTGAAAACCGGCCTGGATGTCGTCAAGGCGGCCATTCTGGGTGCGGAGAGCTTTGGGTTTGGCACCGGACCCATGGTGGCGCTGGGCTGCAAGTACCTGCGCATCTGTCACCTCAACAACTGCGCCACCGGTGTTGCCACGCAGAACGAAAAACTGCGGCAGGATCACTTCAATGGCACGATCGAGATGGTGACGCATTTCTTCACCTTCATCGCCATGGAGACACGCGAGTGGCTGGCGCGCCTGGGTGTGCCGTCGCTGGAGGCCCTGATCGGCCGCACCGACCTGCTGGAACGGCTGCCCGGCACAACGCCAAAGCAGTCGCGACTCAACCTGGCGCCCATTCTGCACAAGGACGCGAGTTCGGCAGGGCAGCCTGAGTATTGCCAGGTAGTGGCCAACCACCCCTTCGATCGCGCGGAAAAGGCCGAAGCCATGGTGGCTGCGGCGCTTCCGGCCATCGAATCGCGCAGCGGTGGCGAGTACGAATTTGCCCTGACCAACTGCGACCGCTCCATCGGCGCACGGCTGTCGGGCGAAATCGCCCAGCGCTACGGCAATAACGGCATGGAAGACGCACCCATCGTGCTGCGCCTGACCGGCACGGCCGGGCAGAGCTTTGGCGTGTGGAATGCGGGCGGCCTGCACATGTACCTCGAAGGCGACTGCAACGACTATGTCGGCAAGGGCATGGCGGGCGGTAAGCTGGTGGTATTCCCCGCGCGTGATGCCAACTTCCGCTCCCAGGACACGGTGATTATCGGCAACACCTGCCTATACGGCGCCACCGGTGGGCGCCTCTACGCGGCGGGTATCGCCGGCGAGCGTTTTGCGGTGCGTAACAGTGGCGCGCAGGCGGTCGTTGAAGGTGCGGGCGACCACTGCTGCGAGTACATGACCGGCGGCACGGTCACCGTGCTCGGGCCCACGGGCGTGAACTTCGGCGCGGGCATGACCGGCGGCTTCGCCTACGTGCTGGACCAGGACCGGTCCTTTATCGACAAGTACAACAGCGAGCTGGTGGACATCCACCGGGTCAACTCCGAGTACATGGAGCCCTACCGCAACCACCTGCGTACCACGATACGCGAGTTTGCGCAGGAGACCGGTTCGGCCTGGGGCCTGGAATTGCTGGACAACTTTGAGGACTACGTGGGCAAGTTCTGGCTGGTCAAGCCGAAAGCGGCGGACTTCAACCAGCTGCTGTCACGTCTGCGTAACACCGACTAGGCGCCGGGAGGCGAAAGCGTTATGAGCAAGCGTTTGTCGAATGATTTCCAGTTTATCGACGTGGGTCGGACCGATCCCAACAAGAAAAGCGTCGAGACGCGCAAGACAGAGTACGTCGAGATCTATGAATCCTTCACCGCAGACCGGGCGGCGGAGCAGTCGCACCGCTGTCTGGAGTGCGGCAACCCCTATTGCGAGTGGAAGTGTCCGGTACACAACTTCATTCCCAACTGGCTGAAGCTGGTCAGTGAAGGCAACCTGTTCGAAGCGGCAGAGCTCAGCCACCAGACCAACACGCTGCCTGAGGTGTGCGGCCGCGTGTGCCCGCAGGATCGCCTGTGCGAGGGTGCCTGTACCCTGAACGATGGCTACGGCGCCGTCACCATCGGCTCTTCCGAGAAATACATCACCGACACGGCGCTGGCCATGGGCTGGCGACCGGATATGTCGAAGGTGGTGCCCACCGGCAAGAAAGTGGCCATCATCGGCGCCGGCCCCGCGGGCCTGGGCTGTGCCGACGTGCTGACCCGCGCCGGCGTCAAACCGGTGGTCTTCGACCGCTACCCGGAAATCGGCGGCCTGCTCACCTTCGGTATTCCGGAATTCAAGCTCGAAAAGGATGTCATGGTGCGTCGCCGCGAGGTGTTTGAGGGCATGGGCATTGAGTTCCGCCTGAACACCGAGGTCGGCCGCGACATCGGCGTGGCCGAGTTGATGGAAGAGTACGACGCCGTATTCCTCGGCATGGGTACCTACAAGGCCATGCAGGGGCGCTTCCCCGGCGAGAACCTGCCCGGGGTGCACAAGGCGCTTCCCTACCTGATCGGCAACGTCAACCACAATCGCGGCTATGAGCAGGATCCCTCAGACTACGTGAATCTCAAGGGCAAGCGCGTGGTGGTCCTGGGTGGCGGTGATACCGCGATGGATTGTGTGCGCACGGCAGTGCGCCAGCAGGCGGAGCATGTGATCTGCGCCTACCGCCGCGATGAACTGAACATGCCCGGCTCGCGCAAGGAAGTGGCCAACGCCCGGGAAGAAGGGGTGGAATTCCTGTTCAACCGCCAGCCTATCGAGATCGTTGAGTACTTCGGTCGCGCCTGCGGCGTGAAGATGGTGACCACTGAACTGGGCGAGCCTGACGCCGGCGGCCGCCGCCAACCGCAGCCCATTCCGGGCAGCGAGAAGGTGCTGGAAGCGGACGCCGTCATCATCGCGTTTGGTTTTCAGCCCGACCCGCCAGCCTGGCTGCGAGAGCTGGGCGTGCAGGTCAACGAGTGGGACGGCGTGATTGCGCCCGAGGAGCAGGCGTACCGTTTCCAGACCACCAACCCCAAGGTGTTTGCCGGTGGCGACATGGTGCGCGGGTCTGACCTGGTGGTCACCGCCATCTGGGAAGGGCGCCAGGCCGCCGAGGGCATTCTGGACTTTCTCGAGGTCTGAGCCGGCCGTATCCGCCAAACTGCACACGGAGATTCTGTGACCGAACTGAAAAACGACCGTTTCCTGCGCGCCCTGCAGCGCCAGCCTGTTGACCGAACTCCGGTGTGGATGATGCGTCAGGCCGGGCGCTATCTCCCCGAATACCGAGCCACCCGCGAACAGGCGGGCTCTTTTCTCGACCTGTGCAAGCATGCCGAGCTGGCCTGCGAGGTGACGCTGCAGCCCCTGCGCCGTTACCCCATGGATGCAGCGATCCTGTTCAGTGACATCCTCACCGTGCCCGATGCCCTGGGGCTGGGCCTCTACTTCGAAGAAGGTGAGGGGCCGAAATTCCGCAAAACCGTGCGCAATGAAGCTGACCTGGCCGGGCTTAACTCCATTACGGCGGCGGACGACCTGGGATACGTCATGAATGCCGTGCGTACCATTCGCCGTGAGCTGAATGGCAGCGTGCCGTTGATCGGTTTTTCCGGCAGCCCCTGGACGCTAGCCACCTATATGGTCGAGGGTGGCGCTTCCAAGGACTTCTCCCAGGTGAAGCGCATGGCCTACGACCAGCCCGAGCTGATGCACCAGCTGCTCGCCCTGCTCGCCGATGCGGTAGCCGATTACCTGGCCGAACAGGTCAAGGCGGGGGCCCAGGCGCTGCAGATCTTCGACACCTGGGGCGGCGCACTGAGCGCCGCGGCCTACAAGGAGTTCTCGCTGAAGTACATGCAGCGGGTCATCAGCCGACTGCCCACCGAGGCGGACGGGCGCAAGGTGCCGGTCATTCTCTTCACCAAGGGCGGCGGTCAGTGGTTGCCCGCCATTGCCGATGCGGGTGCCCAGGCCGTGGGTATCGACTGGACCACGGATATCGGTGCGGCGCGCGCACAGGTGGGCGATCGGGTGGCGTTGCAGGGCAATATGGACCCTTCGATGCTGTATGCCTCGCCGGCGCGGATTCGCGAGGAAGTGGGCAGCATCCTGGCTGGGTACGGCCACGGCCCCGGCCACGTATTCAACCTGGGGCACGGCATCACGCCGGGAGTGAATCCCGATCACGTCACCGCGTTTGTGGAGGCGGTGCAGGAGCTTTCACCCCAGTACCACCACAACGACTGACGGCCTGCTGTCAGCGTCGGCGTTGCGCCTGCGCGGCATCCTCGCAGGCCAGCTCCTGCTCGGGGTCGCAGCAGAAGCTGTGGTCCATCTCCAACGCCGGGGATTGCGATGTGGGCTTGCCCACCACCTTGGCCGGCACGCCAGCCACGGTTGTGTGCGGGGGCACCTCGTCCAGCACCACGCTGCCGGCACCCACCTTGGCGCCATCGCCCACCCGGATATTCCCGAGAATCTTGGCACCGGCGCTGATCAGCACGCCGTTGCCGATCTTCGGATGACGGTCACCGTGTTCCTTGCCGGTGCCGCCCAGTGTGACCGATTGCAGGATCGAGACGTTGTCGCCGACCACGGCGGTTTCGCCGATCACCAGACCGGTGGCGTGGTCCAGCATGATACCGCTGCCGAGGCGCGCCGCCGGGTGAATGTCCACGGCAAACTCCACGGCAACCCGGTTCTGGAAGAACAGTGCCAGTGAGTGGCGGCCGCGTTGCCAGAGCCAGTGCGCGACGCGGTGGGTCTGCAGCGCGTGAAAGCCCTTGAAGTAGAGGAACGGAATGTAGATTTCCTGACAGGCTGAGTCGCGCTCCTCGACCGCCAGCAGGTCGGCGCGAATGGCCTTGCGCAGGGCGGCATCGTCCTTCAGCGCCTCGAGGATGACCTCGCGCAGCAGCAGGGAGGATACGGTCGGGCTGTCCAACTGGGTGGCGAGGTGAAAGCTCAGCGCGCACTCCAGGTTGTTGTGATTGAGAATAGTGGCGTGCAGATAACTGGCGAGGATCGGTTCCTCCGCCGCATGTTGCTGCGTCTCCTGCACTATCCGGTCCCAGACCGGATCGGCTTTCCTGGTGGCCATGTCAGTTCCTCGTTTCCGGGCGCACACTTTAGCGTATACGAGCCCGGTATCGCCACAGCGCGTGACCGCTGGCCCTGTACTTGGCTTCGAAGCGGGTCAAGGGCGGGCCATCGGGCAGCCGCTGCACAACCCCGTGCACGCCGGCGATGTGCATGGCCACGCCGAACTCCTCGACGTACAGCGGCCAGTTGGAGCGCAGATCCACCCTGCCGCCCAGGGCCAGGAGGTCGGCAAAACCCGGGTGGCCATGAATCCGGCGCTGCAGATGGCGCGCCTTGGGCCAGGGGTTGGGATACAGCAGGTAGTGGTAGTCCACGCCGCGGCCGGCGCCCGCCAATGCACGCCAGAGGGGCTCGCACTCGGCCTGCAGCAGCAGATACGGCGGATGCTCGTCGTGCTGGTGCAGCGCCAGCCGGTGCGCTGAGCGGTCGATGCCAACCACCAGATGCCCGGGGTGGGCGGCGGCGAGCCGCGCCGTGCTCATGCCGGTGCCGCAGAAGGAATCCAGCACCAGCGGTCGCGAGTCCTCCGCCAGCCGCTGCGCGAGCCTGCGCCAGGCGTCCGCATTGTGCGCCGCCAGCGGCGCCTGGGAGGCGTGCTCAAGGTGCCGGCGCACAGTGTGCACCAGGCGCGGGTGCAGCCCCTGCTGGTTGCTGGTCACCGGGCGGGAGGAAGCTTGCACGCGGGGTCGGCTCCTGTAACAGTGCAGCCAGCGCTTGAGTTGCGCCAGCGGGATTGCCATCATAAATCGCGCCGCCACCACGACCAACCAGGGAATTGCGCCATGCACCAGGATCTGCGCCCGTACTGGCTGAAGCAAATCTACCTGCGCTACCGGCGCTGGTATGCCGACTACTTCCTGCGCCCCCGCTGCACGTCTCTGGGGCCGCATCACACCATCATGAAGCCGTGGTATGTGCACATTTCCGGGGCCAACATCCACATCGGGCGCTGCTTCACTGCCATTGGCGAACCGATGCATCGGGTGCAGATTGGGGTGTGGGGGCGCGAGGCGGGGCAGGGACGCATCCAGATCGGTGACTGTGTGCTCATGAGTCCCGGCGCCCGCCTCAGTGCCAGCGATGAAATCGTGCTCGGTGACGGCGTGATGATGGCCAACGGCTCTTACGTCACAGACTCTGACTGGCATACCCTCTATGACCGCACGGCCCGCGCCCCCGAGCCCACACCGGTTCACATCGGGGACAACGTGTGGCTGGGTGACCACGCGACCGTGCTGAAAGGCGTGACCATCGGCGAAAACAGCGTGGTGGCGGCACAGGCGGTGGTCACCCGGGACGTGCCGGCCAACGTGGTGGTGGCGGGCAATCCCGCGCGCGTGGTGAAAGAGCTGGACCCGGAGCGCGGTTTCACCACCCGCATGGATCTGTTTGCGGACCCGGAGGGCGCCGAGGCGTTTTTCGATGCGGTGGACCGCGAGGTGCTGCGTGGCAACTCACTGCTGCGCTGGCTGTGGTCGGTGCTGTATCCCGCGGGAGCACCCCGGGGCTAGACCCCGGGGCCTACAACAGGCGCAGCGGTTCCTCCTGCAGCGCCGAGAGCTGCTCACGCAGCTCCAGGATGTGGTTGGCCCAGTAGCGCTCGGTGTTGAACCAGGTGAAGCTGCGCGGAAAGGCCGGGTCAGTCCAGCGGCGCGCCAGCCAGGCGGCGTAGTTCACCAGGCGCAGCGTGCGCAGTGCCTCTATCCAGCGCAGCTGGCGCGGTGCAAAGTCACAGAATTCGCTGTAGCCCTCAATGAGTTCGGCCAGCTGCAGCTCGCGCTCGTGGCGCTCACCGCTCAGGCACATCCACAGATCCTGCACGGCGGGTGCCATGCAGCAGTCATCCAGGTCGACAAAATGCGCGCAGTCATCGCGCCAGAGAATGTTGCCGACGTGGCAATCGCCGTGCACACGGATCAGATCCCGCTCCTTTACCTCCCCGTAGAGCTGAGTCACGGCCGCCAGCAGATCCCGGGTGAGGCTGTCGTAGGCGGGCTGCAGATCGCGGGGAATGAAGTGTTCCAGCAGATAGTCACGGTTGTGCGTGAGCATGCCGTCAATGCTGAGGGTGGGCCGGTGCCGGAAGCGCGCACTGGCGCCCACCGCGTGGATGCGCCCCAGCGTGCGCCCCAGTACCAGCAGGCTGTCCATATTGTCGAGCTCTGGCGGGTAGCCGCCGCGGCGCGGGAACAGGGCGAAACGAAAGCCGTCATGACGGTGCAGGCTGTTGCCGGATGCGTCGACCAGTGGGGCCACCACCGAGATCTCGGCGTCCTGCAGTTCCAGACTGAAGGCATGCTCCTCCAGAATCTGCGCGTCGTCCCAGCGCCCCGGGCGATAGAATTTGGCGACCAGCGGCTGCCCATCCTCAATGCCGACCTGGTAAACGCGGTTTTCGTAGCTGTTCAGGGCCAGCAGTCGCGCATCGCAGAGGTAGCCTGCGGACTCGACCGCGTCGATGACACAGTCCGGCGACAGGCGATCATAGGGATGTTGGGCTTGGCTCATAGACGCACTCCAGGCAGCGACCGCGACGGGCGGTGCCAGGGGAGCAGTGTATCAGGTCGCCGGTGGTGGAGTCCGGGCGATGCACCAGAGCTGCACATCGTCGGCGCCCGCGTCCTTGAGCAGGCGGGCGATGGTCTCGGCGGTGGCGCCGGTGGTCATGACGTCGTCGACCAGTGCGATGCGGCGTCCCTGCACCGGAGCGCGCAGGCTAAACGCATCGCGCAGGTTGTGCAGGCGCTGCTGTGCCGTGAGGGTCGACTGTGCAGGGACCGCGCGCGGGCGGCGCAGCGTGCGCTCCGCCACTGGCAGCCGCTGCAGGGCGGAGTCGCAGTGCTGCAGCGCCCTGGCCAGCAACGTTGCCTGGTTGAAACCCCGCTGCAGCAGGCGCCGCCAGTGCATGGGCACGGGCAGCAGGAGGTCGCGGTCTTGCGGTGGGTCTACTGCGGCAAGCCAGAGTTCTGCGAGCAGGCCGCTCAGATGTCGCTGGCGCTGGAATTTCCATTGCCCGATGAGGTAGCCCAGGCAGGGCTCGTACACATAGGGCGCGAGCACCCTGTCCAGCGCCGGCGGGCGCTGCGTGCAGGCACTGCACAGGCCGCCGCCGGGGGTAGCCAGCGGCAGGGCGCAACACGGGCAGCAGGGGTGATTGGGTACCAGCTGTGCCGCGCAACAGCCGCACAGCGGCAGGTGGCTGGCGCTGGGCAGCCGACACAGCAGGCACTGCTGTGGGAAGAGGGTATCCGCGAGCAGGCGCGCCCACCTGTTAACCAAGGTGTGCGCCACAGGTTGACAGCGGCGGGGTGCGGCTTATCATGTTGGCTTGCCTACTGTCTCTCTGGATACCTGTCATGAATGCTCCCGCCTCCGCGCCTGCCTCGCTCCGCCACGACTGGAGCCGCGGCGAAATCGAAGCCCTGCTGGCGCTGCCCTTCAACGACCTGCTGTTCAGGGCGCACAGTGTGCACCGCGCCTATTTTGACCCAAACGAGGTGCAGGTCAGCACACTGCTTTCCATCAAAACCGGCGCCTGTCCGGAAGACTGCGCGTACTGTCCGCAAAGCAATCGCTATGACACGGGGCTGGAAGCGGAAAAGCTGATGGAAGTGGAAAAGGTACTGGCGCAGGCACAGGCGGCCAAGGCCAGCGGCGCTACCCGCTTCTGCATGGGGGCGGCCTGGCGTTCACCCAAGGCCCGCGACATGCCCTACGTGGTGGCCATGGTCAAGGGCGTGCGCGAGCTGGGCCTGGAAAGCTGCATGACCCTCGGCATGCTGACCGAGGCGCAGGCAAAGGAGCTGGCCGAGGCCGGGCTCGACTACTATAACCACAACCTCGACACCTCGCCCGAATACTACGGTGAGATCATCACCACGCGTACCTACAAGGACCGGCTGGACACACTCTCCCATGTGCGCGAGGCCGGGATGAAAGTGTGCAGCGGCGGCATTGTCGGCATGGGCGAGTCCCAGCGCGACCGCGCCGGGCTGCTGCAGCAGTTGGCCAATCTGCCCGAGCACCCCGAAAGTGTGCCCATCAACATGCTGGTGCGGGTCGAGGGTACGCCGCTGGCCGATGAGGCCGACCTGGATCCTTTCGACTTTATCCGCACCATCGCTGTGGCGCGCATCCTGATGCCCGCCTCCCATGTGCGCCTGTCTGCCGGGCGTGAATCCATGAGTGAAGAGATGCATGCGCTGGCGTACTTCGCCGGCGCCAACTCCATCTTCTACGGCGAGAAACTGCTCACCACGCCCAACCCGCAGGCCAATGCCGACATGGCCCTGTTCCAGCGTCTGGGTATCCGTCCGGAGCAGCGTGAGGTGGCGAGCGCTCCGCAGGTGCCCACCCCGCAGTTCTACGACGCAGCGGCGGCGCACTAGCCGCCAGCGCCATGAAGGAGGCCTTCCCGCAGCGTCTCCGGGCGGTGCTGGAAGAGCGCCGTGCCGCCGGTCTGTATCGCCAGTGCCTGACCCTGGAGTCCGCCCAGGGCCCGGTGGTGCGGCTGGCGGGCCGCGACTACCTGAATTTCTGCAGCAACGACTACCTCGGCCTTGCCGCACACCCCAAGGTCATCGCGAGCCTGCGCGATGCCGCGACGCGCTGGGGCGTGGGCAGCGGCGCATCCCATCTTGTGTGCGGCCACAGTGCCGCGCACCGCGAACTGGAGGAGGCGCTCGCTGCCTTCACCGGCAGACCCCGGGCACTGTTGTTTTCCAGTGGTTACGCCGCCAACACCGGTATTCTGCAGGCCCTGCTGCGGCCCGGCGACACCGTCTTGCAGGATCGTCTCAACCACGCTTCGCTGCTTGACGGTGGCCTGCACAGTGGCGCGCGGCTGCGCCGCTTTGCCCACAACGACTGTGCCGACCTGGCGCGTAAACTCGACGCTGCTGCCGGGCCCACGCTGGTCGCTGTCGACGGCGTGTTCAGCATGGACGGCGACACGGCGCCGCTGGCCGAGCTGTCCGCCACCTGCGCCAGTCGCGACGCCTGGTTGATGGTGGATGATGCCCACGGCTTCGGTGTGCACGGGGAGGCAGGTGCCGGCAGCGTGCAGGCAGCCGGGCTGGGCGAGGCGGAAGTGCCGGTGCTGATGGCGACCCTCGGCAAGGCCCTGGGTACCTCCGGCGCCTTTGTGGCGGGCAGCGAACTGCTGATCGAAGCGCTGATCCAGTCCACGCGCAACTATATCTATACCACCGCCATGCCCCCGGCGCTGGCGGCGGCCAGCCTCACCGCGCTGCGACTGCTGCATGAGGAGTCCTGGCGGCGCGAGCAGCTCGCTGAGCACATCGCCCGGTTTCGGCGCGGTGCCCGGCAGTGCGATCTGCCCCTGCTGGACTCCGACAGTGCCATTCAGCCCTTGCTGGTGGGCGATGCCGGGCGCGCCGTGCGCCTCAGCGAGCGGTTGCGTGAGCGCGGCCTGTTGATCAGCGCCATTCGTCCGCCAACCGTGCCGGCGGGAACCTCCCGGCTGCGCATCACCCTGAGCGCAGCGCATACGCCGCAGCAGGTGGCCACATTGCTGGCGGCGCTGGCGGAGTGCTGGCCCGATGCCTGAGCTGTTGGCCAGAGCCGAATACCTGCCCGCCGCGCAACAGGCCAGAGCAGACCTGGTGCTGCTGCACGGCTGGGCCGGCAGCAGCGAGTGCTGGCGGCCGCTGCTGGCCGCGCTGCGACGCTGGGCCAACGTTACCCTGATTGACTGGCGGCCCGGCGCCGATCTGGCGGATGTTGTGGCGGAGGTGTTGACGGTGTCGCCGGCCAGCGCTGTGTATGTCGGCTGGTCCCTCGGCGGGCAGCTGGCCACTGCCGTGGCGTCGCGAGCGCCGCAGCGCGTCGCCGGGCTGGTCACTGTGGCCAGTAACCCCCGCTTTCTCGCCGAGGGGAGCTGGCCCGGTGTGGCAGCGGCGCAGCTGGCCGGTTTCCAGGCAGGTCTGGCGGCGGATGCTGACGGTACACTGCGCCGCTTTTCCGCCCTGCAGTCCCGCGGCTGCGCTGCTGAGCGCGCCCTGGCGCGGCAGCTGGTGGCGCATAGTCGGGGCTGGGACGCCGTCGCCCTCGCCGCCGGCCTGCAATGGCTGGCGGAACTGGACACGCGCAGCCTGCTTCCGGCGTTGGCCTGCCCGCAACAGCACCTGCTGGCGGAGGCCGACGCACTGGTGCCGGGCGCTGCTCATGAAGCCCTGTGCGGGTGGCTGGCGGGCGTCGCCGAGGCCTCCGTGACGGTCATACCGGGTACCGGTCACGCGCTGCCCTGCGCCGCACCGGGGGCTCTGGCTGAGGCGCTGTACCGCTTTGCCGTGGACACAGCGGCGGTGTGTGAAGCGGCAGAGGCCGCTCCCGCGGCACCGGTGAGCAAGCAGGCGATTGCCCTCTCCTTCAGCCGCGCGGCGCCTCGCTATGACAGCGTGGCGGCGTTACAGCGCGACGTTGGTAAGCGTTTGCTCACCTCACTAGTCAATGAAAGCAAGAGCTCGATAACCCTGCTGGACCTCGGCTGTGGCACGGGGTATTTTCATCCGGCGTTGCTGGAGCGCTATCCCGGGGCCGCCTATGTCGGGCTGGATCTTGCGCAGGGCATGCTCTCCTGGGCGCGTGAACGGCACACAGAGCACGCCGCCTGGGTGGCCGGTGACGCCGAGGCGCTGCCCCTTGCCAGCGGTTCGGTGGACGTCATCTTCAGTAGCCTCGCCTTTCAGTGGTGCTACCGCCCCGATCTGCTGTTTGCCGAACTGGGCCGGGTGCTGGCGCCGGGTGGTCGCTGCTTCTTCAGCTCTCTGGGCCCGGCAACCCTGCAGGAGCTGCGCGATTCCTGGGCGGCAGCGGATGGCAGCCAGCACGTGAATGATTTCCTGCCGCCCGAAACCCTGCAGGCAGCGGCGGACATCACAGCGGGGGTACGACTCACCCTGCGCAGTGAGCGTATTGTGCTGCGCTACAACAAGGCGACCGAACTCCTGCACGAACTGAAAACGCTGGGCGCACACAACATGAACAGCAAGCGCCCCGCCGGACTGACCGGACGCCAGCGCCTTGCTGCCATGGTGCAGGCCTACGAGGCATGGCGCGAACCCGCCGGGTTGCCAGCCACCTACGACGTCATTTACGGGCATCTGGAGAAATTATGAGCCGCAGGTATTTTGTCACCGGTACCGATACCGAAGTGGGTAAGACCGCCGTCAGCTGCGCGTTGCTACACGCCGCGGGTGCGCTGGGGCTGCGCACGGCAGCGATCAAACCGGTGGCGGCCGGCTGTGATGCACAGGGTCGCAACGAGGACGCACTGGCTCTGCAGGCGGCGATGAACATGCCCTTGCCCTACGAGCAGATCAACCCGGTGGCCCTGCAACCGGCGATCGCCCCGCACATTGCCGCAGCGCAGGCGGGCAAGCGCCTGCAGGTGGAGCGGCTGGCCGGCCTGTGCCGCGGCGTGTTCGCCTGCGGCGCTGACCTTGTGCTGGTCGAAGGGGCGGGCGGCTGGCGCGTACCGCTGGGTCCTCGGGAGACCCTGGCGGACCTCGCGATCGCGCTCGGCAGCGACGTTATTCTGGTGGTGGGTATGCGGCTGGGCTGTATCAATCACGCCCTGCTTACCGCCGAGGCCATCCGTGCCGATGGCCTGCAGCTGGCCGGCTGGGTGGCCAACCAGGTGGGTGAACGCATGGCCTGCCATGAAGAAAATGTGGACACTTTGCGTCAGCTTTTGCCTGCCCCGCTGCTGGGTGAACTGCCTCACGTGGCGCCTTTTACCCCAGAAAAGGTTGCACAACACCTTGATATAAAAGCACTTTTGTAGATATTTCAGGGCGCAGCCAGGACACTCTTCCGCTCTGCCACTCCACTCGGCGCCTGTGCGGTACCCAGCAACTTTCGCAAAAGTTATTTGACTTCGGTTGTAATTCGCGCAGAATGTGAGCGATGAAAACATAGGTTCAACTGCATTGCGAGGTAACAGCATGCCGCAGTACAAAGCACCGCTCCGTGATATCCGGTTTGTGATGAATGAGTTACTGGAGTCCGAGGCCCTTTATCAGCGCCTGCCGGGCTATGAAGAGGCGACCCAGGAACTGATGGACGCCATCGTTGAAGAGGGCGCCAAGTTTGCCGAGAACGTCCTGTCGCCGCTCAACGAGCCGGGCGATGACGAGGGTTGCACCTGGAAGGATGGTGTTGTCACCACGCCCAAGGGTTTTCCAGAGGCCTACCAGCAGTTCGTGGCCAACGGCTGGCCAGCACTCGCTGCCGATACCGCCTACGGTGGGCAGGGCATGCCCGACCTGCTGGGTATCATCGCCAACGAACTGGCAGGTACCGCCAACTGGTCCTGGCTGATGTACCCCGGGCTTAGCCATGGCGCAATCAAGACCATCGAAGCGCACGGCAATGAAGCGCAGAAGCAGAAATACCTGACGCGC
This sequence comes from Halieaceae bacterium UBA5044, assembly GCA_002416125.1. Classification (GTDB taxonomy): domain Bacteria; phylum Pseudomonadota; class Gammaproteobacteria; order Pseudomonadales; family Halieaceae; genus Haliea. Next base: position 460,745 of record DIBU01000001.1, read on the forward strand.
CTGGTGGAAGGTGGCTGGACCGGTACCATGTGCCTGACCGAGGCCCACTGCGGCAGCGATCTGGGCCTGCTGCGCACCAAGGCGGAACCGCGCGCCGACGGCAGTTATGCCATCTCCGGCACCAAGATATTTATCAGCGCCGGCGAACACGACATGGCCGAGAATATCGTCCATATCGTGCTGGCGCGCCTGCCGGATGCACCCGAAGGCACCAAGGGCATCTCGCTGTTCATTGTGCCCAAGTTCAATGTGAACGATGACGGCAGCCTGGGTGAGCGCAACGGCGTGCACTGTGCTTCCATCGAGAAGAAAATGGGGATCAAGGCTTCGGCGACCTGTGTGCTCAATTTCGACGGCGCCACCGGCTACCTGATCGGGCCACCCAACCGCGGCCTGAACGCCATGTTTACCTTCATGAATACCGCGCGTATCGGTACTGCCATCCAGGGGCTTGCCCACGGTGAGCTGTCCTACCAGGGCGCCCTGGCCTATGCCCGCGATCGCCTGGCGATGCGCAGCCTCACGGGCCCCAAGAACCCGAACGGGCCGGCGGACCCGATTATCGTGCACCCCGATGTGCGCCGCATGCTGCTGACACAGAAAGCATTTGTAGAGGGCAGCCGCGCGCTGCTGTACTTCCTGTCACAGCAGGGGGATATCGTGCATCGCGGCACCGAGGAGGAAGCGAAAGCCGCGGATGACCTGCTGGCGCTGCTCACTCCCATTGCCAAGGCCTTCGTGACCGAAACCGGCTTCGAAGCGGCCAACCTGGGCGTACAGGTCTACGGTGGTCACGGGTTCATCAAGGAATGGGGCATGGAGCAGATCGTGCGCGACGCACGCATCGCCATGCTCTACGAGGGCACGACCGGCATCCAGGCACTGGACCTGATTGGTCGCAAGGTGCTGGGCTCCGGCGGCAAGTTGCTGATGGGCTTCACCGAAATGATGGGTGCCTTCTGCGACGCCAATACTGACGAGGCCGATGCGCCGTTCATCAACACGCTCAAGTGCTACAAGGACGACTGGCTGGAACTCTCGCTGAAAATTGGCGAGAAGGCGATGCAGAACCCCGACGAAGCGGGCGCAGCTGCCGTCGATTACCTGATGTACAGCGGCTACGTCACACTCGCCTATTTCTGGGCGCGCATGGCGGTGCTGGCACGTCACAAGATCGCGGCGGCCGAGGGCGATACCGCCTTCTACGAAGCCAAGGTGCTGACCGCGCGGTTCTATTTCGACCGCCTGCTGCCGCGCACCCTGGCCCACAAGCAGGCGCTGCTTTCCGGTGCGGAAAACCTGATGGATATGCCGGAAGCCCTGTTCGACGTCGCAGGCTGATCGACCTCGGCGGCCCGCTGCCCGCCGCTTGCTCGAAGCTGGGCGAGACTACGGCAGGCAGGTGACTTTTCGGTGGCCAGCGGGGAAAATAAGGCTGCAGTTCCCGGGAGGATGTGATGTCGGATCAAAACGAACAAGCAGATGGCCAGCCCCGCCTGTACCCAGAAGACCAGGCCAAGGTGGATGCGTTTATCACCAGCGGCGTCAACTCAGTCGAGCGTAAACCGTTCAAACCTCTGCGGTTGCTGGTGTTGCTCATGGTGGTGGTGATCGGCTTCAGCCTCATGAGCCAGCTTATCGCCAAGTGGGCGGGGATCTACTGACGTTCCAACGGGGCCCCAACCCATTCCAGAGGCTCTTGGTTCCCGCTCGAGCCTCTGGTATATTTGCGCTCCTCAAAAAATCGGTGTGTAGCGCAGCCTGGTAGCGCACTTCCTTCGGGAGGAAGGGGTCGGAGGTTCGAATCCTCTCACACCGACCATATACCCCTCTCATCATGTCCCATGATGACCCTAAAGCCCTGAATTTCAGGGCTTTTTTGTTTATACTCTGCACATATTTGCCCCAAGGTGTCCCATCGTATACCGACAATCTGGCGGTACAGGCGACGGTATCTCTGGCGGGTGAAATCCTGATACCGTCATTTTCGGCATGCCGCCAGGGAGGTAGATATGACCAATCTGACCGCCACACAGGTAAAACAGGCCAAACCCAAGGCGAAGGCTTACAAGCTCCCTGACGGGGGAGGCATGTACCTACTGGTGACTCCACCCGGAGCCCGATACTGGAGGTACGACTACCGCTTTGCAGGCAAGCGCAAGACGCTGGCTCTAGGGGTCTACCCGGAGGTGACGCTGAAGGTAGCCCGGCAGGCCCATCAAGAGGCTAGAGGCAAACTGAACAAGGGTATCGACCCTGGTGAGGTCCGTAAGGTAGAAAAGCTGACTCGCCACCTTGCGAGTGCTGAAAGCTTCGAAGCGGTAGCTCGCGAGTGGTTTGGCCAGATCATGCCCGATAAGTCCAAGAGTTACCGTGAGCGTACTGGCCGTATTCTTGAGAAGGACCTTTACCCCGTTATCGGCAATCGGCCTATCGCCTCGATAACCGCTCCTGAACTACTGGCCGCCCTGCGTCGAATTGAGTCGCGAGGAGCCAATGACATAGCCCACAGGGCCAAGCAGACCGCTGGACAGGTATTCCGGTACGCGGTTGCAAGTGGTAGGGCAGAACGTGACCCCGGTGCAGATTTGAAGGGTGTGCTGAAGCCCCGGCGCAAGAAGCATCATGCTGCGATAATCGAGCCGACTGAAGTCGGTAAACTATTGGTTGCCATTGATAGTTTTGAGGGAACGCCAGTAGTTAAAACCGCTCTGAAATTGTCGCCGATGTTATTTCAACGCCCCGGTGAAATCCGGGCCATGGAGTGGGAGGAGATCAACTGGGAAGATAAGCAGTGGGAAATCCCCGCGCACAAGATGAAGATGGGTCAACCTCACATTGTACCGCTCTCCAAACAGGCTTTGGCGCTATTAGAGGAGCTGCAGCGATTGACTGGGAGAGGCAGGTTTGTATTCCCCTCCGCTAGAGGCGCCAGCAGATGCCTTTCTGAAAATGCAGTTCGTGTCGCATTGAGGACGCTCGGTTACACCAATGAAGAAATGACCCCACATGGTTTCCGGGCCATGGCCAGGACTATCTTGGACGAGGTGCTCAACTATCGGGTAGATTGGATTGAGCACCAGTTGGCGCACCAGGTTAGAGATGCAAATGGTCGGGCGTACAATCGAACGTCCCACCTGCCTGGTAGAGCAGAAATGATGCAAGGCTGGGCTGACTACTTAGATGCTCTCAAGACGGACGGGCAAGTTGGCAAGGCAGGTGACTGAATGGATGATGAGACGAGAAAGTTACTAGAAGAAAGAATTAAGTGTTTCTTTGAATTCTTCAGCGAAACATCGGAATTGCTGTATGTAGATCAATATGAAGCAACATTCTGGTTTATTCAGTACGTTATGCCGTCAGAGGAAGTAATGGATAGATTGCAGAATGTTCGCGTGGATTATCCCCTTGGTTTGTCACGCGAGGAGACTGTACCTCCAAAAGATGTGAGGGCTTCTATTTCGAAATTGCAGGAGAGTAATGTCTATACAGAAATTTCGAATAGCTCAGTTCGAAAAGGAGTTAGGCAATACCTAGGACTCCACGGCTACGATGAACAAAATTCAGATTACGAGTTATTCGAGTTAAGGATCTATGGCTTAGTAGCACTGGTACTTAGCGACTATTTGTCTTATAGCCTGTTGAGCCATCGGTCATTAACTCTACCTGATTCGGATATGAAGTCGGCGATTGAGGCAGCTAAGTATCTCCAAGATTTCCTCGCTCGCGGAGGCCAGATGGCTACGCATGAGGATGCAGATCGACTAAGTATCCTGCTTGCTAAGCTTGTGCGAGAAAATTCAGAACGAAAACGAAGTGATGGTACGTTGGGCTACATTAGATACAACTTACCGGGTAACAGGAATCAACCTGACCATGCCTTGAGGTTGGTCGTAATGCGAATGGTGATTTTTTTTAAAATTGTAAACCGAAAAACACCAGCCTCGCTTATTCATGCTGTGGCCGCATTAGCTACCGGGAAAATTAAGAAAACAACAGTTGATAGCTACATCTCCGCTGCGACCGATTACATGGCCGACAAGGGGCATCTTAAAGCGGTACTGTACCCGGAGCTGAATGCTGGTGGTAGTGATTGGCAGCGTAAAGAAGAACTAGGAATTGAACGTTATCGCGCCTGGGAGGGCGCAATCTTGGAAAACCATCGTGATCGACTAAAGCGCAACAAGGTACGCTAGCAATTTTCGATTCAAATTTTTCTGCCCAAACACCGAGTTGGCAGTGTTTGGGCGGGGAAAAATCTCAGACTCTCCTTTCGCTTCATTTGGCTGGGTAGATTCCAGACCGTCTCCTTTCTAAGGCCCCGACCATGGGGATACAGTTTCCATCAACAGGGATCAACGAGGCCGATCACCTCACCCCGTTAACCTATCTGCAGGTAGGTATTAGTTAGCGGTGTGCTAATGGCACTGTAAAAACTTTACTTTTTAGAAGGAGACAAAAATGTCCCGAGTAACTAGTGCTGCATCAAGTGGCAAAAAATATCCTGACCTCTTATCAATGAAGGAGGTGCAGGCGATGTTGGGTGGTAAAAGTCGCTCAACGATTTATCGTTGGATATCATCTGGGTGGCTTCCCCGTCCGATAAAGATTGGAGCAAACAGCATTGCATGGCCAGAAGAGGTGTTCCTGGAATGGCGTAACTCTCTGTGCAAGGGGGGTGTGTAACATGAGAAACAATGATCACCGTAGTTTACAAAATGTCGAGACGATTCGCTTATTTCAATATGTAGTGATGGATTTGGAGACGATAGACGGGTTCATGGAGAGAACCGGTTTTACTCGCTCAAAAAGTGACTGGATATTCGACAACTGCTATGGAGCTGTACAGCGTTACGTAAGTGAGCTTCAGCAGCGTATATCAGACCTCGAACGTGCTAACGAGGCATTAGAAATTAATGCCGCGTCGGAAATAAGTGACAACAACTAAATAGAAGGTAAGAGAAGTTTCGGTCCGGTTTATCCGGGCCGCAACTTCGAAAATGGTACTGAAAATGGAAATACAAAGTTCCTTGCATCTACTAGAGCAGATGCACTACGAGCTGGCACACGACGAAATGCGTGAGCCATACATCCGCGTCACCGTGGATGGAAAGAAAATGCTATTCAAATTGCGTGGCGAGGAATTCAAACGCTTTTTCAACTATCACTATATCCGAAATAACAGTAACAGTCCGGATGCCAAGCTCATCAAAGATACGCTAGCGTACCTTGATGGCCGAGCGATTTTTGAAGGTGAGATGATTGACCCTGATGTGAGAATAGTAGGGGATACAGATCTGCTGGAAATTGACCTATGCGACCCCTCGTATAGGGTAGTCCAGGTCAGTACGGAAGGCTTCCAGGTTTGCCAGTCTGAGGGTTACTTTCTTCGACGGCACGGGCAACTTCCGTTGCCGCAACCCGAGCTGATGACCCCCGGTGAGATCTTCGCTGCGATGAATGACTTTAAGGCCATCCTGAATGTATCGGATGAGCAGTTCATACTGGTCATGGGAGTTATTCTCATGGGTTTTCATCCAGAGGGTCCATACCCGGTAATGTTTGTTCAGGGTGAACATGGCTCCGCCAAGGGCTCGCTGTGTGAGGCGATAAAGTCTGTGGTCGATCCAAACACGACGCCACACACTGCACTACCAGCAAATGCTCCAGACTTGTTGATCCAGGCACGTTCTAACAGAGTGTTGTCTTTCGATAACTTATCGGAGTATACCTTTAACAAGAAACATAGCGACCTGTTTGCACAGATGGCGACTGGAGTGGGGCTACGGCGGAGGCAGCTGTACACCGACGATGGCGAGAGTGTGATCAATGTAAGTCGTATGATCCTGATGAACGGTATCGACGACGTGGTAACGCAGTCTGACCTCGGAAGCCGGACGATTGGGCTCAGGCTGGAACCGGTAAATGAGAGCAATCGTATATCGAAGCGAGAGTTCAAACGGCGGTTGTCAGAGGTAGGTCCTCGCATGTTCAGTGCTGTTGTGAACATTCTGAGCGATATTTTGCGGAACTATGATTCCACAGATATCCGGTCTGGAGCCCGGATGTTCGATATGATTCAGTGGGTCACTGCCGGTGAGTCTGCAATGGGGTGGGAGTCCGGTACATTCCAGCGCGTGTACGAACGTAACCAGCTAGAAGTCATGGAAGCCGGTATGGGATCCGATCCACTGGCTGCCGCGATCATCCGGTACATGGAAGGTAAGCCTCGCTGGGAAGGATCAATCTCACGGCTATTAGCCTGCCTAATCGCCGGAACGGATCGTGGGATGAGGAGTGGTCCACATTGGCCGAGAAACGCGATATCACTTGGTCGTGCTCTGAACCGGATTGAGACGAATCTTCGTGCTCTCGGAATCTCTGTTATCCGTGGGGGGCGGTCTGCAACAGAGCGCACTGTGACAATAATAAATGCGAATATGCCCCAACCGGACATGCAAAGTGAGAGCGTTGTGTATGCGGCTAATGAGAGAGGGCCAGAGCAAGGAGGTGAAGCAGCGTAAGTGAATGTCCACTTGTCATTCTGTCACGGCGCTAGGCCGTGACAGAATTACGGCTTTGTTCTGTATATTTTCATCCTGTGTTTTCAATCATAACTTCGTACACCTGGTTTCCTGGATGACAGAATGACAGGTGTGACATGCAGAAATGCGGTAAAAAACTTCCTTGTCTCTATTTAATAATCATCCGTACTCACTAGTGTCCGGTTAATTTT
>DIBU01000008.1:0-202918 GCA_002416125.1 Halieaceae bacterium UBA5044
AACCCGCGATGAACCAAAAAAAATGCCGCCCTTGTGAGGCGGCATTTTCGGGTTATGGTGGGCCGTGCTGGATTCGAACCAGCGACCAATTGGTTAAAAGCCAACTGCTCTACCAACTGAGCTAACGGCCCCGAAAGAGGAGCGTATAGTACGGATTTGGCAATAAAACTCAAGGGGTTTTTACGCCAACGCCTGCAATAATCCCGCTATGGCCGGTAACGCGTCGGGTCGGGAACCCCAGCCTGCAGAAATCCGTCGCGGCGCAGGCGGCAGGCGTCGCAGCGGCCACAGGCCAGGCCCTGGTCCGTTGCCTGATAGCAGGAGACGGTCAGGGAGTAGTCGACATCATGTGCGATGCCAGCGGCAATGATCTCCGCCTTGGACAGGTGCATCAGCGGCGTGTGGATGGTGAGCCTGTGCCCCTCCACGCCGGCCCGGGTGGCAAGATTGGCCATCTCCTCGAAGGCGGCGATATAGTCGGGCCGGCAATCCGGGTAGCCGGAGTAATCCACGGCATTCACGCCAATGAAGATATCGCGGGCCTCCAGCACTTCGGCCCAGCCCAGCGCGATGGACAAAAACACCGTATTGCGCGCCGGCACATAGGTCACGGGTATGCCGGTAGTGGCTTCTTCAGGTACGGCGATCTCCGGGTCCGTGAGCGCAGAACCACCGATACTGTCGAGGTTCAGGGTGACAACCTTGTGCTGCACGTCCCCGGCAGCGGCGGAAACACGCGACGCGGCCACCAGCTCGGCGCGATGGCGCTGACCGTAGTCAAAACTCAGGGTATAGCATTCGTAGCCCTGCCTCAGCGCCATCGCGAGCACCGTGGTCGAGTCCAGGCCACCCGACACCAGGATGACCGCGCGCCGCCCACGGCCGGGGCTCTCAGTGGCCGGGCTCATCGTTCCACAGCAGTTTGTGCAGTTGCAGCTGCAGGCGTACAGGCAGGTTGTCAGCCAGTATCCACTCGGCGAGGTCGCGCCCGTGCAGCTGGCCATGGCTGGGGGAAAACAACACATCCGACACACGGCGGGCCAGGTCGTATTCGTCCAGTTTGAAGCGCGCCCACTCGTAGTCAGCCCGGTCACAAATCACAAACTTGATCTGGTCGCGGGGGGTCAGGTACTGAATGTTGGCGTAGTCGTTCCGGTGAGCCTCTGCGGAGGCCGGTGTCTTCAGGTCGAGCACCTTCACCACGCGCGCATCCACCTCCGCGACCGGCAGCGCCCCGGAAGTCTCCAGCGACACCTCGTAGCCTGCATCACACAGTGCGGCCAGCAAGGGCAGGCAGCTCTTCTGCGCCAGTGGCTCACCGCCGGTGACCGTCACAAAGCGGGGTGCAAAGCGGGCGACCTCGGCGAGCACATCCGAGAGTCCACGCTGCTCACCGCCACTGAAGGCGTAGGCGGTATCGCAGTAGACGCAGCGCAGCGGGCAGCCGGTGAGACGGACAAACACGGTTGGCAGGCCTACCGTGCGCGCCTCACCCTGCAGGGAATAGAAGATCTCGGTGATCCGCAGCGTCGTTTCTGCGGCGGTATCAGCTGCGCCGCCGCCTGTGATGGATGCCAGGTATGTCATGGTCTGACCGGGGTCAGTAGTTGTCGTTGATGAAGTCCTGCGCCAGCTTGACCGCCGCGCTGTTGGAGGCCCCATACTCGTTGATTACCCGATCGAGAAACTCCCGAGCCCGGTCGCGGTTACCTTTGGTGTAGTGAATCTTGCCGAGCTTGAACAGGGCATCAGGCACCTTGGAATCCGCGGGATACAGGTCCAGCAGCAGCATGAAGGACTGCCGCGCCGCCTCCACGTCCGGTGGCGTGGTGACCAGATAGAGTTCTCCCAACCAGTAGTGCGCGTTCGGCGTAAAGCGACCGGCCGGATAATCGCGCAGGAACTGCTGGAATGCGCTGACCGCCTCATCAAACTTCTGCTCGCGCACCAACCCATATGCCGCCTGGTAGGCCGCCGACTCGCCCGGTTGGGCCGCCGTCGGTTGGGCCGCAGGGGCGGACGCCGGAACAGACGCGGCCGGCGCCGAAGGGGAACCCGTTGAGGTCGCACCCTCGGTCGGCAGGGGCGCCACCTCATCAACGCTGCCACCGGCCAGCAGGCTCAGGCGACGATCGATATCCAGGTAACGTTCCAGACTCTGGCTCTTGAGGGTTCGCAGCTCGTGGGCCTGTTCTTCCACAATGCCATTAAGGCGCATGACTTCCTGCTGCAACTGCTGGACCTGCAGCATCAACTGCCCCGCGTTAGCGCCGCTGGCGGCAACGGGCGCCGGGGCCACGGTGGTGGCCGGGGCGGTGGACGCGGACTGCTCCGGCCTGGCCGAGGTGCCGATGCCATAGCTGGTTACCGGATAGGCCTGAGCCGGCTGTGCAGCCTGCGTGCCGCTGGCACTGGCCGGACGACCCTCGGAGGCTGCGCGCTCCGCCTCGAGGTCGATGTACTCCTGTGCCTGAGCCAGAACGCAGAACGGGCCGACCGCGAGGGCCAGCCCGTTTGCCAGCAGCGTTCGAGTGAACGCTTTGCCAAACAACAGCATGCGCTACCCGCGCCTTACTTCAGCTCAACGCGGCGGTTCTGGGACCAGTTGGCCTCGCCGGAACCGTAAGCGATGGGCTGTTCTTCGCCGTAGCTGACCGTTTCGATGCGGTAGCTGGCGATGCCGTTAACCACCATGTAGTCGCGAACCGTGTTGGCACGACGCTCGCCCAGCGCCATGTTGTACTCACGGGTACCGCGCTCGTCGGTGTGGCCTTCGAGGCGAACACTGCGGTCATTGGTCCGCAGCAGCGCGATGTGGGCGTCCAGGGCGGCCTGCGCCTGGGGCTTCAACGTGGAGCTGTCGTAGTCGAAATAGAACACGTTGCCCACAGCAGCAACGGCATCCTGCAGACGACGCTCAGCCATCGCGGCGTCCTCCATGGCAGCCCGCTCAGCGGCGGAGCGTGCCGCAGCTTCGGCGGCAGCGGCATCGGCGGCTGAAGAATCGTCTTTCGTGTCTTTGCTCGAACAGGCGGCCAGAAACACTGCCGCGAAGAGCAGGGTGAGCACCTTACCGGCAACAGTCAGTTGTTTCATTGCTTTGCTTTCCTTCGGATAAATGATGACATTGGTTACAAGAGCCGCGTTAGCGGCTCATATACGGTGACCATGCCGGTTCACGGACATCGCCTTCGCGCGCCGGTAAACGGAATTTCACGCCTCCATCCACGGATACAGCGGCCAGAATGCCACGATCCCCAGACTTGGTGCCGTACAATACCATAGAGCCGTTGGGCGCGATACTGGGACTTTCGTCCAGATCAGTACCCGTCAGGATCTGCAGACGGTTGGTGACCAGATCCTGCAGGGCGATATGAAACTGCCCGCCGGCCTGATGCACCATCACCAGATTGCGACCGTCCTGGGCGACCCGCGCCCGGGCGTTGTAGCTGCCTTCGTAGGTCAGCCTTTCGGTAGCACCGCTACGCAGGTCGTACCGGTAGATTTGCGGGCGTCCGCCGCGGTCCGACGTGAACAGGATGGAGCGACCATCCGGCATCCAGGTGGGCTCGGTATCGATGGCGTAGTGTCGCGTCAACTGGGTCAGTTCGCGGGTGCGCAGATCCATCAGGTAGATATCCGGGTTGCCATCTTTGGATAGCACCATGGCCATGGAATTGCCGTCCGGCGACCAGGCCGGAGCACCGTTAAGACCGCGGAAATTGGTGAGCTGCACCCGGGCCCCCGTGGCCAGTTCCTGACGGTAGATAGCGGGTCGGCTGGTTTCAAACGAGACATAGGCGATGTGCTTGCCGTCCGGCGACCAGGAGGGCGCCATGATCGGCTCGCGCGACTCCAGCAGCACGATGGGGCGGGCCCCGTCGGAGTCGGACAGCGTCAGGCGGTAGAAGTCCTTGCCCCCGGGATTGCGCGTGACCGATACGTACAGCAGACGGGTGGCGAAGGCGCCCGGGATGCCGGTGAGCGTCTCGTACACCTCGTCGGCGACGCGGTGGGCGAGCATGCGGGCGTCGTTGACATGCCCCTCCTCGTAACCGCTCAGGACCCGAGCCTGACGATTGACATCGAAAAGCTCATACTCAATGCGCATCTGAACCTGCCCGGTCACCGAGGCCCGACCAATCAGCACATACTCAGTGTTGATGGCCCGCCAGTCGCGGTAGAACACTTCCTGCTGTGTCGAGGGCCGGGCCAGCATATCGCCGCGCCCCACCGGATCGAACTGGCCGCTGCGCGCCAGGTCGTTGTCAATGACCTGCGCGACATCCTCGGGCGCCGTTCCACTGCCCTGCCAGGCAAACGGCACGACTGCAATGGCAGTGGGGTTATCCATGCCCTGGGTGATCTCAATCACCAATTCGGCCCGGGCGCTCGTCGTTGCCAGCGCGAACACAGTCGCGACCAGCACTGCTGTCAGGTGTTTCATCAGTAACGTAGATCCTCTGGTCGGAATAACAGGCGGAAGCGCCTGAAGTTCTGTTCAAACTCACGGGGCGGCAGGTTCTTCAACTCCGGGAAGTTCCCGGCGCGCTCCACCGCGGCGATGGCCGAGCGGTCAAACGCCGTGTCGCCGCTGCTACGCAGCACGCTGACACTGACCACCTCGCCCGTGGGTATCAATTGTATGGACAACAAAACCTCCATCCCGTTGCGCGCGGTGGGCGGCCGGCTCCAGCGCTGCTCCACCGTCTGTCGGATCAGTGAAGCATAGCTGGCCGCCAGCTCCGCTGCCGCCGCCGCAGCGCGCGCGGCCTGGGCTGCCGCCTCGCGCCGCGCGGCTTCCTGGCGTGCCTGCTCGGCCAGTTCCTGCGCCGTCGGCCCCTTGGGCTCCGGTTTGGGTTCGGGCTTGGGTGCCGGTTTGGGTTTCTCCGCAGGCTTGGGGGCTGGCTTTGGCTCCGGCTTGGGCTCGGGCTTGGGTTCCGGCTTCGGCGCGGGCTTGGGCTCCGGTTTGGGCTCCGGTTTTGGCACCGGCTTCGGCACCGGCTTCGGTTCGGGCTTCGGTGGCGGCTTGGCCACAGGCTTGGGCTCCGGCTTGGGTGCCGGCTTCGGCTGGGCCTCGTTCATGGTCACCAGCGTTGCATTGATCACCTTGGGAGCCGGCTTCGGCTTCACCACGCGCTCATCGGACAAGGTCCAGTTCGCGGTCAACAGAAAAATGACCAACCCGTGCAGGGCGACAGTCGCCAGCGCAGGGCGCACAATAATGCGCGGCGTGACCGGTTTGGCATACAGCGATGTCACTGCGGGGGCTCTGTCACCAGTCCAACGCTGGGTGCACCGGCTTCCTGCAGGGCGGCCATGAGCGTGACCACTTCACCGTAGGGCACCGCGCGGTCACCCCAGACCAGCACCGGCTTCTCGGGGCTGCGTCGCATCACGGCGCCGACGCGCTGGGAGATGGTGGCCAGGGTAAGCGCCTGCTCCTGCTCCTCCCCGAGGTTGAGGAACAGCTGGCCCGCACTGTCGATAGAGATAATGAGCGGCTCACTGTCCTGGTTCTCCACCGGGTCTGCGTCTGCCGTCGGCAGGTCGACCTTGACCCCCTGCATGAGCATGGGGGCGGTCACCATGAAAATGATAAGCAGCACCAGCATGACGTCGATGTAGGGCACGACGTTGATGTCGGCCATGGCACGGTGTTTATCGCGCGATCTGGACACGGTGGCGGCTACCCTGCTTTGCGATCACGTGACCGGAGGGCGTAGGCCTGCCGGTAGAGGATGCTGGAAAACTCATCAACGAAGGTGTCGTAGCGATTCAGGAAGTTGTCCATGCGGTTGGAAAACCGGTTATAGGCCAGCACCGCGGGTATTGCGGCAAACAGGCCCATGGCCGTGGCAATCAGCGCTTCGGAAATACCGGGCGCCACCGTGGCCAGCGTCGCCTGGGTGGCATTGGCCAGGCCGCGGAACGAGTTCATGATGCCCCAGACCGTGCCAAACAGGCCGATATAGGGGCTGGTGGAGCCTACCGAGGCGAGAAACGACAGGTGCTTTTCCAGCCGCTCCTCCTCGCGCAACATGGCCACCCGCATGGCGCGGCGCGAGCCTTCGATGACGGCTTCCGAATCCATCTCAGACTGCTTGGCCAGCCGCGAGAACTCCTTGAACCCCGCGCGGAAAATGCTCTCCATACCGACGATGAGTGCACCGTCCTCGGCGCGCTCGTTGCCCTCACGGTAGAGCTGGGAGAGGTCGATGCCCGACCAGAACCGTTCCTCGAAGTCGTACATGTCTTCGCGGCTGTTGCGGAAATAGATGAAGCGCTGAACGATCATGTACCAGGAGGCCATAGAGGCGAGCAGCAGCGTGAGCATCACCAGCTTGACGGTGACACCCGCTTCCATAATCAGGTGAACAATACTTAATTGCGCTTCCAAGTGTCGGGCTCCCCCTCAGTGAACCTGCGCGCTGCGCAGGGTATCCAACATGATGCGTGGCAACCGCCGGGGCTTGAGTCCAGAGCGGTCAACACAGGCAATCGTGACCTCTGCCGAGGCCAGTAACGCGTTGTCGAGACAGACCTCCTGCTGCAGGCGCATCGTGGCACCGCGCGCCTCCCGCAGGCGAACCTTAACCTGCAACTCATCATCCAGACGGGCCGGCCGGTGGTAGCGAACGGCCACGTCGTGCACCACGAACATCAGGTCGTGGTTGAAAATGTAGTCTTTGCCAAAGCCCAGGCTGCGCATGAACTCCGTCCGGGCGCGCTCCATGAATTTCAGGTAATTGACGTAGTAGACGATGCCACCGGCGTCGGTGTCTTCTATGTAGACGCGCAGCTTAATCGAAAATTCCGCCGTGCTCACGCGCTGTCGTCCTGATCAGGCTCCAATGGTAATTGTGCCACTTCCGGGTGGCTCGCAGCCGGCAGACCGAAGTGCAGGTAGGCACTGCGGGTGACCATGCGCCCGCGTGGGGTGCGCACCATATACCCCTGCTGGATGAGGTAGGGTTCCAGCACATCCTCAATCGTACCCCGCTCCTCGGATATCGCCGCGGCCAGGCTGTCCACCCCGACCGGGCCGCCGTCGAATTTCTCGATCATGGCCAACAGCAGGCGGCGGTCCTGGTGATCGAAGCCGCGGTGGTCGACACTCAGCATATCCAGCGCATGATCCGCCACCTCGGCCGTGATGTGACCGTCTGCCTTCACTTCCGCGTAATCCCGCACCCGCCGCAACAGCCGGTTGGCAATGCGCGGGGTGCCCCGTGCGCGGCGCGCGATTTCCATCGCGCCGTGGCTGTCCATGCCGATGCCGAGGATGGCCGCGGAGCGCGCCACGATCTGTGCCAGATCCTCCACCTGGTAGAACTCCAGGCGCTGCACAATGCCGAACCGGTCGCGCAGGGGAGAGGTCAGCAGGCCGGCGCGGGTAGTCGCACCCACCAGGGTGAACGGCGGCAAATCGAGCTTGATCGAGCGCGCGGCGGGCCCCTCACCGATCATGATGTCGAGCTGGTAATCCTCCATGGCGGGGTAGAGGATCTCCTCGACAACCGGACTGAGCCGATGAATCTCGTCGATAAACAGGACATCACCGGGCTCCAGGTTGGTCATCAGCGCCGCGATGTCGCCCGCCTTCTCCAGCACGGGCCCGGACGTGGTTTTCAGCGATACGCCCATTTCGTTGGCGATGATGCTGGCCAGTGTGGTTTTGCCCAGACCCGGCGGCCCGAATACCAACGTGTGGTCCAGCGGTTCGCCTCGCCCTCGCGCAGCCTGCAGGAAGATGGCCATCTGGTCGCGCACCGCCGGCTGGCCGACATACTCGGCCAGCGATTTCGGGCGGATGGCGCGGTCCATGGCCTCCTCACGGTCACCCGTTGCCTGGGGCGCGATCAAGCGGTCGGTTTCAATCATCAGCGCTGTACCACGGCTTTCAGGGCGCGACGAATCAGGGCTTCGCTGTCCATCGCATTGTCATCGTTTACCGCGGCTATCATGCGCGCGGCCTCCGCGGGCTTGTAGCCGAGCGCAATCAGCGCGCCCTCGGCATCCGCCACGTGGTCGCTGTGCGCCATGTACGGATCGGCGACCGGGCCGGTATCCGCACCCGCCCACTGGCCCAGCAGATGCTTGAGTTTGTCGCGCATTTCAACCAGCAGGCGCTCAGCGGTTTTCTTGCCCACGCCGGGCAGTGCCACCAGCGCAGACAGATCGTCGCGCTCAACGCAGCGCGCGAAAGCCACCGCATCCATGCCGGAGAGGATGGTCAGCGCCAGTTTGGGGCCGACACCGCTCACCTTGACCAGCTGCCGGAACAGCGCGCGGTCGCGCTCATCGACAAAGCCATAGAGCAGCTGGGCGTCCTCGCGGACGACAAAGTGCGTCAACAGCGTGACATCGGCGCCGAGCGCGGGCAACTGGAACAGGGTGCTCATTGGCACCTGGATGTCGTAGCCCACTCCCCCCACGTCCACCAGAATATCCGGGGGCTGCTTGTAGACCAGGGTGCCACGAATCCTGCCAATCATGCCTGCGGTCGCCTCCTAGCGCATCCGGCGCCGGCGCACCGCGGTGGCGCCGGCAATGTGTATCATACTTTGTTGGCTGTGCGCGTGACACAGGGCCGCTGCCAGCGCGTCGGCGGCATCTTCCTGCGGGTTGGCGGGGAGTTGGAGCAGCACTTTGACCATATGCTGCACCTGCGCCTTGTCCGCGGCGCCGGTACCCACCACGGCCTGCTTGATCTGTCGCGCCGAGTACTCGGCCACCGCGAGGTTCTGTGCGACACCGGCGACGATTGCCGCGCCGCGTGCCTGCCCCAGCTTGAGGGCAGACCCCGCACTCTTGGCCATGAACACCTGCTCGATGGCCAGCTCCGCGGGACAGTGCAGCAGGACCAGTTCGGTGACGCTTTCGAAAATGATGCGCAGGCGCTCGGGGAGGTCGCCGGCGGGCAGCCGAATCACCCCACTGGTGATGTACTCACTGCGCCCCGCAACGTGGTTGATGATGCCAAAGCCCGTCTTGCGGGACCCGGGGTCGATCCCGAGGATGACCGCCATAGTGTGCTCCGAGCGCTGCCAGGAAACCGTTGTCTGTATAAATTTACAGTATTATGGGGCGGGTTCCAACCGCCACAGACAGCAGCGCGCCCGTCACTCAGCGGCCGTCACCCGGGCCTGTCGCAAACGGATGTTCAGCTCTTTCAGCTGGGCATCGTTGACATCACCCGGCGCGTCGGTCAGTGCACAATGGGCGCTCTGTGTCTTCGGGAAAGCGATGACGTCACGGATGGACTGCGAACCGGTCATCAGCATGACCAGGCGGTCCAGGCCGAAGGCGAGCCCGCCGTGGGGTGGCGCACCGTACTGCAGGGCCTGCAGCAGGAAGCCGAATTTCTCCTCCGCCTCTGCATCGCTGATGCCGAGGATACGGAAGACCGCCTGCTGCATCTCGCGCTGGTGGATACGTACGCTGCCACCGCCGAGCTCGGTGCCGTTGAGCACCATGTCGTAGGCCCGGGAAAGCGCCGCTGCCGGGTCGGCCGCCAGCGCCCCCGGCGTGCAGGACGGAGCGGTGAAGGGATGGTGCAGGGGCGTCAGGCCACCTTTGCCGTTGTCTTCAAACATCGGGAAGTCGACCACCCAGAGCGGGGCCCACCCGTCGCGCACCAGGCCCTGATCCTGCGCCACTTTCAGGCGCAACGCGCCGAGCGACTCGTTGACCACGGAGGTTTTATCCGCGCCGAAGAAAACGATGTCGCCGTTCTCGGCCCGCAGACGCTGCATCATTTCCGCGACCACCGCGTCGGGCATGAACTTCAGAATCGGCGACTGCAATCCCTCAATACCTGCCGCGAGGTCGTTGACCTTGATCCAGGCGAGGCCGCGTGCCCCGTAAATACCCACGAAACGGGTGTAATCATCAATCTCCTTGCGGCTGATGCTCGCACCACCCGGCACGCGCAGCGCAGCGACGCGACCAGACGGGTCATCGGCGGGACCGCGAAACACCTTGAAGTCGACCTGCTGCATCAGGTCGTCAATGCTCACCAGTTCCAGGTCGATGCGCAGGTCGGGCTTGTCCGAGCCGAAACGGTCCATCGCCTCGGCCCAGGACATACGCGGAAAGTCGCCGAGATCCACGGCCAGCACCGTCTCGAACAACTGGCGCACCATGCGCTCGGCAATACCCATGATGCCGTCCTCGTCCATGAACGAGGTTTCAATATCGATCTGGGTAAACTCGGGCTGGCGATCAGCGCGCAGATCCTCGTCCCGGAAGCACTTGGCGATCTGGTAGTAGCGGTCGAACCCGGACACCATCAGCAGCTGCTTGAACAGCTGGGGCGACTGCGGCAGGGCAAAGAACTGGCCCGGGTGCGTGCGGCTCGGCACCAGGTAATCGCGTGCACCCTCCGGCGTCGCGCGCGTCAGTATCGGGGTCTCGATGTCGAGAAAACCTTCACCGTCGAGGAAATTGCGCACGGCGGTGGTGATCTTCGCGCGCAGGATCAAACGGTTCTGCATTTCCGGGCGGCGCAGATCCATATAGCGGTACTGCAGGCGAACGTCCTCCCCCACCTGCGTGTGCTCATCAAGCTGGAACGGCGGCGTGGCAGCGGAATTGAGGATCTCCAGTTCCTTGCCCAGTACCTCGATCTCGCCGGTGGCCATCGACGGGTTCACCGTCGCCGCTGCCCGGGCACGAACACGCCCCGTGACACGGAGCACGTACTCGCTGCGCACACGATCCGCGGCGCGGAAGTGCTCCTCGGTATCCGGATCGAAAACCACCTGCACGATGCCGCCGCGGTCACGCATGTCGAGGAAGATCACCCCACCGTGATCGCGACGCCGGTCCACCCATCCGCAGAGGGTAACTGTCTGGTCGATGTCGGCCGTGCCCAGGGCGCCGCAATAGTGACTGCGCATAATTCCGTTTCCGTCTATGTCGAATGAGGCCCGGGGGCCGGGAAGCTAACTGGCCGGCTTGGCCTCGCTGGCCTTGGGGCTGCCACTGTCCGCGGACGCAGCAGGTGCTGCCCCGCCGTCGCCGCCGCCCGCTGCCAGGTTTTTCTTGCCGCTGGTCTTGAAGTCGGTCTCGTACCAGCCACCGCCCTTGAGACGGAAGCCCGCGGCCGAGACCTTCTTGCGCAACTCGGCCTTGCCGCAGGCGGGACAATCCACCAACGGCGCATCACTGATTTTCTGCAGGGCCTCATGCAAATGGCCGCAGGACTGACACTGGTACTCGTATATCGGCATGTTGTGTGCTCGCCTGTAGAAGAAAGGACAGCGAAAAATCGAGGCGCGGATTCTACCCCAAGGCAAGTCGAAGGCCAATACCGCAAAAACCGGTGGAAAACAAGGTGGGGAGTATGGCCCTGCACCGGAAGGCGCAAGGCGGGGAGTTGGGGATGCCCGCTCTCGCCGAGAGCGGGCCAGTCGGGCCGCGCTCAGCTGTCGGCGAAGTCCTTCATTTTCTTAAGCGCACGCACTTTGACCGCAACGCTGGCGGGCTTGGCGGCAAAGGTGGTTTCTTCACCGGTGAACGGGTTGATGCCCTTGCGCGCCTTTCTGGCGGGCTTTTTCACCGTGGTGATTTTCATCAGGCCCGGCAGGGTGAACTCGCCCACAGCGCGCTTCTTGAGGCTGCGCTCCATCAGTGACTCGAGCTCAGCCAGAACATCAGACACCTGCTTCTTGCTCAGGCTCGTGCTCTCCGCGATGGATGCCACAATCTGGGTTTTGGTGAGTTTGTCCTTGATCAGCGGAGCGGCCTTCTTCGCCGGAGCCGCGGCTTTCTTGGCCGGTGCCGCCTTGCTGGCTACTTTCTTGGCCGCCGCTTTCTTGGCAGGTGCTTTTTTCGCTGCTGCTTTTTTCGTCGCCATAGTCTTTAAACCTTCGTCTTGTTGAGTAGGGACCCGCATTGAAGCCACACTGACCACTGCCGCTCGCGCAACAGCACCGCTGCCAACAGGCTCTCCGCAAGATATTAACCATCAAACGCTACAATACAAGGGTTTTAGGGGGTCGAGGACGAAAAAAACGCTGTTTTAATCGGGTTTCGGCTCGTTTTGGCGCAACTGCTACCCAGGATGGGCCTCGATTGCACCAATCTGCCACGCCGGGGCGCTGTACCGCAGCGCCCTTCAGACGTAAACTGGGCGGCTCTGAAACCCTGCCCCGGAACCCGTTGCATGCGCACCAGCCAGTACCTCATAAGCACCCAGAAAGAGACCCCCGCCGACGCGGAGGTTATCAGCCACCAGTTGATGTTGCGTGCTGGCCTGGTGCGCAAGCTGGCCGCCGGACTCTACACCTGGCTGCCGCTGGGCCTGCGTGTCCTGCGCAAGGTCGAACAGGTCGTACGGGAGGAAATGGATGCCAGCGGCGCGCTGGAGGTGAGCATGCCGGTCGTGCAGCCCGCGGAGTTATGGCAGGAGTCCGGACGCTGGGAACAGTACGGGCCGGAACTGCTGCGCATCCAGGACCGGCACCAGCGCGATTTCTGCCTGGGTCCCACCCATGAGGAAGTGATCACCGACCTGATTCGCAACGAAGTTAAAAGCTACAAGCAGTTGCCGCTCAACCTCTACCAGATCCAGACCAAGGTCCGCGACGAGATTCGGCCGCGCTTCGGCATCATGCGCGGGCGCGAATTCCTGATGAAGGACGCCTACTCGTTCCACATCGACCAGGCTTCGCTGGAGGTGACCTACCAGAGGATGTACCAGGCCTACAGCAACATCTTCACCCGCCTGGGACTGGAGTTCCGCCCGGTGATCGCCGACAACGGCAGCATCGGGGGCAGCGGTTCGCACGAATTCCATGTGCTGGCCAACGCCGGCGAGGACGCGATAGCGTTCAGCGATGGCAGTGACTATGCCGCCAATGTGGAAATGGCCGCGGCGCTGCCGCCCAATGGTGAACGCCGTCCACCAACAGCCGACCTGACCGAGATACCCACACCGGGCGTGCGCAGCATCGAAGACCTGGGCAGGCAGCTATCAATACCTGCGGAGGCGACGGTGAAGACGCTGGTGGTGCACGGCGAGGAGCCCGATTCACTGGTCGCACTGGTGCTGCGCGGCGACCATACGCTGAACGGCATCAAGGCAGAAAAGCTGGCCGGCGTCGGCAACCCGCTCACCATGGCCAGCGAAGAGGCCGTGCGCGCCGCCTGCGGTGCCGGCTTTGGCTCCCTGGGCCCCGTCGGCCTGCCCCTGCCGATCATCGTCGATCACAGCGCCGCCCAGCTGGCGGATTTCAGCTGCGGTGCGAACCGCGATGATACCCACCTCACGGGCGTCAACTGGGAGCGCGACTGCCCGCTGACCCGTGTCGAGGACCTGCGCGAAGTGGTTGAAGGCGACCCGAGCCCCGATGGCAAGGGACATCTGCTGATTCGTCGCGGCATTGAGGTGGGGCACATCTTCCAGCTTGGCCGCAAGTACAGCGAAGCCATGAACGCCACGGTACTCGACGAACAGGGCAAGAGCGTCACCATGACCATGGGCTGCTACGGTATCGGCGTCAGTCGCATTGTGGCTGCGGCCATTGAGCAGAACCACGACGAGCGCGGCATAACCTGGCCCGCCGCCATGGCCCCGTTCCAGCTCGTGCTGGTGCCGCTCAACATGCAGAAATCGCAGGCCGTGGCGGACTGTGCAGAGGCGCTCTACCAACAGTTTCGGGAGGCGGGCGTAGACGTATTGCTTGACGATCGCAATGAGCGCCCCGGCGTGAAGTTCGCCGACATGGAGCTCATCGGCATCCCCCACCGCCTCGTCATCGGCGACCGCACGCTCGCCGAGGGCCACCTGGAGTACAAGGGACGTCGCGACGAAGACGCCACACTGCTGCCCGTCGCCGATGCCCTGGCTCGCGTACTCGAGCGCCTGCAAGGCTGATGCGGAGCCGGCGCACCGGCGGGATACACTGGCTGGTGGGGTTGATCCTCACCCTGGCCACGGCGGGCACAGCGTTCGCCCAGCCCGAAGACCCGGAAGAGCGCGAAGCCCTGCGCGCCTTCCTGAATGAAACCATCAATAGCGCCAACAGTTTTCAGGACCGCTACGACGCGGAGGTCTGGCTGGTTGACATGTCGGCGCGCCTCGAGCGCTTTATCAAGGATCCGGAAGAGCGCCTGTTGATTCTGCGCCAGGTACATTCGGCCGCAACACGCGCCTCCTTGCCGCCGGAACTGGTGCTGGCGGTGATCGAGGTGGAGAGCCACTTCGATCGCTTCGCGATTTCCCGCGTCGGCGCCCAGGGCATGATGCAGGTGATGCCTTTCTGGAAGAACGAGATCGGGCGGGCGGACGACAACCTCACTCTCAACCGCACCAATTTCGAGTATGGCAGCCGTATCCTGCAGTTCTACCTGAAAAGGGAGAAGGGCGACCTGCACCGCGCGCTGGCCGCCTACAACGGCAGCCTCGGCAGCCGTCGCTACAGCAACAAGGTCTATGAGGCCTGGTCCAGACGCTGGCGCACTGCACCCCTGCCCTGGTAGGGCGCGTTGACGGCGAACCACGCCGGGGCCACTATTTGACAAGCCTCGTCAGCCTGCCCACTATGCGCCACTGTACGCAGACTCAGGCAACCCCACTGCGATGACCGACATAACACAACTGAGCAAGTGGAACCGCGACCTCTCACAGGCGATTGCCGCGCTTGGCACCGACGCTTTCTTCCCCGCGTTGATCGCCGCGATCCAGGGCCAGGTTCGCTTCGACTACCCCCAGATATGGCTGTATCACAAGGACCTGCCGCCGCAGGTGCTGTATCACGAAATCCCTGCCGACGCCCTGGGCGCGCAGGTGGACACCTACCTCGACGGCCCCTACCGGGAGGACCCTTTCTACCAGACGTCGATGAACCAGCCGCGCTCCAAGTTCTACCGACTGTCGCGGATTACTGCGGGAAAGCTGCGCGAAACACAGTATTACCGCGACTACTATGCCGATACGGGGACCGTAGACGAGGCCATCTACCTGTCGCGCCTGCGCGCCGGCAACGTGATCAACGTGTGCATGATGCGCCTGCCGCGCACCGGGGCGTTCACCGAACAGGAGTATGAAACGCTGTACCTGCTCGCGGAGCCGATATCCGAACTGATCAAGACCCACAGTGAGCACGACGACTTCGCGGTTACCCACCTGATCCAGCCGGGCATTGACCACCAGATCGACCTGGCGTTTCGCACCTTTGGCGCTTCGATGCTGTCACCGCGTGAGAAAGATGTCCTCGAATTGATGCTCCGCGGCTACGGCACGGACACCTCCGCCGACCGCCTCGGGATCGCCCTGGAGACGGTTCGGCGGCATCGCAAGAGCATCTACCGCAAGCTCGACGTGAGCTCACAGACTGACCTGTTTTCACTGTTCATCAACTCGCTCACCTGTCTCGGGCAGGCGGCGGGCGACGACCCGCTGCGTATTTACATGGCACCCTCTCAGTGAGCGCGCCAGCGCAAGTGGATACCCTGCCCCGGGTGGGTCATTGAAGCACGGAGCGACTTTGCCGATAGTGCCGCTTTACACGATTGAGTCGCGGTGTCCGAATGTCCCTTGAAGCCGACTGGTTCCTGCGGGCCCACCCGGAGATCACCACCGTCGAGGCGCTGCTGCCCGACTGCAACGGCATCATGCGCGGCAAGTGGCTGCCCAGACACAAACTCGGAAAGATCTTCGACGGGGAGCTGAAGCTGCCCAAAACCGCCTTGAGCCTGGACATCTGGGGCCGCGATGTCGAAGAGCTGGTATTCGCCTCCGGTGATGCGGACGGTATCTGTCGCCCCGTGGAAGGCTCACTGCTGCCTACACCCTGGTCGCCCGGCGGTCAGCACGGGCAGATCATGCTGTCGATGTTCGATGCCGATGGCATGCCCTACCTCGGCGACCCGCGCCATGTATTGAAGCAGGTGGTGTCGCGCTTCCAGGAAGCCGGCTGGACCCCGGTGGTCGCTGCCGAGCTCGAATTCAGCCTGGTGCGCTGGGAAAACGTGGTGCCCCTGCATACCTGCCCGTCGCCCGCCGGCGGCCCCCCCATAGGGGGTAATATGTACGGTCTGGACGTGCTCAACCAGCACCAGCAGATGATGGAGGACCTGCGCACTGCCTGCGAGTTGCAGGACCTGCCATTTGATGGCGTGGTCAAGGAATCGGCACCGTCACAATACGAAATCAACATGCAGCACGTGCCCAGCCCGGTGCTTGCTGCCAAGCAGATCCTGATGATGAAGCGCCTGATCAAGGGCGTCGCGCACCAGCACGGGCTGGTGGCCAGCTTCATGCCGAAACCCTTTGAGGAAGAGGCCGGCAACGGCATGCATGTGCATGTCAGCATGCTCGACGGAGAAGGCCGGAACGTATTCGATGACGGCACAGAGCGCGGCACCCCGCTGCTGCACCAGGCCATCGCCGGCTGCCTGCAGCACATGAGCGACTCCATGATCATTTTTTCCCCGGGCTACAACGGCTATCGCCGCTTCCAGCCGGGTACTCACGCACCGACCTACCCCAGCTGGGGTTACGAGAATCGCACGGTCGCTGTTCGGGTGCCGGCGGGCTCCCATGCCGCGCGCCGCCTCGAGCACCGGGTTCCCGGTGCCGACGCCAATCCCTACCTGCTGCTCGCCGTGATCCTGGCGGCGATGCTGGAAGGCATTGAAACCCAGGCCTCGCCGGGCAGCCCGACGCGCGGCGATGGCTACTCCCAGAAAACCGGCTCGCTGCCCGGCTACATGCACGAGGCACTGGACCGCTTCCGCAGTTCCGACTTTATCCGCGCCTCGCTGGGCGGCGAGATGCAGCGCATCTTCACGCTCACCAAGGAACAGGAGGTAGCGGAGTTCCGCCGCCGGGTCTCGCTGCTGGAGTACCAGTCCTACCTGGAACGCACCTGAGCGCAGCAGGAACCCTGGCCGCTCCCGCGGGTCCAATGGTCTACACCCGCCCTCTCAGCCCCAAAGCGCAGTATACTCCGCATCATGACAACCCCGTTCCCTTCCCCTGCAACCGCCGCTATCGCCCGCTGCATCCTGGCCACGCTACTGCTGTGTCGGGCAGTCCTGGTCGGGGCGGAGCCACAGGGTATTGCGCACTGTATTGCCGGGCTGGGCGCAGAGCAGCGGCAGAACGCGGTACCGCTGGGCCCTGATATCCATATCGTCAGCTGGAACATACAGAAGGCAGGCAACCCGGGCTGGGCGGAAGACCTGCAGCTGTTTGCCAGCGGCGCCGAGCTGGCTTTCCTGCAGGAGGCCTCCGTCTCCGCCGCCATTCCCGGCAACCTGCCGGAGGCGGGTTTCCTCGCTTTCGCGCCGGGCTACCGCAATGACAGCGACGTCACCGGTGTGCTCACCCTGAGCCGGTACCCACCCAGCCTCGAGTGCGACTTTTCCTCCGATGAACCCCTGCTGCAAACCCCCAAGGCGGCATCGGTGACTGAATATCCCCTGGCGGGTCGCGACGAACGCCTGCTGGCGATCAACATCCACTCGGTGAACTTCAGCTTCGGCCTGCAGCGGTACCGGGAGCAGCTGGCGGCGCTGTCCACGCTGATCCAGCGCCATACCGGCCCGGTGTTGATCGCTGGTGATCTCAACACCTGGAACAACTACCGGATGCAGGCACTGAACGACTTCATGGCGGCCCACGACCTGAGCGCCGTGCGCTTCCTGCCCGACCTGCGCACCACCGTTTTCGGCAACGCGCTGGATCATGTGCTGGTGCGCGGCCTGCAGACTGCATCCGCCGTGGTGATCCCCGTGGAGACCTCTGATCACAACCCGCTGCTGGTCAGCCTGCGGTTGCCGTGAGCAAGACTTTTTCACCGCGGCACGCTAGTATGCCCCCCAGAATTCCACCTGCCTGAGCATTGCAATCCATGCCCGAGAACGTAGTTAAACCCCCACTGATTGCCGTCAACACGGTGATTTTTGTCGGCTTTCCCCTGCTGGCCCTGATCCTGGTGCCCCTCTGGGCGATATACCACGGGTTTTCCGCCTCGCAGTGGCTGTGGGCACTGGTCTTCCTGTACCTGAACGGTCTGTCGATTACCGGCGGCTATCACCGCCTGTGGGCACACAACGCCTACGAGGCACACCCCGCACTCAAGTGGTTTTTTGCCTTCTGGGGTGCCGGCGCACTGCAGAACAGCATCCTGATCTGGGCCTCCGATCACCGCCGGCACCACCGGCACGTCGACGACAATGACAAGGACCCCTACTCCGCGGGGCGTGGTCTCTGGTTCAGCCACATGGGCTGGATGTTGCGCAACTACCCGAGTGGCGAGAATGATTTCAGTAACGCCAGGGACCTGGAGCGGGACCCGATCGTGATGTGGCAACACCGCCATTACGTGGCGTTGACCACGTTCATGAACCTGGGACTGCCGCTGCTGCTGGGCCTGGCTCTGGGTGACGTGGTGGGTACCGTATTGCTGGTGGGTCTGTTGCGACTGGTGGTCAACCACCACGTGACGTTCTTTATCAACTCACTCGCACATTTCTGGGGCAGCCGCCCCTACACCGAGGCCAACAGCGCCCGGGACAACGGTTTTCTGGCCTTCCTGACCTACGGCGAGGGTTATCACAACTTCCACCACATCTTCCAGAATGACTACCGCAACGGCATACGCTGGTGGCAGTGGGATCCCACCAAGTGGATGATTCGACTGTGCGCCAGCGTGGGACTGGCGCGCAACCTGGTGCGGGTCCCGGACTTCCGTATCCAGCGGGCCATGCTCGACACCCAGTTTGCCCGGGCACGGCGCGAGCTGGAGGCCAAGGCAGGCAATGAGACATTGCGCGAGCTGCTGGAGCGCGAGTACCAGCTGTTCACCGAATCCGTCAACCAGTGGCGGGCACTGCAATCCGAGCGCTATGAACGCAAGGTGGCGGACCTCGGCGATGCGCTGGAAGCACGCCGCCTGCAGATGCTGGACAAATGGGAGCACGCAGCCCTGCGCTCTCGTCTGAAGGAGCTGGAGTACGCACTGGAGAACCAGCGCAAGCGGCTGGGCATGCTGCTGCAGCAACTGCAGATGCCTGCCGCCGCCGCGAGCGCCTGATCCCGCAGGCGCCCTCGCGCGTAACAGTCCCACACCGGCGGCGCAGCGCTACAGTGCCAGCGACCGCCCACACAGGAGACGCCCCATGACCCGTTCACTGTATGACTTCACCTGCGCCCTGCCGAATGGCAAGGCCGCCACCCTGGAAGACTACCGCGGCAAAGTGCTGCTGGTGGTCAATACCGCGTCCAAGTGCGGCTTCACGCCCCAGTTTGCCGGGCTGGAAAAGCTCTATGAAACCTACAGCGAACGCGGTTTTGCCGTGCTCGGTTTTCCCTGCAACCAGTTCGGCAAGCAGGACCCCGGCAGCAACGATGAAATCATGGAGTTCTGTCAGGTGAACTACGGGGTCAGTTTCCCCATGTTTGCCAAGGTGGACGTCAACGGCGCCTCGGCGGACCCCCTGTTCCAACACCTGAAAAAGCAGGCACCCGGGGCACTCGGATCACAGGGCATCAAGTGGAACTTCACCAAGTTCCTGATCGACACCGAGGGCAACGTGGTCAAACGCTACGCACCGACCACGCGCCCGGAAGATATCGCCCGGGATATCGAATCCCTGCTGCCCTGAGGCGGCCGCTGCGGGCTAGTGCTCGCGCGTGGCCAGGAAGTCGATGTCCGGCCAGCGCTCCTCCATCAGCGACAGGTTGACCCGCGTAGGCGCCAGGTAGGTCAGGTGCCCACCGCCATCAATCGAGAGCTGGTCGGAGGCCTTCTTGCGGAACTCCTCCAGTTTGCGCGGATCGTCGCTGTGTACCCAGCGCGCCGTGTACACGTTGACCGGCTCATAGCCCGCCTCCACCTTGTACTCGTCCGCCAGTCGGTACACCACCACATCGAACTGCAGTTGGCCGACCGCACCCACAATCAGGTCCGATGAATTCAGGGGTGCAAACACCTGGGTCGAGCCTTCCTCGGAGAGTTGTTGCAGGCCCTTCTGCAGTTGCTTGGACTTCATCGGGTCGCGCAGGCGAATGCGGCGAAAGAGTTCCGGCGCAAAGTGCGGAATGCCTGAAAACTGCAGCTCCTCGCCCTCGGTAAAGGTGTCACCGATCTGGATCGTGCCGTGGTTGTGCAGGCCGATGATATCGCCGGCAAAAGCCTCCTCCACCAGCACCCGCTCGCCGGCCTTGAAAGTCACCGCGTCGACCACACGCACATCCTTGCCGATACGGGTATGGCGCATCTTCATGCCCTTCTGGTAGCGACCGGAGCAGACGCGCAGGAAGGCAATGCGGTCCCGGTGCCGGGGATCCATATTGGCCTGTATCTTGAAAACAAAGCCGGAAAACGTGGGCTCCGCCGCACTCACCTGGCGCGGGGTCGCTTCCCGGCCCTGGGGCGCCGGCGCCCACTCGACGAAATCGTCCAGCATTTCGCGCACGCCGAAGTTGCCCAGCGCCGTGCCGAAGAAGACCGGGCTCAGCTTGCCGGCGAGAAACGCCTCTTGAT
Organism: Halieaceae bacterium UBA5044; assembly: GCA_002416125.1. Taxonomy (GTDB): domain Bacteria; phylum Pseudomonadota; class Gammaproteobacteria; order Pseudomonadales; family Halieaceae; genus Haliea. The sequence continues at coordinate 20,505 of DIBU01000008.1, forward strand.
CGAAGGGGTGGCTGGCGCCGCGAACCAGCTCGATCTCCTCTGCAAATGCCTCCCAGGCATCGCCCAGCAGCGCGCGCCCCTCGGCACTCGCCAGACCCTCGATGCGGCGGTCGTCGGGCAGTATGCTGCCCTGGCCCGGAGTGAACACGTGGATCACGTCCGTATACAGGTTGTAGACACCCTTGAAATCACGCCCCATGCCGATGGGCCAGTTGATGGGGGCGCCGGCGATGTCCAGCACCGACTCGATTTCATCGAGCAGTTCAATCGGGTCGCGAATATCCCTGTCCATCTTGTTCACGAAGCTGAAGATCGGGGTGTCGCGCAGGCGGCAGACCCCCATGAGCTTGATCGTGCGGTCTTCCACCCCTTTCGCGCCATCAATCACCATCAATGCCGAGTCGACGGCCGTCAGCGTTCGATAGGTATCCTCGGAGAAATCCTCGTGACCCGGTGTATCCAGCAGGTTCACCGTGCGCCCGCGATAGGGAAACTGCATCACCGAGGAGGTCACGGAAATGCCGCGTTCCTGCTCCAGGGTCATCCAGTCGGAGGTGGCGTGGGGACCGCGCTTGCCCTTGACACTGCCCGCCACCTGAATGGCGTTGCCCAACAGCAACAGTTTTTCGGTGATGGTGGTCTTGCCTGCGTCGGGGTGCGAGATGATGGCGAATGTGCGTCGGTTGGCAATTGCCTTTGTCAAGTCTGCCATGCTGGAACCTGCCGGAAAAACGGAGGATTATACGCGCTTTGGCGACAACAGGCAGCGCCCCGGGGAACCCGCGGCGCTACCCGGGGTCAATGACCGCAGGGTTTTTGCGGTATAATCGACGGCGCGCAACCGGCAGTCCCGGCGCCCGGCAGACAGGATCTTTCATGAAACGTTTTTTCATCGCCGCACTGGCCATTGCGGCCGTTGGCGCATTGCTGTGGCCCCGCCTGCAGCCGGCACCCGGCCCGGCAGCGGGCGCACAGGCGCAGCGCAGTGCTGCCACCGTGCGTACCCAGCGCCTGGAGCCACAGCCCTTCGAGAGCCGGCTGTTCTTCAATGGCACGCTGGCCGCCGAGCAATCGATCAACATCCGCAGCGAGTTGCGGGGCAAGGTTGAGAAGATCCTTTTCGAGGACGGTCAGGCAGTGCGCGCGGGCGATCCCATCATCCTCATTGAATCCGCCGAACTCGGCGCGGAGCTGCGCTCGCTGGAGGAGCAGCTGACCCTGGCGAGCACCCAGGCCGAGCGCCTGCAGAACCTGTTCGGCACCGGCGCCGTCACCGCCAGCGACCGTGACGATGCCATCAGTCGCCGTGAAGTACTGCGCGCCGAGGTGTCACGCCTGCGGGCACGGCTGGCCAAAAGCCGTATTGAGGCTCCTTTCGCCGGCACCCTCGGCCTGCGACATGTCAGCACCGGCGACCTGATTGAAGCAGACACGCTGATCACCACCTTGCAAACCGTTGCCGACCTGCACGTGGACTTCAGCGTGCCGGAACGCTACCGCCAACGACTGGTGCCCGGCACCACCCTGTCGCTCACTGTCAGCGGCCACGCCAACCCCTTTCCCGCCGAGGTGCGGGCCATCGACTCCCGGGTCGACCCCTCAACGCGCACCCTGACGGTGCGGGCGGATGTCGAGAACCCGGACGGCGTGCTGCTGCCCGGAAACTACGCGCGGGTGGAACTGGTGACACGCAACGATGCAGCCCTGGTGGTACCCAGCATCGCCGTGTTGCAGAACCTGGAAGCGGTCACCGTATTCACCGTGGAGAATGGCATCGCCGTCAGCCACGAGGTTGAAACCGGCTACCGCGACGCCAGTCGGGTAGAGATCCTCAGCGGGCTTGAGCCCGGCATGGAGGTGATTACCTCCGGCATCCAGTCGATCCGCAACGGGCAGCCCGTGACGGTGCAACGCGCGCTGGATCTCAGCTGATGGCGTTGCACGAAATCAGTATCCGCCGCCCCGTGCTGGCGGTGGTGATGTCCATTGTGATTATCGTCTTTGGCCTGATTGGCCTGCGCGAGTTGGGTGTGCGCGAATTCCCCATGGCGCAGCGACCCATCATTTCCGTGCAGACCGGCTACCCGGGTGCCAACGCCAGCGTGGTCGAGAGCCAGATTACCGAGGCGTTGGAGGAAGAGCTCAATACGGTCGCGGGCATCCGCACCATGACTTCGATCAGCCGCGAGGGGCTGAGCACAGTCACCACCGAGTTTTCCCTCGGCGACGATCTGGATACCGCCGCCAACGACATCCGCGACCGGGTCGGCTCCGCCATGCGACGCCTCCCCAATGCGGCAGAGGCGCCCACCATCTACAAGGCCGATGCCGATGGCGATCCCATCATCTTTCTCAGTGTACGGAGCCAGCAGCGCAACCTGATGGAACTCAGCGCGCTGGCAGACAACCTGTTCAAGTCGCGCTTTGAAACCATCTCCGGCGTGGGACAGGTGGATATCTGGGGCTACAAGGAATACGCCATGCGCCTGTGGCTGGACCCGGACGCGCTGATCGCCCACGGGCTCACGGCCATCGATGTACGCAATGCCCTGCAGGCGGCCAACGTGGAGTTGCCCACGGGCACGCTGGAAGGCGAAACCGTCGATATCAACATCCGCACCCTCAGCCGCCTGGGTGACGATCCCGAGGACTTCAACAACCGGGTCATTCGCCGGGAGGGCGACCGGCTGGTGCGCCTGCGGGATGTCGGCCGCGCCGAGATCGGGCCACTGAACGAGCGCACGGTGCTGCGCCGGGATGGCATCACTAACGTCGGTGTCGTGCTGCGCCCGCAGAGCGGCGCCAATGAAATAGCGATCGCTGATGAGTTCTACCGCCGGCTGGCGATTATCGAGCGCGACCTGCCTGAGGATGTCGACGTCGCGGTAGGTTTCGACACCACGACATTCATACGCGCCAGTATTCTTGAGGTCATGCAGACGCTGGGCATTGCCCTGCTGCTGGTGTGTGCGACGATTTTTGCGTTCCTGCGCGAGTGGCGCACCACCATCATTCCCCTGCTGACCATTCCCATCGCGCTGACCGGTACCTTCTTCGTGCTGTACCTGGCCGGTTTTTCCATCAATGTCCTGACGCTGCTGGGGATGGTCCTGGCCATCGGCCTGGTGGTCGATGACGCCATTGTGGTGGTGGAAAACATCTACAAACGTATTGAACGGGGCCAGAAACCGGCAGTCGCCGGCGCGGAGGGTGTGAAAGAGATCTTTTTTGCCGTTATCGCCACCACCCTGGCACTGGTTGCGGTGTTCGCGCCGCTCATTTTTCTTGGCGGCCTCACGGGTGTGCTGTTCCGCGAGTTTGGCGTCACACTGGCGGCAGCCGTGGTCATTTCCTCCTTTGTCGCACTGACCCTGGCACCGATGCTCTGTGCGCGCTTTCTCAAGAATCGCGCGCAACACCCGGCGCTGTACCGGGCCACCGAGCCGTTCTTTGTCGGGCTTGCCGATAACTACCGGGCATCGCTGCGCGCCTTTCTGCGCCACCGCAGCTGGGCGGCGCTCATCCTGGTCGCCTGCCTGGGGCTGATTATCACCCTGTTCCGCAGCATGCCCCAGGAGCTGGCGCCACTGGAGGACCGGAGCCAGCTCTTCGTCTCCGCGCGTGGCCCCGAGGGCGCCGGCTTCGACTATATGTCCGCGGCGATGCGTGACCTCGATACGCTGATCGCCGAGGCCGGGGGCGACGCGGTAAAGGCCCGGCTCACGGTCACCTCCCCGGGTTTCGGCTCCTCCACGACTGTCAACACCGGCTTCTCCCGTGTCGTCCTGAAAGCACCGGAAGAACGCGAGCAAACACAGGCGCAGGTGGCGGCCAACCTCACCGCGGCACTGGCCAACTTCCCGCAACTGCAGGGCTTTGTGCGCCAGTTCGATACCATCAACGTCGGCGGTCGCGGCCTGCCCGTGCAGTTCGTCGTGCAGAATACCGACATCGAGAAGGTGCGCGATGTCATTCCGCGGTTCCTCGAGCGTGCCCAGCAACACCCCGCGTTCAGCTATGTGGACGTCAACCTCAAGTTCAACCAGCCGGAGCTGGTACTGGAGATCGACCGCGACCGCGCCGAGGCCATCGGCGTGAATACCCGCGAAATCGCCGACATCGTCCAGGCCTCTTTCAGCGGCCAGCGTTTCGGCTACTTCCTCAAGGACGGTGAGCAGTACGAGATCATTGGCCAGATGGTACGTCAGGGGCGCGACGAGCCGACCGACCTGTCACGGCTTTCCGTGCGCGCTGCCGACGGCACCCTGGTACCCCTGCCGAACCTGGTCAGCGTGCGTGAGCAGAGTACCGCGCCCGTGCTGTATCGCTTCAACCGGTTTACCGCCGCAACCTTCTCCGCCAACCTGGCGGAGGGGGTTGCGCTTGAAAACGGCATACGGGCCATGCGCGAGGTGGCCAGCGACGTGCTTGACGAGAGCTATACCACCGAGCTCGCCGGGCAGTCCCGCGAGTTTGCCGAGACGGGCAGCAGCCTGGTGTTCGTTTTCGTGCTGGCCCTGCTGTTGATCTACCTGGTGCTGGCTGCACAGTTCGAGAGCTTCCGCGACCCCCTGGCCATCATGCTGACCGTCCCCATGGCACTCACGGGCGGCCTGATCACCTTGTGGTATTTCAACCAGACCCTGAATATTTTCTCGGAAATCGGGCTGATCATGCTGATCGGTCTGGTCACCAAGAATGGCATTCTCATCGTGGAATTTGCCAACCAGCGCCGTGCCGCAGGGCTGAGCATCAACGACGCGGTCGAAGAGGCGGCGGCGGCCCGCTTCCGGCCCATTCTCATGACCACCCTGTCGACCGTGCTGGGCACACTGCCCATCGCACTCGCGCTCGGCGCCGGCTCACAGAGCCGCGTGCCCCTGGGTCTGGCAGTCATCGGCGGCATGCTGCTCGGGTCTCTGCTCTCGCTGTATGTTGTGCCCGCGGCCTATCGCCTGCTGGCCAAACACACGCTGGCAGCTCCCGGCAACCCTGCGGAGAGTCAGTCCCGGCACGCCTGAGCCACGCCGCGGCGGGGCATAACGGCCGCGCTGCGACGCTTTGACGCTCCCGAGACGCGCGACAGGGCGGTATACTCTGCGCGTGAACGCCGCAAACCGCCCCAAGCACTCCGCCTACAGCCCGTCGCTGGCCAACCTGCGCAGCCTGCTCGCCATTCGGGCCATCGCATTGCTCGGCCAGGCAGGTGTGCTCGCCTACGTGCTGCTGGTGAGCCGCACCACACAAAGCCTGTGGGGCATGGCGGCCAGCCTCGTCCTGCTCGCGGTGATCACCGTCGCCAGCCTCTGGTGGAGCACCACGGCGCAGGACATCGGCAACCGCACCTTCTTTGCCCAGCTGATGGTCGACGTGCTTGGCTGGAGTGCGCTGATGTACTACAGCGGTGGAGCCGACAATCCCTTCATCTCCTACTACATAGTACCGCTGGTGGTGGCCGCCGCCGTGCTGCCCTGGCGCTACACCTGGCTGGTTGCGGCGGCCTCGGTGGCGGCCTATAGCCTGCTGCTGTATTTCCGGGTGCCCTTTCCGCTGTTTTCCCCCCACGCGGCGATGGGTCACCAGCAGGGCAGCGTGCACAGCCTGGGCATGTGGTTCAATTTCCTTTTCAGTGCCGGCCTGATCACCTACTTCGTGGTACGCATGGCAGCCGTGCTGAGAGAACAGGAGGCAGAGGAGATGCGGCGCCGTGAGGACCGGCTGCGACACGACCAGATTCTGGCGGTAGCCAGCCTCGCCGCCGGTACCGCACACGAGCTGGGTACGCCGCTGGGCACCATGACCCTGCTCGCCGAGGAGCTGCAGCAGGACGCGTCGCTGGGCGACCAGGCACGCGAGGATATCGCCCTCATGCAGCAGCAACTTCTCCAGTGCCGGAAAATCCTCGCTGAACTCAGCAACACGGCGGAAGTTTCCGCCGCGGGTACCCGGCAGCGGCGGCAGGCTGACCGGCTGGCGAAAAGCTGCGTGGAACACTGGGCGGCCCGGCGGCCGCGCGTATCCTGCCAGCTGCAGGTGCTCGGACAGGGGCCCGCGCCCCAGGTCTCGTACGACCAGACCCTGCCGCAAGCCCTGGAAAACCTGCTGAACAACGCCGCCGATACCGGTGCCGAGCGGGTCGAGGTCACAGTCGACTGGAATGCCGACACGGTCAGCATCGGCGTGCGGGACAACGGCCCCGGGGCCCCCGCCGATGTGCTCGCGGGCATGAGCGCAACGGCGCCGCCGGTGTCCGCGGCAGGCCCGGGCGCCAACGCGGCTGGCAGAACCCATGGCGGTCTGGGCATCGGGCTGCTGCTCGCACGGGCCACCGCCGAACGCCACGGGGGCCATGTCCGTCTGGAGAATCCCGCTGATGGAGGCTGCCTGGCCACCCTCACCATGCCCGCGGAGCCTGCAGGTGGATAGCCCTGCGCGCGTATTGCTGGTGGACGATGACCCCACGTTCACCGGCGTGCTGGCGCGCGGCCTCGAGCGTCGCGGCTTCACCTGCCGCGCCTGCGCGAGTGCCGAAGACGCACTGCGCTGCTGCCGTGAGTTTGCCCCCAGTCACATCCTGCTCGATCTCAACATGCCGGGGCGCTCCGGTCTGGCAGCGCTGCCGGACCTGCTCAACGAGGCCCCCGAAGCCCGCCTGGTGGTGCTCACCGGCTACTCGAGTATCGCCACCGCTGTAGAGGCCATCAAGCTTGGCGCCGTACAATATCTCTGCAAGCCGGCTACCGTGGATGAAATTCTCCTGGCCTTTCGCGGGGAGCAACCGGCACCGGAACACGCCACACATCCGCCCTCCCTGGACCGCATGGAGTGGGAGCATCTACAGCGTGTACTGAACGCCAACGATGGCAACATTTCTGCGACGGCCCGTGCACTGGGTATGCATCGCCGCACGCTGCAGCGGAAACTACAGAAACGCCCGGTACGTCGCTGAGCGCGATCGGCTAGCGGCCGTGGAGCAGGACACCTGTCCACTGGCCTCCGAGGCGGCCGTTCAGCGAGCTCCGGGTGCAATGGTAGCCGCCTCCAGCTGTTCGCGAAGCGCCTCGAGCAGCGCATCACCGACATCCTCCATTGCCGGCGCGCGCGCTTCCGGAAGGCACTGCACCATGGACGTCACCCGCAGGCCCTGGTGGCCGCAGGGATTGATGCGCAGGAAAGGCTCCAGATCGAGATCGACATTCAGCGCCAGGCCATGATAACTGCAGCCGCGGCGCACGCGCAGGCCGAGCGAGGCAATCTTGTCACCCTGCACATAGACCCCGGGGGCATCAGCGCGCGGCGCGCCTTCGATACCGTAAGCTGCAAGCACCTGGACGATGCCCTGCTCAATGAGGGTAACCAGTTGCCGGACGCCGAGACCGCGGCGCCGCAAATCCACCAGCAGATAGAGTACCCACTGGCCGGGTCCGTGGTAGGTCACCTGTCCGCCACGGTCGACCTGAATCACCGGAATGTCGCCAGGCGCCAGCACATGCTCCGCCTTGCCGGCCTGCCCCTGGGTGAAGACCCTGGGGTGTTGCAGCAGCCACAGTTCATCCGGTGTGGCGGCGTCACGGCTGTCGGTGAATGCTTTCATCGCCTCGAGCGTCGCCAGGTAGTCAGCAGCGCCCGGCAAGCGACGACAGAGTATGTCCATCGGACTAAATCACCATCTGCACCTGCCCGGTCGCCATCAGGTCCTGGTGCAGTGCGCGCAGCTGCTCCGGACCTGTCGCCGTGATGGTGATCGTCAATGAGGTAAACGTGCCTTTGCTGCTGCCTTTCACGACGATGGTCTCCTGGTCAAACCCGGGCGCATGACGCTCGAAGACGGTCACGATAAGGCCGAGGAAATCCTCTGAGCTGCGCCCCAGCACCTTGATCGGGTACTCACAGGGAAACTCGATTTTAGGCGGCTCCTGCGCTGTCATGGTGAACTCAGCCCTCGACGCTGAACAGCTGACTGAACCAGAGGCGGATACTGTCCCACACGCGGGCAAAGAACCCCGCCTGCTCAACAGATGCCAGCGCCACAACCGGTGCCTCAAACACAGTGTCATCGCCCTGGGTCAGGCGCACCGTACCCACCTGGTCACCGCGGGCAATGGGCGCCACGAGCGTGGTGTCCAGCTCGACCACCGTCTCCATTGCCTCGCGCTGTCCACGGGGCAGTGTGACCCGCGCAGCCTCCAGCACACCGACTGCGACGCTATCCTGCAACCCTTTCCAGACGCGCGGCTGCGCCAGTTCCTGCTCGGCGGTGAACAGCTCCACCGTCTCGAAGAATCGGAAGCCGTAGTTCAGCAGGCCCCGTGTCTCGTTTTTGCGCGCCGTTGGACTGCGCGTTCCCAGCACCACGGAAATCAGGCGCATGCCGTCACGTTCCGCCGAGGCTACCAGCCCGTATCCCGCTTCTTTCGTGTAGCCGGTCTTGATGCCATCCACCGAGGGATCCTCGCCGAGCAGGGAATTCCGGTTGTACTGGCGAATATTGTTGTAGGTGAACTCGCGCTTCTTGTAGAGCGAGTAGTGCTCCGGAAAATCATTGATCATGGCGGCGGACAGTTTGGCCAGGTCCCGCGCCGTCACCACTTGCCCTTCGGCAGGCAGCCCGTGGGAGTTCGCGAAATGCGAATTGGTCATGCCCAATGCCTTGGCATAACTGTTCATCATGTCGGCGAAAGCCTCCTCGCTGCCGGCGAGATGCTCCGCCACCGCCACCGTGGCGTCGTTGCCCGAAGATATGATGATGCCGTGCTCCAGGTCCCGAATGGACACGTCCTTGCCGGGTTCAATCCACATCAGCGAGGAACCATTGAATACCGGATTCTGCGACCATGCATTCCGGCTGACCGTCACCATATCGTCTGCCGATACACGACCGGACTCTATTTCACCGGCGAGCACATAAGCTGTCATCATCTTGACCAGGCTGGCGGGTGGGCGCGGCTCGTCGGCATTGCCCTCCGCCAGCACCGCACCAGTGTCGGCATCAATCAGCAAATAGGCCTCGGCCGCAACCTGCGGCGGCGCGGGCACAATGGCCGCCTGCGCAAAACCGGAAGCAAGAACAAGCAAAAGAGAACATACAAAACGCGTCATAACGTATCAGGCCTGAAAGGTTGGAACATGGATGGAGCAGAACGCACCGTGAGGACGGCGCGCCCCGCCTCGTCAGGGCAGCAATTGCGTACCACTGTAGCCGCTCGCCTCAAGGCGCTGCTGCAGTTGCAGGATATCGTCATTGGCTGCCACTGGGCCAATGCGCACCCGGTACAGGCGGCCACTGCCGGTTTCTACCGGGCTCACCGCGATAGGCGAGGTCACCAGCGCCGCCAGCTCAATACGCAACCGCTGCGCTGCCGACTCTGAACCGAACGCACCCAGCTGTACGTACCGATAGTGCCCGGCAGGATTGTTGCGGCGGTCGTCAATGCCCGCCAGGTTGATAACCTCCACCTCGACCGGCGCGGTGCCCACCTCCATGAAGCCGAGCTTGACCGCTGCACCGTAGGACAGGTCTATCAGGCGGTCGCTGTGAAAGGGGCCGCGGTCATTCACGCGCACGATCATGCTGCGCCCATTGGCCAGATTGGTCACGCGGGCAAAGCAGGGAATCGGCAGGGTCTTGTGGGCGGCCGACGCGGAATAGAGGTCGAAAATCTCGCCGTTGCTGGTTTTCTGGCCGTCGAACTTGGTGCCGTACCAGGACGCTATACCGCGCTCGCGGTAATTCGTGAACCTGTCGAGCACTTCATAGGTCTCGCCATTCACGGTGTAGGGACTGAAATTCCCCACGATAAGGATCGGGTCGGGACGTGGCACGGCATCGAGCACATCATCGGGGTGAATCGTGCGCAGGGGCGCACCGTCCTTGATCAAGGCACCTGTCGGCGCGGGTGGCTCGCCGGGCACGGTGACCACCTCCGGACCCCGCGTGGCGCAGCCAGCCAGCACCAGGGCCAGACCCGCAACAACCAGCAGACCACCCCGGCTCACTGAACCAGCCCTGCCGCCAGGCGCTGACTCAACTGGTACACGCTCATGGCGTACATGGCGCTGTGGTTGTAGCGCGTGATGACGTAGAAATTGTGCAGACCCAGCCAGTATTCATACCCTTCCTCCAACTCCAGACGTACCGGTGTCACCAGTGTCTCGTCTTCCAGCGGTGCCCTGGCGCGCAGGCCGCCGACCTTCAGTTCGTCCACGCGGCGCTTGGGCACCAGACCCAGCCCAAACCATGCTTCAGGTACCTCGGCGGAGGCCGCCGCGGGCACCACGACACCCTCGCCGCTGCGCCAGCCGTGGCGACGCAGATAGTTGGCCACGCTGCCAATACCATCCACCGGGTTATTCCAGATATCAATGCGGCCATCAGCGTCAAAGTCAATGGCGTAACTCCGATAGCTGCTGGGCATGAACTGCCCGTAACCCATCGCGCCGGCATAGGAGCCCTGCATCGCCAGCGGGTCCAGCTGCTGTTCGGCGGTCAGGATCAGATAGTTCTTCAGCTCCTTGCTGAAATACGAGGAGCGACGGGGGTAGTCGAAGGCCAATGTGGCAAGCGCATCCAGCACGCGATAACTGCCGGTGATGCGGCCATAGGACGTTTCAACACCGAGGATGGCCAGCACAATCTCGGGCGGAACACCCAGTTCCGCCTGCACGCGGCGGAATGTGGCCTCGTGTGTGCGGTAAAACGCCAGGCCTTCGGTCACCCGCTGTTCGTTCAGGAAAATCTGCCGGTACTCATACCAGGGCTTGACCCGCTCCGCAGGCCTCGACATGGCCTCCAGGATGCGTTCCTGGCGCTCTGCGCTGGCCATCACCTGAAGCAGGTGATCGCGATCCAGGCCGCGCTCTTCCACCAGCTCGTCCACCAGTGCCCGCGCGGCCGGGAGGTCCCCGTAGCCCGCGCTGGCAGCTGCCGCCTGCCACCCACACCAAAGGGCCAGCAGCCGAACGGCCATCGCTTTCGTCATGCGCTGATTCTCACCAATACACTGCCTTGTCATCGCCGGCCCGAATCGCTGGTAGCCACGGCCATCAGCACGCCAAAACCGGCCATCAGTGTGACCACGGACGTCCCTCCGGCGCTGACCAGGGGAAGCGGCACACCCACCACCGGCAGCAGGCCGGCGACCATGCCCATGTTAACAAAGATGTAGACGAAAAACGTCAGGGTGATGCTGCCCGCAACCATACAGCCGAAATTGCTCTTCGCGTTCACGGCAATCCAGAAACCGCGCAGGACGATCAGCAGATACAGCGCGATCAGTACCAGCACGCCGCGCATGCCGAACTCTTCCGCAAGCACCGCAATGATGAAATCGGTATGGCTTTCCGGCAGAAAGTCGAGTTGGGACTGGGTGCCGTTGAGCCACCCCTTGCCCTCCCAGCCACCGGAACCTATGGCGGTTTTCGACTGGATAATATTCCAGCCAGCGCCCAGCTTGTCGCTCTCCGGGTTGAGCAGGGTGAGGATGCGCTGTTTCTGGTAGTCCTTCAGCACATACATCCACACCGGCCATGCGGAGAGACAGGCCAGGACGAAGGCCCCCACGATGTAAGCCCAGCCTATGCCCGCCATGAACAGCACAAAAAGCCCGCTGGCGGCTATCAGCAGGGCGGTGCCGAGATCCGGCTGCAGCAGGATCAGCACCGAGGGCAGGGCCACCAGCAACAGGCAGGCCAGCACGTACTTGAAACGCGGCGGTAACGCGCGGGATGACAGGTACCAGGCCACGGTCAGCGGCATCACCAGCTTGAGGATTTCCGAGGGCTGAAAACGGAATCCACCCACCGACAGCCAGCGCTGGGCTCCCTTGGCCCCCACGCCAAAAAATATCACCCCCACCAGCAACAGCACACCCAACAGATAAAACCAGGGGGACCAGCGCTGGTAGCGCTTGAGGTCGATCTGCGCCGCCGCGAACATGACACAGTAGGCGAGCAGGAAGTACTGCCCCTGGCGGATAAGCGCCGGCATTTTCTGGCCCGACGCACTGTAGAGCACAAACAGGCCGAAGCCGGTGAGCAGCGCCAGCAACAGCAACAGCGGCAGGTCCAGGTGCAGGCGCAGGGCCAGGGGCTGTCTGCGTGAGAAATCAGAACTCTCACCCGGGAGCTGTAGCTGGCGGACGTAATCACCCATCGGTCTGCTCCTCTGCCACCCCGTCGACTGGCTCGGGGTCATCGACCAGCCAGGCGTCCAGCACGGCCCGGGCGATGGGCGAGGCCGCGGAGGCCCCGCCGCCATTCTCCACAATCACTGCGACGGCAATGGTGGGCGCCTCGTAGGGCGCGAAGGCGATGAACAGCCCGTGGTTGCGGTGCCGTTCGGCCACATCGGCCTCCACGTAAATCGCATTCTGCGCAATGCCGATGACCTGTGAAGTACCCGTTTTACTGGCCATTTCGTAGCGTATACCCTCGCCGATCTTGCGCGCCGTGCCCCGGGCACTGTGCACGACTGCCCGCATGGATTCGTGCACCGCCTCCCAGTAGGCCGGGGGGGCCGATAGTGTCTCGACAGGTTCATTCGGCAGTTCCTGGCCCGCCACGCTGCGCAGCAGGCGCGGCGTGCGCCACTGCCCACGGGTGGCGAGAACACTGGTCGCCGCCGCCAGTTGCATGGGTGTCGCCAGCATGTAGCCCTGACCGATCCCGGCACTCAGGGTTTCTCCCGGGTACCAGGGCTGGTTCATGGCGTCACGCTTCCAGCGGGTGGAGGGCAGCACACCGGGGCGCTCGTTGGTTGTGTCCACCTGGGTGCGCTTGCCGAGGCCATAACCAGAGAGGTACTCGTGCATGCGGTCTATCGTGAGACGCCGGGCGAGGTCGTAAAAGTAGACGTCGCAGGACTCTGCAACGGCCATGTGCATGTCCACACGGGGGGCATGCCCTGTGCCACGGATCTTCAGGATCCAGTCGCGATAGCGGCGGGAGTCTCCCGGGAGGCTGTACCAGCCGGGGTCCGGGACGGTGGTTTCCGGCGTCACCAGCCCCGCCTGCAGCCCTGCCATGGCCATCATTGGCTTCACCGTGGAGCCCGGCGGGTACTGGCCCTGTATGGCGCGGTTGAACAGGGGCACGTCCGGGGAATTGCGCAGCGCCTGGTAATCCGCAGAACTGATGCCGTTGACGAACAGGTTGGTATCGAAGCCCGGGGTGGAAACCAGTGCCAGCACGCCGCCGGTCCAGGGATCGATGGCGACCACGGCGCCGCGTTGTTCACCCAGCGCCTCCAGCGCGGTCTGCTGCAGCTCAAAGTCCAGGTGCAGCGTGATATCCGCACCCGGTACCGGGTCGAAGCGCTCCAGCACCCTCAGCACACGTCCATGCGCATTGGTCTCCACATTCTGATACCCCACCTCCCCGTGCAGCAGGTCTTCGTAGAATTTCTCCACGCCCACCTTGCCCACATGAAAGGTGCCGCGGTAGTCGCGCTCATCCAGGCTTTGCGCCTCCTGCTCATTGATCCGCCCGACATACCCCACCGCATGGGAGAACAGGGGGCCATGCGGATAGTGCCGCACCAGCTGCGCATCCACTGTGACACCCGGCATGCGGTGCCGGTTCACCGCCAACAGGGCGCGCTCTTCCTCGGTCAGCCGAAAACGCAGGGGCACCGCCTCGTAGGGACGACGACGCTGCAGCTTCTGCTGGAAGTTTTCGAGGTCGGACTCCGAAATGGGCAGCAGCGCCTGCAACTCCGCCAGCGTGGCATCGAGATCCTCCACGCGCTCGCGGACGATGGACAGGATATGGCTGGGCCGGTTGTCGGCCAGCAGCACGCCGTTGCGGTCGTAGATCAGGCCGCGTTTGGGGGGCAGGGGCTGCAATTGCACCCGGTTGCGGTCGGACTGGGTACGATAGATCTCGTAATCATTGATTTGCAGGTCGTAGTACCGCGCCAGTATCACGCCCAGCAAGGCCAGCACCAGCAGCACTGAAAACAGGATCCGGGTAATGAACAGGCGGGCTTCACCGCCGGGGTCCTTAAGAGGAATGTGCTGTGGCATGTCGTGCAGGGCCCGCGAGGTGGCTGGCTGGTGCGTCAGGCGCGATGATACGGGTGCCCGGCAGTGATTGTCCAAGCCCGGTACAGCTGTTCTGCAAGCACCACGCGCACCAGAGGGTGCGGCAGGGTGAGCGCGCTCAGTGACCAGCGCTGCTGAGCGCGCTGCAGGCAGTCCTGCGACAGACCGTCTGGACCACCAATCAGCAGGCTGACATGGGTCCCCGCCATCTGCCAGTCACTGAGTTCCTCTGCGAGTTGCTCAGTGCTCCACGCGGCGCCACGCACATCGAGTGCAATGACCCGGTCGCCCTCGGGCAGCGCCTTGAGAATCTGTTCGCCCTCGCGCAGCCGGAGCTGCTCCGGGCTGGTATCGCGTCCACGCCGGGCCAGGGGCAACTCACGCCACTCCAGGCGAATCTCCCGAGGCAGCCTGCGGCTGTAGTCCGCGACACCTTCGTTGACCCAGGCAGGCATTTTGCCGCCCACGGTAATGACCGTCAGACGCATCAACCACTCTGCCCGGTATCGACCCAGAGCCGCTCAAGGTCATAGAAATCGCGGGTCGCGGGCAGCATCACATGCACCACCACATCACCGAAATCCACCAGAACCCATTCGCCCGGGTTTTCGCCCTCAACCCCCAGCGGGCGGATGCCTTCTTTTTTGGCTTCCATGCAGACATTATCCGCGAGGGACTTGACGTGCCGGTTGGAGGTGCCACTGGCGATGACCAGGTAATCCATGACGTCAGTCAGGTCTCTCACATCCAGGGTGACGGTGTTGACCGCCTTCAGCTCATCCAGGGCATTGATGACGAGTTCTTTCAGGTTTTCGGCTTGCATCCGGTGTTGTTCTCTCCAGTTCAGAAATCGATGCCAGCCGCGTACAGCTGGTGCTTTTCAATATAGTCCAGTACCGGCTCAGGGAGCAGGTAACGCGGGGAACGCCCCGCAGCGCACAGGGCACGAATCTCGGTTGAGGAAATGTCCAGGGGCCGCAGTTCCAGCACCAGCACCGCTCCGGCAGGGTGTTGCTGCACTGCCGAGGGCTCCGCCGCCCTGTGCCGCGTCAGCCAGTCTGCCACCGCACCCTGCTCGGGCAACTGCCAGCCGGGCCGCGCGATCACCACAATATGCGCAAAGTCGAGCAGCGCCTGCCAGCGATGCCAGCGGTCCAGGCCGAGCAGTGCATCGCAGCCCAGCACCAGGCTCAGGCTGCGCTGTGGCCCGTATTCGGCACGCAGTTCCTGCAGGCTGTCGACCGTCCATGAGGGCCCGCTGCGCGCCAGCTCACGACGGTCACAAAACAGGCGGGGTTCGCCCAGAATCGCCAGCTCCACCATGTCGGCGCGGCGCGTCGCCGGGCAATCCGGCGCATCGCGATGCGGCGGTGTGGCACAGGGCATCAGGTGCAGCCGGCCAAAGCCGAGGCGCTCAACCAGCTCCAGCGCAGAGCGCAGGTGCCCGTTGTGTATCGGGTTGAAAGTCCCGCCAAGGATGGCAACCGGAGCGACACTGGCCTCGGGCAGCGTCAACAGCGAACCTGCCCCTCGCCAAATACCACGTACTTGCGCGATGTCAGGCCTTCCAGGCCGACCGGCCCGCGGGCGTGCAGCTTGTCGGTGGAGATGCCGATCTCCGCACCCAGCCCGTATTCGAATCCATCGGCAAAGCGCGTTGAAGCGTTGATCATGACCGAGCTGGAATCCACTTCACGCAGGAACCGCATGGCGCGTCCGTGGTGCTGCGTGACGATGCTGTCGGTGTGCTGCGAACCGTAATGATTGATGTGCGCAATGGCGTCATCAAGCCCGTCAACGATGCGCAGGGCAAGCACGGGCGCCAGGTATTCCTCAAACCAGTCCTGTTCGGTGGCCGCCTGCACGCCCGGCAGGAGGGCGCAGCTGCGGGCACAGCCCCGCAGTTCGACACCTTTGGCGGCGAAGGCCTCGGCCAGGCGCGGCAGCAAGACCGGCGCCTCTCCCGCCGCGACAAGCAACGTTTCCATGGTGTTGCAGGTGCCGTAGCGGTGGGTCTTGGCATTCAGGGCAATGGCCACCGCCATGTCGTGGTCTGCGCCGGCATCGATGTACACATGGCAGACGCCGTCGAGGTGCTTGATCACCGGCACACGGGCGTCGCGGCTGATGCGCTCAATCAGGCTCTTGCCGCCGCGGGGGATGATCACATCCACGTACTCGGGCATGCCGATCAGCGCACCCACCGCAGCCCGGTCGGCGGTTTCCACGACCTGCACCGCGGCAGCCGGCAGACCCGCCTGCCCGAGCCCCGTGGCGATACAGGCGGCGATCGCCCGGTTGGAGGCCAGCGACTCGGACCCGCCCCGCAGGATGGTGGCATTGGCCGACTTCAGGCAGAGGCTGGCCGCCTCCACAGTGACGTTGGGACGCGACTCGTAGATGATGCCGATCACCCCCAGCGGTACCCGCATGCGGCCCACCTGGATGCCGCTCGGCATGCGGTTGACGTCACTGATGCTGCCCACCGGATCGGCGAGCGCGGCCACCTGCTGCAAACCCTGCAGCATGGCGTCGATACGCGCCGGGGTCAGCTCCAGACGATCCAGCAGCGGCGCATCGAGCCCGCGCTCGCGACCGCGGGCGAGGTCTTCGGCATTGGCTTGCGCCAGGCTGTCGCGGGCGGCATCCAGCGCCTCGCAGGTCGCCAGCAGGGCGGCATTGCGCTGCGCCGTACTCGACGCCGCCAGCTGCCGCGAGGCGGCGCGCGCCGCGCCCCCCAGCTCCTGCATGTAATGCTCAATGCTCATTCCGCTTCCCGTGCCTGTTTCGCCGCCGATTATACCTGAAGCCCGGGGCGGGTGTGCTAATCTGCTGACAGACCGCACAGGAGCCCCCATGAACGACCTGCCCACTCTCGAATGCTTCTACGACTGTTCCAGTCCCTGGACCTATCTCGCCTTCCACCGCCTGCAACCCCTGTGCCGCGGCCTGGGCGTCGCGATCGACTGGCGCCCGATCCTTGTCGGCGGGGTGTTCAATGCGGTCAACCAGGGGTTGTATGCGGCCCGTGAAAGCATGTTCAACAATCCCCGCCGCCTGGGCCACTACCAGAAAGACCTCGCGGACTGGGCGGAGTATTGTGGCCTCACCATCCGTCACCCGGACGTTTTCCCGGTGAACTCGGCGGGTGCCATGCGCGGCGCCCTGTTCGCTGCCGAACAGGGGCTGCTGGTACCCTGGTCAGAGGCCGTATTCGCCGCCTACTGGAGCGATAACCGGGACATCTCGCAGCAGGACGTGCTCGCGCAACTGGCTGCGGATGTGGGCCTGGACCCGGAGGCAACACTGGCTGCCACCCGCGACCCCCACTACAAGGCGCTGCTGCGCGCCAACACCGATGAGCTGGTGGAACGGGGTGGCTACGGCTCGCCGACGCTGTTCATCAACGGGTCGGACATGTATTTCGGGAACGACCGCCTGCCACTGGTGGAGTACCGCCTCAGGCAGTGCCTCGCCGGTGACGGACGCTGAGGCCCGGGGGCCGGGCCGCGCGCGGCGTCAGCTGGCGCTCTGGGCGGCAGCGGCTTCCTTGACCAGCGCCAGCAGTTCACCGCTGGCGTGCATCTCGGTGACGATATCGCAACCACCGATGAGTTCGCCGTTGATCCACAACTGCGGGAAGGTCGGCCAGTTCGCGTACTTGGGCAGGTTGGCGCGAATATCGGGGTTGGACAGTACATCCACGTAGGCGAAGCGCTCACCGCAGGCCATCAGGGCCTGTACGGTCTGCGCGGAAAACCCGCACTGCGGCTGGTTGGGGGAGCCCTTCATGTACAGCAGAATGCTGTTGCTCTGAATCTGCTCCTTGATCGTGTCGAGAATATCCATAGTGTTCCATGCCTGTGTTGGGGGTGCGTGTTGGACCCGTTGCGAGGGCGGAAGTTTACCCGATTCGGGGAGAAAACGCAGGCATGATGCGGGCAGCTTGCACAGGCCGCGGGAGGCTGACCGTGTCGCGGCAAGGCAATTGCCAAGCTCTCGCAATGCCGCTAATATCAGAGGTCTGACAGGCAGCTAGCGCTGCCTTTTTGCGTTTCTGGGCCCCTGGGTGGGCCCTGCCATTGGGGAGAAAAGCCGGTGTCCGCGTTGATGCAAACCTATGCAAGGCTGCCCGTGACCTTCAGTCACGGCGAAGGTGTCTACCTGGTGGACACCGATGGCCGACGCTACCTGGATGCATTGTCCGGCATCAGCGTCACCAACCTGGGGCATGCACATCCCGCCGTGACCGAGGCCGTCCAGCGCCAGGCGGGGCGCCTGCTGCACACCTCGAACCTCTACCGCATTGCTGCGCAGGAGGCGTTGGCCGACGCCCTGACGGCCGTCTCCGGCATGGAGACCGCCTTCTTCTGCAATTCCGGCGCGGAAGCCAATGAAGCCGCCATCAAGCTGGCCCGGCTGTACGGCCACCAGCGCGGGGTGGAGAAGCCGGCAGTCATCGTGTTCGAGAACGCCTTCCACGGCCGCACCCTCGCCACCCTCAGCGCCACCGGCAACCGCAAGATCCAGGCGGGCTTTGAACCGTTGGTGTCGGGCTTTATACGGGCACCCCTGAACGACCTGGCGGCCGTACAGCAAATCGCCGCCAACAACCCGGACGTGGTAGCGATACTGGTGGAGCCGATTCAGGGCGAAGGCGGTATCAGGGTGGCGGACACGGCGTTCATGCAGGGCCTGCGCGCACTCTGCGACGCTCGGGGCTGGCTGTTGATGCTCGACGAGGTGCAGTGCGGCAACGGCCGTGCCGGCCACTATTTCGCCTGCCAGGGCATGGGCGTGGTGCCGGATGTGATCACCACCGCCAAGGGGCTGGGCAATGGCGTGCCCATCGGCGCCTGTCTGGCCCACGGCCCGGCGGCAACCGTGTTCAGGGCAGGCCACCACGGCTCCACTTACGGCGGCAACCCGCTGGCCTGCGCGGCCGGGCTTGCCGTGGTGAATACGGTGGTCAATGAAGGGCTCGCAGAACGGGCCACCGCGGCGGGCACACACCTGCGGCAGCGGCTGGAAACGGCGCTGCAGGGTTGCGACAACCTGGTCGAGATACGCGGTCGCGGCCTGATGATCGGCGTGCAGCTGCGCCGTGAATGTGGCGACCTGGTGCAACGTGCGCTGGCAGCGGGGCTGCTCATCAACGTCACAGCGGGCGACACCATCCGCCTGCTGCCGCCGCTGATCTGCAGCGACGCACAGCTGGACGAACTGGCCGCTGGCCTCAATACATTGATCCGGGACTTCGATTGAAGCCCGGACCAGCGCTTTAGCAGGAAACTCTCATGGCGTCACCCCGGCACTTCCTCACCCTGCTCGATTTCAGCCCCGACGAGCTGCAGTCACTGATCAATCGCGCCAGCGAATTGAAACAGGGGCACCGCGCGGGCGCCGACCAGCGTCGCTTCCCGGGCAAGGTGCTGGCGATGATCTTTGCCAAGTCCTCGACCCGCACCCGCGTCTCCTTCGAGGCCGGTATGGCGCAGCTCGGCGGGCATGCCATGTTCCTCTCGCCCCAGGATACCCAGCTGGGTCGCGGCGAACCGGTGGAGGACAGCGCACGGGTCATCTCCTCCATGGTGGATGTGGTGATGATCCGCACCTTCGGTCACGACATTGTCGAACGCTTTGCAGCCCACTCCTCGGTGCCGGTGATCAATGCGCTCACCGACGACTTCCACCCCTGCCAGCTGCTGGCGGACATGCAGACCTGGCAGGAGCACCGGGGCCCCATGGCGGGCAAGACCGCGGCCTGGGTCGGCGACGGCAACAATATGTGCCAGTCCTATATCAACGCCGCCCGGCAGTTCGATTTCAAACTGCGCATCGCCTGCCCCCCCGGATTTGAACCCCGCGCCGACCTGCTGCGCGACAACCGCAACCGGGTGGAGCTCAGTCATGACCCGGTTACGGCAGTGCGCGGCGCCGACCTCGTGGTGACGGATGTCTGGGCCTCGATGGGCCAGGAAAAAGAACAGCAGACGCGCGCACGCCAGTTCGCACCCTACCAGGTGAACGAAGCCCTGATGGCGCACGCCGCCAGCGATGCCCTCTACCTGCACTGTCTGCCGGCCCATCGCGGTGAGGAGATCAGCGCGGGGCTCATGGATGCGCCGGATACGGTGATCTGGGACGAGGCGGAAAACCGCCTGCACGCCCAGAAGGCCCTGCTGGAGTTTCTGCTGCAGGGGGCCTAATAACCGGGGCGCCTAAACGCTAAAATTCTTAGAAGAATTTAATTGCCAGTGCCCCTGAACCGCACTGCCGCCCACTGCGCAGGGACAACTTCAAGCTCATTGCGGCCTGCGGGGTAAGTGGGTACAGACCTACCGCTTCACCCACAACTTATCCACAACATAAACCCAGCCTTGCGGCCTTGCAATGACGGCAGGGTCGCTTTATCTTGTGCTTTATCCCCCCGGATACCCCAACATGTGGGGCCTCGACAACAAAATAAGGCTGCTCGCCCCGCGCCGTACGGAGACGCTATGCACACCGAAACCACCCTCACCAGCACCACCGGCACCCAGACCGGTGCCGAGACCACCCCGGTTCCTGCCAGTATCGCGGCCACCGCCCCGGGCCAGCTGCGCGTCATCAAGCGCAACGGCATGGTGGTGTCGTTCGAGGAGAGCAAGATCTCCGTCGCCATCACCAAGGCCTTTCTCGCCGTTGAGGGCGGCACTGCGGCGGCGTCCAGCCGCATCCACGAAACCGTGGCGAAGCTGACTGACCAGGTGGCGGCCACGTTCCGCCGCCGTATGCCCTCCGGCGGCACCGTGCACATCGAGGACATTCAGGATCAGGTGGAACTGGCGCTGATGCGGGCCGGAGAGCACAAGATCGCGCGCGACTACGTCATTTACCGCGAAGAGCAGGCGCGCAAGCGGGCCGCGCGCAAGGCACTGTCGCCGGCGGCCCAGGAAGCGGCCGGGAATATCACCGTAATCCAGGCCGACGGCAGCCGTGCTCCGCTGGATCTGGAGCGTCTGCACACGGTGGTCACCGAGGCCTGCAGCAACCTGACCGACGTCAGCAGCACACAGATCATTGATGAGGCGCTGCGCAACCTGTACGACGGCGTCACCGCTGCGGAACTGGCCACGTCCCTGGTGATTACTGCCCGCACCATGATCGAGAAGGAGCCCAACTACACGTATGTCGCCGCGCGCCTGCTCTGCGACAACCTGCGCGCCGAAGCCCTCAATTTCCTCGGCGTTGCACAGTCTGCGACCCAGGGCGACATGAACCAGCTCTACGCCCGGGCACTACCCGCCTACATTCAACGCGGGGTGGACTTGGAACTGCTGGACCCGAAGCTTGCCCAGTTCGATCTGGAGCGCCTCGGTCAGGCCCTGTTGCCGGAGCGCGACCTGCAGTTTACCTATCTCGGCCTGCAAACCCTCTACGACCGCTACTTCATACACAGCAACGATGTGCGTATCGAACTGCCCCAGGTGTTCTTCATGCGCGTTGCCATGGGACTCGCCGTTGCCGAGGCCGACCGGGAGGCACGGGCCATCGAGTTCTACCAGTTGCTGTCATCCTTCGACTACATGAGCTCCACCCCGACCCTGTTCAATGCGGGCACATTGCGGCCGCAGCTGTCCTCCTGCTACCTGACCACGGTGCCGGATGACCTGCACGGCATCTTTGGCGCCATCCAGGACAACGCCATGCTGTCCAAATTCGCCGGCGGGCTCGGCAACGACTGGACGCCGGTGCGTGCACTCGGCTCCTACATCAAGGGCACCAACGGCAAAAGCCAGGGCGTGGTGCCGTTCCTGAAAGTGGTGAACGATACGGCGGTGGCGGTCAACCAGGGCGGCAAGCGCAAGGGCGCAGTGTGCGCCTACCTGGAAACCTGGCACCTGGACATCGAGGAGTTCGTCGAGCTGCGCAAGAACACCGGCGACGACCGCCGCCGCACCCACGACATGAATTCCGCCAACTGGATTCCCGACCTGTTCATGAAGCGGGTCTTCGACGATGGCGAGTGGACGCTGTTCTCGCCCAACGATGTGCCAGACCTGCACGACCTGTATGGCCGCGCCTTCGAAGAGCGCTACACGTGGTATGAAGAGCAGGCGCGCGCCGGCAAACTGAAACTGCACAAGACCCTGCGCGCGCAGAACCTGTGGCGCAAGATGCTGGCCATGCTGTTTGAAACCGGCCACCCCTGGATGACCTTCAAAGACCCTTGCAACCTGCGCTCACCGCAGCAACACGTGGGTGTCGTGCACTCGTCCAACCTGTGCACGGAAATCACGCTGAACACCAGCAAGGACGAGATTGCCGTGTGCAACCTCGGCTCCATCAACCTGCCACAGCACGTCGGCGAAAACGGCCTCGACCTCGACAAGCTGCGCAGGACGGTGCGCACCGCCGTTCGCATGCTGGACAACGTGATCGACATCAACTACTACTCGGTGCCGCAGGCGGAACGCTCCAACCTTCGCCACCGCCCGGTGGGCCTGGGCCTGATGGGCTTCCAGGATGCACTCTACCGCCAGCATATCGCCTATGGTTCCGAGCAGGCCGTCACCTTTGCCGACCGGTCCATGGAAGCCATCAGCTACTACGCCATCGAGGCCTCCAGTGAGCTGGCGGCCGAGCGCGGTGCCTACTCCAGCTATGAGGGCTCGCTCTGGAGCCAGGGCATTTTCCCCATTGACTCCCTGGATATCCTCATTGAACAGCGCGGCGCCGATTACATACAGGTCGACCGCAGCACATCCCTCGACTGGGACAGCCTGCGTGCAGCGGTGAAGGAGCGCGGCATGCGCAACTCCAATGTGATGGCCATCGCACCCACCGCGACCATCGCCAACATCACCGGCGTGTCGCAATCCATTGAGCCCACGTACCAGAACCTGTACGTCAAATCCAACCTGTCCGGCGAGTTCACCGTGGTCAATCCCTACCTGGTAAACGACCTGAAAGCACGCGGACTCTGGGATGGCGTCATGGTGAATGACCTCAAGTACTACGACGGCAGCGTGCAGGCCATCGATCGCGTACCGGCGGACCTGAAAGCCATTTACGCCACCGCGTTCGAGGTGGAGCCTCGCTGGCTGGTGGATGCGGCCAGCCGCCGCCAGAAGTGGATCGACCAGGCCCAGTCGCTGAACCTGTACATCAACAACGCCAGTGGCAAGAAGCTCGACGTCACTTACCGCATGGCGTGGTACAGCGGCCTGAAGACCACCTATTATCTGCGTTCGCTGGCGGCCACGGGGACCGAGAAGTCCACCATCAGCACCGGCAACCTGAACAAGGTGTCCTCCGGCAGCCAGACCGTGCAGGCGGCACCCGCCGCGGTGCCCACGGCGTGCTCCCTGGACGACCCGGACTGTGAAGCCTGCCAGTAGGCAGGGCCCGCAGATATCCTGAAACAACAGAGACGGCAAAAGGACAACAGTACATGCTGAGTTGGGACGACTACCACCAGGACGAGACGCAAACTGCACCGGCACCGGCCAAGGCACCACCACCGCCGCCGGCGCTGGAGGCCACGCCCGTCGCCGCTGTGGAGGACACGGCACCTGTCGTGGCGCCGACGGCCGCGGCCAACGTGGCCGCCGCCGCGCGCGCCGTGGAGGCGCTGGACGTCGCACCCGGGCTGGAAGAGCTTGAGATGGGTGCAGCGCGGGTGTCAGTCGATGAGAAGGCCATGATCAACTGCCGAGCGGACCTCAACCAGCTGGTGCCCTTCAAGTACGACTGGGCCTGGCAGAAGTACATCGACGGCTGCGCCAACCACTGGATGCCCCAAGAGATCAACATGACGGCGGATGTCTCCACCTGGAAGAGCGCCGACGGTCTGTCCGAAGACGAGCGTCGCATCGTCAAACGCAGCCTCGGCTACTTCTCCACGGCCGATTCGCTGGTCGCCAATAACCTGGTGCTCGGCATCTACCGACTGATCACCAACCCGGAGTGCCGTCAGTACCTGCTGCGCCAGGCCTTTGAGGAAGCGATCCATACCCACGCCTACCAGTACTGCATCGAGTCACTGGGCATGGACGAGGGCGAGGTGTTCAACATGTACCGCGAGGTCCCCTCCGTGGCCAAGAAAGCCACCTGGAGCCTCAGTCACACACATCACCTGTCGGACCCCAGTTTCAAGACCGGCACCGTGGAGAACGACCAGACCCTGTTGCGCAACCTGATCGGGTTCTACGCCGTCACTGAAGGCATCTTCTTCTACTGCGGTTTCACCCAGATCCTGTCGATGGGCCGGCGCAACAAGATGACCGGCGTGGCGGAGCAGTTCCAGTACATCCTGCGCGACGAGTCCATGCACCTGAACTTCGGCATTGACGTGATCAACCAGATCAAGCTCGAGAACCCCCATCTGTGGACCGAAGCCTTCCAGCAGGAAGTGATGCAGATGATCCTGGAAGGCACGCAGCTGGAAATCGAATACGCGCGGGACACCATGCCGCGCGGCGTGCTGGGCATGAACGCGGCCATGATGGAAGAGTACCTGCACTTTATCGCCAACCGGCGCCTCTCGCAGCTTGGCCTGCCAGAGCAGTTCCCGGGGGTGCAGAATCCCTTCCCGTGGATGAGTGAAATCATGGACCTGCGCAAAGAGAAGAACTTCTTTGAAACCCGTGTGATCGAGTACCAGACCGGCGGCGCGCTGAACTGGGATTGATCACCCCGGGGGCGGCCCGCCTGCGACTCGCCCCTGTACCCGAGGACTGCCAATGGACCAGCAAGACGAAGCACAGCGCGACAGCGAAAAAGTCCTCATGGCACTGGATCAGATCAGCCAGACCATTGATGTGATGAGCAGTGTCGTGACCCGGCTGCGCAAATACGTACAACAGCAGTCAACGGCCAAGCAGGGCGAGTTGCAGGCCGAGATGCGCCCGGATCGGGTGCTGCACTGACGTCAGGCGGCATCGGGCAGCCACTCGCCAGACGCCCTAACGCATGGCGCGCCGGCGCAGGATCTCCAGCTGCTCGTCATCGTGGCGGAAACAGGGCACGCACTCCGGGGGCCCTTCCAGGGTGACGATATCGGCCACTTCACCCAGCACCACCTCGGTAATCAGCGGCAGGTCCAGGCTGCAGGCCTGCTCCAGGTCGATCCACTGTAATTCTGACAACTCGTCAGAGGCGCGTGAAAAATCGTCCGGGTCACCTACAACGGCGCTGGCATCAACCAGAAAAAAACGGGCATCAAACCGCCGGGGCGCGCCCGGCGGGGTAATTGCCCGAAACACGTAACGGAAGTTGCCGGCACAGGGCAGATGCGCCCTGGCACTGAAGTCGGCCCAGTCCGGGGGCACTGTGCCCTGCCAGTCACCGGGCGCGCCCAGCAGCAGGCCGGATTCCTCCCACACTTCCCGCACGGCAGCAGCCTGCAGGGCGTGCACCCGCTCCGGCGGTGCAGCCTCGGCCAACCGGCGTGCGCACACCGGCCCCACCCGGCCCGCCATGGGCACACGGGCATCGGCGGGGTCCACGGCACCGCCCGGGAACACGAATTTGCTTGGCATGAAAACGGCGCGGGAGCCTCGCTTGCCCATCAAAACCCGCGGCTGTGACAGGCGATCACGCACCAGAATCACGGTGGCCGCATCGCGTATGGGCACCTGTGGCTTGCCCGCTGCAGGCTGCCCTTCTGGCATTCTCGTCAATTCACTGGTCTCCTGTAAGCCTCGCCCCTCGAGTATAAACGCTTGCTCACGCCGGGTCTGCCGCGGCGGACCCTGAAGTCGCCCCGCAGAGGGAAGCACACACTCTCCTTACCCGGGCGGCGGTTTTTGCCTATACTCAGAGCGGAATTCATCCCGCTAAGGATACGACATGCTGACTTCACGATTGCTTGTACTGTTGCAGATTACCGCGTTTCTGGTGGCAAGCACGGTGGGAACGGCGCAGGCCGCCATCATCGGTACGGCAGAACACCTGGCCGACCAGAGCCGGAGCGAGCAGCTGGCGCAGATCAGCGCCACGCTGGCCAGCGACACCGTTCAACAGCATATGCTGGAGATGGGCGTGAGCCCCGCAGACACCCTTGCGCGCATCAACGCCCTGTCCGATGCCGAATTGCAGCAGCTGGCGCAGCAGCTGGACGCGCTGCCCGCCGGCAGCGGTGCGCTGGGCGTGCTCGGTGCCCTCTTCCTGGTGCTGCTGGTATTGGAACTGATCGGGGTCACCAACGTCTTCAGCAAGCTTTGATTCGCGGTGCGGCGCTCGCGCTGGCAACCCTGCTCAGCGCCTGCGCCACGATCACCACCCAACCGCCAGACGAGGCTGCGAGCGAACTCACCACGGTGCCGTTCTTTCCCCAGGAAACGTATCAGTGCGGTCCGGCTGCACTGGCCACCCTGCTGGTGCACAGCGGTGTGGCCATCACCCCGGAAGCCCTGGTCCCGCAGGTCTATCTGCCCGGCCGCGAGGGTAGCCTGCAAGTGGAACTGCTGGCCGCTACGCGCCGTTCCGGGCGTATCCCCTTCATCCTGCGGGGAGGGGCCGAGGCTCTGTTCGAGGAGCTCGAGGCCGGCAACCCGGTACTGGTGCTACAGAATCTTGGGCGGGCATGGCTGCCGCGCTGGCACTACGCGGTGGTCGTCGGCTACCAGCCCGACACCCAACGTGTTTTGCTGCGCTCGGGAACCGAACAGCGCCGGCTGGAGCGCTGGAGCCGGTTCATCGCCAGTTGGGCCCATGCCGAATACTGGGGCCTGGTCATTCCCCGTCCCGGGGAGATTCCGGCCAGCGGCCCCGCCGACGACCTGGCAGGTGAACTTGCCGGGCAGGAGGCGCTGCTCGAGCCGGCGCTGGTCGCGGCCACCTGGGACGCGGCACTGGCACGCTGGCCCGACAATCCGAACCTGCTGTTCGCGGCGGCCAATGCCCGCCGCGCGAACGCAGACACCAAACGCGCTGCGCAGCTCTACCACACACTGCTGATGCAAGCGCCACAGCATATGCCGGCGCGCAACAATTTTGCCGACCTCCTGGTGCAGGCGGGCTGCCCGGTCAGCGCAGAAAGGCTGATCGCCCCGGCACAGCAGGCAACCCCGGCGCTCTCTCCCGCCGTTGCGGAGGCCGTAAGGCAAACCGCGGCGGACATCGCGCGCCAGCGCGCGCAGGTCAGCAACGACCCGGGCCATTGCCGGGCGCTCACACAGGATCCAACGCTGCCATGACTGACGTTCTACGCACGCCCGATCACCGTTTCGACCATCTCCCCGGCTTTCCCTGGGCACCGAATTACCGGATGGTGTCTGATCAGCACCACGGGCAACTGCGCATGCACTACCTGGATGTGGGCCCGCGCGACGGACGCGTCGTGCTCCTGCTGCATGGGGAGCCCAGCTGGTGCTTTCTCTACCGGCACATGATCCACGCACTCAGCAGCCGTGGGCTGCGCTGTATTGCCCCGGACCTGATTGGCTTTGGGCGCTCCGACAAACCGACGGCACGCAGTGCCTACAGCTATGCCGGCCACGTCGCACAGGTTGGTGAGCTGTTGTGTGCGCTGGATATCACCGGCGCGGTATTGGTCTGCCAGGACTGGGGAGGCCCTATCGGGCTGTCCCTGCTGGCGCAAATGCCAGAGCGTTTCTGCGCGGTGGTGGCCGCGAACACCCTGCTACCCGGCTGTGAGCCACCCCCCAACGGGGTCGCACCCTGGCCGGGCGAGATCGTAGAGCAATGGGTTGCAGCCACCCGGGACGCCGATGACCTCGATGTGTCCGGAGTGATAGCCGCCGTCTCCTGTACCCCACTCAGCCCGGACGTGCTGGCGGCCTATGATGCGCCGTTTCCCGACCCGCGCTACAAAGCCGGTGCACTGGTGTTCCCCAGCCTGATACCCACTCACGCCGAGATGGCCGGCGCGCCTGAGAATCGCCAGACCTGGGCTTTCCTCAGCCAGTGGCAGCAGCCCTTCATCACCGCTTTCAGCGACAGCGACCCGGCGACCGCCGCCTGGGCCCCGGTATTCCAGCAGCGAGTGCCCGGCGCCCGCGGCGTCGAGCACCCGGTAATTGCCGGTGCCGGACACTTTCTGCAGGAGGAACAGGGCGAGGCCCTGGCCGCCGTCGTGGCGCAGGCCGTCGACCGCCTGCCTCCCCGGCAACCCGGCGGATGAGCCACGCCTCGCGATGAGCGTCGACCAGGGCCTGATACTGCTGATACTGCTGACCTCGGTGGGCATGTTCCTCTGGGGCCGCTGGCGTCATGACATGGTCGCCCTGGGCAGCCTGCTGGCCTGTGTGCTCGCCGGCCTGGTAACGCCGGATGCGGCATTCAGCGGCTTCGGTCACCCCGCTGTCATCACCGTAGCCTGCGTGCTGGTGCTGAGCCGCGGTCTGCAGGCCACGGGAGCAGTGGACGTCATCGCCCGGCGCGCACTGCCCGCCAGTGCCGGGCCCCTGGCCAGCCTGGCAGCACTGGTCGGGTTGGGTGCGCTGCTTTCCGGGTTCATGAACAACGTGGGCGCCATGGCACTGCTGATGCCCGTCGCCCTGCAGATGGCCCGCCGCCACAACCTGCCACCGGGGCAAACACTGATGCCGCTGGCGTTCGGCACCATACTCGGCGGCATGACCACCATGATTGGCACACCACCCAACCTGATCGTCTCCGGTTTTCGCGCCGAGGCCGGCGGCAACGCCTTTGCCATGTTCGACTTCACACCCGTGGGGTTGGCGGTCGCCCTCTGCGGGTTGGCGTTTATCGTGCTGCTGGGCTGGCGTCTGGTACCGGCACGCAAGCACCAGGCCGCGGGCGATTTCGACACCGGGGCCTACCTCACGGAGGCGCGTGTACCGGAAAGCAGCAAGGCAGTGGGCATGAGCCTGCGGCAGGTGGAAGCGGAGCTCGACGATGCCGGCGCCCAGGTGGTCGGTCTGGTTCGCAATGAGGTGCGCCTGCACACCCCCTACGGCGGCCGGCAAATCCGCGGGAATGACATTCTGGTGCTGGAAACCAACGCCGACACCCTGGGGGAGGTACTGGCGCGGTTGGACCTGAAGCTCGAGGAATCGGTGAAACCGGCAGCCACAGAGTCCACAACCGGTGACAGCGGCGGGCCGGAAGCCGCCGCACCCAGCAGCGAGGCGCAGGAGGACGTTGAGCACGAGGGCGAGCAAGGGGACAGGCGGGAGGAGATTGTACTGACGGAACTCGCCGTCATGCCGGCCGCCGCAGCCGTCGGGCGCTCTGCCAGCGACATACAGTTGCGCACGCGGTACGGCCTCAACCTGCTGGCGGTATCCCGCGAAGGCCACCGCTCGCGGAGTCGGTTGCGCGCCCTGCCCCTGCGCCCGGGCGACCTGCTGTTGATCCAGGGTCCGCTGAACGCCACATCGGAATTCGCCAGTGACTTCGGCTGCGTGCCACTGGCCAAGCGTGACCTGCGCATCCCCAGCCCGCGCAGGGCAATCATGGCAGCGGTCATCATGACGCTCGCCGTGGGCGGCGCAGCCTTCGGGCTGCTGCCCGCGGCCATCTCTTTCGCCCTCGGTGTACTCGCCTCCATGGCGCTGCGCACCGTGCCACCGCGCTCGGTCTACAGTGCCATCGACTGGCCCGTGATTGTGCTGCTGGCGGCCCTCATACCGGTTGCGGGCGCCATGGCCTCGACCGGCACAGCAGACCTGATCGCGCGCTTCCTGCTTACGTCGGTGGCCCAGGGCAACGCCATACTGGTGCTGGGGATCATACTGGTGACCACCATGTTCCTCTCCGACCTGATGAACAATGCGGCCACCGCCGCCGTGATGTGCCCGATTGCGCTGGGCACCGCGGCTGCCCTCGGGGTCAACCCCGACAGCTTCCTGATGGCTGTCGCCATCGGCGCCTCCTGCGCCTTTCTCACGCCCATTGGCCACCAGAACAACACCTTGATTCTGGGTCCGGGCGGCTTTCATTTCGGCGACTACTGGCGCCTGGGGCTACCGCTGGAAGCCCTGGTGGTCGCCGTCAGCCTGCCGCTGCTGCTCATCATCTGGCCGTTGTAGCGCCGCGGGATGCCCGGCAAGCGGCCCCTGCGGGGGCGCGAGAGGCGATGGCTTTTCAGTGTTATCAGCGTTAACATTGCGGTTCACGCCTGCGGCTTTCACCGCTACAATGGCGCCTCGCTTCGACTCTGGCCCGGCGCCGGAAAGGCCCAGCCAGCCCCGTTCATCCCACACAGGACAGCGACATGATCTACCAGAGTGACGCGCTCACCGTGACCCGCCTTGACGGCGACATCGCCGAGCTGCATTTCGACCTGAAGGGCGAGTCTGTCAACAAATTCGACCAGACCACCGTCAACAGCCTGACCGAAGCGCTTGACGCGCTGGAAGCGCAGAGCGGCCTGCGAGGCCTGCTGGTGACCAGCGGCAAACCCGTGTTCATTGTCGGCGCCGACATCACCGAATTCACCGGCATCTTCGGTGCCGGCTCCGAGGAGATCAAGGGCTTCACGGCGGCCAACAACGCCAATTTGAACCGCCTGCAGAACCTGCCCTTCCCAAGCTGTGTGGCCATCAACGGGTTTGCGCTGGGGGGCGGCTTCGAAATCTGCCTGGCCTGCGACTTCCGGGTCATGAGCACGGCCGCCAAGGTCGGCCTGCCGGAAACCAAACTGGGTATCCTGCCCGGCTGGGGTGGCACCGTGCGCCTGCCGCGCATCATCGGCGTCGACGAAGCGGCCACCTGGATTGCCGGCGCGACTGAACAGCGCGCGGACAAGGCGCTGAAGGCGGGCGCCGTCGATGCGGTCGCCGCACCCGAGGAACTGCGTGCGGTGGCACTGTCCACGCTGAACCACGCCATCGCCGGCAAGCTGGACTATGCCGGTCGCCGACAGGCGAAAAGCAGCCCACTGCCACTCAACGACACCGAGGCCATGATGGCCTTCTTCACCATGAAATCCCTGGTGCAGCAGCAGGCGGGCAAGAATTACCCGGCGCCGGTCAAGGCCGTTGATGTGATCGAAAAAGCCCGCGGTATGGGCCTGGAAGACGCACTGAAGGTCGAGGCCGAAGGCTTTGCCGAGCTCGCCGTGACACCGGTAGCCGCCGCGCTGGTGGGCGTATTCCTCTCTGACCAGCTGCTGGGCAAGAAAGCCCGCGACTGGGAAAAACAGGCCGACCGCAAAGTGCAGCGTGCCGCGGTACTGGGTGCCGGCATCATGGGCGGCGGCATTGCCTACCAGTCCGCCTACCGCGGTGTCCCCATCCTGATGAAGGACATCAATCAGGCCGGCCTCGATCTGGGCCTGTCGGAAGCCAACAAGCTGCTGTCCAAGCGCGTGGAGCGTGGACAGATGACGCCGGCGCAGATGGGCGACGT
Organism: Halieaceae bacterium UBA5044; assembly: GCA_002416125.1. Lineage (GTDB taxonomy): Bacteria > Pseudomonadota > Gammaproteobacteria > Pseudomonadales > Halieaceae > Haliea. Next base: position 51,869 of record DIBU01000008.1, read on the forward strand.
GCTCAACAGCATCGACCCCACGCTGACCTACACCGGTTTCGACGCGGTCGACATCGTGGTGGAGGCGGTGGTGGAGAATGCCAAGGTAAAACACGCCGTGCTGGCCGAGACCGAAAAACAGATCGGCGAAGACACCATTCTGGCGTCCAACACCTCGACCATTTCCATTACCCACCTCGCAGAAGCGCTACAGCGGCCCGAGAACTTCTGCGGCATGCACTTCTTCAATCCGGTACACGCCATGCCACTGGTGGAGGTGATTCGCGGCGAGAAAACCTCGGACCGGGCGGTCGCCCGCACCGTTGCCTACGCCAACAAGATGGGCAAGAAAGCCGTCGTGGTGAAGGATTGTCCCGGCTTCCTCGTCAACCGGGTGCTGTTCCCCTATTTCGATGGCTTCTCCAAGCTGGTGCGCGACGGCGCCGACTTCCAGGCCGTGGACAAGGTCATGGAGCGCTGGGGCTGGCCCATGGGGCCCGCCTACCTGATGGATGTCGTCGGCATCGATACCGGCGTGCACGCTGCGGCAGTGATGGCAGAAGGTTTCCCCGACCGCATGCAGCTGGACTTCAAAACCGCCACCGAAGTGATGTTCGAGAACGAACGTTTCGGCCAGAAGAACGGCAAGGGCTTTTATGACTATGTGCCGGACAAGCGCGGCAAACCGAAAAAGACCGCCAGCGAGGAGGTCTATCGCCTGATCGCGCCTGTGGAAGGCGAGCGCACTGAATTCTCACGCGAAGACATTGTGGCGCGCATGATGCTGCCCATGGCCACGGAGATGGCGCGCTGCCTGGAGGAAGGCATCGTCGGCACGCCCGCAGAGGCGGACCTCGCGCTGCTGTACGGCCTGGGCTTCCCTCCCTTCCGCGGCGGCATCTTCCGCTGGATGGATACGGTGGGCCTTGCCTTCATCGCCGAAGCCTCGAAGCAATTTGCCCATCTGGGCAAGTCCTACGAACTCACCGACGGCATGCAGGCCATGCTGGCCGATGGCAAAACCTACTATTGAGCCCCGGGTGAAAACAGGAGAATTATCGTGAGTCTGAATCCAAGAGACGCCGTTATCGTCGACTTCGCCCGCAGCGCCATGGGCCGCTCCAAGAATGGCTGCTTCCGCAACGTGCGCGCGGATGACCTGTCTGTCGCTGTTATTCGCGGCCTGCTGGCCCGCAACCCCAAGCTGGACGTCACCGAAATCGACGACCTGATCTGGGGCTGCGTGCTGCAGCGTGGCGAACAGGGCATGAACCTGGCACGCAATATCGTCCTGCGTGCGCAACTGCCGTTCACCATCCCCGCACAGACCGTCAACCGGCTCTGCGGCTCTTCCATGTCGGCCCTGCACACGGCTGCGGCCAACATCATGGCCGGCATTGGCGATGTGTACCTGGTGGGGGGGGTGGAACACCTCGGTCACCTGCCCATGATGGACGATGTGGACATCAACCCGAAGCTGGGCCTGAACGTGGCCAAGGCGGCGGGCATGATGGGCATGACCGCCGAATACCTGGCCATGATGCACGGCATCGGGCGCGAGGCCCAGGACAAGCTCGGCCTGCGCTCACACCAGCTGGCCCACAAGGCCACGGTAGAGGGCAAGTTTGCCCGGGAAATCATTCCCGTTGAGGGGCACGATGCCACAGGCGCGCTGACCCTGATCGAGCAGGATGAAACCATCCGTCCCGAAACCACGCTGGAGGGGCTGGCCAGCCTGCCGCCTGCCTTCAACCCCCAGGGGGGCACCGTCACCGCGGGCACCTCGTCGCAGATCTCCGATGGTGCATCGGCCATGCTGGTGATGTCCGCCGAGCGTGCGCAGGCGCTGGGCCTGGAGCCGGTGGCACGCATCCGCGCCATGACCCTCGCCGGGGTCGACCCGTCCATCATGGGCTATGGCCCGGTACCCTCCACGCAGAAAGCCCTGAAAAAGCTCGGCTTGACCATCAAGGACATCGAGATGGTCGAGCTGAACGAGGCCTTTGCCGCACAGGCGCTACCGGTACTGAAGGATCTCGACCTGCTGGACGACATGGAAGACAAGGTGAACGTGCACGGCGGCGCCATCGCCCTCGGGCACCCCTTCGGCTGCTCCGGTACACGCATCACCGGCTCACTGCTGACGGTGATGCAGGACCGTGACCTGACGCTGGGCGTGTCCACCATGTGCATCGGTCTGGGCCAGGGCATCACCACGGTGGTGGAGCGGGTCTAGCCTCGTCGGCACTCGAGGTGGCCGTCGCCTGCCGCGGGCGACGGCCACTTCCGGTACGGATCAGAACGCGAGGATAACGTCGGTGGAGAATACCCAGCCGTTGCCACCGAGGGCCATCGGCACGCTGCTGTAACCGACCGGGGAATCGTTCAGGCGCAGGGCCTGCACACCCAGGCGCAGCTCACGCCGCGACATCGGGAAGTAGTTCAGGCCCAGGCTGACGTCCGAGGGGTTACCGTATTCCCCGTCAATGTAGGAGTACGCCGCATAACCCTGAAGCATTTTGGGAATCAGCATGGCTGAACCCTGCAGCTGGAAACCCTGGTCTTCCAGCTCGGTGACCGGTATCTCGCCAATCACGACGAAGTCATCCACCTTGCGGTAGTAGTATTCGCCCTCCAGCGACAGGCCTCGGTACTTGAAGCCCGCGTTCAAGGCCAGCATTTCATAGGTCGCCTTGCGCACGTTGCCCCCCGTGAGGAAAGGATCCTCACTGAAAATCCGTGTGCCATCCGAGAGGCGAATCTGGGAATTCTCGAAGCCCTCGACCTCGGACTGCCCCTGGGCATCCTCGCGGCTGTGGGTGAAGTGCACACCAAACAGCGTCGCGACCTCTTCGTGGTACTCGTAATCCCCGAACCCCTGGCCGGGACCGTATTCACCGGTCGTCGGCATCCACCAAAGGGCGCCGGAGAAGGTGTTGAGCTCGTTGTCCAGCTGCACGGCGTTAACGCCCAACTGGCTCAGGTTGTTGCCGATCATTGCGCGGTAACCCACGGTGGGTGACAGCGCACCGGAAGCCCACAGGCCGGTGGTGTAGGAGCCGCGGAAGAACTCATCGGCGATGGTGCGGTGATCGTTCTTCAACCAGTTGGGAAAGGTGTAGTTGGTCGAACGCGTGGAGGGCAGCGCACCGATACCGGCATACAGCGAAAACGCCTCGTCAAACTGATAACCGAGATTACCCGCGACAACCACCTGGGCACCGTCTCCCTGGCTGGTATTCGCCGTCCAGGTGTAGAACAGGTAGCGGAACTTCGGGTCGAACAACCAGCCCTTGAAGTTCATGGTCAGCTTCTGGAACTGGATGTCGTTGCGTAAGTCCAGCGTAGTGGTGCGACCGAAGGCATCGGTGTAGGTACTGTCCAGTCCCTTCTGGTTGAGGTAGCGCGCGTAGGTGAACGCGCTGAAATCCAGCTCACCCATGTCGGTGCGGGCCAGCACAAAACCCTTGCCGGGTTCGTAGCGGCCCCAGGTCTCGGGCGCTGTCTCCTTGGCGATATCCGCAACTGCCGGCGTTTCCTCGGGGACGGATGCCAGTGCCGGCACTACGGTGACCGACTGCTGCGCTGCATCAGCGCCCTCACCCGATGTGTCCTGCAGGCGCGCCTCCAACGCCTCAATGCGCTGATCGAACTCCCGTGTCTTGCGCTCCAGCTCGTTGCGCAATGCCTGCAACTGTCGAATTTCTTCCTCGACGCTCAGCTGCGATTCCCCGGCCGACGATGCGGGTGAGGCCAACCCCGCGAGGCCGAGCGAACAGGCCAGGGCAACGCCCCACAACGGTGTATTCATAGTGGCATGTCCTTGCTAAAGCAGGTCAAATTCGTAATTCAGGATAATGCGGAAATCGAAAAAGTCGTCGCCGCCCAGGTCTTCATCCTGGTCGATGTAGGCACCACGTACGCGTACCCACAAGCCCTCTGCCCAGCGCTCGCGCAGGCGATAATCCAGCGTCAGATCGTACTCGGTTTCATCCGGGCTGGCGCTGCTCCCCGAGTCTGGCGTGTCACCCGACACCACATTGGCAAACAGGCTGAGGTCGCCCGCGCCGACACGCTGGAAGTCATAGGACAGGCCCGCCAGCCAGGCCTCCTCACCGGCGCGGTCGAAATCGTCAACGATCACCGACAGGTAGTTGGCTGGGTTGCCGTAGGGTTTCTGTATACCCTTTTCATCATCCGTACTGCTGGCCGCCAGTCGCCAGGCCCACAGCCCGCGCCGCAGCTCCAGCTTTGCTGACACCATGGAAGTGTCGAAGTCACCGATCAGGGCATCACCGTGGCTGCCCTGGTCAGTGTATTGCAGGAAGGCCTTCAACGTCGTGTCGTCATCCAGCACGAACGGATACTCTGCCGTGGCATAGAGGGTGCTGAAGGTTTCAAAGGAGTGCTGGTAGATCGCTCCGAGGTTTGCCCCGGCGGCGGTCTTGTAGCGGGCGCCGGCAAAGCCGAGACCCTCGTCGCTCCCCACCGCGCCGGCCGCCTCGGACATGCTGACGAAGTCGTCGTCGTTCTTGCGCTTGATGCGGTCGACGTAGCCCGCCATATAGGCGAGGCCGGTATCCGCCACATTGCCGATGGCCAGTGCCTCGAAGGTATTCGGCACCATGCGGATGTCGTGGCTGCCGAGGTAGGGCAGCTCAAGGCGCTGGCGGCCGAGCCGGATGCCTGTATCTTCCGCGAGGCGCAGCGTCACGTTCGCCTCGCCCAGCACGGAGAACGATTCCTGGCCGGGCTTGAACAGCAGGGTACCGTCCTTGTCGCTGGGCCCGTAGAGCTTCTGCGAGGTGTAGCCCGTCGCCGCAAAGCGCAGCCGGTCCAGCCACCAGCCAGACTGGTAGGCCAGCGCACCGCCGAGGGCGAGGCCGACACTGTCGTTGCCGGAGTCGCGGTTTCGGTCCAGCAGATAACTGCGCGGACGGAGCACCAGCTTGCTGCCTTCCAGGAACGACGAGCGCTCACGGTGCTCCTCGATTACCGGCACCACGCCACTCTGCTGGTTGGGTTCATCGTCCGGGCGCCCATGTTCGGGTTGCGCAGACAGGCCCGGTGCCGCAACAAGCAGCGCACCGCAGCACAGGGCCCTGGCAGCGCGGGCGCGCGGCCCGCAACCGGCTGACAACTTACTCACTCGCCGCGCACACCATGGGAGCGTGGTAATCGAGCTTCATCAGGCGAAAGTAGTTCTCACCCAGCGCGATATTGCGGAACGCCGTGTCGTCGAGCGCGCGCAGGGCACGGCTGGTGACCTCGAGCTCCTTCGCATAATTGGCATACTCCTTGGCATCCGCCGCCACGAAGTCGGAGCCGGGGAGGATACGGCTGGAGTAGGCATTGAAGAAATCAACGAAGATATCACCCCACTGGTGGTAGGCGTTGAACAGCACGTCCCAGGAAATATCCAGCATCAGGTTCGGGTAGGCGTCCAGCCGCTCCTTCATCAGCGCCACATGCCGGTTGGGATCCATCGTGGTCAGTTCCTTGGACAAGCCCATGTGCGCCCACACGATCGGGTTCTCCGGGTAGGTTTCCAGGATATGGTCCATCAGGTAGAGGAACTCCGTCGGATTCGCATCGTTGCCCAGGTCCGAGTGCAGCGTTACGGGGATATTGCGCTCCTGCAGGATCGCCATGAACGGCGCCCAGGCATCAATGGACTCGAGCGTGGCCGGCTCGTGCAGGTTGCCCAGCAGCGCCTGCTTGACCACGTTGAGCTCTCCGGCCCAGCCGAACATGCCCGGGTATTCCCGGTCGTAAAGCTCGATGGTCTCCACCACGTTCTCGGGATGCGCGAGATCCATGAAGGTCATCGACAGGACGATATTCAGGTTGTCGTTGGGGTAGGCGACAGCTTCCATGCCGTTGACGAAGTCGTTCTTGATGCTGGGCATCGCTCGCACACCGGGGCAGTCCAGGTAATAGGTACACCCGGAGTCCATCTCCAGAATCTGGCCGATGCCAAAATAGTTGACGAAGCGAACACCCAGCTGGTCAAAGTAGCCGAACAGCTCCTGCGGGGGAATGGCCGGACCACCGAAGGGCCGGGGGTGGAAGTGTGCATCGACCACCGGCGTGTAGGTCTCGCTGCTGCGATCAAAACAGGCCTGCTGCTCGGGCGGCAGGGCGAACGAGGCGAGGTCCCGCTGCGGCTTGGGCAGGGCCGCCACGGGATCGTCGGTAGCTTCCTGCAGGGCCGCACAGCCCGCCAGCAGGGTGAGCAGCGAACCGGCGGCCAGCGCCCTGGCCACGGGGCGCAGGGAGGACTGATGGGGGGGTTTCAGGCGTGCGGTCATGGTGTCGAACTCCGGGGTCATTGCCGTTCTGGGGCGGGATGCGTTGCCGCCATCACCGTCACCCTGACCTGCGGGTGCCACGCGAACGACCGGAACGCTCTGCAACTGAGCATAAACAAGGCTGTTACAAAAGCAAACACTGCGTGCTTGCACTGACAGACAGAATCTGGACAACCTCCACAGAGCAGCGCGGGACGCGCCTACTCCACGGTCAGCAGTGCATCCACGCGTGCGAGGGTCTCCAGCAAGCCCGCCGTGGCCAGCGATGAGCCGCGAAAAAACTCCTCCGCCATGGGCGTGATGGCGCAGCGCTCGGGCAGGGCCTCACCCTGCTCGAGCATCCGATACAGGGTCGGCAGGAAAATGAACTGCAGCCACTGGGGCAGCGTGAGCGTGTCGACGGCGAAGGGTTCTGTGGAGGCCAGCGCAGAAGCCGGTGGCGGCACCGCCTCCCAGAGGGCCAGTTGCCGCAGCTGGGCCTCGATATCAATCAGGACTTCGGCGACTTCCGTGCGCATGGGCTCTCCCGGATACTCCACGGCCGCTGCTAGAACTTCTCCGGGCGCAGCACATCCACATCGCAGGTGTAGAGGATCATCGCGTAGTTGTCGTAGTAGTGCTCGCGCAGGCCGGCGGCAATGCGATCCGCCGTGGCGTCATCACACACCACCTCAATGCGCAGGTTGCGGTTCGCCTCCCAGTTACCCTCGCGCACACCGCGGGCCCCTTTGCCACGGGCCTCGGTGATGGTGTAGCCGTGCGCGCCCCAGCGTTCGATATGCCGCAGCAGGTGCGACTCGATAGAGGACTCGGTCACGATAGTGAGCAGGCGTCGCGGGTGTTGTTCCATGGTCAGGCGGCTCCGATCAGTGCATACAATTGGCCAGCCAGCCAATGGTACAGCGGAATGCCGACCAGTACATTAAACGGGAACGTCACACCCAGCGATGCCGCCAGCGACAGCGCAGGGTTGGCCTCGGGAACCGAAATACGCATCGCGGCGGGCACGGCGATATACGATGCACTCGCCGCGAGGGTAGCCAGCACCACCGCTCCGCCAACGGACAGGCCCAGCAGCCAGCCCAGCCCGAGGCCGATCAGTGCCGAGAACACCGGGGTCAGCACACCGAATGCCAGCAGGAAGAAGCCGTAGCGCCGGAGGGTGCCGATCTGGCTCGCGGTCACCAGGCCCATTTCCAGCAGGAACAGGGCGAGCAGACCCTGGAAGGGGTCGAAGAACAGCGGGGCGAGCTTGGCCAGGCCGTCGGCGCCGGCAATCCAGCCGATCAGCAGGCCGCCCACCAGCAGGACGATGCTCTTGCCCAGCAGCACCTCATGTGCCGACTCGCGCAGCCGCTCACCGCCGACCAGCCCCTTGGCGAGGACAATGCCCACCAGGATGGCGGGAATTTCCAGCAGCACCACAAACAGCGGCATATACGCTTCGAAATCGATGTCCCGCGAACCCAGATAGGCGACGACCACCGCGAAGGTGCCAACGCTGACCGAGCCGTAGTGCGCGGCGATAGAAGCCGCGTCCGCCCGCGGCAGGCGACCGAACCGGAGCAGCACGGGGAAGCTGAGCAGGGGCAGGATGAATCCCATGGCGACCACCGCAACCATCTGTCCCAGCAGCTCCAGAAAGGGCTGTCGGGCCAGTTCGATGCCGCCTTTCATGCCAATGGCGAGCAGCAGCAGGATACTCAGCAGTTCATAGACCTGCACCGGCAGCCGCAGCTCTGAACGCAGGATCCCGGCGGTGACGCCCAGCAGGAAAAAGAGAACAACGGGATCCATGCTACGCGGTACCCTCCACGCCCACCAGGCGCAGGAGCTCGGCGGTACGCTGGCGCAGCGCCGTGGCGTCCTGGTCGACCAGGGTAATGTGGCCCAGTTTGCGGCCCGGCGCGGGCGACTTGCCGTAGTCGTGCAGGTGCGCGCCGGCGACCGCCAGAATATCCCGTGCGGCGGGCCACTCGCCGATAACGTTGACCATCACGCTGGGCGCTACGGCGGCAGTGACCCCGAGGGGCAGGCCGGCAATGGCCCGCAGGTGATTCTCGAACTGGGAGGTCACCGCGCCCTCGATAGTCCAGTGGCCACTGTTGTGGACGCGCGGTGCATACTCGTTCACCAGCAGCTGGTCGCCACACTGGAACAGCTCCAGCGCCAGCACACCGACGTAATCCAGCGCGTTGAGCAAGCGCTCACAGTAGTCGCGGGCGGGGCCTTCCATGGGGTCGTTCGCGAGGGAGCGCGAGACACGCAGAATGCCGTCCTCGTGGCGGTTTTCGCTGAGGGGCCAGGTACGGCACTCACCGTCACGACCCCGCACGGCAATCACCGAGAGCTCGCGATCAAAAGGCACGCGGGCTTCGAGGATGCAGGGTACGCGGCCCAGGGCTTCCCAGGCCGGCAGCAAATCCCCAGCCGCAGCCACGGACGCCTGGCCCTTGCCGTCGTAGCCCATGCGCCGGGTTTTCAGGATCGCGGGAGTGCCCGTCTGGGCCAGCGCTGCGGCCAGGTCCGCCTCGGAATCAATGGCAGCGTAGCGCGCGGTGGGCAGGCCCAGGCGCGTGAACAAGGACTTTTCCTGCAGCCGCTCCTGGGAGAGGAGAATCGCCTGGCTGCAGGGGGCCAGCAGTCCGCGCTGTTCCAGTGCATCGAGCGCAACCGGCGCAATATGCTCGAACTCCGCGGTGGCCACATCGATGCGCTCTGCAAAGGACGCCAGTGCAGCGGCATCTTCATAGCCACCGCGAAGATGTTCTCCCAGGGGTGCGGCGCAGGGCATCTCCTCGGGCGCCAGGAAGGTACAGCGCAACCCCAGCGGGTAGCCCGCCAGCGCCAGCATCTGCGCCAGCTGGCCTGCACCCAGGATACCGATGTTCACGGTGCAGGGATCCGGGGGTCGGGGTGCGCCGCCACGTTGGCGGTCTGGCGCTCGCGGTAGGCGCGCAGACGCTCGCGCAGGGCGCTGTCCTGATTGGCCAGCATCGCCGCGGCCAGCAGCGCTGCATTCACGGCCCCTGCGCGGCCTATCGCCAGCGTGCCGACCGGAATGCCCGCCGGCATCTGCGCGATGGAAAGCAACGAGTCCATGCCGTTGAGGGCACGGGATTGCACCGGCACACCCAACACCGGCACCAGGGTTTTCGCCGCCAGCATGCCCGGCAGGTGCGCTGCACCCCCGGCGCCAGCGATGATCACCTGCAGACCGCTGGCTTCAGCCGCCTCGGCGTAACTGAACAGGCGGTCCGGCGTGCGATGCGCGGACACCACTTCAACGGTGTGGGGCACCTCCAGCTCGGCCAGGGTGTCTGCGGCGCCTTGCATGGTCTCCCAGTCGGAGCGGGAGCCCATGACAATACCGACGAGTTCATTCATTGTGAGTCTTTCCCCTTGAGTCCTGCCATTGCGGCCAGTGGGCACTTCTGTACCCGGACATGAATCCTTGTGGCGGGGGCCGGCGGGATAGAAAGCGCACGAATCCTACACAAGACGCCAGCCATGATATATTCGATTTTTATAAATAATCAATTCGACTATTTCTGAGATGACGCCCCTCAACTACAACCACCTGTACTATTTCTTCCATGTTGCCACTGACGGCAGCATCACGCGCGCCAGCAAGCGCCTGAATCTGACCCCGCAAACCATCAGTGGGCAGATTGCGGCATTTGAGGAACAGCTTGGTGTGAAGCTGTTCCGCCGCGAGGGAAGGCGGCTGCGGCTCTCCGAACAGGGCCGACAGATTTATGCCCACGCCGATGAAATTTTCCAGCTCGGGCGGGAAATCCGCCAGATGCTGCAGAACGAGAGCGCCCATACCGAGACGTTCCGCGTCGGCATCACCGATTCGATCCCCAAGATTCTCGCCAACCGGTTGCTACAACCGGCGCTGAAGGCCGTCGACAACCTGCGCCTGCAGTGCCACGAGGGCGACCAGGAGACGCTGCTGGCGGAACTGGCGGTGAGCCGCCTCGACTGCATCATCACCGACCAGCCCCTGCCCTCCGGCAGCCACATCAAGGCCTGGAACTACCGCATTCTGGAGTCCGGCTTTACCTTCTTTGCCGTCCCGGAGCTCGCCGAGACCTGCCGCAGCCAGTTCCCGGCGAGCCTGAGCGGCAAGCCCTTCCTGGCCCCGGGGCGCAAGGCGGGAAGCCGCTCCTTTCTCAAGGCCTGGTTTGAAAAGCACCGGATCACCCCCGAAATCGTGGCGGAATTTGACGACAGCGCGCTTCTGAAGTCCTTCGGCCAGACCGGGCTGGGCATCTTTGCCGCGCCGACCATCATCGAAGCGTATGTGATCTCCCAGTATGGCGTTGCGGTGATTGGCCGCACCCGGGAATTCGTCGATGTGTTTTATGCGATATCCCCGGAGCGCCGCCTGCAGCATCCGGCCACGCTGGAGATCGTCAATACGCCGCTGGGCGGGGAGGCGGAGGGCTAACGCCCCAGCTCCCGGGTAAACGGCGGCAGGGAATCCAGTATTGCCTGACCGTAGCGCCGCGTGAGCAAACGCCGATCCATCAGCGTGACCCGACCGCTGTCGCTTTCCGTGCGCAACAGGCGGCCGCTGGCCTGCACCAGCCGCAGCGCCGCATCCGGCACGCTGATTTCCATAAAGGCGTTGCGGCCCTGGGCTTCCACCCATTCCGCCAGCGCCGCCTCGATAGGGCTATCGGGTACCGCGAAAGGTATCTTCGCAATCACCACGTGGCGACAGTAGGCGCCGGGAAGATCCACACCTTCGGCGAAGCTGGCCAGCCCAAAGAGGATGCTGCCGCGTCCGGCATCGACCGCTTCCCGATGCTGGCGCAGGATTTCCTGCTTGCTGCCTTCACCCTGCATCAGCAGCAGGTCGCCAAAGGTCGCGCTGACGCCCGCATGGACATCCTGCATCTGTCGTCGCGAGGAAAACAGCACCAGGCTGGCCTCGGCGGGGTCCAGCAATCCGGGCAGCTGCTCGATCAGCGCCGCGGTGTGTGCCTCGGCGTCACCGGGGTCGCAGGACATGGCGGGCACATGCAGGGTGGCCCGGGAATAATCGAAGGGGCTGGCCACGACCTTGAAGACGCCCTCGGCCGGAGCGCCGGAATGCAGCCTGAAGCGATCGAAGGAGCGCAGCGCGGTGATGGTCGCCGAGGTGACCACGACGCCGGCGGCGCGTGACCACAGGTACTCCTGCAGAATATCCGCCGCGAGAATGGGGCTGCAGCGCAGGTCAAAGCCGGCCTGCCCGCCCCCGTCCAGCAAGGTCACCCAGCGCGCCATGGGCGGCACCTCGCCCTCGCCACTGACGGCATAGGCCTGCCACAAGGCCAGGGTGGACTCCGCGCGGCTCAGCAAACCACCCAGGCTCAGATGCCAGGTCTCGACATCGCTCTTGTGCAGGCCGCAGTCTTCCTCTTCCAACGCCTCCGACAGACGGGCCTCAATCTTCGCCAGAGCGGTGCTGATCTGCTGGAACTGGTTGGCCAGGCCTGCAGCCAGCGGCTGCAATTGCGCGGGCACCCGGCCATGGGCGAAGCGCAGCTGCTGCTCGTCACTGCGCCCGCTCCCGGGCACACGCTCTGCAAACAGGGCGGCCACCGCCTGCTCCGCCACCTGCAGCGCGCCCTGGGCCTCCTCCATCAGCCCCGGCAGCGCAGCCAGCGGTCGCGCCAGGTCAGTCAGCGGCGCCAGTGCCGAAGCCGCCTGCAGCAGCAGCTTGCGATTGTCCTGCAACCACTGGCCGGTCGTGTGCAGGCGACAGAAACTGGAGAAGTGCCCCAGCGCCTTGTCCGGCAGGTGGTGGCCCTCGTCAAACACATAAATGCTGTCTTCCGGCGGCGACAGGATGGCACCGCCGCCAAGCGCCAGGTCAGCGAGCACCAGGTCGTGGTTGGCCACGACCACGTCGGCGTACTGGAGAGCGTCCCGCGCGCGAAAAAAACTGCACTGGCTGATGTTGGGGCAGCGGCGGCCGCTGCACTGGCTGTGGTCAGTGGTGGCACCGAACCAGATGGCGTCGGGTATCTGTCCCGGCCAATTGTCCCGGTCGCCGTCCCAGTCCCCGCGGCCCAGGGCCTCCAGCATGGCGCTGTACACGGGCAGCGCCTCGGCGTTGTCTGGCGCCTGGAATTCGTCCGGGTACAGCGGCAGTACGTCCCCCGCGCCGCTGCCGCCGAGATGGTGGTCCAGCCTGGACAGGCATACATACCGACGACGCCCCTTGGCCAGGGTATAGCTGAACTCCAGGCCACTGTGTTCGCGAATATCCGGGAGATCCTTGTTGACGAACTGCTCTTGCAGGGCGACCGTTGCGGTCGCCACGACCAGCCGCTTGCCCAGGGCCTGGGCCAGGGGGATCGCCGTCACCGCATAGGCAATGGTCTTGCCCGTTCCGGTGCCCGCCTCGATCACGCACACCGCCGGGGAATCCGGGCTTGCCCGGCCGGTTTCCGGTTTGATGCGGGCCAGGGCGTTGGCGATTTCGGCGATCATCTGCCGCTGTCCCCAGCGCGGCTTCAACCCTTTGGCGGCCGTGATGGCGGCGTAGGCCTCGCGAATCTGGTCCTTCAGCGCTTCGTTCAGCAAGAGGCCTGGGGCTCCGCCGCCGCACGCAACGCCAGTTTACTGGCCACCGCATTGGCGTAGGTCGCCAGCGCAAAACTGCGCTGCTCTTCGGGCAGGCTTTCAATCCGGGCACGAAACTGCGCGTCCGAACAGCTCCCCGCCTCGCGGGTCAGCGTTTCGGGCACGGCCGCGCCTGGCCCGTGCAGCATCTCCCAGGCCTGCAAGTTGGTGGGGTGCAGGCAGTAGAGCGAGATGATCTGTCGATCGATTTCCGCAGCGACAGCGTCCGGGCCATCGAACTCGCCCGCCAGCGGCGTGCCAAACGCCACATGCACCCGGCCCTTCTGGCCGGAAATGCCGCGCGCGATCGAGGCGACATCCTCCTGTTCAGCCTTGGCGTAGGTTCCCGTCGTGCTGCGCAGGTGCATTTCACGCGCCTTCATGCCATCGCAGGGATCCAGCTCGTAGGCAATGGAGACCGGAACGATGCCGAGGGCGTTGATCAGGTCGCTGAAGCTTTCGGTCTGCTTGTCACGGCTCATGGCGAGCATCTTGATGACGGCGGGCTCGGTGCGATCGATGCCGTCTTTGGCCCGGCCCTCGCGCTGGGCAATCCAGACCGGTGAGCGCTCTTCCTGCAGAGACAGGCGAATGTAGCTGGACAGATGCCGGGATGCGGCCAGCAGCGCCCGCCCACTGCTCACCGAGCGCTTGACGATAAAGCTCTTGTTCAGTCGCATCAGGTCGGACACCCAGGGCTTGGTCAGCAGGTTGTCACCGATGGCGATGCGCACAGTCTGGTGGCCACTGCGATGCAGGGCGTAGTTGGTGAATGCCGGGTCCATCACAATGTCGCGGTGGTTGCTCATGAACAGCCAGGGGCGCGACACATCCAGCTGCTCCAGACCCGAGACACTGAACCCGGCGGTGGTGTCGTCGATGACCTTCTCGACGTAGTGCTTGATCACCATCTGCATGCCGTGCACATCGCGCACTCCGCGCAGCTGACGGCCGAGGTACCAGCGCACGGCGGGGCGCGCGAGCCCGGGCAGGGCCCGCGCCAAACGGCCCAGGCTCAGCCTGGCAATTGCATCGAGCATTTCCCGGTCTGCGAGCAACCGACCCAGAACCTCGGGCACCTCGTCATCGCGGTACGGGCGGATGTCCGCAAAGGGGTCACTCAAAGCAATATCCTCACGAAAAACAGCGCCACACGATACCCAAATTCCCCCGACACGTCATCCGCCAGATCCCGCCACAGGCAGCGCGATCCAGGCACCCTGCGCGCTGACACGGCCCCGCGCTTCTGCTAATCTGCAGCCCGCTCCACCGGAGCCATGTGCCTATTGGGAGGAACCATGGAAGCCACGTCTGCATCACTACTCACCTTCGGCCTCGCCACGCTGTTTCTCAGCTGGGTGCTGCTGCTGATCCAATCCTGGAAAGAAGACTATGCATGGGGCCTGTGCACCCTGATTCTTCCCCCGTTCGCCTACCTCTATGCCCTGTTCCGGCTGGACAAGGCCGGACAGTCGGTGTTGCTCGCGGTTGCCGGTCTCGTGATGATCGGGCTGGCCTGACGTTGTTACCCCGGGCCCGCCCCATTAAACATTTGTAACCTTTTGGCGCCTGCATGACGGGCGCCCTCCTCTCTCAATATTATCCTTATAAAACAGTCGCTTATCTAAATCGGACAAGCGCGACACGGAATGCCTGTTACTTTTTCGTGCTCAGAGTTACCAATCTGTAACTGTTTTACACACGTATTCAGGTCGTATACTGAACGCATCCTGCCGGCGGTCAAACACCGTTACAGGCTGAACACTGACTTCTACCGTCCGTTGAGGAACTACTATGCAACTCGTCAAAATCGCCACCGTTTCCGCCCTGCTGGCCCTGTCATCCGCTGCCTTCGCCGCCAAGCCGACCAGCATCGTCTTCCAGGGCAACCATGAGTCCAACACCGGCGCCGCCTACTCCGAGTACCTCGTGAAGTGCTCCAATGGCAAAACGGCGACCCTCACTGCCTGGGAAAACCGTCGCAAGTGGTGCGCAGGCAACGAGCTGAACGACAGCTGCGAGCGCAAGCAGATCAAAGCCGCGAAGGCCGCTTGTAACGCGCTCTGATCAGCCCTCGAGATAGCGCCGGCGCAACTCCTCGCGCTCGGCGCTCCCTACCCCCAGCTCCCGGGTCAGGTAGGTGTCGACATCGCCGTAATCGGCAATCGCCTGCAGCGCCCGTTGCAGGTACGCTTCGTGCACTTCCAGCATCGGCATGATGGCCTCGTCTTCTACTGACTGGAAACCGTACTTGATGCGCAGGCGGTCGATCTCCTGCCGCGGGTCGAAGAAGCGACGCGTCAACAGGTAATCTGCCATCACCTGATCCACCGACACCCCCAACGCCATCAGAATGATGGCGGCAGCGAAGCCTGTGCGGTCCTTGCCTGCCGCGCAGTGCACCAGAAAGCGGGCATCATCCTCGGCGAGTATCTCGGCGAACATGCGCCGATACATGGGGCTCTGCGCCTCGACAAAATCCCGGTTGATATCCACCATGAAGTTGAACATCGGCTGGCGCCCTCCGCGGTCGAGCTGCCCGTTGGCGAAGGCCGCATCGTTGCTGCCCGGCGTAATCGGCAGGCTGGCGACGCGTGGCGCCCGCTCCCGCGGCAGCCGGTTCGGGCTGGCACTCTGCTCCTCTTCGCGGCGAAAGTCGCACAACAGATCCAGCTGCAGATACGCCAGCAGCGCCAGATCACGCTCCGTCAAACCCGAGAGCTGCCCCGAACGGTACAGGTAACCCCAGCGCACACGCCGGCCATCTGCCGTGCGATAGCCGCCGAAATCGCGGAAGTTGGGCGTGCCCTGCATGCCGAGGCGACGCTCCATCGCAACCAGTTCATTGCCGTGCTGGTCGTGCAGCCGAAAGGTGTGGCGGCGGTCGGCTGGCAAGCCAGAGATACGCAGTCGCGACACCGCGTCCTCGTAGTGCACTTGCAGATCCGGCGACGCAGCGTCCAGCGGACTGACGGTGACCCGGGTCTGGGGGTGGGAGGCCTCCCACTCCACATGATAGTCGCCCTCGGGGGCGCGCCAGATGTGTACTGTGTCAGCCAGCAGCGGCATGTGAGCTCCGAATCAGGCTGGTGCGGCAGTGGGGGTTGCGATCACCGCCTGCACCAGGGTTTTTATCAGGGTGAGCTGGCGCTCCAGCGCTTCCTCGCTGAACGGGTCCTGGCCGAGCAGGTCGCGGTACATCGGCGCCATCGTCACGTAGGACATGATGAGGTTGTTGAAGGCCATCACGGCCCAGGGGCGCAGACCGGCATTGCCCAGAGCGCGCAGACCGGGCTGCAGCAGACCGTCATCGTCGTGAAACATGGGCCGGAAAAAGCGCTCGATCAGGTCGTTGGTGCCGGGGCCACCGGACAGCGCCGCGTGCTGCAGCAGGCGGGCGAGGTTGGGATTGGCGTGATGCTTGCGCACTATCGCTTCCAGCCACTGATACAGGCGCTCATCGGTGATCGGCGCCGTGTGCAGCTCCTCCATGGGCGCGGCGAACTCATCCAGCAAGCGGCCCAACACCGCCCGGTAGAGGGCTTCCTTGTTGCGAAAGTGATTGTAGAGGCTGGGGGAGCGGATACCCACGCGCTCTGCCACCTCGCCCAGCGAAGCGCCCTTGTAACCTTTCTTGGCGAACAGGTCCTCGGCGGCATCGAGGATGCGCTCGGCGGTACCACCCGCGAGTTCGGCTCTGTGTACCTGGGTCGCAACCATGGCGTGTATTTCCGGCACTGACAGGTTAAACAGGCAGTATACCGCAGCTTCGCCGCATGACGCAGCAAGCCCCCGGGAACCGGGCTGGCAGTTGACAACTCATGGGCTTATGTGAATAATCTCGCCTCCTGAATTTTGCCAACCCACGAGGACATCATTGTGGCCAACTCCCCACAAGCCAGAAAGCGCGCCCGCCAGGCGGAAAAGCGTCGCGCCCACAACGCCAGCCTGCGTTCACTGGTTCGCACCAACATCAAGAAAGTCATTGCCGCGATCGCAACGGGCGATGCCGAGCAGGCGAAGGCTGCCTACGCCAGCGCCGTTCCTGTTATCGACCGCATGGCCGACAAGGGCATCATCCACAAGAACAAGGCCGCCCGGCACAAGAGCCGCCTGAACACCCAGATCAAGGCACTCGCCTCCGCCTGAGCCGGGGTACTGACTTCCACAAAAAAGCCGGCTCTGAGCCGGCTTTTTTGTGGCGGACGATACGCCGTCAGCTCGCCTTGCGCGGCTCTTCCGGAGCATCCTGCAGCTTGTGGAACTCCGCCAGCATACTCTGCTCGTAACCCTGCGCCTCGTTGGTGTCCAGCGGACGCTCGAGCAGCGCCCAGTCGATATCGCCGTCCGTCGCCAGATTCTCGAACTCGAGGATTCCCAGCGCCTCGAACTTCGGCCGGATCTTGTCGGTCAACAGGCCGATGCGCTTCAGGTTGGGGATCACGCGCTGGAACAGCAGGTTGCGGAAGGTGGACATGACAAAGCCTTCCAGCACCTGCAACCGCGCCTCTTCCACGTCCCAGCCAAAGTGCGCGAAGACGTCCGTGGCCACCAGCCGCTCCCGACTGACCACGCAGGCCTCATAGGCAAACTGCGCGCGCTCTTCACGCTCCTCGTCGGAGAGGGTTTTGACAAACTCTTCCAGGTAGTTGACCCCGAAGGTGACGTGCCGCGCCTCGTCGCGCGTCACGAGGTACACCACGTCCTTGAGCACCGGGTCCGGCGTGGTTTCGCGGGTCGTGTTGAACGCCGAAAGGGCCAGCCCCTCGATCACCAGCTGCATGCCGATAAATTTCATGTCCCAGCGTGCATCGGTGAGGATCTTGTCGATAATTGCCTTCAGGTGCGTATTGATCGGGTACATCACCCCAATGCGCTTCTGCAGGTATTTGTTGAAAACCTCCACGTGGCGCGCTTCGTCAAAGGTCTGTGACGCGGCGTACAGCTTGGCATTCAGGGTGGGCGCACAGGAACACAGCTGAGAGGCCACCAGCAGCGCACCCTGCTCTCCGTGCAGGAATTGCGACAGGCTCCAGGCGTTCATGTGCAGCCAGAACTCCTTGCGGGTCGGCTCGTCCATGTCGAGATAGGGCTGATAGGTATGCAGGTTCATCAACTCGGGCATACGCTCTTCATCGGGCCAGGGACGATCCCAGTTGATATCCATCTCCGGGTCCCAGTTCAGCTGCTTGCCCAGGTCGTACAGCTTCTTGATGCGATCGTCCTGTACCTTGTAATCCCAGTTGTAGGACCCGGTCAGCGGCGTGTTGAAAATCTCTGCAATGTGGTCAACATCGCCGGCTGTCAGCAGATCTTCCAGATCCGGGTTTTCACGGGGGTAGTCGGCGTTGGCGAAGCGCTGGATCTTGCGCGGGGTGGAACTCCACTCTACTTTCATAACCGTACTCCTGACATCGACATTACACCAGCCTGTACTATGTGCGAGCCATACGCGGCTCACAAGGTGAAGTCTTGTCAAAATGAGGTTATTTGTGGCCAAATGAAGCCATGCCCCGAGTCAGCTCGCCAGCACAGTACATCCTGATCCTGATCGACATGGTCGAGAGCTGGGGCTTTGACCGTGAGGACATGCTGGTCGGCACCTCCCTCGCCGACTCCGGGCTCGCCGGCATCGGTGCGCGCGTCAGTGAAGACGACTTTTCCCGACTGGTCGCCAACGCCCTGGCCATCACGGGCAACACGGCGCTGGGCCTGCATCTTGGCATGCGCCTGAACCTGAGCGCGCACGCCATCCTCGGCCAGGCCTTCATGACCTGTCGCGACCTGCGCCAGGTGATGGATCTGTTCATGCGCTACTACCACCTGCTGTCCTCGCCCACGCTGCAGCTGGAATTCACCGAAACCGATGGCCGCTGCGTGCTGACCACCGTTGCCGCACCCGCGGACAATCCACCCGAGTTCGGCACCGAGCTGATGTATGCTGCCATGCTCAATACGCTCCGCGGCCTGCTCAACCGGCAGGATCTCGTTGTGCGCGTGGAACTCCCCTACCCGCCGCCGCCGCATGCCGACACCTACCGCGAGGTGTTTGGCGAGGACGTGCACTTTGACAGTGCACTGGGGCGCATCTCGTTTGACGCCCGCCTGCTGGATGTGGCCCTGCCGCTGTCCAATCCTGCACTGCGTTCACTGTACGAGAACGAGTGTGCACGCCTGCTCGCAGACCTGGAGGAGCACGATTCCGTGTCGGAGCAAACCCTGCGCCTGCTGCGCAAGCTGGAGGGCCAGTATCCGCAGATGCCCCAGGTGGCCAACATGCTCAACCTGAGCCCCCGCACCTATCGTCGGCGCCTGGAACATGAAGGTACCGCGTACCAGCAGCTGCTGGACAAGGTCCGGGCGGAGCATGCCACTCGCTACCTGAAAAGCGGTCGCCTGCCCCTGTCCACCATTGCCTACCTGGTGGGCTTCAACGACGCCTCCAATTTCCGCCGCGCCTACCAGAAATGGACCGGTCGCACACCGCGGGAGGTGCGCTCTGAGCGCTGAACAGGCACTGTCGGTTTACCTCGGGCGTCGCGCGGCCGGGGTGCTGCGCGACCAGGGCTGGCACCCGGATCACTTCAGCCTGCTTCTGGGTGCCTCCGGGGGGCCCAAGTGGCTGGTACTGGGCCAGCTCGACCGCGTGTTGTTCGGCGACTTCCTGCAGCGCGGGGAGGAACCGATGTCGCTGCTGGGATCCTCCATCGGTTCCTGGCGACACGCCTGCCTGGCGCAGGCGGACCCTGTGGCGGCACTGGACCGTTTCCAGAGCGCCTATCTTGAGCAGGCCTACAGCGCGCGTCCACCACCCAGCGAAATCAGCGCCGCCAGCGCACACATCCTCGCCCAGCTGCTCGGCGCCGAGGGCGCCGCCGCACTGAGCGATCACCCTCGCTGGCGCACCCACATTGTGACCGCACGCGGCAGAGGGCCTGCGGGCGCGCGGCAACCGGCCCTGCTCGGCGCCGCCATGGGCGCGGCGGCCCTCGGCAACACCGTCCACCGCCGATTGCTCGGTGCCGGCTTCCAGCGGGTGGTTTTCCACAGCGGCGAGCGCCCGGCTCCGCAGCTCTCGATGACTGACTTCAGGACCGCCTACACGCGTCTGCGGCCGCCGACAGTGCCCCTCGCGTTGCAGGCCAGCGGCTCAATACCCTTCGTGCTGGCCGGCGAACGCAACATTGGCGGCGCGCCACCGGGACACTACTGGGATGGTGGCATCATCGACTATCACTTCGACCTGAGACAGTACCGCGGCGAGGGACTGGTACTGTACCCGCACTTCCGCCCTGACCTCACCGCGGGCTGGTTCGACAAATTCCTGCCCTGGCGCAGATCCGGCCTGGAGAATCTCGACGACCTGGTGCTGCTGTGCCCCAGCCCGCAGTTCGTCGCCACACTGCCCGGGGGGAAAATCCCGGACCGCAGGGATTTCACCCGCTTGAGCACCGCTCAGAGGGTGGCGGTCTGGCGCGAGTGTGTGGCGCGCAGCGAGGCGCTGGCGGAAGCGTTCCAGGCATTGATCGATGGCCCCGACCCGCTGGCGGGAGCCACCCTGCTCAGCTGATCATCTCATCGAGGTAGCGCTGCACTTCGGCACGCAGCGGCCCCTGGAACGCCGAGGCCAGCAGGCCCAGGCGCACCGACACGTCCACCAGCCCGTCGTGAAACGACAGCTTGCCGTCGATACCGCCGCCCTTCATGCGCACGCTGTCACCCTCCCAGCGCGAGCGCACGCCGTGTTCGCGCTCCAACTGGTCCGCAAGGCGCTGCGCCGCCTGGCGCAGGTCCTCTTTGGGCATGGTGTAAGGTTTGGTCAGCCGGAATCCCGCCATGGTCGAATGCCTGTATTTTTGTGCCCAAGATTACGCCGTGCCGCGGCGCATGACCAGCCAGTTACCCGCCAGCACCAGGGCAAAGCCGAGCAGACCCAGCAGTGTCCAGTGATAGCCTTCGAACACGGTCGAGATCAACAGCGCCACCACCGGGAACAGCAGTGAGCTGTATGCCGCCCGGCCCGGGCCGATATTGCCGATGAGCGTGACATAGGCCCAGAACGCCACCACCGAGCCGAACACCGCGAGATACAGCAGGGAACTCAGGTAACTGAACTGCCAGTCGACCGTAATAGGCGTGCCCAGCAGCAGCGCGGCGGTATACAGTGCAAGCGCGCCGTAGAGCATACCCCAGGCGTTGCAGACCAGCACCGGCAAGCCATCGCGACTGTTGCGCGCTGCGAAAATATTGCCAAAGGACGCGCAGCAGGTGCCGGCAAAACACAGCAGCAGGGCGCGAAAGCCAGCGTCATCGAAGGTAAAGCTCTCGAGCTGGGGCATGAACACACCGACCATCCCGACCAGCCCTATGCCGGCGCCCAGCGCCACCATGCCGCTGATGGGAAGCCGCAGGAAAATAGCGCCGTTGACCATGTTCAGCACGACCTGGGTAGAGAACACCACCGCCACCAGGCCGCTGGCCAGATGCTCGCTGGCGGGATAAATGAACAGGTAATTGCCGCTGAACAGGCACAGTCCCTGGAAGAAGACCATCAGGTGGTCGCGTCGCGAGAGCGGCGTCAGGCGACGCCGCAACACCAGATAGAGAAAAATCAGCAACGCGGCAAGCATGGAGCGATGGGCAATCGACACCATGGGCGCCACCGTCCCCAGCTGGAATTTGATGGCGATCCAGGTGGAACCCCAGATCACCACCGTGATGGCATACAACAGCAGGTTGTTCATGGCGCGGGCCGACGAAAAGCGCGCACTTTAGCGCATCCGCCGGCTCGCGCCTACGGGCCCGCTGACTGTGCTCAGCGCTGGATAAACTCGCTGGCGTACCAGTTCAGCATGGCGATCTTCTCGTCCAGGGGCTTGTCTTCCTCCATCTCGTAGACGTTGCGGAAGCCAATCACCACATCGGTCACGCCAATGCTTTCCAGTTTCTCGATACCTTCGCGGGTGAAGGCGTCCTGGCCGGTGGTGAAGATTCGGAAGGGACGGTCGCTGGTACCGTGCTCATCGCGCAGTTCGTGCAGGCGACGTATGTAGCCCTCCAGCTGCTGCATGTCCGCACCCGCGCACATCCAGCCATCGCCGACCTTGGCCGCGCGGCGCAGCGCCGGCTCGGCGTGACCACCCACGAGTATGGGCGTGGGCGCGGTGGGCTTGGGGGTCATCTTGATCGCCGGCAGGTTGTGTATCTCGCCCTTGTAGCCGAAGAACTCGCCGCTCTCCAGGCCACGGATGATGTCAATCTGCTCGTCGAGGCGCAGTCCGCGCTTTTCCCACGGCACATCGCACACTGCAAAGTCCTCTTCCCAGGGGCTGATACCCACCCCGAAGTCGAAGCGGTTGTTGGACAGCGCCTGGATGCTCTGCACCTGCTTGGCAACGATCGCCGCCTGGCGCACCGCCACCTTATAGACGAAGGTGGCGAAGCGGATCTTCTCGGTGACGGTCGCCATGCCTGCCACGGCGATCAGGCTTTCCAGAAACGGGACGCTCTCCAGGAATTCGCGGCTGCCATCCTTGTTGTAAGGATATTTGGAGCTGGCCTCCTGGGGATAACAGATGCTGTCGGGAATGGTCAGGCCGTCGTAACCGGCCTGCTCCGCGGCCTTCGCCAGCGGGACATAGTGATCGGCCTCGCACATACCGATCTGGTAGCTGAATCTCATTATGCTGCTCCTGTTTGTTATAGCGCGGCCACCACCGCAGCCACATGAGAACTACGTCCACTGTACTCCGGCGGATGACCCGGGTCACCGTAACCATTAAAATAGATGGGAGCGGCCTCAAATGCTAAACCTTGCCAACCGAAGCACCCGTACGCCGGCGCACCGCCGGAGCGGAACATGGATGACAGCACCCTCATGACCGACACAGCAGATACCCGGGACGCGGGCACCGACTATAGCCGACGCTTTCTCTTTGACGACGCTGACATCCGTGGCGAACTGGTGCAATTGGACCACACGCTGGCGGACATGCTGGCCGTTCACCAATACGCGCCGGGAGTGTGCCGGTTACTGGGTGAATTCCTGGCCGCTGCCACCCTGCTCAGCACCACCCTGAAGTTCGAGGGGCGACTGGTACTGCAGGCACGCAGCGAGGGCGAGATTCCCCTGCTGATGGCCGAGTGCAGCGACCAGCTGCTGGTGCGGGGTATTGCACGCGGCGCCCAGCATGCCACCTCCGAAGCCTTTACCCAGCTTCTGGCAGACGGCGTACTGGCGATCACTGTGGAGCCCCTGCGGGGCAAGCCGTATCAGGGTATTGTGCCGCTGTCAGAGCATTCACTCGCCGCCAGCCTGGATGCCTATTTCGAGCAGTCGGAACAGCTGCAGACCCGCCTCTGGCTGGCCAGCGACGGGCACCAGGCCGCCGGGCTCCTGCTGCAGCAACTGCCGGCCCAACTGCAGCGCAGTGCGGATGTGCGAGCCCGGCAATGGCAACATGCAAGCACGCTCGCCGCGACCGTGAGCAGCGACGAGTTGCTGCAGCTGCCTGCGGAAACCCTGCTGCACCGCCTCTACCATGAAGACCCCGTGCGCCTGTTCGACCCGCGTTCGGTGCGCTTCCATTGCAGCTGCTCAGAGCAGCGCAGCCGCAGCGCACTGGCCGCGCTGCCGCCTCACGAACTGGAGGAGATTCTCGCCGAGCAGGGCCACATCGCCGTGGACTGCGAGTTCTGCAACCAGCAGTACCGTTTCGAGCGCGAGGCGCTGTATGACCTGCTGTCGGAAGGCCGCGGCGGCACCGTGCATTGAGGCTCGCCGACGATCGCCGAAATTTTGCATAATCCGGTTCGCATACCCGGGGGATTCTGACATAATGGCGCCCCCTGAAAGACCCCTAGAGGCAACTCCGCTCTGCGTGGCGGGCTGCACTGAGCAGCAGGAACACAGGACTCACCATGACCCTTGAAAGCAACACTCCCCGGGAATACGTCGACCTGGGTACGGCACAGCTGGTTGAAGAGGCACTCAAACGCGGAGAAGGCATTCTTGCCGACACCGGCGCTCTCCTGGTTACCACGGGCAAGCGCACCGGCCGTTCTCCCGCCGACCGCTTCATCGTGCGTGAACCCAGCACCGAGGACAGCATAGACTGGGGCCCTGTTAACCGCCCCTTCGACGCCGAGCGCTTCGACGCCCTCTGGGACGAGGTCGAAGCCTATCTCGACGAGCGCGACCGCTTTGTCTCCAACCTCCATGTTGGCGAGCACAGCGACCACTACCTGCCGGTGCGGGTTGTCACGGAAACCGCGTGGCAGAACCTGTTCGGCCGCAACATGTTCATCCGCCCCAAGCAATACAATATCGGCCGCAAGCCCGAGTGGACGGTGATGAACGCACCGGGCTTTGTCTGCGATCCGGCGCGCCACGGCAGCAACTCCGACGGCATCGTGATCCTCAACTTTGCCCGGCGCAAAATTCTGCTCGCGGGCATGCGCTACGCCGGTGAAATGAAGAAAGCCATGTTTTCGGTGCAGAACTTCCTGCTGCCGGAAAAAGACGTCATGTCCATGCACTGCTCGGCCAACGTCGGTGAAGACGGCGATACAACCCTGTTCTTCGGCCTCTCCGGCACCGGCAAAACCACCCTGTCAGCGGATCCCGATCGCTACCTGATCGGCGACGATGAGCACGGCTGGGCCAAGGGCTCCGTGTTCAATATCGAAGGCGGCTGCTACGCCAAGACCATCGATCTGAGCCAGAAGAATGAGCCGGTGATCTGGGACGCCATCAGCTTTGGCGCCATCATCGAAAACGTGGTCCTCGACACCCAGCGCCACGCCGACTACAGCGACACCAGCCTGACCGAGAACGGTCGTTGCTGCTACCCGCTGGAGCACGTTGCCAAGCGCACCGAGGCCAACGCCGGCGGCGAACCCAAGTGCGTCATTTTCCTCACCTGCGACGTATCCGGCGTACTGCCCCCCGTGTCCATACTGTCCAAGGAAGCGGCAGCGTTCCACTTCCTGAGCGGCTACACGGCACGGGTTGGCTCTACCGAACTGGGTGCCGAAGCGGGCATTCACCCCACCTTCTCCACCTGTTTCGGCGCCCCTTTCATGCCGCGGCCGGCAAGTGACTACGCCGAGTTGCTGATGAAGCGCATCGAAGACTTCGGCAGCCAGGTCTACCTGATCAACACCGGTTGGACCGGCGGCTCCGGCGCCCCCGGCGGCACCGGCTCACGCTTCCCGATCCCGGTTACCCGCGCCGTCGTTGCAGCGGCTCAGAGCGGCGCACTGCTGAACGCGCCCCGTGAGCACCTGGGCATCCTCAACCTGGATTTCCCGACGGCCATCCCCGGCGTCGACGCCAAGTACACCAACCCCCGCAACAGCTGGGGTGATACGGCCGCGTATGACGAACAGGCGCGCACCCTCGCCACCCTGTTCCAGGAAAACATCAAGAAGTTCGACGTGTCACCGGCCATTGTTGCCGCCGGGCCAAAGCCGAACTGAGTCTGCGTGCCGGTACGTGGTGTACCGGCGAGCTTTCCCCCCCTACGCGGGATCGATCAGGTCCTGCAGCCGCTGGCGCCGGTGCAGGATTCTGGCGCCTACCTGCTCACCCGCAAGGTAGAGGCAGGGCACCAGCAGCAAGGTCACGCCCGTGGCAAACAACACGCCGAATGCCAGTGAGGTCACCATCGGGATGAGGAACTGCGCCTGCACGCTGGTTTCCGCCATGATCGGCAGCAGACCGACGAAGGTGGTCAGCGAGGTGAGGATGATGGGGCGAAAACGGTCCTCGCCCGCCTGTAGCAGGGCCTTGAGCACCGGGTGCCCCACCGCACGCAGCTGGTTGATGCGATCAATCAGCACCAGGTTGTCGTTCACCACCACGCCCGCACAGGCGATCACACCAAGGAACGAGAACATGCTCACCTCCCAGTTCAGGATAAAGTGCCCGAATATCGCCCCCATCACCCCAAAGGGCACGGCGGTCAGCACCAGTAGCGGCTGGAAATAGGAGCGGAACGGCACCGCCATCAGGGCGTAGATAACCAACATGGCCAGTACCAGGTACTTCAGCATGGCATCCATGAAGGCCGATTCTTCCTGCAACTCGCCGTCCAGCGACAGGGTCAGCCCCGGAAACTGCCGCTTCCATTCCGGCAGGTGGTCATTGAGGATGGCATTGACCACGGCGCGCGGCACCACACTGCCCGGCACCACCTCCGCCGACACCTCCAGCGTGCGTTTGCGGTTGAGGCGTTCAATGGTCAGATAGCCGGGCTCGTACTGCACCTCGGCTACTGTGGCAAACGGCACCTCGCCTCCGGCCGGGGTGCGTACCCGCATTTCCTGCAGATTATCCACGGACAGACGCTCTGACTCCGGGTAGCGCACCATCACGCGTACGTCCTCACGGGTGCGGGGAATACGCTGCACTTCAGCGCCGTAGAAGGCCTCACGCACCTGCCTCGCCAGGTCAGCCAGCGTAATCCCCAGGTTCTCCGCCGCCGGTTTCAGCCCCAGCACGATCTCTTCCTGGGGATCCTGCAAGGTGTCGTTGATGTTGTAGACCCCCTCATAGGACTGCAACACCTCCCGCAACGCCAGCGAGACCGCCTTGAGATCGTCCAGCGAGGTCGCGGTGGCCACCAGGCGGATGGGCTTGCCGGTTTCGTTGATGGTGTAGTCCATGCGGAAGTCCTGCACCGGCCCCAGTTCGCCGATGGCTTCGCGCCAGCGCTCGGAAAGCTCTCCGGTATCCACCTCATCCGACACGGTCTCGATGATCACCTCAATCGCGTTGGCGTTACCGCTGGAGTCTATGTGGCCAATGGCCGGGCCGAGCACGTTGTAGCGCGGATCCTCATTGTATTCACGCTTGATCTGCAGCGCCGCCGACTCGACCTGGCGCAATACCTTCAGCGTATCCTCAAAGGCGCCGCCTTCCGGCAGCTCGATCTCGGCGACGACGTAGTCGGAGTTTATGGAGGGGAAGAAGGCGGAGCGCAGCCAGCCACCACCATAGAGGGCCAGGCTGACCACGAGCATGACGAAAAACACTGCCATAATCAGCAGGTTATGGCGCAGGCACAGCGCCAGGAAGGGCCGGTAGCGCTGCCGCGCAATGCGCGTCATGCCGTCTGCAAAGCGCAATCGCTGCTGTTCGAGCCGGCGCAGCAAGGCAAACCGGCTGGGTTTCACCGGCGGCATATGGGCCAGGTGCGGCGGCAGGATCAGCAGGCACTCCACCAGCGACAGGGCCAGCGCCAGAATCACCACGGAGGGAATGGCGATTGCCGCCTGGGCCATGTCGCCGGGCATGAAAAACATCGGCACAAAGAAAATCATCGTGCTGATCACCGCGTACATCACCGGCTTGATGACGGCCTGGGTGCCATTGATGGCACCGGCAATGCCCCGCTCCCCAGCCGCCTGCCGGGCGTGCACCGACTCTCCGACGATGATTGCATCGTCCACCACAATGCCCAGTATCAGCAGGAAAGCGAACAGCGAAATCATGTTCAGGCTGGTGTTGGTGTATTGCAGCAGGAACAGCGTACCGATAAAGGCCACCCCAATGCCCACGCAGACCCACATCGCCAGCCGCGGGCGCAGGAACAGCACCAGTACCATGAACACGAGTATCAACCCACCAATCCCGTTCTTCAGCAGCGTATCAACACGACCCTTGAACGGCACTGAGGAGTCGCGCCACACCGACAGTTCAACACCCGGAGGCAGCCCCGGCCGGGTCTCCTCCACCCAGCGGTGAACGGTCTCGCTGGTTTTCAGCGTGTCGGGGTTGGAGGTAACAAAGACATGCAGGGTGTGGGAAGGCTTGTCGTTGAAGCGGGTGCGTACGTCCACGTCCTCAAAGCCGTCAACGACTGTGGCGACGTCACGCAGCAGAACCTGCGTGCCGTCCCTGCCCGTCACCACGGGAATCCGCTCGAATTCGAAGCGGTCGTAGGCCTGGCCGCGGGTCTGCAGCCGGATGTCGCCACCGGCGTCCTTGATCGCGCCCGCCGGCAGGTTGAGCGACGACCCCCGTATCGCCGCCACCACATCGGCGAAGGTCAGTCCGTAGCGACGCAGGGTGTACTCGGACACCTCCACTGAAACCTCATAAGGTCGCGGGGTATCCAGCTCCACGACCGACACGTGCGGCTGCGCCGCGAGGTCGTCACGCAACCGCTCGCCGAGGCGCTTGAGATCCCGCTCTCCGAGATTGCCCGCCAGTGACACTGCGGCCATGTAGTGTCGAAAGGCGAGTTCTGTGACGATGGGGCGCTCCGCCTCCACCGGAAAGGTATTGATGGCATCCACCCGGGTCTTGATTTCCGCGGACAGGCGCTGCATGTCGTAGTCGGGTTCAGCCTCGACCAGCACGGTCCCCATGCCTTCTCGCGCGGTGCAGCGTATCTCCCGAACGCCGCTGAGGTCGTGTACGGCTTCCTCCACCCGCACACAGATCTGCTCCTCCACTTCGCGTGGGCCCGCGCCCGGGTAAACCAGTGAGATACTGACCCGGTTGAGTTCGATCTGCGGGAAAAACTGCTTGTCCAGCGCCGGCACACTGAGCAAACCGCCGACCACCAGAAAAAGCATCAGCAGGTTGGCCGCAATGGGGTTGTGGATAAACCAGCGAACCGGACCGCCCACGATCAGTTTCCCGCACCGGCGATGCGCGCCACTTCATTGACCTCGACACGCATACCCGCGACGGTTGCCGCGGGCTCTCGCACAACCACCCGGTCGCCGCGCTCGAGCCCCTGCACCCAGACCTGCCCGCCCTCGCTTTGCAGCACGGACACCGCTCTCGGCGCCAGCTGTTGCCCCGCATCCACCAGCATCACCGTGTCATCACTGCGCAGTGCCGACCGCGGCAGGCCGACCACAGACGGCAGGCTGCGCCCTTCTATCGTTGCGTGGACAAACAGTCCGGGCACCAGGGGCGGGCGCTCACCCGAGGGCCCCGGGGCAAATGCTTCGGTGACTTCGGCCACCGCATAGACCACTCGCGTGTTCTCATCCACGCTGGCGTCGGTGCGCACAATGCGGCCCTGCCACGTCCAATCCCGTCCGCCGAAGGTCGCACGCAGGCTCACCGCCGGCATCTCCGAGCTGGCGTCACCGGCACGGTAGTGCAACGGCAGATCGATAAGCGCGACCTGACGGTCGGTCAGGGGCAGGCGCACTTCCATGGAACGGGTGGCATAAACGCGTGCAATGCGAGCACCGGGTGTGACGTACTGCCCCGCGTCGACAAACTTTTCACTGATGCGCCCGTCGAAGGGCGCTGTAATCTGCGTGCGCTCGAGGTCCAGCAGCGCCGCCGCCAGCTCCGCCTCCGCCGCGCGCAATGCGGCCTGCGCCGAGGCGAGCTGCGGCTCGCGCAGGAACAGCGCATTGGCCTGGGAATTGCCCAGATCCCGCCACTCCCGCTGCGCCTGCAATGCCCGACCTTCCTCTTCGGCGACGCGCTGTCGCGCAGCGGCCACCTGGGACTCCATGCGAGCGATCATGAGCTCGTAATCAACATCCTCGATGGCCACCAGCAGGCTGCCCTCACGAAAAAAGCTGCCCGCCGCAAAGTCCTGCGCCACGCGCTCCACCTGACCGGCCACTCTGCTGACCAGGTCGATTTCCCGCTGCGGCTGGACCGTACCCTGCGTGGTCACCGACAGCGCGGCCGGTGCCGGATCAACGGTAACGACATCGACCATCGGCACTGCCCGGGGCGGCAGATCCTGTGGCTCCGGCGCCGGCTTCCCGGTAAGCAGTAGCCAGGACAGCGCCAGGCCGCCGGCGAGCACACCGCCCGGAGCGAGCATTGAGCGAGTTTTTTTCCAATCCATGAATCACCTGAGGGCTGGCTGGGCGACTGTGGGGCCACCGAAAAGAAGACGTTCTCTGGACACTACAATGGTACTCCTGTTCCGCGATTTACGCAGAAGATCAGCCCGCGGATGCGGAAAATGGGAATTTGCCACTTCTAGTAGGATCATTCTAATTTTGTTCGGTACCTTCCGTTCTGTCCGGTGCGGGCAGCAAGCGCACCCCAAACGTGAGGAGTAGAGACATGGCTGACGAAACCACCAACACCACGACCAACACGGCGGCAGACACGCAGGCTGCAGCGCCCAAGCGCACGACTGCCAAGCGCAAGGCTGCCCCCAGGAAGGCTGCCACGGCCGGCAAAACCACCACTAAGCGCCGCGCAACGAGCAAGAGCACTGTCGCCAAGGCCGAAGCCAAGGTGCGCACTTACAAGCGTCGCGCCACCAAAGCCACCAAGGAAACGGAAAAAACGGCCGCACGCCTCGGCGAGCGCGCCCGCACGGTGAGCCGCAACGCCTTCCTCGCCAGCCTCGGCTTCTACGGCAAGGCGTTTGACGAAGTGCAGGAACGCCTCGACAAGCTGCAGGCCCGCCTGGATGCGCGCGGCAAAGCCGCTGAAGTCGCTTACGCCGAGCTGGTCAAGCGCGGCACGAAGGTCGAAAAAGACGCCAAAGACATGCTGGGTGATATCGAACTGCCCAAGCTGGAGCTCGATGCCCTGAAGGATCGCAAGAAGCTGGAAGCACGTATCGAGAAGGCCCGCAGCCGCTTCGCAGAACTGCGCGGTTCAGTAGGCTTCCGCACAGCGGCCTGAAGATTGTTCCCTACTCCCTGCCTGACAGGGAGCTTTTCGGGCCACACTGTGGCCCTTTTTTTTGCCCGATAATCAGGCCGGAGGGCTGCGGTGCTGCAGGGCGGCCCTCCGGCGTGACAGGTTACCAGTTGTAGGTTGCTGAAAACATGTAGGTCCTCGGGTCCTGCCAGGCGCCGTTCAGGAACATGCTGAAATCGATACCCTGGATCTGCTTGTCCTCGTCCGTCAGGTTGCGCACGAAGAACGAGAAGTCCATGGTACCGTCACCCACCGGCACGTCAGCCAGTTGCAGCCGGGCGTTCAGGTTCTGGGTGTCCGGCACTTCATCAATGCCCTGCACATAGCTGCCACCCGCATTCGGCGCGGTCAGGCTCTTGTTGACCGCGTACAGATACACCTTGTCGGTGTAGGTGTAATCCAGCAGGAAGCGCAGTTCACCGAAACCAAACTGTGCCAGGGTGCCCTCCAGCTGCAGGGCCGCGGTATTTTCAGGCGCGTAAGGTGCCAGACGGTTCGAGGCGGTGTCGATAATCGGGCGACCGGGGGCGAAAGAGTTATCCAGATACTTGTCAAACCCCGCATCCAGGTACCCGTAGTTTCCGGAAATCCGCCAGTTGTCCGTGATCTGGTAGGCCATTTCCAGTTCGAACCCCTGATATGTGGCCTCCCCCGCGTTGGTGAGCAGCGACTGGGTCGTGCCCGGCAACAGCTGGGTAATGTGCAGGTCATCAATCGCGTTGTGGAACAGGGCGACGTTCAAACGCAGCGCGCCGTCCAGCCAGAGTGACTTCATGCCCACTTCCGTGGACAGCGAGGTCTGGGGTTCGAAAGGTGTGCTCACCGCCGGGTCGGCCACTTCGGAGCTGAAACCGCCGCTCTTGAAGCCATTGGCCACGCGCAGATAGAAATTCAGGTCGGGCGAGAGCTCGTAGGACAGGGCCGCCATGGGCGACGTGTCATCGAAGGTTTCGCTGTAGCTGATGAACGGCAACAGTCCCGGGCCCACGTCGGTGATGAACGAGCCGCCAAAACCGTCCGTCGTGTAACGGTGGGAGAAACCGGAGCGCTTCTCCTCCGTGTAGCGTGCACCCACCGTTGCGGTCCAGCGGTCGGCAAAGCGCCAGTCCATTTGCCCGAACAGGGCCCAGGCCTCGGTATCAGCCCCGTAGTTGACCTGCTGCGGTACGTTGCCGAACAGCGTGAACAGCTGGCTCCCCAGCGTTTCCCCCTCATCCTCGAAATAGTAGGCGCCCAACACCCAGTTGAAGTTGTCGCGATCGGCAATCCACTGGAATTCGTGGGAAATCTGCTCGTAGTCGGTCAGGCGATTGAAGTTCGCAGACATGCCCCAGGACAGCGCACCGGGGATGACCACAATGGAATCCAGCGGCATGCCGTCGATATCCTGGCTGTCGTTGTAGTCCATAGTCCGCAGCGCGCCGATGTACTTCAACTGGTCCCTGGAGGTCAGGTCGTATTCCAGCGTGAGCGCGTGTGCTCGCGTGCGGCTGCGCTCGAACAAACCCGGCTGCCCGGGAACGGTATTGGTGGAGACGGTGTCCGGGCGACCGGACACGACAAAGGGCGCCGCCGCACTTTCAATGGCGCTGCCCAGGAAGGGACCAAACACACTGGGGAAGGTGCCGGCCCAGCCCTCCAGCGACACCAGCGACGAGGGTGCTGGCGTCTGGTCGGTGTAGGAGTAATCAAAGTCGTAGATGGCCACCAGCTGCTCGCTGGGCTCCAGCATGATCGACGCGCGGAAGGCCTCGTTATCCACAGAGCCGAGATCGGGCCCGGTGAGGTTGTCTGCCCAGCCGTCGGCGCGCTCCTTGCGCATCCCCACGCTGGCAGAGGCGATTCCCATCTGCGGCAGATCCACCTGCAGGCGACCGACGCGCCGGTCGTAGTTACCCACCTCGGCCAGGGCCGAGCCACTGAATTCGCCGGTGGGGCGCCGCGTTACGAAGTTGATCGCACCGCCCTCGGTGTTGCGGCCGAACAGTGTGCCCTGGGGGCCGCGCAGTACCTCAACGCGCTCGATGTCTACCACATCGAATACGGAGCCCTGGGATTTGCCGAGGTAGATACCGTTCAGGTAAAGCCCGACGGGGGCATCAATCCAGATCGCCGGTTGCCCGGTCACACTGCCGCGAATGGATACCACCGAAACCAGGCGCGCTCCGGGGTTCTGGCGGAACATCACGTTGGGCGCGACCGCGTTGAGGTCAGCCAGACTCTCCATACCGCGCATTTCGAGTTCCGCTGAGGACAACGCGGAAATCGCCAGGGGGACCGACTGCAGGTTTTCCTCGCGCTTCTGGGCGGTAACAATCACTTCTTCGAGGGCCGCGCGCTCTGCTGCGTAGAGCCCCGCCGAGGCGGTCGTGCCAAGGGCCAGACACAGCGCGCTGACCAGATACTTTTGCTGTTTCATGCACCAATTCCTCTTTATAGTTATAGTCGCCAAGGTGTCGCTGACGCCAACCGTGGCCGGGCTGACGGAAATACACTACCCCGGTAAAAAAATAATATCCATGCATTTTTGCACAGATTCCCGGGCGCGGCGCAGCTGTCTGTACCGCGGCCCGCCCGTTCATTCCACCGCCCCCGGCCAGCGGCATCCATGTACCGCCCCACCGCTGGCACACGGCGCCCGCTTTCTGCTTAAATGAGCGCCCCGATGGCCCAATGCGCCCTGCGCAATGGAGGACGATGTGAGCGATGACAAGAGCGATAAGAACAAGGTCACCGACAAGGCGGGGGAAATAGCCCGCAACATCTGGCTCGCCGGCGTGGGTGCCTACGGGCGCGCCGTGGACGAGGCCCAGGACCGCATGGAGAAGGCCGGCGTGGAAACACCCAAGCTGTTCCGTGACCTGGTAAAGGCCGGCGCCGCGCTGGAAGACGAGGCGCGCAAGGGCCTGCGCAGCGGCCGCAGTGCACGCAATTCCGTTGAGGAACGCATTCACCGCGTGCGTGAGAGCTTTCAGATGCAGCTGCCTGCCCGCGGCGAGGACCTGCTCGCGCTGCACGAGAAAATCGACCGCCTGACCCGCAAGGTGGATGATCTCAGCGCCGCACTGGCCGCCCAGGGCAAACCCGCGAGAAAACCCGCCGCGCGCAAGAAAGCCGCCACGCGCCGAGCCGCCGTGAAGGGCAAGCCCGCCACCGGCCGCAAGCCCGCCTGACGCTGTAGCCGACGGCGGCGAGGTGAAGACGCGGGACCGCATACTGGTGACCAGTCTGGCCCTGTTCAACGAGGAGGGCGAGGCGCACACCACCACCATTGATATCGCCAACGAGTTGGATATCAGCCCCGGCAACCTGTATTACCACTTCAAGGGCAAGGACGAAATCATCGGCGAGCTGTTCCAGCAATACGAGCTGGCTCTCAGCGACACCCTCGCAGCGCCGCTTGAAGGGCCGCTGGGCACGGACCCCAGCCAGGTGGAGGACAACTGGTTCTACCTGTACGTGGTGCTGGAGGAAATGTGGCAGTATCGCTTCCTCTACCACAACCTGGACGACCTGCAGCAGCGCTATCCGGCCATCCGCAAGGGCTTCCGCCGCCTGCTGCAACTGCAGCGTTCGGCACTGCTCGCCATCTGCCACAAGCTGCTGGAACAGGCGGTTATCGATACCGACGACGACCAGCTACTCAGCCTGGTGGACAACATGACATTGGTGCTGACCTTCTGGCTGAGCTACGACCAACTGCTACATGCACCACGCTCACCCCATATCGTGATCCATCAGGGTGTGCTGCAGCTGCTGACCATGGTGGCGCCGTACCTGGGTGACGCCCAGCTGACCTTTTACCGCGATTGCCAGGCCATCTTCGAAGGCATGATTGCGTCGCCGGAAAAACCTGAGCCACAACACTAGCCGCGGGGGCCGACCGGTTTCCGCAGCAGAATCACATCCGTGCCCTCGAATACCGGCCGGCTGCCGCGAGTCTGCGCCCACCACTGCCAGGTGCTGCGGCTGAAGAAACACACATGGGTGGGGTCGTTCTTGTAGTGCCAGCCGGCGAACGCTTCCGCATCCGTCACCAGCTTGGTCATGATGCCCAGGACACCTCCCGGAACCAGCAACTGCCAGAGCCGGTCGAGCTCGCCAGCGGGTGCCCGCAAGTGCTCCACCACCTCGGTGGCGGTGATGAAGTCATACCCCGGGCGGAGGACCGCCTCTGCAGGGGCATAGAAGGGATCGTACAGGCTCATCCGGTGCCCTGCTTCACGCAGCATGGCGGCCAGCGCGGGACCGGGGCCGCAGCCGAAGTCCAGCCCCTGCGAGCCCGGCGCCAGCCCCGCCAGCAGCGGTGTGGCAAGACGAGCCAGGAAGGCGCGGTAGTGCGGGTCATCCACACGGTTCTGATGCAGGTCGTACTCGGCTTTCTCGTCGTCCAGCGACAGGTGGAATTGAGGGGGCACGAAGACCAGCAAACAGCGCTCACAGCGACCGTAGTGACGCCTGCGATCCTCATGGAAGAGGTAACCGCCGGCGCCACAGAGAGGGCAGTGCAAGTGGCCGTGCATCTGGTATGATCCCCGCTTCATGGCACACCCGTTCGGGACAAGGAGAGTAACATGACCATCAAGGTTGGCGACAAAATCCCCTCAGCAACCCTCAAGACCATGGGCGAGAAAGGCCCGGTCGATATCAGCACCGATGAGCTGTTTGCCGGCAAGAAAGTGCTGCTGTTCGCCGTGCCCGGTGCATTCACCCCCGGCTGCACCCTGACCCACCTGCCAGGCTACGTGGTCAACGCCGACAAGATCAAGGCCAAGGGTGTGGACACCATCGCCTGCATGGCGGTGAACGATGCCTTCGTCATGGATGCCTGGGGCAAGTCACAGAATGCAGAAGAGTTGCTGATGCTGGGGGATGGCAACGGTGACTTCACCGCGGCACTGGGTCTGGAACTCGACGGCAGCGGCTTCGGGCTGGGCAAACGCAGCCAGCGCTTTGCCATGCTGGTAGACGACGGCAAGGTCACGCACCTGAATGTAGAGCCGGGCCCGGGCGTTGATGTCAGCTCTGCCGAGAGCATGATGGCCCTGCTGTAAACGCCGGCGCCTGTGGCAGAGACACGTCGCAGGCGCTAGCTCACAAGCACGTAGCACAGGCTGCTGATGACCACCGCTCCGAGCAGGTTCAGCAGCAGTCCCTCACGCGCCATTTGAGCGGTCGTGATCAGGCCGCTGCCATAGACCACGGAGTTGGGCGCCGTTGCCACCGGCAGCATGAAGGCACAGCTGGCGCTCATCGCTGCGGGCACCATGATCAACTCTGGCGGCAGATCCGCCGCCAGCGCCGCAGCCGCAAGCACCGGCATCAGCAGCGTGGTACTCGCTGTGTTGGATGTGGTTTCCGTCATGAAGGTAACCGCAAGGCAGATCAGCAACAGCAACAACCAGACAGGCATGTCGGTCAAGCCGGCTAACGCCTCACCCATGATATCGCTGAGCCCCGAGGCCACAAAACCGCTGGCCAGGCAGATGCCGCCGGAAAACAGCAGCAACACCCCCCACGGAATCGTGCTGGCCCGCTCCCAATCCAGCAGTCGACCGCCACTGCCATTCGGCACCACAAACATCACCACAACCGCCAGCAACGCCACCGAAGCATCGTTCGCCTGGGGCAACCCCAGCCAGGACTGCCATCCGCCGAAGGGCTCACCCCGCGTAATCCAGGCCAGAGCTGTCAGGCCAAACACCGTCAGCACCCGCTTCTCTTCGCTGCGCCAGACCCCCGTGCTCGGCACCTGCACCGCGATCGGGCCGGACAGGTTGCGGGTGAGGGTCAGAGCCATCAGCGGAATCATCAGCACCACCACGGGCACCGCCCAACTCATCCACTGGCTGAAACTGATCGACTGCCCTGTCGTCTGTTCATAGACCTGCATGAAAATGAGGTTGGGCGGCGTCCCGATGGGTGTACCGATTCCGCCCACACTGGCAGCGTAGGCCACACCCAGCAGCAGGGGCACGGCCAGTTCGCG
Source organism: Halieaceae bacterium UBA5044 (assembly GCA_002416125.1). Taxonomy (GTDB): domain Bacteria; phylum Pseudomonadota; class Gammaproteobacteria; order Pseudomonadales; family Halieaceae; genus Haliea. The sequence goes on from DIBU01000008.1 coordinate 88,422, forward strand.
GCGCCGGTCGGTGGCCTCCAGCACGGCCAGCGCAACGGGCAGCAGCATGAGCGTAGTGGCGGTGTTGGAGATCCACATGCTCAGGCTGGCCGCGGCGACCATGAAACCCAGCACCAGCCGTGGGCCGCTGTCCGCCCCGACCAGCCGCACCATGCCCAGGGCAATTCGCCGGTGCGCACCGGAATGCTCCATCGCCTTGGACAGCAGAAAACCGCCCAGCAACAGCAATATCAGGGGAGATCCATAGGCCTGGCCCACTTCGGCGGGCGTCAACACACCCAGCAGAGGCAGCAGCGCAATGGGCAGCAGGGACGTGACCGGTATCGGAACCGGCTCGAATACCCACCACAGCACACACCAGAGTGCCACCATGGATACCACCGCAATGTCCTGACTGTGGCCGGCGCCCTGCAGCAGCAGTGCCAGGCCGACGGACAGCAGTGGCGCTGCCCACAGCAGAAAACGGCGGAAGCGGGTCATGGGCGCTGCAGCAGCGACAGGGGCACACGCAGGATGCGGTCGCCCACGTAGGAACCGATATAAACTGACTGGCCCCGCTGCAGCGCGACGGTGCCGGCGCCCATCGGCGGCCCCGAGCGCTGCAGCAGCGTAGCTGGCTCAAGCGTGACCGGATCCAGCGCAACAATGCTGAACGGCAGTTCGCTGGGTCGCTGGTGCCCCTGTGACAGACTGCGAAAAACCTGCCACAGCGTGCCTTCGTGGGAGGCCACCAGAAGCCGTCCGTCTTCCGCCCAGCTGGCGTTGTCCGGCTTCGGCACGGGCACCTCCGCCAATAGTTCGCCCCCGGGCAATGCGCGGTGCTGCACAAGGTTGCCGAGGTAGACATTGAGGTAAAACGTCTGCTCGTCGGGCGCCAGCAGAATGCCATTGGGGTGTCGCGCACGGGTGGCGGGGAGCGGCGTAAAGCCGGCGTCGCGGGTCCAGCGGTAGACAAACCCGGTATCCCGCCCCAGCGCCGCCAGCAACGCATTGACCAATTGCCAGCGCCGGTCTGCCATGTGCGTGACCAGCAGGCTGCCGTCTGACAGGCCGGCAACGTCGTTGAAATTCGCCGCCGGTGGCCCCTCGGCGCAACCGCGCCAGAGGGCACGCGGGCGATCGCCCGTTGGGTTCTGCAGTTCGAAGAATTCGACGGATTCGCGCTCCGCATGATTCACCACCAGCAGCTGCCAGCGGCCATCCGGGCGGCGACGGATGTCCAGGCCGTGTGCTTCCAGCCGCGATACAGGCCGCAGGCACTGTGGGTCGCCCCACAGCGCATCCGGCGGGGCGGGCACCGGCTCCGGCAGCAGGGAATGCACCGAGTCATCGCGGGTGTCCAGCAGGTACAGGCCGCCCGGCGCCGCCATCTGGCCGAAAATGAGATCGCGACCATTGGGCGCGGGCACCAGGTCTTCCGGCGCGGCGAGCCCGCAGATGGACTGGATACCGTCAACCGGTTCACAGGGGGTGTCGGCCGCCAGGGGCAGGACGGAAAAGCCAAACAGAGCAAGTAGCCACCGCAGGGGGACTTTCTGGAGCATGATTATTTTTCCATGGTTGCTGTTCGCATCCTGCCCAGAGCCGGGCGCTGTGTAAAGGCCAGCTGTGCCCCGTGCACCATGACTAGAGTGAACTCGCCGCAAACAGTACACTGGACACATGACCCCCAGCATCCCAGCTCATCTGGTCGACCCCTTCCAGCGCCGGATCAACTACCTGCGCCTGTCGGTTACCGACCGCTGCGACTTCCGCTGTGTGTACTGCATGGCTGAAGACATGCAGTTCGTACCGCGGGCGCAGGTGCTGTCGCTGGAGGAGCTGTACCGCGTCGCGCAGGCCGCTGTGGGCCTCGGCATCAGCAAAATACGGCTTACCGGGGGGGAGCCGCTGGTGCGGCGCAACATCCTCTGGCTGGCGGAGCAATTGGGGGCACTGCCGGGCCTTGAGACCCTCGCGCTGACCACCAACGGCTCGCAGCTGGCGCGCCTGGCGCAGCCGCTGCAACAGGCCGGTGTCAGCACCCTCAATATCAGCCTGGACAGCCTGCGGCCCCGGCGTTTTCGCGAACTGACCCGGACCGGCGACCTGCACCAGGTTCTGGCGGGCATAGACGCCGCAGTCAGCAGCGGCTTCCAGCGCATCAAACTCAACGCCGTTATCCTCAACGGACGCAACGACGACGAGGCCCTGGACCTGGTGGAGTTTGCCCGCCAGCGCGGCATCGACATCGCTTTCATTGAAGAAATGCCTCTGGGGCGCATCGACGAACACAGCAGGCGTCTGAGCTTCTGCAGCAGTGCAGAACTGCGCCGGCGCATAGCGCAGCGCTATACGTTGGCGGCGCTGGGCGACCCTGCAGGCAACGCCGGGCCGGCCCGCTATTTCAGCATGCCGGACAGCGCAACGCGGGTGGGCTTTATCTCACCCCACAGCAACAACTTCTGCCACCTGTGCAACCGTGTGCGACTCACGGTTGAGGGCCGACTGCTGCTGTGCCTGGGCAATGAACACTCAGTGGATCTGCGCCCGCTGCTGCGTCGACCGGGCAGCACCCGGCAGGAACTCGCCGAGGCGATTGTCGCCGCGCTGGCACTGAAGCCGGAAAAGCATCATTTTACTCACGACGATGAACCGGAGATTCTCCGCTTCATGAATACCACCGGCGGCTGACCGCCCTGACGAGGATACAGCGTGCACACCCAGGACTTTCCGCAACTGGCTTCCATCGAGGCCATAGAGCAGGGTTTCGAATCGTTCGGCTACATCTGCAGCCCGAAAATCGCCACGGCGGTTTACCTTGCCTTTCAGTTGCGCAAGCCCATTCTGGTCGAGGGCCCGCCGGGCGTGGGCAAAACGGAACTGGCGAAAACCACGGCGCTGCTACTGGACGTGCCCTTGATCCGCCTGCAGTGTTATGAGGGGCTCGATGAGGCCAAGGCGCTCTACGAGTGGAAATACGGGAAACAGCTGCTGTACACGCAGATCCTGAAAGAGAAGCTGGGGGATCTGCTCAAGGGAGCCCAGGGGCTGGCGGAGTCCGTGGAACGCCTGCACCAGTTCGGCGACACCTTCTATTCCGAGGAGTTCCTCGAACCCAGGCCGCTGCTCAAGGCCATGCAGCAGGAACGGGGTGCCATACTGCTTATCGACGAGGTGGACAAATCCGACTACGAGTTCGAGTCACTGCTGCTGGAGATTCTCTCCGACTACCAGGTATCCATCCCCGAGATCGGCACCATCCAGGCACAGGTGTCGCCCATGGTGTTCCTCACCAGCAATAACACCCGGGATATCAGTGACGCGCTGAAGCGCCGCTGCCTGCACCTCTATATCCCCTTCCCCAGCGTCGAACTGGAGGAGCGCATTGTCCTCAGCCGCGTGCCGGATATCGATCAGCAGCTGCGCCACCAACTGGTCGAGTTCGTGCATTCCCTGCGCGACCTCGACCTGAAAAAATCCCCCGCCATCTCGGAGACCATCGACTGGGCGCGCAGCCTGCTGCTGTTGCACGCCCGTGAGCTGGATGCGCAGGTCATCCACAGCACCCTGAACGTGCTGCTCAAATTCGAAGACGATATCAATACCGCGGAGTCTGCACTGCGGGACCTGCTGCCGCGTCACGCCCATGGCTGAGGTGGCACCCTCCCAGGCCATGCAGCGCCACCTGGTCAACTTCATCAGCCTGTTGCGCAGTCACGATGTGCGTGTGTCCCCGGCGGAAACGCTGGATGCCATGGACGTCGCAGCGACCCTGGGATACGCCCGACGCGAGCGGCTGCGCGACGGGCTCGCGGCGGCGCTGGCGAAAACGCCGGCAGAGGAGGCGGTTTTTCATCATTGCTTCGCGCGCTTCTTTGATCGCAGCCTCGCCGACTTCGCCCGCACGCGAGAAGAGCGCAGCGCCGAAGAGGACGCCGTGGGCACGGACGCCCTAAGCACGGACGCCGTCAGCACGGACACAACCACAGAGAACCACCGGGCCAGCGTCGAGCAGTTGCTGGACGAGGCTTCCCGCGATGACGCGGCGCTGGCCGAGCTGCTGGCGACACCGCTGCTGCAACAGCTGCGCAACAACGACAGCACCGCACTGAACCTGGCGCTGGGGGAAGCCGCAGCGAGTGTTGGGCTGAGCCAGATCCGCATGTTCACCCAGAAAGGCCAGTTCACCCGGCGCATGCTGGACGCCATGGGCGAGGAGCAACTGCGCCGTACACTCGCCAGGCTGGAGGAACAGGACAGCCCGGCGCTGGAACCGCTGCGCCGCTACCGCGACATCCTGCGCGAACAGGTGCGCGACTACGTCGAGCAACACTACCTGCTGCAGGCAGAGGGCCAGAACGCCCGTTTCATGGACGACCTGCTCAGCCGGACACGGCTGAGCAATCTGGAGCAACGCTACCTGCACCGGGTTCATGAGCTGGTGCAGCGGATGGCGCGCAAGCTCGCCGAGCGCCATGCGCGCAAACGGCGCGTCTACCGACGCGGCAAGCTGGATATGGGGCGGACCCTGCGCCGCGGTATCGCCAACGACGGCATCCTGTTCCATACTCACTGGAAGCGGGTGCAGAAAAACAAGCCGCAGCTGTTGGCGATCTGTGACGTCAGTGGCTCGGTGGCGGCCTATGCGAAATTCCTCCTGCTGTTTCTTTACAGCCTGCAGGATGTGCTGCCCAAGGTGCGCAGCTTCGCGTTCTCCAGCCACCTCGGCGAAGTCAGTGACCTGTTCGCGCAACACCCGGTGGACAAGGCGATTGAACTGGTCAACTGGCGCTACGGGGGCGCGACGGACTACGGCAAGAGCCTGCAGGATTTTGCCCGGCTGGCGCTGGAGGATATCAACAGCAGCACCACCGTTATCGTGCTGGGTGACGCGCGCAACAATGATGGCGACCCACAGCTGGAGATCATGCGCAGCATTTACCAGCGCAGCCGCCGGGTGATCTGGCTGAATCCGGAATCGCGACGGGCCTGGGGCACGGGTGACTCGGAGATGCTGCGCTACCTGAGCGCCTGTCACTTCGCTGCCGAGTGCAACAACCTGACACAGCTGGAACGCATTGTGGATCAACTGCTGAAAATGAATCGGTAGGGCGAACATGAGCTATCACTGCAGGCAGTGCAGTTACCGGGGGAACCGGCTGGATGAGCGCGGCTACTGCCCCGCCTGCGGCTCGCCGGACATTCACATCGGCGGCAGGGCCGCAGTCAAGCCACCGCCCAAACCGCGCAAGCGGCAGCTGGTGCTGGTCATTGCCCTGTGGGTAATATTCGCCGGACTGCTGGCCTACAAGTTGGTGTCCTGACCGCGAGCGAGGCCCTAGAAGACCTGCGGGGGCTCGTCCTCATCGCCGAGGCCTTCCACGCTGAGCTTGAAGCCACCGGCCGGGTCACGGAGCTGCCCTTCTCGGGCAAACTTGATTTTCAGGCGCACGTTGTTCGGTGAATCGGCGTTGCGCAGTGCCTCCTCCTCGGATATCAAGCCCTCCTGGAACAGCTCCAGCAGCGCGCTGTCGAAGGTTTTCATACCCTGATTTTCCGACTTCGCCATCACTTCCTTGATGCCATCGATCTCGCCCTTGAGGATCAGGTCGGCCACCATCGGGGTACCGAGCAGAATCTCGATCGCGGCGCAACGCTTGCCGTCCACGGTGGGTATCAGGCGCTGGGATACAAAGGCCTGCAGGTTCAGGGACAGGTCCATCAGCAGCTGCTGGCGTTTCGCTTCGGGGAAGAAGTTGATAATGCGGTCCAGCGCCTGGTTGGCGTTGTTGGCATGCAGGGTGGAGATACACAGGTGGCCGGTTTCAGCGAAGGCGATGGCGTGCTCCATGGTTTCGCGGTCGCGAATCTCGCCAATCAGGATCACGTCCGGGGCCTGACGCAGGGTGTTTTTCAAGGCGTTATGCCAGCTGCGCGTGTCGACGCCCACCTCGCGCTGGTTGACGATGGATTTCTTGTGGTTGTGCACGTATTCCACCGGGTCTTCGATCGTCACGATGTGGCCGGCACTGTTGCTGTTGCGGTAGTCGATCAGGGCGGCCAGCGAGGTCGACTTGCCCGACCCTGTCGCCCCGACAAACAACACCAGCCCGCGCTTGCGCATGACCACCTCGGTCAGGCTCTCCGGCAGCCGCAGGTCTTTCCAGTGGGGAATCTCCGCCACGATGTTGCGCGCGACGATGCTCACCTCGTTGCGCTGCATGAAGATATTGATGCGAAAGCGACCAAAACCGGGCAGGGAGATTGCCAGGTTCATTTCCAGCTCCTGGGCAAAATCCGCCTGCTGCGTGGCGTCCATCAGCTCCTCGGCTATCGCGCGGATTTCGCCGGGCTTCAGCGTTTCCCGCGCGATCGGGCGAAGCTTGCCCTGGAACTTGGCACAGGGCGGTGCGCCGGTACTCAGGTAGAGGTCCGAACCCTGTTCTTTCGCCAGTATCTTCAGCCATTCCGCAATACGCACGCTACACCACCCCCCGAATATCGCCGCGCGACCGGCAAACAAACCGCCTGTAATAGTGCCCTCCGCTCAGGCACCGTGCCACTCTAGCATCCCCGACGCCCCCAACGAAAACACGCCGTGCGACCCTCGCGCGCGGCCTGAGCGGCTCAGAACCGGTCCTTGACGGTAAACAGGATCTGCGGGCTGCTGACCGTGTCATCGCGTATGAAGGGAAAGGCAATATCCACGTGTACCACCGAGCTTTTTTCCGCCCGACTGGAGTTCAGGCGCAGGCCAAAACCGGCATTGGCGAGCACCCCACCGTTGGCGCCGTTGTCCTCGCCCTCAAACCACGCGCGTCCTACATCCACAAATGCCGCCAGCCCCACCTGGAACAGGCGGAACGGATGCCAGTCGGAGTAGTAACGCTGCTCCAGGTTCCAGACGAAGGCGCGATCACCCACCTGGTAGAACAGGTCGTAACCGCGTAGCCCGTTGTCGCCCCCTAGGGTCAGCTGGCGCTCACCGGTCAGACCCTCTGCCACGTCAACGCGCAGCCGACTGAAGGCAACCCACTGCCGGGATTGCTTGTGGTGGTAGCGGGTCTCACTGCTCCAGAGGAGGTTCTCGAAGCCGCTGCCTTCCACTCCCAGGAAACCGCTGAGACGGGTGTCCAGCTGCCAGAGGCGACGCTCGTCCACCAGCAGCGTATTGCTGTAGCTACCGCGCAGCACAAGCTGGTCGCGACTCGCACCCAGGGCTTCGGCCGACCAGCCCAGCGCCCAGGCGTAGCGCTCGCCGACGTAGACATCCTCGGTGCGGCCCAGGTAGTTGAAGTTGTGCAGTTCGACAAAGCGGTCCTCGGTCGACTCGTAGCCGATGTACGGGTAGCTGTACTCGCGATCCTCCGGCAGGGCGTCCGGTGGCAGAGCGGAGTCACTGAAGTCGAAACTGTGGGTTTCCAGCGTGTAACCGAACAGCCAGCGCCCCACTCGCCCTCGGGTCCTGCTGTCCGGGGCGATCCCGCCAAACACGTTGGCAAACTCGATTTCATGGTCAAACTCGGTTTGCTCATCACCCCGGAACCAGAGGGTCTCCTCAAGCTTGGTGCGGTTCAGGTTGGCTCCCGCCGACCAGCGTTCGTAGACGGAGAAAAACGGCCGCACCAGGCTGACACCCTGTTCGTAGCCGTCGTCGTTGTCGGCCACTGACAGCCGCAGTTGCCAGCGGGAACCGCCGAGGGCCGGATCGAAATAGCGCACAGTGGTTCCCGAACGCTCCTCATCACTGTCGCGCTGTACCACCACCTGCTTGCCGGTGCCGAGGAAGTTGGCGTCGCGAAAGCCGAAGGCAAAGGTGTTTTCACCCCCGCGCCGGGACACTGACAGCATCGGGGTGAAGGTCCAGATATCCCGGGTAATCACCTCGAGGTCAACGGTCTCACCGCACAGCCGCCAGGGCCGCACCCTGGCATCGTAGATAAAACCCAGATTCCGCAGGATGCGCTCGGACTCCGCGACACGCGCTGCGCTGTAGGTCTCCCCCGGCTCCACCAGCAGATGATCCTCAATCACCCACTCCCGTGTCACGCTGTGGAAGTCATTGGCCCAGCGATAGAGCGCGTTGTCCTCCCGCGGGTCCTCAACATCAAAGACGGCGAACCGCTGCTGTCGGATGCTGCCGATGCGGGCACCCTCGGGGATGCCCTCGAGGAAGTCCTCCATGTGAGGCACAGGCTCAAAGCGAAACCGGGCGGAGTCGCTCTGCGTAGGGGCCAGTACGCAGGTCGCTTGCTCCTCGTCGCCGTGAGCGCTCCCGACCTGCACGCACAGCAACCAGCTGCACCAGAACACGGGGCACAGCCTGCGCAGGCGGGTGGCAATGTCGCTGCGACGTTTCATGTACCCAAGATAGCCACAAACCGCGGGCCACGACAATCATCGACCGGGCTTTTCGCGACATCGCAGCACAATCTGTACTCGCCCCCCATTGGCGGCTACACTTTCACCGCCCTGGCGGCGGGACACACTCCCGGCGTGCCCCCAGCCATGACAAGGAGTGCCTCTTGACCCCTCATCTGCTCAGCCAATTACAAGCCCTCAATGGGCCCGGCTATGACGCCCTGCTGCGACGCATCCAACGTGGCCTTGAGAAAGAGAGCCTGCGCATCACGGCCGAGGGTCGGCTCGCCCAGACACCGCACCCCGCCAGCCTGGGTTCGGCACTCACTCACTCATCAATCACCACGGACTACTCCGAAGCGCTGATGGAGTTCATCACGCCGGTGGATACCCGCATTGAACAAACCCTGGATACGCTGGCGGACATCCACAGCTTCACCTACAGCAAGCTGGACGACGAGATGCTCTGGGCGACCAGCATGCCCTGTGTGGTGAACGGCGATGACAGCATTCCGGTGGCCGAGTACGGCAGTGCCAACGTCGCCCGCATGAAAAAAGTCTATCGCTACGGCCTCGGCCACCGCTACGGGCGGCTGATGCAAACCATTGCGGGCATCCACTACAACTTTTCGCTGCCTGCAGAGTTCTGGCAGCGCGCCTGGGATGATGCCGGCAATCCGGGAACCCTGCAGGACTACGTGACTGACCGCTACCTGGGGCTGATCCGCAATTTCCATCGCCATTCCTGGTTGCTGATCTACCTGTTCGGAGCGTCACCCGCCGTGTGCGCCAGCTTTCTGCGCGGCCGCGACAGCCACGGCCTGGAGCCCTTCGACGCCACTGGCCGCACCCTGCATCGCCCCTGGGGCACCGCACTGCGCATGGGCGACCTCGGTTACAACAGCGAAGCGCAGAAAGGCCTCAACGTCTGCTACAACTCGCTGGACAATTACGTTCTGGCGCTGCGCGATGCCATCATGCACCCGCACCCACCCTACCAGGCATTCCCTGCGGGACAGCAGGGCGACTACCAGCAGCTCAACGACAGCCTGCTGCAGATCGAGAACGAGTTCTACAGCACGATCCGCCCGAAGCGGGTGACCCAGCCGGGCGAAGCGCCGCTCGCGGCGCTGCGCCGGGCCGGCATCGAGTACGTCGAAGTACGCTGCATCGACGTCAGCCCGTTCGCGCCGCTGGGCATCGACGCCAGCCAGATCCGCTTTCTGGACACCTTCCTGCTCTACTGCCTGCTGGAAGACAGCCCCGCCTGCGACGACGCAGAGCGCGCCCTGCAGGCGGACAACCTCAGCACCGTGGTCAATCGCGGACGTGAGCCCGGCCTGCGTCTGCGCACTGCGGCGGGCGATGAGACACTGCAGGCGTTGGCCGGCACACTGCTGGGAGACATGGAAGGCATCGCCGACCTGCTCGATGCCGCCCACGGCGGCGACAGCTACCGCGGGGCACTGAACGCGCAACAGGCCAAGGTCGAGGACACCGCACTGACACCCTCCGCGCGCGTACTGCAGGAGATGCGGGACCGTGACCTGCCTTTCTTCCGCCTCGCCATGGCCTACAGCGAACAGTGGGCACGGCACTTCCGGGAGCGGGTGCTGTCAGAGAGCACACAGCAGCGTTTTGAGCAGGAAACACGCGAATCGCTGGCGGCGCAGAGGCGGCTGGAGGCCAGCGACGACCTGAGCTTCGAAGACTACCTGGCACGCTTTTTTGGCCAGTACCGAACACTGTTCTAAACGCCGGCACAGGCCGCAAAAGGAACCTGAAACCATGCTCCACACACTGACCCCACGCCTCGTCTACTTCGGGCTTGCCGCCCTGGCACTGTTCGCCATGCTGTTCGCCTGGTACCTGGAGTACCAGGTGGGGCTGAACCCCTGCCCCCTGTGCATGACCCAGCGCGTGTTCGTGATCGCCGGCGGCGTGGTTGCCCTGCTGGCAGCACTGCACAATCCGCGCGCCTGGGGCCGCCGCGTGTATGGCCTGCTGTGTGCCTTGCTCGCCATCGGTGGCGGTGCGGTGGCGGCACGCCACGTCTGGCTGCAGCACCTGCCGCCCGACCAGGTGCCAGCCTGCGGCCCCAGCCTGGAATACATGCTGGAGACGCTGCCCTTCAAGGACACGCTGAGCATGGTGCTGATGGGCGATGGCAACTGTGCGGAAACCCACTGGACGCTGCTGGGGTTGAGCATCCCCGAGCAGACACTGCTGCTGTTCATCGCCCTCACCGTGATCAGCCTCTGGCAAACACTGCGCCGAGGCTGACCCCGCGGCGTGCTTGCGACCGGCCTCCGCCTGTGCCTATAGTGGCAGCCGAAGTCACCGCCAACGCAAGAGCACGCCGCATGCCGTCACGCAACCAAGATCCCGCTGAACAGTTTCAGGCCGTCGACAGCCTGCTCACCACCTGGCTGGCGGAGCGCCGTGCCGTACTCGCACGCTACACCGCACTGGTGGTCGCCAGCGACGATGTGCCCGGCTCGGCAGCCATCACCCAACGCCAGCGCGACCTCTGCGAACTGCTGGTGGACTACGTGTCAGCCGGACATTTCGAGGTCTACAACGAGTTGCTGCACGAGGCAGAAGCCTTCGGCGACACGGGTGCAGCGCTGGCGACTGCACTGATCGCCGAGATCGCGGACACAACCGACGTCATTCTGGCCTACGAAGAAAAATACGGGAGCGGCGACCAGTACCCGGAAACCATGCTCAGGGACCTGTCGGCGTTGGGGGAACTGCTGGAATCGCGTTTTGTGTTGGAGGACCGGCTGATCGCCGGCCTCCACACCCAACACCGGCGCCAGCTGCAGTCGGCGCCGGAAGAAGCTCGCTAGCGCTTAGCCTTCAGCGCCGTCTGCAGGGGCTTCGGCGTCATCAGCCGCCTTGGTCACCGAGATCAACTCCACCTCAAACACCAGAGCCGCGTTCGGGCCAATCAGGTTGCCTGCACCGCCGGGGCCATAGGCGAGATCAGCTGGAATAAACAGCTTCCACTTGGCGCCGGGTGACATCAGCTGCAGTGCCTCGGTCCAGCCTGCAATCACCTGGCTGACACCAAAGCTGACGGTTTCGCCGCGCTTGTAGGAGGAATCGAACTCGGTGCCGTCCACCAGCGTGCCGCGGTAGTGGACTTCCACCATGTCGTCCGCACTCGGGCTTGCACCTTCACCCGCCTCAATCACTTCGTATTGCAGGCCGGACTCTGTCACCACAACACCTTCACGCTGGGCGTTTTCCGTCAGGAAAGCCTCTGAAGCTGCCAGGTTGGCTTCGCCGGCCGCCGCGATCGCGGCCTGCTGCTCGGCCATGGCGCGCTCCTGGTAGGCCTGCATCTCGGCCTGAATTTCTTCCGGCGTCATGCGCGGCTCGGCACCCTCCATGGCATCGCGCAGACCCGCGCTGAAGGCATCGACATCCATCGGCACACCGTCCGCGGCCATGCGCTGGCCCAGGCCGAAGGCAATACCGTAGCTGAGGCGCTGATTGCTGTCCTCCAGCGTCACGGTGGCGGCAGTGTCTGCAGCTTCGGGCGCAGACTGCTGGTTACAGGCCTGCAAGGTCACGGTCGCGACCAGGGCAAGCGGCAATGCGTATTTCTTCATAATGGGTTCCATGGGTAAGAGAAATGGACGTGCGGAAAAACCGACAGGCGGCAGATCATACTACCGCGGGCCACCTCTATGCCACCCCCGGCCCCGCGAGCAGCCCCGCGAGCCGCTGCACCAGCGCCTCCCGCTCCGCAACCGCACAAGCCCCGGGAGCCATCAGGCACTCCAGCGCGGCGACCAGCGCCACACTCGGAGCCGGGGCTGGCACACAGGCCGCACAGCGCTCATGCCAGGCCCATATGGCCCCCTGCTGCGTCTGCTCGGCCACCAGCTCAAGCGCCTTGACCTGCTGCCGAAGCTCGGCCGCCTGCGGCAGGTCGCGCCACTCGCGACGCAGGGCGCGCAGCGGCTGCACCACCCGCTGATTCCAGGGAGCCACACAGGCCTGCAGCTCCGGCCATTGCGCACTGGGCAGCTGCAACCCGCTGTGTGCCAGCCAGGCCGCATACAGGAGCAGATTCACATCGGTGCCACACCGGTCCTGCGCCTCGATACACGCCTCGGCCACGCCCGGCCGACCGTAGCAGTGCAGGGAGAATGTCCACAACGGATGCGTCATCGCGTCTCCGGCTGGTGAGAGCCTCAGGCTGCGCGTAGAATGCGCGTCCTGATGATCATACTACGCGATATTGAACTGCGGCGGGGCAGCAAACTGTTGCTCGAAGGCGCCGGCGTCACTTTGCAACCGGGGCAAAAACTGGCCCTGATCGGGGCCAATGGCAGCGGCAAATCCAGCCTGTTCGCCATGCTGCTGGGCACACTGCAGGCGGACAGTGGCGATATCGAGGGCATGAACAACCTGCGCCTCGCCCACATGGCGCAGGAAGTGGCCACCACCCATGAAACGGCCGGGCGCTACGTACTGCAGGGGGACACCGAGCTCGCGCACCTGTGCAGCGAACTGGAAAGCGCCGAGCGCACGGGCGACTTCCAGCGCGCAGCGGCCCTGCACACCGCCATGGAAGAGGCCGACGGCTACAGCGCCGACAGCCGCGTGCAGCGACTGCTGCAGGGGTTGGGCTTCGCACCCGATGCCGCAGCGCGCCCGGTCAGCGACTTTTCCGGCGGCTGGCGCATCCGGCTCAATCTGGCCCGCGCGCTCATGACGCCCTCCGATATGCTGCTGCTGGATGAACCCACCAACCACCTGGACCTGGATGCGACCCTGTGGCTGGAACAGTGGCTGCAGGCCTACCCCGGCACCCTGCTGATGATCTCCCACGACCGCGACTTTATCGACGCCACCTGCGAACGCATCCTCAGCATTGAGCACCAGCAATTGCACACCTGGAAGGGCAACTACTCCGACTACGAGCGTCTGCGCGCCGAGATGCTTGCCAACCAGCAGGCCAGCTTCGAGAAGCAGCAGCAACGCATCGCCCACATCGAGGATTTCGTGCGCCGCTTCCGCTACAAGGCGACCAAGGCGCGGCAGGCGCAGAGCCGGCTGAAAGAACTGGAGCGCATGCAGCAGCTGGCGCCTGCACACATCGACTCACCGTTCAATTTCATGTTCCCGCCGGCGGGCAAGAGCAGTGATCCCCTGCTGCGCATTGATGAGGCCGACCTGGGTTACGCCGGTAAACCGGTGCTGCACAGCGTCAACCTGGTGCTGCGCCCTGGTTCACGCATCGGTCTGCTGGGGAAGAACGGCGCGGGCAAATCCACCCTGCTGAAGAGCCTCATCGGTCGCCTGCCGCTGCTGCGGGGCGCACGCCAGGCCGGGGAGCACTGCCGCATCGGCTATTTCGACCAGCAACAGCTGGAAGCGCTGGACCTGCAGGCCAGCGCCGCACTGCATGTGCAGCGCCTGAGTCCGGAGGCACGGGACCAGGACATCCTGAACTTCCTCGGCGGCTTCAACTTCCGCGGCGACAGCGCCACCCAGCCCATCGCGCCCTTCTCCGGCGGCGAAAAGGCCCGCCTGGCCCTGGCTCTGGTGGTCTGGCAGCGCCCCAACCTGCTGGTGCTGGACGAACCCACCAACCACCTTGATCTCGATATGCGCAACGCCATGGAGATGGCGCTGCAAGGGTATGAGGGCGCGTTGATCCTGGTCAGCCACGACCGTCACTTGCTGCGCAATACGGCGGACGAGCTGCTACTGGTGCACGATGGCGTCGTTGAAGAATATGAAGAAGACCTGAGGGCCTACGAGAAGTGGATCCTCGGCAGCTACCGCACTGGCGACAACGCAGCCACCGCAGGAGCCCCGACTGCGCCGGAAGCCTCGGCCAAGGAACGCCGGCAGCAGGCGGCCGCACAGCGCGAGCGGCTGCGGCCACTGCAGCGTGATATCGCTCAGACCGAGAAGGCCATGGCACAGGTGGAACAGGATCTGCTCGCGCTACAGGCACGGCTTGCCGACCCGGCAATGTACGCCGCTGGCAGTACCGCTGAGGTGGCGGATCTGGTCAGACAGGAAGGCGCCCTGAAGGCAGAACAGTCACACCTTGAGGAACGCTGGTTGGCGCAACAGGAAGAGCTGGAGGCGATTACGGCCCCGGGCTGACAGCGTCGAGCTGGCACAGGGCGAGCTTGGCCTCACGCGACAGGCGTTTGATGGCGGCTTCCCGGCGCTGGGCCGTTGCCCGGTCCGCCGCCGGCTCACTCCAGAGCAACTGCACAGGGCGCCGCCCGCGAGTGTAACGGGGCCCACCGCTGCGCTCGCCGTTGTGCTGGGCCAGCCGCCGCCGCATGTCGACGGTGACGCCGGTGTACAGGCTGCCATCGACGCACTGCAACAGGTACACCACCCAGGTCGATTCAGTCGCGATCACGGGGCTCTCAGCCATACACAAGGCATAAGGTCATAACGAAAAACTCCTGAGCGCCGGTTGTGCGCACATTGCCCAATGGTATCATTGCGCCTCATCGACGGGCGGTGAACCGCGGCGGATGTGCTGCCGTACCAACGCCACAGCAACTGGAGAGCACCATGAGCGAAAACATCGTACACGTCAGCGATGCAAGTTTTGACGCCGACGTCCTCAACGCCGACCTGCCGGTACTGGTTGATTTCTGGGCAGAGTGGTGTGGCCCCTGTAAGATGATCGCCCCCGTGCTGGACGAAATCGCCAGCGAATACGCGGGCAAACTCAAGGTCTGCAAAGTGGATGTGGATGCCAACCCTGACATTCCACCGAAATTCGGTATTCGCGGCATCCCGACCCTGATCCTGTTCAAGGGCGGCAGCGCCGAAGCGACCAAGGTCGGCGCCCTGTCCAAGAGCCAGCTCGTGGACTTCATCAAGGAAGTCATCTAGGGCACAGTGGCCTGGCCCGCTCGTCGCGCTGTGCAGGACAGGCGGGCCAAAAATCCTAGACGCCTCCAGCACAGCGTGCTACATTCGGTTTCGTTGCACGGCCCCGTGCCGCGATAATAACTCTGCCACCCAACGATTTAACGCTGCATTCACGTCGCCTCTGGCCGGCCTTCCGGCAGCGCGTTCGTTTGCATTGAACGTCTTCCCCGAACAACAACTCAGCGCTCCTCTATGAATCTAACTGACCTAAAAACCAAATCCACGCAGGAACTGATCGATATTGCGAAAGAGATCGGCCTCGAAAACATGGCCCGGTCCCGCAAACAGGACATCATTTTCGCCATCCTCAAGCGCCACGCCAAAAGTGGCGAGGACATTTCCGGCGATGGCGTTCTGGAAATCCTGCAGGATGGCTTTGGTTTCCTGCGCTCCGCCGACAGCTCCTACCTCGCCGGGCCGGATGACATCTACGTATCGCCGAGCCAGATCCGCCGTTTCAACCTGCGCACGGGTGACAGCATTTCCGGCAAGATACGCCCGCCGAAGGACAGCGAGCGCTACTTCGCGCTGCTCAAGGTCAGTGAGATCAACTTCAATCGCCCGGAGAACGCGAAGCACAAGATTCTTTTCGAGAACCTGACGCCGCTGTTTGCGGACCAGCGACTGAAACTGGAGAAGGGCAACGGCAGCACCGAAGACCTGATTGGTCGCGTCATCGACCTGGTTGCACCCATCGGCAAGGGCCAGCGCGGCCTGCTGGTGGCGCCGCCCAAGGCCGGCAAGACAGTCATCATGCAAAGCATCGCCCAGGCCATCCTGACCAACAACCCCGAGTGCTACATCATCGTGCTGCTGATTGATGAGCGCCCGGAAGAGGTCACCGACATGCAGCGCACCGTGGGTGTGCGCGGCGCCGAAGTGGTTGCCTCCACCTTTGACGAACCGCCCTCGCGGCACGTACAGGTGGCCGATATGGTCATCGAGAAAGCCAAGCGGCTGGTCGAGCACAAACGCGACGTCGTGATCCTGCTGGACTCCATTACCCGTCTGGCGCGAGCCTACAACACGGTGGTGCCGAGTTCCGGCAAGGTCCTCACCGGCGGTGTCGATGCCCATGCCCTGGAGCGCCCCAAGCGGTTCTTTGGCGCGGCACGTAACATCGAAGAGGGCGGCAGCCTGTCGATTATTGCCACCGCGCTGGTCGACACCGGTTCAAAGATGGACGAGGTGATCTACGAAGAGTTCAAGGGCACCGGGAATATGGAGCTGCACCTGGACCGCAAGATCGCCGAAAAGCGGGTCTACCCGGCCATCAACATCCGTCGCTCCGGCACCCGCCGCGAGGAACTCCTTACCGGCGAGGAAGAGCTGCAGCGCATGTGGATTCTGCGCAAGCTGCTGCACAGCATGGAAGATGGCCCGGCGATCGAGTTCCTGCTCGACAAACTCCGCGACACCAAGACCAACGACGAATTCTTCATGTCCATGAAACGCAAATAAAGTTAATGCGGAGCCGGCGTTGGCCGGCTCCGCTGCGCGCTATACTGTCCCCTCGCCCGCAACACCCGCCAGGACAGCCTGTGACCTACAAAGACCTACGCGAATTCATCACAGCGCTTGAACAGCGTGGTGAACTCGTGCGCATCCACCAGGAAATCGACCCGCACCTTGAAATGACTGAAATTGCTGACCGCACGCTGCGCGCGGGTGGCCCTGCACTGTTGTTCGAGGACCCGAAAGGCAGCCGTATTCCGGTGCTCGCCAATCTGTTCGGCACACAGACCCGGGTTGCCCTGGGGATGGGCGCGGAGAATGTACAGGCGCTGCGGGAGATAGGGGAGATACTCGCCTACCTGCGCCAGCCCGACCCGCCCAAAGGACTGCGCGATGCCTGGGAAAAAGCGCCGCTGTTAAAGCAGGTGATGAACATGGGACCAAAGCTGGTTCGCAACGCGCCGTGCCAGTTCCACGCCAAGAGCGGCGACGACGTGGACCTTTACCAGCTTCCCATACAGACCTGCTGGCCCGGCGATGCCGGGCCACTGGTCACCTGGCCCCTGGTGATTACGCGCGGGCCGAACAAGACCCGCCAGAATCTCGGCATCTACCGCATGCAACTCATCGGGCGCAATAAACTGATTCTGCGCTGGCTGTCACACCGCGGCGGTGCACTGGACTACCGCGACTGGCAGCTGCAGAACCCGGGCAGCCGCTACCCCGTCGCCATCGCCCTGGGCGCGGACCCGGCCACCACACTGGGCGCGGTCACGCCGGTCCCGGACAGCCTGTCGGAGTACGCCTTTGCCGGCCTGCTGCGCGGCGCCAAAACCGAACTGACCGAGTGCTACACCGAGGGCTGTCGGAAACACGGGTTGCAGGTGCCGGCCAGCGCCGAATTCATCCTGGAGGGCTATCTGGAGCCCGGGGAAATGGCCGACGAAGGCCCTTTCGGTGACCACACCGGCTACTACAACGAGGTCGAGCGCTTTCCGGTGTTTACCGTGGAAGCCATTACCCACCGCGAAGACCCGATATACCACAGCACCTACACCGGGCGGCCGCCGGACGAACCCGCCATTCTTGGCCTGGCGTTGAATGAGGTGTTCGTGCCGATCCTGCAGAAGCAGTTTCCGGAGATTGTGGATTTCTATCTGCCGCCCGAGGGTTGCTCCTACCGCATGGCGATCGTGACCATGCGCAAGGAATACCCCGGGCACGCCAAACGCGTGATGCTGGGTGTGTGGTCTTTCCTGCGCCAGTTCATGTACACCAAATTTGTTATCGTGACCGATGAGGATGTGAACGCACGCGACTGGCAGGACGTTATCTGGGCCATGACCACGCGTATGGATCCACAGCGCGACAGCGTTTTCATCGACAACACGCCCATCGACTATCTCGACTTTGCCTCACCCGTGGCAGGGCTCGGATCGAAAGTGGGTTTTGATGCCACCAACAAGTGGCCGGGCGAGACCAGCCGTGAATGGGGCACGCCCATCGTCATGAGCAGCGAGGTGAAGGCGCGCGTTGACACCCTCTGGGATGAGCTGGGTATTGAACGCCCCGACGCCGGGCGGCGCTAGGCGCCCGGGCTAGCGCAGGGCCGCGGGGCTGGCGTCGGCCCGTTTCGGTTGCGGCAACAGCGGCAGGCTGGTTTCCCGCAGCAGCAAGCCCTCGCGGAAATACACAGCGCTCTCCCGGTCCTCCCCAAGTGCGGCCAGCAACCGGCCCAACTCCGCGCAGACTTCCGGGGTGCGTCGCTGCCGGTAGCTGCTCTCGAAGTAATCCCGCGCCTTGCCCCACAGCTCGTGCCGGCAGGAAAGTCGCCCCAGCGTCAACAGCAACTGGTAGTCGCGGGGGTGATCCGCCAGCCACGCCTCTGCCTGGGCCAGTTGGCGCCCCGCGTCCGGCAACTCCACGTAGCCGAACAACCGCGCGAGATCGCCGTCCCAATCCTGTTTCAACGCGCGCTGGATCACCTTGGCCGCACCGCTGGCATCCCCCGCGTGGATCAGGTAACCCACGTAGCTGCGCAGCACCACCTTGTCCTGCCGCAGTGCCGCAGGCGTTGCCTGCCAGCGCTGATGCAGTGCCACCGAAGCGGAGTCACCACCCGCCGTCGCGCAGGCCTCCAGCAGCTGCGTGTGTACCCTGCGCTCCAGGTCAAGCAATGCCGCTTCGTCCAGCACGGCGTGTTTGCGCAACTCTGGCAACAATTTGAGCAGCGCATCCCAGTCTTCCAGCCCCCGGTAGGCTTTGTGCAGCAACTTCAGCACGTAGGGATGCCGCCCCGCATTGCGGCGCGCGCGTTCCAGCGTGGCCACCGCCTGTTCGTACTGCCCGCCCTGCAGTTTCAGTTCGGCCTGGGTCAGCTCCACGGCAATACCGGCGTCGGAACCCGCCTGCTCTGCCATGCCCAGGTACTCGCGCATTTTGTCCGCTTCATCCAGCTGGAAACTGGCGCGCGCTGCAATCAGGTAGTTGAGCAGCGGAACCTCGCTGTGCTCGGCGCCGCCCACCAGCTGCCGCCGGGCACGCTCCCAGTTGCCTTCGATGAAATTGATCAAGCCACGGTGCGTCAACCGGGCCGCCCGTCGCGTCTTGCGCTGACCCAACCAGCCGGCAATGGATCGCTGCCCGGAAAACACTTTGCGCAGCAGTGCTATGGCGGCGTACAGCAGCAGTGCGATCAGG
Source organism: Halieaceae bacterium UBA5044 (assembly GCA_002416125.1). Lineage (GTDB taxonomy): Bacteria > Pseudomonadota > Gammaproteobacteria > Pseudomonadales > Halieaceae > Haliea. The sequence continues at coordinate 107,850 of DIBU01000008.1, forward strand.
GCGAGCAGGACCAGGCCCACCCACAGGCTGGTTTCCACGGTGTACTGCCCATAGGCTATCAGCACATAGCCGGGGTGGTTCTCGATCAGGGCAACCACCCCGACACCGAGCAGGAGGGCGAGCAGCGCCAGTATCAGCAGCCCACGCATGGCTACTGTGCTCCGTCGCGCTGCAGGCGCGGCTCGGTATAGGTTTTCAGCGCAGCCAGCGATGCGGAGATATCCGGCAATGGCACGGCAATCACCTCATCCGCCAGGTCGTCCAGCTCACGCACTGCAGCGGCCGCCGCCGCCTCATCGGCGAGGAAAAACTCCATCAGCCAGCGCCTGGCGCGCTGCAGACTGGCGGTGTAGAGCGCCTGATTACCCGACAGTAACGCCACCTGTGCCTGCTGCAGGAGCATCACCAGGTTCTGGCGCAGCAGTCCCTCCCACTGGGGATCCACCAGCGCCTCGACAGGCACCTCGCGACGGCGCACCACGATATAGTTCGACAGCGTGGACAAGGCCTGTTGGTAGCCCTGCTGCAAACGCTGCTGCCAGGTAGCGGCGGGCGCAGCCTCGTCCTCCCCGGCGCGCTGCGGCAGCTCGAAGATCACCAAACCCGCGACCTGGTCGACCAGCGCGCCGAGGCGCAGGTAGAGACCCTCAAGATCCAGTTCGGGCAGCGCACGCAGGACCGCGAGATCCTCGGCCACGGCACGGCGTACCGGGTGCAGGCCCACGCTGTCCAGTTGCCGCAGGATACCGTCCGCGCTCTGCAGCAGGCGCTGGGCGGAGGCGGTATCGCCGGCCATGATCAGGCGCTGATTGGCCAGACGCAGCAGATACTCGACTTCTGCCAGCAACCAGCTGTCCCGGTCACCACCGCGTAACTGCGCCAGTTCCGCGCGCTGCTCCGCCAGCCGCGCCTCCAGGGCCTCCAGCCGTGAGGTCTGCTCCTGCATCGACTGCGCCTGGCTTTGCAAGCGGGGCTGCAGTGCGTCCAGCCGCTGTTCCAGCGTATCCTGTACATTGCGCTCAAGCGCGCGCAGCTCAGCGCGCAGCGCCGAGTCATCAACAGCCACCGCCTGCGAGGGTGCATCGGCCGCTTCCAGTTCCGCAAGACGCTGCAACAGGGCGGCCTCCCGCGCCTGAGCCTCCCATAAAACCCAGCCTGCGGCAGCTCCCAGGCCCAACGCCACCAGCAGCGCCAACCACGCTACCGCGCCGCCGGAACGCCGGGTAGCAGGCGCGGTCTGCATCGGCGCGGCAGGCTTGTCGGGGGTAGCACCCTGTGCCGCTGCGGTTTCCTCCACCGGCGCCTCGACAGCCGGTGTGGCGGGCGCTTCGGTCAGGTCTTTTTCTTCGCTCACGTGTTCTCTCCCTTAACCAGGGTCCAGCGCTCCAGTGCGCGCAGCATCGCGCCATCAGACGCATTGTCCGCAATCAGGCAATGCCGGAATCCCGCTGCCATCGCCGCATCCGCGACGCGGCGCGAGGGCAACAGCAAGGTGACTGTCTGTAACTTAGTGGTTTCTGCGGGGCTAAGCAACGCCAACATGGTCTCCAGGCCTTCGCCGCTGCTGATGCAGATCAGGTCCACCTGCCACCGAGCCAGCATGGCGGCGAGCTCGCCCGGCGCCATGCGCGGGCGGACACGGCGGTAGCAGGCCAGGGTGTCAACCTGTGCACCGCGACGCTCCAGTTCCACGCGCAGCGTATCGCGCCCGCCCTGACCCTTGACGATCAACACGCGTTGTCCGGCGCAGTCGCGCAGGCCGGGCAGTTCCAGCAACCCTTCGCTGCTCATATTTTCGCCCGGGGTCTGGGCCAGCACATTAAAGGCGGCAAGCGCGCGGGCTGTACCCTCACCCACCGCGTACCAGTGCAGACCGGCGGGCAGTTGCGGCCAGTAGTCCTCGATCACCGGCAGGCTGAAATTCACCGCATTCGCACTGATGAAAATCACGTGCTGCACGCGGTCGAGGTCGAGAATGCGGGCCCGCTCGACTGCCGGGAGTGGCTCTACCGGCTCCAGATCCAGAAACGGCAGGTGATGCGCTGTGAACCCGCGCGCCGTCAGCGCATTGCACAGCCTGTCGCCCTGTCCCGCCGGGCGGGTAACCAGCACCGATCTAGCGCCCATAGACCTCGGCCAGTATGGCGCCCGCGCCCTGCGCCAGGAGATCCTCGGCCACTGCGACTCCCAGCGCCTCGGCCTCAGCAACCGGCGCGCGCCCTTCGGCACGCAGCAGCCGCGCACCATCCGGCTGCCCGACGAGGCCGCGCAGCCACAGTGTTTCACCACCGGATTCGAACTCTGCGTAGCAGGCAATCGGGACCTGGCAGCCACCTTCCAGTCGGCGATTCAACGCGCGCTCCGCGGTCACCCGCTGCGCGGTCGGCGCGTGGTGCAGGGGCTGCAAAAGCGCCAGCAGCTGTTGGTCATCACTGCGCAGCTCGATACCCACCGCACCCTGCCCGCCTGCGGGCAATGAATCCGCCACAGGCATGCGCTGGCGGATCCTATCCGCCATTTCCAGACGCAGCAGGCCGGCAGTTGCCAGGATAATCGCGTCGTACTCGCCGGCGTCAAGCTTGCGCAGGCGGGTGTTGACGTTGCCGCGCAGAAACCGCACCTCGAGGTCCGGGCGCGCGGCGCGCAGCTGACACTCCCGGCGCAGGCTCGAAGTCCCTACCACACTGCCCGGCGGCAGCGCGGCGACGCTGTCGTACTGATTGCTGACAAAGGCATCGCGGGGATCTTCCCGCGCACAGATCACGCCCAGGCAGAGTCCCTCGGGGAACGCCATGGGCACATCCTTCATCGAGTGCACCGCGATATCCGCACTGCCGTCGAGCAGTGCGGTTTCCAGTTCCTTCACGAACAGGCCCTTGCCGCCGACCTTGGCCAGCGGCACATCCAGCAACTGGTCGCCGCGCGAGGTCATGCCCAACAGCTGCACATCAAGGCCGGGGTGCGCATGCTGCAAGGCGTCGCGGACAAATTCAGCCTGCCACAGTGCGAGCGGGCTTTCTCGGGTAGCGATGGTAATGGTGCGGGGCATGAACAACTTCCTGGGGCTCGAACGGCGATGATACCAGCCGCGCCCCGGCGCCGCGACTTCAGCTAGCGTGCGTTCAGCCTTGCTGCAGCCTGGCCTTCACGTCAGCGAGGTGCCGCCGGCTGACCTGTGGCCGCAGCGCCACGCCGTCCAGCTCTACTGACCAGCTACCGCCCGCATCCCGGCGCAGGCGTCGGATGTACCGCCGCGCCACAAGGGCATTGCGATGTACGCGCAGGAAGTCCGTTGCAAACTCCTGCTCCAGATCCTTCAGCGCGTCCTGAATCAGCAGCTCGCGCTCCGGGGCAACCGCCGTCACATACTTCTGCCCGGCAATGAAGCAGCGCACCTCGGCGATGGGCAGGGTCTCCAGGCCCCGGTGCCCCTGGCTGCTGACCTGGGTGCGCCCCGCCGGCTCGCCATCCGAGAGCGCAGCGAGCTGTACGCGGTTGACCCGACCCGCTGTCGCCAGAGCCCGCGCGAGCTCTGTTTCTCGCACCGGCTTCAGTAAATAGGCAACCGCCTGATGACGCAGCGCATCGAGCGCATACTCATCATAGGCCGTACAGAAAATCACTGCGGGGGGCGCGGGCAGCCGATCCAGCGCCGCAGCCACCTCGATGCCGTCCATGCCGGGCATGCGCACATCCAGCAACACCAGCGAAGGGTCCTCGCGTGCCAGCAGTGCCAGGGCATCCTCCCCCGATCCGGCCTCGATGACCTCTGCTTCGGGCCGCAGGCGCTGCAGCAGTCGACGCAGGCGGTCCCGTGCCAGCGGCTCATCATCCACCAGCAGGATTTTCATACCACAGGCCCCGCCGGATAGCGCAGCACGACCTGGAACGCCCCGCTGCCGCCTCGCTGGCGCAGGCTGGCCGCATCGCCGTACAGCGCCTGCAAACGCTGCTCGATGTTGCTCAGGGCCATGCGCTCACCGCGGCTGGGCGCGGGCGGATCCGGCCGTGGATTGTCAATCACCACCTGTACATCGCCTCCATCGCGCTGCACGGAAATCCGGATCACGCCCCCCGCCGGGAGCAGCGATACACCGTGGTACACGGCGTTTTCCACCAGTGGCTGCAGGATCAGACTGGGCATCGGCAGATCGGCAAGCGCCTCGGCAACCTCCCACTCCACCTGCAGGCGATCGCCCAGGCGCAACCGCTCGATACCCAGGTAGAGTTCACAGCGATGCACCTCTTCCGCCACGGTATCCCCGGGGCCAGCCTGGCGCAGGCTGGCGCGGAACAGTTCCGCCAGGTCCTCCACCGCGGTTTCAGCGCGCTCCGGGTGCGAGGCGATCAGGCTGGCAATGCTGTTCAGGGTATTGAACAGAAAGTGCGGGCGGATACGGGCCTGCAGGGAATCGATACGCGCCTGCAGCTCCGAGCGCTCCCGCAGGGTGAGTTGCTGTTGTAGATAGAAGTAGCGCAGCGTGATGCCTGTGACCAGCGCGGCAACCAGCATGTTGCGCAGCACCCACCAGCGATCATCCGCATCCGCCATGAGGCCGGGGTAGAAATGCAGAATCAGCTCGCCGGACAGACCCGTGACGGCGACCACCAGCACGATGCTACCCACCGCGGCCAGCCACAGGCTGTGCCGCGAGAACCAGCCGCGCAGACGGCACAGGGTCACCGCGCTCGCCAGCACCAGCCACTGTACCAGCACCGAACCGGTGGCAAGCACGGTCCATTCAAAACGCGGCAGGCTGCTCACCGCCAGGGTGTACATCAGGACCATCAGCTCCGCCAGCAACACCAGGAAGAGCAACGGCCGCGGCGCGCAGAGATCGGGGATGAAAAACGCACCCGAGGCCTGTGCCCGCGCCGCCCGTTGCTGCTCCCCTGTATCCCGCATGTACACAAACCCCTGTCCACCCGGTGGTATACTTGCACCCAAGGGCGACGGGTACAAGCGCCAGAACCCCAGTCACGGCCCGCCGCAGGCCTTCAACCAGACATGGATCAACATGAGCAAGCAGACAGACACCAACACACTTTGGGGCGGGCGTTTCGCTGAACCCACCGACCAGTTCGTCCAGCGCTTCACCGCCTCCGTGGAGTTTGATCAGCGCATGGCGGCCGAGGACATCCAGGGCTCCCGAGCGCATGCCGATATGCTGTGCGCCGTGGGTGTGCTGTCCGATGCCGAGCGCGGACAGATCCAGAGCGGGCTCGACCAGGTGGCAGCGGAGATCGCAGCCGGCGAGTTCCACTGGTCCATCGAGCGCGAAGACGTGCACATGAACATCGAGGCGCGCCTGACCGAGCTGATTGGCAATACCGGAAAGAAACTGCACACCGGCCGTTCGCGCAACGACCAGGTCGCGACGGATATCCGCCTGCACCTCCGTGCAGCCATCGATGCCATCGGCGCAGAGCTGACGCGCCTGCAGCGGGGCACTATCGGACTGGCAGCCGAGCACTGCACGACCATCATGCCCGGCTTCACCCACCTGCAGACCGCGCAGCCCGTGGTGTTCGGGCACCACCTGCTGGCCTGGAACGAAATGCTGGAACGCGATTATGGCCGGCTTATGGACTGCCGTGCCCGGCTCAACCAGTCTCCGCTGGGGGCGGCTGCACTGGCCGGCACCACCTACCCTATTGACCGCGAGATGACAGCGCGCGCGCTGGGCTTCGATCGGCCGACGGCCAACTCGCTGGATTCCGTCTCGGACCGTGACTTCGCCATCGAATTCTGCAGTTTCGCCGCGCTGCTGATGACGCACCTGTCGCGCATGTCTGAAGAACTTGTGTTGTGGACGTCAGCCCAGTTCAATTTCGTCGAGCTGCCGGACCGTTTCTGCACCGGCTCGTCCATCATGCCGCAGAAAAAGAACCCGGACGTCCCTGAACTGGTGCGCGGCAAGGTCGGCAGGGTCAACGGCCATCTGATCTCCCTGCTCACCCTGATGAAGAGCCAGCCTCTGGCCTACAACAAGGACAATCAGGAGGACAAGGAGCCGCTCTTCGATACCATCGATACCGTACTGGGCAGCCTGCGTGCCTTTGCCGACATGGTGCCTGCCATCCGGCCGCGCGCGGCGCAGATGCGCGAGGCGGCACGCCGCGGGTTTTCCACCGCGACCGATCTCGCAGATTATCTCGTGCGCAAGGGACTGCCCTTCCGCGACGCCCACGAGGTGGTGGGCAAAGCGGTCGCACACGGTGTGGCCAGCGGGGCCGACCTGGCCGAAATGTCGTTGGCTACGCTACAGGGGTTCAGTGGGGAGATCGATGCCGACGTGTTCGACGTGCTGACTCTGGAGGGTTCGGTGGCCGCGCGCGATCACCTGGGGGGCACTGCGCCCCGGCAGGTACAGACGGCCGCAGAGGCCGCGCTGCAGCGGCTGTCAGCCCGCCCGCAGTAAGCCAGGCGGGAGGTGCCGGCGGAGGCGCTGCCAGTCAGGGCACAAAGCGCAGGCTGGCCTGAAAGGTGATATCCGGCGCCGTCTCGACCCGGATATCCTCCATAAACCCGGCTTCCAGCGCCCAGCGGTCCGTCAGCTGCCAGCGCGCACCCACATTCAGCAGCAGGGCGCTGTCGCCCAGAGCCGTCAGATTGCTCTGCAGCGGAGCGGCGTGGGCATCGACCTGCGCCAGCAAGGTGACGCGCTCATGCACGGCCCAGCTCACCCCCATACCGGCAAACCAGAGATTGCGCTCCTGCGCGGCACGCAGCCCCGGAACCTGCCCCGCTCTCAGATAACCCGCCTGCCCAAACAGCTGCCAGACGCTCTGCGGGGGCAAGCCGTCGGCCCGCAACACCAGAAAAACATCCTCCGCGCCACTGCCCAGCAGCTCGCGCTCTTCTCCGGTCGCCAGCTTGTACCCCAATCCGGCGCTCAGGCGCCAGTTCCCCCCAGTGCGCAATGCGCGGTGCAGGCCCAGGGTGACATCACCCGCTCCGGAGACGCTGTCCTGCAGGGCAAACGCCGCCGTCGAGTTCAGATAGCGGAAGTCCAGCTGGTCGCGGGGCACCGCATCACGCCCCCCATCCGGCATTCCCCACAGGCTGTGCCAGCTGTCGATCAGCGCATCCAGCGAGCCGCCGCTGTGGCTCAGCCAGGGCAGCTCCACCTGCAGCTCCCAGCCGGGTGCCAGGCCATAGCGCCACTCGAGGGCGAGGCGGTGGGTTTCACCATCCAGGCGCAGTGCCTCCCCGGTGGCGCTGTCGAACACGGCGTGGCTGGCCATCGCGCCATGCACGGCGAAAGCCATGTCCTGCGCAGGCAGCAGCGCGGCACCGCGCATCGAGGGCAAGCCCAGAAGACCGCTGACCGGTGTCAGGTTCTTGCCGTACAGCGGCTCCACTGCCTGGGCCGCACCGGCCAGGAGCAGCAGGGCAGTCAGGCCGCCAATGGCACAGCGACGCAGGGACACCTTGAGGGAAACACACGCTCGCACGGGCAGGGCCTCAGTAACAAACCCCTGATCCTGCCATGATCCCGCGCGCAATTCGAGCCTTTGCCGAGGCGCCGCCCCCGGGCCTGCCCGCCCCGCGTTGTGCAACGCAGAATCCTGCGTCAATTCGGGTATACTGCGCGCTTTTATGGACGGAACCCCAGCCATGCCCATGACGCGCCCTCACTGGCTGATTGCCCCACTACTGGCCCTGCTGGCCGGCTGCGGGCAGACCGGCCCCCTGCAGTTGCCGCCGCAGGCAGAGGCGCCCGCAACCGCGCCGGTGGCGAGTGCAGTGCTGCCAGCAACGACGGCTCACGCTTCCGCAACCTACTGAGTGCCCACAGAACCATGAGTTTCTTCGAGTTTCGCGCCGGCACCCTGTACGCCGAAGAGGTCGCCGCTGACGCCATAGCCCAGCACCACGGCACGCCCTGCTATGTGTATTCACGGGCCGCCCTGGAAACAGCCCTGCGCGCCTACCAGGGCGCGCTTGCCGACTGGCCGCACCTGATCTGCTACGCCGTCAAAGCCAACTCCAACCTCGCCGTCCTCGATGTGCTGGCCCGCCTCGGTGCGGGCTTTGACATTGTTTCCGTGGGCGAACTGGAGCGGGTGATTGCCGCCGGCGGAGATCCCGCGAAGACCGTATTTTCCGGCGTGGCAAAGACCGCCGCAGAAATGGCCAGGGCTCTGGAGCTGGGCATTCACTGTTTTAACGTTGAATCGGCGGCGGAGCTGGATGTGCTCAACCGCGTCGCCGGACAGATGGGCAGGCAGGCACCGGTGTCGATCCGGGTAAACCCCGATGTGGATGCGCGCACCCACCCCTACATCTCCACCGGTCTGCGGGAAAACAAGTTCGGCCTCGGCGTCGACGAAGCCCTGCCGCTGTACCGGCGCGCCGTCGCGCTGCCGCATATCGATGTGCAGGGGCTGGACTGCCACATCGGCTCACAGCTGACGGAGCTGAGCCCTTTCATTGACGCCCTGCGGCGCCTGTTGCTGCTGGTCGACACACTGGCGGACGAGGGTATTGCCATCCGCCATCTCGACCTCGGTGGCGGCCTCGGCGTGCGCTACCGCGACGAACAGCCCCCCGCCATCGCCGACTACATCGCTGCCATCCGCCGGGAGCTGGGCGAACGCCGGCTGCCCCTGGTGTTCGAGCCCGGCCGCTCCATCGCTGCCAACGCCGGTGTTCTGCTCACCCGGGTGGAATACCTGAAGCAGACACCGGAACACAATTTTGCGCTGGTAGACGCCGGCATGAACGACATGATCCGTCCCGCACTGTACCAGGCGTGGCTGGATATACAGCCCAGTCACGCTGCGGCCGACGGCATCAACGCCACCTGGGACATCGTCGGCCCGGTGTGCGAAACCGGCGACTTCCTCGGCAAGCAACGCACACTGTGCCTGCGGGAGGGCAGCCTGCTGGCCATGTTCGGCGCCGGCGCCTACGGCTTCAGCATGAGTTCCAACTACAACACCCGGCCACGCGCCGCGGAAATCATGGTGGATGGTGACGCGATGCATGTCGTCGGCGCCCGTGAAACCCTTGACGACCTGTTGCGGCGGGAACGCCGTCTGCCCGACTGAGGAGCACCCGCCGATGCTGCTCAAATTCACCAAAATGCACGGTGCAGGGAACGATTTCGTCGTCATCGATTTGATAACCCAGCGCTTTCGCCCCTGCACAGAGGACATCAAGCGCCTCGCCGACCGGCACTTCGGTATCGGCTGTGACCAGGTCCTGCTGGTGGAAACGCCGGACAGTCCGGAGGTGGACTTTCGCTATCGCATTTTCAATGCGGATGGCAGTGAAGTGGAGAATTGCGGCAACGGCGCACGCTGCTTCGCCCGCTTCGTGCGTGACAAGCACCTGACCGGCAAGCGCGTGATCCGCGTGCAGACCGCCGGTGGCGTGCTCGAACTGCGCCTGCGTGACAAGCAGCGGGTGGAAGTCGACATGGGCGCGCCGGTCTTTGAGCCAGCGCGTATTCCACTGCTGGCCGATCACGAGGCACCGAGCTACACCCTGCAGGTGGCGGACCAGCAGCTGGACATCGGCGCGCTGTCGATGGGCAATCCGCACGCGGTGCTGCGTGTGGAAGACGTTGACAGCGCCCCCGTTGCCACACTGGGTCCGGCAATCGAACACCACCCCAGCTTCCCGAAACGCACCAACGCCGGTTTCATGCAGGTGCTCTCGGCAGGGGAAATTCGCCTGCGTGTTCACGAGCGCGGGGCCGGGGAGACCCTGGCCTGCGGTACAGGTGCCTGCGCGGCAGCCGTGTACGGCATGATGCGCGGCTGGTTGCAGGACACCGTGACAGTTCACCTGCCCGGCGGTAAGCTTGAGATTCGCTGGCCCGGCCCCGGCAACCCGGTGACCATGACGGGTCCGACCGCCGTCGTGTTCGAGGGCAGTATCAGAATATGACGCCGGCGCCGCGCGCCGGAAATGTGGAGCACAGACCATGTCAGCCAGAAATGAACAGGCAGTCGCTGCCGAGAGCGCAGCATTGACCGACGACACCGTTCGCGAGTACCTCAAGAACCACAGCGATTTCCTGCAGCGCCACCCTGACATGCTGGATTTTCTACACGTGAACCACGCCTCCGGGAGTGCCGTGTCCCTGGTAGAAAAGCAGGTGAGCGTGCTGCGCGAACGCAATACCGAAATGCGCCAGCGGCTCAACGCCCTCACGGCGAATGCGCGCAGCAACGACAAGCTATACGAGCAAACCCGGCACCTGGTGCTCGCCATGCTGGACGCCGACTCCGTCCCGGCACTGTGCGCCGCCTTCCAGCGCGCCATGCAGGCGGATTTCGGTGTTGAACACGCAAGCATCATCCTGTTCGGTGATGCGACCGCGGCGGATGGTTTACGTGTGGTGCCGGCGGAAAGCGCCCAGTCAGCCATCGGCGCCCTGCTGCGCGGACGCAAAGCCGTCTGCGGCCCACTGCGCCGGGAGGAGCTCGACTTCCTGTTCGAGAACGCCGGCAGCGTGGGATCTGCAGCAGTCATGCCACTTGCCGGAACAGAGGACCTGGGGGTCATCGCGGTGGGCAGTTCCGATGCGCATCACTATACGAGCACCATGGGCACGCTGTTCCTGCAGCATATTGCCGAGGTGATGGTGCGCCTGCTGCCCCGCCTGCAAGCACCGGCACAGGCGTGATGCCGGAGGCCACGCCGCTGCAGGTCGCCTCTGAGGCCTTTATCCGCTACCTGCGCGACGTGCGCCAGTTGTCGCCACACACGGTCAGCAACTACCAGCGCGACCTCGCCGGCCTCCAGCGTTTCTGCGCGGATCGTGGTCGCAGCGATCCGGCCCGGTTGCACGAGTCCGACATACGTGCCTGGGTAAGCCAGCTGCGCCGCCAGGGCCTCGCCAGCAGCAGCATCCAGCGTGCATTGTCGGCGCTGCGCTCCTTCTTCAATTATCTCGGTCGGGAACAGGGTCATACGCGTAACCCGGCCGCCGCGGTACAGGCGCCGCGGCAGCCCAGGCGCCTGCCGCGAGCGCTGGATACCGATCAGGTAAACCGCTACCTGCAATTCAGCGGCGATGACCTGACGGCGCGCCGGGACAGCGCCATGGCGGAGCTCTTCTATTCCTCAGGCCTGCGACTGGCGGAGCTGGCCGCTATCAATCTCGGCGACATAGACCGCCATGAGCAGTTGCTCACCGTCACCGGCAAGGGCCGCAAAACACGCACCGTACCGGTGGGCGCGGTGGCACTGGCGGCACTGGATCGCTGGCTGGAAGTGCGCCCCGCAAGCACCGACCCCGCACTGTTCCTCAGCCGTCGCGGAACGCGCGCCAGCGCGCGCACGATCCAGGATCGGCTGCGCCTGCAAGGCCGGCGGGCAGGCATGTACCAGGACGTACATCCACACATGCTGCGCCACTCGTTTGCCAGCCATATGCTGGAATCCAGCGGCGACCTGCGCGCGGTGCAGGAGTTGCTGGGGCACGCGAACATTGCCACCACCCAGATCTACACCCACCTCGACTTCCAGCATCTGGCCAAGGTCTACGACGCAGCGCATCCGCGTGCCCGGCGCCGCAAGCCCGGCGAGGAATGAGCGCATGCCGCTGCGGGTGATCACCTTCGACCTGGACAACACGCTGTGGGACGTGGAGCCTGCCCTGTTGCGTGCGGAGCAGGCACAGCGGGACTGGCTGCTGCAGCATCGCCCCGGAAGCATCGAGCACCACGACCACGACAGCCTGTGGGAATTCAAGAAGCGGGTCTGGAAGCAGCATCCGGAACTGGTGCATCACGTCAGTCAGATGCGCATACGCACACTGTTTGAGCTGCAGCGCGCGGCGGGCTTCAGCGTCGCAGAGAGCGAGGCCGGCGCCCGCGCGGCGTTCGCCGCCTTTCTGGAAGAGCGGCACAAGGTCGAGCTCTACGCGGAGGCGCTGGACGTGCTGCAGACGCTGGCCAAAACCTACCGACTGGGTGCGCTGACCAACGGCAACGCCGACATCTACAAGACCGATGCGGCGGAATACTTCGATTTTGCCTTTCTGGCAGAAGAGATCGGTGCCAGCAAGCCTGCGCCGGACATGTTTCACGCCGCACTGGCGGCGACCGGTGCCGCCGCGGAAGAGATTGTGCATGTGGGCGACAACCCCGAACACGACATACTCGGGGCACAGCGGGTGGGCCTGCGCACTGTCTGGGTGAACCTGGCAGGTGACGCCTGGCAGCCTGAGAGCTATCGCGCCGACGAGGAGGTCACGGCGCTGCGCGACCTGCCCGCGGCCATCGCCCGCCTCAACGGCAAGCCTTGACAGGAAGAACCCCGGGGGACTCGGGTTTAGATCGCGTTTTCGCCCGTCTCGCCGGTGCGAATACGGATGACCTGTTCCATCTCGGTGACAAAGATCTTGCCGTCTCCGATCTTGCCGGTATTGGCTGCCTGAATGATGGCATCAATGGTCGAAGCCAGCTGGGACTCACCGACGGCGATCTCCAGTTTCAGCTTGGGCAGGAAGTCCACCACGTACTCGGCGCCCCGGTACAGCTCGGTGTGGCCGCGCTGACGACCAAAGCCCTTGACCTCTGTCACAGTAATCCCCTGAACACCTATTTCCGCCAGTGCGGCACGGACGTCGTCCATCTTGAACGGTTTGATGATGGCAGTGACCAGTTTCATGCAGGCATCTCCGAATTTCAGCGAAGCCCGCAGTATACGCCATAGAATCGCCGGTGGGCACAGCCCCTCATGCCATTCCGCTGCCCTGCAACCAACGCCGCCAGCCACCGTGGTGCGTGATGTCCTCCGCTGCCGTCAATACACCCTGCGGTTCGCAGATGAAACCACTGACCCAGCTGCCGTCCGCCAGCTCCACTTTGCCGATCCCCAGCGGTGCGGGGATGCCGGCAACGAAGCTCCCCAGTTCGGCAGTCGGGATGGACCACACCTCCACCTCGATGTCGCGCCCCTGCGCTTCGTCACGCACCATGCCCGGGCGCAGGGGAGGCCCCCCGGCCAGCAGGTAGAGTCGGTAGCAGGCGGCGCTCTGCGTGCGGGTCAGCAGGGTGGCGCCGCGCTCACGGAGCTGCCAGTTCAGGGGCAGGCCATCGAGATGCGCACCGCAGACCGCAATCTTCGTGTGCGTCGTGTCAGCCACTGCCGGCGCCCTGCTGCCGCTCGCGGCCACCTGCAGGGCACCCAGTGGCAACGGCAGCAGGGCACGCAGGCGATTGGCCATCGACAGCAATGCGCGGTCACTGAAAGCGCTGCCTGCCAGGGTCACACCAAAGGGGCGCCCGCCCGGCGTAAAGGCCGTGGGCACCGCCACCGCTGCCATGTCCAGCAGGTTCATGAAATTGGTGTAATAGCCGAGTTGGGCGTTGTACAGCACCGGCTCGGCGAGCAGGTCGGCAATACTGAACAGACGTCCCGCCGTGGGTGTGAGCAGGCAGTCGAGGCCCGCCAGCGCCGCCTCGCACTGCTGGCGCAGGGCCGCCAGCCGGTACTGGGCCTGGAACAGTGCCGTTGCTTGCAGCGTCTCACCCTGTGCCACGATACGCCGAACCACCGGATGGATGGCTTCGGGGTTCGCGGCGAGCATGGATTCACAGGCGATGTAACGCTCCGCCACCCAGGGGCCGTCATACAGCAGACGCGCCGCCTGGTCGAAAGGCGTGTAGTCCACCGGCACCAGTTCCACCCCCGCGTCAGCCAGCGCTGCCAGGGTATGCCGGTAGGCCGCTGCATAGTCACTGTCACCAAAGAATTTCAGATGCTCTTCGCCGAGCACGCCCATTTTCAGCGGCCCCGTGCGCAGTCCGTAGTGGCGTGCGCTATTGGCGAAGACGTTGCGGCGGCTGAAGGCATCCTCCTGGTCGAACCCTTCCGCGCAGCTCAACACCCGGTCTGCGTCATCGGTATCCAGCGCAAACAGGCTGATGCAATCCAGGCTGCGGCAGGCGGGCACCAGGCCGCGGGAGGACAGGAGGCCGCGGGTGGGCTTCACGCCCACCAGGTTATTGAAGCAGGCCGGCACGCGGCCCGAGCCCGCCGTGTCAGTGCCGAGACTGAAACTCGCGAGACCCAGCGCCACAGCCACTGCCGAGCCTGAGCTGGAGCCGCCGGAGATGTATTCCGGGTCGAAGGCATTGTGACAGGCGCCGTAGGGCGAGCGGGTGCCGTTGAGCCCGGTCGCGAACTGGTCCAGATTGGTCTTGCCCACCGGAATCGCACCCGCATCCAGCAGTTGCTGCACCACCCGTGCAGACTGCGACGGCGTGTAGGCGAACTCGGGACAGCCCGCCGTGGTGGGAATACCGGCGAGGTCGATATTGTCCTTGATGGCGAAGGGCACGCCCCACAGTGGGTGGGTCGCCGGGTCGCGATCGGCGAGAGCCTCCAGCCAGCCTGCCTGCTCTTGCGCACTGAGCACATGAATCCAGATATTGTGCCCGGCATACTCGCCGGCACGCTGGCGAATGTTCTCCATCACGGACGCCGGCGTCAGTTCACCGTCCGCGTAGGCCGCCTGTAATCCCGCGATGGTCATAGTGTGGCTCATGATGCAGCTCCTGCGCTGTTCTTCGAGTCCTCAAGCACCACCAGTGCCTGCCCCGCGGCGACGCGACCGCCGGCGGTCGGCAACACCTGGGTGACCGTGCCATCGCAGGGGGCAGATACGGCAATCTCCATCTTCATCGATTCCAGCACCAGCAGCGCATCGCCGCGGCCCACGGTATCCCCCACCTGCACGCGCAGCTGCCAGACACTGCCGGAAACGGGGCTGTCCACGACGGTGGCGCTGTCGGGCCAGCTCTGCTCTTCCACAGCCGGGGGCTGCTCTTCTTCAGCGAAGTTGAACTGCCCGCTGGCGTGCCACTGCGCCAGCTCTGCCGCGAAGGCCTGTTGACGGCGGCTACGGAAGTCGTCGATGGCCCCTGCATGGTCGGCCAGCAGCTGCTCGTAGTCGGCCAGTGAGAACTGGCTCTGCTCAATGGTCAGCGGATAGCGCCCCTGCGGGAAGTCACGACGGATTTGCTGCAGCTCGTCGTGACTGACTTCATAAAAGCGAATCTGGTCGAAGAAACGCAGCAGCCAGGGCTCCTCGAAGGCGTCGGTACGTCGATAGCGGTTCCACATCTGCAGGGTGCGCCCGACGAACTGGTAGCCTCCCGGGCCCTCCATGCCATACACGCAGAGATAGGAACCCCCGATACCCACGGAGTTTTCTGCCGTCCAGGTGCGCGCGGGATTGTACTTGGTGGTGACCAGGCGGTGCCGGGGGTCTACCGGCGTAGCCACCGGCGCCCCGAGATAGACATCACCCAGCCCCATCACCAGGTACGCGGCCTCAAATACAATGCGCTTGACGGCCTCGATGTCTTCGAGCCCGTTGATGCGGCGAATGAATTCCAGGTTACTCGGGCACCAGGGGGCATTCTTTCGCACGGACTGCGTGTATTTTTCGATGGCGAGCCGGCAGGCCTCATCATCCCAGGACAGCGGCAGGTGCACGATGCGTGAGGGCACGCTGAGTTGCGCCAGTTGCGTGGCCAGCTCGCGCTCGCCGCGCTCGAGGTGCGCAAGCAGGGCATCGTGGCCCAGCACCTGGCTGTCGTAGTGAATCTGCAGCGAGCGGATCCCCGGGATCAACTCGCGCAGCCCCGGCAGCGAGTATTGCTGCAACCACTGCATGAGTGCATGGGCCCGGAAGCGCAGCCGAATATCGAGTTCCTGCTCGCCGTACTCGACCAGCAGAAAGTGGTCTCCCGCGCTGCGGCAGACAATCTCGTCACCGAAGGTCTCCGCGGGGAAGCGCGCCAGCACCGGCGACAGCGGTGCCGCCGGCTGCCACTCACAGGCAACCGGTGCAAGCGCGGCAATGGCCTCACTCTGGGCGGCCTCGAGCGCCACCGCCTGGGGCAGCGACACAGGCACAAAGCGCAGCGTGTCGCCAGCCCGCAGCTGCCCGAGCTTCCACAGATCCGCGGTAATCACCGTCGCCGGGCACACGAACCCTCCCAGTGAGGGGCCATCCGGGCCGAGAATAACGGGCATATCACCGGTGAAATCCACCGTGCCGAAGGCGTAGCCATTGTCGTGAATGTTGGAGGGGTGCAGGCCTGCCTCACCACCGTCGGCACGGGCCCACTGCGGTTTCGGGCCAATCAGGCGCACACCCGTGCGGCTGGAGTTGTAGTGAACCTCCCAGTCGGTGGCAAAGAATGTGGCGATGTCGTCATCCGTGAAGAAATCAGGGGCGCCGTGGGGGCCGTAAATTACCCTCAGCTGCCACTGCCGGTGGATGTCGGGCTGCAGTGCAGTGGGAAGCCGCTGCGCTGCCGCGGGGAGCGCAGGCTCCTCACTCAGGTGCAGCACGTCACCGGCCCTCAGCGCACGGCCGTTGTGGCCGCCGAACTGGCCGAGTGTGAAGGTGGAGCGCGAACCGAGATACGCCGGGCACTGAAAACCGCCGCGTACCGCGAGGTACGCGCGCGCCCCGGCTTCACGCACCCGTCCCAGTTGCAGTGTCTGGCCCGCGCGCACGGCAACCACCTCCCACGGAAAGACGGGTTGCTCATCGAGGGTGGCCTCGATCGCCGCGCCGGCAATCACCATTTGCGTATCGACAGCGAAGCGCAACAGCGGGCCCTGCAGGGTAATCTCCAGAGCGCTGGCATCGGCCTCGTTGTTCAGCAGGCGGTTCGCGAGGCGGAACGAGTAGCTGTCGAAAGGGCCGGAAGGCGGCACGCCAACATCCCAGTGCCCCTGCCGACCCGGGTAGTCCTGCAGTGTGGTCTGTGTTCCGCCCTGCAGCACATCAACCCGCGCCGGGCGATGACTGAAGCGGTTCAGGTAGCGGGTGGTCACCTGTCCCTGCAGCAGCGTGGCATCGCGGCTCAGGGCCCGCAGGTAACCGAGATTGGTCTCACTGCCGTAGAGTTCGATCTCGTCGAGGGTGCGCTGCAGCTTCTGCAGTGCCGCGCTGCGGTCGGCGGCGTGCACAATCACCTTGGCCAGCATTGGATCAAAGAAGGGAGGCACCTCAACGCCGGACTCAATCCAGTGGTCAATGCGCACCCCGTCGCCGGAGGGAAAACTGACGTGGCTCAGCAGGCCCGCGCAGGGCTGAAAGTCCAGCGACGGGTCCTCGGCGTAGACGCGCACCTGCACGGCGTGACCCCGTGGCCGCAGGGCGACGCGCTCGGCATCCAGGTCGGGAGCAGTGCCGGCAGCAATGCGCAGCATCCATTCCACCAGGTCTACGCCATACACTTCTTCCGTCACGCCGTGCTCAACCTGCAGCCGCGTATTGACCTCGAGAAAATAAAACGCTGCCGTGTCGGCATCGTAGATGAACTCCACGGTGCCGGCGTTGCGGTAGCCTATGCTCGACAACAGGCGTTCAGCGGTACTGTGCAGAGCGGTACGGGTCGCGTCCTCCAGATTGGGGGCGGGGCATTCTTCAACCACTTTCTGGTTGCGTCGCTGGCTTGAACAGTCACGCTCCCCGAGCGCCAGCGCCCTGCCCTGGCCGTCTCCCACCACCTGCACTTCAATGTGCCGGGCACGGCCGATGAATTTCTCCAGGAACACGCTGTCGTCAGCGAAGTTGTTGGCGCCCAGCCGACGCACAGAATCAAACGCACCGGCCAGCTCTGCTGCATCGTGGCAAAGCTGCATGCCTATGCCGCCACCGCCAGCCGTGCTCTTCAGCATCACCGGATAGCCAATACGCAGCGCCTCTGCTTCCGCCGCCGCCAGCGTGTCGAGCAACCCGGAACCCGGCAACAGTGGAACACCCGCGGCCTCCGCCAGGTCCCGGGCCCGGTGCTTGAGCCCAAAGGCCTGCATCTGCTCAGGTGTCGGCCCGATAAAGGCGATGCCCGCCGCTTCGCAGCGCCTGACGAATTCAGCGTTTTCGCTGAGAAAACCGTAGCCCGGATGAATGGCCTGCGCGCCGCTCTCGCGCGCCACCTCGAGAATGCGCTCCATGTTGAGGTAGGTCTCGGCGGCACCCCCCTCCCCCAGGCAGAAAGCCTGGTCCGCCTGTCGCACATGCAGGCTGTCGGCATCGCAGTCTGCATATACCGCCACAGAGCGGATATCCATTCGACGCAGGGTGCGCAGGATGCGGGTGGCGATCGCCCCCCTGTTGGCTACAAGTACAGTGTCAAACATCGTCAAACCTGGCGCGGGTCGTCCCGTCTCATCGTTGCCGGCTATGGTCGTCCACAGCCGGGGTTATCTGATTCAGCGATCCCAGACCAACACCTCAACCGGCGTTGGATTAAAACCATTGCAGGGATTGTTCAGTTGGGGGCAATTGGAAATCAGCACCAGCACATCCATCAGCGCCGTCAATTCGACATATTTGCCCGGCGCGGAAATACCGTCCTCAAAGGTCAGGCCGCCCTCCGCGGTGACTGGCACGTTCATGAAAAAGTTGATGTTGTGGCCGATATCACGCTTGTGCAGGCCATACTCGGGGTGTTCGGCAATCGCCAGCATCCAGCTGTCGCGACAGGAGTGCATGCAGCGTTTCTCAAGGTCGTAGCGCACCGTATTGCTCTCACTGGCGCAGGCGCCGCCCAGGGTGTCGTGACGACCACAGGTGTCCGCGACAATTTCCAGCATGGGACGGTTGCGGCTGGAACGCAGTATGGACCCCGCGCTCAGGTACACATTGCCCTGTTCGCGCAGGGTATCGGTCGCGCTGTAGCGCTCGGCGCTGTCCTCTGCGTTGAAGAACAGGGTATCAGCGGCCTGATTGCCCTCGAGATCCAGAATACGCAGTGTCTGGCCCGCGTTCAGCCGACCCAGGTAATAGTCGCCGGCGGGCACGGTGGTGCGGGAATGCGCCTCATCGGGGCGCCGTACACTTTCAGTCAACATGGTGGACTCCTCAGCCTCCCAGGTGATACAGCAGGTTGTTGTGGAAGCCGCGCCGGTTCTCATCGCAATGATTCAGGCAGATGTCGTCCTCAGCCACCGGAGCCGCCTTGCCCAGTGCGATATGCACGGGGCTACGCGGATAGGACGGCGCGCGATGCAGTGGATGGGGGCAGGCGTGGAGCAGTACCAGCGTGTCCATCTCAAAGCGCAGGGTGACGTGGCTGCCGGCCGCGCTATGCCCCTCCACCCGACGCAGATTCCCGTCCTCGTCGGTGGAAACACGGCTGAACCAGTTGATATTGGCGGCCATATCCGCCGCACCGAGCCCATACTTGGCGAGTTCGACAAGAAACGCATCGTGGCCATTCTGGTGCCAGTCGTTGCGATCGCCCTGGTAATCGCGGCCGCCCCACTGTTGCGCGACATGTTCGGCACGGGAATTGCCGCATACCGTCTCATGCCACCCCAGGGAGTCCTCCACAATGGAGGCAAAAATGCGGCCCATATCCGAATACAGGCAATGCCCCCGGGTGAGCTTGAAGGTGTGCTGGCATTTAAGCGTGTCGGGTGCGTTGTAGCGCTCCTGCAGGTTTTCGGGGTTGTAAAACAGCATCCCCAGATTGGCGTCGCCGCGGCTGTCGGTAAGCCGCATTGCTGTCCCCCTGCGCAGGCGCAGTGACCAGTGGCCACCGGGAGCGATTTCGGTTTCATACTCGCAAGCGTTCATGATGTCATTCCGTTTCTGTTGCCGTGCGCGCCAGGTCGCGATCAATGTCAGACAGGGTGTCCCGGTCAATCTTGCCTACCGGCAAGTCGTAGGTGATGGTCGCGCCATAGGCGTCGGGTGCCTGGGGATCGTGTCGTGTCTTGTCGAATACCCAGAGCCGGGTACCCAGGTAGAAACCCTCCTTGAGATCGTGGGTGACCATGAACACCGTGAGCCGGTACTGGCGCCAGAGGCGCAGCACGAGGTCGTGCATGTCGGCCCGGATACCGGGGTCCAGGGCACCGAACGGCTCGTCGAGAAGGAGAATACCGGGGCGGCCAAGCAGCGCCTGGGCGATGGCGAGACGCTGGCGCATGCCACCGGAGAGCTCGGCGGGATACTGCCCCTGCGCGTGGGACAGACCCACTTCCTCGAGCAGGGCCAGGGCCTCCTCCCGCGCCGCGCGGCGCGCGCTGCCAAACAGTGCGCCGGTAAGATTGCGGCGGGAGAAACCGCGAGCAGCCATCACGTTCTGCAAAACCGTCATATGCGGGAACACGGAGTACTGCTGGAACACGATGCCCCGGTCCGGGCCCGGTTCGCCGGGTACGGGCTTGCCGTGCAGCAGTAACTCACCGCTGCTGACGGGCTCGGTGCCCAGCAGCATGTTCAGGAAGGTGCTTTTACCGCATCCCGAGGTGCCCACCAGGGTGATGAACTCTCCTTCCTCAACCCGCAGGTTGACGCGCTCCAGCACCACTTTGTCACCGTACTTCTTCCACAGATTGCGCGCTTCAATCATCAGTGGGCCCCCTGGTGATGCCACGGAAACAGGCGACGGCTGAGGGCTGCCAGCAGCGCATCAATCACAAACGCCAGCAGGGTGATCCAGGCTACATAGGGCAGGATAACGTCCATCGCCATGTAGCGGCGCACCAGAAAGATGCGATAGCCCAGGCCCTCGGTCGCGGCAATCGCTTCGGCGGCAATGAGAAACAGCCAGCCGGCGCCCAGCGAAAGACGCACTGCGTCGACCAGTCGCGGCATCAGCTGCGGTAACAGCACCCGGCAGATGATCTGACTGGTATTCGCTCCCAGAGTTTGCGCCTTGACCAGCTGCTCCGAGGGTATCTCCTGCGTGCGCCGCTGTATGTCGCGGGCAATGAACGGTGTGATGCCAATGGCGATCAAGGCCACCTTCGACAATTCACCCAGACCAAACACGATGAACAGGACGGGAAGAATCGCCAGCGGGGGAATCAGCGACACCACGGTCAGCAGGGGACTCGCCGTCGCTGCCACCAGCGGCAGGGCACCGGTGAACAATCCCAGTGCAAGGCCGATCACCGCCGCGATCACCACCCCCAGCCCAAGCCGGGTAAGGCTGCTCAGCGTGTCCTCCCAGAGCAGGTAGTCACCGCTGCGCTTGCTCGGCTCGAAGGCCATGCGCTGTATGGCATCGCCGATCTGCGCGAAGCTGGGCAGCAGTTTGTCTGCGGGGTTTTCCGCCAATCGGGCATCCGAAGCCAGCATGTACAGCAGCACCAGTGCCACAAAAGGCAACAGGGTAAGCAGCACGCGCAGCATCGGCGCAGGTGTCTGGTTAATCAGGCGTTTCATGATCAATCCTTGATGGGGTGGAGCACGGGAGAGCAACGCTCCCGTGCCCTGCCGTGGGCCTAGAGTTCGCCGTCCAGGGCCATTTGCATGTAGGTCGGATCAAAACGCAGCTTGATGTTATTGCTATCACCGTAGACGCCCGCGGGTGTCTCCACACCGATGAACGTGGCACCAGGCGCGCCCTCACCCAGCAAGCCGTGTTTGTGCGAGAACTCCGCCACCGTCTGCATGGTGGCCTTCACCTGCTCGCTGTTGGTCAGGGCCAGCGCTTCCGCCGGGGTGTAGAACATTTCGGTGCTGGCCAGTTGCGACTCAAAACCTGCAAGGTCGGTACCGGACAGTTCCGCCAGGAAGGTCTTGGCGGCGGTCGCGCGCTCATCGCCACCGTTCATGTGTGCCATGATTTCGTACCACGCCCCGGTCAGCGCCTTGCCCAGCGCCGGGTAGGCCGCCAGCGTCTCGGTGTTGATGATCAACAGGTCGATCACCTCGCCGGGGATCTGGGAGGAGTCGAATACGAGGTGGCTGTCTGGCATGGCGGCCACTTCACTCAACAGGGGATTCCAGGTCGCGACTGCCGTCACACCGGGTGTCGCATAGACCGCCACCATATCGGCGTCCGAGGTGTTCACCACCTGGACATCGCGCTCGGTAAGACCCACGCTTTCCAGGCCGCGGGCCAGCAGATAGTGGGACACGCTTAGCTCGACCAGATTCACGGTCTGCCCCTTGATGTCCGCCATTGAGTCCTTGCCTTTGAGCACGATACCGTCATTGCCGTTGGAAAAGTCGCCGACGATCAGCGCCGTGCTGTCCACACCGCCCGCCGCCGGAATGGTCAGCGCATCCATGTTCGTCATGGTGCAGGCATCGAACTCGCCCATGCTGTACTGGTTGATGGATTCGATGTAGTCGTTGATCTGCACCACTTCGATATTGATGCCGTATTTGTCGGCCCACTTCTTCACGATGCCCTGTTCGGCACCGTAGGCCCAGGGTACCCAGCCGACGTAGATCGACCAGCAGATCTTGAAGCTGTCGCGGGCCGATGCCGTTGACGACAACATCACAAGGAGCAGGAATAGGGTAAATCGCTTCATGGTGTACCTCTCAGTCGGGTTGGGTCGGTTGATCACAGAGTACCCCCGGCATTTCGCCTTCAGTTCTCCCGGGCTTTTATCCCGCCGTGTAACCCTTCACCGAAAGGTCGAGTGCTCTCGGACCAGTCACCACCGGTACAGTGGTCGGAACCCTAGCGCTCTATTGGTTTTCATGTCACGTCATGTCAGGAGTACGGACAGGTAAGGCAAAGCAGGAACCATGCCAGAACCGTCAATCCCGCCGACAGCGGCCACACTGCGACCCTGAGCGCGGTACGCTGCACCGGAAAATGCACCAAATGCATGCCCTGCGCCATTCTGGTGCATCGCGCCAGGGCGCCCGGGCTGGCGGACGGAGTGACCCCGAACGCCGCTCGCCGCCACCGCCGCGACCTGCACCAAAAAGGACGCGGGATGCACACCTCGCGGTGCATCGCCCCGCGACACACCCGAGTCAATCTTTACCGATCCGGTATTTTTTATTATTTTTCAATAGGTTGTGATTATACATACATCTTGGCATGGAAGTTGCTCCTCGGTATAGAGCACGCTATCCAGGATCAGATCATGCAATTACGCACCTTTAAAACCCTGTGGGGCCACACAGGCAGCATCGACCAGGGCGCCCTGCTCGCCCGCACTGCAGGGTGTGCCGGCTTAGAGGCGCCGGCAATACACAGCGCGCCCGGGCACCTCGAGCAACTCGCCAGTGCGCTGCAGACACATGAGCTGGAGTGGATCCAGGAAATCTGCACCGCGGGCTCCTACGTTCCCCGGCGAGACGCCAGCGTCAGCGAACACCTCGAGGACCTGGAGGCACAGATTGTGCTGGGCAAACCTCTCGCGCCACGCTTTATCAACGTGATGGGCGGCTGCGATGCCTGGCCCGTTCAGGACAGCGTGGACTTCTTCAGGGCGGCCATGGATATCGCCGACCGGCACGATGTGCTCTGCTCCTTCGAGACACACCGTGGACGCAGCTTCTATTGCCCCTGGAACACTGTGGCGATTCTGCAGGCGCTGCCGGCACTGAAAATCACCTGTGACTTCAGCCATTGGGTGGTCGTCTGCGAACGCCTGATGGACAGTGAGTGGGACGCCGTCACCCTGGCCGCGCAACACGCACACCACATTCACGGGCGCATCGGTTATGACCAGGGGCCCCAGGTGCCCCACCCCGGCGCACCCGAGTATGCCGACGCACTGGCCAGTCACCAGCGCTGCTGGGAGGCCATCTGGCAGGCGCAGCAGGCGCGGGGCTACAGCGAAACAACACTGACGCCGGAATTCGGGCCCGATGGCTATCTGCACCACCTGCCGTTTACCAACGCCCCCATCGCAGACCTCTGGGAACTCAACCGCTGGATTGGCGCCGAGGAGCAAAGGCACTTCGCGCGCTGGTCGCATGCCAACGCCACCAAGGAGGCCCGTCATGCGTGACGCTCTCAAACTGCGCGACCCCGCGGGCGCGCACTACACGCTGCTGGTGCTCGCCTATATTGCACTGACCTATACAGGCGGCTGGGCGGCGCTGTTCCAGCCCAGTGCGGCGGTCAACGCGCTGGGCGTTGTCGTGCTGGCACACAGCATGCTGATCGCCGCCTACCTGCTGCACGATTGCGGACACAACGCGGTGTTCATGTCGGCGAAGACCAACGCGGCACTGGGCAAGGTTCTCAACTGGATAACCGGCAGCTGCTACGGGCGCTTTGAGGATATCCGCTACAAGCACATGCGCCACCATGTCGACAACTACGACCCCGTGGTGTGGGACTACCGCAGCTTCCTGAAACGCCACCCCGGCCTCGCGAGGCTGGTGCATGCCGCGGAATGGGCCTACATACCCGCCGTTGAAATCATGATGCACACCATGCTGGTCCTCGCACCCTGGGTGATCGAGTCCAAACGCGCTCAACGCGGTCGTGTGCTGCGCGTATTGCTGGTTCGTGGTGCACTGCTCGGGCTGGTACTGTTCATCAGCCCCGTTGCCTTCCTGCTGTACGCGCTGGCGCAGCTGTTGCTGCTCACTGCCCTGCGCTTCATGGATTGCTACCAGCACAACTACGAGGTGATCTTTAATCTCGACGACCCGGATACAGTGTTTCCCCACAAGGGTGATGCCAAGTACGAACAGCGCAACACCTACAGCAACCTCCTGTCACACCGCTTTCCCGCCATCAACCTGCTGGTGCTCAATTTCTGCTATCACAATGCACACCACGAGAAGCCCACGCTGGGCTGGTACCGCCTGCCAGAGCTGCATCGCAGCATGCAGCCCGACGTCGAGGCACAGACACTGGGTTTTGTGCCGCAGGCGCGTGCCTTTCACAAACACCGGGTGGCACGCATTTACGCTGAAGAATACGGCGCCGATGAGGTAAAGACCTCACTCAACGAGGGGCGCGCGGTCGGTGTCGACGCGCTCAGCTTCCTGACGGCGTTCTAGATCGCGATGCATCAGGCCAACCCGCTATTCAGTTCCGCCCGCAGAGTCGCTGCCGTCGCCGGCTCCCGAACTGTGCTGGGCATTCTGGGCTGGGCGCTGTTCATCGGCGGCTGGTGGCTTGCCGCGCATGCCGAGATCGCGCCACCGCGCCTGTTTCCCGGGCCGGAAAAAGTGTTTACCAGTTTGTATGAATTACTGGTGGAGAAGGATTTTGCCAGCGATATCTGGGCGAGCGTGAAGCGCATTCTGCTCAGTTTCGGCATCGCCGTGGCGATTGCCCTGCCGCTGGGTCTGCTGATGGGCGCCTACCGTCCCATCGATCGCGTACTGGGCCCGGTAGCCAGCGCCTTCCGCTACCTGCCGGCACCGGCGTTCATCCCACTGTTACTGATGTGGCTGGGCACCGGGGACGAGCAGAAAATCGCCCTGTTGGTGATCGGCGTGCTGTTTTTCCTCATCATCATGCTCGCCGACGTTACCCGCCAGGTGCCCAGGGTATACATCGAAACCGCCCGCACCCTCGGCCTGCGCGCGCCCCAGATTCTGCTTTCGGTCACGTTCAGGGCCAGCCTGCCAGGCTATCTGGATGTGCTGCGACAGATGCTGGCGGTGAGCTGGACGTATCTGGTAATCGCCGAAATCGTCGCCGCCACCGATGGCATTGGCGCCATGATGATGCGCGCCAAGCGCTTTGTGCATATTGACGACATCATGGCCGGCATTCTGGTCATCGGCCTGCTCGGCCTGCTTTTTGACGCACTGTTCAAACTGCTGCATCGCACTGCGTTTCGTTACCTCGAGTCCCACTAGCAGCACTCAACCGCAAAGGAGCACCACTATGCGCTATATTCGATCCGGTATTGCCATCCTGGCCCTGGCCCTGGGGTCGGCCACCCAGGCCGCTGACCCCGTGAAACTCTCACTCTTTTCCTGGCCCGGCTACGGGTTCTGGTTTATCGCCAAGGAGAAGGGCCTGACCGAGGGGTTGGAGCTCGACATCAGCATCATCGAGGATCCCTACCAGAGCTTCGCCCTGATGACGGCGGGGGAACTCCACGCCACCTCAAGCACCGCGGAGTATGGTCCCATTGCGGCCGACAAGGACGTTGGCATCAAGCTGGTGACCTACACCAATCCGTCCTACGGCACGGATAAAATCATCCTCGCACCCGGCATCACCAGCGCGGAGCAGCTCAAAGGCCAGACAGTCGCAGTGCTGGAGGGTGGCCTGACACAGATCTTCATGGCTGAATGGCTCACCGACAACGGCGTGGGAATCAATGAAGTCACCTTCACCAACCTGATCATGGACGATGCCGTGGGCGCGATGGTGGGCGGCACCGCGGCCGCCGCGGAATTCTGGGAACCCTTTGGCTCCCAGGTGCTTGAAGCCATGCCAGGCGCCACGGTGGCAGCAGACTCCACCGAGGAAAAGTACATCACCACGGCGCTGCTGGGCGACGCCCTCTACATGAGCACGGCCTTCCTGGAGCAGCGGCCTGAAGACGCGGCCAAACTCACCCGGGCCTACTTCAACGCCGTGGATTTCTGGAAGACAAACACCGCGGAAGCCAACCAGATCATCGCAGATGGCCTGCAGTTCACGGTGGCGGACGTCGAGCAGGTGCTGGGCAGCACGGGCGACATTCTCAAGGGCGGTATCTTCGTCTTCGACCGCGACCAGGCCGCGATCTTCATGGGCCTGAAAGACGGTGAACTGCCCCTCGGAATTGCCGCCGACGGCATGCAGAACCACTGGGATATCACCACGGACTGGTGGTTGAAGTTTGGCTTCATCGACAAGGCCATGCCGATGGCGGCCGGGGTCGACACGACGCCGCTGGCGGCAGCGCTGAACAAATGACCGCAGGCACACACAGCGGACTTACCGTCTCGGGCGTCAGCAAGCGTTTTCTGCTGCGCTCGGGACAAACCCTGACCGCGCTGGACAACATCAACTTCGAACTGCCAAAAACCGGGGTCGGGGTGTTACTGGGACCGTCCGGTTGCGGTAAATCCACCTTGCTGCGGATTATTGCCGGCCTGGAGACACAGGATGAAGGCGACATCACCGTGGATGGCAGCACCGTCCTCGGGCCCGGTATAGACCGCGGCATGGTCTTCCAGAACTACAGCTCCTTTCCCTGGCTGACCGTAGAGGAAAACGTCGCGTTCGGCCTGAAAGCCCGGGGCGAGGCGCTCAGCCTGCGCGAGGGGGTGGTTCCGTATTTCATCAAGGCAGTCAAGCTGGATGGCTTCGAACGCGCCTACCCCCACCAGCTCTCGGGCGGCATGCAGCAACGCGTCGCCATCGCCCGCAGCCTGGCCAGTAATCCGTCACTGCTGTTGATGGATGAACCCTTCGGCGCACTGGACCCGGAAACACGCTGGCAGATGCAGAGCCTGCTGTTGGAAATTGTCCATCAGGAACGTACCACTGTGCTGATGGTGTCCCACGACATCGAGGAAGCGCTGTATCTGGGTGACGTGGTGTTTTTTATGGGCACGCGGCCCGGGCGCCTGCTGGAGACCATCCGTCCCGGCCTGGAGAAGAGCAGCACCGATCGCGATGCCATACTGGATTTCGATGAATACCGCTTTCTTGAGCGAAAAATTCGGCAGATGATGCGTGCGCAGTCACTGGACTGTGCGTAGCAGGCGCAGAAACTCACCGACAAAGAAGTCGAGATTGTTATCCAGGTCGGTGATGCCGGAATCGAACAGCCAGCTCTGGGTCAGTCCCATCAGGTAAGCATACATGGACAGCGCCACCGTGCGGCTCGCAACACCTCCCTGAACGCCCTGCTCCCGACGGTAGCGCTCCACCCAGGCCGCAAAGGTCGCAATCAGGGAGGCCGTCAATGCGCGTTCGCGCGCCAGTGTTTTTGATACCGCCTCGGTAAACTCGGTCTTGTTGAGAAAGATCTCGAATGACTGCCGAAAATAATGATCATCCAACAGCATACGCAGCCACTGGCGAGAGAAGTCCGCTGCGGCCGCGAGCGGGTCGCTGGCCTCGTGGTGCAGCGCAACCAGCCGCTCCAGCGGCAGCTGTGAGTAGGCGAGGATTTCTTCAAACAACTCTTCTTTGCTGGCGAAATGCCAGTAGATGGGCCCGCGGGAGCACCCTGCCTCCTCCGCAATCAGTCGCAGGGTGGTGCCGCTGTAGCCTCGTTGGCCAAAGAGTTTGAGCGCCGCATCCACCAGGCTCTGCCGGGTTTTCGCTGCATCCTCCTTGGTTCGCCTCATGATCCGACCCGAGCAATGGAAAACCTACAGTGTAGGGACGCGACCGGCAAAGGCAAGTCGCGACCCCCGGTGGTAACGGTTAACCGAAGAGTCGCAGATAGCGCGCCACTTCCCAGTCCGATACGATGTTGTGGTAACTGTCCCATTCCGCCCGCTTGAAGTCGACAAAGGCCTTGTGCATCGCGGGGCCCAGCACCTGATAGGCCAGTTCATCAGCGGCGATAGCCTCTGTCGCCTCGGCGAGGGTCTTCGGCAGACACTGAATGCCGGCCTTGGCGATTTCCGCATCACTGTAATGGTACATGTTCTCCCGGTGCGGCTGACCGGGGTCAATACCCTGCTCTATGCCCTCCAACCCTGCGGCGAGCATCAGGGCCGCACCGAGATAGGGATTGCAGGCGATATCCGGCGCCCGGCACTCGACCCGTGCACCGGCACTGGGAATACGCAACATATTGGTGCGATTGTTATTGCCGTAACAGCAGAACACCGGTGCCCAGGTGGAGCCGGACATGCTGCCCTGACGCACCAGCCGCTTGTAACTGTTCACGGTGGGCGCGACCACCGCGCTGATGGCCTTGGCGTGGCGCAACACGCCCCCGATAAACTGGTAGGCGAGCTCGGAGACACCGCAGTCGTAGCGATCGGCATCCGGGCTCACTGCGAACAGATTCTGCCCGGTGTCCACACTCGCCAGGGACATGTTGTAATGGGCGCCACTGCCCGTGCGGTCAGCGAAGGGTTTGGGCATGAAACTGGCGAAGGCACCATGCTTGCGCGCAATTTCGTTGGCCAGCAAGCGGAAATACACCAGGCGATCAGCCATGGTCAGCGCATCCGCGTAATTGAAGTCGATCTCGAACTGGCCGTTGGCATCTTCGTGATCGAAGGAATAAACGCCCCAACCCATGTCAGTCAGTGCCTGTACCAACTCGTCGATAATCACGATGTTATCCATCATGCTGGGGATGTCGTAACAAGGCTTGCCCAGGGTATCGCGCTCACTGAAAGGCACCGGGCGCCCGTCAGCCCCCTTGCGCAGGATGAAAAACTCGGTTTCTATCCCCAGGTTGAAGGTAAACCCCATGGCGGCGGCTTTCGCCAGCTGACGCTTGAGAATCGTGCGGGAGCAGGCCTCGAAGGGTTCTCCCTGCAGATACAGGTCGCTGGCAAACCAGGCCAGCTCCGGGTTCCACTGGCACTGCTGCATGGACGCCATGTCGGGCATGGCAGCCACTTCATCATCGGCAATGTCCTGTGGCACGCCGTCGAGGGCCGCGCCGGTAAACAGCTCCGAGCCGGCAAACATCTGCTTGAAATGGCCGACAGGCACAAACTTGCCCTTGCTGGCGCCGTGAATATCCACGTAGCTCGCCATACCGTATTTAATACCCTGTTCCAGACAACGCTGTTTCAACTGTTCAATGTTCATGACTGCTCCATAAGCGGGAATGTTTCTTGCTAGTCAGAAGCATCCAAGAAACATGCCAGAATGCATGTTTAAATTGTTCGACCTGAACCCGGAGTCAAGTCATTGAAAAACAAGCTGTATTGGCAGGAAAACGAACATGCGCTGGGGGACCTTGTGCTGGAAAGCGGCACGGTGCTGCGCAATGCCCGCCTGCGCTACCACCAATTTGGTGCGCTGAACGCACCAAAAGACAACCTCGTGTTGCTGCCCACCTACTACGGCGGCGTTGCCGCCAGCAACCGTGCCTGGGTGGATGACCCCGACAGCCCACTCGGCAGCGGTGACTACTGCGTGGTCATTCCCTGCCTGTTTGGTGCCGGGGAGTCCAGTTCGCCCAGCAACACGCCAGCGCCACAGTCCGGACCGGACTTCCCACAGGTGAGCATCGGCGACAACGTGCGTGCACAACAGCTGCTGCTACAGGCGCGCTTTGGGGGTGCCAATCCCCGGCTGGTGATGGGCTGGTCGATGGGGGGAATGCAGGCACTGCACTGGCACAGGGCCCGCGGCAACGCCGTTGGCAGCGTGCTCGCCGTCTGTGCCACCATCGGCTGTTACCCACACAACCGGGTTTTTCTCGACGGTGTGGCGGCGGCCCTCACGGCGGATGCGGCCTTTGCCGACGGTCACTACCGCACACCGCCGGTCCGCGGCCTTGGCGCATTTGCCACAGTCTATGCCGGCTGGGCCTACAGTCAGGCTTTCTTCAGCAACGCGCGCTACCGCGAATTGGGTTTTGCCGATATCGGGGACGTACTGGACTACTGGAGAGAGGATCACCTGCAGCAGGACGCCAACAACCTGTTGCTGCAACTGCGCACCTGGCAGCAGGCTCCGCTGCCGACGGCTGACGCCGATGATGCGCAGCCGGGCTGCCCCGGCATCCTCATGCCCTGCAGCACTGATCTCTATTTCACGGCCGAGGACGCCGCGCACGATGCGACGGTCCTGGGGATGGAGTGTCGGGTGATCGAATCGGAATTTGGCCATGTCGCCGGTGGCCCTGGGCGCGTGGCCGCCGCAAGCCGCCAGATCTTCGCCGCTGCGGCCGAGCTGCTCGCCGCCAGCGCCTGAGCGCAACGCAAAAAGCGGCCATAAAAAAGGGGGCCCGAAGGCCCCCAAACACGCATTGCATCAATGCGCCCGCAAGCTGTTGCTCACTTCTGTGCCACAAACTCCGGATAGGCTTCCATACCACATTCGGAGAGGTCGACACCTTCGTACTCTTCCTCTTCGCTGACACGCACACCCATGACCGCCTTGAGGATGGCCCAGGTGATCAGGCTGGCGCCGAAGACCCAGACAAAGATCACCAGGGTGCCGACGAGCTGACCCATGAAGGTGGCATCGGGGTCAGACAGCAGGACCGCGAAGATACCCCAGATACCGACGACGCCGTGCACGGAGATGGCGCCGACCGGATCGTCGATTTTCACTTTGTCCATGGCAACGATGCTGAACACAACGATCACACCACCAATCGCACCGATGATCATCGCCAGCATCGGCGTGGGATCTGCGGGCTCAGCCGTAATCGCTACCAGGCCAGCCAGCGCACCGTTCAAGGCCATGGTCAGGTCGGCTTTACCGAAGATCAGGCGTGACAGCAGCAGGGCCGCAATCAGACCACCGGCAGCCGCAGCGTTGGTGTTCAGGAACACGTTGGCCACTTCGTTGGCCACGGCAATGCCACCCAGCTTGAGCGTGGAGCCGCCGTTGAAGCCGAACCAGCCCATCCAGAGGATGAAGGTACCCAGCGTGGCCAGCGGCATGTTGGCGCCCGGAATGGCCTTGACGGAACCGTCAGCAGCGTATTTACCCTTGCGCGGACCGAGCAGCAGAACACCCGCAAGCGCCGCAGCCGCACCAGCAAGGTGCACGATACCGGAGCCGGCGTAGTCGCTGTAGGACAGCTCACCGATGAACGGAACCGCCTTGCCACCCCAGGTCCAGCCGCCCTCGATGGGGTAGATGAAGCCGGTCATGACAACGGCAAAGGCCAGGAACGCCCACAGTTTCATGCGTTCGGCAACTGCACCGGACACAATCGACATGGCCGTGGCGACAAACACCACCTGGAAGAAGAAGTCGGATGCGCCGGAGTACACCGAGTCGCCACCGAAACCGGCTTCCGCGGAGTCCGCCAGCACCGCTGCCACCGCCGCATCATCCATCTGCGCCACGGTGGTCACACCGGACAGGAAGAAGCCGCCGTCGTACATGAACTGGTAACCGCAGATCAGGTACATGGTGCACGCAATGGCGTACAGGGCCACGTTCTTGGTCAGGATTTCCGTCGTGTTCTTGGCGCGCACCAGGCCCGCCTCCAACATCGCGAAGCCGGCCGCCATCCACATCACGAGGGCGCCGCACACCAGGAAATAAAAGGTGTCCATCGCGTACTGTAATTCAAATATCTGGTTTTCCATGGGAATCACTCTCGTAGTTAGTCTCGGTGGATTTAGATGGCGTCTTCGCCGGTCTCGCCGGTACGAATACGAATCACCTGCTCCAGCGTGGACACGAACACCTTGCCGTCACCGATCTTGCCGGTGTTGGCGGCCCGGGTGATGGCTTCGATGGTCTTGTCAGCCAGCCCTTCGGCAACAGCCACTTCAATCTTCACCTTGGGCAGGAAGTCCACGACATACTCCGCACCCCGGTACAACTCGGTGTGCCCCTTCTGGCGCCCGAAGCCCTTCACCTCGGTGACGGTGATGCCCTGCACACCGATCTCGGAAAGTGCCTCGCGCACGTCGTCCAGTTTGAATGGCTTGACGATAGCCGTTATTAATTTCATGTCAGTCTCCAGGTATCAGCAGGGCGCCCCGCAGGGCGCCGTAGGTTTCAGTCCCGAAACGCTTAGAGGCTCTTCGAGATGGAGAACACGATGCGATCATCCGCAGCGTCCACATCGTCAAGATCCGTTCCGATCAGGGCCAGCGCGAAGTCCAGCTCCATGGCGCTGTAACCGAAGGTCACGCCGTAATCCGTGTAGCTGTCGGCGCCATCTTCCCAGTAGTCGTCCTGGTCGGTGTCGGTGAAGCCGATGTTGAAGTCGACGGTGAGAACGTCGGTCAGGCTCAGGGAGTAGCCGGCGGAGTAGTACATGTACTCGGGGCCGCCGTCACCAAACTCGTCTGAGTACACAAAGCCAACGCTGAAGTCGGCGTAGCTCAGGCCCAGGGCGTATTCGATGTAGTCGAGGGAAGACTCACCCTCGTAATCGAAGTAGAAGAAGCCCACGTCGTAGCCGAAGCCGCCGTCGGTTTCACCGGCGTAGCCGAAGTAATAATCCATCTCGGTGGTAGCACCACCGAAGGCGACGTTGGAGGCCCAGATGCCGGCGTACAGGCCGGAATCACCCGACCAGTCGAAGCCGCCCTGGATGGCGCCTTTCTCGTCAGTCTGCGAGATACCGCGGAACACGTAATCCGTGGCGAGGGTCACGTTGCCGGAGATCTCTGCCTGGGCAGAAACAGCGCCTGCGAACAGGACGGCGGCGACAGAAGCGGGAAGCAGTTTTTTGTGCAGCATGTGTGGTTCTCCTTGGTTTGGCAGTCAAAAAAAATCTGTGCCAGGCACGGAACTTTTTTGCTCTGCATAATTCGCGTTTGCACCCCGGTCTTTGCAGGTGCTGTGCCAACCAGAAAAAAAACCATTATTTACAAAGCGTTAAGGGATTTTGGGGCTCGCTGCACGCGATTTCCGCCAGGGGTCAACGGCAGCGACGCGCACCATTAGGATGCACCGCACCCTATTGGTGCACCAAGATGATCTGTGCGCCGTTTTGCAATTCCTCTACACTGCGACCTGTCCTGTCTGGCAGAGGAAATGCGCATTATGGCCCTGAAACCACCGCCGATCAGTGAAGTACTGCAGCAGATGTCGGCCCTGGTCGGCAGTCCGGGCCTGCGCGCGGAAGTCGACAGGGGCGCGCGCGCCCTGGCGCAGTCCGCATTGGGCAAACTGGACGTTGTCAGCCGCGAGGAGTTTGACGCGCAGGCCGCGATACTGGCCCGCACCCGGGCCAGGGTCGCCGAGTTGGAAGCTGAACTGGAGGCCCTGACGCGAGAGTTCGAGTCGCTGAAACCCCAAACCTGACCTCTCCACTCACCGGAGAGGCTCTGTGCTCAAGGATGAGCCATGGAACTGTCTGTTGTTTACAGCCGCGCTGCAGTAGGCATTGAAGCCCCCCTGGTCCAGGTGGAAACCCACCTGGGCAACGGGCTGCCGGCTTTCCAGATTGTCGGACTACCGGAAACCGCTGTCCGGGAGAGCCGCGACCGGGTGCGTTGTGCACTGCAACAAGCCCATTTCGAGTTTCCGGATCGCCGTATTACCGTGAACCTTGCGCCGGCTGACCTGCCCAAGGAGGGTGGGCGCTTCGATCTGCCCATCGCGCTGGGTATTCTTGCGGCTTCCGGGCAGTTGCCAGCGGCTGCTCTGACCGCCCACGAATTTATTGGAGAGCTGGCCCTGACCGGTGCCGTGCGCCCGGTGCCGGGCATCATCCCTGCTGCGCTTGCCTGCAGCGCGGCAGATCGCGCCCTGGTCACCCCGGCGGCGAGTGCTGCGCTGGCCGCCGCCGTCCCCGGGAGCCGTATCATCGCCGCAGAGGACCTGCTCACGCTGTGTGCCCACCTCAACGGCCGCCACAGACTGTCAGTACAGGAACACGAGCCACAGCCGCAACCGGCGATGCCCTACCCCGACCTGGCGGACGTCGCCGGGCAGGCGCTGGCGCGGCGCGCGCTCGAAATAGCGGCCTCTGGCAATCACAATCTGCTCCTGGTGGGGCCACCCGGTACGGGAAAAACCCTGTTGGCGAGCCGTTTACCCGGCCTCCTGCCTCCGCCGGACACGCAGGAGGCCCTAACCTGCGCGGCCCTGCACAGCTTTCACGACAGCACCAGCGTGGAACACCTCTGGCGGCGGCCCTTTCGCCACCCGCACCACAGTGCCAGCGCCGCGGCACTCATTGGCGGCGGCGCGCGACCACGGCCGGGCGAGGCCAGCCTTGCCCATGGCGGTGTTCTGTTTCTCGACGAACTGCCGGAATTCAGCCGCCAGGCGCTGGAAATGCTGCGCGAGCCCCTGGAGGCCGGCGCCGTCACGCTGTCCCGCGCTGCACACAAATTCACCTATCCCGCGCGGTTTCAACTGATCGGGGCAATGAACCCCTGCCCCTGCGGCTACTATGGCGACCCGGAGCACAGCTGCCGCTGCACCAGCGAGCACATCCAGCGCTACCGGCACCGACTGTCAGGTCCACTGCTCGACCGTATCGATCTGCATGTCAGCATGCAACGACTGCCGGCGCGCCTACTGCTGGAAACACAAGCGAAAGGGGAATCGTCAGCCGCCGTGCGGGAACGTGTGCTGGCGGCCCGACAACGGCAGCAGGCACGCCAGGGGTGCAACAACGCCGCGCTGTCGGCACAGGCTCTGGCGACACAGTGCGTGATGCGGCCCGCAGCACGCCAACAGCTCGAGCAAGCGGCCGATGCGCTGCAGCTTTCGGGGCGAGGCCTGCACCGCAGCCTGCGCGTGGCGCAGACACTGGCGGATATGGAGGGTGCCGACTGTATCGACCTGCAGCACGTCACCGAGGCACTCGCCTTCCGCGAGCCCATGCCGTTGCCGTGAGCGGGGCCCTCCTGCCCTGCGCTCGCTCAGGCGCCGCCTGGCGCTGGCCCCATGAATTTACTTTGCACAATACGGAAGCGGTTGCTGACAAACGCCAGATCCGCGAGGCAGGCGTTACCTGCCGGGTTCAGGCCGGTGACATGAAAGTCTGAGTAGGCGGCGGCAAAATTGATCGGCATGCCGGTGAGGTTGCAGGCCACGGACGCGCCCGCAGCGTGATAGGCGTCCACAGCCTCGGCGAGGAATGCCGGGTCCGTCGAGTACACATGGGAGGTGATCGCACCACAGTCGCGGGCATTGCCGGTGGCATCCTGCAGACAGGCGTGCGCATCGGCATTGGCAATGATGAACGACACCGGCCCGAACACCTCTTCCCGGTACCAGTCACGATCCGCCTCGGTGGCAGCAATGACCAGCGGCGTCGCCGTACGTGCGGCCGGGTACCCCGGGTTTGCATAGGGGGCCGAGTCGCGCAGGATGCGCTGCTGCGCTTTGGCCAGCCCGCGATAGCGATCGACATTGGCTTGCACCGCCGGGTCAAACAACGTGCCACAGAGCGTCGCTGCAGCGCGCGGGTCGGCCAACCAGCCGTCCACCGCATCACAGATTGCAGCAGCAACCTCGGCGTGCGGTATGGAGTGACCGGCCACGCGCACCCCCGTGGCCGGTATGTGAATATTCTGCACGCTGGTGCACATCTGGGCCGAGGCCTGGCAGAGGGAGTGGGCGATGGCCCGCGCCGTTGCCGCCAGGTCATCGGTAGACTCCAGCACCACCGAATTGCAGCCCGCGGTTTCCGTGTACACCTGCTTCCCCGGGCAGTTCTGCTCCAGCCAGCTGCCGAAACGCGGACTTCCGGTAAAGTCGATAATGGCGGTGTCCGGATGCTGGATCAGCGGCAGGGTGGCGGGTTCGGCGCGGGTATCCGCCGCCAGCGTCACCAGATTGGGATCGAAACCCGCCTCTGCCAGCACCTCGCGGCAGACACGTGCCACCATGGCGACCGGCAGCGTTGCAGCCGGGTGGGGCTTCAACACCACCGGGTTACCCGTGGCCAGGGATGCGCACAGAGCCGGGTAGGTATTCCACAGCGGAAACGTGGCACAACAGATCACCACACCCACGCCGCGGGGCACCAGACGGTAGCGCTTGCTGAGGCTGGCGACACCGTCGCGACCGAACTGTCGCTCCCAGTACGCAGTGGCCGGCACATCCTGCATGGCCTTGTGGGCGTAGGCCAAAGCCTCCAGACCGCGGTCCAGCGCATTGGCGCCGCTGCCCGCAAATGCCATGACATAGGACTGGCCTGAGGTGTGCATGGTGGCATGCGCATTTTCAAACAGCTGTTCGCCGCAGCGCTGCAAGATTTCCAGGCACACGCCCACGCGCGCTTCAGGCGTCGCTGCCGCCCAGGCGGGGCGCGCGGCGTTGATCGCGGGGAACAGCGCGGCAGGGTCCACCCTGGGATAACGCACGCCCAGCGGCTCGCCGGTGTAGGGAGACACCTCCTCACCCACCCGGCCCGCCTCAGCCGGCTGTGACAGCGGGAAATCCTTGCCCAGCAGGGCCTCGAAACGCGCCTGACCAGCGGCAGGCTTTTCCTCTCCGTGGATCTTGCTGCTGGGGTTTTCCGGCCAGCCACTCCAGGCATAGCGGTGGGCGCAGGCATCCAGCGCCTTGGTCAGCAGATCCTGGTGTTTGGCGAACAGGGCACTCATCGGGCTCTCCCTCGGCAGTGACAGTATGACCGGGCACACTGCCACAACAAGGTCTGTTTATGCAAGCAAATGCCTAGGCTGGCTCCCCGGGCCCTATGGTGAAGTCCACATGATGCGCGCTCAGTTCTTCTCCGCAGTGGTTGCAGACCACCTCACCGTGCAGACTCTCGCCACAGAGCGTATGCGTGAGACACATCGGCCGCCCCGCCCCGTTCGGGTCGCACCAGCGGTCTCCCCATTGCAGCAAGGTCAGAAAATAGGGAAACAGGTCCCATCCCATGGCGGTGAGTTCGTAGCCGTGGCGCAGGGGCCTCTGCTGGTAGGGCCGCGTGACAAACACACCCCGCTGCACCAGAAAGCGCATGCGGTCGGACAGAATGTTGGTCGCCACCGGTAATTCCTGGTGGAACTCATCGAAACGCTGCAAGCCATGAAAAGCCAGGGCAATGACATTCGCCGTCCAGCGGTCACCGACCAGGTCGATCAGGTTGCGATACACGCTGTGTTCGCCGGGAACGTCGCTCGCCGACAGGGAAGAGCGCCGGCGCACCTTCTTGTCGCGCACATCGCGGGTGGCACCGGGGCCCGGGTGGTAGGTGACATCGCGGCCGTGTACGTCCTTCCGGCAGGTGCTGCAGCGCAGGCGCGGCTGTAGGACGTTACCGCAGGTGCGGTGACGCAGGTGCACCCGACCCGCCGTCGGCGGCGGAAAATAGCGCTCCTCCCACGCCACCGCCATCAGCGACATCTGGTACATGTCGACAGACTTGCGCGTGAGGTGATACACGGGGTGACGGGAACCGCCGGGGGCGACCCGCTTGCGCAGGCAATCCTGCGCCTGCAGCCACTTCAGACGATTGGACAACACGCCACGGGAAACCCCCGTCGCCTCCAGCATCCCGCTGAAGGTGTTGATGCCCCAGAAGACCTCCTGAATGATCAGCAGGCACCACTTGTCCCCTATCTGGTCGAGGGCCCGGTTGATGGAGCTGGCTCGGGTTCTCAATTTGTCCATACAAGGACACGAGTGGTTGGGGCGGTAACAGGCTGCGGCGTCATGAGGGCATCATAGGTGAAAGCGACGCGAGCCTCTACTCGCGTCA
Organism: Halieaceae bacterium UBA5044; assembly: GCA_002416125.1. Lineage (GTDB taxonomy): Bacteria > Pseudomonadota > Gammaproteobacteria > Pseudomonadales > Halieaceae > Haliea. Next base: position 145,762 of record DIBU01000008.1, read on the forward strand.
ACAACACGGGCTGAACGTGCATGCATCGGGCGGGCCGCGGCGTGCAGTGCCGCGGCCGCCCCCTGCTCAGAAGCTCTTGGTCAGCGTGACGCCCGCTGTACGCGGCGGCATGTAGTACTCTGACGTGACGCCGGTGGGGTCGACGATGCGGCTGCTCACCTGCAGCTCGTCGTTCAGGTTCTTGCCCCACACATCGATGGCCAGGGAGCCATCGGCGCTGGTCCAGCTGACGCTGGCATCCAGCAGTTCAGTCGCCGCCTGGCGCTCCACGGGACGATTCTGCGGGCCGGTAAAGTAATCGTCTTTCCAGCTGTAGCTGACCCCGAAGTCCAGCGCCGACCCACCGGAAAGATTCACACGGTAGTTGGCCGTGGTTGTCAGCGCGGCATCTGGCGCGAAGGGCAGGTCGCGGCCAGCCAGGTCGAGCCCGTTGGAGTTGGTAAACTCCTCGAAGGTCGCGTCACTCCAGTTGTAGCTGGCGTTCAGCGTCAGGTTCTCGATCGGCACCAGGTCAATCGATGCCTCCACGCCCTTGGACTCCGCCTGAGCATTCAGCAGCACCAGCAGGAAGCGGCTGTTCAGCTCGAAGACCTGCAGGTCTTCGTAGTCCATATCGTAGTAGGAGAGGTTGAACTGCAGGCGCCGGTCCCACCAGGAGGACTTCAGGCCCACTTCCACGTTCTGCACCACTTCGGGATCAACCGCTTCGGTGGCGACACTCGGCCGGTTGGTCTGGGACTGGAAAGCACCGCTTTTGAAGCCCTCTGAATACGTCGCATAGAGCATCAGGTCGTCGGTGGGACGGTAGGCCAGCGACAGCTTGTGGGTCACCTCCGACCAGGAATCCTCCGCTGACACCGGCGCCGGGAAGGACGGCAATATCAGGGGCACGCCCGACGGGGTGGTACCCAGCAGGTCGATGGAGTTCTGGGTGATTTCCTTCTCGTCTTCTGCCCAGCGCACACCGTAGGTCAGGGTCAGCTGGTCGGTAAAGGCCCAGTCGGCCTGACCGTAGACCGCGTAGCTGGTCGTGGTGTTATCCTGGGTGAACAGCACATCGCCGATTCCGGCGAGGCCGAGTCCCTGCAGGGGCGTGCTGTACTGGGTGTAGAACTCCTCGCCCCGTTCCACATCCTCCTCCATGAAGAACACGCCCGCCAGCCAGCTCACCCGCTCGGTGTTACCGGCGAGGCGAAACTCCTGGGAAAACTGTGAGGCGTCTTCCTCGGCCCCGTTGATCACGTTGCCCGGCGTGGTAAAGAAACCGGGTGGCAGCGGCACACCGGGAGGCGACGGTGCCGCCAGATTGTTCAGCGGCAGGCTGGTGAGGTCATCCACCCAGTTGTACTCACTGGAGCGCCAGGCGGTGATGGAGGTGAGGCTGGCCCAGTCGAGGTCGGCCTCGAGGCGCGCCATGACCCCGTTCACCTCCCGTTTTTGCGAGGTGTCGAACTGGCTCGCACAATGCCGTTCATCGGCCATGTAGTCTTCCGACATGTTGAGCTCCCAGAAGGGGCCCAGACCGGCGATGGCATTGTCGATATTCTGGATGTGGCGGCAGGGACCCGCGGTTTCGTCGCGGGCGTAATCCGCGCTCAGCAGCAGGTCCACCCGCTCCGTCAGGTCGAACATCAACTGGCCGCGCACGTTGACCGAGCGCGCGTCGTCGCGGCGCTCGCCCGCGTCATCGGCGCCGATGCTGGGGCCGATAATCGGGCTCTGGGACAGATTGCCGAGTGTCGCGATCTCGCCCGGGGTGATCACGTTGCGCCCGTAGCCGTCACGGTCGCGGTAGGAGTACACGATCTTGCCGGCCACGCTGTCCGTCAGGCCGCCACTGGCGAGCCCCTGGAAATGGCGCAGCTGGTCGGTACCGGTCGAGACGCGCACGCGAACCTCGGTCTCCTGGCTGGGCCGCGAGGTCACGATATTGATGGCACCGCCGTTGGTGTTCTTGCCGTACAGGGTGCCCTGCGGACCGCGCAGGATCTCTATGCGTTCGAGGTCGAACAAATCGAAGCCGACACCGCCGGTGCGACCGATATAGACCTCATCCAGGAACACCCCCACCGCCGGGTCACTGCCTGCGGAGTCCGAGCTGTTGCCGATCCCGCGGATGTAGATGCGCGGCTCACCAATGCTGAACTGGTTGTAGGTCAGCCCCGGCGTGCGGAACGCAATATCGTTGAGGCCGCTGATTTTGCCCACCTCGATATCGTTACCCGCCAGCGCCGCCACGGACAGCGGCACATCCTGGATACTCTGTTCCCGCTTCTCGGCGGTTACCAGCACCTCTTCGAGCTGTTGTTGTGCCTGCGCCAGCAGCGGCAGGGCAAAGGGCACGGCAGCCAGTGTGTGAATTGCAATGCGGAGTCTGGAGTGGGTCATGGGAGCCTCGTACGCTGTTATGGTTATGGGGCGGGGCGGCCCGCCTTGTTACTTGCATTAACGAACTTAGTGTATCTCAACGCTGCCGGAATACAAGATCCCGGCAGCGGACGAGCCGGTCACGCCGGCCACATGTCCTCACCCCGCGCCCAGGTGGCGTGGAAGCCGTAAGGCACCCGATGCGGCATGCGCACGCGGGCAATGGGGCCGGGCTCGATGTCGCGCGCATCGAACACCAGGCAGTCGGATTGCCAGGTTGTGCTGTCGGTGACCAGGGTAATGACGTAGCCATCGTCCTCCGCCGTGCCTGCGGTGGCGCCGCGGCGCGGCGCAAACACCGCCTCACTCCCAAACACGCCCGGGCCGTAGCTCCACTGCCAGCGCTTGCCGGTGTCGTTGTCGTATTTGACCAGGCCGGTAAAGCGCAGGGTGAGGCCGCCCTCATGGTGCAGCGGAATCCGCTGGTGGTAGGCGAAGCGGCTCTCGCGACCGTGGTAAAGGGGATTGGTCTTGTTGAACTCGGTGTTGAGATCATCGATAGGCCCTTCCCGCACTTCGCCCGTGCGCAGATTGAAGCGCCAGCGATAGTTGTTGGCCTCCAACCGCATGTAGGCGAGCATCGATGCCAGCTCGCCCTCACCCGGCTTGGTTTCGGGCATCGGGTTGGTGGAGCGACAGCCATCCATGATCACCCAGTCACCCGCTTCCCAGGCGTTGCTGGTGTGCAGGATATAGCAGGGCTCACACTCGAACCAGCGCACCTCATGGCCGGCGCCGTAGCGCGGAATCAGCCCGAAGCGCGTGGGGATATCCCGATGGAAGGTGAGCACCCGGTAGCCGTGCCGGCGCAGCACGTTCATATCGTGGAAGAACGGCAGGTCGTGCAGGATCGTGTAGTGCGTGGTGAAGCCGATGTCGTGGGGCAGGCGCGGGCCCGGCAGGTCAATGGCGACTTCGTGTTTCAGCTTGCCATTGGGGTCGGCCACACCGTAGGTCATGTAAGGCGGCTGATCGCCGTAGTCGAAGAACAGCAGTTCGCCCGTTGCCAGGTCCACTTTCGAGTGGGCCGACATGCGGCGCTGCGCGCGGCCCTCGAGATCGTAGTAGCCCTTGGTACCGAGGGTGTGTGCATCCAGGCGGTAGGGATGCCCGGCGTTGTACCAGAGGCTCATCAGGTCGCCGTTGTAGATGAAGATATCGGTGTTCGAGGTGTCCTTGATACCGAAGGGCGACAGCGAGTAGTCGAAGGGCCCCATCACGCCGGGGGATATGGAGTGGCCATCGGCGCGTTCCCCCTGCAGGGCCAGGGTATCCACGTAGCGGTTGCGATAGGCGGCCTGCCCGTCGCGGAAGTACACCCCGTGGACCATGCCGTCCCCATCAAAGGGGTGATAGCGGTTCTTCGGCTCGAATACCGGGTTCGGACCATTGCGGAAATACGCCCCCTCCAGGTCTGCCGGCAATTCGCCTTCCACCGCAAGGCCCGAGACATCAAGCTCATCGGTGGTCGGTGCGTACACGCCGTGCAGGTAGGGGTTGTCGAGCCCGTAAATCCAGGACGGCGCATCCGCGAACTGGGTGACGCCCCCGATGCACTGCTCTACTGACGGATATTCGGTGAATTTGCTGAGGCTTTGCATAGGGTTCCCCCTGACGTCTGGCAGGCGGGATACCCCCGCTGCACGTGGATTTCGATTGATTATAGGTACGAAGTATTTTTATGCAAGTTTAAATTCCTGCGCCCTTGCAGCGCCCCCAACGCTTGGCTAGACTAAAAGTCTATTTATAAAAGTAACAAGGCCATGACATCTAACGCAGCGCCCGGCGGGCAAGCGACACTGGCTGGCAAGGTGGCCATCGTGACCGGTGCCGGCAAGGGTTTGGGGCGCGCCTATGCGCTGGATCTGGCGCAGCGGGGCGCGCGGGTGGTTGTCAACAATCGGCGCCACCGCGGCGACAGCGAGCACAGCGCCGACGCCGTGGTGCATGAGATCGCCGCCCGGGGCGGCAGCGCCGTCGCCGATTACAGTGACGCGGCAGACCCGCGCTGTGGCGAACATCTGCTGGCCACGGCCCTGCAACACTACGGTCGACTGGACATGGTCATCGCCAACGCCGGCGTGTCCGAGGCGTCCTCCTTTCACAAGCAAAGCCTGGACGAGTTCCGCCGCATCATCGATATCAACCTGATGGGCACCGCCTCGCTGCTGCATCCGACCTTCCGCCATCTGTATCAGCAGCGTGGCGGCGCCATCGTAGTCAGCAGCTCCGCCGCGGGCCTGCACGGTGAGCACGGTCTGCCCGCGTACTCCGCCTCCAAGGCGGGAGTGATCGGCCTGTGTCGCGCCCTGGCGCTGGAGGGGGCGCCCCATGGCGTGAGGGTGAACACAATTGCACCCTTCGCCGACACCGCCATGACCCGCAGCAGCCTGCCATCCGAGCTGGCCAGTCAACTGCCGGCAGAAGCCGTGGCGAAGGTGGTGGCCTGGCTGGCGAGTGATGACTGTACCCTCAACGGGGAGGTTGTGGTCGCGGGCGGTGGCCGCATGGCTCGGGCACGCAACCTGCTCAGCGCCCCGGCGGCGCCGGACGACACGCCGCAGGCCCTGGCGGCCGCCTGGGCCACACTCACTGCCACACCGCCGGCGCAGGATTACGACTCCGCCGTCGCCCTGTTTCTCGACTTTGCCGGAGACCTTGCCCGATGATGGATTTACTTACCCTGTTCAGCGCGACGGCAGCGGTCGCCCTGGCCTGCGCGCTGGCGCTGTGGCTGGCCAGCATCCCCCTGCGGGACGTCAGCATTATCGACATGTTCTTCGCCCTGATCATGGTTGCCATCACGCTGACGGCCTTTACCCTGGCCGCCGAACGACACACCCTGCAATGGCTGTTGCTGGCTATGGTTTCAGTCTGGGCGCTGCGCATCACTGCCTACCTGATCGGGCGCAACTGGGGTCACGGTGAAGACCCGCGCTACACCAAACTGCGCAGCTGGGTAAACGACGAACGCGCCTTTCTCTGGCTCAGCCTGCGCCAGGTGTTCCTGCTGCAAGCCGTTGTGCTCTGGCTCGCCTCGCTGCCGGTGCAGGTGGGCATGCACAGCGGCGGCGCCGCAGGCTGGCTCGCAGTGCTGGGCAGCGTCGTCTGGCTGGTGGGGCTGGTCACCGAGACCGTGGCCGACGCCCAGTTGAGGCACTTTCGCGCGCAAGCGGAAAACCGCGGCACCGTTCTCTGTACGGGGTTGTGGCGCTACTCCAGGCACCCCAATTATTTCGGCGAACTCTGCGTGTGGTGGGGCATCTGGCTGGTCGCCTGTGAAGCGCCGCTGGGTTGGCTCACCGTTATCGGCCCGCTGGCCTACAGCTATCTGGTGGTCAACGTGACCGGGCAGAAAACCCTGGACAAGAAACTGGCACGGGAGAAGCCCGGCTACGCGGAGTACATGGCCCGCACCAGCGGACTGGTTCCCTGGCCGCCCAAACGGGCCCCGTGAGGGGCGGTTGCAGCACGCGGAGGCCGCGCGTTGGATACCCACATGTCTTGTCCCCCGGCAGATTCGTGACTACCATGGTGGTCTTTTAATACAAGTAACCTCGGATACGCTCTATGCCCCGCGCTCTCGATCAGCTCAGAATCCCCGTCTTCCAGGCGCCCATGTTCCTGCAATCCGGCCCGGACATGGTCATTGCCAGCTGCCGCGCCGGTATCGTCGGCAGCTTTCCCTCGGTGAACGCCCGCAGCACGGAAGAGCTGGAGCGCTGGCTGCAGGAGATCACGGCGGCCACTGGCGGCGAGGATGACGGCCCCTGGGCCATCAACCTGATGATGCACCGCTCCAACACCCGGCGCTTTGACGACCTGGAACTGGCACTGAAGTACAAGGCACCACTGGTCATTTCCGCACTCGGTAGCCCGCGCGATGCCATCGAAGCGGTGCACAGCTACGGCGGCAAGATCTTCGCGGATGTGATCGACACCCGCTTCGCCGCCAAGGCAGTAGACGCCGGTGTCGATGGCCTGGTACTGGTAGCCGCCGGCGCAGGCGGCCATACCGGGCAGCAGGCGGGCTTCGCCTTTGTCGAGGAGGTGCGCCAGTTCTGGGAGGGGGATATCGTGCTCGGTGGCGGCATCTCCAGCGGACGCGGTGTGCGCGCCGCACAGGTGCTGGGCGCCAACTACGCCTACATGGGCACGCGGTTTATTGCCACCCAGGAGAGCATGGCGGACCCCGCCTACAAGCAGATGGTGGTGGACGCCACCGGTGCCGATATCGTCTGCTCCGATGCCCTGACGGGAGTGAAGGCGAACTGGCTGCGCGCCAGTCTGGTCGCTGCAGGCTACGACCCTGCCAACATGCCTGACGGCGCAAAAATCGATATCGCCGCCTCCACCAGCGATGCCAAGCGCTGGCGGGACGTCTGGTCGGCGGGCCAGGGGGTGGGGGCCATCCGTGATATTCTGCCGATTGCCGATCTGGTCAACCGGCTGGACCGGGAATACCGCGCTGCCTGCGAGGGATAACACATGCAAACCAGTCCACAATCACGCATCCGGGCACTGACCGAGGCCGGCTACTGGGGTGACGAGACCCTGCACGACATCCTCGCCGCACAGGCGGCCCGGGTGCCGCAACGCACGGCCCTGATTGACCAGCCCAACAAGGCCGAGCTGACCGGGCTGCCGGCCAGACGCCTCTGCTTTGCCGAACTGGAGGCACTCAGCGACCAACTGGCGGCGCAGCTGCTCGCCCTGGGACTGCGCCAAGACGACCGCATTCTGGTGCAGCTGCCGAACATTGCCGAGCTGGTCATCACCTACTACGCGGCCAGCAAGTTAGGGGTGGTGGTCTCGCCGCTGCCCATACAGTACGGCGGCCACGAGCTGACTGGTTTTGCCCACAGCCTGCAACCCGCGGCCATCCTCACACTCGGGGAGTTCCGCGATCAGGACCTCGCGGCACGCGCACGGGCCGCACTGCCCCAGCTGCCCGTCTGGCGTTTCGGGGCCGAACTCGACCTCGATGGGGCAACGCCCGACGGGGACCTCGCCGCGTTGCGCGCACACCGCGAACAGCATCCGGCGGACGCCAATGATATCCTCACCGTGGTCTGGACCTCGGGCACCACCGGTACGCCAAAAGGTGTGCCGCGCTCCCACAACATGTGGCGGGCGATGGCGCGCAACACCATGGCGGCGGGGAACTACCAGCAGGGCGAAACACTGCTGGTACCTTTTCCGCTGGTCAATATGGCCGCGCTGGGCGGGTTCCTGTTCCCCGCCATCATCAACGCCTGCCCGCTGGTGCTGCACCAGCCCATGGACCCACCCATGTTCCTGTGCCAGATCCAGGAGGAACGGGTCAATTTCACCATTGCGCCACCCGCCCTGCTCAACCGCCTCGCGCAGCAACCGGCCCTGTGGCAGCAATGCGATTTCAGTGCGATCCGCGCCTTCGGCTCGGGCTCAGTGCCACTCTCTCCGGCCATGATCCAGGTTATCGAGGGGGAGTACGGCAAACAGATCATCAACTTCTATGGCTCCAATGAGGGGATCAGCCTGTTCTCCACGCCGGAAGTGGCCGCCACACCCGAGTACCGGGCCAGCCTGTTCCCGCGTTTCGGCGCCCGCAACATGCCCTGGCAGGGCCATTCCCACGAGTCAATCACCACCCGCGTGATCGACCCGGCGTCCGGTGCGGAAATTACCGAACCGGGTGTGCCGGGAGAGCTGTGTATCGGCGGCCCCGCCGTGTTTGACGGCTACCTGGGGCACAGCGGCGAGGGCGTGTTCACCGAGGATGGCCTGTTTCGCACCGGTGACCTGGTGGAAATTGCCGGCGAGCCCCCCAATTACTACCGCATCGTCGGCCGCTGCAAGGACATCATCAACCGCGGCGGCATGAAGATTTCTCCCGCAGAGCTGGATACCTTGCTGGAGGGTTTTCCCGGGCTCGCCGAGGCTGCGGTCTGCGGTTATCCGGACGCGGACCTGGAAGAAAAAATCTGCGCCTGCATCGTGCCGCTGGAGGGCAGCGACCCGCCGGAACTGGCAACCCTGTGCAGCTGGCTGCTGGAGAAAGGCGTGGCGAAATTCAAGCTGCCAGAACGGCTGGAAGTCTTCGATGCACTGCCCCGCAATCCGGTCGGCAAGGTGGTGCGCGGTGAATTGCAGGCACTGGTGGCACAACGAGGAACCCGAGCATGAACCACGTGTATATTCTGGGCGGCACGCAAACGGATTTCAGCCGCAACTGGGCCCGTGAAGGCCTGGAGATCTACGACATGTTCGCCGAGGCGCTGGACGGCGCCATCGCGGATGCCGGCATCGAGCCCGCGCAGATCGAAGTGGGCCATGTGGGTAATTTCGTCGGCGAGCTGTTCACCGGCCAGGGCCTGATCAACGGCTTTTTCGGCCAGCTGCACCCGGAACTGGCGGCCATCCCCACCTCGCGCCACGAGGCGGCCTGCGCTTCGGGCTCCATCGCCATGCTCAGCGCCATGCGCGATATCGAGGCCGGACACTACGACATCGCCTGTGTGCTGGGCCTGGAATTCATGCGCAATGTGAACGGCAAGACCGGCGCGGAGTATCTGGGGGCAGCCGCCTGGCAGGGGCACGAGGCCACGGACTGCGACTACCCCTGGCCGCACATGTTTGACCGCATCACGCGGGAATACCAGCAGCGCCACGGCATTCGCGGCGAGCATCTGGCGCGCATCGCCGAGATCAACTTCGGCAACGCCAAATCCAACCCCAATGCCCAGACCCGCGCGTGGCAGTTCCCGCCGGGCTGCTTCAGCGACGACGACGAACTCAACCCGGTCATCGAAGGCCGTGTGCGCAAAATGGATTGCGGGCAAATTACCGATGGTGCCGCCTGCGTCATTCTCGCCAGTGAGCGCGCCGCGCGCGAGCACGCCGCCAAACGGGGCCTGAAGCTGGCCGACATACCGCGCATCAAGGGCTGGGGACACCGCTCCGCGCCCATCCTGCTGGAGCGCAAGCTGCAACTCAGCGCCGGCATGCCGCTGCTGTTCCCCCATGTACAGACCATGATGGAGGACGCGCTGCGCCGCGCTGGCTTTGCGCAGATCACCGACCTCGATGCCCTGGAGACACACGACTGCTTCTCGGTCACCGAATACATGGCGATAGACCACAGCGGACTCACCGCCCCGGGGGAAAGCTGGAAGGCCGTGGAAGACGGCCGCATCACCCGCGACGGGAGCTTTCCCATCAACCCCAGTGGCGGCCTGATCGGCCTCGGCCATCCGGTGGGTGCTACCGGCGTGCGCATGGCGCTGGACTGCGCCCTGCAGGTAAGCGGACGGGCTGGCGGCTACCAACTGCCGCACGCCGAGAACATGGCCACGTTCAATCTCGGTGGCAGCGCCACCACCTGTGTCAGCCTGATTATTGGAGTGGGGGCATGAAAGACGCGCTGATCTACGACGCCCTGCGCAGCCCGCGCGGCCGCGCCAAAGAGGGCGCCAGCCTGAACTCGCTCACCCCCCAGGCGCTGCTCAAGCAGCTTTATGCCGCGCTGGTGTCCCGTACCGGGCTGGCGCCGGGCGAGGTTGCCGATGTCATTCTGGGCTGCGTCACCCAGGCGGGCGAACAGGCCGGCAATATCGCCAAGAACTCCACGCTGTATGCAGGCTGGCCCGGCTCGGTGCCCGGGCTTACGGTGAACCGGTACTGCTCCTCCGGCATTGACGCCATGGCTCTGGCCGCCCTCAAAGTGGCCGCCGGGCAGGCCGAAGTCACGGTTGCCGGCGGTGTGGAAATGATGTCGCGTGTGCCCATGCTTTCAGACCAGGCCCGCGTGTTCACCGATCCGCAGTTCGCCGCCCAGTGCCGCATGCTGATGATGGGTAACGGGGCGGACCTCATTGCCACACTGCACGGTATCAGCCGCGCCGACGCCGACGCTGTCGCCCTTGCCAGTCAGCAGCGGGCCGCCCGCGCCCGCGAGCAGGGGTGGTTCACCTCCATGGTGCCCATCACACTGGAAGATGGCAGCGTAGTGAGCGCCGACGAATGCATCCGCGCCTCCACCACGGTGCAGCAGCTGGCGGAGATGCCCGCCGTCTTCGCCAAAGCCGGCGCCGCCGGCGTAGATGCTTTCCAGCTGGCCGGGCACCCGCAGCTGAGCGCGGTTGAGCATATCCACACCGCCGGCAATTCACCCGCCATGGCCGACGGCGCGGCACTGGTACTGATTGCCGACGAAACCTGGGGGCAACGCAACGGCCGCCGGCCGCGGGCGCGCATCGTCGCCTCGGTCACTGTCAATGCCGACCCCTTGCAGGTACTCAGCGGCTGTGTAGAGGCCACGCGATCGCTGCTCGCCCAGCAGGGCCTGAGTGCGGCGGATATCGACCTGTTCGAGATTCACGAGGCGTTTGCTGCAGTCAGCGTGGTTGCGATGCGCGAGCTGGGGATTGCCGATGACAAACTGAACGTCAACGGCGGCGTGATTGCCCTGGGCCACCCGATGGGTGCCACAGGCGCCATCATGGCGGGCACCCTGCTGGATGAACTGGAGCGGCGCGACCTGCAGTGGGGCGTGGTGTCCGCCGCCGGGGCAGCGGGCACCGGCAGTGCCCTCCTGCTGCAGCGCCTGCCCTAGCCGGCAAGGGCGCGACGGCCCACTACCCAGCGCCCACGACACCGCCGTCCTCACGCGTAATCACCAGGGTTGCCGAGCGCGGCATCGCAGGGCCTCCATCTGGCCAGTAGCTTTGCAGTCTACCGTGGGCAAAGTCTTCGGCGCCGGTTGATGCGCCCGGGTGCTGCACGTTCACGAACAGTGTGGTGCCATCGGCTGTGCCGACACAGCCGGTGATCTCGGCGCCGCGCGGCCCAACCAGGAAACGCCTGACTTCGCCGGTATCCGGGTCGGCGGCCAGCAGCGCGTTGTTGCCGAAGGAAGACCAGCCTCGTGTGTTGAGGTCCTCGTCTGAAATGTCCGTCTGGATCCACAGGCGCCGGTCGCGGTCGAACCACAGACCGTCCGGGTTGGAGAAGCGGTTGTCCAGCGTCAGCGGGTCTCCCTGGAGATTGCGGCCCTGGCGCTCGTCGCCGGCGAGCAGGAACAGCTCCCACTCGAAGGCGGTTGCGGTGTGATCATCGTCCGCCTCCCGCCATCGCACGATCTGGCCATGCCGGTTGTGGGCGCGGGGATTGACGGAATCGGTCTGCTGCGGCGTGCGCTGCTTGTTCTTGGTCAGGCTGAAATACAGCTGGCCGTTTTCCGGGTCCAGCGCTCCCCATTCCGGGCGATCCATCGGCGTTGCGCCGGCGAGGTCTGCTGCCCCGCGGGCATTGAGCAGGATATCGGCGAGCGAGGCAAAGCCCTGCACGGCTGTCAGACCGTTCTTTCCCGGTGCCAGCGCCAGCCACTCGCCGCTGCCGTCACTGGCAAACTTCGCCGCATACAGGGTGCCCTCGTCGAGCAGCGAGCCGTCCGCCAAGGCGGCGTGGTAAGGGCGACTGGACACAAACTTGTAGATGTACTCGAAGCGGGCGTCATCGCCGGAATAAAGCACCACGGGGCGGCCCTCCACGGCGGGCGCGAAGATGACACCCTCATGGGCAAAGCGCCCGAGGTGGGTGCGCTTGACCGGCTCACTCTGCGGATCGAAGGGGTCGATTTCCACGACCCAGCCAAAGGCATGCGGCTCATTGCGAAAATCCTCCTCCGCCGACTCGCCGCGGCGACTGGCATCAAAACGTGCGAATTGGCCGGGGTCCTCTTCTGCGTTGCCGGCGGCCAGATGCCAGCGCCAGCTGTCCATCGGCTCTACACCGTAGCGCGTGAGCGTTACCGGTGCCGGACCTCTGTCGCGCACAAAGTAGTCGCGCCAGTTTTCCTCACAGGCCAGGTAGGTGCCCCAGGGGGTCACACCGTGTGCACAGTTGTTCAGCGTGCCGCGGGCCCGGGTGCCGTCACGGCTCCACGCCGTGCGCATCCGCGGATCTCCGCGCAGTGGCCCGCTGATCTGCATGGGGGTGGCCGCCGTGATGCGGCGGTTGCGGGCATCGCGCTGCAGCTGCCACAGGCCCTGCGCATCGCGCCGGATACGTGCCACACTCACCCCGTGCGCATGGATCTCTTTCAATACCTGATCGGGATCGCGGCTGCCGTCTGCCCGCAGGGGCACATCGTGGACAGCGAGCGCCAGCCCGGCGGACCCGGCGTGCAGGAACCGCGGCTCGGCATACTCATGGTTGATGACCAGCAGGCCATCGGTGTCGCTGCCCTGCAGCGGGAAGAAGTGCATGCCATCGTGGTGCGAACCCACCTGCTGGGCCTGCTCCGCGGCGCCATTGCGGGCCGAGAAAGCCGGGTAGTCGCCACACAGGGGCTCCCCCCAGGGCAGGATGACCTGCACCCGGTACCCGGGGGGCAGTTCCACCGCATCGCGACTGCTGACCGGCACCGCGGCAAACCCGAGACGCGAAGACACCCCCTGCCCCGCGCCTGCGCCAAACGCAGACGCCACGCGGGGGTTCAACAGACCGCCCATCACAGCGCTCAACGCAAACCCCAGCCCCCCGCGCAGAACATCCCTGCGCTGGTAGCGAGCACTTACTACCTGCTGGAAGTCCGGCTGAGCCGGGGGCTCCCGCAACGGCTCTGCATTGGCAACGAATGACGGGTCGGCGGGACCGGGGATCAGATCATCAGGCATGGTGACTCCAGCGGGTGTAAAGGCGGCGCAGGGCAGTGTGCGCTGCGACCGGAAACCCGGAGTATGAACAAAGTCCTGCGCCGCGGGAAACCCGGCGCCCACTCGCAGCAGCGGATGATGGAAAAATCCTGCTACACTGCGCGGCCGATTGAGGCCGACCGACAGACATTTCCGTGACCCAGCTCAACCCCCGCCAGCGCGAGGCTGTGCGCTACATTGATGGCCCGCTGCTGGTACTCGCCGGCGCAGGCAGCGGCAAGACCAGCGTGATCACACGCAAGATCGCCTACCTGGTGCAGGACTGCGGTATTCGTGCCGATCGCATCGCGGCAGTAACCTTCACCAACAAGGCGGCGCGGGAAATGAAAGAGCGCGTCAGCAGCCTGCTCGGCCCACAGGCCTGTGAGGGGCTCACGGTCAGCACCTTTCACCAGCTGGGCCTGAAGATTATCCGCGAGGAGCGCAAGGCGCTGGCCATGAAGGCCGGCTTCTCGATATTTGATGGCGAAGACAGCCGCAAGCTCATCCATGATCTGCTCATCCAGGAGCACGGCGCCGAAGGGGACCAGGCCGGCCTCATCCAGCAGCGCATCTCCAACTGGAAGAACGACCGCATATTGCCCGAAGCAGCGCTGGCGCAGGCGACCTCGCCGGCAGAGATGCTCTTTGCGCAGGCCTACCAGCGCTACCGGCGTGCCCTGAAGGCTTTCAATGCGCTGGACTTCGATGACCTCATCCTGCTGCCCACCATCCTCTTCGAGCACCAGCCGGACATTCTGGAAAAATGGCAGAACCGGCTGCACTACCTGCTGGTGGACGAGTACCAGGACACCAACGCCAGCCAGTACCTGCTGGTACGCCAACTGGTGGGCCTGCGCGGCGGGCTGACCGTGGTCGGCGACGACGACCAGTCAATCTACGCCTGGCGCGGCGCTCGCCCGGAGAATCTGGCACAGCTGCAGGCGGATTTCCGCGGCCTGAAGCTGGTCAAGCTGGAGCAGAACTACCGCTCCACCGCCCGCATTCTCAAGGCCGCCAACACGCTCATCGCCAACAATGCGCACGTGTTCGAGAAACAGCTGTGGAGTGAGCTCGGCGCCGGTGAACCCCTGCGCGTGCTGCGCTGCGCCGATGAGCAGCAGGAAGTGGACCAGGTGGTTGCAGAGATCCTCGACCACAAACTGCGCAAGCGCACCCGCTTCGGCGATTACGCGGTCCTCTACCGGGGTAACCACCAGTCGCGGCTGCTGGAGCTCGCCCTGCAACAGCAGCAGGTGCCCTACCACCTGAGCGGTGGCACCTCCTTCTTCGCCCGCAATGAGGTCAAGGACATCATGGCCTACCTGCGCCTGCTGGTGAACGAAAACGACGACAACGCCTTCCTGCGCATTGCCAACGTTCCGCGGCGCAAGCTGGGACCCTCCACCCTGGAGGCACTCGGCACCTGCGCCACGCAGCATCGCTGCAGCCTGAGCCAGGCCCTGCAGCACATCGAGGCCGGTGCATTGCCCGATGCCGGGCTCAAACGGCTGCGGGAATTCAACCAGTGGCTGGGTGTGCTGCGCCGGCGCAGCGCCGGCGGCGACGGCATCGGCGCTATCCGCCAGCTGGTGCGGGATATCGATTACGCCGACTGGTTGCTGCAGATCAGCTCCAGCGAGGATGTGGCGGAGCGCCGCATGGGCAACGTCACTTTCCTGATCGACAGCCTGGAGCGGGTGACGCGCGACGAGGACATCGGCCTGGATGAGGCCGTCAGCCGCCTGCTGCTGCGCGACCTGCTGGAGCAGCAGGAGGAGGAAAAAGCGGGACCAGACAGCGTGCAGCTGATGACCCTGCACGCCTCCAAGGGGCTGGAGTTCCCCCACGTATTCATTATCGGCATGGAGGAGAACCTGCTGCCGCACCGGGTCAGCATCGAGGAGGACAATATTGCCGAAGAACGGCGTCTGGCCTACGTGGGTATTACCCGGGCACGGGAAACACTGACCATGACGCTGGCGCTGAAACGCCGCCAATATGGCGAGCAGCTGACCTGTGAGCCCAGCCGCTTCCTTGCCGAGCTACCGGCGGAGGACCTGCAGTGGCAGGGCGGCGACGCCGACACCGCGCAAGCCAATGAACAGCGCGCCACGGAGACCCTGAGCAGCCTGAAATCGCTGTTTGCCTGACGTCGCCTCAGCGCGCGCGGCGCACCGCGCGCGGACTTGCTCGCCTGGGACTAGACTTCAGCACCCAGCACACGCCCGAGCATGGTATTGCCCTCGATGGTGGTGCGGTTGATGACGCGACGCACCCCGGGTTTGGTCCCTGTGGCGCAGTGCATGATGCGCCAGTTGTCCCAGAGCACCAGATCGCCCTCTTCCCATTTGTGAAAGTAATGGAACTCCGGCTTGCGCGTGTGCGCCACCAGCATCTCGAGCAGCTCAATGGCTTCATCGTTGGACAGACCGAACTGCTGCGGAGTGATCACCCGGTCGAGGAACTGCTCAACAATGCCCAACACCTTGCGACCGGTTACGGGATGGTTGTGTGCGGCCGGGTAGACCGCGTCGGGGAAATCCGGGAAGCCGATATCTGATGGCTTCCGTGGGCTGTAGGGGCCGGGCTCGTACCCTTCGAGGTCAACATAGCGCATGTGGCGCCGCTGCATGCTGAAACTGTAGGCCACTTCCAGCTTGTCCAGCAGCGCCCTGGTGTCGTCATCCAGTGCATCGTAGGCCGCAGCGAGGTCGCCAAAGCCGGTCAGGCCGTCTTCTTCAGCCACTGTCACCGCCGTCAGCAGTGCGCCGTGGTTGGGCTTGCCGGTGTAGTGCAGGTCGATGTGCCAGTCCAGGCGGCCGACAATCTTTTCGCCCTTGTAGAACGCCGTGGAGTACTGGTCCTTGTCACCGCCATTTTCCAGCACAAAAAGCTCCGGATTGGCCTCCGATGTCTTTGCCTTGAGCGGATGCATCTCCAGCGGGCCGAAGGTGCGGCTGAAAGCGATCTGGCTCTCCGGTGTAACCTTCTGGCCGCGGATGAGCAGCACCCCGTATTCATACCACAGGGCTTTCAACTCCCTGGCCAGCGCCTCGGAAACGGGCTCGTTGATGTTCACGCCGCTGATCTCGGCGCCGATGTTGGCAAGCGGTTTTACAGTCAGGCTCATGGTCAATTCCTAATCCAGAATGCTGGGGTCCAGGCGCAGCTCGCGACGCGCCATGGCTTCAAAACAGAAGGGGAAACCGTTGCCGTCGGTGATGCTCACTTTCTCCACCACCTCGTTGCTCAGGGGCTCGGCGCCACCCAGCAGCTCTACCTCGTAGGCGCGCTTGCAGCGCCACTCGAGGGTGATCACGCGCAGATGCGCCTGGCGCAGGTCCTTGCCCACCACCAGTGCGCCGTGATTGGCCAGCAGTGCCCACTTGGAATCGCCCAGCGCTTCGGCAGCAGACAGTGTGGTTGCCTCGTCTTCGAAGGTGCCGGTGTACTCGTTGTACACCGGCAGTTCCAGGCCGCAGTGTGCGCCGGTCTGGTCGTAGATCGGCGGCGTGCGCTGCAGGTTGGCCCAGATACCGCTCCAGTGCGTGTGGTTGTGGATCACCACGTTCACATCGGGTCGCAGGTCATGCAGTTGCAGGTGCAGGCCGATGGCCGGGGTAATGTTCCACTCGCCATCAATAATGTTGCCTTTGGCATCCAGCGTCATGATGTCGCTGGCCGTCAACTCGTCCCACGCCAGTTCCCAGGGGTTGGTCAGTATGGTGCCATCACTCTGGCGCAGGGTGATGTGCCCGGCGATATGCTCGTTCCAGCCTTCCCGAAACAGCATGCGGCAGGTCAGCGCCACCTGCGCCTTGGCGCTCATCTCGGGCAGCAGCGGACGCCTGCCGGGCTGCGGTGCAAAGCGATCCAGCATGGCCTTGTTCAAGCCGTCATATTTATTCATAGCGACACTCCGTCATCTGGCGGTTTAGCGAACCTGGGGTCATCAACAACTGGTCTGGCGCAAGCGGCCTCTGGCAATGCAGACTGCGCGGGCCGGGTTTATGCAATGATAGTAGATAGGCCCGGCGCTGCCGGCATGGCGAATATGGCCAGTTGCATGGCCGATCACGCCATTGCCGCGTCAGGCGAACAACCTGGCCCTGAATTCACTGGGGGAAAGGCCGGTCCACTTCTTGAATGCGCGGTGAAAGCCGGAGCTGTCGGCGTAACCCAGCAGGTGGGCTATGTGGGTGATGCTCAGGCGCGGATGGCTGAGGTAGCGTCGGGCGTGTATCTCACGCACCTGGTCGACCAGATGCTGGTACTGCCAGCCCTGGGCCTGCAGCTTGCGACTCAGGGTGCGTACGCTGCAGTGCAACAGTGCGGCGCACTCTTCCAGCCCGGGCGGCTCTGCCGGGTTCTCCACGATAATCTGCCAGACACGCCAGGCCATATCGCCACGACTGCGGCTGATGCTGGTTTCCTCGCAGAGCCTGGCGTACAGCGCCGCACTCTGTGGGCTCGCGTGGGGCAACGGCTGATCGAGGATATCCGCGGCAAAAAACAGCTGAGTGGCGGCGCTGTCGAACTGTATGGGCGCATTGAAAACCGCCGCGTATTCGGCATGGTGTGTCGGCGCCGGGTAATCGAGCTTCAGTGCCGTAACCGGAAGCGCACGGCCCAGCACCCAGCGCGAAGTGGTGACGATGGCCGCCAGCAACTCCTCCACCACCAGTAACCGCAGGTCGCCCAGGCTATCCTGGGCATGAATCTGGTAGCAGCCCTGCCCTTCAATTTCGCTGAATGCGGTCACCAGCTGGAACCCCGAAAAGCGCCCGGGGTAATTCTGAAAGCGCAGGCCGTGGGCAATGGACTCCCTCAGCGTGGCGCTGCTCATCATCAGGTAGGCCAGCTGGTCGAGGGTGGCCATCGAGCGGTGCAGGCCCAGTTGCAGGCCCAGCGACCTGCCCGGAAAGCTCGCCTGGGCGTCGCGCAACACACCGTGGTGGCTCGCCTCGCTGATACGGGTTTCAGGACGGTGCAGCTGATCGACGCGGATACCGTGCGTGCGCGCCAGTGCGGCCGCGTCCATACCCAGGCCCGCCAGGTAATCCAGCAGCCAGGCCATATAGCGTGCGTCAGTGTTGATACCCTGCCCACCCCTGTTGCCGAGAGCGCCAGTATAAGTGGCGCTGCAGGTGGCGACCAGCGCGACCGCTACGCGTTTGTATCAGCGCGGCCTATGCCGAGACGCTGTTTAACACGCTCCCGCAGGCCCTGCACAATCGCGTAAAAACCGGGAATGAAGAACGTGCCGACCAGCAGGGCCGCCAGCATACCGCCAAACACCGTGATGCCGAGCGAGCGCTGGCCGAAAGCGCCGGCACCGGTAGCGAACACCAGCGGCAGAATACCCAGGATGAAGGACACCGCAGTCATGCACACCGCCCGGAATCGCAGCCGACCTGCCTCGGCCGCCGCCTCGATGATGCCCCGGCCGCTGTCCTCGCGCAGCTGGCGGGCAAACTCCACGATGAGGATCGCGTTCTTCGCCGCCATGGCGATCAGCAGCACCAGCCCGATCTGCGCATACAGGTTCAGCGCCTGCCCGGTGAGCAGCAGGGCGAGAATGGCACCGCCGATCGCCATCGGCACCACCAGGATAATGGCGACGGGCACCGACCAGCTTTCATACTGCGCGACCAGGAACAGGTAGACAAACACCAGCGCAAGGACGAAACCGAGTACCGCCGTATTGCCGGCTTGCTGCTGCTGGAAGGCGGCGCCGGTCCAGGCCACGCGATAACCATCGGGCAACGTGTCCGCAACCGATTCGAAGGCCCGCATGCCGTCGCCGCTGCTGAAGCCCGGAGCCACATTCCCGCGCACGGTGGCGGCGCGGTACAGGTTGTAGCGTTGCGTGACATCCGGCCCCAGGGTGAGGTTGCTGCGCACCAGTGTACTCAGGGGGACCATCTCCCCGCTGCCTGACTTCAGGTAGAAATGCTCCAGGCCCTCCAGGTCGGCACGGAAGGGCGCATCGGCCTGCATGGTCACCTGGTAGGTCTGGCCGAACTTGTTGAAATCGTTGATATACAGGGAGCCCAGCTGCGCCTGCAGGGTCAGGAACACCTCACTCAACGGTACGCCGAGGTTCTTGGCTTTCACCCGGTCAACGTCAATAAAGTACTGTGGCACGTTGGCGCGGAAGGTGCTGAAGACGCTGGCCAGTGCCGGGTGCGCGTTGCTTTCCACGATGAAATTGTTCAATACAGCGGCCAGCTCGGCGGGGCCGCGGGACAGGGTGTCCTGCAGCATCAACTCCAGGCCACCTACAGCGCCCATGCCGGGGATGGCAGGCGGTGCAATCGCCACCACCTGCGCCTCGGGCACCTGCAGGAAGGCCTGCCGGTTGATGCGCTGCGCTACATTGAACACCAACTCCTCCGCCTGCTGCCGATCGTCCCAGTGCCGGAGCACGACGAACAGGGTGGCGGCGTTGCTCGCCATGGCGCCGGTGAGGATGGAAAATCCGGTCACTTCGGTGACACTCTGCACCGCTGCGTCGGTGGCGATGATGTCCGACACCTTGCGCACCGCATCCCGGGTGCGCAGCAGCGAGGCGGCATCCGGCAGCTGGATATTCACCAGCAGCGCGCCCTTGTCCTCATCCGGCACCAGCGCGGTCGGCGTGGCGATCACGCCCACAGCCAGCGCAGCCATCCAGGCGAGAAAAACCAGCCCAACCACCACCAGTTTGCGCAGCACCCAGTCCACGCCACGGGTGTAACCGCCGGTGACACGGGCAAATGCCGCGAGGAATATCCGGTACCATCCGGCGTCGCGCTGCCCGCCACGCTTGAGCAGCAGGGCGCAGAGCGCCGGACTCAGGGTCAGCGCGTTGACGGATGAAAACACCACCGCGACACAGATGGTCACCCCGAACTGACGGTACATCTCACCGGTGATGCCGGGCAGTGCCGCGACGGGCAGAAAGACCGCCAGCAGCACCAGCGTTGTCGCAACGATGGCGCCACCCACCTCGCGCATGGTCTGCAGGGCAGCATCGCGTGGCTCCAGGTCCGGATCCTCGCGCAGGTGACGGTCACAGTTCTCGATCACCAGAATGGCATCATCGACCACCACCCCGATGGCCAGAATGAGTGCAAACAGCGTCATGGTGTTGATCGACATGCCCAGCAGAAAGAGCACGGCCAGCGATGAGACCAGAGACACCGGAATGGTCACCGCGGGCACCAGGGTGGCCCGCAGGCTGCCGAGGAAGAGGAAGGTGATGAGCACCACCAGCAGCACCGCCACCAGCAGGGACTGCAACACCTGCGCCACGGCCGTCGACACATAGCGCGTAGTGTCATAGTTGATCTGGTAGGCCATGCCTGCGGGGAAGCCCTGCGCGAGGTCCGCCACCAGGGTATCCACCGTCTCGCCGACCTCCAGCGCATTGGCATCCGAGGCCAGGTAGAGCGCCACGTTGACCGCGGGACGTCCACCAATTTCACCGTAGAAACCGTAGGTCGACTGGCCCAGTTCCACCCGCGCCACATCGCGCAGGTAAATCGCCGAGCCATCCGGCCGGGCGCGCAGCACGATGCCTTCGAATTCCGCCACATCCTGCAGGCGGCCCTTCACCCGCAGGGTAAATTCGGTCTCCATGCGCTGGTCAAAGGGCGGGCCACCTATTTTGCCCGCCGCGACCTGCACGTTCTGCTCGCGCAGCGCCGCCTGGATGTCCGTCACCGACAGGCCGCGATTGGCCATCTTGTCCGGGTCCAGCCACAGGCGCATGGCATAGTCCGCCTGACCCATCACATCTGCGCCGGAAATTCCCGGCACCCGGCTGAGGGCACCGGCTACATTGATCTTCACGTAGTTGGAAAGAAACTTGTAATCCAGCGACTCGTCCGGCGAGGTGAAGCTGATGATCTTCAGCATGTCCGGGGCGCGTTCCGCAATCTTCAGCCCGCGCGCCGTCACCTCCGCCGGCAGTGAGGGCTCTGCCAGCTTGACCCGGTTCTGCACGCGCACCAGGGCCATGTCGGCATCGGTGCCGATGGCAAAGGTAATGGTGAGGGAATAGCTGCCGTCGTTGGCGCTCTTGGAGGACATGTACAGCATATCCTCCACGCCATTCACCGCGTCCTCAATGGGCGCACCCACCGCCATCTCGACCACCTCGGCGGCGGCACCCGGATACACGGCCGACACCACGATGTTGGGCGGAGCGATCGGGGGATACTCGTTGATCGGCAGAAATCGCAGGGCCAGGCTGCCGAGCAAGGTAAGCACAATGGATATCACCAGCGCAAACTTGGGGCGCCGGATGAAAAACGCGCTGAACATCAGTTGCCCTCGTCGGCGGTGGCGCCCACCGTCGCGGTGATCACCACCGGCATGCCCGGGCGCACCTGCTGCAGGCCGCGCACGATGACGCGGTCACCCGCTGCCAACCCGTCCGTCACCAGCACCATGTCGTCAACCCGCTCACCGAGTTGCAGGTTATTGCGCTGCACGGTGTTCTGGTCCGACACCACCAGCACAAACGCACCCTGCTGGTCCGCCTGCACTGCGGCGAGGGGCACGAACAGCCCCTCTTCCAGCGCCGTGTCCTGCAGGGTGACGCGCACATACTGCCCGGGCACCAGCAGGCCATAGGGGTTGGGAATGCGGGCGCGGGCCTCCATGGTGCCGGTGGTTGCGTCAATGCGGTTGCCGAAGTAGTCAATCTGCCCCACTTCGGGGTATTCCAGACCATCGGCAAGCTCCAGGGTCACCTCGACGCCCTGCAGGTCATCCACCGAGGGATTCGCGGTTACCCGCTGGCTGATCTGGTCAATGTAGGTGGCTTCCGATACCTGGAACAGCGCCTCGATAGGGTCGATGCTGACCAGCGTAGTGAGATCGCCGCTACTCGGACCCACCAGATCGCCGGGGCTTACCTGGCTGCGCCCGATGCGACCGCTGATCGGCGCTTTAATGGTGGTAAACCCGAGGTTGACCTCCGCGGCCTTCACCTGCGCCTGGGCCGCCTCGATACGGGCATCGGCATCCAGCTTCAGTGCCGTAAGATTGTCCATCTCCACCTGGGAAATTGCACCTTTCGGCAGCAACTCCAGGCCGCGCCGATAGTTGCGCTCGGCATTGTTCTGGTTGGCTTTCGCCGCAGCGAGGTCTGCCCGGGCTATGGCCAGCGCCGCAGCATACTCCGCAGGGTCGATCACATAGAGCACGTCACCCGCCTCTACCTGCTCCCCCTCAACAAAACGGCGCTCCTGCAGGTAACCGCTGACACTGGCACGGATGGTCACATCATCGCGGGCAACCAGGCGCCCCACATACACCGAGCGCGCCTGGTAGGGCTCTATCCGGACTGTGTCCACCACCACACCCACCGGCGGAGGCGGTGGTGCGGGCTCGGAGCAGGCAATCAGCGTGAGCACGCTGAATGCGGCCGTTGCGCGAATCACTAACGTCATGCCTGACACGCCAAGCCCCCCGATGTTGTCGACAAGCCACTGTAACAGAGCCCGGGGGGCGGGGAAAAACAGATGGCACCAGAGACTGCCAGGCACAAAAAAACCGCCCGGCCGTAGCGGGGCGGTTTTTCACAACACTCGAGCTTACTGGCTCTTCTCGACCATGAAATCGACCGCAGCCATCACTTCCTCATCGGAGCAGCTCATGCAACCGCCCTTGGCGATCATGCCGGTGCCCGGAATGCCGTTGATGCCGTGGTCATGCAGCACATCCATACCCTTGGCAATGCGCTCCGCCCAGACCGTGGCGTCGCCCACTACCGGGGCCCCGCCGGCGCCGGTCATATGGCAGGCCATGCAGGCCGCGTTGTAGACTTCCTCGCCCGAGCGAGCGACCGCGGCTGCACCCGCCGCTGCGGCGCCGGCGCAGGTGGCGTCACCCTGCAGACACACTTCACCCATCGGCTTGATGCGCTCTTCAATGGCAGCCCTCTGGCTGTCCGAAAGCTCGATAGCACCTGCCGCCATGGCTGCACACAGTGCCACTACACTCACTACAAATCGGCTCATCACAACAGAGTCCTCTGGTTACTGGCCGCGCATTATAGCCAGTTATGCGCCGCGGGAAAACTCGCCATTGCGGGCCGCTGGCACGGGCGCGGGGTTTGCCCGTACCATAGCTGCAAACATCCGCACACAACCCGGAGCACCCGCATGAAACTCTACACCTACGACCCAGCCCCCAACCCACGCCGCCTGCAGCTGTTCCTCGACTACAAGGGCATAAAGCTGGACACGGTCCAGATCGACATGATGAAACAGGCCCAGTTCGAGGAGAGCTTCCGCAAGGTCAACCCGATGTGTACCGTCCCGGCACTGGCACTGGATGATGGCACGGTGCTCACCGAGGTCATCGGCACCTGCGTCTATCTTGAAGCGCTCTATCCCGAAAAGCCGCTGCTGGGTACCACCGCATTGGAGAAAGCCCAAGTGATCAGCTGGAACCACCGCCTCTTCAACAGCATGTTCCACGCGATTGCCGAAGTGTTCCGCAACGGCAATCCCGCCTTCGCCGACCGTGCCCTGCCGGGGCCGATGAAGGTGGCGCAAATTCCGGCCCTGGTTGACCGCGGCAAACAACGCCTGGAAGCCGGCTGGCGCATGGTGGACCGCGCGCTGGCGAAAAGTCCCTTCCTTGCCGGCGAGCATTTCTCACTCGCGGACATCGACCTGCTGGTATGCGTCGAGTTTGCCGGCTGGATCAAGGCCGCCGTGCCCGATGAGTGCAGCCACATCCACGCCTGGCTACCGCGCGCCAAGGCGGCCCTTGAGGCAGCCGCTGGCGAGCAGTGAACCGCGCTGGCGCCGGGGCCCGGAGCCTGTCGGCGCCCAGCTCACTGCCCCCATTTGCCTGCGGCGGGGCTGTGCAAATTCGGTTATAACAGCACCATGCAGACAGTCACCCCGCCAACCCGAACCCTGTGCGGCGCGCTCCTCGCAAGCATGCTGGCCCTGGCGGCATGCGGTGAGGCGCCGGCGGATGCCGCATTGTCGGACTACGTGCAGCGGCTGGAGCGCACTCTGGGGCAGACGGCACCCCAACCCCAACTGCCCACCCTGCCGAGGCTTCCTGCGCGCGGTGAGCTGAAGCTTGCGCTGGAAAGTGGCAACCTGGGCACGCTCGACTTTCTCGCCCTCACAGGCTGCGCCGTGCAGGTCACCATCGGCAAACGCAACAGCAGCCTGGGCATTATGTCCAGCGACTCCCAGCGCCTGCTGCTGGAGCTGGAGTTCCTGCAATTGGCGCCCGACTGTATCGCCTACCAGCGCAGCCAGGGAGAAGCCGCACTGGCCGAGCTTCTGGAAGACGCCCATGCACAGAAGCGGCAACAGCTGCCGGCGCTGATCTTCAATGCCACCCTGGGTGGCCCCGAATATCGCGCCCTGTGGCGACCGCCGGACCATCTGCGAACGTACCCGGCGAATACCAGCAGCGCGCCGCTGACCGCGCTGTCCAGCATCAATGCCAGCGTCCGGCGCTGGCTCGCTGGCGACTACCGCGCCGACAATATGGCGTTCGAGCTGCAGCTCAGTGAGATCGCGCTGGGGGATGGCGGCGCCCTGCTCCGCGCCCAGGCACTTCAGGCTGGCTGGCTGCAGGCCGGGGATGCCTTACTGGCGCAGCAACGCGCGGCGGGGCCCCTGTGCAGCGAGCGCATTCGCCCGGCGGCGGCGGATACACTGGGCAACGTGATCGAGAAGTTTTTTGTCGGTGAGGTACAGCCCTGGTCCGCGGACCTCGGCCGCCGCCAACACGAACTCCTGCCGCTGGTGCAGGCGCTCGAACAGGAGATCGATTCCGCCCTGCCCCCCGCCTATCGCGACTGGCAGCGCCAGCGAGACACCAGGCTGACAGACTGGGCAGAGGCGCCGAAACGCCATGTGGCAGCGCTGCAGGCCACCCTTGAACCCTGCGGCGGCCTGGGTCAGCGAGCCGGTTGATACCCGGCCTCGGCCGGATAATCAGCGGGAAACTCTGCCGCGCTCAGGGAGTCCAACAGGTATGGCAGACACCATTCACGCACCACAACACCCAGGGGTACCCCGTGACAAAACGACTGAACATCTTCAAAGCCGCCTGCGCAGGCAGTCTCGCGCTGCTACTGGCAGCCTGTGCCAGCGGCCCACCGAAGCCGGATGTTGACTACAACCCGAGCTATGACTTCAGCGAGGTGCGCAGCGTCGCGTTCCTTGAAGACTCCGGCACCGTGGCGGGGGACAACCCGCTGCAGCTCAGCGATATGCAGAAGGAGCGCATCGACACGGCCATTCGCCACGCCCTGTCACTGAAAGGTATCGCGCTGGTGGAAGATCCTGCGGATGCCGACATGCTGGTCAGCTGGCACCTGCTCACCCAGTTCAAGACGGATGTACAGACCTACGACCGCCCCGGCTACATGGGCATGTACTACGGCTACAATCGCTACAGCCTGTACAACTGCTGGTCCTGCATGGGCATGTCCACCGAGGTCAGCGTACGCGATTACACCGAGGGCACCTTCATCGTGGATATGATCGATCCGGCCATGAAGCGCTCCGTGTGGCGCGGCGTCACCCACTCGCGCCTGACCGGCAAACAGCTGCAGGACCAGTCGCGCTACAACGAGGCAGCGGAGGTCATTTTCGCGGCCTTCCCCCCGGGCCCGGAAGCTGCCGGCGACCAGTAGCCGGCCGCTGGGGATGCCCGCACCCGGCAGAGCACCGGCTTTTCGTCTATTGAGCGCCGTGAGCGCCTTTGCTATAGTCCGCTCCCCCCAAGCGGGGTGCGGGCTGCGGCACCAGCCACCCGCAACCGCCGTTTTCCGCCCGTAGCTCAGCTGGATAGAGCGCTGCCCTCCGGAGGCAGAGGTCAGAGGTTCGAATCCTCTCGGGCGGGCCACCAACTTGTGGTGGCTCTCCCCAATTAGCGCCATGGAACCGCCGTTTACATTGACCTTGTCGCGATCGAGGCTGAGGTTGAGGCGACGAATGAACTTCCCGGCAACCACCTCCGTCGATAATATATGCTTCAGCCTTCAGCCATGCGTCATGTCTTCAGGTTTGATTAAAACATGGGGCCGGTTACGGGTTCACGGGGAGCGTACTGTGGTCACTCAAGCGTCACGGTAATTCGGGACTCTGCGTTCGGCGAAGGCGGCCATGCCCTCGCGCGCGTCCACGGTCTGGCTGCAGAGAATCTGGTTGCGATCTTCCACCGCGATCGCCGCCTCCAGAGACCCAATATCGATATTGATGTTCAGGGCCTCCTTGGATAGACGTAACCCCAACGGGGAATTGGTAAGCATCAGTTCCAGATCTTCCTGAATCGCCGCCTCAAGCTGCCCGGGCTCCACAACCTGCGATACCAGCCCTACCGCCAGCGAACGCTGCGCATTGATGAACTTGCCGGTGAGAATCAGCTCCGCTGCCAGGGACGCCCCCACCAGGCGAGGCAGGAAGTAGGATGAACCCATGTCGCAGCCCCCCAACCCTATCCGTATGTAGGCACAATTCATCTTCGCCGAGGTGTCGGCAACACGGATATCCGAAGCCAGTGCAAGGGAGAACCCGCCGCCGCAGGCCGCGCCATTTATCAGGGAGATTATGGGCTGCGGGCATCGCCGCATGGCGATGTAGATCTCCGCAATCGAGCGCTGGAACGCGAGGCCCTGTTGCACAGTGCCCAGATCCTGCGTTTCGTCGGCCTTGAGATCCAGCCCGGCACAGAATGCGCGGCCTGCGCCTCTCAACACGACGATCCTGCGCTCAGGGCGCGTGGCAAGCCCACGGAAGTAGTCTCTCAACTCGGTGACCATCGCGGGATTCAACGCATTCAGTGCTTTCGGGCGATTAAGGGTCACCCAGTCGACTGCGCCCTTTTCTTCTATGATCAGATTTGCGGGTTCGCCTGTGTGCATGACGTCACTCTCCAGCTTCGACTCTGTTTTATCGACGGTGATTAATTCTGTAGACGGCCGGCACTCATAACGTCTCCCCTACGCTTCTCCAGCGCAGTTTTACTCACCGTCTCCGCGTGTTCGCGACTTACTTTGTCCTCGTAAACAAGCCCTTCATCCAGGCCGTGGTTCAACGAATAGTCGATAAGATGCTGCACCGCTTTCAGGGTGGCATGATCTGCAGCCTGGATCTCCCTTGCGAGTTCAAGCGCGTGCGGCATCAGCTCATCTGCCTTCAACACACGGTTTACCAGGCCCCACCTCTCTGCCGTTTCGGCATCCAGGTATTTGCCAGTGAAGCTCAGCTCCCTGGCCCTCGAGGCGCCTATCAGCCTCGCGAGACGCTGGCTGAGACCCCAGCCCGGCACCACACCCATTCTTACATGGGTGTCTGCAAAACGGGCGTGCTCAGAAGCGATCAGGATGTCGCACATGAGGGCGATCTCGAAAGCGCCCGTGACGGCGAAGCCGTTGATGGCGCCAATGAGCGGCTTGCCTAGATGACGGATGGCATCATGCATCTCCGATCCGTTAGCGGCCCCGGATTGCAGCCCGGTTTGCGCCAACTCCTTGAGATCCAGTCCTGCGGAAAAGGCGCGACCCGCACCGGTGAGAATGACTACATCGGTGGCCGGGTCGCTGGCGAGCCTTGTGAACTCCCGCGCTATCGCTGCGCGTAACTCCAGCGATAGCGCGTTCAATTGCTCCGGCCTGTTGAGGGTGAGCGTGGTCACCCCGTTGTCTGTATGACTGAGTAGTACACCCATCACTTTTCTCCGCGTGAGTAGCCGACTGAACGCACTTACCGGGCAGCCATGCGAATCGCGCCATCCAGGCGGATACATTCGCCATTCAAGTAGTCATTTTCCGCGATGTGCAGCGCCAAAGCGGCTATTTCAGCCGGTTCACCCAGGCGCTTGGGATATTCCACCTGATCACCCAGCGCCTTGACCATCTCTGGTCCATCGCCTTCGACGCAGTATACGCAGCCTGACCAATCTGGCCATCATGGGCGGCCACCGAGGCAGCATTGACTATACAGCCATGACCGCCATCATTGTTGAACGCTGGCACAGGGCGTCGTTGCTGACGCGCCAACGCCTGTACCGGCCGGAAACGTTTCCCGTCTGTGTGAGCGTGTAACCAAATGTATATTTTTCTGGGCGGTTGCATCATGGACGCGCTCCCGCATCCACCTCAGACTCAGGGGCTATCCGCACAGGTCCGAGCGTTGGTGACCGTCTGCCAAAGGAGAATAGCATGCGTCAATTTACTGAAGAGCAAATCATGTTCCGCGATGCCTATCGCAAGTTTCTTGAAACGGAGATAGCGCCCCATGTTGAGAAATGGCGCGAACAGGGCATCGTAGACCGCGAAGCATTCGAGAAAGCGGGTGCACACGGTTTTCTGATGATCTGGCCTGATGAGCGATATGGCGGGCTCGGTGACCGGGATTTTCGCTACGAGCAGATCATTATTGAAGAGAGTGCCCGTGCGGGTACCGGAGAGTGGTTCAACACGCTCCACAGCCGCCTGGTAGGCCCCTACTTCGACCATTTCGGCACCGATGAACAAAAGCAGCGGTGGCTACCTGACTGTGTCTCCGGCAAGAAAATTCTCGCCATTGCCATGACCGAACCGGATGCGGGCAGCGATCTGGCTGGCATGCGCACCACCCTCCTGCCGGACGGTGACGACTACGTTCTGAACGGGTCGAAGACGTACATTTCAAACGGCATCAACGCTGACCTGGTGATTGTCGCCGGCAAGTCAGATCCGGAGAACAACCCCCATGCGATGACACTGTGTGTTGTCGAGCGTGGCATGGAAGGCTTCGAGCGCGGACGCAACCTCGACAAAATGGGCATGAAAGCCCAGGACACCGCGGAGCTGTTCTTCAACAATGTCAGAATCCCCAAAGAGAACGTTCTGGGCGAAGTCGGTCACGGCTTCTTTTACCTGATGCAGGGGCTCGCTGAGGAGCGATTGATTGGTGCGGTTGGCTCCGCCATCAATGCCCGGCGCGCGTTCGACCTGACCAGGAACTTCGTCATGGAGCGCAAGGTGTTTGGCAAGCCGCTCTCCAACATGCAGAACACCCAGTTCAAAATGGCCGAAATGGACGCGGAGATTGACCTTGTGCAAACCTATGTTGACCACTGTGTCGCAGAGCACAACGAAGGTCGACTGAGCGTCAATATGGCGGCGAAGGCAAAGCTGCAGGCCACCGAAATAGAGTGGCGCATGCTGGACCTGGGGGTGCAGTTGCACGGCGGCTCGGGCTATATGAAGGAATACCCGATCTGCACCATGTTTACCGATGCACGCATCAATCGCATTCTGGCCGGTAGCTCCGAGATCATGAAGTTGATCATTGGTCGGGATATCTTCTCCGAGCGCTACAGCAGCCTGTTGGACTGAGTATCAATGCGCGCAGCAATCAATTTGGCCCACGGTTACCGTGGTGACGCGTGGTGAGGAAGTGAGCCTGCACCTCGAACACTGGACAGGCCGTTTGAAGCGGTGGCAGAGGTCGCGGTGATCGGTATACCAAATGAGCCGCTCGGCGAGGCGTTGATGGCATTGGTTGTTCTCAAACCCGACCCAGCTTGCAGCAGAGTCATCAGCCCATCAAGGGATCAAAAACAATGAACTTCGATATTCCAGAAGATATTCGCGATTTCCTGAACGAGCTCGACACATTCATCGACGACCAGATCAAGCCACTCGAGCAGGCGGACGACAACATTCGTTTCTTTGATCACCGCCGAGAGGACGCGCGAACCGATTGGGAACGAGACGGTCTCCCCAACGAGGAATGGGAAGAATTACTGCACAAAGCCAAGCAATTGGCGATCGCCGCGGGCATTTACAGCTACCCCTTTCCCGCGGAGCACGGTGGCCGCGACGGCAGCAACCTCGGTATGGCTATTATACGCGAGCACCTGGCGGCCAAAGGCCTGGGCTTGCACAACGACCTGCAGAATGAGCATTCGATTGTGGGCAATAATGTGGGCCTGCTGCTGATGCTTGAGTACGGCACCGAGGCACAGAAAGCAGAGTGGCTGGACGGCCTGAAAAATGCCACACGCGGCTTTGCGTTCGGGATTACCGAGCCCGCACACGGCTCGGATGCCACCTGGATGGAAACCGGGGCGGTCAGGGACGGTGATCACTGGGTGATCAATGGTGAGAAAACCTGGAATACCGGTGTGCACACGGCACACAGCGATATGATCATGGCCAGGACGTCCGGGAACCCCGGGGATGGCAGCGGGATCACGGCATTCCTCGTACCCATGGATACGCCCGGACTCAAGGTTGAAGAGTATCTGTGGACCTTCAACATGCCCTCCGATCATGCCCGCGTTTCGCTGACCGACGTGCGGGTGCCCGACGCGGCCATCTTTGGTGGTGAGGGCAAGGGGCTGCAGGTCGTTCAACACTTCTTCAATGAAAACCGTATTCGCCAGGCCGCCTCAAGCCTGGGTGCCGCACAGTACTGCGTCAACGAAGCAGTGAAGCACGCACGGGAAAGAAAACCCTTCGGCAAACCGCTGGCAAGCAATCAGGCGATTCAGTTCCCGCTTGTCGACCTGCAAGCGCGTTGCGAAATGTTGCGAGCGCTCATTCACAAGACGGCGTGGCTCATGGACCGCGATGGCGCATTTTCCGTGTCCGACAAAGTATCCATCTGCAACTACCAGGCCAACCGACTCTGCTGTGAAGCCGCCGATACCGCGATGCAGGTTCACGGTGGCATGGGGTATTCCCGCTACAAACCGTTTGAACATATCTACCGCCACCACCGCCGCTACCGCATCACCGAAGGCGCAGATGAAATCCAGATGCGTCGCGTGGCGGGTTATCTGTTCGGTTTCATGAAACAGGACAAACCGAAGGGCGTCAGCTGATCTCGGCGTAGCCCCTCACGTTCAATACGTTGGAAAAGGAAGTCGCGGCGTACTGCACAGGCCGACACCGCACAGGGCTGGACTGGTCCCCTCAAACAATGGTGTTGCAAATAATAACCATTCGCATTAAATTGCAGTGGCGAACCTTTCATGGAGCCCTCAAATGCGATTACGTTTCCTGTGCAGCAATCACCGTGACTGGCTGGCGTCGAATGCGGTCGCCGCCCTCAATTCCTGGCAGCGCAGCCACGATCACGCCACCGCTTTACTCGCTGAGCAGGAATCGACGAAAGCCTTGAATTATGCCGGCTGTGCACTTGAAGCCGCCGAGCTACTTCTCTTCAACCACGCCCGACAGTCCGGGGATGATATCGCCCGGTTTACGCAATCGGCGCTGTTGTTGTGCACCTCGCTGATCCAGTCCGGCGAAGCCCGACTGGCCTGCGGCGTGATTGGCGGCACGATAGCGCGCCTGGAAGAGCTGCTGTTGAGTGGTGTGGAGCGACGAGCGGTCCTTGAGGGCTGCCAGCGACTGCTGGAGGTCGGCGACCAGTTCAGTCGACCTGACGCCAATGACCAGCAACCGTACTCCGGGCCGGTAGCCGATGCCGCACCGAGACACCGCGTGCATTGAATGAGTGCCGCCGAATGGCCAATAACCTCGAGCCTCGATAGGCACCCAACTGGGGATGCCCCCCAGGAATGGGTGCAGATCGAGATACCGCGGCAGGTGCTCGCCCGGCTGCTGCACCACCGGAGCCTGTTCGCGGAAGAGCTCAGGACGCTCAACAGGGAATCCTGCCTCGCGACCCAGACGGCACTCAAGATCTGCCTGACGCAACACGGCAGGTAAGCAAGCGGATGCTCCATGAGCCAAACGCGGCCGGTCGATAACCGCCTGCATCGGGCTCGCGCATACATCGCTTTTTTCTGATTACAAAGCTATAAACTTCGACTTTACCTTACAGTTGGGGAGGGTATCCTAGCCCGGCCTTTCAAAGGCGCCCAACAGACCCGGAGCACAGGATATGCACACCACACCAGACAAGGCTCACCAAGACGTGACAACCCGGCCATCGCGTGGCCAGCGCTTCACGACATGGATACAGGAGCCCTTCGGCTCCGTGATGTTCGCATCGGTTGCAACCATCAGTTCCTTCGGCTTTGTACTCTCCGGCATGTGGGCAATCCAGACTACTCTCAATTAGTCACAACTCTGCGAAGCTCCCCTCTTCCCGGCATTTTTCCGCGAGCGATCACTCTTATTCTACGACCGAAAACCGGTCCGCGATGCGTCAGGTTGCTGCAGTAAAACACTTGGGAAATCGCACTGCCAGTTGATGCCAGCGAGATGCTAACTGCTGCCTTTGTGCTGCTTGAACGCCTTGGACTGGATACCGTGCTTTTTCAGCAACGTCTGCAGGTGGGAGCGGTTCAGGTCCAGTTTCTTGGCCAGGTCTACAACCCGGCCTTTGGTATCCCGAAGGCCGTTCTCCAGATAGCGCTTTTCCGCGGCATCGCTGGCAAGGCGCTTCACGTCAGCCAACGAGCCGGTATAGCTATCCGGTTGCGCTACCTGTGCCGAGCTGGGGGTGCGGATATTTTTCGGTAGATGCTCGATCTCGGCAACCTCGTCTGCCAGACAGGACAGGCGGTAGACCAGATTGCGTAGTTCCCGTATGTTCCCGGGATAATGATAACCGAGCAAAAACTGGTGCAGGTTTTCGGAGAGCTTCACGGGCGGCCGACCCAACTGCTCAGAGGCCTCGGAGAAGAAAAAGTCACAAAGCAGCGGGATCTCATCGCGCCGCTCGCGCAGTGGCGGCAAACTCGCGTGAATCACACCCAGACGATAGAACAAATCCTCTCGAAAAGCGCCCTCTTCCGACATTTGGGCCAGGTTGCGATTGGTTGCCGCGACGACGCGCGTATCCACCGCGGTCACTTCATCCGAACCCACACGCTGAATCTCATGGGCCTGGAGCACGCGCAGCAGCTTTACCTGACCCTGCATGGGTAGCTCACCGACTTCATCGAGGAATATCGTTCCGCCATTCGCAGCTTCAAAGCGGCCTTTACGGTCGCTGGTAGCTCCCGTGAATGCGCCCTTCTTGTGACCGAACAGTTCCGATTCAATCAGGTTCTCGGGTATGGCTCCACAGTTGATGGAAACAAATGGCTTATCGGCCCTGGTACTGTTGGCGTGAATAACCTTGGCAAACAGCTCCTTGCCCGTGCCACTTTCGCCGTCGATGAGTATGGGCAGCATCGTCGGCGCTGCCTTGCGGACAATCTCCAGGGCCTCAAGCAGGCCAGGGCTTTCTCCAAGAACACCCTCGAAGCCCAGTTCATCGTAACTTGAGCGCTTGCTGGCCGCACCGGTCATCTCGACGGTTTTCTGTGTGGTGGCCCTCTCCAGGCGCTCGGTCCGTGACGCCAGCAGAATATCCGCCCGCAACGCATTGAAGTCCTCCAACAATGCGCCGATTTCCTGTTTATCAAGATAGGTCGCCAACCGCAGGCGTGAACGGAGAATCTCGACTTTCTCGATCAATCCACCATGACTTGCAGGCGTCTGGGATTTAAAACTGAACTGTTTCATACAGTGATCTGCTTCTGCACCAATTGATAATACATTCCTTTTGCTGCAATCAGTTCGTCGTGCGTGCCGCTTTCAGCGATTGCACCGTTGTACAAGACCAGGATTTTATCGGCGCGCATGATGGTGCTCAGGCGGTGTGCTATAACCAGTGCGGTACGCCCCTCCAATATGCCATCCATATTGCTCAGGATATTGCTCTCGGATTCTGTATCAAGGGAGGATGTCGCTTCGTCAAGTATCAGGATGCGTGGATCGCGGTACAGCGCCCTGGCAATACACAGCCGCTGGACCTGCCCCCCGGACAATCCTGTACCGCGCTCCCCCACTTCCTGCTCGTATCCCCGGGGCAGATTACTGATGAAGCCGTGCGCATCCGCCAATTCGGCGGCGTCGACGATGCGCCGCTTGTCAGGGTCTTCATCGCCCATGGCAATGTTTTCTGCAATCGTGCCCTGAAACAGCAGGTTACTTTGCATGACGTAGCCAAGTTGCGCGCGGTAGCGCTGGGTTTCGATGAGATTCAGGTCGTAGCCGTCAACCAGAATCTTCCCCTCGGTCGGCGGGTAGAAACCCACCAGAAGCTTGGCAAGCGTGGACTTTCCGGAGCCACTTTTGCCGACCAACGCCACCAGCTCACCCTGCTTTATCTCCAGATTGATGTCTTCCAGCACGTAGTTCGTATCATTGCCACCGTAGCGGAAGTAGACATTCTTGAAGCTCACATCGCCTTGCAGGTGCGGCAGCACAATACGCGAGCCCATTTCCTCAGGCTTCTGCTCGGGCTCAAGATCGAGCACATCCCCGAGGCGCTCCATCGCAATGCCCGCAGCGTGTAACTCATCCCACAGACTGACCAGCTGCATCAATGGCGTCATCACCGAACTTGACAGCATGTTGAAGGCAATGAGTTGCCCCACACTCAGCTCTTGCGCGATCACCATGTTGGCACCGATGTAGAGGATCGCTACCGTCGCAGCGATGTTGAGCAGCTGGCTGCCGAACGCCACAAACAACTGAAACCCCTGGGCATCGTACTGAACATTCAGGGCATTGGCGTACTTTCGCTCCCAGTTGAGGCGCATCTGGCGCTCTATGCCCATGGCCTTGACTGACTCAGCTGCACTAACGGTCTCCATCAAAAGCCCTTCGGCTTCGGTGGACGTCTCGAATATCTTGCGGCTGTAGTCTTTCATGCGCGGTGTGACCAGCACCGTCAGCACGAATATGGGAATAACCAGAGCCAACATTATCAACGTCAGCTTGACGTTATAGAGGAACATAACGGTCAAATACACGAAGACCATCATGACGTTCAGCACCGTGCCTACAGTCTGCCCGGTAAGGAAGTCACGAATGGTCTGGTTCTCCTGGAACCGGGCAATCACATCGCCGGTCCGGCGATTGGCAAAGAATGCCACCGGCAACGCCAGCGCGTGTTGGAAAAAACCGGACATCATGGCGAAGTCCATACTTCGCGTCATGAACGCCGCGAGATAGCCTCGCATGATCGTGGTCAACTGGGCAAACAGCTGACTCAGCACCAGGCCCACAGTGAGCATCAGCAACAGCTGGGTGTTCTCGTGCACGATTACCTTGTCGAGAATATTCTGGGTAATGATCGGTGGCGCCAGCCCCAGCAACTGAATGACCAACGCAGCGAGAAAAAGGTGCACGACCGTGGATCGATGTGGCGTCAGGTAGCCTACAAACCGCTTCCAGGGTGACTCCTGGGCTGGCGCATTCGATTCGATATTGGTTGGTTTGAAAAGCAGACACGTTCCCGTCCAACCCTTCTCGAACTCTTCAATGGTCAGCTTGCGAAACCCCGGGCCCGGGTCAGCCACCCAGACGTGCTGGCTCGATATGCCGTAGACCACAACAAAATGGTAGCCCTCCCAGTGCGCGATCAGCGGAAAGTCGAAACTCTTCATCGCGCCCAGCGTGGACTGCACGCCGCGAGTACTGAAACCCAGTGCCTCAGCGGCCTTGGCCACGCTGTCCAGCGAAGCCCCTTCCCGAGAGACATTTACCAGATCACGCAGCTTACCCAGACCCATGGGTACACCGAAATATTTGCAGACCATGGCGAGACACGCGGCACCACAATCCATTTCCTCCGCCTGCTGCACAAGCGGAAAGCGCTCCAGCACACGCTGACCAAAGCCCGCCTTGGACTCAACATCCAGGCTGAACTGGGAGCCCCGCTTTTCGCGGAGTTGTTTCTGACGCGTCAACTCCCGATCAAGAAACCGGATGCGGTCTTCAATGGCTGGACGCAGCCTGGGGTTGTGCTCCAGTATCGCGCGAACAGTGTCCTCGGGAATGATGAGCAGCGTCAGGTCGGTTTCGGCCAGGGCTGAGGCCTGCTGCTCCTGACGCAACAGGCAGGCCTTTTCGCCAAAGATCTCCCCTTGCGCCAGGGTCGCCAGCGGATACTCGACATCCTTCTCCCGCCTCACCAGGCGAACCCGACCCTGCCGAATAACGTAGAGTCGACGATCACTGCTCGAATCCTGCGTGATCACTTCGGTGCCCGCGGCCACGCTTTTGATCCCTACACTGGCGACCAATCGTTTCAGCTCGTCCGCATCGACCGCGTTACCCAGCTCGAAAAACTGGCTGACCACACCGCCCGCTGCTCGAATCGCGGCGTGGCTGCTCATGAAGTCCTCGGCCTCGGCATTCTCCTTGAATACCGCGGCGAATGCGGAGGACGGAATCCGTGCGATCTCCGTCGCCGAAGACGCTCGACAGGAAAACTCGTAGCGAACGTTCCGCAATGCGCCTAGCTCGCCGAGAACATCCCCGGATTTGCGCACGCCGATGCTGGCTTCCTTGCCACCTGCTTCCTTGAAGAGTCGAACACGCCCCTGCACGACAACGAGCAGACCCTGCGTCTGGTCGCCCTCCGCGACAACGCCATCCCCGAGCTCGTAGTGCGTCACACTCGCTGCCCTGGCCAGCGCCAGGCGTTGCTCAGCGCTTAGCGCAGACAGGAAATCGATCTGCGCCAGCACCTCGGCAAGAGACGCCACATCGGCCTCGGTCATACTCTTTTCACTGGTCACACCGGCCCTCCGCAGGCTGTTCGCAGGATCGCACCTACACTTCTACCCTGAAATCACGGGCAGCAGTTTCCAGCCACTCGTTGTAGAGCAGGTTGCTGACTGCATCGCGTGTTGTCTTGTCCAGCACAGCGTCGTATTTGGCGGTGACCGAAAATATCTCAAAGGTGTTCTCGGTATCGGCCTCAAAGGGGCCGAGAACCTCACCGACCGAGGCGTTGAACAGTTTCGCTTCCAGCGCTGGATTGAGTGCTCCACGCATGACCTTGCCTACACGCCCACCATCTGTCGCGGATTCCGCAGTGGAGTGCTCCGCCGCAATTTCATCGAAACTGTCCGGATCCTCGCCGAGCAGCGAGACAATCTCACGGGCCTTGCCCTCTCCGGTTACCACCAGGTGGCTGAGCTCGACTGCATCGAACTGCGGCGCATGCAGGGAAAAATACTCATTGATAGCGGCATCACTGCAGATATCTTCGCGCATTTTCTCCGCCAGCAGGGCGTCCTCCAGAAAGGCCTCATATTGCTCAAGTGAAAGCGACGCATCGTCGAGAAATGCATTGGCCTCTTTGGCCCGATGCAGGCCGAGCGCACGCCGGTGCTGATCTGCCCGGTTTTGTAGCTCTTCGGGGCTGGCCGTGAGGCCGCGTTTGCGTGCGGCTGTTGCCGCGAGCTTTTCCTTGATGATGTCCTGGACAACATGGGGGAAGCGACCAGAGAGCTTGAGCCAGCCCACCAAATCATCACTTGTCAGCGTATTTCCATCTATACGAACGATATCCATGGTTTTCCTCTCTTCAAGATAATTACTGCTTGGGTTGCCTGAACTGCCATTTACTACACTCTGATTGGTGACGAAACACCGCGCCTTGTTACCTGATGCTCCTAAAGGGCTCCAGCGCCAGATCAATCACCCGACGCTTGCGCACGACAATCTCAGCCGCCGCACCCATGCCATAGCGCAGCAACACCTCTCCATTTGCGGTTTCAATGGATTCGCGCTCAAGTTGAATCTTGCCCTCGTAAGTGGGTGGAGCGCCCTCCCCGCCCTGCTTCACCGCTGGCGATATGTAATCCAGCCTGCCTTCTACCGAGCCATAGGTCTGATAGGGGAAAGCATTGAATTTGATTTTCACGCTCTGGCCTACCTGCAGAAATCCGCGCTCACTCTCGGGTATCTGGACTTGCAATATGCGCTGGGTATCGGCGGGCGCGATATTCACCAGAGGCTTTGATGACTGGACTTTGTCTCCGCGCTGCGTGAGGGGCACCTCGGTGACAACACCGCTTATCGGCGCGTGTATCTTCAAGAAGTTGTTCTCATCGAAATTCTTGAAGCTGACCCGCTCAGCCGCGTCTGCAGCGATGCGCGCGCTACGCAGCTGGAATTCGACTTTTGCCTGCTCCTGTTCCATATCACGTAGCAGCGTTTCATACTGTACACGCTGTTCCGCGAGTTCCTGCGACGCGTTTGCCACGTTACTGTCGGCTTCAGAGATTGCGCGGTTGAGCTCATATTCAAGAGACGACAGACGCGCCTGTGCAGCACCCGTTTTCGCCTGGGCATCAAGGTAAGCGTTAACCTTTTGCTGCACCTGGGTTTGTGACACGCCGCCACCACCCTCCATGCTGGCAAGCCGCTCGTACTGGGTTTTCTCCTCCTCCGCAGCCGCTTCGGTGCGTCGCGCCTGCTCCAGCGCAGTTCGCGCCTCATCCAGCTTGGCACGCTGTGCTCCCGCCAGCTTGAACAGGCCTTCTTCAAGTTTCTTGTCCGTCTCTTTTTGCAGGAAATCGAGCTTGGCCTTCATCGCCTCAGCCTTGCGCTGCTGCAATGCCAGCTTGGCAGGAAGGCGCTCATACTCCAGTTCAGCCTGATCCAGACGCAATTTGGACTCCAGTGCTTTCGATGCAGAGTCGATTGCACTGCGGGCGTTGATCCGCGCGATGATGTCGCCTTCCTGAACCGGAACCCCCGGTGACACATAAACATCCACCAGCTCGCCATCGATGGGGGCATAGACACGTCGAATGTCCGCTTCCGGTACCAGCACCCCCTGCGCTGTCACCACCACATCTGCTTGCGCAAAAAAAGCCCAGATGAAGGCCAGCAACAGCACAACAACGATCAGGATATTGGTGAGTTTGATCAGACGAGACGGTTCGGAAACCAGGATCGCGATCCCTTCCAGACTATGGTCTCGCAGCGCATCTGCTAGCCGAAGTGAGCGTTGTGGTTTTGTGATCACTTTGACTCCTTCGCCGGAGCGGGCAATAGAGCAGTCTTGTCGTCAACCGCTGCAGAACCGAGTACCGCACTCAAGTCCTCAATTGCTGCGCGCTGGCGCTCGGCTTCAGAAACTACAGCTGCGTTAAGCGCGTTCACCGTGCCGGAGGGAACGGATCCCAGCAGACCGAGGATCTGCGCCGCGTCCTGCAACTTTGAGTGCGCCTCGGTGAGGCGGCCCGCTTGCTCCCGATAGCGCTGGGAAATTTCGGATTCGAGCCGCAAAGCGCCACTGATGCCACCTCCCGTCTGGTACTCCTGCCAGATTTCCTCTGCAGCCGCATACAATTCGCTCACCCGTTGCTCTGCAAACTCCTGTTCGTTGCTGAAGTCTGACTGCAACGCATCGAACATGAACTTGTCACGCTGCGGGTCAATCCGCGTATAGAACTCCAGCAAAGAACTCTGATAATCCGCCGTCTGATACAGGTCCGGTAGCCGCAGAAACTCAGCGCGTAGTTGCCGCCGCGCTACGAGCAGGTTTTGTGCCTCCTGGCCCCACGGGCCCTGCGCCAGCTTCTCCAGGATCTCCAACGCCGCCGCCAGCTCTCCCGCCTGCCACTGCCGATCAGCCAGGGCGTAGTCCGAGGCTAGCGCCTGCAGCTCATCCAGTGCCGGCAGTTCTGACGCGACAAGCTCGGCAAAGTACTCAGTACTGAAGCTCGCAGCCTGCCGTTCCCGCATGTAATCCCTCAATGAATTTGCGGCGTACGCAGCTTTAAGCCTCAGGTAGGCGCGGACATCGGCGCGCCAGTCCGCGACTCCGCCGACTCTCGGATAGTCGCGCTGCAACGAGTCCAGCGCCGTCAACGCCGCAGCACCCGTTTGCGGATCGAGAGGCTGCAACACCTGATCGCGAACGGCAGTCATTGCGTCGAGCAACACCGACGCATCGCTCTTCAAGGCCCGCAGTTGGCTCAGGGCATCGGTGCGAACAGGCTCGAAAACCGGATGAGCCCTGGCGAGTTCCTCAAGCAGACGCAAGTTGTCGTCGCTGTGCGCTTCCCAGCGTTCGAGCAGCACACCCATGGGATGATCGCCCTCGCTGAGCTGGATTGACGCAGCGGCATCCCGCTCCGATGTATAGCGCTGTAGATCCCCAAGCCAGTGCAGCAAGGGCAGTACGCCCTCATCACCCTGACTCGGTGCCAGACTTTGCGCCGTGCTTAGCACCTCCTCAGCCGCCTGATAGTCGCCGCTGAGCATGGCCTGCGACCAAACCGGCACGACGAAGCCTGTCAAGGCGTCATC
Source organism: Halieaceae bacterium UBA5044 (assembly GCA_002416125.1). Taxonomy (GTDB): domain Bacteria; phylum Pseudomonadota; class Gammaproteobacteria; order Pseudomonadales; family Halieaceae; genus Haliea. The sequence goes on from DIBU01000008.1 coordinate 185,926, forward strand.
CGCCAATCGTTGCGCTGCTTCGTCCTCCGGGTTCTCTGCGAGGTAGCCCTCCACGAGCCGCAATGCAGGCTCGTACTGCTGCTCTTCCAGCAGTTCGGTAACCGTTGCCATGCGGTCGTCAGCGAGCAGCCAGGCTGCCAACCCACCCAGCAGCAGTACAGCGACCAGAGCCACCAGACCAAGGCGGAGCTCTCTGCTCAGGGGCAATTGCTCCCAGGCCGCGATCGAGGTGTCGCGCAACGAACCAAATACCGACTTGAAACGCTCAATGTGACTTTGCTCGGCGGCTGGCGGGCGCCCCTCCTCCGCGGATTCCTCGTCTTCCGGTTTGTCGCAGTACACATCGAGAAAAGATGCCGCTTTCGACACCAGAATGGTGCCCTCGGGCACGGTGCGCCGGGTAGCCGCCGAACTGCCGTCCTCCACCGGCACTGACTCCAAAACCACCTTGAAGCTGAACAGCTCATGGCCGAACTGTAGTGTGTCGTCGGTATTCAGTTGCTCCGCCGAGCCGTCCAATCGTCTGCCATTGAGCAGCGTGCCATTCGTACTACCCAGATCCTCGATAAATAAATCCGCGCCTTTCGCATAGATGTGCGCGTGGCGGCGGGACACAAAATTCGACTCCGAAGCAAACTGCTGCACGTACACCGCAAAGTGCCCTGTCGACTTCGACACCAGGAACGGAAACACCGATACCGCAATCGGGTTAAGCCCTTTCCCGGAACGGACCGGCAGCAACAACAGCCGGGGACGCGTCGAAGGCGCCAGTATCTGTGTACGCTCACTCTCATCGCTGCTTGCACCGAGTGAGCCCGCGGACTCTTCAGCACGCTCTTCTGCCGGGGCCAGCGCTGCCTCAAAGCATAGATCCTTGCCAAAACACAGCACATCGCCTGCCGCCACAGCCACAGGGTCCAACCCGACCGCTTGGCCATTGTGCAGGGTGCCCGTCGCGCTGTTCAAATCGACCACATACAGGGTGTTTCCATCGAGAAACAGTCGTGCATGGCGCTCGTCAAGCTGTAACCGAAACTCTTCCGGGTAGGAATCAAACGGAGCATCTCCCAGACCAACCGGCAGCAACAGTCCACGCAATTCGACGTCAGCGTAGCCATCGCCGAACAGGGGTTTCAACCATGCCTTCATAAATCCCGCCCCTGATTGTTACGATTTTTCACGACTCCCCCAGCGTTAGCATGGCATCGCTCCAGCCCCCACCCATGGCTTTATACAGATCGACCGTGTCGACAAGAATCTGCTGGTGGTTCTGCAGCAATGACTGATTTGAATTCAACAGACGTCGTTCTGACTCCAGCACTTCCAGCTGAGTCACGATACCGACTTCCAACTGCGCTCGGGTCTGCCGCGCCACTACGCGCAGATGTTCAACCTCTTCTTCCAGTTCGCGCTTTTGCAGCTGCCGGCTACCGAGATTCACCAACGCATTCTCCACCTCCTGGAAGGCCAGAATCACCGTCTTCCTGTACTGCTCCTCACTCACCCTGGCCGAGGCTTCCCGCGACTTGACCTGTGCTTTCAGTTTGGGATCGAATATCGGGATATTTATCGAGGGCCCTATGCCGAAGGTGAGAGACTTCACGAGGGCGGAAAGAGAGGTACTCGCGAGGTTGCCACCGCCTCCGGCGTTGGCGGTAAGACTTATAGAAGGTAGCCGGGCCAACTCGGCCTCACCCACCAACTCATACGATTCCAGCACACGATACTGCGCGGCCACGATATCCGGTCTGCGGGCCAGCAGGTCTGACGGCAGCCCACCCGGGATGTCCATTAATTTTACAGTCTCGCGCAACGGAGCGACCGGCACATCGATACTGCCTGCCGGTTTTCCGAGCAAAGTCGCCACCGCATTTTCCGCGATTTCGCGCTCACGCTGCAGGTCAAGAAGGCGGCGTTTCAGGGTATTCAGCTCCGCCTTTTGCCGCAGCACCGGGGTGTTGGAACCAACACCTTCCCGGTGCTGATTTTCATAGATCGTGTAAATGCGCTGAGCGGCGGCAATCGAACTCTGCTGCAGGTCGATTTGCTCGTCGAGACTGCGGATCAGAAAATAAGTTGTGGCAACACGCGACACCGTCGTGAGATACGTGGCGCGCCAGTCCGCCTCTCCGGCTTGATAGGCAGCTTTGCGCGCGCTCACCCCTTTTTCCAACTTGCCCCAGATATCAATTTCCCAACCGAGTTCGGCGCTGGTGCTGTAGCTGTTGGAAGTCTCCATGTTCCCGGTCATCGGGTTGCGCGCACCTTGTACAGTAGCACCAACGCCAGCGGAGACTGTGGGCAAACGCCCCGCTTCGACCTGCCCCAGCGCTGCACCCGCCTCACCTACCCGAGCCACGGCAATACGCAGATCCAAATTGCCATCGATGCTCTCCGCCACCAGGCCATCGAGGTACGCATCAGAAAATCCGTGCCACCATTGCGGCTGGATAGTCTCCCGCGCCGAGGTCCTCACGCCGTCTGGTGTGGACCACCGGGCCGGTGTTTCGATTTCCGGGAGTTTTAGTTCACCACTTCCTCCACCACCCGCAGCACACGCCATCAGGCAGCCTGCCACAAGGCTGACCGCCGCGGCACGAGCGCACCTGCGGTGCCGCTTGTAGAAACTCAAATGCTGCATATCATTTCCCCCCCTCACACGCCCAGCCAGCGCCTAGCAAATCCAGCGAAAGCGAAGCGTCATCGGGCCATGCTGATGGCTTTCAGGCTTGCTCCCTCCAAGAAATAGAAAGCAAAACCCGGGCCAACCTGTTAAATGCTGGGAAAAAAAACACTCGGGGCGGTGATTCGAACACACAAACGCATAAAATCTGGCGAGGCTAAACAGAGAATCCACCTCCTCATCGCAGACGTGCTCTACCTGTGCCTAAACAGCGGGGGCAACTGCCTGCTTATTGTTCTTTTATTTCAAACTTTTTTATTTATTTGTAGGTCTTTAGCAAACAAAAAGTCCAACACCTGACCTTAGTATACATCTCCTCCCGGAAACGGCACGGATTGTTTGCACACCCGCGCCTGACATACTGGACGCTCCACGCCTTGGAATGCCGCAGAATTCCCCACAGGGGCTCACCGCCGAGGCGCGCCCCACCCAAGGTACGCCCGGGCAAGCGCAGGGCCCACGCTTTGCAAAAAGTTGTGAGGGTCACAACATGTACTTAATTTAGTCTCCACGAGTCACACAGTTTCGCCGGGCCTAGCGCGCGCTACAACGCACGCGCACTCAAAAGCGGTAGTTTTTTTTCAAAGAAAAACAGAACCTTGGATTTTTTTCCGCAATATCGCAGTAGAGCTGGCACCTTTTCTGCTATGACTTCCTGACATAGCCGATTCAATACCGGGATATTCACTATGAGACGTTTGAACTTCTGCCTCCTTGCCGCCTGCGCCGCCCTTGTGCTGGCCTGCTCGGACAAACCTGCTACTGCGGGGATGGGGCCCTTGACCCCGATCATCCAGGAAACAGACGACGGTGGCTGGCGTGTACGCAATGCCGAAGGCGCCATCACGCTGACCAACACGACGGAGCCTGGCGCCATCCGCTACTACTACGTGAACGCCGACGCCGCCGAGGAAGGCCGCAGAGAAGTAGCTGTGGATGTCACGCTGCTGCACTCCGAAGCGGGCTCGCAGGCAGGGTTGCTCTATGGGTTTCAGGAGAACCCGAAGTCCTACTTCCTCTTCACGGTACGGGGCGACGGCATGGCAAGCCTGCATGCCATGGACAGCAGCGGTTTCCATGAGAAGACAGCTTTCTCCCTGAGTACATCGGTAACAGAGACAGTCACCCTCGGCATTGTCGAACGGGGAAACGAAATCGTGCTGCTGGTGAACGGTGAGGAAAAAGCCAGTCTGGGCAATGACAGGCTTGGTCGTGGCGCCGTCGGTATTGTTGCCGGCCACCTGGGTAGCTATCGCTTTGACAACTTTGCGATCCAGCCTGTCCGCAGCGCGGCCGGCCAGGCGGTTCACGCCCGGCCCGATACGCCCATAAATGAGTTGGCCAACAAAGGGTTGCAGGCTAGCCAAGCAACAAACAACAACCGTACGGGACAACCGGCGCCTATCAAGTACTTTGTGACGATGGATGCCAAAACCGGCATGCCCAGCAGCCGTATTCCGCTGCCGGCTGACTGGACGCAACTCAGCAACAACAGGGAGTTTACCTATGAGGGCCCGAACAACATCCGGGTCAGCGCTACCAGTGGCGCCACCTTTCAATTCACCAACAATCCGGATATGGCACAGATGTTCCAAATGCAGGGCACAAGCAATCAGCCCCCCATGTCCATAGAAGCGATCACGCAACGGTTCTTCATGCCAATCGCACAGCAGACCGGCAGAACGCTGACCAGAACCTATGAACTTCCGCAACTGGCGCGCAAATCTCTAAGCGACAGTTCGCAGTACTACAGCGCCATGCCGCAGCAACTTGACGCCAAATCGTATGCACTGGAGTGGACTGACAAGCAAGGGATATCTTACGTTTCCGTGGTCAACATCAACATCGCCTATAGCCAGCCCTCCTCGTACTGGATTCTCATGTCGCAATACCTGGAAGCTCCACACGAGCATTTCCCGGCGGCACGGGATGCCCTGATCAACGGCCTCATCAACGCGCAGACCAATCCGCAGTGGCTGGCACTCAGAAACCAGCAGGACAGACAGCGGTCAGAGGTCAGCAGCAGGCAGCATGCCGCACGCATGAACTCACTACGTGCCGCGGGCAATGCCGCCGCGAATACGGGGAGAATCTACAGCGAAATCTCTGACATCAACCATCAGGGCTATATGAACCGCGACCAGATGAACAGTGCAGGACACCAGCGCACCGTCAACGCCATTGGCGAACGAACCGTCATTGCCAATCCGGAAACCGGCGAGCGCTACAATGTCCAAAGCGGCAGTAATCAATACTGGGTAAACCAAAATGACCGCTACCTGGGAAGTGACAACCCCAACTACGATCCGCGCCTGGACCCCAGCATGAACCAGCAGGAGTGGATCGAGTATGAAGAAGTCCAGTAGGGGCAGTGGGCAGCGGCTCGGGAAGATCGGGAGAGAGGATCGGTGACCACATTAGACACAGCTGGATTCAGCCACGTAGGCGCCCGGCGTCACAACGAAGACGCACTGCTGCTGTGTGACGACCTGGGGCTGTATGCAGTAGCCGATGGCGTCGGTGGCCTGCACGGCGGTGAAGTTGCCAGTCGCATCGTTTGCGACACGCTGGAAGCGGGTTTGCGTGCGGGCCTTTCGCTGAGCGCGGCAATGGATCGGGCGCATGCAGAAGTGCTGAGCGCAGCCGCCCGCGGCGAAGGCGTTCCCGGCTCTGCCTCTACCGCTGTCGCGGTAACCTTGGATAAGGCTCGCCTGCAGCTCGCCTGGGTAGGCGACAGTCGCGCTTATGTCTGGGATGGCGAGCTTCAGCTGCTCAGCAAAGACCACTCTCTGGTGCAGACCCTGGTGGACACTGCCCAACTGGACTTTGCCGAGATCGAGCATCACCCGCAGAAGAACGTTATCAGCCAAGCACTGGGAAGCCGCAGCGGCACGCCGGTTACCGCATACAAGGAAGGCTCATTGAAAACCCCCTGTGTGCTGATGCTGTGCAGCGACGGGGTCAGCGGCGAACTCTCCGAGCGCAGGTTAATCGACACTCTCGCTTCCGGAGAAAGCGCAGAGGCCTGTGCGAGATCGCTAGTTGAAGCTGCGGTCGGTGGCGGAGGGCAGGACAACGCGAGCTGCATCATCATACGTGTGCCGAAAATGGGCCTGCCTCTCGCAACCGAGTCAACGCTGGCGTTCATGCGCTATGGCGCAGACAACCGCTGGCACCTGGCAGAGACAGTTGCAGGCGGCGACACCCAGATGAACCCCAAAGTGGCAGACCACACCCAGACACTGGCACTCCCCGCGAAGGCGGAGCAGCCCCCAGCCGTGAAGAAAAAACTCAGCCTGTTACGCATAGTCACGGGCACCACTTTCAGCGTGATGCTCGTGGTCGGGCTGATATACGCACTCGAGCGAACCACCGCGCTACAGTCCATACTGGCCCTGATCGCACACGATTAAGTCGCCACGCGCCCCTGCAGCGGCAACATCAACTGGCTAATCGAACGGCCAGTGGAAAACGACCGCGAAATGAAAGCCATCATCCTGCAGATCGTTGCTCCCGGCGGTGGTGACGTCATCTTCATCAATACGTTTGCCGTAGTACAGGCTCGCATTGAGGTATTCCTTCGGCTGCCAGCGCAACCCGAGGCCCACACTACTCAGCACTGCGGCACTGCTGGTAGACAAATTATCGTCTTCGTCCCAGCTGCGGCCATAATCGACAAATGGAACCGCGGTCAGATTCCAACGGCTGTAACCGGCGTCGTTGACGAAAATGGGAACACGCCACTCCAGAGAGGCGGCGATACCGTTATCCCGTACCAACTGATTCTCGCGGAAGCCACGCACAGAATACACACCGCCGATGGCAAGCTTTTCCACGGACAACAAGGGGTCAAATGCTTCCTGCCATACGCCACTGAAGACAATCTGGCTGTTGCGAAAGGGAAGGCGGCGTGCGTACTGCACCTGCGTGAGCAGCACAGTGAAGTCGCTTTCCGGAATTTCCGCACCCGTATCAAATTGTACTCGCGGCGCGCCGTCGGGAATCATGGTGGCACCAAAAAGGTCGAGGCCGTAGCGCAGCGTTGCCCGCATGGCCAGTACCTGGAATTCGCCGCGTTCAATCCACTCGCCGCCAATACTTGCATTGGTGGCGGCTATCTCGCCATTGCGAGCGCCCAGGGAAAACGAAAACGGCCGGCCCAGCAGTGACGTGTCCGAGGCACTGTGACCGAGACCTGCTATGAGCGTAACGTAGCGATCCACACTATTGATCAGGGGATGACTAACGGAAACTGCCCACGTCTCGGTGTCGCTATCAATATCGAGCTCATCAAAGGGTGCTTCCACCACTTCCGACTTGCCCTGCTGATACTCGACTTTGAGACGGGTATCCCAGCTGTTAAGGGGCAGTTCATACGCCAGATACGCATCCTGCAAACCCTCGCTTGCGCTTACCGCCAGCGCAAGCCGGTCTGCGCGGTTGGTCAGGTTTAAATGCTCCAGCGTCAGCAGTGCACGTTCAGCACCCACGCTGGGAGAGCGGTAATTGTCCAGCGACATGCCCAAACGCAATGGATTCTCCTCGCGGATACGCAAGCGCAGGTCTGCGGCGCCCTGCGTCAGCCCGGGCACCAACACCCCGTTCACTTGGCGAATAAGCGGGTTGAGCTCCAGCATGCGAAGGCTGCTCTGGAGGTCGTCCAGATTGAGCGGACTTGCGACATGCCGGCGTAACCGCGATTCGATATAGACTGGCGAGAGCCGCTCGTTCTCAAGGATCTGCACCTCCTGAAGCTCACCTTCAATGGCGCGCAAGATCAGCACCCCCGGCGCGAGGTCACCTTCCGGCAATACCACCCCTGAATTAACATAGCCCCGATTGAAATACGCCAGTGACAAGCGTCGCAGCAATTCCTGAATATTTTCGGAGGACAAGTCCCGGTTCTCGAACGGCTCCACGATTACATCCAGCTCTTCTGCTGAAAAAACGCTATTGCCCTTCACCTCTATCGTCGTGACGGCGAGAGGCGACAGGACTGTCGTCGCTGCACGCCCGTCGTCCTGCAGCGTAGGCGATGGCAGCACCTGGGGAGTCGGCACGCTCGACCTCGGCTCGAAATCCGGCTCAAAACCCGGTTCATCAAACCCGTCGCTACCGCTGGAGAACCCCCGCTCAATGTTCGGCCCAAGCCCCGATCCTACACCCCCCGGCTGCGCAAGCACCTGGAAAGTGAGTACGACAGAAACGGCACCCAAAAGCACCCGGCGAAGCCCACTTTTCACCGTCCGCTGCGCGCACACAGTAGTAACGACTAATTGCATTCCGATCCCCAATTCCGAGTCAGTGCAAGCTCCACGCCAGAAGCGGACGCTCGATCCAAATGTAAGGAGGCATCGCCATGTTCCATGCCGCTGGGTACAAATGGGCTCGCCAGGTAGTCGTCATCCGTCTCCGGCACCATGCTGTGACCGGTAATGACCAGACTGCTACCAGCGCCCGTATTCGTCGCACAGCGGTCCTGAATGAGGTTGGTTGCGTCGAGAATCGCGACATCCAGCTCGGTCACCGCGGCACTGATGTCCTGTTCCGGTGAATTTATCTCCAGACTTCCTTCTTCACCCAATGTTGAGGTGACCTGAAATACCGACCGTGCATCACGCAGAAACGAGGCGGCATTGATATTGATGAGGCCACCGTTCCCGGCGTTGGCACTGGCTGTGAGCCCGCTATTGCGCACGAGCACCAGATCGGCCGGTGCGGCGGGATTACCCAGAGTGATCGAACCGCCATTGCCGTCGGCATCGGACGAAGCAGAGCTGGCGGTAATAAACACGATACCCCCAGAACTCGGGTCGCTGTCCAGGTAGATATCGCGGCCAAAGATATTGATATCGCCACCACCTGCATTATCGGAAGTACCCTCAATTCTCGCCCGACGGAGCTGCACTTCATCTGCGGAAAGTAAAATGGTGCCAGCGTTACCGCTGCCCACGGCCGATGTCTGCACAAATCCGCCGCCGTCGAAACGCAGCAGATCACCGGCCACGATACTCACGTCTCCGGCATCGTTGACGCCTTGCGAGTTAGTCAGTAATTCGGTGTCTCCGCCATCAATACTCACGCTTCCCGCGCTGGAAACCAGGATGCTGCCACTACCCCCGTCACCGGTGCTGGCTGACTGTACGGAAACATTTTCCAGTGTAAGCGCCGTACCCGCGCTCATCCGTACCTGGCCCGCCGGCGCGAGGCCACCGGTGCTGCTCTGTAGAAAGCTGTCGCGAACTCCCAGCTCTTCACTGGCGTCCAAAGTGATCTGACCGGGTGAGCTGTTGACGTCGTTCGCGCGGGTGGCCGTACTGAAGGTAGCATTCTCGATGCTGATGGACCTGCCCGTCGCACTTATCACGCCGGCTGCGCCCTGATCGGCAGCAATGCTCCCAACCTCAACAGCCGACAGGGACAACGCGCCTTCTGCCTGTATATCTACTCGACCGGCGTCTCCCACGCCAAGCGAAGAGGAAGAAAGCGTCGTGGGGCTGGGGGCAGAAACAGTGATATCGCCACCTCGCAACACTACGCCACCCGCCATCCCTGTGCCGACGGTTGAGCTGGTTATCGCGTGCTCACCGCTAACAATGAGCGCGTCCTCCGCGACAATTGACACGTTTGCGCCTGTTCCAGCCGTGGCCGTGAAACTGGAGATGCTGCTGGCGTTCGCGGCACCCTGGGTCTGCTCCAGCCGTACGCTGCGGCCTTGCAGGGAAATCTCCCCGCCCGATCCGTCGGCACTCTCTGCGCCCAGCACATTGCTGCTGATATCAAACTGGCCACGCAGCGTGAGGTCACCCACGGCCCCAACGAGAATAGCACCGCCGTCCTGTTCGCCCCCGGTTCCGGTGCTGATAACCGCGCGTTCTGTATCCGTCGTGAGCGCGATATCCCCTTCCGACAGTAACGCAATGGCGGCGCCCACGCCCTGCACGTTGAATCCGCCGAGCAAGGACGTGTTGTGCAGGTAGAGACCTCCCGAACCGGACTGCAGGCTGATCAGGCCCGGTGCCGCGAAGCTCGACCCGCTGGAAAACATATCAGAGAACTCCGCGCTGATCCGGTTGCCAAACAAGAGCAGGTCACCGGCGTCGCCCGAACCATCGGCGATACTCGCGATAAAGACCCTGCTGTCCCTCGCGCCTCGCAACGACACGTCGCCCGTAGCCAGCACGACAATATCGCCCGCACGCCCTGCCCCGATGCTTCTGGTTTGAATCTGCCCCCCCTGCAACAGGAATTCTGCCATGGGCAGCGATGCACTACCGCCAAAAATAATGTTGCCAGAGTTTCCCGTTGCCGCACCGAGGTCCAGCACACGACTGGAAACGAGACCACCAATCTGCTGGTAGCTGCCCGTATCAATGCGGATGGTGCCGGCATTCGCCAGCGTTGCCGTGGCGGTTTGCAGCACACTGCCGCGCAGTTGCATGCTGGACAGCGCGCGCAGGGAGAAGTCCGTCGGCTGCAGCAATGGGAAGGTGCTGATGAAGGAATTCTGGATCAGCAGCCGATCTGCGAGTAGTGCAAAACGGGAAACCGGGGCTACAGCATTATCCGAAAACAGCAGGTTGCTGTTTTCAATGGTTATGTCAGCGAGCGTGGCATTCTCGGCCGCGCTCAAGGCGTAGCCGGCAGACGTATCGACCGCAAGAGCGCCGCCCGGTGCGAGCGCGGCGAGCCCAAGATTGAAGGCCTGGAATTGCGAGCTGTCAGCAGGTGCCAACGGTCTGCCCGGATCTACTGCAGCGGAAATATCACCGGCCACCGTCACTCCGGCAAAGTCCGGATCGGCACTGGTCCCCACCAGCGTCATGTTGGAAAGCAACAGCGGCGTGTTCGTGCCATCAACGTCGCTCACCGCCAGCAAAATGCCCCGTGGCGTGACCGCGGAGGGCAGATCCTGATGGTCGAGAAAACCAAACCCTGCTGGGTTTGCTATCGACAACTCCGAGCTTATGGTCGTTTCGTGTGAATAAAAACTGTCGCCGTTGTCAAAACCCAGCCGATTCGCGGTGGAGAATACGAATGTGCTCTGGGGGTCAAAGGCGGCTCCATCGCCGATGAAAATGCCATTGGGGTTTATCATCCACAACGCGGCTGAGGTCGGTGACAGAGTTCCGCCAGAGGAGCGGCGCACCTGCAGGGCTCCAGATATTTCTGTCGGCTGAACGCCTGTCACTCTGGCAATGATATGCTGTATGTTCGTCGCGCTGTGGGTGAAAGTCGCCGCCTCACCGGAGGAGAGACTGAAACTGGAGAAACTGTGAAACAGGTTATTCCCGGCCACTTCGCCGTCAGGCTGACCAATCTCGAAGATACCGGCGCGGGTAGCGCCCTCGATGTTGGAACCAACGGCGCCATCAAAAACAGCCGCTCCCTGGGCGTTGGATAGCCATAGGCATTGAGCGGTGAGCAGCGCCGTAATCAACCGCGATTGTCGTACTGTTCTGGCCACGTTCATTTTCCTCATAGTCGCACCTCTGCTACCGTCAGGCACTTGTTCACAACCAGTTCCCGATGAGCAGGAAAGGAGCCCACTTGCTCGGATGTTGATTGGAGGGATCGTTGATCAATTTCACCTGCGCCTCGCGCAGCCCCTGCGCCTTGGAGACGTTGCCTGACGCGAGTTGCGCGTAGAACTCACTGACAACTTCGACGGTTGCCTTGTCGTCGACCTCCCACAATGTCGCCAGCGCACTTCTTGCACCGGCCTTCAATGCAACACCAGCCAGGCCCAGTGCCGCACGATCGTCGCCCGCAGCTGTTTCACAGGCACTCAGCACCAGCAGTTCGAGCGTGCCACTGGCTGCAGCACGGGACTGAATCGTTCTGCCGAGATCAGTAATCAAGAACTTGTCGTCATAGGTCAGGAGGAAAGAGTCATCATAGCTGCTGCCGAACTGTCCATGCGTAGCAAAGTGCACGATGCTGTACTCGCCGTTGGCAAGCTCCGACCTGACCTCGGGCAAGGTAAAGGCCTGATTCTGCAGAACATTCGCGGAGAGACTTTCGCGCAGCGTGCGCAGTTCCCGATCAACGCTGGGGAGGGCAGCAAACCCCTGCACAGACTCCGACAATCCACCCGCCAATGTGCGATACGATTCTCCGGAAAACGGCTTGGGATCCAGCAGAGTCAGGCCGGGTGTGGTAGCCAATGCGTAGTGTTCAACCAGAAAGCTATCGCCATCGTGAAGGGCGGCGAGAGGAATTGTCCGTAACGCCCCATCCGGAACTACCACCAGCGTCGCGATGCCGTGCATTTCCAGCACCGACACCAGGGGCTTTATCAGCCAGTCATAGAGCTGCCGGCCATGCGCCAGATACCCATCGGTACCGTTGTCGACTTCAAGGTTCAGCCGAAAGTCACGTATGCGAGCGATCAAGCGTGAGCGCTCGACAGGCACTGTGATCTGGTGGATGCCGCTGGCCGTCGTCAAGAGTAGTTCCAGTCGCGTAGCCAGCACTACGGGGTACAGAACCGCCGCATTCCCGGCCAATTGGTCGAGCACCACGCTCTCGTCACCCACACATTGTTCATCGAAGTAATCCTGCACCTCCGCCAGCTTCAGCTCCTCCAGTGCGAAACGCGCATCGCGCAGCAGTTTCTGCTTCTCATCCGCCTCTGCTTCGATCGCGCTTTGCGTCAGGAGCGCATCGGCATAACTGTAGTAAAGAGGCTGTACAACGTCTGTGAAGGTATCCGGATCCAGTGACTCGAGGTTACTGCGTAGCGTGCGCAGCGATGCGACAGCTCTGGCGTAGGCATCGAGAGAATCCCGGGTATTGCCCAATTCGCCAAAGGAGCGAGCCAGCACCCATTCCCAACGATACTCCAGACCATCTACCTGCACCTGGTTCGCGTACTGAAGTGCCCGCTGGGCATAGATGACCGCCGCATCGTACTGGCGGTCATCAGCGTAGAGTTCAGCGATGTAACCGTTCAGCATAGAGCGTGTGCGTGGTTTTACATCCTGCATTTCTCCCGCTCGCTGCAGCTGCTCCAGGGCCGCCAGACGGTAGGACGCATCGGCACCGAACTCGTTCACCGCCTTGCGGTACAGAGATGCCAAGGCCATGCGCGCGCGACCCGGTGCATCGATCGGCAGCTGGTCGAGCGCATCTGCGATTTGTCGCGCTGTTACCAGAGCGTCCTCTACACGCCCGTCATCAAGCATGGCGCGCGCGCTGTTGACTCTATAAATTACGCGAGAAGAGTCGTCCGGAGCGAGTTCCGCTGCAGCCCGAAAGCCCTCGATCGCCGCACGGTGGTCGCCCTCACGCTGCATAATGAGTGCCTCGTCGTTGCGCAATTGGCCAAGCAACGCGGGTGGCAGCGAGCCCTCCCATTCCAGTGCTCGCGCAATCGCGGCCGACGCCTGCCGCGTGGCCCCCTCGCGGTAGTACAACAGCGCACGCTGCCGCTGTGCCTGCGCAACCTGTGCCGGCACGGCAGCGGACAGGCTCCCGAAATAGTCCTGTAATGCCGTGAGCTCGTTATCGGCACGTGCCAGTGAGCCGAGCCGGCGAAGGAGGTCAATACGCAGCAGACGCGCATCAATCTCTCCCGGCGACAACGCTCCTTCCAGTTGTCGGGACAGCAGGTTTTGGTCCTGATCAAGCATTGCCAGCGCCGCGCGCAATTCGCCAGCAGCACTCAGTGCCATCGCCTGACGCAGGTCGCCACCGGTTGCGCTGGCTGACACTGTGGTGAACACGAGTAGACACGCCACACAGAAACCACGCGGTCGACGCCCCCGGAAAATTCGCTTAATGTTCTGCATACGGCCCCATTGCGAGTAATGCCTGTTCAGGTTGAAGTATAGGACGCATGTACAACCTGGTAGAAAATACCGAGCCGTACGGCTGTTTTTTTCCACAGCAGTGCTTTTCGTCGTTCATATTGGGTCCTGCAGGTAGTTGCGGGCCTGCGGATGGCCGAGCTGTGCCGCGGCAAGGAAGTATTCCCGAGCACGCGCTGTGTCAGGCTCGCTCAAATGAAGTCCTGCGTCGTAGATCCTGCCCAAATTGAATAGCGCATTCCGGTCGCCCTGCTCGCCCGCCAGGGTAAACAAGCGGAGGCTTTCATCGATATCACGACCCAATAACCGGCCGTCAAACAGGTGATTCGCCAGCAGCGTTTGCGAAAGAAAGAAGCCTTGCTCGGCGGATTTCTCGAGGATACGCAGTGCCGCGCGCCGCTGTGCATCGGTCTGCGCCAACGCAAGCAGTAGCGTTGCTTGTTGATACAAACCCAGTGGAGAGCCCTGTCTCGCGGCACTTTCCGCGTAACGCAGCGCGGTCTCCTTGTCTTTCCCCACAACCCAGCCGGTGTCATACAGCTCGCCCAAAACCGACATGGCTCGTGCGGAGCCCGACGCCGCCTGTTGCTGCAACTCTTCAATTGCGGCCATGTCACCCGTCGATTTCACCCGCAAGATATCGGCAAAGATACTGCGCGGATACGCAGCAATAAATTCTTTCTCTGCACCGAGCAAGCCCAGGTTGACAGCATCGTAGAAAGCAAAGAATTCATCGGGTTCAGGCAGCATGAGGCTCAATGCGGACGCGGAAGACATTGTCGATGCCGTGGCGGAGGATCGCTCTGAAGCAGGGGTGCGTTCTGACCCGGCGCCGTCGCCAACACTACCCACCTCATCCTCCAGTGCAGCCGCATCGAGACCCACCGGCTCACTCTGCTCGCGAACCGCCACCTCGGAATTCAGCGTTTCCTCCCTCTCTGCGGCGGTACTGGTAAGCGCCTCCGTCTGCAGCGCAACTGGCGAGTCCCCTGCCGGTACGGCCGCCACCGGTTCATCACCGCGCAGTGCATACCATCCCCCTGCGGCGGACAGGCAGAGCAGCACAAGCGCTCCGATCCCGGCAGCACGCTGCCGTCGCGGCCCTTCGGCGATAGAAACTTGCGCGCTCCTTTCCTGCGGGCTCACCCCGGGGGCCGCCATGATTGCGGTGGCGTCGAAGGCGCTACCGGCAACGACGGGAGGCGGTCCGGTCGGAAGGTTGTCCAGCGCAATGAGTAAATCCTCGCAGCTGGCAAAGCGTTGATCCCTCTCATAGGCCAGCATGCGGTCGAGCAAGGCCTGCAGATGTCGCCAGTGCCCCGGCAACTGTGGCAATTTGTGCTCGAACCGCTGTATGGCGATCTCGGTCAAGTTGCGCCCGCTAAAGGGTGCATCGCCACTCAACATTTGAAACAGCATAACGCCAAGACTGTAAATGTCTGTACGCGCATCGAGCTTATGACCCAAAGATTGCTCGGGGCTCATGTATTTGGGCGAACCGATGACCGATTGCACCCGGGTGATCTGCGTGACGTCCTCGGAGTCCTCCGCTGCACGCGCGATACCAAAGTCTGTGAGCACTGCGGTGTCCGCATCCCGGAACAGAACATTGTCCGGTTTAACGTCCCGGTGGATAAAACCCTTCTTGTGCGCATAACCCAACGCGCTCGCCAGCTGGCGTGTAATATTCAGGGCAATCTGTTCCTGAATGGGCCCGACCATCCGGCTGCGCAAGTCACCTTCCGCAAGAATTTCCATTGCCAGATAGAGCAACCCTTTATGCTCCCCGACATCGTAGACAGGTACGATGTGCGGATGCGACAACATGCCAACAATTCGCGCCTCACGCAGAAAGCGCTTGCCGAACTCTTCGTTCGCCGCGAGCTCCTGTGCGATGATCTTGAGCGCCACGGGGCGCTCGAAGCCGCGCTGAATGGCCAGATACACCCGGGCCATACCCCCTTCACCAAGGAGGTGTTCGATGGTATACCCGGGAATTTCAGGTAAAACGTCTGTCATGACGGCTGCGCTGTAGTGGCCCGACCCCTCAATCGACGAGCACCTCCAACCGTCTATTCAGTCGATGATCGGCTTCCGGCAAGCTCTCCCCCCGGTATTTTGGCCTCCCCTCTCCCGCGCCTTCCACGCGCAAGCGGCCAGCCAGGGTGGGAAAGTTCTGCACCAACTCATCGCGGGCAGCCTGCGCGCGACGTTCAGAGAGGTTCATATTATGCTCCCAACTGCCACGGACATCGGTGTGCCCGACAAGAGTAAAGGCACGCCCATCAAAATTTTCACTGGCCAACACCTTGCCTAGCTCCATGATGTTCTCACTGGTCAGCGCATCCATCTCAGTACTGTCAAGCTTGTAGTTGATGGGAATGCGCACCCGCGTCTTCTCCGCATCACCCCCGGCCAGTCCGCTGGAGGTCAGGCTATCCGTCGAGAGCAATCCAAACTCCTGGCTGGACAGGCTGCGTTTGATGGAATCGCTTGAGATCGGCGTGTCGATCAGGCTGTGATCAAGCTGCCTGGCGTTCTCTCGCATCCAGGACGGAGGGTTAGAGTGTCGTTCAATGGCGCGGTCCAGGGTGGCCAAAGCTTCGAAGCGTTGGCCGTTGAGCGCCAGCACCTGACCGTAACGTGCGAGAGATACGGCGGCTTCATCTTGGGTGGCGGCATGCACGACCGCTTGCTCATAGGCATGCAGCGATTCTTCCAACTTGCGTTCCCTCTGGAAGGCGGTGCCCATCAGGTGCCAAGCGGCATAGGAGTCGCAGGCCTCAACGGACTTGTTCAACCACGCTGTTGCCTTCTCGAAGTCCTGTTGCGCGCCAGCCTTGCGGGCAAGATCGTAATAGCGCTTGCCGTCAGCACAGGGAATCGCGGCATCAGCCGTCTGGGCAGCGAGAGCCGCCACCATTCCCGCTGCTGCTATCAGATTGCTCGATCTCTTGAACATGGTGTCCTCCTTCGCCTACTCATGATCTCAGGAAGCTGATGAAGTTGTTGTGTTGCGTATCAAACGAGGCGCCGCGCGAGGCCCACGATGATTGCAACGTGGATACAAACGGGTTGTAGTAGTAGCTGTAGGCTGGTTGGTACAACCAGTACCAGCCACCGGTCACTGTTGCGAGGGCTTGCTTGTCGAGGTCGCGACTGTCTTCCAGGTCGTTGATTGTGATATGGGCCATGAGAACTCTCCTTGAATACGTCGTCGTGCGTTATCAGGTTGCGATGTTTTTCGCCGTGCTGGCGATCCTGTGTTAGCTTAAGCAGAAACAGTGCCAACTTTTAATAACCACTCATAGAAATTCATAAGCACCTGATATTGTTGATAATAAACTTTTATTCAGCGCCTTTGGCGAGCAGATCCGGCAGTCCATCGCAGCTATTTGTTTGAGCTTTCCCAACATGCTTGGCGAATTAGTCAGCGAATAAGGAACACTAGGGCCTGCGAGCAAATCGCGGGCACAAAAAAAACCCGCCACTGGGGCGG
>DIBU01000008.1:203147-203354 GCA_002416125.1 Halieaceae bacterium UBA5044
CGCTGCGCCTCAGGAGCGCAGGAAGCTGATGAAGTTGTTGTGCTGCGTATCAAACGAGGCGCCGCGTGCGGCCCAGGAAGATTGCAGCGACGACACAAAGGGGTTGTAGAAGTAGCTGTAGGCAGGCTGGTAGAGCCAGTACCAACCACCGTTCACGGTGGCGAGCTCTTCGCTGCTCAGGGCGCAGTTGTCGTTCAGGTCGTTTAC
>DIBU01000006.1 GCA_002416125.1 Halieaceae bacterium UBA5044
TAAGCTTGAAAATAAAGTGTTTTTGAACACTTCCATTTTCCCACCTGGTCGCGGTTGACAGAAATCAGAACGTTATATGGCGTGATATGTCGTGACGTATCGTGAAGCTTTTTTTCAGTCTTCGGCCATTTTCTCGACCAGGTACTGGGCAAACGGCATCACCGGCAGATAGTGCCTGCGGTTCACTGATACCACTGGCAGTGGGACGCCTGCCGCCAGCCAGTTGCGGAGTGTGCCAGGTGATCGGTCAAGGTAACGCGCTGCATCTTCAAGCCTGAGCCGATCCCCGCGTATCAGCGGCACGCCGTTATCCCGTGCCCATTCAACGATGCGGTCTGCGCATTCCTGCACATCATCCCCGCTCGTGCGTTCAGCGAGGTGATGGCCGCAGTTCGGGCAGATTGTTTGCATACGATCACCTAAAAACTACAAGTTAATGAAAAGAAGACTTCGGGCGCGGTGTCCGGATTCGCGTTCTCTCTTTTGCGACCATCCCCCCCCATGTATCCATGACCTGAATTGTGGATACGAGAAATTAACTTTGGTCGCGGTGTCCGCATCGTTGCCTCCAGAGTCGACAGGGACCCCCCACGACTTACCGGCTGTTCCTTTTGCTCTGGTTGCTGAATTGTTGTTGGATTGATTTGGGGAATTTCGGCGCTGTTCCGTTTCTCCCCAGACAACGCCTTCCCCACGGTCTTGTGATCAACCCCAACCTCTGCGGCTATCTCGCGCTGACTCTTTCCCTGGTCGGCAAGCTGCTCAATCTTTTGGTTGCGCTCCACCTTGGCTGTCTCGGTTGCGAAGCCTTCGGGTCTTCCCTCACCATCTCGGCCTCGGACGCTTAGTTTCGGCTCAACTTGCGCCGATACTCTTTGCCGCTCCCTCGCCTCCCACAACTCCTTCCGCTTGGCTACATGCTCCGCGACCTCGGTGACCCGCGCTCTGTTCTGAGGCGGGTTTAAAGGGATTTGAAGGGACATAGGTGGTGGTAATGTAGGAGTGGTGTAAAAACGACACCTGTAGATGCTCAAAACAGGGGCTAGCGGTGTCAAAAACGACACCTGTAGCGCCTGAAATCGGGTCATATGGTGTAAAAACGACACCTGTAAGGGGTCTAGCGGTATCGTTTTTCCACCGGTAGAAATCGAAACTTCAGGCTTCATGGTTGGCTTGCTCCCACTCGTTGCTCGGTGCTTTGTAGGCCCACGGGAGCCAGGTCAAACGCCATGTACGGGTTCTGGATTTGGCACGCGAACAGAACAGGCTGTCGTCCACCAGCTTGATGAAACCGGCTTCACGGAGTTCATTGAACGCATTCATGGCAGTCTTTCGTGAGCATGGGACTGTTGCCTCAGCCTCACGGACGCCGAAGCCGACCGGCACGTCAGGACGCCAATGCACCTGCATTTGGAGCAGCAGTACCTTTGCCTGCACTGACAGCCCCAGATAGGCCGGTGACTTCAACAGCCGCCGTTGTATGGCCACAACTCCGCCGCGCTTGTCGAAAGGCAGTGATGTCTTTCCCTTTGCCATTAGCGAATCCGCACCAGTCGCCATTCGTGCGACATTGAAGGCTCGCCAAACCTGTTGCGGATTGGTCTATCTGGCATATTGGCGATGATGGTGTAACCGCGCTTTTGTAGTGCTGGGCGTATGAAGTTCGCAGCGGCAGATATGTTGCCGATTGCACAGTCGCGGGCGATGTCGCCAGTAAGCGCGGAGTCATTCACGACTAAATAATCGGCCAGTCGATGGGCCTGCCTGCTTTTTGTTTCCCCCTTTGCCGCCTCTACTGCCGACTGAATGTCTGATTGTGTTACCATGCGCGTGTCCTCCCGTTTAGGACAATTCACTGAACGCCAGCCGCAAACTGGCGTTTTTTTATGCCTTGCGTGAAAGTCTGAGTGCGCCCCTACAGGCATCTGCAACCATCGTGAGGTCATCTAGGTCTAATGCGATGGTCCAGGGCCTGCCCTTAATCCGGCTCAGAACTTCCACGTCATCAACCAAGATTCGGCAGGTGTATTGCCCAGGCACAACGGTGACGCTGCGAGTAATTCCGGGCGCAATGCTGGGAAGTAAAATTGTCTTGGTCATGGTTATGCGCTCCGCTGATAGGGTCGGAACTGCCACAAGGGGCAGGCTGGCGCACTGCAATCGCGGATTGATTCACGAAAGCCAGGTTCAAGGTGATCCGCAGTGCAGCCCATGCAATGCGCGCACATGGCGTCTAAAGCGCCTCTTAGCGACTTAGAATTGCCAATGTTCCGCACTACGGGGTTGTATTCGGGTCGGGTGCTGATCGTTGAATCTAGCGCGCTGGAAGGGGCTTCTTGCCGGTCGCTTGATGCGAATGAGGGGGCTTCAACGTTCATTGCTTCGCCTCCGCTTCAATTGTGTCGGCGAACTCACGGTCTTGGCGAGCGGTGATGATTCGCTTGCGGCCCAGCTTGGTGCTCTTCAGCTTCCCGGAGGCGATCAGGTCATAAGTGAAATTGCGACCGAATCCCCAGCGAGCACGCCATTCTTCAATGGAGAACGCTTGCTTCTCCACCTCCGGCAGCGAGTGGTTGGCATTGGTTTTTGACATTGTGTGACCCCCGTAAAAGGTTGCTTCTGTTTACGGGGTTGAGATTAAGCGGTGGTCCGAGGCAAGTAATGTGCAGCAATTTTTCGATTACTGCACATTGAAACAATGGCCCGCTTTATGAAAAGTTATTTTTTTCTGGCAGGGCCTTTGCAATGGTCGTACAACGATTGCGCAACAGGAGACTCATCGAGGTATCGATAGAACCATCTCTTGCATGTACCGCCGGCGAACCCAGCGTTCATTTCATCGGCAATCAACTCAAACAACTCGTCATCAACGGATTCACCGTCCTGCACGCGGACTAGTACTCTTTGGAATACAGAATCGCGATGCCTGCGGTAATTCAACTCATCCGGTTTCCGACGGCCTTTTCGGGAAACTCCAAATGCGTCATCCAGTGTTCCTGTCTCGAAGTTGTGCCAGCTCACGATACCGTTGTAGATCACCTCAGACAGCCAATTCGGCATGGCAAGGCCGTGATGGGCGCAGATGGCCAGGGCGTAAGGCAGGGCGGTCGTGTCGCCCTTTAGGTGCTTCTCATGGAAGACGTGTACTTGTTGCGTTGCCTCAAACTGGCGCCCAGCACAGCGCGGGTCTGAAATGTCCTCATTGTTTTGGCGGGTGTACTTCCATGCTTCTTCGGCGGTATCGAATCTCACGATTCACCCCCGAATGCACGATCCAGCGCTGCCGCCTTGTGATCCGGGCTTAGGTGAGCATAGACCAGCGTCATTTTAATATCTGAGTGCGTCATCAACTCCCGCACGGTGTTTATATCAACCCCGGCCATTACCAATCGTGATGCGAAGGTGTGCCGCAAGTCATGGAACCGAAAGCCCTTAATGTTCGCGTCATTAAGAACAGCCTCGAAGCCCTTCTTAACGTCCGTTAGCGGGCCGTTGGAGATAGGGGAGGGGAACACATAGGCAGAGTCGCCGCGTTGTTTGTAGCACTGTTCCAGCACCTTGTGGGCCTCCGCAGACAGTGGCAGCACAGCAGGCTCTAACTTTTTCCCTGCCTTGCGGCGGGCGTGAGAGGTTTTGCCGATTATCTTGCGAATCTGTCTGCGCTCCAGATCAACATGCTCCCACTTGAGGCTAAATAGGTCGCCACGTCGCAGCCCGGTATTCAGCGCCACTAACGTCAAGGGTTTGAGGTGATCTGCATAGTGGTCGGCTGGAATGGCAGGGGAGAGCGCCTTCCCTCGTTCCCGTTGCCATGCCCGCATACGGTCTCGGGCATCGCGCAATTCCTGCTCTCTGGTATCCAGGGCAGAACGCAGCCGCTTTTCCTCAGCATCGGACAGGAACCGCACCTTGGCCTCGCCCTCGTTTTGCTTGAGCGTGCCCTTGACCCGGACCTGCCCCAACTGGTGGCCGGGGATCATCTTGTTGTTGACTGCGTGGTTGAGCACGGCCTTGAGGTAGCTCAGTTCCCGGCGCTGGGTCTCAAGAGAGACCTTGCTGCGCTCCCGCCGCCACTTCGCCATGTCCAGCTCTGAGATATCCGTCATGGGCTTGTCGAGGATGTGGTCGAAGACCTTGCCGATCCGGGCGAGCATGTCCTTGTGGCTGGCGATATTGGCTTGAGCGTGAACCTTAAACGGGCCTTCCAGATAGCTGCGCAGGGTGGAATCCTTCAGCACCTTCTTCTGTCTGCGCTCAGCCTGGAAGTCATGCCCGCCTGCGGCCATGCCCGTGATCTCTTTTGCGCGCTCACGAGCGAACGCCAGGGTTAGTTGGCTGGCATCTCCAATACGCTCGCGCTTGCCTCGGCTAATCTCGACATAAAAGGTCTTGCGGCCACTCGGTTGCACTCGAACGAGTAGACCCTTAACGGAGGATTTGCCCCCGTTGTCTCGTACCTCATAGGCTGAGGTTTTGGGGGCCAGTTTCGGTATGGTCTTTTCGGTTAGGGTTGCAGCCATATCGCACCTCGTAAGTGCAATGTAAGTGCAAAGAAGTATAACATCGGCAAATAGCAACAAACACTAAAAAACTTAAGCGGTTGAAATATAAAGAGAAAAATATCTAAGCTATTGATGTGTAAGGGGTAAAAAACCGCCTTCTAAGCCGTAGGTCGAGGGTTCGAGTCCTTCTGCCCCTGCCACCAAACCCGGGGTGCATTCCGGTCACATAGGTAACAGTCTATTCCGGGAACCGGCAGGCTTCCAACGGCCCCGGAAGACAGCCTTCTCCCGATTCCCCTGAACAAACTGGCCACTAAAACCTCGATTGTGTACCCTGTGGTTTTGTTTGGCGATTGGTGTCCCAGCGCTGTCTTTCCGACACCTATTGTGCAACGGAGCCTCCATCATGCGTTCTTTATCACGCCCCCGTGTTCTGGTTACCGGTGGAGCAGGTTTTCTGGGCAGTCATCTGTGTGAGCGACTTCTCGCGGATGGTCACGACGTTCTTTGCGTAGATAATTTCTTTACCGGCAGCCGCGACAACGTTCTGCATCTGCTGGGAAATCCCCGTTTCGAATTGCTGCGGCACGACGTGACCTTTCCACTCTACGTTGAAGTGGATCAGATCTACAATCTGGCCTGTCCAGCGTCTCCCATTCATTATCAGTTGGACCCGGTACAGACCACCAAAACCAGTGTGCATGGCGCGATCAACATGCTGGGACTGGCGAAGCGAGTGAACGCAAGTATCCTGCAGGCATCGACCAGTGAAGTGTACGGAGACCCGGAGGTGCATCCGCAGCAGGAGGGTTACTGGGGCAGGGTGAACCCCGTCGGACCACGCGCCTGCTATGACGAGGGCAAGCGTTGTGCGGAGACACTTTTCTTCGATTATTTCCGTCAGCACGGGCTGCGCATCAAGGTGGCGCGCATCTTCAATACCTACGGTCCGCGGATGCACCCCAATGACGGGCGTGTGGTTTCCAATTTTATTGTGCAGGCTTTGCGCGGAGCGCCGATCACGTTGTACGGGGATGGTCAGCAGACGCGATCCTTCTGCTACGTCGACGACCTCATAGAGGGACTGATCAGGCTCATGAATACACCTGATGAAGTCACCGGGCCGGTAAACCTCGGTAACCCTGTGGAGTTTACGATTCGGGAGCTGGCGGAACAGGTGCTCGCGCAGACGCGCTCGCAGTCGTCATTGTTGCAGGAACCGCTGCCCCAGGACGACCCTCGCCAGCGCCAGCCTGACATTGATCTGGCGAGACAATTGCTTGGCTGGGAGCCTGCAGTACCCCTTGCTGATGGGCTCGAGCGCACGATCGACTACTTCAGGCATCATGGCGATCTCGCATGAATCCAGCTCAGGAACGCGCGCACGCTGAGGCGTCTTCGGGTTTGAGCGTTTCTGTCGTCGTGAACAACTATAATTACGCCCACTACCTGCCACAGGCACTCGACTCGGTACTTGCCCAACTCGCTCCGCAGGACGAACTGATTGTCGTCGATGATGGCTCCGGAGACGGATCGGCGGAGATACTCGCCAGCTATGCGGCGCAACAGCACGTACGTGTTATCCGGCAGGCCAACCGGGGGCAGTTGAGCGCCGTGTTGGAAGGGCTCTCCGTGGCGCATGGCGACTTGTGCGCCTTGCTGGACAGCGATGACTATTTCCTTCCCGGCTATCTGGCGAGGCTTCGGCGACATGCCGAGCAGAATCCCGAGGCCGACTTTTTCTTTTGTGCAGCATCCCCCGGCGGTGAAGCGGAGGAGGCCGTGCGGGAAACGAAAGCGATGCTTGCACGTATTGAAGTTCCCCCGGGGTTGACCGGGTCAAGTCGCTGGAGTACCTGGGCGGGTGGCGAGTTCCTGGGCTCACCGACCTCTGGCCTCGCCTTGCGTCGTGCGCTGCGGGATACCTTGCTGGAGCACCGGGAGCGTCTCTCGGACCGGGTCGTTATCCCGCGGTGGGCTGTCCGCTTTTTTGCGATCAGCACAACCAGCCACGCGGCTACCCGCAACTCCGCAGACGGTATTATCGTGCGTCTGTGCTCATTGCTCGGTGCGCAAAAGCACTATTGCGCCACGCCGGGCTTCTATTATCGGATTCACGGTGCCAATGCCTATGCCTGCCTGAGCGCAGGTGCTCGCAGGTATCTGCAGGTTGCCCGCATACGCCAGTTCCTGAGAATGTCCCAGGCGGCGATGCGTGTAGAGTTGCGCCCGCGGGTCGAGGACGTGCTCAGAGAAGCGGCAGGGCGAAGCAGGCCGCTGTGCGGCAGGCGCAGACGTCGCCTGGCGGTGAATTATGTCCTGGCCTTGTTGCGCTGTGATGACGCCCTCCTAACCCGGTTTCGTGGTCTCCCGGGTTTGTCGTCTGCGCTCTTCAGACAAGCCTCGGCGAAGCCGCCAAACTGCGGGTAGCAACCTCCAGGGCGTGATCAGGTAGCGTTTCCAGAGTCGCCGTGGATCATGCAACAGGCGATAAAGCCAGCCGAAACCTCGCTGTGACCAGGAAGCCGGTGGTTGCGCCTGTTCACCGCTGTAGTAATCCAGCGTGCCACCCGCCTGCAGAAGAATCCCGGCCTTGAGCTGTGTGCGTTGTTGCAGTATCCAGGATTCCTGTTTGGGCATTCCCAGGCCAACCAGTAACAGGTCGGGTGCGAAGGCATTGATCTGTGCCACGACCTCAGTGTTGTCGGCAACGTAGCCATTGAGCAGTTGGATGTGGAGCTCTGGCCATTGGCCCTTAATCCACTTGCGTGCGTGCTCGACACTGGTTGGCGACCCGCCGAAATAGAACAGTCGCAATGACGAGCGCTCGGCCATCGTCAATAGCTCGGGTAGGCAATCCATCAGGGAGAAGCGCTGAACCTTGCGCTCCCGTACCCCCGCAAGATGAAACAGCCACAACACGCCCACGCCGTCAATGTAGCAGTCGCGGCACTGCTCGTAGAACCTGCGCACAACGGGGTCAGTGTTCGCCAGATACAAACTGTGCAGATTGTGGTGCCCGATGATTTCCCCGGTGGTGCCACTTGCCAGCATGGCTTGCATGTGCTCGAACAGCTCTGGCAGGCTGCGGGGCCGTACTGCGCAACCTGCGAAGGCCTGCATCTCCCTGCCTGCCAGTTCACCGGTTTCGGTTTCAGTAGGCATTACGCCCCGTCCAGCCCATGAGAGCGGTTCTGGCCAGGATTTTTATGTCCAGCCAGAGCGACCAGTTCTCGATGTAGTGGATGTCGTACTCCAGCCTGCTTTGCATTTTCTCCAGCGTGTCTGTTTCTCCGCGAAATCCATTGATCTGGGCCCAGCCGGTGATGCCCGGTTTAACCCGGTGGCGCTGCATATAGGTATCGAGCTGCTGTCCGAACTGTTCGTTCAGCGCAAGCGGGTGTGGTCTCGGACCGACCAGGGACATGTCGCCTCGCAACACATTGAAGAGTTGCGGCAACTCATCCAGGCTGCTGCGTCGAAGAAAAGCGCCGAGACGTGTAATGCGGGGGTCATCTCGCGTCGCCTGCCGGTCAGGGCACGCCCCCTCTCGCATTGTGCGGAACTTGAATACCTGAATAATGCGACCACCACCCCCATGGCGCGCCTGAACAAAGAGGGCGGGCCCCGGAGATTCCAGCCGGACGAGGATCGCAAGCAACACTAGCAGCGGAGCCAGAAGCAGCAGGGCCAATGCCGACAGGGTGTAGTCCATTATGCGCTTCAGTACGGCTTCGGGACCGTCCAGTGCCGTTGCATTGAGTTCAATGAGCGTGACGCCGTCGATGTCGTTGACCCGGTGCCGCAAGATGCGCAGTAACGTCAGATCCGGCACGTAATGCACCGGCAGGCTAATTTGCTGAATTCGCGTGAGCAGCACGGCATCGTCGATGGCATGCGTCGCATCCGGGGCCAGCCATATCTCATCAATGCCATGGTCGCCACTTATCAGCGTCGGTTCCAGATCATCCAGCTCACCGAGCAGCGCTGCTGGCAGGCTGTCTGCGGGCACGGGGTTTTCCCCGGGAAGCCTGAGCATGCCCGTCACGCGATTGTGTTTACTGTTCGTCTGCAGGTGGCGAACTGTGGAGCAGGCCAGGTGTCCTGTACCCAGCATGGCAATATTTCTTGCACCCTGCCGCAGGACGGGATCCAGGAGCAAGCGCCAGCAGGCCATGGCGACAATGCCCAACAGGCCCCACCCGACCATCCAGATGCGGGAGAAGTCGGCGGTCGTTTTGGTCAGCGAGGCAACCAGGAGTAACCCGCTGTATAACAGCAAAATGCCTGGCGCGGCGGCAAGCAGCCCGGTGACCGGGTGCGACCAGCGCGGTCGCCGGTAGGCGCCCGCCAAAGGCAGCAAAACCAGGGCCATGAGAAAGCCAAGGAGCAGGGCAACCGGGTAGTGTTCCTCCACCGGCGCGGCCCCGAAGCGTAAATACCAGCTGAGTGCGCCCGCAGACGTCAGGGCAAGGGCGTCCAGAAGCGGGGCAAAACGCGCAAGACGTATATCGTTCGCCGGGGTCATCCCCGTTGCCCGGTGTGTTGCTGGACACCCCACAGGTCCGCCAGCAGGACAAAGGCCACGTAGACGCCCAATGGCACCACGTAGAGCATTGAGCGATCAAACGTCACACCATTCGCGACCTGGTTGAAGTAGTGGGTCAGACCGAAAACGGCCAGCAAGAGCCCCAGGCCTCCCACAAACATCAGACAGGCGATGTTGCGCAGTGGGTCGGCATGGCGGGTGAAAATAGTCGCGGCAAAGCTCCCGGCCAACAGCAGCCAGAAAAGGTGCCAGTTGCCGTACAGGAACATATTGTCCCAGAGCAAAGGCAGCAGAGGGGCCGGCGCGATGCGCAGCGTCGGCAGTGGCTCCGGGAGGGGTATTGCCAGGTTGTCCGCGAGGAACTGCGCCGAAACGGGGTGTAGGCCCACAAGAAGGCCGATCATCAGCAGCGCCAGCGCAGCGAGGACGGCACAGGCAATCCAGCGCACGGGTGGCCGCCAGGCCAGAACTCCCACCCCGACCATGAGCAGTCCGGCGAAGCCCAGGCCCGGCACCTTGAACAGTGCACAGCAGAGGGCCAGTGCCGCAGCGAGGAGCCCCCAGCGCCAGTTGCTGCTCCTGTGCCACTCGGCCAACGCCATCGCACCGAGCGCAAACGCCACTCCGAGCCAGAGATCGGCGTAGCCGGGGAGGGCGACGTGGGTATTGGCCAGGGGTTGGCTCAGCAACGCAAACACGGCGAGGGCGCTTAGCGGCCTCGGTACACTGTGCTGGCGCAAATGCCCCCACAGCGCCAGGGCCAGCGCGGCGGGCAGTAGCAACCAGGGCAGGTAGAGCAGGGTGCTGTCGTGCGTGCCCGCCGCAAGCATTTGCCATAGAACCAGCAGCGGAATACCTGGCGGATACAGGTTCGCCCGCGGATTGCCCAGAGTGTAGGACACGGTATCCGCGTTTGTGGTGAGCCAGGCCTCGGGCAGTACAAAGGGTGTCAATGCGCCCTGGTGAAACCACACCACGGCCCGCGGCACCCAGTTCATCCAGGCGTCCCAGGCGAACAGGGGCCGCAGCAGAACTTCCTGGGTCAGGCTCGCGCCGCGCTCCGCGAGGAACAGGGCCAGCGGAATCAGCCACAGAGCATCTCGCCAGCCAAAGGGGAGACGAGGCCTGGGTAAAACACCCCGCCAGCGCTGGGTCAGTGCGAGTAGCGCGCTGAAGCCGGCCAGGGTGATCGCCATTGGCGTGAACGCAAATGTCAGGCCCGCACGGTTCCATGCCAGTGCGAGCAGGATTACCAGCAGTTGCCCGAGCATGAAACCGTGCCCCAGGAGCAGCGTGGCCGGGGCAGGCCCGACAATCCTGCGGATGGTAACAGCGCCGGCGAGCCAGGGAAGCAGCAGGGCGATGGCCAGCGATGGTAGATGGACTTCAGCGGTCATGGTGTTGAGGCGGTCCCCGCATAGCCGGAGATGAGATAGAGGTTGCCCAGTGGATGTGCATCGATGCGTCTTGCCCGATAGACATGGCGACCGTCGCTCAGCAGCCGCTCGCGCGGTGAATACTGGAACTCTGGCAGGGCACCCAGCGCAAGCACGTAGTCACCTCTGCGTATTTCCCCCGGCGCGAGCAGCCTGGATCCGTAGTTGTACACGTTGGCGGGGAGCAGGTGAAACTGCAGGCGCAGGCGATCGTGATTGTGTCCCTCCGAGGCATGCAGCAGGACCACGCGGGCATCCGGGGTCGCCAGCATGCCGCGTATGCGTGCCGCATAGTCCTGCAGATCCGCGTCTGCTTCTGCAGCGTGTTTTTCGGCCTGCGTCTTGTCGCCGAAGGCGGCATACGTCAACGCCACCTGCCGCTCCAACTGTGCCTGCCACAGCCGGTCGAGAAGCAGCCACGGCAGGAAAATCGTCAGCAGCGCCGCGGTGATTGCGGTGCGTCGGCCGGCGCGGCGCCACAACACCCAGAGCACAGCCATGCCTGTGGCAAGGAAGGCCCACAGCCCAATCCAGGCGACCGGGAAAACAGCGCCTGCCTGCAGGGGCGTCCCCATGTAGCGATTGATGCCGGATGCCGGCCAGCTGCCGCCGGCGTGCCATAGCGTCCACACGGAGGCGATTCGGGCCCAGCGGGAATCGCCATGGAAACCGAGGCTGCGCAATATGATGGGCGCGCCTGCAGCGTCACCGAACGCGCCGATAGCTACCGTCGTTGCCGTGCCACTCCAGAGTGCGGGGTCGGGGAAGGCGTGCCAGGATACGCCCTGTCCGGCACCCGGTAGCGGTGCAAAGAACTGTTGTTCCGGTTGCTCCGCAGTCCGCCAGAAGAGGAAATAGCGCAGGGAGGCGCCGCCTGTCAGCTCCAGCCGTACAAAGGGGAACTGCTGCAGTGGCAGGCGCGTTGTCAGGCTGAAGACGGCTTCATTGCCGAGCAGGGTGTGGATGATCTGCGCAGTGCCCTCGATCTGCGAAGACCCGGCGCGTGTGGGGCTGAAAGCGCGTCCGTCAAAGGTCTCCGCCGGGGGCGTGTCCCCGGTAACGGGTGCTGCCGGGGTTCCCCAGTACGGTAACAGCAGCCCCGCGAATACCGCGGCCACGATCAGTGCGCCAAGCCCGACAAGAGCTCCAACGCCCACCGCCCGGCCAGCGGGCGCGTCATGCGCTGTCCAGGGCAGACCTGCACCGTCCGCGATGCCTGACTGGGCTGATTGCTCTCTGCTCATTGCGCTCCTGCTGCGATGGCGGCTCGGGCAGTATACTGGTCAGGGACTCTGAGGCAAATTGTCGCCCGTGATGTTCCCCGTGCGTTCGGCTGCGACCTCGCGTTGTGCAGCCTACCGGCCTTCTGGTTTAATGCAGCCCTCACAGCCCCGGGGAACTCGCATGGTCTGGTTTATTGTTGTCCTTCTGGCACTCGTTTTATTCAGCCTGCTGTACCTGCGCGGAGAGGACCTCTCCCGCTTTGACGGTGCGCAGTTGCCGGCACCGACGATGCCACCCAGTGCGGGCCACGCGGAGGTGCTGCAGCGCTTGCGCGAGATGTTGCCGGCAGGGCAGTCGATGCGCGGGCGCGAGCGCCTGCTGCACATGCGGCGCATCATGGACGGGCTCAGCGAGGGCAGGCAGTTCGCATCCCGTTTTGTGCCCGTTGACCAGCAGGGCGTTAGAGGCGAATGGGTTCTGGCGCCGGGTTATGATGCCAAACGTCGTTTTTTGTACATTCATGGCGGTGCCTGGATCGCTGGCAGTCCCCTGAGTCACCGCGTCATCACCGATCGGCTGGCTCGCCTGACGGGGGCGGCGGTGTTTTCCCTGGACTACCGGTTGCTTCCTGAGCACAGGCGTATCGACGGTATCAACGATTGCCGCAATGCCTGGCGCTGGCTGGTCGAGAATGGTCCCGACGGTCCCGCCCCGCTGGAGTACGCGATGGTGGGCGGTGACTCTGCCGGTGGCAGCCTCACCCTGGGCCTGATTGCGTGGATTCGCGACGAGGGTCTGCGTCAGGCCGATGCCGCGATCGGCTTCTCGCCGTCCACGGACGTGACGATGAGCAGCGGCAGTTTGCGCAGTAACCTCGCCACCGATCCCATGCTGGGCCCCATGTTCAGTTGGATGGCAAAAGTCCCCGCTCTGCTGTTGCTGTGGGTCACCTGGTTCACCAGCCGACTGCCGCCCTCGCACCCGGATTTATCGCCGCTGCGCGGCAACCTCGCCGGTCTGCCGCCGACCCTGCTGCAGGTCAGCGAACAGGAAATGCTGTTGGATGACTCCCGTCGCTATGCCGCGCGTGCCGAAGAGGCCGGCTCGGTGGTCGTCTTGCAAACCTGGCCGCACATGGTCCACGTGTGGCAGATATTTACACCCGAGCTGGAAGAGGCCGAGGAGGCCTTTGCCAATGTTGCCGAATTCCTCGCCAGCGCGGGCGTACCCGTTGCAGAGGGCGGCGACCTGTGAACGCACTGCGCTCCCTGCTGGTATTCCTGTGGATGGTGGTCACGGTGATTCCCTGCGGATTGGCGCTGGTGGTCATGTCGGTGTTTGTGAACGACACCCGGCTCTGGTGGTGGTTTGCCGTGCCCTGGCTGCGCGGCGTCATCGAGGTGGCGCGGATTGTTGCCGGGGTGCAGTACCGCATCCATGGCATCGAAAACCTGCCGGCGGCAGATGACATGCGCCGGATCGTCCTGTGCCCGAAGCATCAGTCAACCTGGGAAACCTTCTTTTTTCCCAGCATGACGCCGCACCCTCTGGCCTATGTGTTCAAAAAGGAACTGCTCTACATTCCCATCTTTGGCTGGTGCCTTGCCCGTTTGAAAATGGTGCATATAGACCGCAGCAGGCGTTCCGAAGCCTGGAGCAAGGTGGCGGCGCAGGGCAGGGAGCTGATGGACCGGGGCAAGTGGGTCATCATGTTCCCGGAGGGCACGCGCACGGCCCGTGGCAGCAAGGGGCAGTACAAGAGTGGCGCCACGCGTCTCGCGGTGGCCACCGGTGCCAGCGTCATTCCTGTCGCGGTAACCTCCGGGCGCTGCTGGCCGCGGCGCACTTTTTCGTTTATACCGGGTGTTATTGACGTGTCGATTGGTACACCCGTCTCTGCGTTGGACCGCGACCCGGGCGAGCTGATGGATGAGGTCGAGCGCTGGATTGAAGCCGAGATGCGCAGGCTCGATCCTGCGGCCTACCGGAAGGCTCCGGGCTGAACACTCACTAGAGGTCGGGCGTCATGCGAGAACCCCAGGTTCACGTTGCCATTGTCAGCGGCGATGACGCGTTCGCGGCCCGCTGGGTTGCCGAATTGACCGCCTGCGCTGCGCTTGAACGGCGTCCCCCCCGCTGCGATTTCCGTTTCCTCGCCGTGGCGGGCGGCGCGGACGCGCTGCAACTTGCGCAGGATGACGGGCTGCTGCAGGCCCTGGTGGTGGATGCAACAACGCTGCCCGATAGCGCGTCACTGTTGCCGGCGCTCGCTGCACGCCGTCCAGAGGTGGATATTTTCCTGATGCCCGAGGGCGATGCGCGCCCTGAAACCCTCGCGGTGGAGCTGCTGCACCGTGAGGACACCAAGCCGGCGCACCTGTTTCGGCAGCTGGTATCAGCATTGCAGCGCCGCGCACGCACGCCCTTTGCCGATACCCTGCGAGACTATGTCTACAGCGCGAAGGATGCCTGGCATACCCCCGGTCATTCCGGTGGTGACAGCCTGCGCGACAGCCCCTGGGTCGCCGACTTTTACGAGCTGATGGGTGAGCACATCTTCAATACGGATCTGTCGGTATCCGTGCAGACGCTGGACTC
The DNA here is from genome assembly GCA_002416125.1 of Halieaceae bacterium UBA5044. Classification (GTDB taxonomy): domain Bacteria; phylum Pseudomonadota; class Gammaproteobacteria; order Pseudomonadales; family Halieaceae; genus Haliea. The sequence continues at coordinate 14,310 of DIBU01000006.1, forward strand.
CCTGCTGGAGCCGCACAGCGTCATACAGGAAGCGCAGGCGCTGGCGGCCGAGGCCTTCGGTGCCCGGCATACCTTTTTTGTGACCAACGGCACCTCCACCGCAAACAAGGTGATTTTGCAGCAGGTTGTCGGCGCCGGCGGCAAGGTCATTCTGGATCAGGCCTGTCATAAATCGGTGCACCATGCCGTGGTGCTGTTCGGTGTTGAGCCGGTGTATCTCGCGGCCTCCATGAATACCCGCTTCGGGTTCTACGGGCCGGTGCCGCAGGAGGCGGTTATCGGGGCGATTGACGCGCACCCGGACGCACGTCTGCTTGTGCTCACCAGCTGCACGTATGATGGATTCCGCTACAACCTTGCGCCGCTGATTCGGCACGCGCACGCCGCCGGAATCAAGGTGTTGGTCGATGAGGCCTGGTATGCACATGGCCGTTTTCATCCCGAATTGCACCCCTGTGCACTCGACTGCGCCGCTGACTACGTTACGCAGAGCACGCACAAAATGCTTTCGGCCTTTTCCCAGGCGAGCATGATTCATGTGGCAGATCCGGACTTCGACCTGTATCGCTTCCGGGAAAATCTCAATATGCACACATCCACCAGTCCGCAATACGCGATGATCGCCAGCCTTGATGTAGCCCGTAAACAGATGACTCTTGAGGGCTTCGCCCGTTTGCAGGGCTGTTTACGGATCGCCGGTCAGCTGCGCGAGGGCATAGATCGCACGGGCGTCTTCAGGGTTCTGACCCTGGAGGATATGTTGCCGCAGAGCCTGCGGGGTGATGGCATCCGGCTGGATCCTCTCAAACTCAGCGTGGATGTGTCGGCCTCTGGTTATTCAGCGCGCCAGTTGCAGCTGGCCCTGTTTGAGGATTACGGCATCCAGATCGAGAAGGTGACCCACAACACCCTGAGTATCCTGGTTACCCTCGGCTCTACGGAGAGCAAGGTGTTGCGGCTGTTAAACGCCCTGCAGGCGTTGGCACGCAAAGCCCCCGGCGTGCGCACGGACAGCGCGCCGCGTCGGGTGGCCGCCGGGTTGCCGTCGCTGACTGACTTCGCCTGCCTGCCCCGCGAAGCCTACTTTGCGCCTGCGGAGAGGCTTCCGTTGCAGGGCGCTGGCCAGGGTCCCAATGCGGCGCTGGTCGGGTCCGTCAGCGCGGACCAGGTAGTGCCCTATCCTCCGGGCATTCCCGTGCTGGTGCCCGGCCAGCGCATTTCCCGGGATATCGCTGTGTTCCTGTGCGATCTGTATAACGCACGGTCGGGTATCGAGATTCACGGCCTGGTGGAGCACGACGGCCAGCCCTGCCTGCGGGTTGTGCAGGGGCTGGTCTGAGTCGACGGCATCGTCTAGGCTAGGGCTTTTCTGTGAGGGAGCAAGCATGTCCATACAAACGCGTTTGATTGAGTACGCCCACGCAGGGGTTACCTATGAAGGCTTGTTGGCCTGGGATGACGCGGCTACCCAGCCGCGACCGGGCGTGGCAGTGGCGCATACCTGGGCGGGTCGCAGTGAGTTTGAGCAGGGCAAGGCCGTAGAACTGGCGGAAGCGGGTTATGTTGGCTTCGCCCTGGATATGTTCGGCAAGGGGGTGCGCGGTGAGGGTGCAGAGCAGTGTCAGGCACTCATCGCGCCGCTGTTGGCGGATCGAGCGCTGTTGCAGGCTCTGGTCAACAAGGCGGTCTCCAAGATGAGTGAGCAAGCCGAGGTGGATTCCGGTCGGCTCGCAGCGATGGGTTACTGCTTCGGCGGGCTCACCGTGCTGGATCTCGCCCGCAGCGGTGCTGATGTCCGGGGCGTGGTCAGTTTTCACGGCCTGTTCAATGCTCCGGAAACGGCGGCAGCGGGGGCAATCCGTGCCAAGGTGCTCTGCCTGCATGGCTATGATGACCCCATGGTGCCGCCGGAGAGTGTGCTGGCCCTCGCGGCGGAGCTGACTGCGGGCGGTGCCGACTGGCAGATTCATGCCTACGGCAACACCCTGCACGCCTTTACCAATCCGGCGGCTAACGATCCCGGTTTCGGGGCGGTCTACAATGCAGATGCAGACCGGCGCTCGGCGCAGGCAATGCACAACTTCCTTGCCGAGGTTCTGGCCTGACCGGGCCGGATCACCCGTGACAGACCTGCAGCTGTACGATTATTGGCGCTCCTCGGCCGCGTTTCGCGTGCGCATTGGCCTGAATCTGAAAGGCCTTGAGTACACCTCGCTGCCCATAGACCTCATGCGCGACGCGCAGTCCGCGGCCGATTACCTGCAACGGAATCCCCAGGGCCTCGTGCCTGCGCTGACGACAGGCGAGGGACAGCTGCTCACCCAGTCGATTGCGATACTGGAGTGGCTGGAGGAGACAATTCCGGAGCCGCCCCTGCTGCCAGCAGGGCCGCTTGAGCGCGCTCGGGTGAGATCCATGGTGCAGGCCATTGCCTGCGATATTCACCCGCTGAATAACCTGCGTGTGCAGCGCTACCTGGTGGATTCACTGGGCCTGGACGAGGAAGCCAAACTCACGTGGTATCACCATTGGATCGCGCTCGGTTTCGCAGCTCTGGAACAGCAGGTCACAGGGGAACTGTATTGTTTTGGTCCCGGGCCTACCCTGGCAGATATCTGCCTGGTGCCCCAGATGTACAACGCGCGGCGCTTCCAGCAGGATCTGGCGCCGTATCCAAGGCTGGTCGCCATCACGGAACATCTGGAGCAGTTGCCGGCTTTTGCGGCGGCCGCGCCCGAGGCTGTGGTGACGGCCTGATCGCCTTTCACGAGAGAAACGATGATGAGAGCACATGACTGACGACCAACCGATATTTGTCGCCCAGGCGCAGCACACGTGGCGGGACCGGGACCCTGCGCGCAGTCTGGTTGACGCCCTTGAAAGCATCTCCCGCGCGGCGCTTGACGATGCGCAGTGTCCGGCATTGCAAGACGCCATCGATACCGTGGCCACTGTGCCGTTCCTGGCGGCGCAGGTGCCGGATCTGGCGAAAATTCTGCCCCCGCACGCCAGTGATGCCCTCTGTCAGCGTCTGGGCATCAAGGCGAAAACGTTTGAGGCGGATGTTGGCGGCAATACGCCGCAATTGCTGGTGAATTATTTCGCCGACCGTCTGGCAGCCGGTGAATCGAAAGCCGTGCTGATCAGCGGCGCAGAGTTGATGTACACGTTGTTTGGGGCGCTTTCATCCGGGGCAGACATCAGCCACTGGCAGCAGGGTGGTCGCCATACCGCGGTGCAGCTGGGCGACAACCGGATCGCCTGCACGGACAGTGAATGGGCCCACGGACTGGTAGAGCCCATTCGCATCTACCCGATGTTCGAGAGTGCGCTGCGTCATGCCGGGGGCTGGGATCATGCAACGCACATGCAGCGACTCGGTGGCCTGGTGAGTCGCATGAGCAAAGTGGCCGCGGCGAACCCCCTGGCCTGGCGTCGCACAGAACTGACAGCGGAAGAGGCGGTAGACACGGGCAACGGCAACCGCATGATTACCTGGCCCTACACCAAATGCATGAATGCCATATTGGCCGTGGATATGGCCGCGTCGGTCATCATGACAACGGTTGGCGAGGCCCGACGTCTCGGCCTCGACCCGGCACGCTGGATATTTCTGCGCGGTGGTGCGGCGGCCTGCGACATCTGGAACGTGAGTGAGCGCCCGGTACTGCACGAGTCGCCTGCGCTTGCGGCCTGTGCCCAGAGTGCCTTGCAGCAGGCCGGGTTGCCGCTTTCAGCGATTGACCTGTTCGATCTCTACAGCTGTTTCCCGTCTGCCGTGCAGGTGGCGTGCAATGCCCTCGGCCTCGATCTGGAAGATCCACGCGGCGTGACGGTAACCGGCGGGCTTACCCTGTTTGGCGGACCCGGGAATAACTATTCGCTGCACGCTATCGCGGAGGTTGTGTCGCGGCTGCAGGCACGGCAGGGCGATCACGCCGTGGTGACGGCCAACGGCAACTACCTGACCAAGCATGCGGTGGGTGTCTATTCGCGGGAGGCGGGCTCTCAGCCCTGGACGATCGCACGTCCCGATCTGCAGGCGGCGGTAGACGCGTCTCCGCGGTTGCAGGTAGATGATCGACCGAGCGGACGGGGCACCATCGAGGCCTGCGCGGTCGCCTTTGACAAGGAAGCGCCCAGTCGCGGCATGCTGATCGGCCGCATGGCGGATGGCCGGCGTTTCCTCGCCAATACGCCGCGCGGAGACATGGCGGCGCTGCAGACGCTGATGGACTGTGACCCGGTAGGTATGCAGGGCCAGGTGACAGCCGGCGAAAAGGTGAACCGCTTTGAGTTCTGAACAGACATCAGGCGGTGATGTGGTCACCCCACTCGCACTGGCGGAGGTACTCGCACCGCACGGAGCCGAGGACGCGAACAGCATCCACGACCTGCGCCGGCTTTCCGGTGGTGCCAATATGGAAACCTGGGCGTTTGACCTGGTGCAGGACGGCGTTGCGGAACCGCTGATCCTGCGTCGCTCGCCCCTGGTACCGGGGGAATCCGGTACTGCCGTGTCCGCGCTGCCACTCAGCGCGGAGGCGGCACTGCTGCCGCTGGTGGCGGAGCAGGGCGTTCCGGTTCCGACGGTGCTTTGCGCGCTGTCCGAGAGCGACACCCTCGGCCCCGGCTACATCATGAGCCGCGAACGGGGAGAGGCGCTTCCGGGGCGTATTCTGGCAGACGACCGCTACACGGCAGCACGCCGTCATCTGGCCCGACAGTGCGGCGAGACGCTGGCCCGTTTACACCGCGTAAACCCGGAGCAACTTCCCCGGGAAGTGCCCAACCAGACGCTGGCGGAACGTCTCGATGGGCATCAGCGTTCGCTGGATCGCTTTGGGAATGCGTCGCTCGTGCACCAGTTGGCCCTCAACTGGCTACGCCAGCATGCGCCGTCCCCGCAGCGCCACTGCCTGCTGCACGGTGACTTCCGCAACGGTAACCTGCTGGTGGATGAGCAGGGGCTGGTGGCTGTGCTCGACTGGGAGCTGGCGCATTGCGGTGACCCGGCTGAGGATTTGGGCTACCTGTGCGGCAACGTCTGGCGTTTTGGCTACTCAGACAAACCGGTAGGCGGCTTTGGCGACTACGACGAATTGCTGGCTGGCTACCGTGAGGTGGCAGGCTGGGCCCCGGATATGGACACCATCCACTACTGGGAAGTGTTCTGCGCGCTGGGTTGGGGGCTGGTGTGCCTGACCATGGTTGACCTGTACCGCAGCGGGGCAGATCCGACGCTGGAACGCGCCGCCGTTGGGCGACGGGTCTCAGAGTCCGAAATGGATTTGCTGCTGTTGCTGGAAGACCGGCTGTAGCAGGGCCGCATAGACGTTCAGACGACCAGGGGAGAGAGAATGAGCCACACGGATGCCAAGGAGTTGCTGGCTGCGGTGCAGGGGTTCCTGCGCCAGTCGGTATTGCCGCAGTTGGAGGGGTTTGACGCCTACACCACACGCGTCGCCGCCAACAGCCTGGCGATCGTCAGTCGCGAAATCGCCGCGCGGGACGACATCCTCGAGCTCGATCGGGAGGCGGGGTCGCGCTGGCTGGGTCCCGCGGCGGGGGCATCGCCGGACGAGGAGAACCATCCAGCCGCCCGGGCGCTGAGCCTGGCGTTGCGCGATGGCAGACTGCAGGTGAGTGGCGCGTTCATCGATTACCTGCGGGAGCGCACCCTGCGCCAGATGGCGATCGACAATCCGCGCTACTCGGGTTTCAAGCAGGCCCGGCAGCGTTGGCCCGAGCTCGCGGCCGCCGCGGGTCTGGCAGAACCCTCCAACTCGTAGCCGCGACGGACCCGGCGAGCAAGCCGGGGGCGGGGACGTCACACGGCCTGTGGCGCGTGTCACCTGAAGTCAATTTTTTTAGTAGCTGACGTCATTGCCAGTCTCAGGGCCAGCTTTCACACTGTGCGCTGGACAGCGTGCACAACCCAGAAATGAGGAGTCTCATGACACACACGGCGTATATTTACGATGCGGTGCGCACCCCGCGCAGCAAAGGCAAGGCGGGCGGCAGCCTGAATGAAGTCAAACCCGTTGACCTGGGCGCGGGCCTGCTGCGCGAGCTCCAGTCGCGCCACGACCTGGATACCGCGTATGTCGATGATGTCGTCATGGGCTGCGTCACGCCGGTCGGCGAGCAGGGTTCGGACATCGCCAAGATGATCGTTCAGAACGCCGACTGGGACGAGTCGGTGGCGGGTGTCCAACTGGATCGTTTCTGCGCATCCGGTCTGGAGGCGGTCAATATCGCGGCACAGAAGGTGGCTTCCGGTTGGGAGGACCTGGTGGTAGCGGGGGGCATCGAGTGTATGTCCCGCGTGCCGATGGGCAGCAACGGCGGCCCTATGGGTGGTGATCCGGCGTTCAGCCTGAAGACCGGATTCGTGCCCCAGGGTATTGGCGCCGATACCATTGCTACCCTGGAAGGCTGGAGCCGTGACGACGTCGATGCCTTCGCGCTGGAATCCCAGCGTCGCGCGACCCATGCGCGGGATAACGGCTACTTCGATCGCTCCGTCGTTCCGGTGCGCGACGGCAATGGCCTGACGATTCTGGAGCGGGATGATTTCATCAAGCCCAACACCACGCTGGAGGGTCTCGCTGCGCTGAAGCCGTCCTTTGTGATGCCCGGACAGATGGGCTTTGACGATGTGATTCTGGCCAAGTACACCACACTGGACCGGGTTGACCACGTGCACACGCCGGGCAACTCCTCGGGCATCGTCGACGGCAGCAGCGCTGTCCTGATCGGCAGTGAGCGTGCAGGTAAGGATCTCGGGCTGACGCCCCGTGGGCGGATCGTGGCGACAGCCGTGCTGTCCACCGACCCCATCATCATGCTGACCGGGCCCGGGCCGGCAGCGGAGAAGTGTTTGCGCAAGGCGGGTCTGAAAAAGTCGGATATCGATCTCTGGGAGATCAACGAGGCCTTTGCGTCTGTGGCTCTGCGCTATATGAAGGATCTTGGTGTTGATCACAGCGTGACCAACGTCAACGGGGGCGCGATCGCCATGGGGCACCCGCTCGGTGCGACGGGTGGCATGCTGGTCAGCATCGTGCTTGACGAACTCGAACGACGCGGACTGAAGCGCGGCATGCTATCGCTCTGTGTGGGCGGTGGCATGGGTATTTCTACCATCATTGAGCGTGTATAAGCCGGCTGCGAACAGGAAAAGGATCGATAGACAATGAGTGTATTCAAGTACGAGAAAGACGCCGACGGCATCGTCACGGTTACCATGGACATGACCGGTCCGGTCAATGCCATGAACGAGGAATACCGCACGGCGATGGATGAAACCCTGCAAAGGCTGGAAGCGGAGAGTGACCTCACCGGCGTGGTTATTGCGTCGGCGAAGAAGGTGTTTTTTGCCGGCGGTGACCTGAACGACCTCCTGGCGGCCAAGCCCGGTGATGAGGCAGCCTTCATGGCCGAAGGCGAGCGTGTGAAATCGGGGCTGCGACGGCTGGAACATTTGCCGGTGCCTGTGGTGGCGGCCATCAACGGCGCAGCCCTGGGTGGCGGTTTTGAGCTGGCGCTGGCCTGCAATCACCGTATCGCGCTGAACGATCGCAGCGTGCAACTGGGCCTGCCCGAGGTCAGCCTCGGTCTGTTACCCGGTGGCGGTGGCGTGGTACGCATGGTGAATCTTCTGGGTCTGGAGAAAGCCTTGCCCTATCTGCTTGAGGGCACGCGTATAGACCCCGCTACGGCGCTGGAGGCCGGCCTGGTGCAGGAGCTGGTGGAGAGCCGCGATGCGCTCGAGCCCGCAGCAAAGGCGTGGATCAGGGCGCAACAGGGCAACGCAGAAGCAGCGCTGCAGCCCTGGGATCGCAAAGGCTTCCGTATACCGGGGGGCAATGCCGCCAGCCCGCATCTGGCCCAGCTGATTACCGTGGCGCCCGCCATGCTGCGGAAGAAGACCCGGGGTCTGCTCCCGGCGCCGGAAGTCATCCTGGATTGTGCCGTAGAGGCGCTGCGGCTGGACTTCGATACAGCCCAGCGGGTGGAATCCCGCGGCCTCACCTACCTCGCCATGACCCCTGTTGCCAAGAACATGATTTCGACCTTCTTTTTTGCCATGAACCGTGTCAACCGCGGTGGTAGCCGGCCGGAGGGTGTGCCGCCACAGCAGGTGAAGAAGCTCGGGGTGCTGGGTGCCGGAATGATGGGGCAGGGCATCGCCTATGTTGCCGCCATGGCTGGCATACAGGTGGTGCTGAAGGATATCTCCGAGGACGCGGCCAACCGCGGCAAGGCCTACAGCGAGCGCCTGTTGGACAAGCGTGTGCAGCGCGGCAAGCTCACCGAAGATAAAAAACAGGCCATCCTCGACCTCATACTGCCCACTGCGAAGAACGATGATCTCGCTGGCTGCGACCTGATCGTGGAAGCCGTGTTCGAGAATATGGGACTCAAGCACCAGATGACCCGTGAACTTGAAGGGCAGTTGGCGCCCGGCGGCGTATGGGGGTCCAACACCTCGACCCTGCCCATCACCCAACTCGCCGAGGCGAGCGCCAACCGCGCCAACTTCATCGGCATCCACTTCTTCTCGCCCGTCGACAAAATGCCCCTGGTGGAGATTATCTGCGGTGCTGAAACCAGCGAAGAGACGCTGGCCAAAGCCTACGACTTTGCCAGGCAGATCCGGAAAACCCCGATTGTCGTCAACGATTCACTGGGCTTCTTCACCTCGCGAACCTTCGGTACCTACCTCGATGAGGGGGTGCGCATGGTCAGCGAAGGCCTGCATCCCGTGCAGATAGAGAACATGGGCAAGGCCATAGGCATGCCGGTCGGGCCGCTCGCCGTCTATGATGAAGTCAGCCTGGAGCTGACCCGCAAGGCGCAGGAAACCTGGGCGGAGATGGGGGTTCTTGACAAGTTCAGCGACGGTACCGTGACGCGTGCCGTGATCAACACCATGGTCGGCGAACACGGCCGCGGTGGTCGTCACCATGGCGGTGGTTTCTATGACTACGCCGAGGACGGCAGCAAGGCCATCTGGCCAGGTCTGTACGAACTGTATTACCAGTCGGGAGTCGCAGTGCCGGAGGCGGATATGCGCGATCGCCTGCTGTTCCGCCAGGTCATTGAAGCGCTGCGCTGCCTGGAGACCGGCGTGCTGCGCACCGTGGACGACGGCAATATCGGCTCGATTATGGGTATTGGCGCGCCGCCGTGGACCGGGGGCCTCATCCAGTTCGTCAATACCTACGGTCTGGAACGGTTTGCCGCGCGCTGTGCCGAGCTGGCAGAGCGCTATGGCGAACGCTTTGCCGCGCCGGCGATCGTGCAGCAGAAAGTCAGCGCCGGAGAGCTGTTCGAATAGGGTCTCCGTAGCACGCTGGCTATTTTCAGCGAGCAGGGCAGCGCGTATGATGCTGCCCTGTTTCGCTGGATAGTCGGATGCTCCATGAAGTGGTTTTCAGTTTCTTCGCGTGCCGTGTTCGCGGCCTGCGTTCTCGCCCTGCTTGCCGAGGGCAGTCTCGCTGTGTCCGAGGGTGCGGCGAGCGGTTTTTATCCGCTCCCGGCGCCAGACGATCATCTCGTCGGTGGCCTGGGGACGACGACGGCGAGCGAAGAGGATACCCTCGTGCTGATCGGTCGGCGTCACCGTACCGGTTACGGCGCTATCCGCGCTGCCAATCCCGGCGTTGATGCCTGGCTACCGGGAGAAGGGACGCAGGTGTTGCTGCCGACCTGGCATATCCTGCCGGAAGCGCCACGCAAGGGGATTGTCATCAACACAGCGGAAATGCGCCTGTATCACTACGAGGGTGCCAGCGCGGATCGTCCCGCGCGCGTGGGCGTCTACGCCATCAGCATTGGCCGCAGCGGGCGCGAAACGCCGCTCGCGACTGCCCGGGTGACGCGCAAGGCTGAGAATCCCACCTGGTACCCCACGGAATCGATTCGCAAGGACCGAGCAGCGCGGGGCACGCCGGTGCCCGCTGTGGTGCCACCGGGGCCGAACAATCCACTGGGTACGCGGGCCCTCTACCTGAATCTGCCCGCCTACCTCATCCACGGCACCAACCGCGAGCTCGGCATCGGTATGCCGGTCACCGCGGGCTGTGTTCGTATGTACCCCGAGGATGTCGAATACCTTTACGAGCAGGTGCCGGTGGGCAGTCAGGTAGAAATCGTCTACCAGCCGGTAAAGGCCGGTTGGATGGGTGACACACTGTATGTCGAGTCTCACAACCCGCTGGGTGATCTAGAGATTACGGTGGACGAGCGGGTACAGCAATTGCGGGCCGCAATCGCGCGGACGCTGGGTGAACGCAGGGATTTTACGGTCGACTGGAGCAAGGTGCGCAGTGCTGCTGAAGCGTCTACGGGCTTGCCGGTGCCGGTAGGTCCGATCTGGCTTGAGCATCACAGGCCGGGACAGGAAGACAGCGGTGCTGTCGGGGAATAAAACGATAGCTGAAGTAAAACGGCGGGGCCGAAGCCCCGCCGGGTTTTGCAAAACCGCTTACTTCTGCATTGAGGTTTTGAATGCGCGGTCAATTTTGCTGTTGGCTTCGTCGGCGCTGCGCTTGGCTTCTTCAGCGATGCGCTTGGCGTCAGAGGCAGTGCGCTCTGCACCGGCAGCAGATTGCTTGGCTTCGTCAGCTGAGCGCTGAGCGGCTTCCGCGATGCTGCGAACTTCGTCCAGTTGTGAAGAGCTGGCGCAGCCGGTGGCCAGTGCCGCGAAGGCGGCGATAGAAACAGCCTTGATAAGCGTAGATTTCATGGTAAAACTCCTTGAGCAGGGTTGGCCTGTCAGATCTAGGAAGCCACAAAGTGGCGAAACGTGCAAACTTCGAACTCCCGTCTGGGGCCCTTGGTTCGAACGCGCGTAAAATATCACTCTCGGAGCATGGTAAACCAGTGAGCATAAGAGCGTTATTGGCGTTTTGTGCATTTTTCCTGAATTTTTTGTTGCCTTCGCCCGTTTCGGCCTTCAATCCGCAGGTCGATCAGGTGGTTGTGGTCAAATCGGAGCGCAAGTTGTACCTCAAGTCGAGCGGGGTGATAGTGCGCCATTACCCGGTCGCACTGGGTCCGGTGCCCTGGGGGCACAAGGAGCGCGAGGGCGATGAGCGCACCCCGGAAGGGCGCTATATCCTGGACTACAAGAATGCGGAGAGCCGCTTCTACAAATCCATACGGGTGTCTTACCCGAATCGGCGCGATCGCGAGCGGGCCCAGGCGCTGGGGGTGGATCCCGGTGGCAACATCATGATCCACGGCCAGCCGGAAACCCCCCAGCCGGGGGCGGAGCTGTTCAACTGGACCGACGGCTGTATCGCGGTCAGCAACGAGCATATGGATGAAATCTGGCAGCTGGTGACGGTGGGCACGCCCATCGAGATCCTGCCCTGAGCACTCCGGGTAGCGGCCGGTAGCGCGGCGTGGCGACCTGTTGGCCCCGGCTGGCAGGCTAGGCAGGGGTGAGGCAATGAGGTAAGCTGTCGCTCCAGCCCTTCGAGATCACAACATGTCCGGTCGTGCCAGTATTTTTTTCGTTATTCTGGCAGCCTGGTGTCTGGGTGTATCATTGCCTGCTGCGGCAGGCGGCGGCGCAGACCTGGTGCGTGCGTTGACCGCAGCTGCCCCGAACCTCGACCGCACGGTACTGCGTCGGGCGGTGTCGGCAATGAATTGCGCCCTGGACCGTGGTCTGGAGCGCGCCGAGCGGCTCGCCATTATCGATTTTTCTCTCCCGTCCAGTGAGCAGCGATTGTGGATTTTTGATCTGTCCCGCCGCGAATTGCTGCTCAATGAACTGGTCGCCCACGGCCAGGGTTCGGGCCAGAACCTGGCCTCGCAGTTCTCCAATGTATCGGGCAGTCATCAGTCGAGTATTGGCCTCTTTCGCACCAGCGAGAGCTACCGCGGCCGCCACGGTTACTCCCTGCGGATGGATGGCCTGGAGGCCGGTATCAACGATCTCGCCCGGGAGCGCGCTATCGTGATACACGGTGCTGATTATGTTGATCCACAGTGGATAGATCGCCAGGGACGCATCGGACGCAGCCAGGGCTGCCCGGCGGTGCGCCCGGAGGTTGCCAGCACCGTGGTGGATACCCTGAAAGACGGACAATTCCTGTTCTCCTGGTATCCGGACCCGGACTGGCTGGCCAACTCAGACTTCCTTAATTGCCAGGCGGGCACGCTGGCCCGACTGGACTAGCGCCCTCCACGCGCCTTGCGTCCTAGTTGGCCATGGTCATCAAGGACGCATTGCCGCCCGCGGCCGTCGTGTCGATACTCACCGACTTCTCCCACAGGGTCTGCCTGAGCAGCGTTTCCGGTGCCACACAGCTGATCAAGGCCATTATCGGGCCCTCCCGCGTTGCGGCGGCCTGCGCCACCGCGCGCAGGTAGCGACTGCGCGCATGCACCATCGCACCCTGCAATGCGGGTTGCTGCAGCAGTGCTACCGCGTTGTCCAGCGGCTGCATGGGGAGCAGAGAGGAGGGCAGGCCGGCGGCAGTCAGGCTGCTCGCCAGGGTCTGCCATGTTTCCAACAGCGCTGGCGCAGCCACCCCAATCACACTGTTGCCCGTGGCCAGGGCAGAAATCATGGCCATCAGATACTCGCCCTGATGCGCCGGGTTGTCGAGCAGCAACAGCAGCGGCCCGCGGGGCTCATGCAGCAGCTGATTCGATTCTCCGGTGGGCCCGGGTAGCTGCACGGGCGCGGCAAGCAGCTGGCTCGCAGCACGGAGTTGATCTCGAGCGGCACCCAGTGTTTCTTCGAGAATGGCCGGGTTGTCCTCTGGGCCGCTGGCGTAGGACGCCAGGAAACGGCGCAGGACAGATACCCGCTCACTGACGCTGCAGCGCGCCCAGCGCGTGCCTCCATCCTGCGCCGCGCGCAGTACCTCTGCCGCCGACGTGCAGTCGCCTGCGGCATCCGGAAGCGGTTTCTGCCCCGCGGCGTTTTCGGCTTCTTCACCGGTGGTGACCAAACGCGACAGGTACTGCGGTCCTCCAGCTTTTGGCCCGGTGCCGGACAGGCCGCGTCCGCCGAAGGGTTGCACCCCGACGATGGCACCGATCATGTTGCGGTTGACGTAGACATTGCCCGCCTGTACGCGGTCGGCCGCCCGCTGACAGGCTTCCTCGATACGGCTGTGGATGCCAAAGGTCAACCCGAAGCCGGTTGCATTGATTTGCGCCAGCACGTCGTCAAACGCTTCTGCGCGGTAGCGGATCACGTGTACGATCGGGCCGAAGACCTCACGTTCGAGCAGCGACAGGTTACTGATCTCGTACAGGTGGGGCGCGAAAAATGTGCCGGGCAGTTCCGTTGGCAGCTCGGACGCGTAGAGCAGGCGCCCGGTCGCCTCGAGATAGCGCACGTGATCCACCAGCGACTGCCGCGCACGTTCGTCGATGACCGGCCCGATATCCGTCGACAGCGCGGCTGGATCGCCGATGCGCAGCTCGCGCATTGCGCCGATAATCATCTCGATTACCTTGTCTGCAATATCTTCCTGCAGGAACAGTACCCGCAGGGCAGAGCAGCGCTGCCCGGCGCTCTGGAAGCCCGAGGTCACGACATCGCGGACGACCTGCTCGGGCAGTGCGGTGGAATCGACAATCATGCAGTTCTGGCCGCCGGTTTCCGCGATCAGCGGTACCGGTGCATCCTCTCGCTGCGCCAACGTGCGCGCAAGCCAGCTACCCGTCGCCGTGGAGCCGGTGAACATCACGGCTTTCACACGCGGGTCGGGCACCAGTTGCTCGCCCACGCTGCGACCTTCCGCAACCAGCAGCGCCACCGCATCCGGCGGAAAACCGCAGTCAGCCATCAATTCAACGGTACGCTTGGCGATCAGGCTGGTTTGCTCTGCCGGTTTGGCCACCACGGTGTTACCTGCCGCCAGCGCGGCACTGACCTGGCCGAGAAGAATGGCCAGCGGGAAATTCCATGGACTGATACACAGCACAACGCCGCGTGCCCGCAGGCCGCGCTCCGCAAATCCCGCCCGCGCAGCGCCTGTGGCGTAGTAGCGGAGGAAATCCACCGCCTCCCGAACTTCCGCCACGCCATCGCGCAGCGTCTTGCCGGCCTCTTTGCAGCACAATGCGATGAACTCGTCACGGTGTGTTTCCAGCGCATCCGCCAGGCGCAGCAGGCAGTCTGCCCGTTGCTCAACCGGCAGTGCGGACCAGTGCGCGAAGGCGCCGTCAGCCTTCGCCAGCGCCGTCTCGATGCCCTCGCTATCCGCCAGCCTGATATGCCCGACGATTTCTTCATGCCGCGCGGGATTGCGCACCTCGCAAAGGCCGACATCTGTCTCGCCCATCGGCAGTGACGCCTCCCAGCTGCGCATGGCGCGGCGCATTGCCTCAAGGGTTGGACGGTGCTGCAGGTCCACGCCCTCTGCGTTGCGTCGCTCCTGGCCATACAGTGCAGGTGGCAACGGAATCAGCGGGTTGCGTTTTTCAGCCCAGCTCTGGGCCGCCTCAACCGGGTCCTCAAGCAGGGTTTCAACGGGAATCGCCTCATCCACAATGTTGTTCACGAAAGAACTGTTGGCGCCGTTTTCCAGCAGCCGTCGCACCAGATAGGCGAGCAGATCGGCGTGCACCCCCACCGGCGCGTAAACCCGGCAGGGGACCTGCTCGGTGCTTACAATCTGGTCGTAGAGTGTCTCTCCCATGCCGTGCAGGCGCTGGAACTCGTAGCCGTTGCGATCACCGTCCATCTCGAGAATCGTTGCCGCGGTGTAGGCATTGTGCGTGGCGAACTGGGGGTAAAGGCTGTCGCGGTAGGCGAGCAGGCGAGCCGCGCAGGCCTGGTAGGACACATCGGTAGCCGCCTTGCGGGTGAATACCGGGTAGTCATCCAGCCCTTCCACCTGCGCCAGCTTGATCTCGGTGTCCCAGTAGGCGCCCTTGACCAGGCGTACCATGAGGCGCCGCTGGCAGCGCAGAGACAGCGCTCGCAGCCACTCAATCACCAGCAGGCTGCGTTTCTGGTACGCCTGCACGGCCACGCCAAAGCCCTGCCAGTCACCCAGGTCCGGGTCACTGGCAACGGCTTCGATCACGTCCAGCGACAGCATCAGGCGGTCGGCTTCCTCGGCGTCAACGGTAAAACCGATATCAAAAGCTTTTGCCGCGAGCGCCAGGGACTTCAACCGTGGTACCAGTTCGTCCATGACCCGTTGGCGTTGTGCGAACTCATACCGCGGATGAATCGCGGAGAGTTTCACCGAGATGCCGGGGCCGGATTCGGGACCACGTGCGTGTGCGGCCCGGCCAATCGCCTCAATTGCGTTGTAGTAGCTGTCGAAATAGCGCTGCGCGTCCGCGGCTGTGCGAGCGGCCTCTCCGAGCATATCGTAGGAGTAGCGGTATCCTTTGCTTTCAGCGTCTTTGGCCCGGTGCAGTGCTTTCTCAATGGTCGTTCCCATCACGAACTGGGTGCCCATGATCTGCATCGCATAGCGCACGGAGGCGCGGATCACCGGCTCGCCCAGGCGTCCCATGGTTTTCTTCAGCAGGCCGAACTGGCGCGGGTTGTCCTCGTCATTGTAATTGACCACTTTGCCGGTGAGCAGAAGGCCCCAGGCCGAGGCGTTGACGAACAGCGATTCACTGTTACCGAGGTGCGAGCTCCAGTCCCCATCAGCAAGTTTGTCGCGTATCAGTCGATCCATGGTCAATTGGTCCGGGACGCGCAGCAGTGCCTCGGCGAGACACATCAGCACCACGCCTTCTTCGGTGGACAGTGCAAATTCCTGCAACAGTGCATCAACACCGCCCTTACCATGCTGTGCCTGGCGGATGTTCAGGACCAGCACCCGGGCCCGCTCCCAGGCCCGGCTACGGGCGGCCTGACTCAGGGTGGCAGCGGGCAGTAGCTGCGCCAACACGCTCGCCTCACTGTCGCGGTAGCTTTTCTCCATGGCCATGCGCAGCGGATCGGTCGGGTCAAGGTGGCAGTCGTGCAGCATGTCGTGAGGCTCCGGATAGCGTTCAGAGCGTAAATTGTAGTCATCGGGGTGCAGAATGAGCTGTTTATTTTGGCGTGGCCCTTGAATAATATTCTGTAACGGAGTCTATTCTCAGTAGATTGTTCTGCATTGTCAGGAAGCTGGAGTCGTAGCGCTATGGGACTTACCCTGGATAAGACTGATCTGCTCATTCTCTCCCTGCTACAGGGCGAGGGCCGCATGTCGAATGTGGATCTGGCGCGGCGCGTCAATCTGAGCGCCAGCCCCTGTCTGGAGCGCGTGCGCCGGCTCGAGGCGGCAGGGCTGATTGCGGGCTACAGCGCGCGCCTTAACGCGTCCGCGCTGGGTTACGGCACCAGCGCGTTCATCCAGGTGACCCTGGATCGCACCACGGCGGAGGTGTTTGACCGTTTTCGGGATGCGGTCATCACCATTCCGGAAGTGGCCGAGTGTCATATGGTGGCTGGCGGATTCGATTATCTGCTCAAACTGAGGCTCACCGGTATGGATGCGTACCGCGCCGTACTGACCCGCATCGTCGACCTGCCCGGCGTAGCGCAGACCCACACCTATGTCGTTATCGAGGCCATAAAGCAGGACACCGGGCTGCCGCTGTCACGCTGAGTGAAGTGCCTCGAAGCGGTTGGCTGCGGTGTTCTTGACCACCTTGTCGGCATCAAAGACCTCGCCATTCATGGCGATGTAGACGCCCGGCGGTTTGCTCTGCAGGGCGCCGATTGCACAGCCGATATTGAAGATGGCATCGGACTGGGCGAAGGCGGCCGGCTGCAGGGCGCCGGTCAGCACGATGCATTTGCCCGGGATATCCTGCAGGGCCCGCGCCGTGGCGACCATGCCATCGGTGCCGTGGGTAATCAGGACCCAGCGCTCCTCACACTGCATCGCTGCGCGACGGATCAGCGCCCGGTCCGCGTCGGTCATATCGAGGCTGTCCTTGCGCATGGCCGATTCCACACTGTAGGCAAACTGCACACCCATGCGTTGCAGCAACTCCCCAATGACCGGTGCTCCGACCTGGTAGTCGCTCTTGGCATCGAAATAGATTTTATCGATGGTGCCGCCGGTGGTAATGATATGCAGTTTCATGAGCCTGGGCCCCGTTGGCTGTGCGCGGGCGGGCAGTATAGCGCCGGCGTGGGTTACTGGGTACCGAGCGCGGTCTCCAGAGCGTCACAGAGAGTCTGCAGAATGTGGACCCGGGCGTAGCGTTTATCGTTGGCTGCCACCACTGTCCAGGGCGCCGTCGCCGTGGATGTCAGCTGCAGCATGTCCAGGACGGCCTGCTCATAGTCGCTCCAGCGTGCGCGGTTGCGCCAGTCATCCGCGGTAATCTTGTGCTGTTTATGCGGTGTGTGTTCGCGCTCCCGGAACCGTTTCAGCTGTTCCTCCGGGGAAATATGCAGCCAGAACTTTACAACGATGCTGCCATGCTCTGCCAGTTGCGATTCGAAGTCATTGATTTCGGCGTAGGCCCGCTGCCAGGCATGCAGGTGGGCGAAGCCCTCCACGCGTTCGACCAGCACTCGTCCATACCATGAACGATCAAAGAGCATGATGCGTCCGCGCCGCTCCAGACTGCGCCAGTAGCGCCACAGGTAATGGTGTGCGCGCTCTTCATCCGACGGCGCACTGCTCTGGATAACGCGATACAGACGGGGATCCACAGGCGCGGTGACGCGGCGTATGGCCGAGCCTTTGCCAGCGGCGTCCCAGCCCTCAAAAACGGCAATCAGCGAGCGTCCGGCATCGTGCGCCTGCCACGCGAGTTTCTGCAGCCGCTGTTGCTGCTCGCGCAACAGGGCGCGGTATTCCTGTTTGCCCAACTGCAGGTTGCGAGGCAATGTCGCCAGTGCCTGTGATGGTGCGGCGCGCCCGCCATCCGCGCTGCGCGCCGCTGCCGTCTCCCCAATGCCGGGGGCGCTTCGTGCAACGTGCGCGTTCATCATCTGCAGGAGGGTCTCTCCGGCAATCAGGTTGCGTTCGTGGGGGTCATCGGCGTCCACTGTCTGCCAGCGCGCCTCGGGCCCGTCACTGCCCTGCAGCACGGTCTTTGCCGCCCGCTGCGCCGCCGCGTAATCCTCCGCCCAGGCCCTGGCGGATGCGGGCAGGTGGCGCAGGCGCAGACTATCTTCGGTAAGGCGCCGTTGCTGCGTGGCGCGCTCGACCTGCAGCCACACTTTCACCAGAAGCACACCCTCGTCGCGCAACATGCGCTCGAACTGCCGGATCCGCTTCAGCTGCTGGTCGTAATGACCTGGCTCCAGCCTGCCAGACGCGCCGTCGTAGAGAAGCTGGGTGTACCATGAGCCCAGAAATATCGTCATGCGCCCCCTGGGTGGCATATGTCGCCAGAAGCGCCAGTAATAAGGGCGATCCTCTTCCTCATCCGAGTGCTTCCACTGGGCACTGGTGGTGACGAATCGCGGATCCAGCCACTCATTCAGCTGATGCACCAGCTCGCTTTTGCCGGCACCGGGCAGGCCGCCCAGCACGATAATGACGGGGTAGTCGCGCGTCGCGAGGTCGCGCTGTGCCTGCAACAAAGCGTGTTTGAGGGCTTTCTCGCGCGCCTTCATTCGGGCGCCCGCTGCGCTGGTCTGTGTGTCCTGTTGCTCACGGGGGCTCCTGTCTGTCAACGGGATTCTTTGTGTGCGCGATAGGCTACCGCCTCTTGCGCCGGTATAATCATACGCAATTCAGGGAGAGTAACAGCATGGGTTTTTACGAACGGAGGATACTGCCTCACGTCATCAACTGCGCCTGCGGTAGCAAGCCGATCATGCGCCAGCGTGAAAAGGTGGTGCCGCAGGCGCGGGGTGAGGTGCTGGAAATCGGTATCGGCACCGGGCTTAACCTGCCGCTGTATGATCCGGCGAAAGTGACCCGGCTGATTGGCCTCGATCCGTCGGAAAAATCCTGGGAGCTCGCGGGCAAGCGCGCCCAGGCTCTGTCCTTCCCCGTTGAGTTTGTGGGTTTGCCGGGTGAGGCCATTCCGCTGGCGGACGACAGTGTCGATACGGTGGTGGTGACCTTTGCCCTGTGTACCATTCCCGACCCCATTGCGGCGCTCCGTGGCATGGCGCGGGTGCTGAAGCCGGGTGGCGAGCTGCTGTTCTGCGAGCACGGTCTTGCGCCAGACGACGGGGTGCAGCGCTGGCAGCACCGGATCAACGGTGTCTGGGCATCCGTCTGTGGCGGCTGCAACCTCAATCGTGATATCCCCGAGCTGCTGGCCTCGGGTGGGTTCCAGGTCGATGAGCTGCAGACAATGTATCTGCCGAATACGCCGCGCATTGCCGGCTACAATTACTGGGGTCGTGCCCAACGCATCGACCGGGCCTGATCAGGTAAACCGTCGCCGTGTTGCGGGTTTTTCGCCTCTGGTTTTTCGTCTGCTGTCTGTTGTCGGGGCCGGCGCTCGCCGCCGACGCGCTGCTGGAATACCGCCTCGAGGGATTGGACAAAGCGCAGCGCGCCAATGTGGAGGCCTGGTTGGGCGCGGCGCCGGAGAGCGAGGCGGCGCGCAGCAATTTCCTGTCGTCCGCGCGCGAACGGGTCGCTGACAGCCTGAAGGCGCTGGGTTACTACCGCGCGGACATCGACCTCTCTGTAGACCGGTCCCGCAATCCCTGGCAGCTGCTGGTCTCAGTCACTCCCGGTCCGCCCGTCACGATCGCAGAGCTGGATATCCAGGTCACCGGGGCCGCACAGGGCGATCCCGCATTTCAGCGCCTGCTGGCGTCGCCCGGCATTGCACTGGGGGATACCCTGCACCACGGCCAGTACGAGACCCTGCGTAACGCCCTGTTGCAGCTGGGACAGCGTCGGGGCTACTTTGATGCCCGCCTGCTGCAGCGCTCTGTGGAAGTGGAGCCGGCCGCGAATACGGCGCGCGTGCACCTGCATTATGCCAGCGGCGATCGTTATCTGGTGGGTGAGTTGCGCTACGCCGAGGACATCGTCTCGCCGACCCTGCTCAAATCCCTGAGAAGTTTCAGCTCCGGTGAGCCCTACGATGTGGCCAGGCTGCAGACCCTGCAGGCGGAGTTGCAACGCACAGGTTATTTTTCCGGTGTTACCCTGCGGCCGCTGCTCGACGAGCGGGCAGCGGGGCGTGTGCCCGTGCGCCTGGAACTGTTTCCCGCCAAGCGCCACACCATTGAGGTCGGTATCGGTTTCAGTACCGACACCGAGGAGCGCGTCTCCGCGACGTGGACGACGCCGCGCGTGAACCGCTTCGGGCACAGCCAGGAAACCCGCTTCGAGTACTCCCGCATCAACCCCAGCGGGCAGTTCATCTACAACATTCCGCTGACCCACCCGCTGGATGACGTCCTGCAACTTTCGCTGCGGGTAGAGCAGAACGAGTACGGTGATCTCGACAGTAACCAGAATGAAGCGCAGGTCCGGCGCGAACGCCGCTATGGCAACTGGGTACTGAGTTACCACCTGCGTTTGCTGAACGAACGCTGGGACGCCGCGACGGTAACCGGCGACGAAGACTACGTGTTGCCCGGTTTCACCGTGTCCCACAAGACCCGCCAGGGGTCACCGGTAAACCCGGACCGCGGGTTCAGCCAGTTCTACGAAGTCGAGGCAACCTCAAGCCAGCTCGGCTCGAGTATCGACATGACCCGTCTCTATGCCAACTGGGTCTATGTCATGCCGCTGGGCGACCGTGGCCGGGTTGTCAGTCGCGCCGAGGCCGGCGCGGCATTGATCGGAGAGGGGCAGCGCGATGACCTGGCACCGTCCCTGAGCTTTTTTGCCGGTGGATCGCAGAGCCTGCGTGGGTACGGCTACCAGTCAATCGGCAACACGGTGCCCGTGACGCTGCGTGATGGGGAGGCCGTGGATTATGTGCTGGGTGCGGACCGGCTGGCGCTCGCCAGTATCGAGTACCAGTACAGGTTTCTACCTGACTGGCGTGCGGCCGTGTTTGTCGACGGCGGCGACGCCTTTGATGAGGGCGAGTTTGACGCCGTCGTGGGTGCCGGGTTCGGCCTGCACTACCTGACGCCTGTCGGTGCTGTGAAGCTGGAGATCGCCAACAGCGTGAGTGAGGATAATCCCGATTGGCGCATACACATCAACATCGGGGCCGAGTTTTGAGCAGGCTGGCGGGCGTTCTGAGCGCGGCGGTGCTGGTCGCTGCCATCGGGCTTGTGCTGTTGCCTTTCAGTGCTGCCGGCACGCGGCTTCTGTTCATTCTGCTGCCATCTACAGCGCCCGTGCAGGTTATCTACGCCGGGGGCAGCCTCGGCGGGGAACTGCAGTTGGAAAAGCTGCGTGTGTCGCTGGATGGCCTCGAGGTGGAACTCACTGGCGTGCACAGCCGACTGCGCCCGGCCTGTCTGTGGCAGAGCCTGTTCTGCTTTGCTGCTCTGGAGATCGAGCAGCTTGAGGTCAATCTGCCGCCGGACGATGACACCGAACCGCAGACGGCAGAGGCGGGGCCCATCGAAATGCTTGCGTTGCCGCTTCGGCTGCGCGCACCCGGCGTGCGTATCGGGCGAACGGAGGTCCGTTGGCCCGGGGGCGTGTGGCGACAGGGCGCCAGTCAACTGGATATCGAGCTGAAGCCGGAGGGTGTGTTTCTTGGCAACGTCGTCCTGCGCGACGCACAGCTTGCGCTGGAGGCGGCGGAGTCTTCGGCACCGTCGCCCATCGTTTTGCCCTCGCTGGCACTGCCACTGACATTGGCAATCGATGACGTGCTGCTGCAGCGCCCGAGCGTGCGTCAGGGTGAGCGGCTCGAAGCATTCGACGCCATCCGCGGTGCACTGCGCTGGCGTGGGGAGCGTCTTGAGATTGCGTCGCTGCAGCTGTCGCAGCAGAGCCGGGGTCGGTTGCAAGCGAGCGGACAGGTCGTCATGTCGGGGGACTGGCCGTTGCAGCTGGATATTCGGGCCGACCTGGACATGCCCTCTCTGCCGATGGAGCTGGGTGCGCGCAGGTTGGCGCTAGCCCTGTCGGGGTCGACGCGCGCGCTGCAGCTGGAACTGCTCTCGCCTGGGGAGCCACAGCTTCAGCTGACAGGTGACGTGGACCTGCTTGCACCGACGCTGCCTTTCAATGCCTCGTTACGGCTCACCGGGAATCAGCCGTTGCCGCTGGCAGGTTTGCCTGGCATAACCGGCCTGCCGCCGGGGCTGGTCGATGCGGCCATCCTCTGGCCTCTGCAGGCGACGGCGCAAGGCGATCTCGACGGGCAGGATCTGACGCTGACGGCACGGGTACAGGATCTCGCTTATGCCATGATGAGTCTGGAGCTTTCTGCGCGCCATGCCCCGGGTCTGGTGCAGGTGCACAGTTTTCTGCTTGATGCCGCCGAGGCGGGCAGCCTGTCCGTCGAGGGCAGCGTGAGCTACGCAGAGGCCATCGCCTGGGAGGCCGCGGTACACAGCCGGGGTTTGCAGATGCCTGAGCTCAGCGAGTATCTGTTCGGCCAGGTAGCGGGCTCGCTTTCGACGCGCGGTCGCCTTGCAGATGACGACTGGCAGGTGGAGCTGCAGGAGGTTGACCTGGTGGGTGACGTCAACGGTCTGCCGGCGATGATCAAGGGCGGACTGCAGCTCGACTCCAGCGAACTGATCCGCAGCGGTGCCCTGCGCGCACAGGTGAACGGCGCGGAAATTGATGTTTCGGCAGGCGCCTCGGGTGCGGCAGGTGCGCGCGCTGAACTGGGCATTGCAGATCTGGGGCGCTGGTCGCGGGGAGCAGGGGGCAGCGTCCTGCTCAACGTCGATTGGGACCGTGCCGACAACCGTCTGGCGCTGCGCGGCAGTGTCGACGGCATACACTGGAACAGCCTGCGGGCGGACCGCGGTGTGCTGGAGGGCACGGTCAGCCTCGCCGATGGCCCCCGGGGCGCGGGTCGCCTGCGACTGGATCAACTGGAACTGGCGGGCGTCAACCTCGACGGGCTCAGTCTCAGTGTCCAGGCTGACCGTGACACCGCAACGCTGGAGCTGAGCAGCGAAGGCGAGATTGCGGGAGCGCTGCAGGCCTCGGCAACCGCCAGCGAGGGCGTGTGGGAGGTCGCTTTACAGCGCACGGAGTTTGCGACGCCGATAGGACCGCTGACCCTTGCCGCTCCCCTGCAGGCGGGCTTTGCCGGGGACAGCGGTACGCTGGGTGCGCACTGTTGGCAGCTGCCGGAGACTGAGCTGTGTTTTTCCGAACTACAGCTTGGCGCCGCGGGCGGCGTCACGGGCCGGCTGACGGGCGACCTCGCGTTGTTTGCCGCACTGCTGCCACAGCAGATTGAAGCCCGCGGCCCTCTGGAGGCGGATATTGCGCTGTCCTGGGGGGGCGATTCGCCCCTGCGCGCGCAGGCGCAACTGTCCAGCCCCGGCGGCTCGGTAACCCAGTTTTATCCGGAAGGGGAGTCGGCCACATTTAGCTGGGACGTCCTGCAGGCAACACTGCGGCAGGATGATCGTGGGCTCGCCCTGCAGGCGGGATTGCTGCAGGCCGACCGCCAGCGTCTGGCACTCAGCGTGCAGCTGCCCCCTGATCGCGCCGGGCTGCTGCAGGGTGAAGTGGCAATCGACGCACTGCAGGTAGGTGCCTTGCGGCCATTCCTGCCGCAACTGGAGCGCCTCGAGGGGACCCTGAACGGGCAGGTGATGCTCTCCGGGTCTGTGCAGGAACCGCTTGCAGACGGCATCCTGCGCTGGACCGACGGGGTGGTACGGCTGGAGCTGAATCCCACAGAGCTTGACGCTGTCGAGTTGCAGATTGCCCTGCAGGGATCGCGGGCGGACCTGCGTGGCGTTGCCCTGCTGGGTGGGGGGCAGCTTGAACTGACCGGCGATGCACAGTTGGGCGAAGAACCCGCCTTACGCCTCAACATCAAAGGCGACAACAACCGCCTGCTGTATCCGCCCAGTACGCAGGTGGAGGTGTCTCCCGACCTGCAACTGGCGATGACTTCCTCGGGGATACAGGCCCGGGGTGAGGTGTTGGTGCATGAGGGTCTGCTGGCCTACGAGGAACTGCCTCCGGGCAGCGTAACGCTCTCGGATGACGTGGTTGAGGTCGATTTCACCGGGAAACCGCTGGAAGCGCACAACCCGCTGCGCCTGGACGCCGACCTGAGACTGCGCATCGACGACCGTTTCCGGATACGCGGCAAGGATCTGAACATCACGGTGGGAGGGGATCTCAGTCTGCGCCAGGCGCCTGAGAGGCCGCTGCAGCTGTTTGGTAACCTGAATATTCTCGGTGGTGAGTTGCGCGCCTATGGCCAGAGACTGCTGGTACGCCAGGGGCGAATTGCCTTCAGCGGGGTGCCGGAAAACCCTGAGCTCAATCTGCGGGCAGAACGTGAGATACCGGCGGAGGACGTGCGCGCTGGAGTCACGGTCACCGGCACTCTGGAACAGCCGGAGTTGACGGTGTACGCGGAGCCGACGATGTCGCAGACCGAGGCCTTGTCCTACCTGCTGCGCGGTCGGGGGCTGGACTCCGGGGCGGGCGCGGACGGCACGGCAATGGCCCTGTCGCTGGGTACCAGCCTGATGAATCGCAGTGCGCTGGTGGAAGAGCTGAACAAGGTGCCGGGCTTGCGCAATGTAGAATTTGGCACCGACGGTTCAGAGGACGACACAGCCGCCACAGTGAGTGGCTACATTGGTGAGCGGATCTATCTGTCCTACGGGGTGGGGCTGTACGAGCCCATCAACGTGCTCACGGCGCGCCTGTATCTGCAGGCGCGCCTGTGGCTGGAGGTGGTCAGTCGCCTTGAGAGCTCCGTAGACCTGTATTACAGCTTTGATATCAACTGAGCGTCAGACCTTGGGCAGGATGGTCAGTTCCACGCGCCGGTTCTGGCTGCGCCCCTGCTCGGTGGTATTGTCGGCCACGGGCTGGTCAAGGCCCATGCCCTGCACCAACATGCGCGAGCGATCGACGGAGCGGGTGACAAGGTAGTCGGCAACGCTGCCGGCACGGCGCTCCGACAGTGTCTGGTTCATGGCGCGGCCGCCGGTGTTGTCAGTGTGGCCGGTGACGCGCAGGGTGGTGTCGGCG
Organism: Halieaceae bacterium UBA5044; assembly: GCA_002416125.1. Classification (GTDB taxonomy): domain Bacteria; phylum Pseudomonadota; class Gammaproteobacteria; order Pseudomonadales; family Halieaceae; genus Haliea. Next base: position 39,347 of record DIBU01000006.1, read on the forward strand.
TACTTGGAGAGCACTTCACCCACCGAGTTCAGTGTCGGGTAGAAACCTTCACGCAGGTTGTAAGAGCCTGTTTCAAACGTGATATTCCCTGGCATGATCAGGCGGATATTGTCCCCCTCCCGTGCAACCTGCACACCGGTGCCCTGCAACTGCTCGCGTAACTTGGCTTCCTGCACATCCATGTAGGCGCCGACGCCAGCACCCACTATGCCACAGCCCAGGGCGGCATTGCGTGCATGCTTGCCGGAGTCAATGGCACCCACCAGTGCACAGACTGCGGCAGCGCCGGCCCCGTAGGTCGCCGCCTTGCTGGCCTGTTGCTGACCTGTGTAAGGGTTGGTGGTGCAGGCGCTCAGCAGCAGGCTGGTGGTGATTGCGGTAACAAAATTCAGGCGCATGGGGTAATCTCCTCGTCCATTTGCGGAAGTGCAGCGTAAACACGCTTGCTGGGACCTGCAAGCGGTGGAAAAGTTGCAGCACCAGGGCCGCAGTGATAGAGAGGAGCAAGATGGATCCCTTGACCCAGGGCGCACTTGGCGCAGCATTTCCCCAGGCGGTGGCCCGGCGGCGGCAGGTTGTCAGTGCCGGACTGCTGGGTTTCCTCTCCGGCATGGCGCCCGACCTCGACGTGCTGATTCGCTCCAGCGAGGATCCGCTGCTGTTCCTCGAGTACCACCGGCAGTTTACCCACTCGCTGTTTTTCGTGCCTTTCGGCGGGCTCATCTGCGCGCTGGTGCTGCACGGCCTGATTGGTCGGCGCGGCGGGCTACTGCCCTGGCAAACCTACCTCTTCTGTGTGCTGGGCTATGCGACCCACGGTCTGCTCGATGCCTGTACCACCTACGGCACCCTGTTGCTGTGGCCCTTCAGTGACCAGCGTTTTGCCTGGAATACAATCTCCATTATCGACCCGCTGTTCACACTGCCCGTACTCGCGCTGGTCGTCTGGGCAGCCCTGCGGCGCCGGCCTGCACTGGCGCGCGCGGCCCTGGTCTGGGTCCTCGTGTATCAGGGGTTGGGGGTGTGGCAGCGGGAGCAGGCAGAGCTACACGGTTGGGCGCTGGCCCGGGAGCGGGGCCACGAGCCCCTGCGACTCGAGGCCAAGCCGAGCTTTGCCAATATCCTCGTCTGGAAGATTGTTTACGAAACCGACACGCACTTTCATGTCGATGCGGTGCGCACCTGGCCCTCCGTGGTCGACTATCCCGGTGGCAGCATCCCGCGACTGGATGTCGCGCGCGATCTTCCGTGGTTGCAGGGTGAAAGCCAGCAGCGACTGGATGTCGAACGCTTTCGCTGGTTCAGCAACGGCTATGTGGCGCTGGATCCCGACGTGCCGGGGCGGATTATCGACGTGCGCTATTCCATGTTGCCGAACGAGATCAACTCGCTGTGGAGCATCCAGCTGCGTCCGCAGGCCGGCCCGGACGACCACGTGAGCTACGCGATGCATCGTAGCGGAGGTCGCGAGCAGGCCGGTGTGTTGTGGCGCATGCTGCGGGGCGAAAGGGTGCCTGGCAGCACCCCGTCGCGCAGTGCATCAGGCGTTGAGTACGGCGTTGGCGGCGATTAGTGCTGCGTCGGTATCCGTGCTCAACCCCTGTTGTTGCAGCGCGGTGGACAGCGCAGTCAGGCAGAGGATCACGTTGCTGCGGTTACACGCCTGTCCCATCAGGCCGATGCGCCAGGTTTTACCCGCGAGCGCGCCGAGGCCTGCGCCGATCTCCAGATTGAAGTCCTGCAGCAGTGTCTGCCGCAGCCGCGCATCGTCGACGCCTTCCGGAATCCGCACAGCGTTCAATTGGGGGAGGCGGAACTCGGCGGCAACCGCCATGTCCAGCCCCAGCGCGTCGAGTCCCGCTACCAGCGCCTGGTGATGCAGGCGATGCCGCGCATGTGCCGCCTCAAGGCCTTCTTCCTTCAACATCAGCAGAGACTCATGCAAGGCGTACAGCAGGTTGATGGGCGCGGTGTGGTGGTAGGCGCGCTTGCTGCTGCTTCCCCAGTAGCCCATCACCAGTTGCATGTCGAGAAACCAGCTCTGCACTTTGTGGCTGCGATTCTGGATGCGTTCCACAGCGCGCGGGCTGAAGGTGACGGGGGACAGGCCGGGCACACAGGACAGGCACTTCTGGGTGCCGGAATATACGGCGTCTGCACCCCAGGCGTCGACTTGCAGTTCAATGCCGCCGAGGCCGGTGACGCTGTCCACGATGCTGAGGGCTCCATGCTCCCGGGCCAGTGCGCAGAGTGCTGCGACGTCGCTGCGAGCGCCCGTAGAGGTTTCAGCGTGCACAAACGCCAGCAGGGAAGCCTCGGGGTGAGCTGCAAACGCCGCGGCGACCTTGTCGGGGCTCACGGGCTGACCCCAGTCGTCCTCCACCATGACCGCCGTTGCGCCACAACGCTCTACATTTTCCTGCATGCGTCCGCCAAAGACGCCGTTGCGACACACAATCACGGTATCGCCCGGTGAGACGAGGTTGACGAAACAGGCCTCCATACCGGCCGAGCCGGGTGCGGAAATGGGCAGGGTCAGCGCGTTATTCGTCTGGAAAGCGTATTGCAGGAGACCTTTCACGTCGTCCATCAGGCCGACAAACAAGGGGTCCAGGTGACCGATGGTCGGCCGACCGAGGGCGCCAAGCACGCGAGGTGATACGTCGGAGGGGCCGGGGCCCATCAATACGCGGTGTGGAGGGAAAAAACTCTTGTTCATGATCGTGCTGCTCCTGTTCAGCTGCGCCGGCTTTCGGTTTCGCGGCGCACTTTTGCCTGTGCCGCGGCGATGCGCGCAACGGGCACCCGGAACGGGCTGCAGGACACGTAGTCCAGCCCGAGGTCGTGAAAGAACTGGATGGAACGGGGGTCGCCGCCATGTTCTCCACAGATGCCGTACTTGATGCCCGGTTTGCGCGCCCGGCTCTCCTGCACGGCGATTTCCAGAAGCCTGCCCACTGCGCGCTGGTCAAGCGAGACGAAGGGGTCACTCTCCACCAGTTTTTTCTCCAGATACATGGGCAGGAACTTGCCCACATCGTCGCGCGAGAAACCGTAGGTCATCTGGGTGAGGTCGTTGGTGCCGAAACTCATGAACTCCACTTCCGGAGCAAGGCGATCGGCACCGAGTGTCGCGCGCGGTGTTTCCATCATGGTGCCGATCTTGTAGGGCACGGAAACGTGCTTTTCCTTCATCACAGCCTGGATGCCGCGATCGATGATTTCACTGATCAGGCGGATTTCCCGCACGTTCACCACCAGCGGAATCATGATCTCCGGCAACGGCTTCAGGCCTTCCTCAATAGCCCGCACAGCCGCGCTGATGATCGCCTTGACCTGCATTTCCGTAATTTCCGGGTAGACGATCGACAGCCGGCAGCCGCGGAATCCCAGCATGGGATTCACTTCCTTCAGACTCTCGGTCATCTCGCGGATCTTCTCCACGGGCTTGCCGATACGGCCAGCCAGCGCGACCATATCGGCCTCGTCGTGGGGCAGAAACTCGTGCAAGGGCGGGTCCAGCAGGCGCACGGTGACGGGAAGCCCGTCCATGACCCGGAACAGTGCCAGCATGTCCTCTTCCTGGTATTTCAGCAGTTGCTGCAGGTAGCGTTGCCGCTCATCCCTGTTTTCGGCGAGGATCATCCCGCGCATCTGGTCAATGCGTTCGGCATCAAAAAACATGTGCTCTGTGCGGCACAGGCCGATGCCTTCGGCACCGAGCTCGCGGGCCTTGGCGGCATCCTCCGGTGTCTCCGCATTGGCGCGTACCTTGAGTCGCCGGTGCTGGTCAGCCCAGGAGAGCAGGATCTGGAAGTCTTCGCTGCTGCTCGCTTCGGTTTTGGGTACGTCGCCCAGCATCACCTCGCCGGCGGTACCGTCGAGTGTAATGATGTCGCCGCGTCGCATAACGACACCATCAGCCGTCGTGGCGGTGCCCTCGGCATAGTTGATGCTCAGGCTGCCACAGCCGGTGATCGCGCAGACGCCCATACCCCGGGCGACGACGGCGGCGTGGGAGGTCATGCCGCCGAGTTCGGTCAGTATGCCGGCAGCCACCTTCATGCCGTGAATGTCTTCCGGTGTGGTTTCCCGCCTGACCAGAATGACGCTCGCGCCTGTCGCTGCAACCTCCACCGCCTCTTCGGCAGAGAACACCACCCGGCCGGTTGCGCCGCCGGGACTTGCCGGCAGGCCAGTAGCGACAATCTCGGTTTTCTGGGTCGGGTCGACCATCGGGTGCAGAAAGGATTCGACATGTTCAGGTGACACACGCATCAGGGCCTCGCTCTCTGAGATCAGCCCCTCGCGCACCATGTCCACGGCGATTTTCACCGAGGCCCGCCCGGTGCGCTTGCCGCTGCGTGTCTGCAGCATGTATAGCTTGCCTTCCTGTACCGTGAACTCGAGATCCTGCATGTCGCGATAATGCTTCTCCAGCAGAATCTGCGTCCTGAACAGTTCGTCGTAGACCTCGGGTAACCTCTCTTTCAACGCGGCCACCGGCAGCGGCGTACGGATGCCGGCGACAACATCCTCACCGGCAGCGTTGAAGAGAAACTCACCGAAGAAATCGTGGTCGCCGTTGGAGGGATTACGGGTAAAGGCCACGCCGGAGCCGGAGGTGTCACCGAAGTTGCCGAACACCATGGCCTGTACGTTGACCGCCGTCCCCAGCGTTTCGGGAATGTTGTTCATCTCCCGGTAAACGTAGGCACGCGGCGTATGCCAGGACAGGAATACGGCTTCCACAGCCAGCTTCAGCTGCACGAAGGGGTCCTCGGGGAAGTCCACCAGGGTCTTGTAGATGCGAATAATTTCCTGCCAGTCCTCCGCGCTCATGTCCACATCGTCACGTTTGCCGTGGGCGGCCTTGTACTGCTCGATCTCGTGTTCGAACCGGTCGCCATCGGCTTCCAGGACGACATCCGCGAACATCTGGATAAAGCGCCGGTAGCAGTCATAGGCGAAACGCGGATTACCGGTTTTGTTCGCCAGGCCCTCGGCAATTTCGTCGTTGAGACCCAGATTGAGAATGGTGTTCATCATCCCGGGCATGGACACCGGCGCGCCGGAGCGCACCGAGAACAACAGGGGGTTCTCCGGATCTCCAAAACGCGCCCCCATCTTTTTCTCTACCAGGTCGAGGGCGACGCGGTACTCCTGTTCCAGCAGCGGCGGCAGCTTGTTGCCGGCCTCAAAGAACTCTCGGCAGGTTGGCGTGGTGATGATGAAACCATAGGGCACGGGCAGGCCCAGGGAGGTCATTTCACAGAGGTTGGCACCCTTGCCACCGAGCAAGTCCCGGTCGTCCTTGCTGCCTTCGTTGAACAGGTATACGCGCTTGGCCATGGGTCCTCCGGCTGGTTAGTGGAGTTGCTGTCGGAATTCGCGCGCGAGTATAGCGGAAAAAAGGGGGGGCCGCTCCGCGGAGATCAGCCCCGGCGCAGCAGAAGATCCCCGAGCCTGTCGACCTCGCTGAGATCCGCGGTTGCCGGTACCAGGAACAGTTCCTGACAGCCGGCTGCCTCGGCATTGTCCAGCGCTTCCCGCACGGCATCTTCGGAGCTGCGGTGTACCGACTCTGCCATCATGGTGGCGATTTCCGGTCCGGCGATGGCGAGATACTCGTACACGTAGTCATACAGGCGCTGCGGACCGTTATCCGCGAGGGTGCACCAGAACCCGCCGAGCCGGTAAGGCTTGCTGTCCCGTCCGGCGGCTTGCCAGGCCTCGTCGGCCATAGTGAAGGCATTGGCCAGTTCCGCCTGCTCGCCGTTGCCCGACCAGGCATAGAGTCCGTCCGCCCACTGCGCGCAGCGGGCAATGCTTTTGGGGCCCAACGCCCCCGCCAGCAGTTTCGGGCCCCCGGGCTGCGTCGGCACGGGGCCAATGACGCCGGCGCCCGGAACCACCTCCTGCTGGTTCCAGACCTGGCGGAGCGTTTCGACCTGGGTGTCCATGCGGCCATATCGACCTTTGAAAGGGGCCTCCAGCGCGGCATAGTCCTTGTCCCTGCCGCCATAGCCTACACAGACATGCTGCACCCGACCGCCGGAGAGAATATCGAGGCTGGCGACTTCTTTGGCCACCTGCACAGCGCTGTGCATGGGTAGCACGTACAGGGTCGGCGTGATCATGACCTTGCTGGTGCATGCCGCCGCGGCTGCCAGCAGAACGCGCATATCGAACGTTGGCCCGTGCACGCGCTCGCCGCAAGAAACACTGTGAAAGGGACCCTGGTCAACCCGCTGGAACCACTGCAGGTAGTCGTCGCGGGTGAGACCGGCTTTCATATAGGGCAGGCAGATTCCAACTTTCATCTTTGCAGCGTCCTGGTGAGGTGAATCATGATTATGACCCAGACGACGGCAACGGTGCCCGCTCAGCTGTACACGTATGTAAACCAGCGGGGCCGACCCTCCACCGCAGCACCCTGCAGTAGGGCAGCGGCCGTAATCATCGCGGGCATTTCCTGTGACAGAGGGTATATTCTCTGGCCGGAGTCAACGTGGCACAGGCACAACAGGAGTCGCCCATGTCAATAAAAATCGATGGCCCGCTGTATGCCCGGCTGGGTGAGGCTGCCGAGGCGGCGCGGCGGCTGGCAAGCCTGGGCTACGATGGGGTGTATACGCTGGAGGGCAGCAGCGACCCGTTCTTGCCGCTGTTACTCGCGGCAGAGCATGCCCCCGGTATCGACATTGCGACAGGTATCGCGGTTGCCTTCCCGCGCAATCCATTGCACCTGGCATACCAGGCCTGGGACCTGCAGCAGTACAGCCGGGGACATTTTTTGCTGGGTCTCGGTTCGCAGGTCAAGGCGCACATCGAGAAGCGCTTCGGGGTGGAGTTCAGCCCGCCCGCCGCGCGCATGCGCGATTATATCCTCGCCCTGAAGGCCATTTTTGCCTGCTGGCAGGATGGCGTGCCACTGGCGTATCAGGGCCGGTTCTATCGGCACACCCTGATGACACCCATGTTCAATCCCGGACCCAACCCCTATGGCGTGCCACCTGTATTGCTGGGTGCCCTGGGTCCTCGCATGACGGAGGTCGCCGGCGAAGTGGCCGACGGCTTGATTGTGCATCCCTTCAACAACCTGCGTTTCCTGCATGAGCAGGCCCTGCCAGCGGTACAGCGCGGTTTGGCCAGTGCCGGGCGGCGCCGCGAAGCTTTCACCTTGCAGATCAACGCCATCGTCGTCACCGGAGTCACAGACCAGCAGCGAGCCGCTGCGCGCGCCGCCGTGCGGAGTCTGCTCGGCTTCTACGCGTCGACACCCGCCTACCTGCCGCCGATGGCGGCGATGGGGTTCGGGGACTTGCAGCCTGAGCTCAATCGGCTGTCCAAGTCGGGTGACTGGGAGGCACTGGGTGAGCATATTGACGATGACTTCATGGAGGCCTTTGCCGTCACCGCACATCCCGGCGATGTTGCGGCTTCACTGCTCGCGCGCTACGGCGACTGTGCGGACCGGCTCGCAATCTATGCACCCTACGATGCCCCCGATGCGATGTGGCGGGAGATCCTGCAGGACCTGAAGCGCTTGCAGGCGCCGTGCTGACCGCTCGCCATAAACCTTGGCCGCCCGCCGTCCTGACCCGGTGGTCAGGCGGCGCTATCATGAGGGCTCGTTGCCCCGGAGACAGGTATGAAAATCCAGTTTACTGATGCCCAACTGGCGCTGCGGGACGAACTGCGCGCCTATTTTCGCGAGCTGATGACGCCGGAGCTGCGCGCCGAGTGCGAACGGGATATGGGGGAGGGTGGCGGGCCGTTGTGGCGCGAGGCCCTGGCGCGTATGGGTCGCGATGGCTGGATCGGCCTGGGCTGGCCCGCGGAGTACGGCGGACGCAATCTGTCGCCGATGGAGCAGTTTATTTTTGTGGAAGAGGTGATGCGGGCCGGGTACCCGTTTCCCTTTCTGACTACCGAGTCGGTGGGGCCCACGCTGGCGGAGCACGGCAATGACTGGATGCGGGAGGACATTGTCCCGAGGATATTGCGCGGTGAGCTGTTGGTTTCCATCGGTTATTCCGAGCCGGACGCAGGGACCGACCTCGCTGCATTGCGTACCACAGCGGTCCGGGACGGCGATGACTGGATAATCAACGGGCAGAAGATGTGGACGTCGCTGGCGCATTTCTGCGACTACACCTGGCTCGCTGCCCGCACCGACCCCGACGTGTCCAGAAAGCACAAGGGTATCTCCATGTTTCTGGTGCCCAACAGTGACCCGGGCTGGAGCTGTACGCCGGTGCATACCCTGGGCGGTGTGCGCACCAATGCAACCTTCTATGACAACATCCGGGTAAGCGATGCCCACCGTGTCGGCGAACTGCACGGAGGCTGGAAGCTGATCACCAGCCAGCTGAACCGGGAACGTCTGAGCCTGATCAATTTCGGCCCGATCTCGGAACTGTTCAACCAGGTAGTGCAGTGGGCCCGGTCAGCAGCCTCTGGCGAGGGTGGGGTGGTTGCTGAGCAGCCCTGGGTGCAGGCCAACCTCGCTCGCAGTCGGGCGCTGATCGAGTGCATGAAGCTTATTGTCTACAAGCAGTCCTGGGCGATGACGGCGGGCACACTGGGCATGGCCGACGCATCAGCCGCCAAGGTGTTCGGTTCGGAGGGGTTTATCGAAGTGTATCGACTGCTGGGTGAAATTGTTGCGGAGTGCGGCCTGTTGCGCAGCCACTCTCCGGGGGCTTTCGAGCAGGCGGGCCGAATCGAACGTCTGTATCGGACAGCGTCGATTATCACGTTTGGTGGCGGTGCCAACGAAATACAGCGCGACATCATATCCGCGGCGGGCCTGTGGATGCCCCGCGCAAGCCGCTGACAGGAGACAGTCATGGACTTCGGATTCTCAGACATTCAGGGCGAACTGCGCGCGTTGGCGCGCAAGATTCTTGACGATGCGGTGTCGGCCGTCACTCTCGCGGCCTATGACGAGTTTGCCGCCCCGCGTTTTGACCGCGACCTCTGGCAGACGCTGCTGGATAGCGGCCTGCCAGGTATCACCGTCGCGGAGGAATACGGCGGTATGGGGCTGGGTTTCATGGAACTCGGCCTCTTCATTGAAGAGCTGGGGCGCAGCATCGCCCCGGTTCCCGTGCTCGCCCATTGCGTATCGGGCCTGCTGCCCCTGCAGCGCTATGCCGCCCGAGAGTTGCAGGATCGCCTGCTGCCGCCTGCCACGCGCGGTGAGCTGCTGCTGACAGGAGACTTCTGGTCCGGCTCCGGCGCGCCTACAGTGCAGGGGGAAGCCACGGCGCATGGCCTGCGGCTGACAGGGCACTGCGCTGCAGTGCCGTTTGCGCGGCAGGCGGACTGGCTGCTGGTGCCCGTGGAGCTCGCTGACGATATCGCGATAGTGCTGGTGCCTGCAGGGGCCGCGGGCCTGCACCTGACAGATCTGCAGATGACGCATTTCGAGCCCCACGCTGCGGTGGCGCTGGACGCGGTAAGCGTCCCCAGTGCCGATATTCTCCTCGCCTCTGGTGGTGAGCAACTGGTGACATGGACGCGGGAGCGCTGCACCGCGGCGCTGTGCGCGCAACAGCTGGGAGCGGCAGATCATGCACTGCGCATGGCCGCCGGATATACCAGCGAACGGAAACAGTTCGGTGTGCCGATCGCGACCTTCCAGGCCGTGGGCCACCGCATGGCCGACGGTTACATCGATATCGAATGCCTGCGCCTGTGCACGTGGCAGGCGCTCTCGCTCCTGGGCGAGGAGCGGGCTGCGACCACCGAGGTACAGATCGCCAAGATATGGGCAGGTGATGTCGGCCACCGGGTCAGCTACGCCTGCCAGCACGTGCACGGCGGCACCGGTATCGACCGCGACTATCCGCTCTGGCGCTATTGCCTCTGGCTGCGTTTCAATGAGATGGCGCTGGGCTCCAGTGCGTCACAGACCGCTGCGCTGGGACGGCGCCTGGCGCGCGGTGAGGGCCTGTTCAGCTAGCCTGCCGTTGTGGGCTGTGCCCGCAGATTTCGCTCCGGTTGCGGGCGTCTCTGAGGTACACTGGAGTTCATGGTGCTGCGCTTGTCAACGGTTCTGCTTCTACTGTCGCTGGTTGCCTGCGGCAGTGGGCCGACGCGCGAGGCGACAGCCAGTCGCGTGGGTGTCGATTTCAGCGGGCAGTGGTCGCTGGATTACGGCATGAGCGACAACCTGCAGGCCAGCCTCAACGTGCTCGTGCGCGAGCTGCAGCGGCAGGCAGAGCGCAGGGCACAGGCGGCCGGCGCTGATCCGCGCATCCCCAGTGCCAGCCTGCTGGTGGGTGGCACGGGCAGCGACAGCGGTTCGGCCATCATCGGTTTGGCGCAGATGGCGGACCTGGTCAGTCGAAGTCCACTGCTGGATATCACGCAGGATCAGCAGGGCATCCGGGTGCGGCGTGAGGATGATTTCGCCCTCGACTGCGACTTTCACGAGGGTCGACCGCAGGCAGTGGAAACGCCCCTGGGGCGTGAGCTCTGTGCCTGGGACGGGCATCAGCTCGTCTTTGTGCTCTCGTTGCCGGATGGACTGGGGATTCGCCACCGGCTCACCCTCGGCCCCGACGGACAGCTGCTCAATATTGCCAGCACGGTCAGTTCTGACCGCGTATCCCAGCCGTTTACGCTGAACCGCGTCTACCGCCGTATCGAGCCGGGCGCACAAGGTTTTTCCTGCCAGCAGACCCTGACCCGAGGCACTGTGTGCACCACCGAAACCGACTGAGTCGCCTATTCGCGCTGTGGTGTGCCGCCCTGTGTCTCGTCGCCTGCGCAGCGACCCCGCCTGCGCCGGTTCCCGCCGCTGGAGTTACCGAGTCTCCGCTCGCCAGTGACGCCACGCCGGTGGTCGGCAGCGTCGTACTGCGTACCCTGGAGGCTCCACTGGCACCGGCGCTGTCGCTGGTGGTTGCTAGTTTTGACCCCGGCTTGCCTGAGTCCACCGCGGGGCTCAGCCGCCTGGGTGTCTTCCCGGAGATACGCAAGGCTGAAGCCCGTTTCATGCCGGTGCTGCTGCGACAGGTGCTGCAGGAAAGCAATGCCTGGGGTCCGGTACGCGTGCTTCCCGAACCGCAGCCAACCGCTGAGCTGCAGGTGGACGGACGGATACTGCATTCTGATGGGCGTGTGCTGTTGCTGCAGGTGCGCGCTGTCGATGCGATGGGGCAGGTGTGGCTCGACCGACGCTACCGGGATGAATCGCAGGCCGGCGACTTCGCGGCCGGCAGCGCCAGCGACCCCTTTATCGACCTTTACCGGCAGGTGGCCAATGATCTGCTGGCTGCTTACGAACGGCAGCAGGCCGCCACGCTCGCACAGTTGCCAACCGTAGCCCTGCTGCGCCAGGCCCGTCTGTTGGCACCCGCCGCATTTGAGGGGTATCTGGTGGACGAGGACGCGGTGGTGACCTTGCGCAGGGCACCTGCGGAGGACGACCCGATGATGGCTCGCGTGCAGCGCATTCGGGACCAGGAATACCGCTTCATTGACGCGGTCGACCAGCAGTACGTAGACCTTTTCGAAACCATGCAGCCAACCTACAACCTCTGGCGTCAGTTCGGACGCGAGCAGGCTGAGTACCGCGAGGACTATGCGCAGCGTCTCTCCCAGCGCGATCGTGCAGGCCCCCGTGGCACCTTCGCGGCAATGGAGCAAACCTACAATGCGTTCAAGTGGAGCAAAATCCAGCAGCAGGACCTGGAGGACCTGGCGCGGGGCTTCAATAACGAGGTACAGCCGACGGTCCTGGAAGCCAGTGGCAGCGTATACCGGTTGAGCGGCAGTCTGGAAAACCAGTACGCAGAGTGGCGTGAAATTCTTGAGCAGATATTCCGTATCGAATCCGGTCTGCCCTGAGTGGGCGGCACCGGCAAAACCCGGAGGGTTGCGCTAAGCTTGTCCCATGAGTGATAAAAAATCGACAGAAGATACCGAGAGCCTGCTGGCCGGCCTGATGCGTTTTACCGGGCAGGTGGCGGGCGGCACCCTGGAAATTGCCCGGCACACCGCAACCATGACTGCGATGTTCGGCGAGGGGTGGGTGCGCCAGATGGTGCTGCAGAGCATGGAGCCCGAGCGCCTCGAGGCCATGGCCGATGCGGGGCACTTTCTGCGCGACGCCCGGGAAACCGCGGGATTGTCGCTGAAGGAACTCGCCGATAGCCTGGGCCTGTCCGACAAGTCCATGCTGGAAGAGGTGGAGCGCGGCGACAAGATCATGCCCCTGGAGCTGGTGCTGCGCAGTGCCAGCCTGCTCGCCCGACACGATCCCGTGCCCTTTCTGATCAAGTTCCTGCGCACCTACAATCCGCAGCTGGAACAGGTGCTCGAGCAGTGGGGCGTGATGGCGCTGCCGCGGCAGTATGAGCGGGAACGGCGCTTCGTGAATCTGTACCGACAGCACGACGCTCTGCGCAGCCTGAGCGATGCGGAGCACGATCGCTTCATTCAATACATTGATGGTGCTGCGCGACTGGTGCTCGATGTCATGGAGAAGGAAAAGGCCGCGAACAAGCCCACCGCCGCCGCCCCGAAACGCCCCGCGGCTGCGCGCAAGCGGGCACCCCGCAAGCGCAGTTAGCTGCGCTTTCCGGTACACTGTGCGGCCCGCTGACATCCGGACTGTTGCATGCCAAGGCCCGCGCCAACATCACCTGCCTCCCCACTGCAGCCGGCCACGGCCAACCGGCAGTGGTTCGCCACCTGTCCCAAGGGCATGGAAGGGCTGCTGCGCGACGAGATGCTCGCCCTTGGAGCCAGCAGCGCGCGGGAAACCGTCGCCGGCGTGTATTTCGATGGCCCCCTCGCCATGGGCTATAGGGCCTGCCTCTGGTCGCGGCTGGCCAACCGCGTGCTCTTGCCGCTGGGGAAGTTCGACGCCGGTGATGCCGATGCGCTGTACCGCGGCATGCATGCGCTGAACTGGCGTGACGTCTTCTCTCCTGAGCAGACATTCAGCATCGACTTCACCGGTGAAAACGCACAGATCCGAAACACCCAGTTTGGCGCCCAGCGCTGTAAAGATGCCATTGTTGACTGGTTTACAGAGCAGGGCCTCGAGCGCCCCTCGGTAGACCGGCGCAATCCGGATCTGCGCTTCAATGTGCGACTGTCACGGCATGGCGCGCTGCTGGCGCTGGACATGTCGGGCGGCAGCCTGCACCGACGCAACTACCGCCTGCAGGCGGGGGCGGCGCCCCTCAAGGAGAACCTTGCCGCAGCGATTCTGCTGCGTGCGGACTGGCCAGGCATGGCAGCGCGCGGCGGTGCCCTGATTGACCCCATGTGCGGGTCCGGTACCCTGCTGCTGGAAGCGGCCATGATGGCGGCGGATATTGCCCCCGGGCTCGGCCGGGAGCGCTTCGGATTCGAGCGCTGGCAAGGGCATAATGCAGCCCAGTGGCAAGCCTTGCTGGCAGATGCGCAGGGCCGGGCGCAGCGCGGCAGGGAGGCGCAGCTGCCGGAAATGCGTGGCTATGATGCCGATGCCGCCGTGGTGCGGCGCGCGCAGGAGAACATCGCGCGCGCAGGTCTGCAGGACGCGGTACGGGTCAGCTGCCGGCCGCTGGCAGAATTGAGCAAACCCACACACCGGCCGTTGCCCCAGGGCCTCATCGTGTGCAACCCACCCTACGGCGAACGTCTGGGGGATCGCGACAGCCTGCCTTACCTTTACCGAGAGCTTGGCGAGACCTTGGCGCGGGAGTTCAAGGGCTGGCAGGCCGCGATTTTTACCGGTGACAAGGCACTGGGGCGCGCCACCGGGCTGCGCAGCCACAAGCAGTACACGCTCTGGAACGGCGCCCTGGAAGCCTGCCTGTTGCTGTTCGATCTCACCGACAACCGGGTCAGCGACCGGCCGCCGGTAGCGCCGGCCGGTGCGGGTGTCGCCGCCAGCCTGGACGAGCAGGGCGCCGAACTGTCGCCCGGTGCGCAGATGTTTGCCAATCGCCTGCGCAAGAATCGTCGCCGCCTCGCCGCCTGGGTGAAGCGGGAAGGTATCGAATGCTATCGGCTGTACGACGCGGATATGCCGGAGTACGCCGTCGCGGTCGACCTCTACGGCACGCGAGTTCACGTCGCTGAGTATCAGGCCCCGGCTGGTGTAGACCCGCAGGCAGCCGCCACCCGCCTGGACGAGATCAGAGCCGCACTACCCCAGGCACTGGGCGTTGCAGCCGCCGACGTCGCCTACAAAGTGCGCCAGCGGCAGCGCGGGGATGAACAATACCGGAAGCAGGGCACCGACGGAGAGCTCCTGACCGTGCGCGAGGGGGCCGCGCGGCTGCTCGTCAACCTGCACGACTACCTGGACACCGGCCTTTTTCTGGACCACCGACCGCTGCGGCTGCGGCTGGGCAAGGAGGCTGCGGGGCGCGACTTCCTCAATCTGTTCTGTTACACCGGCACGGCCACCGTGCATGCGGCCCTGGGGGGCGCCCGCACCACCACCAGTGTCGACCTGTCAAATACCTACCTGGCCTGGTTGCGCAAAAACCTGGCGCAGAATGGGCTGGACGAGAGCCGCAATCACATCGTGCGTGCCGATTGCCTGTCCTGGTTGCAGGAAAGCACGCAGCGCTATGACTTGATTCTGCTGGACCCGCCGTCTTTTTCCAATTCACGGAAAGTGGAGGGAAGTTTTGATGTGCAGCGGGATCACGGTGCGTTGGTCAGGGCGGCACTGGCCCGCCTGCGGCCCGGGGGCGTACTGTATTTCTCCAATAACCGCCGGGGCTTTCGCCTGGATCCGGACCTGGTCAGCAGTTACCACTGTGAAGATATCACCCGGGCGACGCTGGACCCCGATTTTCAGCGCAACCCAAAAATTCATCAATGCTGGCGGATCACCCAGCCAGACGCCGGGAAGCCAGCGAGCCCGTGGGTCCGCCGGTGAGTGCCTGCAAACATGGTCGATTTTTTTGTCCACACTTATTGACACCGGTCAAATCGTTTGTTAGCAGGGCGTCTGTTAATAGAATTAGCATTATATATACACCATAACTCAATGATAATTAAAGTTAAAAAATCAAATATTTTCAGCGACGAAGTGCCGAGGCTAAAAAGGGTGGGTTGGTGCCGAAACGGAATGTCCCCAGACTTATCCACAGGCTGTTCTGTGGATAAGCTGTGTCTGATGCCGGCAGCAGGGTTCTTCCTCAAGGGCGATAGCCGCAGAGGTCCGGTGTCTGGAGGTTGCCTGTGCCCCGTCTGCTAGTTGTCTACCACAGCCAGAGCGGCGCCAGTGCGCGGCTTGCTGCGGCGGCGCGGGGGGGCGCGGAAGCCACGGACGGGATCACGGTGACACTGTGCAGGGCCTGGGATGCCGGTTCACAGGATATTCTGGCTGTGGATGGCCTGCTGTTGGTCGCGGCGGAGAATTCAGGTGGCCTGAGCGGCGGCATGAAAGACTTCCTGGATCGTACCTTCTACCCCGTGGGTGAGCGCGAGCGTGTATTGCCCTGCGCCCTGCTGCTCAGCGCGGGGAACGATGGCCGTGGCGCCGTCCGGCAGGCTCAGCGTATTCTCTCGGGCTTTCCCATGCGTGAGGCAGTGGAACCTGTGGTCTGTCGCGGACCGGTCACCCCCGACCTCGAGGCGCGGGCGCGCGAGCTCGGAGCGGGGTTTGCCGCGGGCCTTGAGATGGGCATATTCTGATCATGCCGCTGGATGAGGGAGCAGGGTAGATGTCGGATACCGAAAGCCAGGTAAGGGTGCCGGAGGGTTTTGAGCGCCTGCCCAGCGGGTTGGGCTACACCGATACGCTGCAGCCCTGCTATCGGCGTATCCGCACGTCCGGCGTCAGTTTCGGCCTCAGGGTAGAGGCTCAACACTGTAACGTGATGGGCATTTGCCACGGCGGTGTGCTGTCAACGCTGGCAGATATCGCTGCGGCGAGCGGCGTCAACCACGCGGCCGGGCGCGATGCGGGCAGCCCCACCATCAATCTCTCCCTGGATTTTGTCAGCACAGGAAAACGTGGCCAGTGGCTGCAGGCAGACGTTTTGCAGGTGAGCGTCAAGCGTCGTTTCGGGTTCGCCAGCGGCCTGATCAGTGGCCCCGACGGTGTGGTCGTGCGCTTCAATGGTACCTTTTACCTGCCTGACCATGAGGGCATATGGAAACGCCCGCCGCCGGCCGCCAGCCTGCTCGCTGGTGAATAGCGCTAGCGCTGTACCGCGGGATCATTGGCGCAGGATTCCAGTACCGCGATAAACGCCCTCGCCGCACGCGAGAGGCTGCGGCCGCGGTGATACACCAGTCCCAGGGTACGCTGCAGTGTAATGCTGCGGACCGGCAGGGCGCACAGCTCGTCGTTGAGCATAGTGGCGGGCAGCACCGTCCAACCCAGCCCCACGGCCGCCATCATGCGGATGGTTTCCAGATAGTTGGTGGCCATGGAGACCCTGAGTTCCAGCCGGTGTTCGGCAAACAGTCGCTTGATGATCTGTCCTGTGTAGGTATTCAGTCCGGGCAGGATCGCGGGGTGCGCGGCGAGATCCGCGAGGCTGCAGAGTCCACCCGTAACGGCGAGCGGGTGGTCGATGGCGACCATAAACACCAGCGGGTCGGGCCAGATCGGGCGCGTAATCACGCTGTCGTCGTCTTCCGGCGCCAGTGTGACCACGGCGAGTTCAGAGCGCCCCTGCATAATCAGATCGTAGGCCTGTTCGGAATCGGTGAACTCGATGTCGATGTGGGCGGCGGGGTGAGCCTTGCTGAATGCGCTGAGCACCGGTGGTAAGCGGTGCAAGCCGATGTGGTGGCTGGTGGCAAGCCGTAATTCGCCGGCCACGTCCCCGGACAGATCGCGCACCGCCCGTTCCGCGCTGAACAGCTGCTGGGTGATGGTGCGCGCGTGCGGCAGCAGGGCCTGTCCTGCCTCGGTCAGTGTGGTGTGTCGCCCTATGCGGTCAAACAGCGCGCTGCCCAGACTCTGTTCAAGTAACGCAATGCGCTTGCTCACCGCCGGTTGGGTCAGGTGCAGGCGCTCAGCCGCAAGGGAAAACGAGCCTTCTTCGGCGACCAGGAGGAAAGCCTGCAGGTTCTGGATATCCAAAGAGATTCCTATAAGGAATGATATTCATAAAAATAATAAATTTGAGTAATCATCCGGTCAAGCTTATTATTTGCGCCTTGGACACACCCTCGTGGGGGAGCAAAGCATGGCCGGGCTGACACTGTACGACAAACTGTGGCGCAACCATCTGGTGGAAGAGCGTGAGGACGGTTCCGCGCTCATCTACATCGATCGACACCTGATCCACGAGGTGACGTCGCCGCAGGCATTCGAGGGGCTGCGCCTCGCGGGGCGCAAGCCGTGGCGGCTGGACGCCAACCTGGCGGTGCCCGACCACAATGTGCCGACCTCACGAGAGGAGCGGGGGGGCGGAGTTGCCGGCATCCGCGACCAGGTATCGCGGTTGCAGGTCCAGACACTCGACGACAACTGTCGGGATTTCGACATTGTAGAGATCCCCATCAATGATGTGCGGCAGGGAATCGTGCACGTGGTCGGGCCGGAGCAGGGTGCCACGCTGCCGGGCATGACCGTCGTGTGCGGCGACTCCCACACCTCCACCCACGGCGCACTCGGCGCGCTCGCGCACGGTATCGGTACGTCCGAAGTGGAACACGTGCTGGCGACGCAATGCCTGATCCAGCAGAAAATGAAGAACATGCTGGTTCGGGTTGACGGTTGCTTGCAGCCAGGCGTGACCGCCAAGGATGTTGCGCTGGCCGTCATTGGCCACATTGGCACGGCGGGGGGTACGGGCTACGCGATAGAGTTTGCCGGCGAGGTGGTGCGCAGCCTGACTATGGAAGGCAGGATGACACTGTGCAATATGTCGATCGAAGCGGGTGCCCGCATGGGCATGATCGCCGTCGACCAGACGACGCTCGACTACGTCAAGGGTCGGACCTACGCGCCTTCCGGTGCCCTGTGGGACGCGGCGCAAGCGGCCTGGGCCGACTTGCACAGTGACGCAGACGCGGTGTTCGACAAGGTTGTCACCCTGCGCGGGGAAGACATCCTGCCGCAGGTCACCTGGGGCAACTCACCGGAGATGGTGCTTCCGGTGACGGGGCGCGTGCCGGACCCCGAGAGCATGGAAAACGCCACCCAGCGCAGCGCAGCACAACGTGCCATCGAGTATATGGGCCTTACCCCGGGTATGGCGATTACGGATATTCGCCTCGACCGCGTGTTCATCGGCTCCTGCACCAATTCCCGGATCGAGGACCTGCGCGCCGCTGCGGCCGTGGTGCGTGGCCGGCACGTTGCATCCACGCTGAAGCAGGCACTGGTGGTGCCCGGCTCCGGCCAGGTCAAGGCGCAGGCCGAAGCGGAGGGCCTGCATGAGGTTTTCCTTGCCGCGGGTATGGAATGGCGCGAGCCGGGCTGCTCCATGTGTCTCGCCATGAATGCCGACAAGCTGGGTGCCGGAGAACACTGTGCGTCCACCTCCAACCGGAATTTCGAGGGGCGCCAGGGCATCGGCGGACGCACCCATCTGGTGAGTCCGGCCATGGCAGCCGCTGCCGCCATCGCTGGCCACTTCGTCGACATTCGCAACCTGCAGGAGCCCATCCAATGAAGAGCTTTACCGTGCTGGAGGGGTTGGTCGCGCCCATGGATCGCGCCAATGTCGATACCGACATGATCATCCCCAAGCAGTTTCTGAAGTCGATCAAGCGCAGCGGTTTCGGGCCCAACCTGTTCGACGAAATGCGCTATCTCGATGAGGGGCAGCCCGGGCAGGACTGCAGCGGGCGCCCGCTGAATCCCGCGTTTCCCCTGAACCAGTCGCGCTATCAAGGTGCCACTGTACTGCTCGCGCGGGAAAACTTCGGCTGTGGGTCGAGTCGGGAGCATGCGCCCTGGGCGCTCGAGGACTACGGCTTTCGCTGTATCATCGCGCCCAGCTTCGCCGACATCTTCTACAACAATTGCTTCAAGAACGGGATCCTGCCCGTGGTACTGCCGGCGGCAACCGTGGACAAGCTGTTCACTGCGCTCTACGCGGAAGAGGGCTACCGGCTGGCAATCGACCTGGAAGCGCAGACCGTGCGCACACCCATCGGGGAGGTGCTTCGCTTCGAGGTTGATGTGGCGCGTAAACACTGTCTCTTGAAGGGCCTGGATGATATCGGGGTGACGCTGGAAAGCGCGGCCGCGATCCGGCAGTTCGAGGATCGGTGGCGGGAGCAGTCACCCTGGTTGTTCAACATGATCGGCAGGGGGCCGGTTTAACATGGCACGACGGATTCTGGTATTGCCGGGGGACTACATCGGTCCCGAAATCATGACGGAAGCGGTGCGGGTCCTGGAGACGGTGAACGAGCGCTTCACCCTCGGCCTGTCTCTGCAACACGGTTTGCTGGGCGGCGCCGCCATTGATGAACACGGGGTGCCGCTGCCCGATGCCACGCTGCAAGCTGCGCGGGACGCGGATGCGATCCTGTTGGGCGCCGTGGGCGGCCCGAAGTGGGACAACGTGGAACGGCATCTGCGGCCAGAACGGGGGTTGCTGGGTCTGCGCTCGCAGCTGGAGCTGTTCGGCAACCTGCGTCCGGCGATCCTGTATCCGCAGCTGGCAGATGCCTCCAGCCTGAAGCCGGAGGTGGTGGCGGGGCTGGATATTCTCATCGTACGCGAGCTGACGGGTGGCATTTACTTCGGCGAGCCTCGCGGCATACGGACGCTGGAAAACGGCGAGCGGCAAGGGTTTAACACCTATGTGTACTCGGAGTCGGAAATCCGGCGCATCGGGCACCTGGCATTTGGCCTTGCGCGGCAGCGTGACCGTCGCGTCTGCTCGGTCGACAAGAGCAACGTACTGGAAGTCACTGTGCTCTGGCGAGAGGTCATGGAGGAGGTGGCGCGGGACTATCCTGACGTGGCACTCAGCCACATGTACGTCGACAATGCCGCCATGCAGCTGGTGCGGGCCCCAAAACAGTTTGACGTCATGGTAACGGGCAATATGTTTGGCGACATTCTGTCAGATGCCGCTGCCATGCTGACGGGCTCCATCGGCATGCTGCCGTCTGCCTCTCTGGACAAGAATGGCCGCGGCATGTACGAACCCTGCCATGGCTCGGCGCCCGATATCGCAGGGCAGGGCAAGGCCAACCCACTGGCAACCATCCTCTCGGTGGCAATGATGTTACGCTACACCCTTGACGAAGCAGACGCCGCCGCCGCCATCGAACAGGCGGTGAGCGACGTGCTCGACCAGGGGCTGCGCACGCCCGATATCGCCGCCGCCGGCCAGCGCGCGGTGTCAACCCGCGACATGGGTGCTGCCGTTGTGGCGGCGCTGCGCGGTTGAACCTTCACACAGAAATGCGAGGTTTTTTATGAGCAAGCAGTATGACGTTGCCGTCGTCGGTGCTACCGGCGCGGTCGGCGAGACCATGATGTCGATACTTGAAGAGCGTGATTTTCCGGTGGGTACGCTGTATCCGCTGGCCAGCGCGCGCTCGGCGGGCAAAACCGTGACGTTTCGCGGCAAATCGGTGCGCGTGACGGATCTTGCCGAGTTCGACTTCAGCCAGGTGCAGATCGGCCTGTTCTCCGCCGGTGGCAGCATATCGGAAGAGTTTGCGCCGAAAGCCGCTGCAGCGGGCTGTATCGTTATCGACAACACCTCCCATTTCCGGCGCGATGCGGACATTCCGTTGGTGGTGCCGGAGGTGAATCTGCCGGCACTCGCTGGCTATACCCAACGCAACATCATTGCCAACCCCAACTGCTCCACGATTCAGATGCTGGTTGCCCTGAAGCCCATTTACGATGCCGTCGGTATCGAGCGCATCAATGTCTGTACCTATCAGGCGGTGTCTGGCACCGGCAAAGAGGCTATCGAGGAACTTGCGGGGCAGACCGCGCGCCTGCTGAACGGGCAGTCTATTGACTGTGAGGTGTACCCCAAGCAGATAGCGTTCAATGTGCTGCCGCACATCGACACCTTCCAGGACAATGGCTACACCCGGGAGGAGATGAAAATGGTCTGGGAGACGCAGAAAATCCTTGGTGACGACAGCATTCAGGTCAACCCCACCTGCGTGCGCGTGCCGGTGTTCTTCGGCCATTCCGAAGCGGTGCATATCGAGACGCGCGAAAAAATCTCGGCTGCCGCCGCGCGCAAGCTGCTGGAGGATTTTCCGGGAATCACGGTGCTTGATGAGCGCGCCGATGGGGGTTATCCGACTGCGGTGACAGAGTCCGCCGGCAAGGACGCCGTGTTTGTTGGCCGGATTCGGGAGGATATTTCCCATCCCCGCGGGCTGGACCTGTGGGTTGTATCCGACAACGTGCGCAAGGGTGCCGCGCTGAACAGCATCCAGATTGCCGAGGCACTTATCCGGGGTTATATTGATTAAACCTTTGCGTTACAACATACTTGCGGTATCTTCGGAGTCGTCATAAAGGGGCTCGGGCTGCGTAAAAGACGGCTCAGGGGATGGCAGGGGAGCATAACAAGGCGTGTTTATGGCTCGAAAGAAGCGGTTGGCAGTAGCACTGGCAGCCTTGGGGTGCCTGCAAGCAGGTTCTGTTTGGGCATTGGGGCTTGGCGAACTCTCGCTGAACTCGTTTCTGAACGAACCGTTGCGGGCGGAAGTGGGTCTGCTGGATGTTGGTAACCTCGACCAGGACCAGATCCGCGTCAGGCTGGCGACGGCAGACGACTTCGACCGGCTCGGCATCGACCGCGCCTATTTCCTGACGGGCATCAGCTTCGAAGTCCAGGTGGACAGGAACGGTCGCGGCAAGATCATCCTCACCTCGGAAGATCCGGTACTCGAACCCTACCTCGACTTCATCGTTGAAGCGCGCTGGCCGTCCGGCCGTTTACTGCGTAACTACACGGTGCTCGTCGATCCACCTGCTTTTGAGTCCCAGGGCACGACGGTGTCGGCCTCGCGTCGCGTGGCTGAAGTGGAGGGTACGCCAGAACCCGCCGCCACTGAGGTCGAGGCGGTCCCGGAGGGCACACGCGTGGGCATGCGCGAATCCAGCCTCGCGCCGGGGGCGATGCCCGAACGAAATTTTAGCGCAGGCACCGCTGCCGAGCCGGCGCCAGGTGCCCGCTACATGATTCGCCGCGACGAGACGCTGTGGACCATTGCACAGCGTGCCCGCCCGGAGGGCATTTCCGTGCAGCAGGCCATGCTGGAAATACAGCGCCTGAATCCGGATGCCTTTATTGACGGCAATATCAATCGCATCAAGGCGGGTTACATCATCTACCTGCCGGATAGCAGCGATGTCAATGCCAGTGAGACCGATGTCGCGGCTGTACTCGCAGAAGTGCGTCAGCAGAATGAAGACTGGCGCGCCGGCAGGGCTTCCACGCCCTCGTCTGCCGGGCCGGCGCTGCGGATTTCCGCAGGCGCGGCGAATGACGCTACCACCCCGGACAGTACTGGTGATGGCGCGGCCGCCACCGACAGCGATGCTGCGAGCAATGCCGCCAGTGCCGCAACCGAGAGTGCGCCCGTTTCCGCGGCAGACGCCGAGGCCATGCAGGGTGAGCGTGATGCGTTTGCGGAACAGTTGACTCGCCTCACCGAACGTCTGGACGCGCTGGAGCGCATGGTTGAGGTCAAAGACGCTGAAATTGCCTCTCTGCAGCAGGCTCTCGCTGCGGCGGAGGCATCGTCGTCCAGCGCAGCGGCGGCTGAGCCCGCGGCGGTTCCACCGGTGCCGTCTGTAGCGGAGGCGCAGCCACAGCCACAGCCACAACCCGTAGCTCCAGAGGCATCAGGGGGCATGGGCGTCTGGCCCTATGTCGCGGGTGGCGGGCTGTTGGCGCTGCTGCTCGGCGGGCTGATGTGGCGACGTCGGCAGAATGACACAAGCGAGGAACCTGCCGCGCTGGTGCCTGTCGCTCGTCCACGGCAGAAAGAAGCCGATGCCTTTGACGACATCCAACTGCAGGACCACGCGGTTGAGTTCGATGACGAGAGCAGCGATGCCGAACCGGCCGCAACGCCGGCTGCGTCCGGGGACGATACAACCCTGCAGCGCGGCGGGCAGCGCGGCTACGGTGAGCGCAAGCACGATGAATACGCCTCCGACGTTGATGCCGGAGATGCTCTCGCCGAGGCAGATATCTACATTGCCTACGGGCGCTACAGCCAGGCGATGGAATTGCTGCGCAAGGCGACCAGAACCGACCCGGACAACGCTTCGTACCACCTGAAACTGCTCGGCCTTGCGGCGGAAATGGGCGACCGCGATGAAGCCGACCAGCAGATGATGGAACTGCAGCGCATCGGCGATGCAGACAGTATTGCCCGGGCTGAGCAGCTGTTGGCAGATGCCAGGTTGTCGGGCGCAGGCGAGCGTACCGGAGAGCCCGCGGATTTCTCGTCCGCCAGCGACCTCAGTGGGGATCTTGAGGACAGCGGGTTCCTGTCCGATCTCAATGACGAGCCCGCACCCAGGGCCACAGCGACGCAGGCCGATGACCTCTCGGCAGAGCTGCCTGAACTCGATGAATTGGGCAGCCTCGATGCGCGCGATGCACTGGTCCCTTCCGTAGACGAAGAACCGGAATTCCTCGATCTTGAAATCGAGGATGGCAGTGTTGAAGACCTGGATCTCTCCGCCGACTTCGAGAAGGCCCGCAGCGGTGGCGACAGCAGTGAGGACGACTTTGTGTTCGCCGATGACGGCGACCCGATGTCGACCAAGCTGGACCTGGCACGGGCCTACATCGATATGGGCGATGACGATGGTGCACGGCAAATCCTCGACGAGGTGATGTCGGGCGGAAGTGCTGATCAGCAGCAGGAAGCACGGGAGTTGCTCGAGAGGCTTGGCTGATTCAGGCGCAGATCAGGTATTCGCCAGTACATCGCTTCCTTCCGGGACCCGCATTGCCTGTCGCATAGAGTACGACGGCAGTGCCTACCACGGCTGGCAGGCGCAGCTCAAATCCCCTTCACCGACCGTGCAGGGCGCTTTGGAGCGTGCGCTTGAGCGCGTTGCCGCGCAACCTGTGCGGGTCCACTGTGCTGGCCGCACAGACGCGGGGGTGCACGGCCACGCCCAGATTATTCATTTCGACGCCCCCTGTGCCCGCACCGCGAAAGCCTGGGTGCTGGGTGGCAACAGCCACCTGCCGCCGGACATTCGCATACATTGGGCGCAGCCAGTGGTGGAGACCTTTCACGCCCGGTTTTCCGCCCTGGCCCGACGTTACCGCTACATCATCGCCAATGGCACTGTGCGTCCGGCCCTCTGCCACCGTCAGCTGACCTGGCAGAGAAAGCCGCTGCAGGCGGAGCGCATGCACACCGCAGCGCAGGCATTGCTCGGCGAGCAGGATTTCAGTGCGTTTCGCGCCGCCGCCTGCCAGTCCAGCACACCGTTTCGCTGCGTCAATCATTGCACCGTGCAACGCTACGGTGAGCTCTTGGTCATTGATATCGAAGCCAATGCCTTTCTCCACCACATGGTGCGCAATATCGCAGGCAGCCTGATGGCCGTCGGCAGTGGCGAGCAGTCGCTGGACTGGATTGCGGAGCTGTTGCAGGGCAGGGATCGCACGCGCGCAGCCGAAACCGCACCCGCAGAGGGCCTTTACCTGGTGGATGTCCGCTACCCATCCCAGTTTGGCCTGCCTGCCACGCCCCCCGGACCCCTTGTTTTGCCGGGTTAAAGACACTGCGCCCCCGGGTCTGCTATTATCCGCCGCCTTCGTCAGGCAATCACCGATCGGTACTGTGGCCAGAACCCTTGTCAAGATTTGCGGCATTACCCGTGTCGCGGATGCCCTAGCGGCCAGTGCAGCCGGAGCAGATGCCATCGGACTGGTGTTCTATGCACCGAGCAAGCGCTGTGTCGACCTGTCCCTGGCTGCCGAGATAGTTGCGGCGTTGCCGCCCTTTGTCTCGGTTGTGGCCTTGTTCGTTGATGCCAGTGCAGATGAAATCCATGGCACTCTGCAGCGCGTACCCGTAGATTGCATACAGTTTCATGGCGACGAATCCGCGGCCTTTTGCGCCCAGTTCGACCGCCCCTACCTGAAAGCCTTGCGGATGCGGCCGGGCATGGACGTTGCGGCTGTCGCGGCAGGCTATCCGGGCGCCAGGGGGTTATTGCTGGACAGCTGGCAGCCGGGTGTTCCCGGCGGCACCGGGCAGACCTTTGACTGGTCGACCATACCCGCGCAGCTGCCGCGCCCACTGGTGCTGGCAGGTGGCCTCGATGAGCACAATGTCGCCGCCGCTGTCGCTGCCGTGAAACCCGCCGCCGTGGACGTAAGCGGTGGCGTGGAAAGCGCGCCTGGAATCAAGGACGCGGCGAAAATACAGCGTTTCATCGCCGCCGTGCACAGCTGACTTTAGCAGGGGAAGACCTCATGACAACGGATATCAACACGAAACTCTTTGCCTCGGTTCCCGATGCCGATGGTCGCTTCGGCGTATATGGCGGCAAGTTTGTCGCCGAAACGCTCATGTCGGCACTCTCTGAACTCGAGATCCTGTACCGCAGGCTCGCTGACGACCCGGAGTTCCAGCGCGAGTTGGACGAGGACCTCGCACACTATGTCGGGCGGCCTTCGCCACTCTACGAGGCGCGTCGCTGGTCCGACCGGGTCGGCGGCGCTCGCATCCTGCTCAAGCGTGAGGACCTGAACCACACGGGCGCGCACAAGGTCAACAATACGGTAGGGCAGGCGCTGCTGGCCAAGCATATGGGCAAGCGGCGCGTGATTGCCGAGACGGGTGCCGGGCAGCACGGTGTGGCCACAGCGACGATTGCCGCGCGCCTGGGCCTCGAGTGCCATGTGTTCATGGGGGAAGAGGATGTGCGGCGCCAGGCGCTCAATGTGTACCGCATGAAACTGCTTGGTGCCACGGTCGTGCCGGTCACCTCGGGCTCCCGCACCCTCAAGGACGCCATGAACGAGGCCATGCGTGACTGGGTGACCAACGTTGACGATACCTTCTACATCATTGGCACCGTGGCAGGCCCACACCCCTATCCGATGCTGGTGCGCGATTTCCAGTGCGTCATCGGTCGCGAGGCGCGGGCCCAGTCCCTGTCGCAAACCGGGCGTCTGCCCGACGCACTGGTCGCCTGTGTGGGCGGTGGCTCCAATGCCATCGGCCTGTTTCATCCCTTCCTTGAGGACGAGTCTGTCGCCATGTACGGTGTGGAGGCCGGTGGCCACGGCGTTGCCACCGGAGAGCACGCCGCACCGCTCACAGCGGGCACGCCCGGTGTACTGCATGGCAATCGCACCTACCTGATGCAGGACGAGGACGGCCAGATCATGCACACACACTCCGTGTCTGCCGGTCTTGACTACCCCGGTGTAGGGCCTGAACACTCCTGGCTCAAGGACGTCGGTCGGGTGAATTACGTTACGGCAGACGATGCCGAAGCGCTGGCAGCGTTCCACGACCTGACGCGCACGGAGGGCATCATGCCCGCCCTGGAGAGCGCCCATGCCCTGGCCTACGCCGGCAGGCTGGCCGCCACCATGACGCCGGAGCAGACGATTATCGTCAACCTGTCCGGTCGCGGCGACAAGGACATACATACGGTAGCCGATATCGACGGTATCGACTTCTGAACAGGTATCACGAGGAGAATATGCAGTGAGCAAGATAGCCGGGCGCTTCCAGCAGCTCGCCGCCCAGGGCCGGAAGGCGCTGGTGCCCTATATCGTGGCGGGAGATCCCGATCTCGCCAGTACGGTGCCGCTGATGCACGCCCTGGTGGACGCCGGCGCGGACATCATCGAGTTGGGTGTGCCGTTCTCGGATCCCATGTCCGAGGGACCGGTCATACAGAAGGCCCACGAGCGCGCTCTTGCCAGTGGCGCCCGCCTGCGCGATGCGCTTGCCATGGTCGCAACGTTCCGCGAGCGTGACTCGGAAACACCGGTGTTGCTCATGGGGTATGCCAACCCGGTCGAGCACATGGGCTACGCCCGCTTTGCTGACCAGGCGGCGGCGGTCGGTCTGGATGGGCTGTTGACCGTCGATATTCCCCCGGAGGAGGTTGCCGGCGTCAACGCCGAGCTGCACCGCGTGGGCCTGGACAACATTTTCCTGGTGGCACCCACCACCCCGAAGGCGCGCATCCAGTCGATCGTGGATCAGGCCAGCGGCTTCATTTACTACGTGGCGCTGAAAGGCGTCACCGGCGCGGGACACCTGGATGCCGAGGATGTAGCGCAGCACCTCGCACACATTCGCGAGGCCACCACGCTGCCACTCGCTGTGGGCTTCGGGATCAAGGATGCCGATTCGGCACGCCGGGTGGGCGCTGCCGCAGACGGAGTGGTAGTCGGCAGCGCATTGGTGGATACCATCGCCCGGGCGGCGGCGCAGGGCGCGAGTCAGGAGGAATTGCTCAAGGCGGCAACGGAGCTGGTTGCGAGTATCCGCGCGGGATTGGACAGCATCGCTTCCTAGAAGGCGCCGGCGGCGTCTATAATGGTGCCACCAAACGGGGGATGCCATGAGCTGGATTGACAAGATACTGCCTTCTGGAGTGCGCAAGGAAGAGGGTGCCCGCCGCTCCAGCGTGCCCGAGGGACTGTGGAAGAAGTGCGTCAAATGTGATGCCGTGTTGTATCGGCCTGATGTAGAGCGCAACGACGACGTCTGCCCGAAATGTGATCACCATATGCGCATCGGCGCCCGGCGGCGTCTGGACATCTTCCTCGACCGGGAGGGACGGCAGGAGATCCTGGCGGAGATCGAGCCCGTTGACCGACTGAAGTTCCGCGATAAAAAGCGTTACCGCGATCGGCTCTCTGCGGCACAGAAGGCCACCGGCGAGAAAGACGCACTGGTCGCCATGCGCGGCACGCTGCAGGGTATGCCCCTGGTCACTGTCGCCTTCGAATTCGCTTTCCACGGTGGCTCCATGGGCTACGCGGTGGGCGAAAAGTTCACCCGCGCGGCGCAACTCGCACTCAAGGAGCGGATTCCGCTGGTGTGTTTTTCGGCGTCCGGTGGGGCACGCATGCAGGAAGCGCTGATTTCCTTGATGCAAATGGCCAAGACCAGCGCGGTCATCGAGCGCATGAAAGTTGCTGGTGTGCCTTACGTGTCCGTGATGACCGATCCTATCTATGGCGGCGTGTCCGCCTCACTGGCGCTGCTCGGTGATGTGAACATTGCCGAGCCGGACGCGCGGGCGGGGTTTGCCGGCCCGAATATCATCGAACAGACCATTCGCCAGAAGCTGCCCAAAGGCTTCCAGCGCAGCGAGTTCCTGCTTGAGCACGGTGCGATAGACATGATTGTGCATCGCAACGACATGCGCGACACGCTGGCCAGGCTGTTGGGCAAATTTACCGGCCAGGTCCCTCTATCGCCTGAGGACGCCGAGGATGATGCCAGCAGTGCAGACGCCACCGGGTCAGCAGAGAGTATCGACCGCACGGATGACTGAGCAATCGCTGGCCGAATGGCTGGCGCGGCTTGAAGCGCTGCACCCGCGGGAAATCGAACTGGGCCTGGAGCGTGTTGCGGCTGTGGCTCGCCGCCTCCAGTTGCTGCCGGTCTCCGTGCCCGTGGTTACCGTCGCAGGGACCAACGGCAAAGGGTCTGTGGTCGGTGCACTTGAGGCGCTGCTGACGCACAAGGGTATTCGCACCGGCGTGTACACCTCGCCGCACCTGTTACGCTTCAATGAGCGCATTCGCATCGGTGGTTGCGAAGCGGATGACGCCGGGATTGTCTCCGCGCTGCAG
Organism: Halieaceae bacterium UBA5044; assembly: GCA_002416125.1. Classification (GTDB taxonomy): domain Bacteria; phylum Pseudomonadota; class Gammaproteobacteria; order Pseudomonadales; family Halieaceae; genus Haliea. The sequence goes on from DIBU01000006.1 coordinate 68,092, forward strand.
GCCATTGATGTCGCGAGGGGCGACATTTCGCTCACGTACTTTGAGTTTGCCACCCTGGCTGGCCTGCTGCTGTTCCAGCGCGAGGCAGTGGACGTTGTGGTGCTCGAGGTTGGCCTCGGTGGTCGCCTCGATGCGGTAAACATCGTCGACCCCAATGTCGCTGTGATAACCAGTATTGCGCTGGATCACCAGGATTGGCTGGGAGACAGCCTGGATGCTATTGCGCGTGAAAAGGCGGGAATCCTGCGGCCGGACATCCCCGCTGTGATTGCCTGCAGCGAGGTGCCTGCGGGGCTGGCCGAGGCCGTTATGGCCAGTGGCGCCAGCGCCTACTGGCTGGGTGAGGCGTTCGGTGTCGAGCCCGCGATGCAGGAGTGGGACGGCTGGGTGAGTGGCACAGAGGGCACGCGACGTCGGCTGCCGCTGTCGCAGAACCCGGCGTTGCTGGCGCAAAATCTCTACGCTGCGCTGCAGGTACTGGAGTGTCTCGGGTATCCAGTGTCCGATGTGGAGGCGCAGGCAATACTCCCTGCGCTGCAGGTGCCGGGACGGCGGCAGGCAATGATCGTGGGCGGCGTCGAGCTCGTTCTGGATGTGGCGCACAATCCCGCGGCAGTGGCCAGGCTGGTTGAGTTTCTGCAGCAGAGGCCCTGTGGGCAAAAGACGATCGCGGTTTTCTCCGCGATGGCGGACAAGGATATTCCCAGCATGCTGCAACTCATGCGCGGTGAGGTAGACGGCTGGTTTCTGGCAGACCAGCCAGGCAACGCCCGCGCCGCGACCGCTGCTGGCATTGCGGCCCAGCTGCGCGCCGCGGGCGAAGGCATGATCAGTGTCAGTCGCAACCTGCGTCAGGCCCTCGCGCGGGCGCGCAGCGTTGCAGCAGCAGGTGATCGGCTGCTGGTATTCGGCTCCTTCCACACAGTTGCGGCGGCCATGTCCTGGCTGGCGCGAGAACGGGAAAAGGCGTAGTCCGTGAACGATATCCTCAAGCAACGCCTCGTTGGTGCGCTGATACTGGTCGCGCTAGGGGTGATTTTCTGGCCCATCATTTTCGTTGACCCACAACCCGATGGCAGTATCGAGGACCTGCGCATTCCGCCCCGACCGCAGGTGGATACCACGCCCATTGCCGCGCCGGATCCCGCGGGTATGCGGCCTTCACCCGAACTTGAAGGCGCGCTGGAGGCAGAGACAGATGCCGTGGAGGGCGGCGACACCATGGACTGGACAGCGCCGGTGGCCGAGGTGGGTGCAGAGATTGAGGTGGCTGATCCCGGCGGTCCGCCAGCCGAGCCGCAAACGGCAGAGCCGACGGCGCTGCCGGCGCCCGGTGAAACACGCGATGAGGCGCCGGAGCAGCCAGAGTTGGATGGCCAGGGTGTGCCCATTGCGTGGATGCTGCAGGTGGCCAGCGTCAGCAGCCAGGACAAGGCCGAGGCGCTGCGGCAGCGACTTGAGGCCATGGGTGAAAAGGCCTGGGTGGACCCGGTAAACGTCGGTGGCCGGACCATGTACCGGGTCAACGTTGGCCCCAAGTTTGAACGCGCCCGTCTCGATAACCTGCGCCCGCAGGTCGATGCCGAGTTTGGCGTCAAGTCCTTAGTGCGGCGGTATTTACCCTGATGACGCGGCTCATTGACTTTGGTGTGGTGAATCAAACTGATAGACTGCCGCCCCCGCAGGCCAGGCGATGGCGGGAGGCACAGTGCTGAACATTGACGCGCTCACCTGGGTGGATTGGGCGATTGTGGCGATCGTGGGCCTGTCGACGCTGCTCAGTCTGCTGCGGGGGTTTACCCGCGAGGCGCTCTCCCTGGCGGGCTGGATTGCAGCGTTTGTACTGGCCTATGTGTTCGCTGGCGAGTTGGCGTCGCGGCTGACGGGGCTGATCAGCAACCTGACCGCTCGCTACATTGCCGCGTGGCTGCTGATCCTGGTCGGGGTTTTACTGTGTACCGGCCTGGTCAGTCTGCTCCTGGCGCAGCTGGTCAAGGCGACCGGGCTGGGAACGCTCGACCGCCTGCTGGGGACCATTTTCGGTTTTGCGCGCGGTGTCATTATTGTGCTGGTCCTGGTCTTTCTGGTCCGGGAATTGTTGCCGCCGCGCGACCAGGTCTGGCTGCATCAGGCCTATCTGATGCCTCAGGTTGACGCGCTGCTCGAATGGGCCATGCAGCGTCTGGGCGATTTCAATGCCGGTCGGCTGCCGGCGGTGAGTCTCTGACAACGAGGAAAATGCGGAATGTGTGGGCTGGTAGGACTGGTGGGCAAGGGCACGGTAGGCCCTGATATCTACGACGCACTGACGGTGCTGCAACACCGGGGCCAGGATGCTGCCGGGATAATGACCTGTCACGGTGGACGCTTTACGCAACGCAAGAGCGAGGGACTGGTGCGTGATGTCTTCCGCCAGGACCACATGCAGCGCCTCAAAGGGCCCATGGGTATCGGTCATGTGCGCTACCCGACAGCGGGCAGCTCCGGCACCGCGCTGGCCCAGCCGTTCTATGTCAATTCGCCCTACGGCATCGCGCTCGCGCACAATGGCAACCTGACCAATTCAGAACAGCTCACCCGGGAGCTGTTCCAGGACGACCTGCGACACCTGAATACCGACTCGGACTCGGAGGTGTTGCTCAACGTTTTCGCCCACGAACTGCAGACGCTGGGCAAGCTCAGCCCGACCGCGGAGGATGTCTTCCAGGCGGTGACCGCTGTGCACCGGCGCTGCCGCGGTGGCTACGCCGCCGTCGCCCTCATCGTCGACTATGGCGTGGTGGGATTCCGTGACCCGCTGGGTATCCGGCCACTGGTCGTCGGCGTGCGCAAGACCGACGCCGGTGACGAGTACATGCTGGCGTCGGAGAGCGTGGCGCTGGATGTGCTGGGGTTTCGCATGCTGGGCGATGTCGCGCCGGGGGAGGCCGTGTTCATTGATAGCCGCGGTGCAATGCATCGTCGCCAGTGTGCGGAAAACCCGCAGCTTCGCCCCTGCATCTTCGAGCACGTGTATTTTGCGCGGCCCGATTCGCTGATGGATGGCATTTCGGTCTACAAGACGCGCATGCGCCAGGGCGAGGCGCTGGCACGTAAGGTGCTTCGCGAACGGCCCGACCACGACATCGACGTCGTGATACCGATTCCCGATACCAGCCGTATCGCCGGGCAGTCACTGGCATCGGAACTGGGGATCAAGTTTCGCGAAGGTTTCATGAAAAACCGCTACATTGGACGCACATTCATCATGCCTGGCCAGAGCCAGCGCAAGAAGTCAGTGCGGCAGAAGCTCAACCCGGTGCCCCTCGAGTTTGAAGGCAAGAATGTGATGCTGGTGGACGATTCTATCGTCCGCGGCACCACCTGCCGGCAGATCATCCAGATGGCGCGTGATGCCGGCGCGAACAAGGTGTATTTCGCCTCAGCGGCACCCCCCGTGCGCTACCCGAACGTATACGGCATCGACATGCCATCCGCATCGGAGCTTATTGCACACGGGCGCACCGTTGAGGAAATCTGTGACGCCATCGGCGCGGACTGGCTGGTCTATCAGGATCTCGATGACCTGATCAATTGCTCCCGGGAGGGCAACAAGAGCGCGATGGGCTTTGACTGCTCTGTGTTCAACGGTGAATACCCGACCGGGGATGTCGATCAGGCATACCTCGAGCGTATCGAAGCGCTGCGCAATGATGATGCGCAAAGCCGCAGCCGGGCGCGGGTGCTTGCCGAAGGCACCGTGGTGGGGATTCACAATGACGTCAGCTGAGGCACTATGAACGATCACGATGACCCCCTGGCAGGTGCAGGGCTGGATACGCTCGCCATTCGCGCCGGTATCCACCGCACAGCCGAGGGCGAACATTCCGAGCCCATTTTTGCCACCTCCAGCTACGTATTCGGCTCCGCGGCAGAGGCCGCGGCGCGGTTTGCCGGTGAGTCCCCCGGGAACGTCTATTCGCGCTACACCAACCCGACGGTGCGTAGCTTCGAGGAGCGTCTCGCAGCACTGGAAGGTGGAGAAGCTGCGGTGGCGACGGCGTCCGGCATGGCCGCCATACTCAGTACCTGCATGGCGCTACTGAAAGCCGGCGACCATGTGATCTGCTCCCGCGATGTGTTCGGGACGACAACCAACCTGTTTGCACGCTACATGACGCGTTTCGGCGTCAGTGTGGACTTCGTGCCGCTGCTCGCAACTGATCAGTGGCGCGCGGCGCTGCGTCCGGAAACGCGTCTCCTGTACCTGGAAACCCCGTCCAACCCGCTGTGCGAAGTGGCCGACATTCGCGCGCTGGCGGAGCTCGCCCACGGGCACAATGCATTACTGGTGGTCGACAACTGTTTCTGTACGCCGGCCCTGCAACGACCGCTGGCGCTGGGTGCGGATATCGTCATACATTCGGCCACCAAATACCTCGACGGCCAGGGGCGCTGCGTGGGTGGAGCTGTCGTTGGCGCGCGTGCCCTGATGGACGAGGTCGTGGTTTTCTTGCGCACCTGCGGGCCCACCATGAGCGCCTTCAACGCCTGGGTTTTCCTCAAGGGGCTGGAAACACTGCGCTTGCGTATGGAGGCGCACTCGCGGGCGGCACTTGAACTCGCCCAGTGGCTGCAGCAGCAGCCGCAGGTGCAGCGTGTCTATTACGCCGGCTTGCCCGGTCACCCGGGTCATGGGCTGGCCGCCAGTCAGCAGAGCGCCTTCGGCGGCGTGTTGTCGTTTGAGGTGCGGGGTGGTCAGGCTGCTGCCTGGCGCTGTATCGATGCAACACAGATACTCTCGCTGACGGCCAATCTTGGGGATGCGAAAACGACCATCGTGCATCCCGCGACCACGACCCACGGGCGCCTCAGTGCCGAGCAGAGGGCCGCTGCCGGTATCAGCGATGGCCTGATCCGGGTCGCGGTAGGGCTGGAGGATGTGGCCGATCTGCGCAGGGATCTGCAGCGCGGTCTCGCCGCGGCGGGCTGAAAACGCATTTCCCGCGTACTACCTTGCTAATGCAGCATGAAGGGGCAGGAGCAACAGTATGGATACAGTAGGCGCCATTGACGACGCGGTGGCCGAGGTTGGCAAGGCGTTGCTGGGCAAGGAGGCGCAGATCAGGCTGGCCCTGTGTTGTCTTCTCGCGCGCGGGCATCTGCTGATAGAGGACCTGCCCGGGATGGGCAAAACCACGCTGTCGCATGCCCTGGCCGCCGTGCTCGGCCTCGCATACCGGCGGGTCCAGTTCACGAGCGACCTGCTTCCCGCAGATATCCTTGGTGTTTCGGTGTACGACCGCAACGACGCAAGCTTTACCTTTCACCCCGGTCCCATATTCACGCAGGTACTGCTGGCGGATGAGATCAATCGCACCACGCCGCGCACCCAGAGTGCGCTTCTGGAGGCAATGGCGGAGGGGCAGGTCACAGTGGAGGGCGAGACGCGGCGCCTGCCACAACCGTTCTTCGTGATTGCCACCCAGAACCCGATTCATCAGTCCGGCACGTACCCGCTGCCGGAAAGCCAGCTGGATCGCTTCCTCATGCGCCTGCAACTGGGTTACCCGGATCCCCAGGCTGAGCGGCGGATGCTCCTTGCTGGCGCTGCACAGCAGTCACCGGAGGCCGCTCTGCGCCGCTGTCTCTCACCCGAGGAACTGCAGTCCTGCCGCGCAGCGGCCGGCGACGTGCATGTCGCTGACAGTCTGCTCGATTACCTGCAGCGCCTGGTGGGTTTCAGCCGCGAGCGTCCCGAGTTTGCCGTGGGGCTGTCGCCGCGCGGGGCGCTGGCGCTGCTCAACTGCGCGCGTACCTGGGCGTTCATGAACCGCAGACAGCATGTGGTGCCCGAAGACCTGCAGGCAGTACTGCCGGCGGTGGCGGCGCACCGCCTGGTGCCCAGCGGTGATTACGCCGGCGATGGTCACGCGCTGGTTGACCTCCTGCAACGCAGCGTGGACGTGATCCGGCCCTGATGCCGGTGAACGCTGTCGAAACAGCCCGTAGCGCAGCGGAAAGCGGGCGATTCAGCCGGCAGTTCTCGCGCTGGCTCGACCGGCGCATCCCTCCGGCGAGGTCGGTTACCCTGGACCAGCGCAGAATCTTCATTTTCCCCTCGCTGCCCGGCCTGTTTTTTTTCGTACTGCTGCTGTTGATCCTGCTCACAGCGATCAACTACCAGAACAATATGGCGTATGCCGTCGCATTTCTGCTGGCCACGCTGTTCGTGGTGTCCATCCTGCATACCTATGCCAACCTCGCGGGGCTGACCCTGCACGCGTTGTCGGCGACACCGGCGTTTCCGGGGCAACGCAGTGAGTTCAGGTTGCGCCTGCAGCGCTCAGGCAAGGCCGCGCACTATGCCTTGCGCCTCAGTTGGCCGCAGGGCAGCGACAGCGTTGTGAGCCTGGCTGACCGTGAGAGCTGCGAAGTGGCGCTGTATGTCCCCGTGGGCAATCGGGGTTGGCACAATCCCGGACGCCTGCTGTTGGAAAGCCGCTACCCGCTCGGATTGCTGCGCTGTTGGACGTGGCTGGACCTGGATTTGCAGGCCCTGGTGTATCCCAGGCCCCTGCCGACCACAGCCCCTCCGGGTGGCGACGGCGGGCGCCCGGAGGGCAATGCGCGAGAGACCGCAGGCAGCGATGATTTTCACGGCTTTCGCAGCTACCGCCCGGGTGACTCGCTGCGGCAGGTGCACTGGAAAGCGGTGGCCAGGGGGCACTCGTTGCAGTCCAAGGTCTACGCTGCCTATGCCAGTCGCACCGCCTGGCTGGACTGGGAGGCATTCCCCGGTATTGCCACGGAGCAGCGTCTCTCCTATCTCTGTTACTGGGCGCTGGCTCTGGAGAAGCGCGGCGAGGACTACGGCCTTACCCTGCCGGGCGTCGATATCGCTCCGGCATCGGGGGAGGCTCACCAGGACCGAGTACTGGCGGCCTTGGCCCTGTATCAGCATGGTGCAGCAGCCTCGTGAAGCGTGCAGCCGCCGCCGGCACCCTCATTCCCCGCAACGCGCTGGTGTGGATCATCATCAGCCAGTTTGCCCTGCTCGCACCGCACCTCCTGCGGCTGCCACTCTGGCTGGTGCTGGTGTACCTGGGGACGGCGGTATGGCGTCTGCTGGTGTTCCAGGGGCGAGCGTCCTTTCCCGGCCGTCTGGTGCGGGCCTCGCTCGCGCTGGGGGGGTGTGTCGCTGTGTTCCTGAGCTATGGCAACCTGCTGGGGCTTGAGCCCACAGTGGCGTTGCTGCTCATAGCCTTCGCCTTCAAACTGCTGGAACTGGTGAAACCCAAGGACGCCTATGTGCTGCTGTTCCTTGGCTATTTTATCTGTGTGATCGGCTTCCTGTTCAGCCAGGATATCCTGTTCGTTCTCTATTCCCTGTTCACCCTGGTCCTGGTCACCACCGGTCTGGTGGCGCTGCATCGCCCTCGCGAGGACCACTTCCGGCTGGGCAGCCTGCGTCTGCCCGCGCTGATGCTGGCGCAGGCGTTTCCGCTGATGCTGGTACTGTTCTTCCTGTTTCCCCGCATTGGGCCATTGTGGACGGTGCCGGTGAAGAGTCACGCCGCGAAAACGGGGGTCAGCGACTTTATGCGGCCCGGGGATATCTCCGAGCTTAGTCAGTCCGATGACGTGGCCTTCCGCGTGCAGTTCGAGGGCGATATCCCCCCGAAGTCCGAGCTTTACTGGCGGGGACTCGTATTCAGCGTGCTGGAGGAGGGTGCCTGGCGGAGCCTGCGCTACAACGAGTTACCGGGGCTTGAGTTGCGCCCGCCGGCTGTCGAGCCCGAGGGCGAGCCGCTGGCGTACACCGTTCTCATGCTGCCCACCCAGCAGAACTGGCTGTACAGCCTGCGCTATGCCCAGCCGGCCCAGCGAGGCATCCTCAGCACCGCGGATTATCGTCTTTACTCCCCGGTAGAGATCGAGGAGCAATTACAGTACCGGGTGCGCAGCTGGCCCGGCACACCACTGGATCCCGAACTCTCGGACTGGCGCCGCGAGACCGAGTTGGCGCTTCCGGTGCAGGACAACCCGGCGACTCGCGCGCTGGCGCAGCGCCTCCGCGATGGGGCGGCTGACAGCGCCGCCTTTGTCGATGCGGTACTGCAGTATTTCCGTGATGAGCCCTTCGTTTACACGTTGCAGCCACCTCTGCTGACAGCAGAGAACAGTATGGATCAGTTCCTCCTGCAGACCCGGCGCGGATTCTGCGAGCACTATGCGTACGCCTTTGTGGTCATGATGCGCGCGGCGGGTGTACCGGCGCGTGTTGTCGCCGGCTACCAGGGGGGTGAGATCAATCCCGTGAATCGCACGGTCATCGTTCACCAGTTCGATGCGCATGCCTGGGCAGAGGTCTGGCTGGAAGGGCGGGGCTGGGTGCGTATCGACCCCACGGCGGCGGTGTCGCCCGACCGTATTGAGCTGGGGCTTGAAGAAGCGGTGGCGGCGGAGGGCAGTTTCCTCGCCAACTCACCGCTGTCGCCCTTGCGCTACCGGGGCGTCAACTGGGTCAACATGCTGCGTCTGCGCTACGATGCGCTCACCTACCGATGGCAGAGCTGGGTCACCGGCTTCGACGGCGAAGCGCAGTACCGCCTGCTGCAGGACCTGTTCGGAAGCATACGCGCCCCGGTGTTTGCCGGTGCGATTCTGCTCAGTGGCGTGGTGGTATTAGTGCCGGTCGGCTGGTTGCTGCTGCAGCGTCGCCGGCCTCGGCCCCTGCCACCGGAGCAGCGGCTGTTTCTGGAGTTCTGTGAGCAGATGCGTCGCCGGGGTATGACGCGTGCAACGGGTGAAGCGCCGGGCAGCTTCGGGCGGCGTGTAGCGCGGGAAGCCCCACAGCTGGCAGGCTGGGCCATGCAGTTTATCGACGCCTTCGAACAACTCGAGTACGGGGGCGCCCCCCGCGACGCCGCTGCCTATCGCCAGCATCTTGCCGGGCTGCGGCAACAACTGCGGCGTGTCCCCGGTCATCGACATCAGGGGTGATGAGGGCCAATGATGTCGAGTTTCCCCGCTGCAGGCAATCGTGACGCCCGGGACTGCCGGTTTTACAGCAGGGCGCCGTAATCCGCCTGCAACTGGTCAAAGTTGAGCGAGGCGATAAAGCGGGAAAAGCTCATCCACGTAGCGAGCCCGGTCAGGTCCGCGAAATGTGGGGGGAGAAAGCGCGGCCCCGCGACGACGCCCTCATCGATGAGCAGGCGCCAGTCCTTGATGTCTTCCAGCAGGATTTTGCCGCAAAACAGGACCGGGAGGGTATCCAGCTTCCCGGTGCTCATCGCCAGGCGCAGGAAGTTGTAGGTCTGCACGAAGCCGCGCATGTAGGCGAGGTCTTTGGTGTAGGGGCGACCCTCCGGCGTGCTGCCACGGAACACGCGCACCGCGATACTGTAACTGTCATCGGCACTCATGTTGTGGTCCTGCAGGTAATTGAAGACCTCGAGGAAATTTGCGCCGTTCTCTGCCAGTGTCACGGCCCGGACCCGGTTGATCAGCCGGTAGAGTCGCGATGGGCTGGAGCGCAGGGTGAGTATCTCGGTCAGCACGGCCAGGCCTTCCTGGGTGGTGGTGGCGGACGGCGTGCCCTTGCTGAGGAACGTACAGGCAGGCTGTGCCGTGCCGTTCAGCGTGGTGCCGAGGTGCACCCAGCCCTCGTGGACTTCCAGTACATCGATATCCAGTGCATTGAACATCGCATCGCTGCGGATCTTGAGGTAGTCAGAGCCCGCGGCGGCATCGGCGGTCATCTGGTCGTTGAGCAACACGCGGATGCCGGCGTCCGGGAATGCCTGCAGCAGGCGTTCGTTGAGCATCGCCACCGCGTCCACAGCGGGTATGGTCTTGGGGGCCTCCTGCATGGACGTGTTTTGCAGGAGGTTGATGAGGGTTGCCTCCATCGCGGTGCCGAGGTCCGCCAGCGTGGGGTCGCCGGCGTGAAAAACATCCGATGAAGAGCCGTAGAGGTCCTCGGATATCTGGCCAAATTCAGGCTGCCCCCGAACTTCCAGCAGTTGTACAACGCTGCGATACTCGCGGCACATACGGCGCATGATCTGCGCCAGGGGATTGAGTTGCCCGAGCTTGCGCGCGATGTCGCGTTCGATCTCCTGAAACTCCGCACGTTTGGCGCCCGGTTCAAAATCCAGCGGATTCTGCTGTTGATAGAATGCGGCATCAATACGCGGCAGCTCCCGGCAGCCGCTGGCGAAGAACTCACGGCGGATGGCTGCGTTCCATTTGATGGCGTCCAGGATGCGGATGGGCCGCTGCGCCTCGACAATGCGGTCTGAGAGTGTCCTGACCAGCGCCAGGTACTGGGGATCAGCGCTCATTGCCACCTGGCCCGGCGGCCCCGACCGCCACCACCGCCCGCAGCCGATTACCGCCAAAGCGGCTCATGGCAGCGAATTCTTCGCGTGCTATGGGCAGGTACTGACAGTCCAGCGGCGCCTTGTTGTCGTCCCGGCTCGCCCGCGGCGTCCCGAGGTCGTCCAGCTCAGGGTCATGCACATAGAAGCAGGCTTCATCGTACCCCGACAGCACCACCCAGTGCGGCGCCTTTTTGCTGTCGAGGCGGTACGTGGAGATCAGTATCAGGATGTTGACACCGGCATTGAACATGTCCAGCAGGCGCTCCTGCTCGAGGTCCTGATAGTGCACGGTAATGCCGCGAGTCGCGCACTGGCTGACGAAGCTGTCGTGCACCAGGCTCATTACCCTTTTTTTGTTGTCGTCGCGCACACCTTCGATGAACAGGGGGCCGGGGGTGTTCACCCAGACCTCGCTGTGGAAGCCTCGCGCATGGGCCGCCAGCGCCAGGCCCAGCGGGTGGCAGCCACCGTGGCCGGAGGTCATGAAGATCGTCGTGGCCTCGCGCCAGATTTCGATTTCCTCCAGAGGCGAGGGCTGGTAGGTCCGATCCAGCCCCGCCATGGCCATCATCAAGGCAGCGGGCCCGCAGGTGAACGGCGTTGTCTGTGCAATCCAGGGCAGCGTACGGGGCGCATTCTCGGGCTGGTAGGCGCGCACGCATTTTTCCATGCGCAGGGCATCGCTGTGATCTTCATAGTAATCGTCGTAGTGCCCGAACTGGGTGTAACCGAGCTGCTCATAGAGGCGTATGGCAGCTGTGTTGCTGGCCGCGACCTCGAGTCTCAGGTAAAGGGCGCCGGTGCTGCGCACGTCAACTTCGGCCTGTTGCAGCAGCTGGCGCGCTACCCCCCGGCCCTGACGGTCTGGAGCAACGGCAAGCGAGTACAGGCGAGCAAGCCGGGTACCCTGGCGCAGTATCACCAGGCAGTATCCGGCCAGGCCGGCAGAATCCCTGGCCACGAGAAACACGCAGTCCGGGCGGCGCAACCAGCGCTTGAAACTGCGCCGCGACAGACGGTCGGTACGAAAGCAGTCGTGCTCAATCTGCAGCAGGGCGTCGAGATCGTCCGGGCGTGTCGTTTCAATCTGCAGTGCAGTCTCGCTTCTGGCGGTGGCTTGTTCAGGTGGGGACATGTTGGCTGACTTCCACAATTGCGCCCAATATAGTGTGTCTCGCGGTCTACTGTCACGGTCGCCCTGATGGCAGGTTGAAAACTACCAAAACACCGCCCTGGCCTGTTAGGCTGTCCTTCGTGGATCCGGCGGCAAATTCCCCTTGCGTTTGCTTCGCAGCGCCTTAGAATCGGCGCCGTTTTCACTACCCTTGTACCTTATGCTGTTTTTGCCCAATCGTTGCACCTGAGGAGTCCACACCTCCGCGTGCACCCCGACAGGAGCCCAGGAGGACCATGACCGATTCAGCACAGCCCGAGCAGGACTGGAGTGCCGCCGACAGTGCGGAACTCTACGGTATCAATGCCTGGGGCGCAGGCTACTACAGTATCTCCGACAGTGGCGAGGCGCAGGTCACGGTCACTACCGGTGACGCAGACACCACCGTTTCCCTCATGGATATCGTTGCCGGCATGCGCGCGCGCAATCTGGAAATGCCGGCGGTGCTGCGCATCCGAAACGTGCTGGATCACCGAATCAAGGTGCTCAACGAGGCGTTTGCCGACGCCATCGCCAGCGGTGGCTACAACAACGTCTACCGCGGTGTGTTCCCGATAAAGGTCAATCAGCAGTGTCATGTCATTGAAGAAATTGCCAATTACGGCAGCCGCTACCATCACGGCTTCGAGGCCGGCAGCAAGGCGGAGCTGACCATCGCCCTGAGCCAGCTGCGGGATACCGAAAGCCTGGTGGTATGCAACGGCTACAAGGACTCCGAGTTTATCGATCTCGGTCTGTACGCACGCCGCATGGGCTATCCCTGCTTTTTCGTCCTCGAATCGTTGAGCGAGCTGCGCATGATCATCGAGCGCAGCCGGGTACTCGGCGTTGAGCCACTGATCGGCGTGCGCATGAAGAGCTCCGTCAAGGTTGATGGACACTGGAGCCAGGATAGCGGCGACCGCTCGATTTTCGGCCTGTCCACCGCTGCGCTGATCGCAGTTGTCGATGAGCTTCGTGCCGCGGGTATGCTGCACTGCCTGCAGATGCTGCACTGTCACCTCGGATCCCAGGTGCCGAACATTCGCAATGTGCGCAACGGTGTTCTGGAGGCCTGTCGATACTATGCGGGGCTGGTAGAGGAGGGGGCAGCCATGGGCTACCTCGACCTGGGCGGCGGTCTCGCGGTGGACTATGAAGGCGCGCGCACCAACAGTACGCACAGCATGAACTATCAGCTGGAAGAATACTGCGTGAATATTGTGGAGAGTATTCGCGAGACCTTCGACCCTCTGGAGATACCGCATCCGGTGATCATTTCCGAGTCCGGGCGCGCCACCGTCGCCTATTCGTCGTTGTTGCTGTTCAATGTGCTGGATGTGCGCAGTTGCGAGCCGATGGACCTGCCTGCAACCATCGGCGCCGATTGCGTCGAGCCGCTGAAACACATTCAGGAAGTGTTGCGGGTGGTGAGCGATGCAAATTTCCAGGAGTGCTATAACGACGCCTTGTTTTACCGTGATGAAGTGCGGGACATGTTCAATCACGGTCAGGCCAGCCTGCGTGAACGCGCCATGGCAGAGGATATCTGCCTGGCTGTGTTGCAGCGCATCGCCCAGATTCTGCCCGGCGTGGCCCGGGTGCCGCCCGAGCTGGAAAACCTGAGTGAAGTCCTGTCGGACATCTACTACGGGAATTTCAGCCTGTTTCAGTCCCTGCCGGACATCTGGGCTATCGACCAGCTGTTCCCGATCATGCCGCTGCATCGGCTGCAGGAGTCGCCCAGTCGTGAAGCGATGCTCGCTGACCTGACCTGTGATTGCGACGGCAAGATCGATAATTTCTCGTTGCCCGCAGGTACCTCCAAAACCCTGCCGCTGCACCCACTGCGCGAAGACGAGGATTACATTCTCGGCGTTTTCCTGGTGGGCGCCTACCAGGAGACCCTCGGCGACCTGCACAATCTGTTTGGCGATACCAACGTGGTGAATGTCACGATCAACCCGGATGGCAGTTTCGACTTTGCCCGCGAGTTCCACGGTGACAGTATTTCCGACGTGCTGAGCTATGTAGAGTACGAGCCCAAGCATATGCAGGAACAGTTCCGCCAGGTCGCCGAAAGTGCGGTTCGCAGCGGGCGCATCTCGGTGGCGGAGCGCCAGGAGATCCTGCGTGCGTTCCGGGAAAGCCTGCAGGGCTATACGTATTTCGAGCATCACTGAACCCGTCAGTCATACAGGAGCACGGTTATGTCCAAAGTCATTATCATTGGTGCAGGGGGCGTGGGCGCGGTTGTCGCCCACAAATGTGCCCAGTTGCCCACTGTCTTCACCGATATCCTGCTGGCCAGCCGCACGGAAGCGAAGTGCAAGGCGATTGCCGCCCAGATCGAGCGCCCGATTCGTACTGCTCAGGTGGATGCCGACAACGTGGCCGAACTGACTGCGCTCTTGCAGCGCGAGCAGCCCGAGTTGGTGATCAACGTTGCGTTGCCGTATCAGGACCTGAGCATCATGGATGCCTGCCTTGCTGCCGGTGTCCACTACCTCGACACCGCCAATTACGAGCCACCGGATACGGCCAGGTTCGAGTATCACTGGCAGTGGGCCTACCAGGACCGGTTTCGCGATGCGGGCCTGACCGCCATTCTGGGCAGCGGTTTTGATCCGGGCGCGACCAATATATTCACGGCCTATCTTGCAAAGCATTACTTCGACGAGATTCACGAGTTGGACATCATCGATGTCAACGGGGGGGATCACGGCTATCCGTTTGCCACCAACTTCAATCCGGAAATCAATATCCGCGAAGTCAGTGCTGAATGTCGCCACTGGGAAAATGGTGCGTTTGTCACCACGCCGCCGATGTCCAAGCAGGCCCGCTTCGAGTGCCCCGATGGGGTTGGCAGCTTCAATATCTACCGTATGTACCATGAAGAACTGGAGTCCCTGAGCAAGCACTTTCCCGGGCTGAAGCGCGCCCAGTTCTGGATGAGTTTCTCGGAGAACTACCTGAAGCACCTTGAAGTGCTGGAAAATGTCGGTATGACGGGTATACAGCCTGTGGAATTCCAGGGGCAGCAGATCATCCCGATACAGTTTCTGGCATCGCTGTTGCCTGACCCGTCGACCCTGGGGCCACGTACCAAGGGCAAGACCTGCATCGGCTGCATCGTGCGTGGTACCAAGGATGGCAAGGAGCGCGTCATGTACCTGTACAACATCTGCGACCACGAAGCCTGCTATCGCGAGGTCCAGTCCCAGGCCATTTCCTACACGACCGGTGTGCCTGCCGTTATCGGTGCAAAGATGATTCTCGAGGGTCACTGGCGTGAACCGGGCGTCTGGAATGTCGAACAGCGCGACCCGGACCCGTTCATGTCGGACATGAACCTCTACGGCCTGCCCTGGCAAGTGGTGGAACTGGATCCAGGGTTCCGGCTGGATGTGGTGACGGGTCGGGACCTGTAACGTGCAGATACTGCAATTCACCGACTTCAGCAAACTGGACCTGGCACGGCTCCCGTCCCCCTGCTACGTGATTGATGAGGTGGCGATTGAGCGCAATCTCGCCATCCTCAAGCACGTGGCTGACGCCAGCGGTGCCAAGGTGCTGGCAGCGCTGAAGGCCTTTTCCTGCTGGCGACTGGGAGAGCTCACGGCCCGCTATCTCAGCGGCAGCTGCGCCAGCGGACTGCACGAGGCGCGCCTGGGTCATGAACACTACGGCGGTGAAGTCCATGTGTTTGGCGCCGGCTACCACGAAGCGGATCTGCGGCAGATCCTGGATATCGCCCACCACGTGGTGTTCAACAGCTGCGCGCAATGGCTGCGCTTCAGGCCACTGTGCCTTGAGGCGCAGCGGCGTCGGCCTACGCTGCGCTTCGGGCTGCGCATCAACCCGGAGCATTCCGAGGGCGATGTGCCGATTTATGACCCCTGCGCACCGGGTTCGCGCCTGGGTATTCTGCGCTCGCAGCTGGATGTCGACAGCCTGGAGGGCATCAGCGGCCTGCATTTTCATACCCTGTGCGAACACGACTTCCCGCCGCTGGCGCGTACCCTGGAAGCTGTAGAGGCCCGGTTCGGCGATTTGCTGCCGCGCATGGAGTGGGTCAACTTCGGCGGTGGCCACCACATCACGCGGCCCGACTATCAGGTCGACGACCTGATTCGCTGTATTCGCGATTTCGCGGTGCGCCACGCGGTGCAGGTGTATCTTGAGCCCGGTGAGGCCGTCGCCATCGGCAGTGGCGTGCTGGTGAGTGAAGTGCTGGACCTGACCTGGAACGCCATGGATCAGGCGATTCTGGACTGCTCGGCGACCTGTCATATGCCGGATACACTGGAAATGCCCTATCGGGCCGAAGTCATGGGTGCGGAGGCGCCGGGGGTTCTGCCCCACAGCTACCGTCTGGGTGGGCTGACCTGCCTCGCCGGGGATGTGATCGGCGACTACAGCTTCCCCACACCGCTGCAGATAGGGCAGCGCGTGGTGTTCAAGGATATGGCCCATTACACGATGGTCAAGACTTCAACCTTCAACGGTACCCGGTTGCCTGCGATTGCCCTGTGGAACTCGTCAACGGATGCGCTGGAGATCGTGCGCCAGTTCGACTACGAGGATTTCAAACAGCGGCTGTCCTGAGAGCCGCCGCGGCAGGGGGGGCTTGCGTCTCCTGCCCGCGGCCATTGCACACGCGGGCTGGGCCGTTACAATCAAGGGCCTGTCCGTCGCCTCCGGAGCCTGAGTGCATGCAGCACCGAATGCTGAGTTCTCATAGTACACGCGTCCCCCGACAGCACTGGCGGCGTCTCGTGCTTTCCACCTTGCTGCTGTCGCTGGCCGGCTGCGCGAGCCTGCCGGCGCCAGACAGCTACGCCAAGCCGGTGAGCCACACGATTACGGATACCGGCGATACAAGGCTGGCCCGATTGTCTGCCCAGTGGCAGGCTCCGGACAGCGATGGGCTTTCCGGCTTCATTCCCCTCGCCGAGGGTATGCGTGCTTTTGTTGCGCGCGTGGGACTCATTCGCGCCGCCGAGCGCAGCCTCGATGTGCAGTATTACATCTGGCACGACGATACCAGCGGGCAACTGCTGGCCGGTGAATTGTTGCGGGCCGCCGATCGCGGTGTGCGCGTCAGGTTGCTGCTGGATGACCTGGATACCGCCGGCAAGGACACCTTTCTCAGCCAGTTCGACACCCATCCGAATATCGAGGTCCGGGTGTATAACCCGTTTGCCTACCGCGGCAACCGCGGTCTCGGTTTCGCCTCAGACCTGTCCCGACTGAATCACCGAATGCACAACAAGTCCCTCACGGCCGACAATCTGCTGACCGTGGTGGGCGGGCGCAATATCGGCAATGAGTACTTCAATGCGCAGGCGCACACGGCCTTTTCCGATCTCGATGTGCTCGCAATAGGACCGGTTGTGGGCGCGGTGTCCGCTATGTTTGACCAATACTGGAACAGTGATGTGGTTTACCCCATGGCGGCGTTTGCGCGCGAGGACGATATCGACGCCGAGCGGCTCCCGGCTGCGCGCGAGGCGTTCGAAGCGGTGGCTCGTACGGCGATGGGCTCCGACTATGTCAGGGCCATTCAGGCGTCGCCCTGGCTGGAGCAATTGCAGCTGGATCAGCTGCAGTTTGTCTGGGGAGCGGCCACGGTCATCTTCGATGATCCGAACAAGCCACTGAATCGCGAGGTGAACGCGGAGACCCACCTTGCGCCCCAGCTGGTCCCGATGCTGCAGGGAGCGACCCGGGAAGTGCTCATCGTGTCGCCGTATTTCGTCCCCGGCGATGCGCTGGTCGGCTTTCTCGCCGACCTGGAACAGCGTGATATCGACGTACGCATCCTGACCAACTCCCTGGCGGCAAACGATGTCGGCCTGGTTCACGCGGGCTATATGCGCTATCGCAAGGCCCTGTTGGAGGCCGGCGTGGCGCTGTTCGAGTTCAAGCCGGAGCCCGGAGAGCAGGAAAGGAACAAACGCTGGACCGGGTCTTCAGCCGCCAGCCTGCACGCCAAAACGCTGGGAGCCGATGCGGAACACCTGTTTGTCGGCTCCTTTAACCTGGACCCCAGATCAGTCGCCCTGAACACCGAAATGGGGATCATCATCGACAATGCGTCGCTGGCGGCACAGATGCGCGAGGCCTTTGAACGTGTGGTGGCGCAGAACGCCTATGCGGTTGTGCTCGACGATGACGGGGACCTGCGTTGGCTGGACCCGGCGCTGCCCGGCAGCGAGCCCCTGGCGCATGAGCCGAAAACCAGCTGGTGGCAGCGCTTCGTGGTGGGCACGCTGTCGTTCATTGTGCCCGAGAGCATGCTCTAGCCGGCCTGGGCCTCGCGACGACGGAACAGCGGTAGCGGCTGGTCAACACTCGCCTGGTATTGCTCGGAGAACACCCGTGACTGCCGCAGGTACTCCTCGATGCGCGAGTCATCAGCGGGCTGGAAGGCATCGAAGCCGCAGCGGCGGAGGTAATGCACCTGGTCGGGCATAAAATGGCCGGTAGCGCGCAACTCTCCCCGATAGCCACGTTCCCGCAGGTCACGCGCGTAGGAAAATCCGCGGCCATCGGTCAATACCGGGAAGTCCACGGCAATGATATCCAGTGTGTCCAGCGCGTCGGCCAGCTCCGCGACAACGTCCCCGGGTTGCAGCTGCACGGTACGCAGTGTGCGCCCTGTGGCTGCCCGCCACTGCGGCAGGGTAGGGAAGTGGTGTTGCGCCACCTGATCTGACGCTGCATCCGCCGCCAGCCAGTCGTCGCTGCAGATGGTGTCCTGTTTAATCAGCTTTGGCATAGACGCGCTCCTTGAATGGCTCAATCCCGACCCGGTTGTAGGTCTGGAGGAAGGTTTCATCGCCCTGCCGCAGGGAAACAAAGGTCGCGAGCAGGTTTTCCACAACGTCGGGGATGGCATCCTGGCTGAATGACGGGCCGAGAATCTTGCCAATTGCGGCATCCTTGGACTGGCTGCCGCCCAGGCTGACCTGATAGAACTCGGCACCTTTCTTGTCGACGCCGAGGATGCCGATGTGCCCGATGTGGTGATGGCCACAGGCGTTCATGCAGCCGCTGATGTTGAGTTCCAGCGGGCCCAGGTCGTAGAGGTAGTCGAGATCTTCGAACCGCGCCTGGATCGCCTCCGCCACAGGGATGGATTTGGCGTTGGCCAGGGAGCAGTAGTCGCCCCCGGGACAGCAGATGAGATCCGTCAGGTAGCCGATATTGGCGGTTGCCAAACCGGCCTTCTGCAGGCGCTGCCAGAGACTGTAGAGGGCGGTTTCCTCAACGTCAGCCAGCACCATATTCTGTTGATGGGTGGTGCGCAGCTCGCCAAAGCTGTAACTGTCGGCAAGATCCGCCAGCAGGTCCAGCTGACGGTCCGTGATGTCCCCCGGGGCAATCCCCGTTGCCTTCAGGGAAATGGTCACGGCGCGATACCCGGGTACGCGGTGCGGGTGGGTGTTGCGGGTGAGCCAGTTGCCAAAAATGGGGTCGGCGGCGGCACGCGCGGCCAGTGCTTCCCCGGCGTCTTTGCCGTCGATGTCCGCATAGGGTGGGCTGGTGAAGAATGACTTTGCGCGCGTCACCTCGTCCTCTGTCAGCGTGCTGGGGCCATCCCTGAGTTGCGCCCACTCGGCCTCAACGGCGTCGCGGAAAGCCTCAACGCCCATGGCCTTCACCAGTATCTTGATACGGGCCTTGTATTTGTTGTCGCGCCGACCGTGCTGGTTGTAGACCCGCAGGATGGCCTCCAGGTAGGTGAGCAGGTGGCGTTTTTCCAGCCATTCGCAGACTACCGAGCCGATCACCGGGGTGCGCCCAAGGCCGCCGCCCACGAGCACCTTGAAGCCCAGCTCGCCCGCTGCGTTGGGCAGCAGCTCGACGCCGATATCGTGGGCGTGGATCGCGGCGCGATCCTGTTCGCTGGCACACACCGCGATCTTGAATTTGCGCGGCAGGAAGGCGAATTCAGGGTGCAGGGTTGACCATTGGCGAATGATCTCGCACCAGGGGCGGGGATCCTCCCGTTCATCCGCTGCGACGCCGGCGAACTGATCTGTGGTGGTGTTTCGAATGCAGTTACCGCTGGTCTGTATCGCGTGCATCTGCACACTGGCCAGCTCCGCCAGAATGTCGGGCACCTCCTCGAGGACCGGCCAGTTGAGCTGGATATTCTGGCGCGTACTGACGTGGGCGTAGCCCTTGTCGTAGTGGCGCGTAATGTGTGCCAGCTTGCGTACCTGGGCGCTGCTCAGCAGCCCGTAGGGCACGGCGATGCGCAGCATGGGTGCCAGGCGCTGCACGTAGAGACCGTTCTGCAGGCGCAGCGGCAGAAACTCCGCATCGCTCAATTCACCCGCCAGATAGCGCCGGGTCTGGTCCCTGAACTGCGCCACGCGCTCGTCGACAATGCGTTGATCGTACTGGTCGTAAATATACATCGATGGGCCCTGTCACCTGCCGCCAGATTTGCGAGGCGCTACCTTACCAGAAAGCGCTGCGCCGAATTATGCTGATTTTTTATAAGTTTAGAACGTGAATCGCGGCCCGCGGGGCACGCCCGCGGCAGCACCGGCGGCGGGCCTGAATCCGTTGGAAAGGCGGGGTTTCCTGCTATAATCGCGGGCGCCAGACCCCGGCTTGGCCGGTAACCATGACTTCTCAGGAGCGCTACCTATGTCCGGATCCACGAACCAGAATGACGGGGTGGCAGACGCCATCGCCGCCACGGCCATCATCAGCATCGTGGTGTTTGCACTGTACCTGTGGCTTGCCGCCATGCCGGGTTAGCCGGCACTGCTGATTACGATATGCACCACAGCTACCACGGCAATAATAAACAGAATCGTGAATATCAGGCCGGCGGCGATAAACACGCCGATCCGGCCCTGACTGAAATCCCTCTCCCTGTTGCGACTACTCTGTACCCCCAGTCCAGCGGCAAACACGCTGCTGATCACCTGCCAGGGACGCAGGGGTGCCTTGTGTTTGCTCTCGCCCGGGGGTGCTTGCCGCGTCTCTGCCGGCTCAGACATGCCTGTCGACTCCTTTATTCCGTGTTGATGTGCTTGTTGAGGGGTCAATAATCCAGTACCGGCGCCAGCCACCGTTCCACTTCATCCACGCTCATACCCTTGCGCTGCGCCACGCTGTTGACCTGATCGCGGCTGATCTTGCCTACCGCAAAGTAGCGCGCCTCGGGGTGTGCAAAATAGAAACCGCTGACCGCCGACGCGGGTGACATTGCGTAGTTGTCCGACAAGGTCACGCCGCAGGTTGCCGGGGCTTGCAGCAGGTCGAACAGGGTCGCTTTCTCGGTGTGATCCGGGCACGCGGGGTAGCCCGGGGCGGGCCGGATTCCACGATAGCGCTCACGCACCAGGTCCTCGTTGCTCAGCGCCTCCCCGGGCGCATAGCCCCACAGTTCGGTGCGCACCCAGCGGTGCAGATACTCGGCAAAGGATTCGGCCAGCCGGTCGGCGAGTGACTTCAGCAGGATGCTGTTGTAATCGTCGTGCTCCGCCAGGTATTGCTCCGACAGCGCATCGACGCCGTGCCCGGTCGTGACGCAAAAGGCCCCGACATAGTCCGCTGCCGCACCCGGCGGTGCGACGTAGTCGGCCAGGCACAGGTTTGGCTCCCCGTTGGGCTTGTCCATTTGCTGCCGCAGGTGGTGCAGGGTGGCAAGGACCTCGCTGCGGCTCTCATCGGTAAACAGGTCGATGTCATCGCTGCCGTTGCGATTGGCGGGCCAGAATCCGAGGGTCGCACTGGCGGTGATCAGTTTCTCGCTGATGAGTTTGTCCAGCATCGCCTGGGCGTCGGCAAACAGTGAGCGGGCCTGCTCGCCGACAACCTCGTCCTCGAGAATGCGGGGGTATTTGCCCGCCAGTTCCCAGGAAATGAAGAACGGTGTCCAGTCGATGGTCTCGACCAGTTTCTCCAGCGGGAAGTCTTCCAGTACCCGCGTGCCCAGAAAGCTGGGGCGGGGCGGAGTGTAGTTGTCCCAGTCCAGCGCCGGTGCACGGGCGACGGCTTCTTCGTAGGCGAGTTGGCGCGTGCGTGGCTGGCGGTTGGCGACCCGCTCACGCACCTGGGCGTACTCATCGCGCCGCTCGGCGATGAATTGCGCTTTTCCACGCCCCAGCAGGGCCGTGGCAACGGAAACGCTGCGGGAGGCGTCAGGCACATAGACCACGGCATCATTGCTGTAGCGCGGCTCGATCTTCACCGCGGTGTGTGCTTTCGAGGTGGTCGCGCCGCCAATCATCAGCGGCACGTGAAAGTCCTGCCGCTGCATCTCGCTGGCCACGTGTACCATCTCATCCAGGGACGGTGTGATGAGGCCGGAAAGGCCGATGATATCCACCTGCTCTTCACGGGCGACCTGGAGAATCTTTTCGCAGTGCACCATGACGCCAAGGTCGATCACCTCAAAATTGTTGCACTGCAGCACCACGCCCACGATGTTCTTGCCGATGTCATGCACGTCCCCTTTGACCGTGGCCATGAGAATCTTGCCATTGGTCTGCGTGGCCTCGGTTTTCTCCGCCTCGATGTAAGGTTGCAGGTAGGCCACTGCCTGTTTCATGACACGGGCGCTCTTGACCACCTGCGGCAGAAACATCTTGCCGTCGCCGAAGAGGTCTCCGACCACGTTCATACCGTCCATCAGCGGGCCTTCAATCACTTCGATCGGCCGCTCGAAGGCGTGCCGGGCTTCCTCGGCGTCCTCCACGATCCAGGTGTTGATACCCTTGACCAGGGCGTGCTCGATACGTTTCGCTACCGGGGCCTCGCGCCAGCTGAGGTCTTCCACGCGGGCGCTGCCGCTGCCGCTGTCACGGTAGATCTCGGCGAGTTCCAGCAGCCGCTCTGTGGCGTTCTCGTTGCGATTGAGGATGACGTCCTCAACGGCGTCGCGGAGCTCGGCGGGCAGCTCGTCGTACACGGCAAGCTGCCCTGCATTGACAATACCCATGTTCATGCCGGCACGGATGGCGTGGTAGAGAAACACCGAGTGAATGGCTTCGCGCACCACATTGTTGCCGCGGAATGAGAAGGACACGTTGGACACACCCCCGGAGATCAAGGCTCCGGGCAGGTGCTCGTGGATATAGCGCGTGGCTTCGATGAACTCCACGGCATAGTTGTTGTGCTCTTCGATACCCGTGGCGACCGCAAAGATATTCGGATCGAAAATAATGTCGTTGGGATTGAATCCGACCCGGTCGACCAGCAGGTCCCAGGAGCGCTGGCAAATCGCCTTGCGGCGCTCAAGGCTGTCAGCCTGGCCGTCCTCGTCAAAGGCCATCACCACCACCGCTGCGCCGTAGCGTTTGCAGAGTGTCGCCTGTTCGATGAATTCTGCCTCACCCGCCTTCAGGCTGATGGAGTTGACGACCGGTTTGCCCTGGATGCACTTGAGCCCGGCTTCGATGACCGACCATTTGGAGGAATCGACCATGATCGGTACGCGTGAGATGTCGGGCTCTGCGGCAACCAGGTCCAGAAAGGTCACCATGGCCTGCTCGGCATCGAGCATGCCTTCGTCCATGTTGACGTCGATGATTTGCGCCCCGTCTTCCACCTGGGTGCGCGCCACGGCCAGCGCCGCTTCGTAGTCCCCGGACAGGATCAGGCGCTTGAAAGCGGCGGAGCCGGTAACGTTGCAGCGTTCACCCACGTTGACGAAGAGGCTGTTGGCGTCGATGTTGAACGGCTCCAGGCCCGACAGCCGACAGGCAGGGGGACGCTGGGGCAGCGGGCGCGGCGGCACGTCCCGCACAGCCCGTGCAATGGCTTCAATGTGGTGGGGCGTGGTACCGCAACACCCCCCCGCCAGGTTGAGAAAGCCGCGCTCTGCGAAGCCGCGAAAATCCTCGTACATGTCCTCCGGCGATTCATCGTATTCGCCAAAGGCATTGGGCAGCCCGGCGTTCAGGTGGGCACTGAAATAGCATTCGGCGACCGAGGACAGCTCCTCGAGAAACGGCCGGATCTCCTTGAAACGGCGCCCACAGTTGCTGCCCACGATGAGCGGGCGGGCATGGGCGATAGCGTTCCAGAACGCCTCCGGACTCTGCCCGGACAGCACCCGGCCGCTGGTATCCGGAAACGTCACCGAGATCATCAGGGGCAGGCTCTGGCCCCTTTCGGCAAACACACCCTGGACGGCGAAGATGGCGGCCTTGGCATTCAGTGTGTCGAAAATGGTCTCGATCATGATCAGGTCGACACCGCCCTCTATGAGGGCACGGGTCGCCTCACTGTAGTCGGCGACCAGGTCATCAAAACGAATGTTGCGCGCACCCGGGTTGTTCACATCGGGGGAAATGGACGCGGTGCGGGGGGTTGGCCCCAGTATGCCGGCGACAAATCGCGGCCTGGCAGGATCGCGTGCGGTCATTTCATCGGCAACTTGCCGCGCGATGCGTGCCCCGGCGAGGTTCAACTCTGCCGCCAGTTCCGACAGGTCGTAGTCGCCCTGCGCGACTCGGGTGCTGTTGAAGGTATTGGTGCCAATGATATCGGCGCCGGCCTCAAGGTAGCGCTTCTGAATGCGCGCGATGATGGCTGGCTGCGTGAGGCACAGCAAATCGTTGTTGCCTTTCAGGTCGCCGGGGTGATCGGCAAAGCGCTCACCGCGGTAGTCCGCTTCCTCCAGCCCCTCCGCCTGCAGCATGGTCCCCATGGCGCCATCCAGGATCAGGATGCGCTCGCGCAGGGCCGCAGCAAGTGGGTGGTCTGAGTGGATATCCGGAGCCATGTCTGTACCTGTTTGTCGAGACACCGGTGCAGCAGCGACCGGCCTGTAAAAAGCCCGCAATCTTAACAGATATTGCCGCTCGCGTGGGCTGTGGGATTTCCGCTCGCACTGTCCCCGGGATCTTTGCTAGAATACTTGACCAAATTACTCGGAATGGAAGAGGGTCATGGTTACCATCACGGAATCAGCGCAGGGATATCTGGCGGAGCTGCTTGCCAAGCAGGAAGACGCCCTGGGTGTGCGGGTATTCATCAATCAGCCCGGAACCCCCAAGGCGGAAACCTGTATCGCCTACTGCCGTGAGAGCGACATCGTCGAAGGTGATGAAAAGCGCGAATTCGGCGCCATTACCGCCTGGTTCGATGCCCGCAGCCTGCCGTTCCTGGAAGACGCCCTGGTCGATTACGCCAAGGACCGTATGGGCGGTCAGCTGACGATCAAGGCGCCCAATGCCAAACTGCCGCGTGTGGATGAAAACAGCCCTCTGGAGGACAGGATCAACTACATCCTCTACAACGAGGTGAACCCCGCGCTTGCCGCCCACGGCGGGGAAGTCAGCCTGGTTGAGTTGACACCTGACCCGTACGCAATCCTCAAGTTCGGTGGTGGCTGCCAGGGCTGCGGAATGGTGGACCAGACCCTCAAGGGCGGTGTGGAAAAGACGCTGCTGGAACAGCTTCCGGAGCTGCGCGGCGTACGCGACACGACCGACCACTCCGACCGCAGCAACGCCTACTACTGATCGGCGCCGTATTCCGGCCCGCCTGCCGAGCTACCCGAGGCGCCGTGGCAGGGCGTCTCGCAGGGCGGCGTGCAGCTTACGCAAGCAGGCTTCTGTATCCTCCCAGCCGATGCAGCCATCGGTGATAGACACGCCGTACTGCAGGTCCTCGAGCTTCTCGGGGATGGACTGACTACCCGGGTTGAGGTGGCTTTCGATCATCAGCCCGACGATCGAACGATTGCCTTCCAGAATCTGGTTACCGACGTTTTCCACCACCAGGGGTTGCAATTCCGGCTGTTTGTTCGAATTGGCGTGGCTGCAATCCACCATGATGTTCAGCGGCACGCCTGCCTTTTGCAGGGCCTCTTCGCAAAGTTTGATGTGCACCGAGTCATAGTTGGGGCCGTTGCTGCCGCCGCGCAGAACGATATGACCGTAGCGGTTGCCACGTGTCGTGATCACGGCGACCTCGCCGTCCCCATTGATGCCGAGAAAGCGGTGCGGTTTGGCGACTGAATTCAGCGCATTGCTGGCCACCGTCAGGCCGCCATCTGTGCCATTCTTGAAGCCCACGGCGGAGGACAGGCCACTGGCCATTTCCCGGTGCGTCTGTGACTCCGTGGTGCGTGCGCCAATCGCCGACCAGCTGATCAGATCCTGCAGGTACTGGGGTGATATCGGGTCCAGTGCTTCGGTGGCCGTGGGCAGGCCCAGTTCCAGAATATCCAGCAGCAGCTTGCGACCGATGTGCAAACCCTCTTCAATCTTGAAGGAATCGTCCAGGTAGGGGTCGTTCACCAGGCCCTTCCAGCCCACCGTGGTGCGGGGCTTCTCGAAGTACACACGCATCACGATGTACAGCGTATCCTGCAGTTCATCCGCCAGGGCCTTGAGGCGACCTGCGTAGTCCATGGCCGCCTCGACATCGTGGATAGAGCAGGGGCCCACAACGACGAACAGCCGGTGATCCTTGCGGTCGAGAATGTTCTCGATGACTTCACGGCTGCCGGCAACCTGCGCGCGTGCCGCGGGGCTCATTGGCAGTGCCTGTTTCAACTTGGCAGGCGTGATAAGCACGTCCTGCGACGCGACATTGACGTTGTAGACTTCCGTATGGCTCATGACGTGTACCTGATGACTGGCTTCTGGCGGACGCACGGATGCTGGCCGCTGAGGCGCTGCATTCTATAGCAGCGTCGCGGCTTTGAACAGAAAGTGCCCCCGCGGTCAGGAGAGTGGAGCGATAACCTCGTCAGCATAGCGTTTGACGCCGTCAATCTTCAGCGCCAGATCTTCCGTCTCCCCGTGATAGAACATCCAGGGCATGGTGAGAATGTGAGTTACGCCGGCATCCTCAAGGCGCCGGTAACCATCGGCATCCCAGGCGTCATTGGGGGTGGCCATAACCTCAAAGGGTTCGCTATCGCGCCCGTACTCCCTGCGCCATTGACGAATGCGCTGGATGCTCTCGATGATTTCGCTCGAGGGCTGCAGGTCGGTGACCCAGCCGTCTGCGAGACGCGCGGCCCGGCGCATCGCCGGGTCGGATATACCGCCGATCCAGAAGGGGATGCGCGCGCTGGGCGCGGGATTCATTTCCAGTCGATCGAAATCGTAGTACTGGCCGTGGTACTCCACCATGTCGCCGGTCCAGAGCAGGCGCATGATTTCGAGCATCTCGTCGGTACGCTTGCCGCGGGTTTTGAAATCCTGCTGCATCAGCGCAAACTCATCCGCAGACCAGCCGACACCGAAGGCCGGCGTTACCCGGTTGTCGGACACGATAGCTGCCGTGCTGATCGCCTTGGCCACCAGGAACGGGTTGCGCATTGGCAGCACAAAGATGTTGGTGGTGAAGCGCAGACGTTTGGTGATGGTCGCCAGTGCACCGATCACCACCCAGGGGTCGGGCCAGTCGGTGAACGCGCCCCATCGGCGACTGCCGTCCTCGGTGTACGGGTAGGGTTGGCTGATTTCCTCCGGGTGGACCACGTGGTCCGAGAAGGACATCGCTTCCCAGCCGTAGTCGTCGGCCACAGGTGCGATGTGCGTCAGGTGGGAAACCGTGCTGAACGATGTGGAGAGGACAAACTTCACAGCGAAACTCCGTCGGTAGTCTTATTGTCAGCGGGCACTCTAGCAAGATGCAGGCGCCGACAGCAGCAGGGCTGGCTGCGGCCAGGCATCGAGCCGACCGTCGTCCAAGAAATCATACTCCGCTCAGCGCTCGGCAAGGTAAACGCGAAACTTGCGGTTTTCCGCCAGCACCTGCCAGTGCCGGAATCCTCGGCGCAAAGCGGCGCGATAGTCCAGGTGCCGGTTGGCCACCATACACAGGGCGCCGCCCGGCGCCAGCCTCTGCGCTGCCTGCTGTATCAGACGGCGCCCAACGAAGTCGTCCACGGTGTGCTGGATGTGGAAAGGCGGATTGCACAACACGAGTTCGGGGGCTGGCCCCGACCAGTCCAGCAGGCCGTCGCCGTGCAGGAACCTGGCGCCGTGGGGCAGGGTTTGCAGCAAGCGACCGGCGTTCACCCGCGCCGACGCGATGGCCTGGGCGGATTCGTCGCAGAACCACATCTCGTGTGCCAGCCCGGCCTGTAGCGCCGCGAGGCCGATGATGCCGTTCCCACAGGCCAGGTCGACGGCGCAGGATACCGGGCGCAACCGTGACAGCTGGTCGAGAAGAAAGCGGGTGCCGATATCAAGACCCTCCCGGCTGAACACATTGGCCTGCGCATACAGCGACATGCCCAGTGCCTCACAGGCATATTCCACGCTGGAATCCCGCGCTTCAGGCGCTGTCTGCCTTCCCCCCGGCACGCGCCAGAGATGCGCCTTGAGTCGGCCGTGATCGCGCGCCGCAGGGCCTATCCAGTGGGCGAGTTCCCGCTCCAGGCCTGCGGGCGTGTGCTTGTCCATGGCGGCAGCAAGGAGCAGTGAGCCCGGCTGCAGCATGCTGGCCAGGGTTGCCAGCTGCTGTTCCAGCAAAGCTTTTTGCTTGGGAATCCGCAGCAGCACCAACTGGGGGTTACCCTCGGGCCGCTGGGTGCTCCAGACCACCGCGGGCGGCGGCAAGCCGTTGTGCGCTGCGTTCAGCGCGCTGGCGCGGGCGGATAGTGCGGAGTCAGTCCACAGGGTTGTGGCGATGTCGCAGCCCGCCAGCGCAGTGCAGAGGGCACCGTGCTCATCGTTGACCACGAGCGCCGCAGCGGGCCGCGATGGCAGTGCTGCCACGGCATCCAACAGCAGTATGTCGGCCCCCGTCCACGCACGCAGTTGCTCATTGCGACGCGCGGGATAGCGTTGCAGCCTGTAGTCCCCCAGCGCAGATTGGCAGAGCGCAACGGCACCGGGTCTTTGCGGGTCAGCCGCCCCCGACATAGAGCGTCAGCTGCTGCCCCGGGAAAATCGGTGAGCGGGCGTTCAGGGAATTCCAGGCGAGAATGTCCTCAACACGCACCTTGAAGCGGCCGGCAATCCGGTACAGCGAGTCACCGGGCCGCACTTTGTAATCCTTCACCGTGGGCATTTTGGCGCCGGCGCGACTGGCAACGCTCAAGGTGGCGTCGTCGCTGCGCGGAATCATCAGGGTCGCGCCCTCGCGAATGAAATTGCTGCGCAGGTTGTTGGCTTGGCGCAGCAGGTCGACCCGGGTGGAGTAGAGTCGGGCGATGCGGCTCAGGGTGTCGCCCCTGCGCACCCGGTAGTGGGCCCACTGGACACGCTCATGCTCGCCCAGCTGTGCCAGCTGTTGCTGAAATGCGGCCGCCCGATCAGGCGGTAGCAACAACTCCGCTGCCTGCGGCGCAGTCGCCCAGCGCAGATGTCCGGGGTTGAGTGCGTGCAGGCTGGCCTTGGGTACACCGGCCAACTGGGCAGCGCGCGCCAGCTCCAGCTGGCCGCCGGTGGCCACAGCCACGAAAGCGGGGCGGTTCTGCAGGGGCGGCAGCTCCAGCCCCCAGCGCTCGGGTTCGGCGATCAGGCTGCTCAGGGCCAGCAGGCGGGGCACGTAATTGCGGGTTTCCCCCGGCAGGGGCAGGGACCAGAAATCTGCCGGCCGCCCCCTGGCCTCATTGCTTGCCACCGCCCGCGAGACGCGACCGACACCACCGTTGTAGGCTGCGAGGGCATTGAGCCAGTCGCCGCCCAGGGTAGCGTGCAGATATTCCAGATAGTCCAGCGCGGCACGGGTGGAGTCCCGCAGGTCCCGGCGCCCGTCGAACCACCAGTCAGTGCTGACGCCCAGTGTTTCACCGGTACTGGGTATGATCTGCCACAGGCCGGCGGCCTGCTGCGACGACACTGCAAAGGGATCCAGCTGGCTTTCTACCAGCGGCAGCAGCGCGATCTCCAGCGGCATGCCGCGCCGTTCAACCTCTTCCACAATGTAATGCAGATAGAGTTGTCCGCGCTCGGCGAGTACACGTTGCAGCGCCGCCGTCTGGCCGAGGTAGTAGTCGCGCGCATCAGCAACCCGGGGGTTTTCGGGAATCTGCCATTGCATACCGTGCTGGATGCGCCCCCAGAGGTCGTCCGGGTTGGTGTGGGGCAGTCGTACGCTGCGATTCTCGAGGCCGCGTCGCGCCGCTACGCTGGTCGCCGATAGCGTCGCCGGGCTCGCCAACTCGGGGCGTTCTTCCGGCGGCAGGCTCTGGCAGCCGGTGATCAGGATCAATCCAGAAATAACTAGAAGTAAGTTTCTTAGATTATTGAATTTGTAAGAAAATATCAAAATTCATCTTTCCACGATCGGAGCGCGGCAAAGACCGACTCGGGCGCGTCGCCCTGCCATTTGCCCTGGCGCTTGAGTGAGGCAATCAGAGCGGGTTCCGCACAGCGTAAAAACGGATTGGTGGCGCGCTCAACGGCGATGGAAGACGGCACCGTAGGCTCGTTCTGTGCCCGTTGCCGGGCGACGACACGGCTGCGCTCAGCCAGCGTCGCATTATCCGGCTCGGCCGCAGTGGCAAAGCGCAGATTCGCCTGTGTGTATTCATGCGCGCAGTACACCCGGGTATCGGCGGGCAGGGCTGCCAGGGCGCTGAGGGAGGCGTGCATGACGGGTGCAGTCCCTTCAAACATGCGCCCACAGCCCCCCGCAAACAGGGTATCCCCACAGAATAACAGCGGTGGCGACGCGTCGACGGCGGCGCTGACGTAGGCGATGTGATCGAGGGTGTGGCCCGGAACGGCCATGACCTGGAACGTCCGGCCCAGCAGGTCCAGAGTATCCCCCGCGCTGACAGGGTGTGTGATGCCGGCAATGGCGGGGTTCTCCGGGCCGTACACGCGGGGCTGCGCGTGCGTCAGCAGGGCGGACAGCCCACCAACGTGGTCGAAATGGTGGTGGGTGACAAGAATGGTGGTCAACTGCAGCCCGCGCTGTTGCAGCACCCTGATAACGGGCTCGGCATCGCCGGGGTCTACCACGGCACAGGTGGTGCCATCGTGCAGTAGCCAGATGTAGTTATCGTTGAAGGCCGGTATCGGTTCAATTGTCAGCATGGACGACGTTCAAAACCCCTTCAAATGCATTAACATGGCCGCTCAATGAAATGAGAGCCGGTCAACGGCCATGGGAACTGATGCGCGAGTGTAGCGACATTTCGGCCGAACTGGAATCCTGGTATGGCAGGGAAACAAACCGCCGCCTGCACGCTGCGGTAAACAGCGCACTGGAGCCCCTGTTGGAAACCGCTTTCGGCTACCATTTGCTGCAGATTGGCCAGAGCCGGGGGCAGCCGCTCTATGCGGGTAGCCGCATCGGTCACTGCGCCTATCTGGCGCCTGAGGCGGGCGCGGGCGTTTCCGTGGTGGCCCGCCATGACGAATTGCCGGTCGAGAGCGACAGTGTCGATGTCGTTATCGCCCATCACTGCCTGGATTTCACCGAGCGCCCACACGAAGTGCTGCGCGAGTTGCACCGCGTGCTGACCCCCCACGGCCAGCTGTTCCTGCTCGGATTCAACCCGCTCGCCCCCGGTTGTGGCGCGCGACGCCTGCGCGGTCTCGCAGGCCATCCCCTGTGGCAGGGCCTGTCTCCCGTGAGTGCGCACCGGCTGCTCGACTGGCTGCGCCTGCTGGGCCTGGAGACCCAGTCATCAAGCTACCTGCATCCACTGCCGGTCATTGGCAACGGGCGCCTTGCCCGCTACGCTCGGCGCGTGAATCAGTGGAGCCAGGCAGCGAGTCTGCCCCTGGGCGAGCTGTACCTCGTGCACGCCATCAAGCAGGTGGGCGGGCGTGTGCTGCCGGTACGCCGGGCACGGCCCAGTGCGCGTTTGATCGGACTGGCGGTACCCAGTCCTGCCGCCGCACCGCGCGGGGATCACGCGGCGTGAAGCAGGTGGATATCTTTACCGACGGCGCCTGCCGCGGGAATCCCGGACCCGGCGGTTGGGGAGCGTTGCTGCGCTTTGCCGGCCGCGAGCGTCACCTGTACGGTGGGGCCCGGGATACGACCAATAACCGTATGGAATTGCAGGCTGCCATCGAAGCGCTGCGCGCCCTCAAGGAGCCCTGCGAGGTCAACTTGACGACGGATTCCGTGTACGTCCGCGACGGCATTACCAAGTGGCTGCCAAACTGGAAGCAGAAGGGCTGGAAAACCGCCGCCCGGCAGCCGGTGAAAAACGTCGACCTGTGGCAGGCACTGGATGAGCAGAACCAGCGTCACCGCATTCACTGGCACTGGGTAAAGGGCCACAGCGGGCACCGGGAAAACGACATCGCTGACCAGCTCGCCAATCGCGGCATCGACGAGCTGCAGAACGCCGCCGGGGGCGCTGCACAGTGCCTGGCTGATCGATAAACACTGAACACGCAATAACGGAAGCACGCTGTGAGACTGATCGTACTCGACACCGAGACCACTGGCCTGGAAGTGAGCCAGGGTCACAGAATCATTGAGGTTGGCTGTGTTGAGCTGGTCAACCGGCGCCTGACCGGCAACCACTTCCACCGCTACATCAACCCCGAGCGTGATATTGACCAGGGCGCCATCGAGGTGCACGGCATCACCCCCGAATTTCTGGCAGACAAGCCCGTCTTTGCCCAGATAGCTGCTGACTTTCTCGAGTTTGTGCGCGGCGCTGAACTGATCATCCACAATGCCCCCTTCGACATAGGCTTTCTCGACGCGGAGCTGCGCCGGCTGGACGAGCAGCATCCGGGGCTGGAACAGCTGTGCACGGTAACCGACACCCTGGTAATGGCGCGCAAACGGCATCCCGGGCAGCGCAACAACCTCGATGCCCTGTGCGCTCGCTACACGGTGGACAATTCCCAGCGCGACCTGCACGGCGCGCTGCTGGACGCCGAGATCCTGGCCGACGTCTATCTGGCAATGACTGGCGGCCAAACCACGTTTCAGCTCGCTGACCACGGTCCGGGCGAGGAGGGCGGCAGCGGCAGGCGCGAGGGCATCCAGCGCCTTCCCGCCGACCGCAAGCCGCTGCCGGTCATCGTCGCCAGCGCCGATGAGCTTGCAGCCCACGAGGCGCAGTTGCAGGCCATCGAGCGCAGCAGCGGCGGCCGCGCCTTATGGCGGGAGGTCTTCCCGGTATGAGCATTGAATTCCACAACCAGCCGCCACAGTCTGTGGAGGAGGCCCTGCATCTGGTGTTTCAGGCAGGCCAGCTGGTCAGCGACATGCGCGCGGAGCCCCTGATGCCCAGGGCCGATCTGCAGCAACAGGGCTGGGTGGTTGTGCGCGAGCAGTTTCTCGGCTACTGGCACGGGCAGCCCTGTTTCGCCGTGGAGATCGACAGCAGCGCGCAGCCGGACCCGATGCGCTTCGTACGCGGCAGCCTGTACCAGCTGCTGGGTCGTGTTGACGACGGGCTCTTCGCGCTGGCCGGACGCGCATCCCAGTTACTCGCCTGGGAACGCGATCATCAGCATTGCGGCCGCTGCGGCGCGGCCATGACGCTGGATGTGCGTGAGCGCGCCATGCGCTGCCAGCCCTGCGCCACGATCGTCTATCCCCGCATCAACCCCTGCGTCATCACGCTGGTCACCCGCGGTGAAGAGCTCCTGCTGGCGCGCAACGCGAATTTCCCCGGCCAGATGTACAGCACGCTGGCCGGGTTCATTGAAGCCGGTGAAAGCGCAGAGGCCACGCTGCACCGGGAAGTCCGCGAAGAAGTGGGTGTAGAGGTCACAAGGCTGCGCTACTTCGGCTCACAGTCCTGGCCATTCCCCAGCCAGCTTATGCTCGGCTTTTTCGCCGAGTACGCGGGCGGCGATATCGTCTGCGAGCCCGGTGAAATCGCCGATGCACGCTGGTTTCATTACAGTGCGCTGCCCCAGGTGCCACCCCCCAGCTCCATTGCCGGGCAGCTTATCCGCCACTACATCAGTGAATTGACACGGGAGTAAACCCTTGGAATACCTCTATGAGTACGGCCTGTTCCTGGCCCAGGCACTGACCTTTGTGGTTGCGGCGCTCTTGCTGGTCGCCGGCGTGGTTGCCCTCGGCCAGCGGCACAAAGCGCGCGCTGAAGGCCACATCGAAATCCGTAAAGTGAACGAAAAATACCGCGATATCGCCGACGCCATGCGCGCCGCGATGACCGACCCCGCGGCGCAGAAACTGGCCGAGAAAGCCCGCCAGAAAGCCAGAAAGGCCGAGGCCAAAGCGGCGAAGAAGCGCGCCAAGAAAAAAGAATCTACCGGAGAAAAATCGCGTAACAAGTTGTTTATACTTGATTTTGACGGGGATATAAAGGCCAGCGCATGCGACCAGTTGCGGGAAGAAATCTCCGCTGTTCTACCGCATGTAGACGAGGGCGATGAGGTTCTGTTGCGGCTGGAAAGCCCTGGCGGGATGGTCCATGGCTACGGCCTTGCGGCCAGCCAACTGCAGCGGATCACCGCTGCGGGAGCACAATTGACGGTGGCAGTGGACAAGGTGGCGGCCAGCGGCGGCTACATGATGGCCTGCGTCGCCCAGCGCATCATTGCCGCGCCGTTTGCGGTCCTTGGCTCCATCGGTGTGCTGGCGCAGCTGCCCAATTTCCATCGTCTGCTGAAGAAGCACGATATCGACTTCGAACTGCTCACCGCGGGAGAGTACAAGCGGACGCTCACGCTGTTTGGCGAGAATACCGACAAGGGGCGAGAGAAGTTCCTCGAAGACCTGGAACGCACACATGCCCTGTTCAAGGCCTTTGTGACGGAAAACCGACCGGCGCTGGATATCGAGCAGGTCGCCACGGGGGAGGTCTGGTACGGGCGTGAAGCCGTTGCTATCGGGCTGATCGATGACGTACAGACCAGCGATGCCTACGTTCAGGCGCAGCTGGAGGACCGCGATGTGTTCGAAGTGTCCTGGGTCGAGCGCAAGAACTGGCAGGATAAACTGGGAGTGGCGGCGCAGGGGGCGATTGAGCGCGCGCTGCTGAAACTCTGGCAGCACAATCGCGGGCCCCACGCCTGAACACGCGTGTCAGTAACCCACGTAGCGGTTGTAATCCAGCACGCCCGCAGCCAGCCCGTCCTGCTCTCGAAACAGCGTATGCAGGCGATCGCTGACCGCCCAGAACCAGGGTGAGTTGCGCCGTACGCCGTAGCGCTGACGCAACAGTCTGAGGTCATCCTGCGTGCGCAGGGCGAGAATATCCTGGACGAACAGGGGTACCTGCTTTTCGTGCACCTGGAAGAACTGGTTGGGGTGCGCGCCGATCAGGCCGGCAACCACCGTGACGGCATCCTCCTCTGGCAGACGTCGCTCGTCTTCCCGGAACAGTTGGGCGATGTTGCTGTAACCGGCATCGTGCAACAGGGTGTAGGCCTCGTCGCGCCCCGGGCCAATGACGTTGATGAAGCTCACTGCCGGCAGGAAGCTGTTGTGGCTCCCGCGGGCGCTGACCAGTGTGTCGAAGGCGTCGACCATGGCCGGGCTGGCACTGCGCCGGTAGTCGAAGTTGGCAGCCTCGGCGCCGTGCAGTCGTGCCCGCATCCAGCCGAGGAATTCCGCCTTGGGGTCCGCGGAGCTGAAAGCCAGCGGCGTCTCCCGCTGCATGGCATCGCTGTGCACAAAGGGGTGCTCACGCGCAGACTCCGGCGCGTCTCTGTACCAGTGCTGCCACAGTGCCTGGCGCTCGCTGGCTGGCAGAAACATCAGGAAGTTGAGCTCCCCCTCCATGCGCAGGAAGTCCATGTACAGGCGCGACTCCAGCTGGTGCGATGCCGCGCCGTAGACGTCGAAATTGGCTACCAGCAGGTAATGAATACGTTCCAGTAGCGAATAGGTGATGAACCACGCCGTCTTGGGCGTTTCCCCAATGAACCCCTTGACCACTGATGCCGTGTCTACGTGCCGTGCGATGGTCAATGCGGCATTGGGGTTGCTGCCGTCGCCGTCCCAAATGATTTCCAGACCCGGACGCCGGCCCTGATCCACATACTGGCGCTCGAGGTACTCGGCCTTGGCGCGCATGTAGCGGTCATGTCCGCGAGCGTAGCGCCGCCACTGCAGCAAATCGATAACCGTGCCCGTGGTGGCAGCCGGCAGGCGCAGGTTCCGCGCCTCGCGTTCGAGGAACGCGCCGTCCAGTTCCGGGTCGAGTTCGTCGGGGTCCATGAACATGACCCAGAAGCGGTCATCGATGACGTTCAGCGCAACCTGTCCACGGCAGACCGGACCCTTGATGAAATTCATGATGGTGAATTCGGCTTCCTCGAGCAGGAAGCGATAGCGCGAGCGCACCGGCAGTGCCGCGAAGGTTTTGAACGGGTTGCCCGCGATCTTTTCATCATAGCCGGGCAGGGTGGCAACAGCATAATCCGGGGCGAGGAAGAGTGAGCGATACCAGTCGCGGCGTTGCGCATCGAAACGGTAGGGCTGGTGGCTCTTGGCCGCGACCGTGATGGGCAGGCTTTGCAGGCGATAAAAGAAGGTGGTGCGACCCGGGTCATCGAAGGGGCGGCGGGTCGCCAGCAGGTCGATCGGTTCGCCCGGCGGGCTCGCTGAACGCACCAGCCTGAACCAGCGGGGCTGCTCCTGCGCCTCCAGGTACAGCGTAGCGAGGAACAGGTGCTCATAGACATAGCGGGCCATCAGTCGTGACCTGTTGTCCTTCCCGTTCAGGAATTGCTCCCAGGCGGCAATTTCCGACTGCAGTTCAGGCGTCAGTGGCGCCTGCCGGCTTGCCGGTGCACCCGCGTCCAGCCAGCTCACCAATGTGGCGTGTTCGTCCGGCTGCAGAGCCGGCAGCCCGTAGGGCATACCCCACAGCGGGTAGTCCTCGGCAAACTGGTCAAATTCGTCGGCTTGTACGCACTGTTGATCGCGGTGCAGCCGGAAATCAAAGCCTTTGGGCATGGGCCCGCTCGCGGGGAGAGGGTTTGCCTGCTTGAGGTCCAGCATGCGCCGCAGCACCCCCCGGGAGGGGTCGGCGCTGTCCAGCACGGGGTAGAAGCCCTTTTTACGCCAGGCGGCTTCCCCCTGCGCGTCATCAAACAGTCGGGTCAGGTCGCCCGCCAGCAGGCGTGTGGAGTCGTAGACCAGCGTCTGATTGGCGCCGCGCACCAGCCCCTCGTGGGCTTCCAGCTTGAGCTGGCAGGGTGCGTCATAGCAGGCATGGCACACCACACAGCGCTGCTCGATAATCCGGTGTGCCCGGTCGGCCAGTACATCTTCCGTGGCTGCCGTCGCGGGCAGCACAGCGAGACTCAGCAGGGCGAGCAGTTTATTGCGCAGGTCCACAGTCACCTCGCTGTATGATGGCGCGGTTGACCAGTGCGTCCTGGTCACCGTTGTCGTCCGCCAGTACAGCAGCGCCGACATCCTGGTTCAGCGCACTGCACGGGTCCTGCTCCGGCTCCTTGGTCAACCAGTAGAGCACCGCGATGATCAGCAGTCCGGCAACCAGCGACAGCAGGGACAGATACCAGGGGTTTTTCAGCATGTGCAGGCACACTCGGGGTTGGTTCAGGGGGATGATAGCACGCATACTACAGCCCCTTCCGCAGCAGACTGCCGGTCCATTATGGAATTGACCCATGTTGTCTACAGCCTCGACCTGGTCGGTGTCGGGGTGTTCGCCATCAGTGGCGCCCTGGCCGCCGCGGAAAAGCGCC
This sequence comes from Halieaceae bacterium UBA5044, assembly GCA_002416125.1. GTDB lineage: Bacteria > Pseudomonadota > Gammaproteobacteria > Pseudomonadales > Halieaceae > Haliea. The sequence continues at coordinate 105,186 of DIBU01000006.1, forward strand.
TCGATATTCTCGGGTTCCTGCTTTTCGGCACGGTTACCGGCATTGGCGGTGGCACCCTGCGGGACCTGCTGCTGAACACCGGTGAGGTGTTCTGGATCGGCGATACCGCCTACCTGTGGATGTGCGTCGTGGCGGGGGTTGCCACCTGGTTTCTGGCGCACCTCTTTGTGTCACTGAGCCGTGTGCTGCTGTGGGCGGATGCCCTGGGACTGGCGCTGTTCTCCGTGCTCGGCACCCAGAAAGCGCTGGCCTTTGATGCGCCAGTGCTGGTTGCCATCGGCATGGGCATGATGACTGCGACCTTTGGATCACTGATCCGCGACGGGCTGCTCGGCCGCCCGCCGGTGTTGCTGGAGCCGGATATCTACGTCACCGCGGCTGCCCTGGGGGCGCTGAGCTATGTCGCCCTGGACGCGCAGCCCTGGGGGCAACAGATCGCGTTGCCGGCGGCTGTGGCGGCGGCCTTCGCGCTGCGAGCCGCAGCCATTCTCTTTGACCTGCGCCTGCCGAAATACCAGCCCAGGAATCCGGACTAGGTGCGTTCAGCCCTTGCCAGTGGGCTTGTTGGGGCCCGCCTGGGAGTCCTTCTCCACGTATTCGATGATCTTGCTGGCGATATCGATGCCGGTGGCTTTTTCGATGCCCTCCAGACCGGGAGATGAGTTCACCTCGATGACCAGGGGGCCATGATTCGAGCGCAGGATATCCACCCCGGCCAAATCCAGCCCCATCACACGGGCCGCCTTGACGGCCAGTCGGCGCTCTTCCGGGCGCAGCTTGATCACCTCTGCGGTGCCTCCGCGATGCAGGTTGGAGCGGTATTCCCCCTTCACGGCCTTGCGCTGCATGGCGGCGATCACCTTGTCGCCGACCACGAAGCAGCGGATGTCTGAACCGCCCGCCTCGCGGATGAATTCCTGTACCAGGAAGTCCGAGCCGATGCCGCGAAAGGCGTTGATCAATGCCTCTGCGGCCTTTTTGGTTTCCGCCAGCAGCACGCCATTGCCGTGTGTGCTTTCGGTCAGTTTCAGGATCAGCGGGGCGCCGCCCACCGACTCGATAAGTTTGTCGGTGGCGCGCGCCGAGTGCGCGTAACTGGTGACCGGCTGGCCGATCCCGCGCCGTGCAAGTAACTGGTGCGCGCGGAGTTTATCGCGCGAGCGGGTGATGGCGATGGATTCATTCAGGGAGTACACGTGTCCCACCTCGAACTGGCGCAGCACCGCGCAGCCGTAGGACGTGATGCTGGCGCCGATACGCGGGATAACGGCCTCGAAATCCAGCGCCTCGACCCGCTCGGCGGAGTGCTGGTAGATGACCGTCGGGTCGTTGGCGGTGATGTTCATGTAGCACTTCAGCACATCAATGACACTGACATCGTGGCCGCGCGCCGCTGCCGCCTCTACCAGACGACGTGTGGAGTAGAGCCTGCGGTTGCGCGACAGGATGCCAATTTTCATAGGGTGCCCTTGTGAGCCAGAGGATTTGTTACCGGCCTCTATGATAGCTGGTCTGGGGCGAGTTTGCGCGGTCAGGGTGCACCGTCGGCCTCAATGAAGGCCTCCAGCACCTGCTCCACATAGCGGCAGTCCTCGGCAGTCATCGTGGGGTGACAGGGCAGCATGATCCCAAATTCCATGATCTGGTCGCAGTTGGCGAGCCCGGCAGGGTGCACGCGGAAATCCCGGCCCTGCAGCATGGGCTGCCGGGTTATGTTGCCGGAGAAGATCACGCGGGAGAAGATTCCGTTGTCCTCCAGGTGTATTTGCAGCGCCTTGCGGCGCCAGCCGGCCTCGGGGCGAATCTGCAGCGGAAAGCAGATCCAGGTGGTTTCTGTCTCGGGCAGCGTCGTGGGGACGATGAACTTGTCCGCGTAGCGCTCGAAAAACCGGTAGTAACCCTGGAAACGCTCGTTGCGCAGGCGCCACAGCTCGTCGATACGGTCCATCTGGCCGATGCCGAAGGCCGCCCCCGCTTCATTGGGAATGAACCCGTAGGCCAGGTCCTCAAAAATGAACAGGGAGTCGTAATCGAGGTTGTCCAGCTTCTCCAGAAAGCGTCCGTCGCTCTCGCTGACCTTGGTGCCGAACATGTACTTTTCTGACGAGCGGCCCCAGGCGCGCAGGCTGAGAGCGGCATCCAGGTAGCGGTCATCATCGAAAAACACCATGCCGCCGTTGCCCAGCGCGGTGATGATGTGGAAGATGGAAAAACTGGTTATGGAGATGTCGGCGCGGGTGGCGGTTTTACGCCCGCGCAGGCTGCCGCCCAGCGTGTCGGCAGAGTCGTGCACCAGCAGCAGGCCGTGTCGGTCCGCGATACTACGCAGGATATCCCAGTCGCAAATGCCGCCGATGAGGTCCGGAACCAGCAGCGCGCGGGTATTTTCGGTGATCACGTCCTCCACGCGGTCCACCAGAATCTGGTAGTCGTCCAGCCCTACATCAATGAACACTGGCTTGTAGCCCGCCTGGTAGATGCTGGCTACGTCGGTAGAGAAGGTGAGGGCAGGGGTGATGACTTCGGAGCCCGCCGGCAGGTTGAGCAGGCGCATGGCAATCATCAGGGCCGAAGAACCGGAATTGACCATGACCCCGTGACGCTTGCCCATGAAGTCCGCAACGCGGCGTTCGAACTCACACACACGATTGCCGGGCACCAGGCCCATCGGGTCGGCCAGCACCGCGTTCACATTACTGATTTCCGCCTCGCCATACATCGCACCACCGTAGCGCACGACACGTGGGGGGAGTTTGTTCTTGTTCATGCTGATATCCTCAGTCGTTATCGGTTTCAGTAGCCCGCTTGCGTATCGACCAGCCCCTGCAGCGGTTCGCCGCGAATGAATGCCTGCACGTTGGCGATGAATGGCGCGAGTAGCCGCTGGGCAATATTCGGCCCGCTCCAGGAAACATGGGCACTCAGCCTGACCTTTGGATGTGCGTAAATCCAGTGGCCCGCGGGCAGTGGCTCGGGGTCGACAACATCAAGAGAGGCACGGGCCAGTTGCCCTGAATCCAGTGCGACCCTCAGTGCATCCTGGTCAACCAGGGCGGCGCGAGACACATTGATCAAATGGGCACCCGGCTTCATCGTGGCCAACGCACGGGCGTCGAGCAGGCCGCGGCTTGCAGCGGTAGCCGGCAGGGCGAGTACCACATGGTCAGCCACCTGCAGCAACTCGGTGAGGTGTTCCACCAGTTGCACACCGGGCAGGGGACTGTCGCGGTAGGACCGAACCTTGGCGATGACCTGCATGTCGAAGGCCAATGCACGACGGGCAACGGCCTCGCCAATCGCGCCGAGACCGACAAGCCCGAGGGTTTTTTGTTCCAGACAGCCGAGATCAGCCATGTACCATGCTTCGGGCGGCTCATTGATCCAGCGGGCCGGCAGCTGTTTCTCATGACAGAGCATCATCGCCATCACCCACTCGGCCATGGGAGTGGCTGTGGCACCGCGTGAGCAGGTAAGCACGGCATCCCCAGCCATCGACAGGGGGAAGTTATCAATGCCGGTACCCAGCACGTGAATCCAGCGCAGCCCCCGGCAGGCGCTGAGCAGTGCAGGGAGGTCGCCGCCACCGGTCGCAGTACACAGCAGTGCGTCGGCCTCAAGAGGCTGTTGCGCGAGGCTGCCATCACTGGGCACTATAATCGCCTCAATCCCGCGTCCCAGGGCCTGAAGTTGGTCAACCAGGCCGGGAATGTTGGGTTGCAGTGCGATGCGCATGGCGAGTTCTCCCTGTGGTGGAGGCGTGAGCGACGTCAATGGCGCCCGCCGAGGCCCTTTTATATCCGGCTCAGTGAGGCGAGGCCAGTGCTGGCGGGTTGCGCGGCGCAGAAAACGGGCAACGGTTCAGGTCACCGGCCCCGGTGCCGGGAAACAGGAGAGAGTCGATGACCAGTATCGAGCAATTGGTGGCCATTGAGGCCATTCGCGCGCTGAAGGCGCGCTACTTTCGTGCGCTGGATGGCAAGGACTGGCAGGCCTTCGAAGCCGTGTTCGCACCGGACCTCGTTGCCGACTTTCGCGCCGCGACGGGCGTCTATGATGACACCCTGCTCACCCACGGTGCGGCGGCCTATGTGGCGGGTCTCGCACCGGTTCTCGACCAGGTGGTTACCGTGCATCATGGGCACACACCTGAGATCACGATTGAGTCACCGACAACGGCCGCTGGTGTCTGGGCGATGGAGGACAAGCTATGGCCGGGGCCGGGCTCGGCACTGCCCTTTGCCTGGCTACACGGTTATGGGCACTACCACGAGCGCTACGTCAAACTGGATGGACACTGGCATATTCAGGAGATACGGCTGAGCCGGCTGCGCGTGGACATGGGGTAGGGCTGTTGCGTCTGCCGCGCTACGGCAGGTCATAGCGCAAATTGAGCCAGCAGGGCCGCGTGATCCGACAGGTCCCGCCAATGCCCATCGCGCAAGCGCTGGCAGCCGATCGGTTGTACGCCACGGTAATAGATCCGGTCGACCGGAAACACCGGTGCCCATACCGGGAAGGTGCGTGCATGCCTGCCGTGTAGCGCCAGGAAGGCTTCCTCGAGACCCAGCTGGGATTGCAGGTACTGCGCTCCGCGCTGGCGCCAGTCGTTGAAATCCCCGGCCAGGATCAGGGGCTCGTCATGCGGAACGTGGGCCTCTATCCGGCGCACCAGCGTCGCCAGCTGTGTGCGCCTTTCGCGCTCGAGCAGGCCAAGATGCACACACAGCGTGTGCAGGCGGGTGCCCGAACCCGGCAGCGCCAGGACGCTGTGCAGGATGCTTCGGCTGGAGCGGGGAAACAGCGACACATCGATGTTCTCCGTGCTCACGATGGGGAAGCGGCTGAGCAGGGCGTTGCCGTGATCCCCCTTTCGGTAGATGGCATTGCGCGCGTAGGCGTAGTGCGGCCAGACCTGATCCGCCAGATATTCAAAATGCGGTTCTTCCGGGTAGCTGAAACGCTTCTGCCGTCGCGGACTGGCATGCGCCCAGCCGTGTACCTCCTGCAGAAAAACCACGTCAGCGCCGGATTCCACGATACGTTCACGAATGCCTTCCAGCACAAAGCGTCGGTTGCCGGTGCAAAACCCCTTATGGATATTGTAGGTGAGCACGGTGACCTCCTGCCGTTTGGCAGGAGCAGGGTCATTTCGCATCGATTGGTCCAACGTCACAGGCATCTGATCACTATGGGAGCACGCCGCGTCAAATCGCTGGCTGTTCAACGCGCTCAAGCAGAACGCTACCACAGTTCTTCATTCAGATCAGTGCATTGACGCCGGCATGTTTCACCTGAGTCGGCGTTGTGCTGGCCCGTGGCTCACGAGCGCATGCGATTATTCCGATGTGGGGATGCCATGCTCTATCCAGTGATGCGCACGCCGGAATAGCCCGAGCGTGAGCTGGTGCAGCTTCTCGCCAATGGCTTTGTCGGCTTTGCCAGCACAGGCACGCGCATGGGTCCCCTCCAGAATGGCGCCCAGTTTGTAGCAGGCCAGCACAGCGTACCATTGGAGCGAAGAGAGGTTGCGATGCGAGTGCTTGCTGTAGTGTGCAACCATTTCGGCTATGCTGGGGAAGCCGTCACGAGGTTCGATGCTCGCTGTGGAAAAACCATCACCATCGTCGCTTGTCGCCATTACCCAACCCAGGTCCAGCAGCGGGTCGCCAATGGTGCTCATTTCCCAGTCAATCAGGGCGGCAAGTTCCCCGTTGTGGTAATTGAACAGCGTATTGGCCAAATGGCAGTCGCCGTGGATGATCCCTGGCTGGAAGTCCTCGGGAATGTGGTCTGCCAGCCACTGATATATCCGGGATTCGTAGGGCAGGGAGGTGTTGTCATAACCGTCCAGTGCTGCGTAGCTCTCCAACTCGCCTCGCCAGCGTCCGGGTTGGCGCTGCAGGTATCCATCCGGCTTACCGAATTCAGCGAGCCCAAGCTCCTTGTAATCCAGCGATCCCAGCGTAGCCAGGGCTTCTATGTGAGATTCCCCCATGCGGCGGCGCAGCGCTGCATCACCGCGGTGAAGTTCGGGTAAACCATTGACGGGGTTGAAACCATCCACGGGCTCCATCAGAAAGAAGGCAGCCCCCAGCACGGACTCGTCTTCACAGTGCGCGATGTAGCCAGGATGGGGTACATTGCTGCCAGCAAGGGCTTGAAGAACCCGTGCCTCTCGGCACATAACCCGGTTGCTGCTGGCGCGAAGATGCTTTGGCGGACGTCGCAACACAAAGGCCCTGTCGCCCCGCTCAAAATACAGCAGAATATTCTGGGTACCCCCGGTCAGCAGACGTTGGTTTAGGAATGGCCCCGAGGGCAGTCGTTGCGCTTGCATCCATTCGCCAAGTCGATCGAGATCCACCAGATCCCGATCTACTGATTCTTGTTTAGCCATCGTCAATACGCCTGATTTAAAGAGTCGAACCGCCGTCGATCACCAGCTGCTGGCCGGTGACATAGGCTGCCATGGGGGAGGCCAGAAACAGTACGCCGCCTGCGATATCCTGCGGCGTGCCGAAGCGGCCGAGCGGGTTGGTCTTCCTGAATTGCTCCTCCTGTTCCCGGCTGGACTGGTTGACGGTCAGTTTAGTGGGCACCATGCCCGGTGCAACGCTGTTGACGCGAATACCGTTGCGGCCCCACTTCATGGCCAGGGCTTTGGTCAGCTGCACAAGGCCAGCCTTGCTGGCGCTGTAGGCCGGGTTATTCAGGGCAGGGCGTATGGATACCACCGAGTCGAGATTGACGATATTGCCGCCGCTGGCTTGCAGCAGGTCATGGAACTCGGTACACAATTGCATGGCGCCAGTCAGGTTGATGCAGAGAATTTTCTCGAAACCCTCGCGCTCGAACTCGGCTTTTTTCCACAGCACTGAGCCGATGCAGTTCACCATTACGTCGAGTGCGTCAAACTTTGTCGCCAGTGCGCTGATGGCCTCAGGGTCCTGGATATTCAGGGAGTGAAACTGCATACCGCTGAAGTCGTTGTCGTAATCCCCCTCGCTGCGAGTGCCAGTGATTGCCACCTCGGCTCCGGCCTCCAGGAAGGCTTTTGCCACGCCGTAGCCGATGCCGTCCGAGGCGCCGCAAACCAGTACCTTCTTGCCAGTGAAATCCAATGCGTTTACCAGACTCATAATGTGTTTACCTGTTGCTGGAGTTGTCTCAGGGGGTGAGTAGCACTTTCATGACGCCATCCTCGCGAGCATCGAACATGCGGTAGGCTTCTTCTCCTTCCGCAAGATCGAAGCTGTGTGTGAATACACCTTCGCCTCGAATCCGGCCAGTCTGTAAGAGGGGTATCAACTCCGGCCACGAGTCCACGACACCGGCAATACCCATGTGCACCACCAGGCTTTTCGCCTGGATGATATGCAGTGGCATGTTGGTGTCTGCCTGGAGAATCCCGAGAATTGATAATCGACCGCCAATACGGGCGAGCTTGACTGCCTGGCTCAGAGTTGGACCGACACCCACCGCTTCGATGACCGAATCGACACCCAGCCCCCGGGTCTCTTCGTAGACCGTTTGTACTGCCTCGTCGGGGTGTAGCGGCGTAGCGCCGAATGCGGATGCCATATTGCGGCGGTTTTCCTGTGGATCGATCGCGTAGACTGTAGAGGCGCCGATTGCCACCGCCGCTTCTGCAGCCAGGCGACCCACCGGCCCCTGGCCGATCACGGCGACGGTGTCGCCGGGAGAAACCCCGGACATCTTTACCCCGTAGTAGCCAGTTGCCAATGCATCGGTCAGGAGAAGTGCCTGTTGATCTGTAATGCCCTCCGGGATACCGGTTGCACCGAGATCCGCGTTGATGACTTCCAGGTACTCTGCATGACCGCCATTGAGTACGGGCCGGATACCGTAGGCGATGCTGCTGTGACCCCCCGAGCGATAGCTTTCACAGAGGTTGAACTGCCCCGCGAGGCAGCGGCGGCAGATACCACAACCGGCACCACCGGCGACCAGTACCTTGTCTCCCACCTTGTGCCTGCGGACCGCGGAGCCCACCTCCACGACTTCACCGATGGTTTCGTGGCCGGTACAGAAGCGCTCGATGGGCTGCGAGTAGTCTGTCTTGGCAATGCGATCCCCATGGTACATATGCAGGTCTGACCCGCAGATACTGCAGCGCTTTACCTTGATAATCAGGTTGCGTTCGTCGCGAATCGTCGGATCATCGAAGGATTCATAGCGAATCTTTCTGGGACCGTTGAATACCAGAGCTTTCATTGTCAGACACCTTCGACTGCGGCTTTGATGGTCATTTTGCCCAACTGCGCCATATGCACTTCATCCGGGCCATCGGCAAGGCGAACAAAGCGTGCATAGGCAAACAGATTGGCGATCGGCGTATCCTGGCACAGGCCCATGCCGCCGTGGGCCTGGATGGCTCGGTCCGCCACCTCCTGGCACATGCGCGGGGCCACGATCTTGATCATGGCGATAATGTCACGGGCCTCCTTGTTGCCTACCTTGTCGAGTCTGTCAGCGGCACACAGGGTAAGTAGACGAGCCTGCTCAATTTCACAGCGGGACTTGGCGACATCCTGGCGAATGACGCCCTGATCCGCCAGTTTCTTGCCAAAAGCCACCCGCGAGTCGACACGCTTGCACATCAGGTCCAGACAGCGCTGGGCCGCGCCGATCAAGCGCATGCAGTGGTGAATACGGCCCGGTCCCAGGCGACCCTGGGCAATCTCAAAGCCGCGTCCTTCACCGAGAATCATGTTCTCAACGGGAACGCGCACGTTCTCCAGAAGCACTTCGCCGTGGCCGGCGGGGGAGTGGAGGTGGTTAAACACCTTGAGGGGGCGCACCAGCTTCACCCCGGGTGTGTTGCGAGGAACGATAATGGTGGATTGCTGAATATGCCGGGGAGCCTCTGGGTCGGTCTTGCCCATCACCAGCAGCAATTCGCAGCGCGGGTCGTAAACGCTGGAGGACCACCACTTGCGGCCATTGATCACGTACTCGTCGCCATCGCGCACAATGGAGCACTCGACGTTGGTGGCGTCGGAGCTCGCCACCTGTGGCTCCGTCATCAGGTAGGCAGAGCGGATCTCGCCCTCCATGAGGGGTTTCAGCCACCGTTCCTGCTGCTCCACCGTGCCGTAGCGGGCCAGCACCTCCATATTGCCGGTATCCGGCGCGCTGCAATTGAATATCTCAGAGGCCATTTCTGAGCGGCCCATCAATTCTGCCAGGGGGGCGTACTCCAGGTTGGTCAGGCCGGGACTGAAGTCACCGTACTCTTCAGGCAGGAACAGGTTCCACAGCCCCAGCGCCTTGGCCTTCTGTTTCAGCGCTTCGATGATCGGCGGTACCTGCCACAGCTTGGCGGGGTCGTTGACGAACTCTTCATAGGCTTCTTCTGCCGGAAAAATGTGCTCCTGCATGAAGGCATCCACCTGTGCCATCAGGCCTTTTACCTTGTCACTGTGCTCAAAATTCATACAAATTTACCCTGTTTTGACCTATTTATGGTCGGATGGTCGGACAATACGACTGAAATTGCATGGTAGGCCGACCCTGTGCTAGAGTCAAGCGCATGCCGAATACAGCCCTGCAGCGCGACCCTCTCTACCGCCAGATCTACAAGATTCTGGAGACCCGGATATTGAGCAACGAGCTGAAGGTAGGGGACACGCTGCCTGCCGAGCAGGTCCTTGCGGACAACCTGCAGGTTCATCGCTCATCAGTGCGAGAAGCCATGCGCCTCCTGGAGGAAAACGGCCTCGTCGAGCGAAAGCCGGGGGGCAAGAAGCTCATTGTGCGCTCACCCGATCGCGACAAACTCAGCAGTCGCATCTTCAATACGCTGATTCTTGAGGAAGTGACCGTCAGGGAGCTATACGAGGCCATCCGTATCCTCGACGCAGAGATTGCGACGGTGGCAGCGGAGAAGATTTCGCCGGAGCTGTTGCATAAAATGGAGGAGAACCTGCGGCAGACGGAAGCGAACCTCGGCGACAATGCGGCACTTGAGGTACTCGATCTCGAATTTCACAGCCTGATTGCCGAAGGGTCCTGCAACCGGGTGCTGCAGTTGAGTCGTCTCGGAATCGCACATGTGTTCCTGCCGGCGGCGAATCGACTGATGAAACAGCTTGATGTAAACCAGCGTCTACTGGATGCGCACCGACAGATTTACCGGGGCCTGCGCGATCACGACCCGGAGCAAGTCAGAACCTGGGTGCTGAAGCACGCAGACGATTTTGTACGAGGCTATGAAGTTGCGGGCCTCGATCTCGATGCACCCGTGTCCTTCACCGACCAGTAATTCCTCCAGCCCAGCCATCCGAAGTTGGTGGCAAGAACGGGCCGCACCCAAAGCAGAACCCAATTGTTCAGCCGAACGCTCTTCATACGGGCCCGCCGGATGGCTTGGCCTGATTCCCGTACAGGGCGGTCCTGCATCTGGCGGACAACCCGTCATCCATAGCAGAGCCCAGTAGGGCCCGAAACGAGCCCCGGAGCCTGCAAAACACGGCAAATCCGTTATCCGTAAAAGAATCCACAACTGCGTATAATATATATTATGTTAAATTAAGGATTCGGGCACACAGTTATGCACAGGCTGGTGAAGGCTGAACCCCCTGCCCACCCCGCGCTGTGTTTAAGGCGCACCAGCACCAGGCGCGATCGCGACAGGTCGTGCATGCGGATGGCCTGACTGTCGGCCCACAGGTCACTCGGATACACTGATGCCCTCGCGCCTGCGACGTGCAGCAATCGCAAAGGGGGAACTCGCACTGGATATCTGGGTTGATGCCGACGCCTGCCCGGGCATGGCGAAGGACATTCTGTTTCGGGCGGCTCGCCGTACTGGCCTGTGTTTGACCCTGGTGGCAAACCGTCCGTTACAGGTCCCTGCGGATGCGAATATCCGCTCGCTGCAGGTCAGCGCCGGGTTTGACGTGGCGGATGATGAAATCGTCAGGCTGGCCAAACCGGGAGACCTGGTCATTACCGCGGATATCCCATTGGCGGCCGAAGTGATTGCCCGGGGTGCCCTGGTGCTGACACCACGGGGTGAACGCTACACGACGGACAATATTCAGCCGAAACTCACTATGGGGGATTTCATGGACACACTGCGTGCCAGTGGGATTCAGTCGGGTGGCCCGACGGCACTCAACCATCAGGACAAACAGCGCTTTGCCAACCAACTCGACCAGATACTCGCCGCAACGCGACGCTAGGCGCAGTCGCTTGCACGCCGCGCCTGACGACCCTCGCCTGGTGAAGCCCTGGATGCACCCTGTAGCGCACGTTGCGGAAGCGTTGGCTGTTGATCCCTCACGGGGGCTGGCAGCAGACGAACTTCAGCGTCGCCGAAAGCTATTCGGCCCTAACGTCTTCCGTGAGACCAAGCCACGCCCTGCCCTGTCTATTCTGCTGGCGCAACTGCGGAGCATTGTGGTGTTACTGCTGTTCGCAGCGACCGGTTTGGCCCTGTTGATGGGCGATACCGTAGAGGCGATGGCGATTGCGGTCGTTGTCGCGCTCAACACCGCGTTGGGCTTCACCACGGAATGGCGGGCAACACGCTCCATGGAGTCGCTGCGAAGTATCGCCCGCACGGAGACCACAGTACTGCGCGGCGGCCGTGCGGAGCGCATACCGGCGTCCGGGCTGGTGCCCGGTGATGTGGTACTGCTGGAGGCCGGCGATGTGATCCCGGCGGACCTCCGTTTACAGGAAGCCGCCCGGATGCAGGCAGATGAATCGGTGCTCACCGGCGAGTCACTTCCGGTACGAAAACAGGTCGACGCGGTAGCGGCAGAAGCATCGTTGCTGGAAAGGCCTAACATAGCCTTCGGCGGCACCGCCCTCACCCGTGGGAGCGGCAGCGGCCTTGTGGTTGCCACGGGTATGGATACCGAGTTTGGCCGTATTTTCGATCAGGTGAGCACCGCGCAGCCGCGCCAGACGCCGCTTGAAAAACGCCTTGACGCGCTCGGCAAGCGGCTGGTGTGGCTGGTGTTGGTGATGGCCGTGATGCTGGCAGTCATTGGCGTGCTGACCGGTCGCGATATTGCTCTCGCCATCGAGGTTGCGATTGCCCTGTCCGTTGCTGCGATCCCCGAGGGTCTGCCCATCGTGGCGACCATCGCGCTGGCTCGCGGCATGTGGCGCATGGCCCGACGGAACGCGCTGATTACCCGTTTGTCCGCCGTTGAAACACTCGGGGCAACCAGCGTTATCCTCACTGACAAGACCGGCACCCTCACGGAAAACCGGATGACGGTCACCCGGGTGCTGCTGGCCGATGCGGATATCGTCTTCCAGAGCGAAGGAGACAGCTCCGGGGACACGGGGGTAACTCACCGCCTGCTGGAACGCGCAGCTCTGTGCTGCAACGCCTCTCTGGGTGATGAGGCCGAGGACGAGAAGCATGCAACGGGCGATCCCACGGAACTGGCCCTGCTGGCTGCCGCCGCCCGACTGGGGCTGGACCGCCCTGCTCTGCTGGCGGCCATGCCCGAGCTTCGTGAGGAGCCTTTCAGTGCCGAAGACAAGCGCATGGCCACGATCCACCGCGATGCCGATGGCGTTTTCGCCGCCGTCAAGGGAGCGCCAGAGAGCGTGCTGCCACTGTGTCGTGCACAACAGGAGGGCGAGGCCGCGGTTGACCTCGATGATGCGGGCCGCCAGCACTGGCTGCAGCGCGCGGACGATCTGGCAGCCACCGGGCTGCGCACGCTGGCGGTAGCGGAGCGACGGCTCGGGTCTGAGCAGGACCCGCCCTACAGTGACCTCGTGCTACTTGGTCTTGTTGGCATGGAAGACCCCCCACGCAAGGGCGTGAAGGAGGCCATCGAACAGTGCCACGCCGCGGGGGTCAATGTGGTTATGGTGACCGGAGACCACGCGGCGACCGCCGCGCGCATCGCGCTGGACACGGGCATTGTCGCAGAGGGTCAGCCCCCCCAGGTTGTGGACGGCGATGCCTTGCAGCAGGTCTTCGAAAGCGAGGCGACGGATGAACTGCTGGACGTGCGCGTGTTCGCGCGTGTCACACCCGAGCAAAAGCTCAAGCTCATTGATCTGCACCAGCGCGCAGACCGGGTCGTCGCCATGACGGGCGATGGGGTCAATGATGCACCTGCGCTGAAAAAAGCCGATATTGGTGTGGCGATGGGTATTCGGGGCACAGCCATCGCGCGGGAATCCGCCGCCATGGTCTTGCAGGATGACGAGTTTCGCACGATTGTCGCTGCCATTGCGCAGGGTCGGGCCATCTTCAGCAACATCCGCAAATTCGTTGTTTACCTGATGTCCTGCAATATCAGTGAAGTGCTGGTGGTCGTGCTGGCGACAGTCGCGGGTGCACCACTTCCCCTGCTGCCCCTGCAGATCCTGTTTTTGAACCTGGTAACGGATGTGTTTCCGGTCCTGGCACTGGGTGTGGGGACAGGTGCACCGGGTGCCATGCAACACCCGCCGCGATCGCCCCGGGAGCGTGTACTGATGCGCCAGCACTGGGTGCTCATCGGCCTGTACGCTGCCCTGATTGGCGCGGTGGTACTGGGCGCGATGGCGGTGGGTCGCCTGGTACTCGGTTTCGACGCCAGCAAGGCAGTGACGGTCTCATTCCTCACACTGGCCCTGGCCCAGATGTGGCATGTGTTCAATATCCGCGAGGACAGCGGCCGCTGGCTGCGCAACGAAATCACCGGCAACCCCTGGATCTGGGCGGCACTCGGGCTGTGCAGTGCACTGATAGCGGCTGCGGTGTACTTTCCTCCACTTGCCGCGGTCCTGTCTCTCGTCCATCCCGGCCCGGATGGCTGGCTGCTGGTTGCGCTGGCCAGTGTGCTCCCGTTGTTGCTGGCCCCTGTCCTGCGCCGTCTGGCGCGGCGCTTCGCACCACCGTGAGGCTGATCCTTGCGAACGCCCCGAGTCAGGAATCGATGCCGGGGTGTGAGTAGGCGGGCAGTATCGGGTCCTCAATGCGTTGGGACCCGTCGAGTGAGTAAACCGGTAGCCCATGCTGAAGCGGAAAATGTAGGCTGTAGGCAGTGAGTCCGGTGCGCTCCGCGGCGGGCAGGTGGCAGAGCGCGAGGCCGGTCTCCGCAATGTATTCGATGCGCTCAGTCGGGTAGCTCTCCGGAATGTATTCACTGGCGCCGGGAGTGCGGATGGCAGTGCTCGGGCTCAGGGTGTTTACGGCAATGTTGTCAGCCAGAAGCTCCGCCGCCAGTCCCTGGGTCATGCGGTGCACCGCGGCCTTGATGGACGCATAGACAGTGCCTCCCCCCTGGGTCGCAAACGCATCATAGGGGCGGGTCGGCGGCAGCGCGGTTACCGACCCCAGCGTGACAATCCAGCCAGCGCCACGTTTGCGCATTTCGGGTACTGCGTGCTGGATCAGCCGGAACGGCGCGCGCAGATAGTGATGGAAAGTACGCTCGAAGGTTGCCGGGTCCATGGTCGCCGTCGGGGCGTATTCGGCTTTGCCGCCACTGTGGATCAGGATGTCCAGCCCACCGGTGAGTGCAATCGTGCGGCTTACCAGGGTGTCGAGGTCCGCGTCACTTTCGAGGTCCGCCTGCAGCGGATAGGCTACGCCCCCCTGCCCTTCAATCAGCGCCACGCTCTCACGCAGTGTGCCGGCATAGGGGCCCGCACTGTCGAGGCTTCGCGCCGCCAGCACCATCGTCGCGCCCTCGGCAGCAAGGCGCTGGGCCAGCGCACGCCCGATGCCCCGGCTGGCACCCGTAACCAGCGCAACCTTACCTTCCAGCAGTGTTCCCATGTCAATCGTCTCCTGAATACCCTGTGTCTGTGAACGCTATTGCAGGGCCGGTCAGATGCCCTCACCCTGTGCCACAAGCTCGCGCGCGAGTACGCTGCTGCCAAACGGGCTGAATGCGTGGGACAGCGCTGTATCTATCGCCTGCGCACCCGACTCCGGATCAAACCAGCGATCAATATGAGCCCAGTGGTGTGGGTGCAGCATGTATGGCCCCAACAGGTCATCAACGGTGCGGAATTCCTGTTCCCATACCCAGGTCCATGGCGCGCACCCTGCATGCTGCCATTCCACCGGGACAGCACGGCTCAGGCGCCAGTTGCGAATTTCGTGAATGTGCTCTGGCATGGCGAGCAGGTCCCTTTCAAAGGCCTCTGCGGTCGCGGTGTCGCGACCGGATTGCAGGCGGAAGAATGCTGTGCGTTTGATCCCGCCAGCCAGGTCCGGCTCCCGCAGACCGGCACCGACGGTTGCCAGCGCCAGCGCATGCACGGCAGTGCAGGTGCGCGAGAGCTCAGGAAGAATCTGGCACTGCCACACATCACTCGCCTGTGCCCGCGCCGCGGCGGCGGCGTCCGGGTACAGCAGGTCCAGTGTCAGGTGCCCCGCTGCGTACTCAGGGGCGAGGTTGTTGCCAAGCTCGCTCGATGCAAGCCCCGGAAGTTGTGGCAGCCACAGGGAGAGCGCCTGTTGCAGTGCATCCGCGCCACCCTCACGTATCTGCAACTGTGCGGTCTCGCGGTAGCCTCTGCTGGTCGCCGTGGACCGCCCGGCCGTTGGCAGCGTGAGCGCTGCTGCGTCCGGCTTCATCAGGTAGGTACGCCTGCGGGACAGACTCTGCTTATCGACAGCAGCCCAGAAAGCGGCGACCTCCGCCGTCCCTGACTGCGCGCGCATGCCCCACCAGGCCGCCGGGTCGGTAATGGTCCAGCGCAGCCAGAGTGTGACCGGCGCTTCGGCAATGGCGACCGGTGGCGACACCTGCAGAGACTGAAAGTGCATGCCGCGTGCCTCTGCCGCCTTCCGGTAGCGTGTCTGAAACAGCGCCTCGACGGCAGACAGATGCTGCGCCTGTAAGACAATTTCGTCTTGTACGGTGATCATTGGGCGGTCTTCGCTGCTTATTGTTGTGAATCCGCACGCTATCCGCCGGGGCTTCTGTCGTCAACGTCACGGCATGCAAAGGCGTATAGAATCACAAGGAGGCATACCAGTGCGGTAGCTTGTCTGGCCGCGGCCGCGCTGGTTCAATGCAGGCTCCAGCGGGCGCATACCGGGGCCACAGTGAAAAATAATCGGGAATCCAGGGAGTTGGCACAACCATGACCGACAACGCACTTCGTCAACAGTCCATTTACGACATACTGCGCCGCAGTGCTGCGCGCCACCCGCAAAAACTCGCCATTCGCCAGCACGGCGTTGGCTGGACCTATGCCGAGTTCCATCACCTGTGCCGTGCGGCGGCGGCTGGCCTGGCCGCACGGGGTATCCAGCCTGGCGATCGCGTGGCGATTCTGTCGCGCAACTCCAATGCCTTTGCCGTGGCCCGCTTTGCGATTGCCGCTGCCGGGGCGGTACTGGTGCCTGTCAACTTCATGCTCAATGCGCAGGAAGCGGCCTATATCGTCGACCACAGCGAGGCGCGCCTGCTGCTTGTGGGGCCAACTGAGGTGGACAAGGCACTTGCCGTTGCCGGTCTCTGCCCGCGTGTGGAATCGCTATTGTGGCTGAACCTGGACAGTCCGCCAGCGGAAGGCCTGGGCGCTTTTTCGGAGTTGCTGCAGACGGAGCCGCTGTCACGGCCGGTCGCAGTTGATGAGCGTACCCCCGCACAGATCATTTACACCAGTGGCACGGAGTCGGCGCCCAAGGGTGCCGTGCTCAGTCATGCCGCCGTGTTGTGGCAGTACGGCAGCATTCTCGCCGACGCCGAGGTCGCCGGCGATGACCGGCTGCTGCACGCCCTGCCGCTGTTTCACTGCGCACAGCTCGACTGTTTCCTTGGGCCATCATTGCAGGCGGGCGGTAGCAACATCATTACGGACGACAACAGCGCGGACAACCTGTTGCGATTACTGCAGGAGGAATGCATCACGTCGTTTTTCGCGCCACCGACCGTGTGGATATCACTGCTGCGGGCGCCCGCTTTTGACACGGCGGACCTCAGCGCCTTGCGCAAGGGCTATTACGGCGCCTCGATCATGCCGGTGGAGGTGCTCAAGGAAATACAGGCGCGGCTGCCGCAACTCCGCTTGTGGAACCTCTACGGACAAACCGAGATTGCCCCGACGGCCACGATCCTCAAACCGGAGGACCAGCTGCGAAAAGCCGGCTCGGCCGGCAAGCCGGTGTTGCATGTGGAAACGCGTCTGGTGGATGACGCGGGGAATGATGTGGAGGTGGGCGCCATCGGAGAAGTGGTGCACCGTTCGCCGCAACTCCTTACCGAGTACTTCAAAAACCCGGAAAAGACCGCTGAGGCCTTTGCCGGCGGCTGGTTCCACAGCGGCGACCTGGGCACCTTCGACGAGGAAGGCTACCTGACCATCGTGGACCGCAAAAAGGACATGATCAAAACCGGTGGTGAGAACGTCTCCGGTCGCGAGGTTGAAGAAACCATTTACCAGCTGCCCTGGGTGGCGGAGGTCGCTGTGATCGGCCTGCCCCACCCGACCTGGGTGGAGGCTGTTGCGGCTGTGGTGGTGGCCAAGGCGGATGCTGGCAGCGCCGTCGATGAGCAGGCGGTCATCGAACACTGTCAGGGTCAGCTCGCGGGGTTCAAAGTCCCCAAGCGTGTGATTATCGCCCCCGATCTTCCGCGCAACCCCTCGGGAAAAATACTCAAGCGCACCCTGCGTGAGGCCCATGCAGCGGCCTTTACCGCCGCTTGATGATGCACACGTTATTCCGGGACGGCCAGGCCCATGCTGGCGAGAATCTCTGCCGGTAAGGCGGGCGTCGACAGTGCGCTGAGGTGCTGAGCGCGACCCGCGGCCATCTGCTGTGTCACCTCGGGGTGAGTGGACACCCAGAATGCGCCGGCGACCACCTGGGGAAAAATGCGCTGCGCTGCCTCCAGGCCTGAAATGCCGTCCGCGTGGAGCATCGCGTCCATCATGGCCCGGTGCTGTGCACTGCCCTCGTCCTGCCCGCCGCCGCCATCGGCAAATATCCGGGTCGCCACCGGTCCGGGGAGGACCGCCGAGACGTGAATCGGCGCGCCCTTCAACTGCATCTCCAGGAACAGGCATTCGCTGAAGGAGATCATGGCGTGTTTGCTGAGAATGTATGAGGTCTGCAGCGGCATCATTCCCAGCCCGCCGATTGAGCAGGTATTGGCGATCCAGGCGCGCCTGCCACTGGCGAGCATACGGGGCGCAAAGGCGCGCACACCATGAATCGCGCCGTGGATATTGATCTGCAGTGTTTTCTCCCACTGCTCGCTGCTGAGTTCCCAACTGAAGCCGACCGTTTCCACCCCCGCGTTGTTGAAGAGCATCGTGACGTCCCCCAGGCGCGTATGCACCGCTTCCGCGAGTGCATCGATGGAGCCGGGACATGCCACATCCACGGGCATTGCCATTGCATCGCCACCGGCCTCGCGGATCGCATCTGCGACGCTCTCTGCACGGTCTGTCGCGATATCGGCCACAACCACCTGCATGCCGGCAGCTGCGGCACAGTGCGCGAGGCCCTCACCAATGCCGGAACCGGCTCCGGTAATGACGGCGACGTTGCCCTTCAGGGACGCGAGTGGGTCAGACATGCTTGATTCCTGTTTGTGATGAGTCGAGATCGGCGACCTTCAGCACCTTCTTGCCGCGGTTGTGGCCTTGCTGCAGGATGCTGTGTACGTCGGCGACCGCCGCCAATGGGTATTGCTCAATGGGAGGGAGCCTGATGTCCCCCTTGACCAGCAGCTGGGCGATTCTGGTCAGTGTTGCGGCACAGTCGGTGTCGTCCATGGTTGAAAATACACGTTTGACACCGCGTTCGGCGGCCATCGCGGCCGCTGCCGGGATATCCCCGTCATCCACCAGCGTGGGGATGCTGACAAAGGTGCCACCGGGTCTGACCAGGTCAAGGCCGTTGGGCAGGGTGCTGGTACCCACGGCGTCCATGAGGTAGTCGAGGCCCCCGGGCGCCCAGTCCGCGATCGCCTCGGGGATGCTTTCGCGGCGGTAATCGATGACCCGTTCTGCGCCCAGCCCCTGCACATAGTCCAGGTTGGAGGTTGAGCAGGTCGCCGCCACCCGAGCCCCCGCCCAACATGCGAACTGCACTGCGAAACTGCCCAGCCCACCTGCTCCACCGTGAATCAGCGCCAACTGCCCCGGCGCCAGGCCACCCCGATCAAACAGGCCCTGCCACGCAGTCAGTGCGGCAACCGGCAATGCTGCGGCCTCTGCAAAGCCGAGTCCCTCGGGAATGTGCGCCACCCGGCCGGCGTCGGCCAGCGTGTATTCCGCATAACTGCCCTGACCACCCTGGCCGTGGTTGGTGGGCGTAAACACGCGGTCGCCCACCGAGAATCCGCGCACCCCCTCCCCTATCGCCGCCACGCGCCCGGCCGCGTCAAAGCCGATAATGTAGGGGAATACATAGGGCCGGTATTGCGCCAGGTGCCCTTCCCGGTTTTTCCAGTCAGCAGGATTGACACCCGCGCAGGCAACCTGAATCAGTAATTGACCGGCCGCAGGTGTGGGTGTCGGGACCTCGGCCCGGCGGAAAACCTCCGGGCCGCCGGTCTCTTCTATGATCATGGCAAACATGTCAGTGTCCCTGCTGCATATCGGTAATGGTGTCCTGCGGTGGCCGCCTGATTGCTCTCCCCGGCATGCTGTCCAGACGCAATTCCCCCTCGTCAATAACGGGCACGCCGTTGACCAGTACGTAGCGCATGCCAACGGAGGGTTGTCGGGGATTGGCAAAAGTGGCCCTGTCCTGCACCGCGTTCAGATCAAAGATGACGATATCGGCGTCCATGCCCACCTGCAGCCTGCCTTTTTTGCGCATCTGCGGCACCGAGGGCTGCAGGATCGTTGCCGGTATCAGCGATGTCTTGCGCAAGGCTTCCGTCAGGCTCAGCGACTCGCTTTCGCGCACCCACTCGGCCAGCAGGCGGCTGAAGGTGCCGGCACTCCGGGGGTGGGCGTAAGCTGTTTCCGGCAGCGGCCACACGTCATGGGGGATCAGCGCGCCCGTGTTCGCGTCGATCCAGGGCATGCTGTCGCTGGCTATCGCCCCGCCGGGGAGCAGAACCGAGGTGTCCAACACGCTGCGTTCCGCCGGTAAATCCAGGAAGTGTTTTACGATAATGGCACCGGGCTGCTCTGCGCGCAGGGCTTTGAAACTCTCTTCATTGAGCCTCTGGCCGTTGTATTCAATGTCCTGCGCCTTCACACCCTTGGCCGCCATTGCATCCGGGCTGAACAGCGCCGAACCGATGGTGGTGCTGGCGGCGCCATAGGTATAGGCCTCTGTCGTTATCGGAACGCCGGAAGCGCGCGCTGACTGGATCATTCCGGCCGTGACATCGACGGCCCGCACACTGCTGCTGTTCAAGTGGCAGATGTGGGCCGGGTTTCCGGTGCTGGCCGCCAGGGCAATAACCTGGCCGACACACTCCGCCGAGCTGTCGGGGTCCTGCGGATTGTCGCAGGAGATGTGTGTGAAGGTGGGGACCTCATGGCGAGCAGCCAGACTGTGCACGGCAAGCAGTTCACGAAAACCTCCCCCCGGCGCGTAACCCCCGTTGATGCCGATACCGAGTGCCCCGTCGCGCAACCCCTGTTCAAGATAGGCAGTGATGC
Source organism: Halieaceae bacterium UBA5044 (assembly GCA_002416125.1). GTDB lineage: Bacteria > Pseudomonadota > Gammaproteobacteria > Pseudomonadales > Halieaceae > Haliea. The sequence goes on from DIBU01000006.1 coordinate 125,763, forward strand.
GCTGCACCTGTTCACTCGATGCGGCTTCGCTAACCCAGCGCTTGCGGGCGAAGGCATCACGGAACCACTGCACCTCCGCGCGGGGTGTCAGCCCCTCGAACTCCGCGATGCGCGCGAAGGTCCAGGCGGCAGACGTACCGTAATTCAGGGCCCTGCCCGCCCGCGCCTGTGATTGATACCACTCATCGACCGGCAACACGCCGGACTCGAGTTCCAGGGTGGTTGTCACGCCATCGTAGGCGTGCATTCTGTCTGCAACCAGCGACTGCCCGTGTGAATGCAGGTCGATAAACCCGGGGGCAACGATCAGGCCACTGGCATCGATGGTGCGCTTACCAACCAGCCGCCCTTCGGATATCTCAACAATCTCTGAGCCCGTAATGCCCAGATTGCGCACAGCATCCAGCCCACTCTCCGGGTCGACGACGCGGCCGCCGATGATGACCAGATCGTGGCGCGCCTCCCCGGCTGCCAGGGGGCGACCCGCCAGTGTCATGCAGAACAACAGTGTCAGCAGTACGGCACCACAAATCCTGGTATGGAATTCTGGCCGGATGTGAGTGTGCTTCATGATGCCCTCGGCTGATGCGTGTGTTGACGCTGCGTTGCAACGCGGTGGCTGCAATCGACAACCGCCCCAATTTAGCATACAACAGACACCTCAGGGTCTCGGACCACGGTATTGCGGGTGCTCGGCTGGCCTGTGCGAACCGGGGGCTGGACCGCAAAACAGGTCGTGGGAGGAACAGGGTGAGCAAGGTTAGCGCAGAGCGCACAGAGGAGACAGCAGCCAGCCGGTGGGCGCGTTTTACGCCGATTCGCACTGGCGAAGACTATGTACAGAGCCTGCGTGGACGCAATGTCACGGTTTACCTGCTGGGTGAGCGGATCGCGGAGCCGGTGGACCACCCGATTATCCGCCCCTCTATCAATGCCCTGAGTGCCACCTACGACCTGGCTCTGGAAGAGCCTGAGCTGGCAACGGCACACTCTTCCCTGATCGACGCCCGGGTCAATCGCTTCCTGCACATTGTCGAATCACCGCAGGACCTGGTGATGAAGAATCGTATGCAGCGGCGTCTGGGGCAGATCACGGGTACCTGCTTCCAGCGCTGTGCCGGGCTGGATACGATCAGTGTGCTGCACTCCATCACCTGGGACATCGACCGCAAGTATGGCACGCACTACCACCAGCGCTATCTCGACTTTATGCGCGAAGCCCAGCGCCACAATGTCATCATTGGTGCCGGCATGACGGATCCAAAGGGGGATCGCAGCAAACGCCCTCACCAGCAATCTGACCCCGATCTTTTTTTGCACGTAACGGGTCGCACGGCACAGGGCCTGTTCGTCACCGGCGCCAAAGCGCACATGACGGGCGGTCTGAACAGTCACTGGATCTGCGTCATGCCCACAATGAATATGGGCGAGGCAGATCGTGACTACGCTGTGGTTGGCCTGGTGCCCGGCGACGCTGAGGGACTCACCTACATTTACGGGCGTCAGAGCTGTGACACCCGTGCGCTGGAGCCGGGCGACATCGACAAGGGCAACGCGCGCTTCGGCGGACAGGAAACCCTGGTGGTTTTCGACAACGTGTTCATCCCCTGGGAGCATGTGCTCATGGATGGCGAATACGAATTCGCCCAGCCGATGGTGTCGCGCTTTACCGCCTACCATCGCGCCAGCTATGTCTGCAAAACCGGCCTCGGTGATGTGATGGTCGGCGCTGCGGCCTCTATCGCCGAGTACAACGGGGCTGATGCCGCCAGCCATATCAAGGACAAACTGGTGGAGATGACGCATCTCAACGAAACCATCTATTCGTCGGCCATCGCATCCTCCCACGAGGCGACGCGACTGGATTCGGGTATCTGGATGAATGACGAAATGCTGGCCAACGTGTGCAAGCACAATGTCACACGCTTCCCCTACGAGATAGCCCGATTCGCCCAGGACCTCGCTGGCGGCCTGATGGTGACCCTGCCGTCCCAGGCCGACTTCGAGCATGAGGACGCCGGGCCACTGTTGCACAAGTATTTCCAGGGTCGCGCAGACATTCCGGTAGAGAGCCGTACCCGGATGCTGCGCCTGATCGAGAACATGACCCTGGGCCGCAACGCCGTGGGCTACCTCACAGAATCGCTGCACGGCGCAGGTTCACCCCAGGCCCAACGCATCCAGATTCTGCGCGGCATGGATCTGCCGCGCAAGAAACGCTATGCGCAGGACCTGGCCGGCATCGACATTATCGCAACAGACGCGGAGGGCGACGCGGGCTGAATGACTACCCGAGTTTAAGGCCGACCACGGCAATCTGGTCGCCATCAAGTTTCTTCACGACGAACTCAACGCTACCCAGCGAGACGCGGTCCCCCACGACCGCTTTGTGATGGAACTGCCGGTTGATGAACTCGCCCACTGTGAGCGACTGCAGGGCTTCCGGTACCGCAATACCGTACATCAGGGAGATATCGGCCAGGCGTGCGCCCGGCTTGAGGACAAAGTCGCCATAAAACGCCGAGGCTTTTTCCGAGCTGCGCGCATCCACCGGCGTGAACAGGCGGGCGAGGGCCGGTGCTGCGCCGTCATTGCCGAGGACCATGACATGGTCTTCCAGCTCGACGTCTTGCTCACGAGGGTTGTCCAGTAACACTCCCTGGCGAACAATACCCACCAGCTGTGCGCCGCCAGACAGCGGCAAACGCCCTGCCCGCATCTGAATCGCAGGGCTGCCCGCCACCGCCCGGTATACCAGAACCTCTTTTTCCTGTTCGTCCGGAATCTTCAGGACCAGGTGCTCCGGATCGACAAGTACCGGCGGCACCTCAATGCCCAACCAACGGGCAATGGGCGCGATGGTCCACCCCTGGAGCACCAGCGAAACAAGCACCACGAAGAACGCCAGCTCAAAGAAAATATCCGCATGCTCCAGCCCGGCGAGGGACGGAAACAGTGCGAGGATAATCGGCACAGCGCCGCGCAGCCCGCACCAACTGATAAACACCTGCTCTCGCCAGGGGAAATGGAAGGGCAGCAATGCCAGGGCCACGGCCAGGGGGCGTGCGACAAAAATCAGCGCCAAGGCAATGCCGAGGGCGGGAAGTACCAGGGGCAGCAGGCTGCTGGGTGTGACCAGCAGACCGAGCATGAGAAACATGCCAATCTGGGCCAGCCAGGCGATGCCATCGTGGAATCGGCGAATATCCTTGGCGTGCGGCAGCGATGCGTTGCCGATCAGGATGCCCACCAGATAGATGGCCAGAAAGCCGCTCCCGCCCCACAGGTTGGCCACCCCGAACACGCTGATGCCGCCGGCCAGCGCCAGCAGCGGATACATGGATACGGGCAGAGAGAGGCGTTTCAGCAGCCGCACAAGCAGATAGCCGCCGGCAAAGCCAATGGCAAGTCCCAGCCCCATCTGCTCCGCAAAGGCCGCCAGAATGCGTACCCCGGGGTCTTCCGCCTGCAGCGAGAGCAGTTCCACCAGCGTGATCGTCAGGAAGATCGCCATGGGGTCGTTACTGCCGGACTCCACCTCCAGCGTCGCGCTGGTGCGTTCCTTGAGTTGCAAGCCCGCCGAACGCAGCAGGCCGAACACGGCTGCGGCGTCGGTGGAGCCGACGATGGCGCCGATCAATAGAGACTCCAGCCAGCTCAGCCCCAAAATGAGGTGTGTCACCAAACCGGTGATACCGGCGGTCAGCACCACACCGATCGTCGCCAGCGACAGTGCCGGCCCCAGGCTGACCCTGAAGGTGTCGCGACGCGCGCCCTGCCCCCCGTCGAAAATGATGATGGCGAGGGCGAGGCTGCCGAACAGGAAGGCCTGGTTGACGTCATTGAACTGCAGGCCGCCCAGCCCTTCTTCACCGGCGAGCATGCCCAGCACGAGGAACACCAGCAGTACCGGGGCACCCACCCGACGGGAGAGCCCGCTGGCAATGACGCACAGGAGTGCAAGCAGGGCACCCCAGAAAATCATGCTGTTGGTCAGTTCGATCGGGTTCACGCGCTCAAGGGGCCCTGGTCCGCTGGCTGCAGCCTGTATGGTACACCAGTCCGGTAGCACGGGGATGGAACACGCGCGAACCAGCGCTGTCTCACACAACATCGTGTACACCGTTACAATGGGATTGGATGCAACCCAGCGTGGGGTTACACTGCTGACTCGGTCTACAGGAGACACCAACTTTGCCTACCATACCGGCTTACAGAGCGACGCACTTCCGCACCCTCTTCCTGGGCGTTGCGGCCCTGCTGGTGGCAGCGCTGCCGGGAGTTGCGGGCGCCGCCATCGCCTACACGGACAGCCAGCGGGAAACCATCGTTGAGCTGATCGAGCAGTTGGAGGAGCGCCATTACGCCAAGCTTGTCTACGATGACAACCTGTCTTCCCTGCACCTGGACAATTACATAGAAAGCCTCGACGGGGGCAAGATGTTCTTTACCCAGGCGGATCTGGCGGACTTTGAGCGCTACCGCACGGTGATGGATGAGGACCTGCACGAGGGCAACCTGCAGATCGGCTTCGACATTTTCAACCGCTTCCAGCAGCGCTTGCAGGAGCGCCTCGGCGGCATCGTGGAAACACTCGACGAGCGCGTAGCGGCCATGGATTTCACCGTGGACGAGGCCTATGAACTGGATGGCGAGGATCGTCCCTGGGCGCGCAGCGAGGCAGAACTTGACGATCGCTGGCGTCGCCATCTCAAGAATCAGGTATTGAGCCTGCGGCTTGCGGAGAAAGAGGCCGAGGACATTGTGCCGACGCTGGAGAAGCGCTACCGCAACCAGCTCAAGCGGATTGAACAGTACAACGCCCAGGATGTGTTCCAGGTCTATGCCAACGCCCTGACGGAACTCTACGACCCGCACACCAACTACCTGTCTCCCCGTCGCTCGGAGAACTTCAATATCAATATGAGCCTGTCGCTCGAAGGGATCGGCGCAGTACTGCAGATGGAGGACGAATACACCAAGGTCGCCCGACTGGTCGCGGCTGGCCCGGCGGACAAGCAGGGAGAGCTGCAACCCTCGGACCGGATCGTGGGCGTTGCACAGGGCGAGGATGGCCCCTTTGAAGACGTAATCGGCTGGCGCCTGGACGAGGTGGTCGAGCTGATACGTGGCCCCAAAGATTCCACGGTTCGCCTGCAGGTGATCCCCGCCAAGGCGGCCTCCACGGATGCACGCAAGGAAATCACCATCGTGCGCAACCAGGTCAAACTGGAGGAGCAGTCGGCCCAGAAGAAGGTCCTTGAAGTGCCCAGCGGTGACCACACCGCAAAGATCGGTGTCATCGACATTCCCGCGTTTTATATCGACTTCGAGGCCATGCGGCGCGGTGACGATGATTACAAGAGCACCACCCGCGACGTCCACAAACTGCTGACGGAACTGGAAGCGGAAGGCGTTGACGGCATCGTGATCGACCTGCGCCATAACGGCGGTGGCTCACTGCAGGAAGCCAACGAGTTGACCGGCTTGTTTATCGAGTACGGCCCGACCGTGCAGATTCGCCACTCGTCGCGACGGGTGTGGCGTGACGGCAAGCGTGTGCGGGGCCCCTACTACGATGGTCCGCTCGTGGTCCTGATCAACCGACTGAGCGCTTCCGCCTCGGAAATCTTCGCCGGCGCGATACAGGACTATCAGCGCGGCATTATTGTTGGGGACCGCTCCTTCGGCAAGGGAACCGTGCAGACCATGGTGCCGCTCACGGAAGGGCAGCTGAAGCTCACCGAATCGAAGTTCTACCGTATCTCGGGAGACAGCACGCAGCACCGTGGAGTGGTGCCCGACGTGGTCTTTCCGTCCCTGTTCGACCCGGACGAGATAGGCGAGAGCGCACTGGACCACGCTCTCAACTGGGACCAGATCAATCCGGTCAAGCACAGGCGCTATGGTGACATCAACGCCGTTGTGCCGGAGCTGACCCGACTGTTCCGTGAACGCAGCGTCACCAACCCGGATTTCGTCTATCTTGAGGAGCAGGTTCACCTGGCTGAAGAGGCGCGCGCGGTGAAGGCATTGCCGCTCAATGAAGAAGCCCGTATCGCCATGCGTGAGGCGCAGGAGAACAAGGCCCTGGCAATTGAAAACCGGCGCCGCGCTGCGCTCGGCGAGGAACTGCTGACCTCGCTGGAAGATGAGTTTGACGAAACCGATGAGGACGCCATCGAGCCCGAGGACGATAGCGCGACAGAAGACCCGGAACACCCCGACGTGCTGCTCACCGAGGCCGGCAACATCCTTGTGGACGCGCTGCTCCTGCGCCACCAGCAGGTTGCACAGCACAGCGCGAATCGCACTGGCGACAAACAGTAGACGATGCAGCCTGCGGCGAAGCGCCGCAGGTTTTTTCACCCGCCGTCCAGGGCCGGACGGTGTGGTCCAAGCTTGCGAGAGACAGGCACTGGCGGATGACAATGGATTGGATTGAAGCCTTGGGGGATGTACTGCCGGTAACCCGCCTGGGCGACGACATGTGCGTGGTGGATATGTCGCCTGCGGCGTTGCGCATGCACGGCATGACCCTGGACGAAGTACGCGGCAAGACCCTGTCCGAACTCGCCCACCGTGAATCGATGACAAACGTGTTGCCCAGCGTCTGGCGGCGCAATACACCGCTGATCAAGGATCCGGTAGGTGGCCTGCTGGAGGATGCTGCCCGGCTGTACGGCAATGCCACGGCCTGGGTCTGGCTACTGACCCCGTCCGGCCGCATGTTCCGCGCCATTCTCAACGTGATCAAGCTGCAAACCGGGTTTCTGACGTATCTGGCCAACGTGGAGGATCCCTTCACGCGCAGCCTGGTACGCGCGGAACCCGATGGCACCATCGTCGGCTCCCTTGGCGCACGCTGGACACTGGAAACCATGCGGGTTTTTGAGGACTTCATCGCAGGGGATAGTCTGCAGGAAATCGCACGCAGCCATGCACTGACCACCAGCCGGGTGCGAGGCATCCTTGACGACCTTGCGGACCAGACTGGCTACGCAACCGCCGGTGCCCTGCGCGCGGCTATCTACCGCAATTATGCTGACGAGATGGTGCCTGCCCGACAGACGATTTTCCCCGTGGTGACGGACACCGTGCCCGGTTTCCCGCGCTACGACCGGTCTCCGGTTTAGACGCCGCCATGCCGCTGCCCTTCTCACAAGCCTGCGAAAACAACAAGGAGCCGATTCTGGCCCGTTTGCAGCAGCTCTTTGTCGATGCGGGGACGGTACTTGAGGTGGGGTCGGGGACAGGCCAGCACGCGGTGCATTTTGCCGCCGCCCTGCCCCACCTTCGCTGGCAACCGACAGATCATCCGGACAGTGTGGACAATTGTCGGGAGCGGGTGCGGGCCGCGGCGCTGCCCAACATCGCTGAACCGCTGGCACTGGATGTCGCCGAGCTCCGGTGGCCTGTGATACACGCGGACATGGCCTATTCTGCCAATACGGCGCACATCATGTGCTGGACGGAAGTCGAGTGCATGTTCCGGGGGCTGGCCAGGGTGCTGCCGGCGCAAGGCGCGTTTTGCCTGTACGGCCCCTTCAGGTATGCCGGCCGCTACAGCAGCGCCAGTAACGCCGCCTTCGATGCCAGCTTACGGGCTCGCGCCGCGCATAGCGGGCTCCGGGACCTTGATGACCTGCTGGTACTGGCCCGCGACACCGGCTTTGAGCTGGAGTCCGATACGGCAATGCCGGCGAACAATCAGCTGCTGGTATGGCGCAGACACTAGCCGCGCGATGGTAACAGGGTTCATCCCGCTGTCTGTGGTGTATCGACCCCGAACCAGGCCAGCTCTGACTGCAGGTCCACCACAGAACCGATGATAATCAGTGTGTGCGCCACGGGCCGTGATTCGGCGACGATCGCGCTGATGCTGCTCAATGTGCCCGTGATAACGCGCTGTTCGGGCAGGGTTGCCCGTTCAATGACGGCCACGGGCGTGGCGGGATCACGCCCATGCGCGACCAGCTCGCTGCAAATCACTTCCAGCCCGGCCAGCCCCATGTAGAACACCAGGGTCTCGTTGGGCGATAAAAACTCCTCCCAACGGTGCTCAAGCCGGTTGTCTTTCAGATAGCCGGCAACAAACCGTACGGATTGGGCGTGTTCACGGTGCGTCAGGGGAATGCCGGCGTAGCTCGCTGCACCGCTGGCAGCGGTAATCCCCGGTACCACCTGAAACGGGATCTGATGCCGCGCAAGCAGTTCGATCTCCTCACCGCCGCGGCCAAAGATAAAGGGATCACCACCCTTCAAACGCGCGACGCGACGGCCGTCACGGGCCAGATCCAGCAGGCGCTGGTTGATCCGGGTTTGCGGCACGCTGTGATCGGAGCGCTGTTTGCCCACATAGATGCGCTCGGCATCCCGCCGTGCCAGGTCGGTGATGGCCGGATTCACCAGCCTGTCGTAGAGCACGACGTCCGCCGACTGCAGTAAGCGCAGCGCCTTGAAGGTCATCAGGTCCGGGTCTCCCGGGCCGGCACCGATCAGGTAAACCTCCCCCTGATTCAGGCTCTTCGGGTTTCGCTGCTGTTGCGCCAGCAGTGCTGTCAGGCTGTTCTTCGCTTTTTCTGCATTCCCGGAGAGCACCTGTCCTGCGATCGGACCGTCGATGACCTGCTCCCAGAAGCGCCGCCGGTGTTCCACATCGGGAAGCGCCCGCGCCACGGTATCGCGCAAATCCCGTGCGAAAGCCGCCAGGCGACCGTAGGCCGCGGGCACCATAGCCTCTATGCGCCGCCGCAATTGCCTTGCCAGCACCGGGCTGGCGCCGTTACTGCCGATGGCAATGACCAGCGGAGACCGGTCGACTATTGCGGGGAAGATGAAGCTGCACAGCTCGGGAGAGTCGACTACGTTGACGAGAATACCCGCCGCGGTCGCGTCGGCGGAGATGACGGCGTTGAGTGTCCGGTTCGGGGTGGCCACCACCACCAGCCGCGCGCCGGCAAGCTGTTCCGCGCCCCGGTAGGGCTCTGCCAGCCAGCGGTGCTGGCGGTGCTCGCCAGCCTCATCGTGCAGCCCGAGCAGCCGCAGAAGTTCGTCGCCGGCATCCGGTGCCACGACTGTGATGCAGGCGCCAGCCGCCTGCAGCAGCCGCGCCTTGCGGGTTGCCACCTGGCCACCGCCGATCAAGACGACCGGCGCGCCTTGTAGCTTCAGGAAGAGTGGCAGCGATTCGATGGCAGGAGCCTCCCGGTCGAGTGTCGTCTCAGAGTTGGGTCAAACCGCCCATGTAGGGCTGCAGCACCGCGGGTATGCTGACACTGCCGTCGGCCTGCTGGTAGTTTTCCAGCAGCGCCACCAGGGTGCGGCCCACCGCCAGCCCGGAGCCGTTCAGTGTGTGCAGCAGCTCTGGCTTGCCGGTTTCCGGGTTGCGCCAGCGGGCCTGCATGCGGCGCGCCTGGAAGTCACCGAAACTGCTGCAGGAAGAGATCTCACGGTAGGTGTCCTGTGCCGGCAGCCACACCTCGAGATCGTAGGTGCGCTGTGCAGAAAACCCGGTGTCACCGGCGCACAGGGCCATCTTGCGGTAGGGAAGCTCCAGCAACTGCAGAACGCGCTCGGCATGACCGGTCAGCGCATCCAGCGCGTCGGGCGACTGGGCAGGTCGGACCAATTGCACCAGTTCGACCTTCTCGAACTGGTGCTGGCGAATCATGCCGCGGGTGTCACGGCCATAGCTGCCCGCTTCGCTGCGGAAGCAGGGCGTGTGACAGACGAAACGCACGCCCTCCTCGCCCAGTTCGCTATCCTCAAAGATACGGTCGCGGGCAATGTTGGTGACCGGCACTTCGGCTGTGGGTATCAGGTAATAATCCTGCTCGCCCTGCAGTTTGAACAGATCTTCCTCGAACTTCGGCAGCTGCCCGGTGCCGCGCAGGGAATCGCGATTCACAATATAGGGCACGTAGATTTCGCGATACCCGTGCTCCCCGGTGTGCAGATTGAGCATGAACTGGATCAGTGCCCGGTGCAGGCGCGCCAGGGGGCCGTACATGACGGTGAATCGGGAGCCTGTAATCTTGCCCGCGGTTTCCGCATCCAGCTGCTGCAGTGCCTCGCCGAGTGCCACGTGGTCCCTGACCGGAAAATCAAAGGTTCGAGGTTCGCCGACACGTGCCACCTCGACATTGTCCTCCTCGCGCTCGCCATCGGGCACTTCGGGTGCCAGCAGATTGGGCACGCCCAACATAAAGTCTTCCAGCTTGCCCTGTACTGACTTTGCCTGTTCGGTGAGGTCATCGAGCTGCGAGGCTATCTTGTCCAGCGTCAGGTTGACCTGGGCCTTGGCCTCCTCAACGCTCATGCCCTGCCCGACCAGTTGGCCGATGGTCTTGGATGCGCGCTTGCGCTCGGCCAGCAGTGCCTGGCTGTCCATATCGGCCTGCTTGCGCTGCGCATCGAGCGCCTCGAAAGTGGCGACGTCGAAGCCATAACCGCGCCGTCCAAGCTGCGCCGCGATCGCCTGCGGGTCTTGCCGCACCGCCTTGATATCCAGCATTGTTCTGTTCCTGTTGTCTGTTGTGCCGGGCTGCTAGAGCAAGGCCCGGGTCAGGGTAATTGCGAGGCCGGCGCCGAGAAAGCAGAACGTGACGCTGGCCAGCACATAGCCGAGTGCCTGCAGCGCCTGCCCGGACTCCCAGAGCGCAAACGCCTCCAGTGAAAACGTCGAGAAGGTGGTAAATGCCCCGAGGAAGCCCACCATAAGGAGGCCTCTCCAGTCTGGATGCAGAACCTGCTTCTCCAGCAGGGCAAATACGACACCGATGGCGCAGGAGCCAAGCAGATTGACCAGCAGTGTGCCCAGCGGAAAACCGCCCTGCCACTGTGCCTGGGTCCACTGTGAGAGCAGATAGCGCGAGACCGAGCCCGCTGCGCCCCCCAATGCAACGAAGACCAGGTACTTCATGGAATAACCCGCGAGGTGCAGTTGCCAATGCGCATTGTACTGATTTTTAGCGGTGGGGGCAGCGTCCCGGGCGCCGCCACCCGGGAACCGGGTCGCTTTCACGACTTGTTCGGATAGCGTTGCCGGCCGCTGGTCTCGTCCAGACTGCGCAGGTACTCGAGTTTTTCGGCGATCTTCTGCTCCAGACCCCGTGCGACCGGAAAGTAGTAGCGCCGGTCGCTCAGCGCCTCGGGGAAATAGCTTTCTCCCGCCGCGTAACCTCCCGCCTCGTCGTGCGCGTAGCGATAGTCGTCGCCGTGTCCCTCAGCCTTCATCAGGGCGGTCGGCGCATTGCGCAGGTGCAGCGGCACCTCCACGCTGCCCTGATTCTGAACCTCCGCAAGGGCCGCCTTGTAGGCGCTGTAGACTGCGTTGCTTTTCGGCGCGCAGGCGAGGTAGATGACCGCCTGTGCCAGCGCGAGTTCGCCCTCGGGGCTGCCCAGCCGCTCCTGTACTTGCCAGGCATCGAGGCACAGGCTGAGGGCGCGCGGGTCGGCGTTACCGATGTCCTCGCTGGCCATGCGCGCGATACGGCGTGCCAGGTACAGCGGGTCACACCCGCCATCCAGCATGCGGCACAACCAGTAAACGGCGGCGTCCGGCGCGGAACCGCGCACGGCCTTGTGCAAGGCGCTGATCTGGTCATAGAACAGGTCACCGCCCTTGTCGAAGCGTCTCAGCGAGGCCTGCAAGACTTCCTCGAGTGTGCCAGCCGTGATCCTGCGGCGACCGTGCTCCTCGCTGGCCAGGTCGGCAGCCAGTTCCAGCAGATTCAGTGCGCGGCGGGCATCGCCATCTGCCTGCTCGGCAATCTGTCGCAGGCAGTCGCTGTCCACGACCGTTGCCGGCACCAGCGCCGCCACGCCGCGCTGCAGAACCTGTTGCAGGTCGTCGGTGCCCAGGGATCGCAGCTTGTAGACTCGTGCCCGCGACAGCAGTGCGTTATTCAATTCGAAGGAAGGGTTTTCGGTGGTGGCGCCAACAAAGATCACGGTGCCGTCTTCCACGTGAGGCAGAAAGGCGTCCTGCTGGCTCTTGTTGAACCGGTGCACCTCGTCCACAAATAGCACGGTGTCGCGCCCCGCGAGACGGTGCTGGCGCGCCTGTCCGATTGCCTCGCGTATTTCGCGCACACCGGCCAGCACGGCTGAAAGCTGCAGAAAATGCGCCTCGGCAGCGCCCGCAACAATGCGTGCCAGGGTGGTCTTGCCGACCCCGGGTGGCCCCCAGAAGATCATCGAGTGGAGTTGGCGTCGTTCGATCGCCTGGCGCAGCGGCTTGCCCGGTCCGAGCAGGTGTGACTGCCCCGCGAAGCTGTCCAGCGTGTCGGGCCGCAGGCGCGCAGCCAGGGGCTGGTAACCGGCTTTGCCAGCGGCGCTGAACAGATCCTCCGCCAAGGGTTACTCTGCCTGATAGAACAGGTCTGCACCGGGCGGCGGTGCGAAGTCGAACTCGGCAGCTGTCATCGGTGTTTGCGTGTCCAGCGCACTGAAGGTGATGACCACGCGCTGGTTGAGATTGTCCAGCACTTCCATGCCGAGAATCGCATTGTCTGCCAGCGAGAGTGCCAGTTCCCGGAACCCACTGCCGCTTCCCTTGGGCACGAGAACAAAGCGCTGCTGCTCATCCCGGTGCACGCTGTAATCCCGGCGCAGCGCCTCGCTGTCGCCGCCCAGCACCTGTAGTGGCGTCATCGCCTCACTGCCCGCTACCGGGCGGCGCGTCACCGTTTCCAGGTCGCGGTCGTGGTGCCACAGGTAATCGCGGTTGGCGATAATCAACTGACTGTCGGGTGCGCGTATCTCCCAGGCAAAGTAGCCGGGCCGCAGCAGCCGGAAACGCCCTTCCGACTCGCTTACGACGTCACCGTCCGCGGCGTACTGCCGCTGCTGGAACTCGCCCTGCAGGCGCTCGATAGGCTGCAGGGCCTGCAGCAGTTCGTCGACGGCTTCCGCCCGCAGCGGCAGGGGCGCAAGAAACATGAGCAGCGTGCATAGACGCAATAGGGTCAGTGAATTGGGCACTCTGTCAGTCCTGTGCAAAGAGGGTTCATTGAGTCGGCTCACTCTGCCGGCGGCGGTGCGAGCACTTCGCGCTGCCCGTTGCTGCCCATTTCGCTGACCACTCCGGCCTGCTCCATGGTCTCGATCAGGCGCGCGGCCCGGTTGTAACCGATACGCAGCTTGCGCTGTACCGACGATATCGACGCCCGCCGACTCTGGGTTACATAGTGTACGGCCTCGTCATACAGGTTGTCGCTCTCTGGATCTTCGTCACCGTTGCTGGCCTGGAGTTCCCCTGCCGTCACCGGGGTGCTGCTACCCTCATCCAGCAGGCCCTCGATATAGCGGGGTTCACCGCGACGCTTCCAGTCCGCGACCACCCGGTGCACCTCTTCATCGGAGCAGAACGCACCGTGCACGCGTGTGGGCAGCCCGGAGCCCGGAGGCAGGTACAGCATGTCGCCGTGCCCCAACAACTGCTCCGCTCCGCCCTGGTCAAGAATGGTGCGCGAGTCGATCTTCGAAGACACCTGAAAGGCAATGCGGGTGGGAATATTGGCCTTGATCAGTCCGGTAATGACATCGACAGAGGGTCGCTGCGTGGCCAGGATCAGGTGAATGCCAGCGGCCCGCGCCTTCTGCGCAATACGGGCGATCAGCTCCTCCACTTTTTTGCCCACGATCATCATCATGTCGGCGAATTCGTCGATCACAACCACGATGGAGGGCAGGCGCTCCAGCGGCGGCGCTTCCTGCTCCTCGTCGGTGAGCGCAAGAATCGGATCGGGCTTCCACAGCGGGTCCGTGATCGGTGTGCCCTCGCGCTCTGCGTCTGCCAGCTTGCGGTTGTAGCCTGCCAGGTTGCGCACGCCCAGGTGCGCCATCAGCTTGTAGCGACGCTCCATTTCCGCCACGCACCAGCGCAGCCCGTTGGCGGCGTCCTTCATGTCGGTGATTACCGGCGTCAGCAGGTGTGGAATCCCGTCGTACACCGAGAGTTCAAGCATTTTCGGGTCGACCATGATCAAACGCACATCGGTGGGGGTGGATTTGTAGAGCAGGCTGAGGAGCATGGCGTTAACCCCCACGGACTTGCCGGACCCCGTGGTGCCCGCCACCAGCAGGTGGGGCATTTTGCCGAGATCAGCCACCACGGGTTCGCCGGAGATGTCATGGCCCAGCGCCAGGGTGAGGGGCGAGCGCGACTGGTCGAAGGCGCGTGAGGACAGCACTTCGCGGAAATTCACGATCTCCCGGTCTTCGTTGGGGATTTCGATCCCGACCACCGATTTACCGGGGATCACTTCCACCACCCGTACGCTGATAACGGCCAGTGAACGCGCCAGATCCTTGGCCAGGTTGGATATCCGCGACACCTTGATACCCGCCGCAGGCTGGATCTCAAACCGGGTGATCACCGGGCCCGGATACACCGCCACCACCTCTGCACTGATGCCGAAGTCGGCCAGCTTGAGTTCCAGCAGGCGCGACATGGCCGCCAGCGCCTCCTCGGAAAAGCCCTTGGTCGGGTCCTTGGTTTCCGCGTCGAGCAGGCCCAGTGCGGGCAATTCGCCGGTCACCGGTGCATCGAACAAGGGCTGCTGTTTTTCCTTCTCCGCGCGGTCACTTTTTTCAGGCCGCGGCTTCAGGGGCTTTATCTTTGGAGGTTTACGCTGTTTGCTGCGCTCCACATGCTCATCAATCACCGCCTTGCGCGCCTCCAGCGCCTTCTCCCGCTGGCGACGATCACGCACCTGGTCCAGCGATGCCAGGCACCAGTGACGGATGCGCTGGCCAGCGTTGAGTGTCCACCGACCAAGCCGTTCCATGAGGCGCAGCCAGCTGATATCGGTGAAAATCGTGATGCCGAACAGGAAGACAGCCAGCAGAATGAGCCGGCTGCCGATCGCACTGAAGGCCAGACGAAAGCCATCGCCGATCGCCTGCCCGAGGATTCCACCAGCCCCCTGGGGCAGGCCGGACCCACCGCCGTCGTTGAGCGCTGCCAGCGCTGTGCCGGCGATGATGACCAGCACGAGCCCCAGGGCCCGAATACCAAAGGTCACCCAGTCAAAGCGCTGGTGCCGGTGGCGCTGCAGCAGAATGACCAGAGCGCGGTAAGCCAGCAGGACGGGGAGCAGGTAGGCCGCGAAGCCGATCAGTGAGAATGCCACATCCGCCACCCAGGCGCCGGTAGGGCCACCGGCATTGAGGATGCGCGCCCCCGAACCCGTCGCCGACCAGCCCGGATCACGCGGGCTGTAGGTAACGAGTGCCAACAACACATAGAGGCAGGCCGCGCTGACGCCAATGAAGGCGCCCTCCCGCAATCGCGGGCCCAGGACGCTGTGCTGACCGGATTTCTCAGGCACGCTTGAATTTCCCCTTACTGGCGTGGAAAAGACGTTCCCCACGCGCCACATCACTCAGCAATTGTGCCCCATTTTATGATTATATTCAAAAACTTATGGAAACTATTTAGAATCCACCTCGCCTTTGCCGCGGCGTGGTCTTTACATTAACATAGCCAGCCCAGCCGCCGCCGGGCTGCGCAGCATGCGTCAGTCGCGCAACAGGCCACATTTAACACCAGCAACCGGGAAATCACCACATGAGCGACTGTCAACACCACCCCCTGATCATTCTCGGTTCCGGCCCCGCGGGCTACACGGCGGCCGTGTATGCGGCGCGCGCGAACCTGAAGCCGGTAGTGATCACCGGTATGCAACAGGGCGGGCAGCTGACCACCACCACCGAAGTGGAAAACTGGCCGGGTGGGCATGCCGAGTTGCAGGGTCCGGAGTTAATGCAGCAGATGCAGGCCCATGTTGAGCGCTTCGAAACCTCGGTGGTATTCGACCACATCGAGCGCGTGGACCTCTCCTCCCGACCGTTCCTGCTTGAGGGCAGCAGCCGCTACAGCTGCGATGCCCTGATCATAGCAACCGGGGCCTCGGCACAGTATCTGGGGCTGCCCAGCGAGGCGGCATTCATGGGCAAGGGCGTCAGTGCCTGCGCCACCTGTGATGGATTCTTCTACC
This sequence comes from Halieaceae bacterium UBA5044, assembly GCA_002416125.1. Lineage (GTDB taxonomy): Bacteria > Pseudomonadota > Gammaproteobacteria > Pseudomonadales > Halieaceae > Haliea. The sequence continues at coordinate 141,770 of DIBU01000006.1, forward strand.
GCAACCAGAAAGTCGCCGTGATCGGCGGTGGGAATACGGCGGTTGAAGAGGCTCTCTACCTGGCCAATATTGCGTCGGAGGTGGTGCTGGTCCACCGGCGCGACAGCCTGCGCGCGGAAAAGGTTCTGCAGGACCGCCTGTTCAAACGCGCGGAAGAAGGCAAGGTGCGCCTGCTCTGGAACCACACACTCGACGAAGTGCTGGGAGACACCAGCGGCGTGACGGGTATGCGGGTGAAAGCCACGGCTGACGGTGCGACCAGCGAACTGGACCTCGCCGGGGTGTTCATTGCCATTGGCCACAAGCCCAACACGGAGATGTTTCAGGGGCAACTGGACATGAAGGACGGGTACATCACGATTCGCAGTGGCACCGAGGGCAATGCGACGGCCACGTCTGTCCCCGGTGTTTTTGCGGCGGGCGATGTTGGTGATCACATCTATCGCCAGGCGATCACCTCCGCCGGATTCGGCTGCATGGCTGCGCTGGACGCCGAAAAATACCTGGACAACCTGGGTTAGGCCCATGCCGGGGATCGCCCGCCTGGCCCCCGGCGATGCGTTTCCGCCCTCCAGTCAGGCACTGACCTATCCCAATGGGCTGCTGGCAGCCGGCGGCGGACTGTCTCCCGAGCGCCTGACCGCGGCCTACCGGCGGGGTATCTTCCCCTGGTATGAGCCACCGCAACCCGTACTGTGGTGGACACCAGACCCGCGCTCGGTGCTCTACCTTGATGCCCTGCATGTGTCGCGTTCCCTGCGCAAGACCCTGCGTCAAACAACCCTGCAACTCAGTGTGGACCGGCGCTTCGCGTCGGTCATGGCGGCCTGTGCAGCGCCCCGGCGCGACAGCGAAGGCACCTGGATCAGCGATGACATGTTGCAGGCCTACCAGTCCCTGCACCGGCGGGGCATCGCACACTCGGTGGAGGTGCTCAGCGCCGGGGGCGAACTGGTCGGTGGCCTGTATGGTGTTGCGCTGGGACGCGTGTTCTTTGGTGAGTCGATGTTCTCCCGCGTACCCAGCGCATCCCGCATTGCCCTCGTGGCGCTTGTATCCTTGCTGCGCAGGGCAGACTTCAGGCTGATCGACTGCCAGGTGGAGAGCGCGCACATGAACAGAATGGGGGCACGGCTGATCAGCAGGCTGGACTTTGAAGCGGAGCTTGCCCAGAATGTTGATGAGTGTATCGACCCGTCCATCTGGGTTTTGCCGACCCATTGCGGAGACCTGCTGCCGTGACCTCATCCCTGCGGGATCTCAAGGTGTACACCACCTACCCTCATACCTGCAGCTACCTGAAAGACCAGGAAGCCACCACCCTGTTCATCGACCCGCGGCAGGAAATGGACCAGCTGCTGTACAGTCGTCTGTCACAAATGGGGTTCCGGCGCAGCGGTGACCACATCTACCGGCCACACTGTGGCCGTTGCAATGCCTGCATTCCGGCACGCATTCCAGTGCACAGCTTTGCACCCAACCGCGCCCAGCGGCGCACCTGGCGGCGCAACGCAGACCTTCGCGTGGAACTCAGCGCACATATCGGCGATGAGGCCGCCTATAACCTGTACTACCGTTACATTGAGCAGCGCCACGCCGACGGCGACATGTACCCGCCGGATCGCGACCAGTACATGTCATTCCTCAATGACGCCTGGGATTGCACACGTTACTACCGGTTCTTCGCGGAGGAACGCCTTCTGGGCATTGCCGTGGTGGATGTGTTGACCGATGGATTGTCAGCGATCTATACCTTCTTCGAGCCTGAAGAGGAGCGTCGCAGCCTGGGCAGTTACGCCATCCTCTGGCAAATCGAACAGGCGCGACGTATGGGCCTGAACTACCTGTACCTGGGCTACTGGATTCGCAACTGCAACAAGATGTCCTACAAAACCGCGTATCGCCCCCTGGAGCTGTATATCGACAGCGACTGGCGGGAAGCCGAGACCGGGGGGTAGCCCCGGCCGCGGTCGCACTCAGAAATTCAGGCGCAGCTCGGCACCGTAGGTGCGCGGCGCCCCGACATGACCGTAGTCAAAGCCGAAGGTCTGCAGGTCCAGCGTAGAGGTGTAGTAATCCTCGTCGCTGACATTTTTCACCCAGACGCCCAGCTGCCAGCCCTCATCCGTCGAGAGGAAATCCAGGCGCAGATTATGCAGCCAGTATGCCTCCGAGGCGGTTCGCTCCGTGTTGTAGACATCGAAGTAGAAGTCATCGATGAAACTGGTATCGGCGCGCAGGGTGAAGGTCCCCTGCTCCAGCGTGGCGATATCCCAGGTGACAGCGAGGTTGAAGTTACTTGCCGGTGCCAGCAGCAGATCGTTGCCGGCAAGGTCGACACCGCTGAGCTCACCGCCCCTCACGTCGGTTGACAGAAGACCGAGACCCGCCTGCACAATCAGGCCCGGGCTGAGTGCAGCTTCCACCTCCACTTCCATACCGGCAATTTCGGATTCATCAATGTTGACCAGCGTCTGTATGATGCCGTCAATATTGAGGAATTGCTGGTTGTCATAGCGGTAATAGAACGCGGCCGCGTTAAGGCGCACACCACCCTGCAGGAACTCGTGTTTCACACCCAGTTCGGCACCGTCCAGAGTCTCGGGCTCCACATAGGTCAATTCGGAGGGGTCGAGAAAGGCCTGGGCATTGAACGCGCCAGAGCGATAGCCGTGGCTGACGTTGCCGTAAATCAGCGTGCCTGCCTCGCTGGTGTAATCCAGTCCCAGCTTGCCGGTCCACTCTCCCTCTGTCTCGGAGCGCTTGCCGGCCCTTGCAAACGCATCCACGGGGTCGCCGGGAATGGTGTTGAGAATCGGCGTGCCGTCAGCCGCCGCCAGAATACGCGCAGAGAAGTCGCTCAACTCGGTTTTATCCCGGGTGTAGCGCAGCCCCAGGCGCAGGGTCCACGCCTCCGACAAGGCGAGATTGCCGTCGAAGTACGCCGCCTGGCTGGTACGCTCCTGATCGAAGGCGTTGTCGAACTGACAACTGGCGGGTGCGAAGTCGGCGAGACTGAATCCCAGACTGTTCAGCGTAGCCTCCGCATTCAGTCCTGCCTCGGTAATGGGTGCGCCGAGAAACGCGGTGCCGGCAACATCGGCGCAGTCAAACGCGTCAATGCTGCCATCCAGGTTCATATCCAGGTCGCTGTAGAAACCGATGGTGGTGGCGTTGTACACCTGCTCCTGGGACCAGTACAGGCCGGCGATAAAGTTGAAAGGGCCATCGCCGCTCGACGCCAGCCTCAAGTCCTGCGTGTACTGTTCGGCCTCGCCGTAATAGGGTATCGACAGCACTTCCAGCGGCGAGCCGTCCGTGTCTTCGGGATTGAGTGCCTCTCCGTCATCCCAGGAGGTGATTGATGTGAGTTGGTAGCGATCATTCAACGCCCAGTTCACCGTCAGCGCCAACGCCTGGTTGGACAGCTCGCGCCGGGCGTCCTGATCGGATTCAAAGTCCCGAAAGTCCAGGCCATTGCGTTGATAATCGACCTTGTCCGTTGCTCCGAGCGCGTTGTACAACCCGTAGACGCCACCGCCCAGGCCGTCGGCTGAGATATTGAAGGGCTGTATGCCGTAGTTCACCGCACGCTGATCGGTTTTCGTATAGCGCAGTAGCGCCTCGACAGTGTCCGACGGCTGCCAGGCCAGGGAGACTCGCAGCCCGTACTCATCAATCGCATTGCCGTCCTCGATGCCGGGGTTGCGGTTGTCGAACCAGCCATCGGCCTCCGTCCAGGTGCCTGCAATACGCAACCCCAGGGTATCCCCCTGCAGGGGTGTATCCACCGCACCGCTGATTTCCCGGCGGTTGAAATTCCCGTAACCGAGTGTGAGGTTGCCGCTGGTCTCGCCGTAACCCGGCGTCCGGGTGATGTAGTTGACGGCGCCGCCGGTGGAGTTTTTCCCGTAGAGCGTGCCCTGCGGGCCGCGGAGAACCTCGATGCGCTCGAGATCGAATAACTGTGCGCCCTGGATGGCAGGGTTGCCTTTGTAGACCTCGTCTATGTAGGTCGCGACGGGGCTGGACTGGTTGAAGCTGTAGTCACTCATGGCGACCCCGCGCAGCGAGAAAATCGGAAACCCGTCCCCCGCCGTGTTCGTGGCCTGCAGGTTGGGTATCTGTGCTGCAATGTCGGTACCGTCCCTGAAACGGAACATCTCTATGTCGGCACCGGCGATGGCAGACACCGACACCGGCACATCCTGCAGGTTCTCACTGCGCTTCTGCGCCGTGACCACCACTTCCTCCAGCATCCCCTGCGCCGTGGCCTGCACGGCAACCGCGCTCACTGCCAGCGCGAGCGCTGAGGTGGCAAAGCCACGAAGGTGATTACCGCCGTTCAGATAAAGTGCGCGCATGCTTGTTCCCCCAGACACTGTTGATTATTTGCCGCCACGTTTCCGCTGTGGATGGTAGCGCACAGCCACGGTGACAAGTTGACTCACTTCGCCATTTCATTGACACTCCCGGCCAATATCGCTGATCCTGGATGGGTTGATGGCCACCTCGTCAGACCAATCCGATTGGGGCCTGGATGCCGGGTGGCTGATCGACTATCTCCTCAAACAGGGGCTCCGTGCGGAGGAAATCGCACGGCAAACAGGTATTCATGAACATCCCAGCACCCTGTCCTTCCTCTCCATCGATGCGTATCTCTCGCTGTTCTCATGGGCAAGTCGCTGCCTGGATCGACCGCAACTGGGGTTGGACATCTCCCGCAAGCTGCAGCCTTCGTCACTGGGCCTCTATGGCTACTTGATGGACTACTCGCCCACCGTCGGTGCCCTCTTCGAGCAGCTTGTGCACTACCAACCCATCTTCATGCGCGGCATGGGCTATACCAAACTGGTGTCGGGGGGCCAGGTGGAACTCGAATGGACAATCAACCGCCCTGCCTGCGAAGGCGTGCGCCTCGACGTCGAGTTTACGATGAGCGCCCTGGTCCGCCTGCTGCGCATCAAGGTGGGAGACGCCGCCACGCCGCTCAGGGCGACCTTCAAGCACGCGGCTTCTGCGTCCGTGGAAGACTACCATGAAGCCTTCGGCTGCGAATGTAACTTTGGGCAACAGCAGAACAGCATGCTGTTTGCCGAGTCGATGATGCAGACGCCGCTGGCAGGGGCTGACCCCCAGTTGCTCGACATCCTGAAAGTGCAGGCCGATACACTCCTGCAAGCATGGCAGCAACAGACCCGCTTCCTGGAGCGCGTGCGAGAGCTGATTGCTCGCACATTCGACCAGCCCGACGGTGGTGTGACGCTGGTCGCACAGCAACTGAACCTGTCACCGCGCACACTCAACCGGCGTCTCGCGAAAGAGGGCAGCAGTTACCAGCGCCTCCGTGAGGAGGTCGTGGTGCACATGGCCAAACGGGCACTCTCGGAATCACAGACGCCCATCGCTCTGATTGCCGGGGAGCTCGGTTTTTCAGAATCCAGCGCATTCATTCGTGCCTTCAGGCGAGCGGTGGGCGTCACGCCGCGCAACTATCGCGCCGAGGTGAAGCGCATACAGGGTGGCATAACGCCCGCTTCAGGGGCGGCGCGGGAATCCACCTCCTGACCTCTCCTCTTTCACTCGCCGGCACGGAACGGCGCTGCAGTGCCCTAGTTGGCGCATTGCGTCGATCATTTGGCGGAAAATGTCCAACATCCCGGTATGCCATCAGGTAGCCTTGGTGGCTTGCAGCATCGAATAACAGCCACACAGGGAGACTACATCAATGAGCGAAGACAAGGTGACGCCCGAGCAGGGCCCTGGCTTGAATCGACGGCGTTTTCTGGGCGGTGCGACGGCAATCACGGCAGGCGCGGCGGGTCTGGTGTCCGGCCCACAGCAGGCCGTTGCGGTGTCAGGCGCAGAACAGGCCTGCAAGACTCCGGGCTGCGATTACGATGTGGTGGTCATTGGCGGCGGCAACGCCGGCGCAGCCGCCGCCAGGGACAGTATGAAGAACGGTTATCGGACCCTGTTGCTCGAAGCACGCAACCGGCTGGGGGGCCGCACGTTCTCCGCTGATCTGGATGGCGATCCCGTGGAATTGGGCGGGTTCTGGATACACCACACGCAACCCTTCGTTTGGGCGGAGAAGGAGCGTTATGGCCTGGCGATCAAGGAAACGCCCGGCGCCGTCCCGGACAGCATGGTCCTGACCATCAACGGGCAACGTCAGGAGCTGAACGAGGCGCAAATCATGGAGGCGGTCATGGGCTGGCAGGCATTCACCGATGCCGGACGCGCCATCCTGCCACGCAACTGGGATCTTCTGCATAACGCACCTGCGGCGCTGGAGGCGGACGCCATCAGTGTCAGCGACAAACTTCGCGAGGCCGATTTAAGCGACTTCCAGAAAGATTTCATCCGCGCCGTGGTGGCTACCATGGCGCACAACTCGCCAGACGCCATGTCCTACCTGGAGATGCTGCGGTGGCACCAGTGTGGTGGCGGCTACTTCCCGACCTTCATGGACTCTGTCGCGCGCTTCAGCCTCAAAGATGGTACCGCCGCCCTCGTAGAGCACATGATCGCCGACGGCAGCCCCGAGGTTCGCCTGTCAACGCCCGTGAAGTCCGTGCAGGACACCGGGAACCTGGTGCGTGTGCAAACGACAAACGGCGATGTGATCAAAGCAGGCGCTGTCATCTGCTGCCTGCCGATGAATACCATATTCAATATCGACTTCACCCCACCGCTGCCGGAAGGCGTGGTCGAGGCGGGCAAAGAACGCCACACGGGTGTCGGCTTCAAACTTTACGTGAAAGTGAAAGGGGATGTCGGCAACGTGCTCAGCTTTGCCGCCGATGGTCCCCTGGACTACCTCATGACGTACAAACAGGCCCCGGATTACACGCTGCTGGTGGGCTTTGGCCAGAATCCGGATGCGCTTGATGTCTACGACGACGAGGCTGTGCAGGCGGCGGTTGATGCGCTCATTCCCGGTGCAGAGCTGCTCAGTTCCCTGAGCTACGATTGGAACAATGACCCCTATGCCCGTGGGACCTACTGCTCGTACCGCCCCGGCTGGGTGGCGAAGTATTACGATGTGTTCCAGAAAGACCAGGGTAGAGTGCTGTTTGGCTCATCGGATCATGGAGAAGGCTGGCGCGGTTTCATTGATGGCGCCATCGGTGCCGGAATTCTCGCCGCAGAGCGTGCCCGGGTTTTGCTGGGTTAGGGGGCAGGATGCGCGGTGCAATGTGGTTTTCTCTGGCGCCGGCGGCGGTACTCGCGGTGCTGCTGGCAAGCGGGCTTGCCCCCGCACACGCCGATGACCTGCGGGCAGAGGGGAAAAAGCAGTTTGCCAAGTGTGCGGCGTGCCATTCCATGGCGCCGGAGGTGCACCTCATGGGGCCCAGCCTCGCTGGCCTCAACGGGCGCGAAGCGGGTAGTGTGGAAGGGTTTGCCTTTTCTCCCGCGATGCAGGATTCTGGCCTGGTATGGGGGCGAGACTCGCTTTCGCAGTTCCTTGCCGCGCCGGCTGACGCCATACCCGGCAACCTGATGCCCTTTGGTGGCCTGCGCAAGGCGGAACAGAGAGACGCCCTGGTGACCTACCTTCTCGAGGCTGACGCACCTTAGCCGCGTGCCGGAAGGCAGGACTGAACGTGGCGATCAATCCTGCCGTTTCGGAAACACTGCTTTCCAGTCGCGCTGCATATCGATGACCGTCCAGCCACGCGCACGCGCTTCGTCCAGCCCCTTGTCCAACCTGCCAACGTGTGATTCCCGGTCGTAGGCCCACTCGCGCTCGGCGTCAGTGTGATGCAGATATAACATGAAGCGAGGCCCCTGCCCCGCCGCCGTGTACTGCAGCATTTGCAGGTCACCGTCAGAGTTACCGGAGGCGAATACGGGTCGGCGCCCGATATGGCTATTGATACCTACAGGCTTGCCCTCCTTGTCATCGATAAACCGGATTTCCGGCAGGCGCACCAGAACCGGCTTGCCCTCCCGCAACGCGAACTCCGTGACCACGCTGCTGCCGACGACCTGTTCCGGGGGTATGCCATAGACAGCTTCGGTCCAGGGGCGCATGAACTCAATGCCTCCGCCCGAGACAATGAACGTCTTGAAATCATTGGCCCGCAAGTAAGCCAGCAATTCCAGCATGGGCTGGTACACCATGTCAGTGAACAGCCGTCCGGTCTCCGGGTGCCGCGCGTTCGCAATCCAGTCGCGCACCAGCACCGCGAATTCGTCGGTGGTCATGCCCGCGTGTGTCGTCATGATCAATTCATTGATCGCCGGCATGCCCCCGGCAAGCGCTGCCTTGACATCCCCCTTGAGCAGGGACGCAAAGGGCTCTTGGGATTCCCACTCCGGGTGCTGCGGCGCCAACGCCTTCACCCGGTCAATGGCAAAGAACAGCTGGAAATACATTGGTTGCTCGGCCCAGAGGTTGCCGTCGTTGTCGAAGGTTGCAATGCGTTCTGCGGGTGGAATGTAGTCCTCAGAGCCGGTTTCTGTAACGCGCTCGACGAAGGCGGTGATTGAGGACTTCGTGGCACCCTCCTGCCAGGACGGGAGTGGATCCGGCTCCGCCGCCGTGGCGGATAAAGCGGCAAGCAGCAATACCATGGCAGCCGTCAGCTGCCCGTACCTATCTCGTTTCATAAGGATACAGCGCCCTCTGCAGTCCGGTCAGGCTACAATCCTGCCCCGCCGTGGCACATAACACAAGCGATCCGGCCTATCGGACTACCGAGTATTCCGCTAAATAACGCATAGACGCCAGTGGTGAGCTGGAAGATGATGGAGGCTCGGGTCGGAATCGAACCGGCGTTGACGGATTTGCAATCCGCTGCATAACCACTCTGCCACCGAGCCTTGATTGTCACTGTACCAGGCGGTACAGAGGGGGTTGGAGCGGGAAACCGGGTTCGAACCGGCGACCTCAACCTTGGCAAGGTTGCGCTCTACCAACTGAGCTATTCCCGCTTTACTGCTTCGTTACTGCTGTGTCCCCGGTCGCCGGAACCGTCGAGGCTTCGCGCCCCGCCACAACCTTGCCAAGGTTGCGCTCTACCAACTGAGCTATTCCCGCAACATCAAACAGCCTTGAGGGCCGCGTGAGGGCGCCTATTCTAGGGCCTGTTACCGCCCTGTCAAGAACAATGCTGGGCTCATTGTCCGCGCATGACCTCTGCCGCGGCGCGCAGATAAATCACCATGGACCACAAGGTGAGTACGGCGGCGGCGTAGAGCATGAAGTAACAGAGTGCCTGCAAGGCGTTGCCGTGAACAGTGGGATCAATTGCCAGCAGGCCGATAATGGCGATCATCTGGAACGCGGTTTTCACCTTACCGATGTAAGATACGGCCACCGAGGTGCGCTGCCCGAGTTCCGCCATCCACTCACGCAGCGCCGAGACCACAATCTCCCGGCCGATGATCACGCTGGCGGCGAGGGTGAGCAGGATAGTGTTGTGCCGTTCCACCAGCAGCACCAGTGCCACGGCCACCATCAGCTTGTCGGCAACCGGGTCGAGGAACGCCCCGAACTTGGTCATCTGCCCCAGACGCCGGGCAAGGTAACCGTCCAGCCAGTCCGTCACCGCAGCGACGCTGAACACGCCCGCCGCAACGAGCAGATGGTGCTGGAAAGGCAGATAGAACACCACAACCAACACCGGTATGAGGAATATCCGCATCAGGGTCAGCGTGTTGGGTATGTTGATGCTCAAGAGGGCGTTCGCTCCGTTACTGGCCACTGCCGTGGAGGTGATCGTATATCTGTTGCGCCAGGGTCGCACTAATTCCGTTGATTTTCTTCAACTCATCGACGTTGGCGTTCGCCACGCCGCTGGCACTGCCGAAATGCCGTAGCAGCTCCCGGCGGCGTTTGGCCCCTACTCCGGGAATCCCCTCCAGTGAGGACCGCTGGCGGGCCTTGTCGCGCCGCGCCCGATGCCCGGTTATGGCGAAGCGGTGTGCCTCGTCGCGTATCGATTGTATCAGGTGCAGCGCGGGGCTATCCCCGCGCAGTCGGGTTTCACGCCCTGTATCGCCACGGATCAGCGTTTCAAAACCGGCTTTGCGGGTGACCCCCTTGGCAACCCCGACGACCTCAATGCTGTTCAACTGCAATGCCTCGAGCACCTGCATGGCCTGCGCAACCTGCCCTTTGCCACCGTCGATGAAGAGGATGTCAGGCAGGCTACCCTCCCCGTCCTTCAGCCGTCGGTAGCGTCGCTCCAGCGCCTGCTGCATGGCCGCGTAGTCATCGCCGCCGGTAATGCCGTCAATATTGAAGCGCCGATAGTCGGATTTACGCGGACCGTTCTGGTCAAAGACCACGCAGGAAGCCACCGTGGCCTCACCGGAGCTGTGGCTGATATCGAAGCATTCCATGCGTTCCGGCAGTGCCGGCAGATCCAGTAGTTCCTGTATCGCCTGCAGGCGCTCCAGGGTGGATTGCCGGCCGGCCAGATGTGACTGCAGGTTGGTCTCGGCGGTCTGTCGGGCAAGCTGCATCCAGCGCGCTCTCGCATCGCGGACGTTGGCCCGGATACGCACGCGACGGCCGGCCTGATGGGTCAGGGCCGCCGCCAGGGCTTCGCTGTCATCCGGCAGGTCGGTGACGATGATCTCGCCCGGTATGGGCCGTCCGCCCGCCAGGTAGAACTGGGGCAGGAAGGCCGCGAGAACCTCAGCGCCTGTCTCGTCCAGTTTGAGAGGCGGGTACCAGGTTTTACTGCCCAGAACCTGCGCGTTGCGCACGAACAGCACCTGCACACAGGCCCGTCCTCCATCGACGGCGACGGCGAGTATGTCCAGTTCCCCGCTGGCGCCCTCGATGCCCTGGCTGGCCTGGACATGCTGGAGCTGACTGATCTGGTCGCGATACACGGCAGCCTTTTCATACTCCAGCGCCGCCGCGGCCTGCTCCATGTCATCCGCGAGCCGCACAAGCAACTCCTGCGATTTACCCCCCAGAAACAACGCCGTGTTCTGGACCTGCTCTGCATACGCCTCGGCCGACACCAGGTTGACGCAGGGCGCCGTGCAACGGTCGATCTGGTGCTGCAGGCAGGGTCGCGAGCGATTGCGAAAGAAGCTGTCCTCGCACTGCCGTACGCGAAACACCTTTTGCAGAAAGTGCAGTGATTCACGCACCGACGAGGCTGAGGGATAGGGTCCGAAGTAGCTGCCCTTGCGCCGTTTCCGCCCCCGGTGCAGGCTCAGGCGGGGGAACTCGTCGTCGGTGGAAAGGTAGATGTACGGATAGGATTTGTCGTCACGCAGCAGTATGTTGTAGGGCGGCCTGTGGCTCTTGATCAGATTGTGTTCCAGCAGCAGGGCGTCCACTTCCGTCGAGGTGACCGTGACCTGGATGTCCCGGATTCGCGCCACCAGCGCCATGGTCTTGGTCGTGAGCCCGCTGGCGCGGAAATAACTGCTGACCCGCGCTTTCAGGTTGCGGGCCTTGCCCACATACAACAGTTCGGCGTCGGCACCGTACATCTGGTAAACGCCCGGGCGCGTGGTGAGCTGTTTCAGGAAGCTCTCGGCGTCGAAATCAGTCACCGCTCCACCCCGTAGACGCGCGGCTCCAGTTCCAGGTGCACCGCAAACTGCTGCGCGACGGTGGCCTGGATTTCGGCGGCCAGGGCCAGCAGGGGCGGTGCTGTATTCGCACCGTAGTTGACCAGCACCAGCGCGTGCCCGGGATGCACGCCGACGCCTCCCGACCGGCGGCCTTTCCAGCCCGCTTGTTCAATCAGCCAGGCCGCTGCGAGCTTGCAGTGCCGGGCATCCAGCGGAAACACCGGCAAGTCCGGATACCGGCCGCGCAGTGCATCGGCGTGATCTCGGGAGACGATCGGATTCTTGAAGAAACTGCCCACGTTGGGCTGCAGCGCTGGGTCCGGCAAGCGTGCGCGGCGCAGTGCGACCACGGCGTCGAATACCTCTTGCGGACTCGCATTGTCGCCGCAACCTCGCGCCCCCAGCGCCGCGCTCAGTGCGGGATAGTCGGTGTTGGTCGCCGGCCTGCGTGCCAGCCGCAGGTCGACATGGGTAATGACCACACTGTCAACCAGCGCCCGCTTGAACACGCTGTCCCGGTAGGCAAATTCACACTCGGCAGCGCTGAGGGTCAGCGGTGTGCCATCGCTAACACGGCGTGCGTGAACGGCGACCACAAAAGTCGCGACTTCACGGCCATAGGCACCGATATTCTGGATAGGCGCCGCGCCGACGGTGCCGGGGATCAGCGCCAGGTTCTCGAGGCCGTAGTAACCACGCGACAATGTCCACACCACGAGCGCGTGCCAGTTTTCACCGGCGCCAACGCGCAGCGTGATGAACTCGCGTCCGTCTTCCAGCAGCTCCCGCCCCGACAGCCGCACGAGCAGGGCCAAGGCATCCAGCTGCGGCTGTAGCACCACATTGCTGCCTTCGCCAAGCGGCAGCACCGGCAATGCCCGGGCCCGCGCCCACGCCAGCACGGACTCAACCTCGGCGACCGAGTATACGCTGCGCAGTGCCTGCGCCTGTGCACGCAGACGCAGGGTATTCGGCGGCTGTAGGGAGTCGAGGGCATCATCCATGCTGCAGCAGCTCAGCCAGCAAACCGTCACTGGCCGCCTCGACCAGTTCCAGCACCCGCAGAAATCCGTCACCTTCGCCGTAGTACGGATCCGGTACTTCGCGTTCCGGAAGGTCGGGGGCAAAATCCAGGAACAGCCCGATGTGCCCCGCGTAATCGAGCGGCGACTCCCGGCGCAGCACCTCCAGGTTGGACTCGTCCATCGCCAGCATGTAATCGAAGGTGTAATAGTCTTCCCAGCACAACGGGCGTGCGCGCAGTGCCTCGAGATCGTAACCACGACGTTTCGCGGCGGCGATACTGCGCGGATCCGGCGGCTTGCCGCTGTGCCAGTCAGCGGTGCCACAGGAGTCTGCGTGTATGCGGTGCTCAAGCCCGCGGTCTGCAAGCAGCTTCCTGAACACACCCTCGGCGGTGGGCGAGCGACAAATATTGCCCAGGCAGACGAACAGCACGCGCTGGGTAGAGGGCAACGCGCTCACGGCGAGACCCCGAAGCGCGCGCGGACCGCTGCCAGGTCATCGGGCGTGTCCACCCCACCGGGTACCTCGGCGACGGCCTCAGCAACGTGGATACGCACGCCGTGATACAGGGCCCGCAGCTGCTCCAGCTGTTCCAGCTGTTCCGGCGGCGCAGGGGACCAGCCAACATACTCCTGGAGGAAGCTGACCCGGTAGGCATAGATACCCACGTGCCGGAACCAGGCACCTTCCGCGGGCAGGCTTGCACCGGCTACGGCGAAGGCATCACGCGGCCACGGCACCGGTGCCCGACTGAAGTAGAGCGCCCTGCCCTGCGCATCGCTTACGACTTTCACCGCATTCGGATCACGCAAGGTCTCCAGCGTTGTGATCGGTACGCACAGGGTGGCAATGCCGCATGCGGGATGGGCCGCGAGATTGCCTGCGACCTGGTCGATGACGGCAGGCGGAATCAGGGGCTCATCACCCTGCACGTTGACCACGATGGCGTCCGCCGGCAGCTGCAGCAGGTGCGCAACCTGTGCCAGACGATCTGTCCCCGAGGGATGAGCGGAATCGGTCAGCAGCGCGTCGGCACCAAAGCGTTCCGCGGCCTGGACAATGCGCGCGTCGTCAGTCGCCACGACCACGCGGTCTGCCCCACTCTGCCGCGCCTGCTCCCAGACTCGCTGGACCATGGGCTGGCCTGCAATATCCAGCAGGGGTTTGCCGGGCAGTCGGGTTGAGGCGTAGCGTGCGGGGATGACAACGGTGAAATGCATAGTATCTACAGGCTCAAGGCGTCCGGGTTGCCAGTGCGGCAATACGTTCGACGACGGTCTCGGGCAAGCGCGCACTGATCTTCAGATACCAGTGATTCTCGCCTGCGAACGCCCGACATTTTACCGCGTCCTTCTCGGTCATGATAACCGGAGCGTCGTCCAGTGCGGTGATATCTGTGGCGCTGAACCGGTGGTGATCCGGAAAATTGTGTGCGATGACGCGATAGCCCATCGCCGTGAGCGTGGCCTGGAACTGCTGTGGCTGGCCGATGCCGGCGACCGCGTGCACCTGCGCACCCGCTCCGGGAGGGCGTTGCCCCGGCATGGGCCGCAGCGCAAACACCCCGTCAACCTCCAGGGTGACACCCGTCTCTACCGCCGTGCCCCCGCGCCACAGCAGCGCATCCACCGTTTCCAGGCGAGACGGCGGTTCGCGGAGTGGACCTGCCGGCAAACAGAAACCGTTGCCCACGCCGCGCTCTGCATCCAGTACGGCGATCTCGAAGTCCCGCGCGAGGGCGTAATGCTGCAGGCCATCGTCACAGAGCACGATATCCACGGGGTGCGAGGCCAGCAGGCTGCGCACCGCTGCGGGGCGATCAGGGTCTACAACGCAGGGGGCGCCGGTGCGCTGGAATATCAGCAGCGGCTCGTCGCCGCAATCGCCAGCGCTGCTGGTCGCGGAGACGGTATGTGGAAAGCCGCCGGCCATTGCGCCGTAGCCGCGACTGACCACCCCCGGACGCAGGCCCCGCGCTTGCAGTGCCTCGACCAGCGCGACGATGATCGGAGTCTTGCCGGTACCGCCCAGGGTAATATTGCCGACGATCACCACGGGGACTGGCGCCCGGTAGGCCCTGTACACCCCGAGCCGGTAAAGCAGCCGTCGCAGCCCCGTCACAGCGCGGTAGAGCACCTCCAGCGGCCGCAACAGCCAGGTCCACCAGGCGCCCTCATACCAGCCTCGCAGCAGGGCCGCTTCCAGCCCTGGGCTAGTCACTGAACTCCTGATGATACAGCTGCGCGTACAGACCGCCCTCGGCCAGTAGCTCCTCGTGACTTCCGGCGGCCACAATGCGCCCCGCATCCATCACCACGATACGGTCGGCCCGTTCCACCGTGGACAGGCGATGGGCGATAACAATGCTGGTGCGATTGCGCATGATGGTATCCAGGGCCCGTTGAATCCGGTGTTCCGACTCATTGTCCAGGGCCGACGTCGCCTCGTCCAGAATGAGCACCGGCGCGTCCTTGAGGATGGCTCGGGCAATCGCCAGCCGCTGGCGCTGGCCACCGCTCAGCCCACCGCCATCGTCACCCAGTTCGGTGTCCAGGCCGTCGGGGAGCCGCTCGATGAACTCGAGGGCGTGGGCCGACTGGCAGGCCGCGATCACGTCCTCCCGGCTGGCGCCGGACAGGTCGCCGTAGGCGACGTTGTTGATTACGCTGTCCTGGAACAGGGTGACGTCCTGGGACACCATCGCCAGCTGGCGGCGCAGGTTCGCCAATTCGTAATCCGCGATGGAGACGCCGTCCAGGGTGATATCGCCGTTCTGCAGCGGGTAAAAGCGTGCAAGCAGCTGGATCAGCGTGCTCTTGCCACTGCCCGAGCGACCGACCAGCGCCACCGCCTCCCCCGCCCGGATACTCAGGTTGAGTCCGCTGAGGACCTCCTGCGTGGTACCGGGGTAGGTGAAGCTCACGTCGCGCAGCACGATGTCACCCCGAGCGCGTTCCACGCGGTAGATTCCCGTGTCCTGCTCGTCATCCAAGTCCAGCTGGGCGAAGATGTCCTCGGCGGCCGCCAGGCCCCGCTGGATGATGCTCTGGATGCTGCTCACCTGGCGAATTGGCTTGCCCAGCAGGCCCGCGGCCGTCAAAAAAGCGACCAGGGAACCCGCGCTGAAACCGCTGAGGATTTCCGGGTTGAGCGCGAACCAGACCAGTGCGCCCAGTGCGATGGACAGCATGGTCTGTATCACCGGGGTGCTGAAGGCATCGACAAAGGCCAGCTTCAGGCTTTGATTGCGATTGTACTCACTGGCGGCGGCAAAGCGCGCACTCTGCTGCGCCTGCCCCCCGAACAGGCGCACTTCCCGGTAGCCGCCAATGCTTTCATTGGACACCTGGGTGACATCGCCCATGGAATCCTGGATTCGCCGACTGTAGCGCCGGAAGTGCTTGCCCACAACGCTTACCACCACCGCGATACAGGGGGCGACCAGCATAAACACCAGGCTTAGACGCCAGTTGAGGTAGAACAGATACCCCAACAGGCCGATGACCGTGAGGCCTTCGCCGACCACCACTTTCAGCGCCTTGGTTGCGGCGCCGGTGATCTGCTCAACGTTGTAGGTAATCTTGGAAATCAGCACCCCCTGGCTGTTGTTGTCGTAGTAGCTGCTGGGCGCCAGTTGCATCTTGTCGAACAATTCAATGCGCAGCTGGTGAATCAGGTTGCGGGCCACATGGTTCATGAAGTAGTTGCCGGCGAAGTAACCCATGGAACGGGTGAAGGCCAGCACGATCATGGCAATGGGTACCCCGATACGGGCAAACTCAAGCCGTGTCATGTCGCCCGCGTCCAACAGCGCATAGGCAGCGCGCGCGACCAGGCCGGACTCGGCCTTGTCTGACTCATTGAGTGAATCGAGCAGGAACTGCATGAGGTCGGCCAGCAGCACATTGCCGATGGAATACACCACATAGCCGGCAATACTGAGCGCGAACAGATACCAGTAGGGCAACACATAGGAGATAAGCCGCCGATACAGCTGCCAGTCGCTGGGGCGCTCCCGGTCAGTCACTGGCTGCTGCCTCGGCAGGCATCCGGGTACTGATGTTCATGTGCACAAAGCCCATCTGGCCCGCGGCATCCATGGCGCGCACCACATCCTGGTGCGCTGCCTGCGCATCGGCTGCAATCACCAGTGGCAGGGTCGTGTCGCCCGCAGACACTTTGTAGATCGCCGCCTGCAGTGTCCGCATGCGGTTGTCCACCAGCGGCTGCCCGTTGACGCGGTAGCGCCCTGCTTCGTCCACCAGCACCTCTACCTGCTGCTCGGTGACTTCCCTGGGCTCGCCGTTGGCCTCGGGCAGATCGAGGGTAAGCTGGGTTTCGCGGGTGAAGGTTGTCGACACCATGAAGAAAATGAGCAGGAGAAATACCACATCGATCAGCGGCGTGAGGTTCACGCCAACTTCGGCGGCTTGCTGGCGGCGAAATTTCAAGCGCGCTCGTCCCGCCGCTCATCGTTGTGCAGGGCATCCATCAGCTTGATGGTCTCCTGCTCCAGCCCCACCACGATGGCGTCAATGCGACCGACGAAATAGCGATGCATGACCAGGGCCGGAATCGCTACCGCAAGGCCTGCCGCCGTGGTGATCAGCGCTTCGGAAATACCACCGGCCAGCGCGCTGGCATTACCCGTGCCCTGAGCCATGATCTGCGCGAAAACCTTGATCATGCCGACCACGGTGCCCAGCAGCCCGAGCAGGGGCGCAACCGCCGCAATGGTGCCCAGGGTATTCAGGTAGCGTTCCAGGTCGTGTACGACGTGGCTCGCGGCGTCCTGGATACTCTCTTTCATCACCTCGCGGCCGTGATTGGCATTGGCCAGCCCCGCCGCCAGTATGCGCCCCAACGGAGATGACTGCCGCAGGCTGCGCAAACGCTGCGTGTCCAGCTCCCCGGCCTTCAACTGCTTCCACACGGTAGCGAGCAGGTGCGGCGGCGCAATCTTCTTCGGGTTCAGTGTGTACAGGCGTTCAACGCAGATCGCCAGCGCGAGGATAGAGCAGAGCAGGATCAGCACCATCAGCCAACCGCCCGCCGTTACGAGTTCCAGCACAATCGATATCCATTGCCAGTGTGGCCTGCATTATACGCACAGGCCCGAGGCCTGCGAAACTGCGCACTAGTGCTTCCAGTAGCGCGTTTGCAAGGTCCGGTGCTGCAGCAGGACGGGTGGTTTACCGGGCACCAGTACCCACTCAAGCGCCCCGGCCTGCGCCGTGCTGAGGGTGTCGATGCCCAGCGCTTGATGCCGCTGCACCACCCTGGCAGCCGGGTGACCGAAGGCGTTGGCCCGTCCATGGGTATAGATCACCCGCTGTGGTCGGACATGCCCGAGCCAGGCCCAGGACGACGAGGTCTTGCTTCCGTGATGGGGTGCCAGGGCAAGGCGGCTGTGCAGATGTTCGCCCCAGTAGCGGACCAGCGCGCGCTCTCGCTGCGCGCTAATATCACCCGGTAGCAGCAGCTCGATACCCGGCAGCACGGCGCGCAGCACGCAGGAGCCATCGTTGCGACTGAGGTGCTCGCCGGGCGCCGGTGCCAGCAGCTGAAAGCGCACGTCCTCGCGCCATTGCCAGGCATGGCCCGCGCGGCAGGGTTGGGCGCCCGGGGTGTCCGAGAGGTCGGCGCCAACCAGAAGACTGACAGGTGACAGAGCTGCCTGCAGACTGGCGAGTCCGGCACTGTGGTCGCGGTCACCGTGGCTGACCAGGAGCGTGTCGAGACGGCGGATACCGCGCTGGCGCAGCACAGGGATTACCGCACGCTCAGCCACCGATACGCCGCCCGGAGGGCCCCCACCGGTATCGTAGAGCAGTGCCTGCTCACGGTCGTACAGCAACACTGACGTCCCCTGCCCGACATCCAGCACGATCACATGCACCGCCTGCGGACTGGCGACCCGGTGGTCGGCAAAGGGCAGCAACAGGGGCAGCGGTAGTATCAGCAGCAACGCCTTGCAGGGCCAGCGCAGGGGTAGCCAGGCCAGCGCTGGCGCCGCAGCGGCCAGACCCAGGGCAAGCGGTGTCGCCGCAAGCACCCGATATACGACTTCCGGATAGCGCTCCGCCACCGCGCTCACTGCCGGGAGCAACTGCTCAAACGGCCACGCGGCGAGGCGCCAGAGCAGGTCGGCGAGGCCACTCCCCAGCAGAGCAAGCAGTGTTCCGGCAAGGACCAGAGGCACCACAAACGCTCCGACCAGTGGCACCAGCAGGGCGTTGCTGATGGCAGCGAGCAGGCTGGCGCCACCGAACCAGGCACCGCTGAGAGGCAGCATTGCGACGGCCATGAAGCCATGGGCATGTAACCAGCCACCCCGCCTGCGCCGCCAGGCACTGAACCAGAGCAGGCACGCCACCGCGGAAAACGACAGCCAGAAACCCGCGCCCAGTACGGCCAGTGGATTGGTGACCACCAGCACCACGGCGGCGAGCAACAGGTTATGCCCGGTGAATGCGGGGCGGCCGCAGAGGCGCGCACAGAGCAGCGTGACCGACATCAGCCACGCTCGCGATGTCGCCAGTGAAAAGCCCGCCAGTGCGGTATACACCGTTGCGAGAATCAATGCCGCCAGCGGCGCCGGCAGATGATTCCATCGGGACACACCGCACATGAGCAGGAGACGGGCAAAACCGCCCCCCAGTAGCAGGCCACAGGCGGCGACCATCCCCACGTGCAACCCGGAGATCACCAGCAGGTGGCCGACACCGAATTGCTGGAATACCCGCCACAGCCCCGGGTCCAGCGCGCTGCGATCGGCGACGGCCAGCGCCGCGAGTATCGGCGACGCGGGGCCGGCGCCCTGCGAACGGCTGATCCTTTCGCTGAGATGCCGTCGCAGCCGCTGGTGCGCGGTGCGCCAGTCACCCGCCTGCAGGCGCTGTGCCGACGCCGTGCCGCTGACGCTGCCCACCGCATCGATGCCCGCTTCGGCGAGCCAGCGCTGGCGGTTACTCGCGCCGGGGTTCTCGAGGCCCCAGGGCAGGCGTAACCGGACCAGGAATCGCCAGTGTTCCCCCGGCAACAGTGGGAGGCCGGTGCTTTCCGTCAATAGCAGCTGTTGCGGGCCGGAACAGCCGTTACCCAGCGGCTGTTCCAGCTCAAGGTGGAAGCGTTGCCATTGGCGCCCATCGGCCTCCACATATTTCTGCGGCAAGCCCGACACACGGCCCTCGACCCACAGCGGCAGGCGCTCGCAGGCAACCGGGAGCTGCCCTGCCTGCCAGGCCTGGGCGTGGCTGGCGCCCACCGCAAGGCCCATCAGCAGCGCTGCACACAGCCGATGGAGTCCGCTGCGGCCTTGCCAGGCAGCTACCGCCAGGGTCGCGAGCAGGGGCGGCAACCACGCGGGCCCCACCTGTGAGGCCAGGGAAAAGAGCACCACGCCGACGAGAAACGCCGTCAGCAGCGCGGGCATCGGTGGTTTGCCGGGGGTTTTGCCGCCATAATACGCGCAGGATTGACCGGGTGGTTATCAGCGCGCACTGAAACACGATGTAGCCCCTTCAATACACACCAAAATCAACCAGACTGCACATGCCAAGAAAAACCCTGAAACAGTGGCTCCCCACGCCCAGCCGCATTCGCGCCATTGACAGTCTGCGCGTGCTGGGGGACTGGATTTACCAACCCAATCTTTGGCACATCAATCGCTTTTCTGCATCCATGGCGTTTTTCGTCGGGGTCTTCGTGGCCTTCCTCCCGGTACCCGGGCAGATGCTGGTGGCCGCCGTGCTGGCAGTGTTATTGCGCTGCAATCTGCCCATGTCCGTGGCGCTGGTGTGGATCACCAACCCGGTAACCATGCCGGCGGTGTTCTACCTCTCCTACAGGGTCGGTGCACTGCTGATTGATGCACCGGTGCATGTGCTGGAGTTTGAACTCAGCCTTGGCTGGATAACCGATCGCATAGAGATGATCTGGAAGCCCCTGCTGGTAGGCAGCCTGCTTTGCGGCCTGCTGTTTGGCTCACTGGGTTATACAGCGGTCAACCTTCTGTGGCGCTGGCGGGTCGGCCACCATTGGCGCAAACGCCAGGCCCGGCGCAAGGCCCGGGCGCAAACGCCTACACCCGCTCCTGATGCAGAATCTGCGCCGGCGCAAGGCGTGCAGCGCGCCGCGCCGGATACAGCGCGGCCAACACGCAAAGCATAAGCGCCACCAGCGACACCCACGCCACGTCCGACGCCAGTATTTCCACCGGGAGAAAGGATACCGGATACACGTCGGTGCTGAGGAAGCGTATATCCAGCAGCTGTTCCAGCCCCATAACCAGATGGGGAATACCGAGGCTCAAGAGTACCCCGAACAGGCTGCCCAGCAATGCCCCGATCAGGCCGATCATCGCGCCCTGCAGAAGAAAGATGCCGGTGATGTCTGCTCCGGACGCACCCAGAGTGCGCAGAATTGCGATATCCCCCTGCTTGTCGAACACGACCAGCACCAGGGAGGAAACCACGTTGAAGGCGGCAACGCCTATGATGGAGAACAACAGAATACTGACCAGGTCCCGCGACAGCTGGATCGCGGAATACAGGTTTCCGTGGGTCATCATCCAGTTTGTGGTGTAGTAGCCCGGCGGCAGGTCGGCCAGCAGAGACCAGCCAAGGCCGTGGACATTGAACAGATCCGGCACGCGCACCTGTAGGCCTGTTATCCCGCCCGAGAGCCCCGCGAGCTCCGAGGCCAGCTCCAGGGGCACAACGGCAGCGGACTCGTCCAGCTCCGTGCCTGTTGACAGCAGGCCCACCAGGGTGACCGCAGCAAACCGCGTCCCCGCCGGGTTCGCGCTGTCCGTGCCGGGGACAATCAGGGTCAGCGAATTACCGGGAGCTGCGCCCAAGCGATTCGCAAGACCGCTGCCCAGGAGCAGTCCCGAGGGTTCTGCGGCGAAGCGCTCCTGCAGAGCGCGATCCAACGCCGCCAGCAAGCCCTCCTGCCCTGCGCCGGACAGCCCTATGCCGACGCCCGTTTCAATGTCGCGGCCGCGCATGAACAAGGCGTCGAACTGTACAAACGGTTGCACCGATTGTACGTCCGGCCGCGCGCGTATTGCAGACGCAACCGGCTGCCAGTCGATCAGCGGATCGGTAGCATAAACGCTGATGTGCGGCACGAGCGCCAGGATCCGCTCGCGCATTTCCTTGTCAAAACCGTTCATCACCGAAAGCACCGCAATCAGCAGCGCAATTGCAAGGATCAGGCCCAGCGCCGAGAGCGACGCAAGAAACGTCGACAGGTAGCCGCGTCCAAACGCAAAGCTGTAGCGCAGGGCGATACGCCCCTGGTCACGCAGCCGCATCGGCCTGTTCCCGCAGGGCACCCTGTCGCAACTCCAGCGTTCGATCCATGCACCGCGCGATGTGCGGATCGTGTGTGACCACAATGAACCCGGTACGTGCAGCGCTCAGGGAGTCAATCAGGGCGAGAACCTGCTGCGCTGACTCCGGGTCCAGATTTCCCGTGGGTTCGTCCATCAATACGCAATCGGGCCGCGTGACAAGGGCTCGGGCAATCGCCACGCGCTGACGCTCCCCGCCCGACAACTCACCGGGCCGATGCTGCAAGCGGTGCTGCATGCCGACCTGCTCGAGCACGGCCTCTGCCGACTTCCACGCGCTGCGCCGCCGCGTTCCGCCAATCAACAGCGGCATGGCCACATTTTCCCTGGCGTCGAACTCCGGTAGCAGGTGGTGAAACTGGTAGACAAAGCCCAGATGCTGGTTGCGCCAGCGACACAGGGCGCGCTCCCCCAGCTCGGCGAGATCCTGACCGCGAATCAGTACCCGCCCCGTTGTGGGCGAATCCAGGCCACCGAGCAGATTGAGCAGCGTCGATTTTCCGGACCCCGATGCGCCCACAATGGCGACTTTCTCCCCGTCTCGCAGCGCCAGCTCAACCTGGCTCAGAACCTGCACCTCGCGCGTGCCATCCCGATAGACACGGCCCAACTGCTCGCATCGCAGCACCATTGCATCATTCATAACGTAACACCTCAGCCGGTGCGATACGCGAGGCCCGCCAGGCGGGGTAAACACTCGCCAGAAGACTCAGCAACAGGGATGCGGCAATCACCGCCGCAACATCCTGCCACTGCAAACGCGCCGGTAACTCGCTGATAAAATAAACGGAGGGATCAAACAGCTTCACACCCAGCCACTGCTCCAGGGTCGCCGTGATCCGGGCAATGTGGCTCGCCAGCACCACACCCAGCGCGGCACCGACGCCAATGCCGGTGCAGGCAAGGCCCAAGCCGTGGGCAAGAAAAATCGCCATGATGCCGCCCGCGCGGGCCCCCATGGTGCGCAATACCGCAATATCACCGCGTTTTTCAGCCACCGCCATAACCAGCGTGGATACGATGTTGAATGCCGCCACGGCGACCACGCTGAGCAGTAACAGCCCGACCATGATTTTTTCCATTTTGACCGCGCGAAACAGGCTACCCTGGGTTTGTGTCCAGTCGCGGGCGAGCAATCCGGGGGCCAGGGATTGCTGGAGAGCGGCCAACTGACGCGGTGCCTGCATCAGGTCGACGGTGCGCAGCTGTATACCGTCCACGCCTTCGCCCGCGCCGAACAGCCGCTGCCCCGTTTCCAGCGACACGTAGGCCTGATAGCCATCGGGCTGGGCGTTGACAGCAAACAGCCCGACCACACGGAGGCGTTTACTGCGCGGAAAAGTGCCCAGCGGCGTAACCGTAAGGCTGGGTAGCGTGACATCCAGCGTGTCGCCGGGTGCGACTCCCAGGCCGCGCGCCAGGCCCGTGCCCAGGACGACGCTGAACGGTTGTTGCAGGTCGGTCAGGGTGCCGCTCTGCATCGCTTCATTGACACCCGACACAGCCGCCTGGCGTTGTACATCGATAGCGGTCAGGCTGGCACCGCGCAGGGTTCCATGGCCCGAGAGAATCACCTTGTCCGTGAGGTACGGCGCTACGGCGACCACACCGGGCTGCAGGGCAAGCGCTTCAGCCAGCTGCGGCCAGCCCTCGATGCGCCCCTCGGCGGCCACCACAAACCCGTGGGGCACCAACGCAAGGATGCGATCACGCAGTTCCGCGGCGAAGCCGTTCATGATGGACAACACGGTTATCAGGCTCGCGACGCCGAGCACCATGCCCAGCATGGACACCGTCGCGATGACACTGGCGAAGCGGTTGCGCCGTCGGCTGAAGCTGTAGCGCAGGCCAACGAAAATGGCGTAGTGGAAGCCCAGTGGAGTGTCCCTGCGCGTAGCCTGCCCTAGCGGTCCGCCGGGTAGAAGCGCGTATCATCCCGGTCATCGGCGCCACCGGTGTTACGCGTCTCCTTCTCGCAGCGGCCGGGGTCGCCACCACAGATATCGCAGGCGGTATCGAAACCGAGTGCGCCCATGCCACCACAGGAGCCCTTGATGGGCCCGCGGCCCATGAGCACCCCCACGGCCATAATGCCCATGACAATCGCGATCAGCACCGCGGCGAGAACAAATTCGGTCATTCCAGTCATCCTTGCGGCAGCGGGCCGCTATTCTGTCAGGGTACTCTGATCCAGCCACGGCGCAAACGCGCTGGAATACAGCGGCACGATACGCTGCCCTTCGCGTCGCATCAAATACACGGCAAGGCCGTGCTGCTCCGCCAGTGCCAGTGCCTCGTCGGCGCCGAGCACGGTGAGTGCGGTGGCCCAGCCGTCCGCCGTCATACAGTCTTCCGCCAAAACCGTGACGGACACCAGATCGTGTGCCACCGGATACCCGGTTCGCGGGTCGATACTGTGCGAGTAGCGCCGGCCCTCCAATTCAAAGTAGTTCCGGTAGTCACCCGAGGTCGCAACCGCGATATCCTCCAGCGCAATACCCAGCGCGACAGCCCGTGCACCGGGCTCGGGTCGTTCTATCGCGACACGCCAGGCGTCGCCGCGCGGGCTGATTCCTGCGACGCGCATTTCGCCGCCCACTTCAACCAGGAAGTTGGCGATGCCGTGCCCACTGAGGGCGGTGGCCAGCACATCGACGGCGTACCCCTTGGCGATGGAGGACAGGTCCAGTTCCACATCGCGCAGGCGACGCAGGCGCTGCAGGTCGCTGTCGAACTCGATGTAACGCTGCCCCACACGCTCGCGGGCTGTGCCGATCGCGCGCTCGTCGGGCAATTCCATACGTGGTTGGACCGGACCGAAGCCCCAGAGTTCTACCAGCGGACCCACGGTCACGTCGTAGGCGCCACCGGACAGTTCGCCGATGTGCAGGGCCTGCGCCATCACTCGCCCGAAATGACCGGAGACAGGAACCCACTCGCCGACCGGGCTGCGATTGAAGCGGCTGATCTCCGAATCGATCTGCCAGGTGGACATGCTGTCGTTCAGGTCGACCAGCAGGCCCTCGAGCACGGTCCGCAGCTGTTCGGGACGCGGCGACGCCTCGGACGGGATATAGGTAATGTGCCAGGTCGTGCCCATGGTGGCGCCAGACAGCGCCACACCCGTACCCGGCTGCGAACAGGCCGCAACGAGTACCAGCACCGCCAGCAGCGCGCCGGCCGCCCTACAAAAAAGCCACCCCGAAGAGTGGCTTGTACTGTGCCGAGAACCCTGCATCAACCGCCGAAGTCGTCCAGCAGAATGTTTTCCGGCTCCACACCCATGTCGGTGAGCATACGCACTACCGCGGCATTCATCATTGGCGGACCGCACATATAGTACTCGCAGTCCTCTGGCGCGGGGTGGTCCTTCAGGTATTCCTCGTACAGGACGTTATGGATAAAGCCCGTCAGGCCCTCCCAGTTGTCCTCGGGCTGCGGATCCGACAGGGCCACGTGCCACTCGAAGTTGTCATTCTCTGCGGCGAGCTGGTCGTAGTCCTCGACGTAGAACATCTCACGCAGCGAGCGCGCACCGTACCAGAAGGAAATCTTGCGCTTGCTCTGCAGGCGCTTGAGCTGGTCGAAGATGTGTGAGCGCATGGGCGCCATGCCCGCGCCACCGCCGATGAAGATCATCTCCGCGTCGGTGTCCTTGGCAAAAAACTCGCCAAAGGGACCATACACCTTCACTTTGTCGCCGGGCTTCAGGTTGAACACCCAGGACGACATCACACCAGGCGGGATGCCCTCGCTGCCCGGAGGCGGTGTCGCGATGCGGATGTTGAACTTGACGACGCCGCGCTCTTCCGGGTAGTTGGCCATGGAGTAGGCACGGATGGTGGTTTCGTCAACGTGAGATTCCAGCTTGAAGAAACCGAAGCGTTCCCAGTCGCCGCGGTATTCCTCCTCGATCTCGAAGTCCTTGTACTTGACCACGTGCGGCGGGCACTCGAGCTGCACATAGCCCCCGGCGCGGAAGTCGACGTTCTCGCCCTCGGGCAGCTTCAGCGTCAGTTCCTTGATGAAGGTCGCCACGTTGGGATTGCTCTCTACCGTGCACTCCCACTGCTTGACGCCGAACACTTCTTCCGGCACTTCGATTTTCATGTCCTGCTTGACGGCGGTCTGGCAGCTCAGGCGCCAGCCCTCCTGCGCGTCACGCTTGGTGAAGTGGCTTTCCTCGGTAGGCAGCATGGCGCCGCCGCCCTCGGTGATGATGCATTTGCACTGCGCGCAGGTACCGCCGCCGCCGCAGGCCGAGGGCAGGAACAATCCGCTTTCGGACAGGGTCTGCAGCAATTTGCCACCCGCGGGTACGTGAATGGTTTTCTCGCCATTGATCTCAATGGCGACCTCGCCACTGCTCACCAGGCGAGAGCGTGCGCTCAGAATGACGGCGACCAGGGCGAGCACGATCGCCGTGAACATGGTAACACCGAGGATGATCGTCAGGTTCATAACAGCACTTCCGCCTAGAGATTCATACCACCGAAAGACATAAAGCCAAGTGACATCAGACCCACCGTGATGAAGGTGATGCCCAGACCCTGCAGGCCGTCGGGCACGTCACTGTACTTGAGCTTTTCGCGAATGCCTGCGAGGGCGACGATGGCGAGGGCCCAACCGACACCTGCGCCGGCACCGAACACCACGCTTTCACCGAAGCTGTAATCGCGTTCCACCATGAACAGCGCCGCGCCCAGGATGGCACAGTTTACTGTAATCAATGGCAGGAAGACGCCGAGCGCGTTGTACAGAACCGGGACGTACTTGTCGAGAAACATCTCCATGATCTGGACGATGGCCGCGATAACGCCGATATAGGACAACAACCCGAGGAAGCTGAGGTCCACATCCGGCAGGCCCGCCCAGGCCAGCGCGCCGTCCGCCAGCAGGTAGTTGTAGATCAGGTTGTTCACCGGCACGGTGATGGTGAGTACGACGATAACGGCGATGCCGAGACCGATTGCCGCCTGTACCTTCTTGGAGATAGCCAGGAAGGTACACATGCCAAGAAAGAACGCGAGCGCCATATTCTCGATGAACACGGCCCGGATAAACAGGCTCAGGTACTGTTCCATTACGCGCCCTCCTCGGCAGCCGTGTGCTTGGCCATGCGGAAATCAGGCTCTTCAACCTGCTTCTTGTCGACGCTGCGCAGGATCCAGATGAAACCGCCGATCAGGAAAAATGCGCTGGGCGGCAGCAGGAGCAGGCCGTTGGGGTTGTACCAGCCACCTTCCGTGACCAGCGGCAGCACCTCGATGCCAAACAGCTTGCCCGAGCCGAACAGCTCGCGCACAAAGGCGACTGCGAGCAGCACTGTGCTGTAGCCGAGCCCGTTGCCGATGCCATCGAAGAAGCTGGGCAACGGCGGATTCTTCATCGCAAACGCTTCCGCGCGCCCCATGACGATACAGTTGGTTATAATCAGGCCGACGAACACCGAAAGCTGTTTGCTGATGTCATAGGCGACGGCCTTCAGCACCTGGTCAACCACGATCACCAGTGAAGCGATGATCGTCATCTGCACGATGATACGAATGCTACCCGGTATCTGGGTGCGTATCGCAGAGATGAACAGGTTGGAGAAGGCTGTCACCAGCGTCAGCGCGATACACATCACTACGGTGACCTGTAGCGACGACGTAACCGCCAGTGCCGAGCAGATGCCGAGAATCTGCAGCGCAATCGGATTGTTCTTGAAAATGGGTGTAACGAGGGTGTCCTTGACCGAAGACATCTCAGGCCTCCCCTGCTTTGAGATTGTTGAGGAACGGTTCGTAGCCCTGCTCACCGAGCCAGAAGTGAACCAGCTGGGTGACACCGCGGGAGGTCAGCGTTGCGCCGGACAAACCATCGACACGCCAGGGCGCATCCGGGCTGCCGGGGTCCACGCTACCCTTCGCCAGGGACAGAGCCACTTCGCCGTCGCGGTAGACCTGCTTGCCCGGCCACTGTGCTTTCCAGCGCGGATTATCCACTTCACCACCCAGACCGGGCGTTTCGCCGTGCTCATAGAACCCGAGGCCGGCGACGGTATTGGCATCGGACTCCAGCGCGATGAAGCCATACAGGGTTGACCACAGGCCATAGCCGCGTACGGGCAGGATCAGCTTGTCGATGTCGCCCCCGCCGTCTTCCACGAGATACACCAGCGCATAATGCTCACGGCTGCCGATACCGGCGATGTCTTCCGTCTTGCTCAGGTCCGTGGATTTGCCGGGTTCCTTCGCCGCCTTGGTCTGCTCGTAGCTGGCCGGGTCCACGGCATCCGTGAACTGCCCGGTGCGGAGGTCAACGACCCGGGTTTTCACCTGAGCGAACTGCTCCTCAACGGAGCGCGATTCATCGAGCATGCCCGCGGCTGCGAGGATATTGCGTTTGCGATCCAAGGTCTTGTTTGCTTCCTGTGCCGGCTTGAGCATGACCGCGGCGGTCGAGACCACCACGGAGCAGACGATACAGAGCGCAAAGGCAACCAGCAGGGTCTTACTGATGCCGTCATTCTTAGACACGGGCAAGCCTCCGTTTGATATTCGACTGGATCACAAAGTGGTCCATCAGCGGCGCAAACAGGTTGGCGAAAAGAATCGCCAGCATGATGCCCTCGGGGAACGCCGGGTTCACCACCCGGATCAGCACACACATCACGCCGATCAGGATACCGTAGGCGAACTTCCCGGTATTGGTGTAGGCCGCAGACACCGGATCCGTCGCCATGAACATCATGCCGAAGGCGAAACCACCCACCACCAGATGCCAGTAGAAAGGCATATTGAACATGGGGTTGGTTTCGGACCCGATCAGGTTGAACAGTGAAGACAGGGCCACCATACCGATGAACACACCTGCGACGATACGCCACGACGCAATGCGCATCAGCATCAGCACGGCACCGCCGATCAGAATGGCCAGCGTGGAGGTTTCGCCGATAGAGCCGTGAATATTGCCGAGAAAGGCCTGCATCCAGGTGATCTGTTCCTGGGCAAGGCCAGCCATGCCGTCGGAGGCGACAATGGACAGCGGTGTGGCGCCGGTATAGCCGTCCACCGCCGTCCAGACGCCGTCACCGGACATCTGAGCGGGATAAGCGAAGTACAGGAAGGCCCGTCCGGTCAACGCAGGGTTGAGGAAGTTCTTCCCGGTGCCGCCGAACACTTCCTTGCCAATCACCACACCGAAGCTGATGCCCAGAGCAACCTGCCACAGGGGTACGTCCGGGGGGCAGATCAGCGCGAACAGAATGGACGTGACGAAGAAGCCTTCGTTCACCTCGTGCCCGCGTTTCATGGCAAACAGGACTTCCCAGAACCCACCGACCAAAAAGGTGGTGGCATAGATAGGCAGGAAGTAGAGGGCGCCGAAGAAGAAGCAATCCCAGAGACTGGAAGCGTCGTAGCCACCGAACGCAGCGATCAGGCTACCCCGCCAGCCGTCTACCTGACCACCAGTGGCCGCAAGAATGTCGTTGGCTTGGAAGCCCAGGTTGTACATGCCGTAGAACATGGCGGGGAACGTTGCGAACCAGACGGTGATCATGATGCGCTTCAGATCCACGCCATCGCGCACATGCGCCGTGCTCCGCGTTACCGAGGACGGCGAATAGAAGATTGTGTCAATCGCTTCGTACAGCGGATACCACTGCTTGAAGCGGCCGCCTTCTTCAAAGTGGTGTTCTACACCATCAAGGATCTTACGCAGTCCCACGGCTTAACCCTCCTTCTCGATGCGCGTCAGGTTGTCCCGCAAGATGGGACCGTACTCGTATTTGCCGGGGCACACATACGTGCACAGCGCGAGGTCTTCTTCGTCCAGGTCCAGGCAGCCAAGCGACTGCGCGGTTTCCGTATCGCCGACGATCAGTGCCCGCAGCAGGTGCGTCGGCAGGTAGTCCTGGGGAACCACCGTCTCATAGGTGCCCACCGGCACCATGGCGCGCTGGCTGCCGTTGGTTGTGGTGGTCATTGCCAGCGGCTTGAGACCGAACAGGCTGCTGAGGTAGATCCCGAGGTTTGAGTGCTTTTCCACACCGGGGGAAAGCCATCCCATGAAGGCGCGCTGACGCCCCTCCAGCAGCACGGAGACCTGGTTGTGGTAGCGCCCGAGGTAGGCGGTGGGGGCCTGTACGCGGCGGCCGCCAAGCACCGAGCCCGAAATGATGCGGTTCTCACCGTCTTTCAACTCGCCGGCACAGAGCGCCTGCAGGTCGGCACCCAGTCTCGTGCGCAACAGGCGCGGTTTGTTGACCTGCGGCCCGCTGAGGGCGATGACACGCGACGTGTAGATGGAGCCGTCAAGGAACAGCCGGCCGAAGGCGATCACGTCCTGGTAGCCGATGGTCCACACCACTTTGGTCGCGGTGACGCCACCCTCCAGGAAGTGGATATGGGTGCCCGCCAGGCCCGCCGGGTGCGGGCCCGCGAACTCGGCTACCTGGATGGTCGCGGCCTGCCCCGAGGGCAGGTTGGCACCGGGCGCTGTACACAGATAGACCGGACCTGCGGTCAACTGCGCGAGGATGTCCTGCCCCAGCGCAAACGCTTCCGCCTCGGCGGCAATGACCACCGCTGGATCGGGGGCAAGTGGGTGGGTGTCGATCGCGGTAATGAAAATCGCGGCGGCCTCGGCGTCCAGCGCCGGGACCCGGCTGAAGGGACGTGTCCTGAGCGCGGTCCACTGCCCCGCCTGGTTGAGGTGCTCGCGAATGGCCTGACCGCCCAGCCCACGTACCTGGTCGGCGCTGTAGGCGGTAAAGCTCTCGGAGGCGTCGCCCTCCACCTCGATGACGACGGACTGCAGCACGCGCCGCGCACCCCGGTTGATCGCCGACACCACGCCACCCGCGGGTGCCGTGTAACGCACACCGTCGGTCTTCTTGTCGGTGAACAGCAGCTGGCCCGCCTTTACCCGGTCGCCTTCGGCAACTTCCATGGTGGGTTTCATGCCCACGTAGTCTGGACCGACAAGGGCGACAGCGCGCGCCGGGGAAGCGTCTTCAATCGATTGCTGGGGGGCCCCCTGGATGGGAATATCCATGCCCCGCTTGATCTTGATCATACGATCTGCCTACAGGTTCGTCAGTATTTGTGGCGGCCAGAGCCGTGCGAAGGAGTTGGCACCCCAAAGCTGGCAGAGGCGAGGCGCCGGGTCATCCGTGCGCCTGGCCAGGCCGGAGAAATCAAGCGCAGCCGCCCTGTCCCGGGCCGCGCGCATTATAACGGAAGCCTGCGCCAAAACACCACTGCGCAAGCGCCCCGTCACGCCATTTCCGTCCATCGCGGCGGCCGCCCGCTGTGTTTCTCAGGCATTCTTCGGATAGCGGGCGTAGCGTATCCCCGACACCTGCTCGAGAATCCGATACACCTGGCAGCTGTAGCCGAACTCGTTGTCGTACCAGAGGTACAGAACAGCCTGGGTGCCGTTCACGATGGTGGCCTGGGCATCGAAGATACAGGCGTGCCGGGAGCCGACAAAGTCGCTCGACACCACCTCGGGAGAGTTGGAATAGTCGATCTGCTTGCGCATCGACGAGTGCAGTGCCATGTGCCGCATGTACTCGTTCACTTCTTCCTTGGTGGTTGCGCGACCCAGCGTGAGATTGAGGATGGCCATGGAGACATTGGGAATCGGTACACGTATGGCGTTGCCGGTGAGCTTGCCTGCGAGCTGCGGCAACACCTTGGCCACCGCCTTGGCGGCGCCCGTCTCGGTGATGACCATATTCAGCGGCGCGCTGCGGCCCCGCCGATCAGCCTTGTGGTAGTTGTCGATCAGGTTCTGGTCGTTGGTGTAGGCGTGCACCGTTTCGACGTGCCCGCTGATGATGCCGTAACGGTCATCCATTGCCTTCAGCGGCGGCACGATCGCATTCGTGGTGCAGGATGCCGCGGAAATGATGCTGTCGGAGGCGTCGATCATGTCATTGTTGATGCCCGCAACCACATTCTTCATGTCGCCCTTGCCCGGCGCCGTGAGGATGACCTTGGCCACACCCTTGGACTTGAGATGCCGTGACAGCCCGGCCTCATCGCGCCATACCCCGGTGTTATCGACCACAATCGCATTGTTAATGCCGTATTCCGTGTAGTCGATGCTGTCGGGCGAGTCGGCGTAAATGACCTTGACTTCGTTGCCGTTGGCCACAAACGACTGGCGCTCCTCGTCCACGCGGATGGTGCCGTCAAAGGCCCCGTGCACAGAATCACGCCGCAACAGGCTGGCGCGTTTCACCAGGTCGTCAGGGGCGGAGCCCTTGCGCACGACAACGGCCCGCAGGCGCAGCGATTCGCCACCATCCGTCTTGTCGATCAGAATGCGTGCCATGAGGCGGCCGATACGACCGAAGCCGTAGAGCACCACATCCACCGGGCCACGCCCCGGCTCTGCCTTGGCGCCAATCAGGTCGGCGACCTGCTGGCGAACATAATCATCGACACTGAGACCGGCGCCCTCGCCTTTATCGTAATACTGCACCGCGAGACGGCCGATATCGATATGCGCAGGTCCCAGGTCCAGGGCCGACAGGGATTTGATGATGGGGAAGGTCTCGAACTCGGAGAGCTCGTTCTCCTCCACCTGCCGCACGTAGCGGTGGTCCTTCATGATCTGGGTGACAGACTGGTTCACCAGTGACTTGCCGTAGATGTAGCACTTTACATTCTTGCGGCGGGACAGCTCACCGACCAGGGGAATCATGCCTTCGGCCAGCGCTTCGCGCTCTTTCCAGTCTCTGAAATAGTCGTCGGGGCGCTCTCGCTTGCGTTCGTTCACTCGTCTGTCACCTGTGTGAGGGGGAATCAGGGCTGCAACGGGCGCGTATTATCCCGCCGCATCCCGGTGAGGGCAAGGCACAGTGGTACTTTTCACCCAGCGCTTTACAATAACCGCCCCTTCCGCAGTGAAACGCCAGGCTTTATGTACAGATCCCTGCTCGCCAGCACACCCTGGCCCGCGAAATCCGGTACCCGGACCGCCATCGGCCCCTTCCACGGCTGTGCCGAGGCCCGGCTGATAGCGGAGATGGCCCGGCCAGACAGCCTGCTCCTGGTCATCACCGCGGACACCAGTTCAGCCCTGGCGCTGGAGCGGGAGCTGCCGTTCTTCCTGGCCGAGCCCGTCGACATCCTGGCGTTTCCCGACTGGGAGACGCTGCCCTACGACAATTTTTCGCCGCACCAGGACATCGTCTCCGAGCGACTGGAGACCCTGTACCGGCTGCCCACGCTCACAGCGGGCATTCTTGTGGTGCCCATCTCCACGCTCATGCACCGGCTGCCACCGGTGCATTATGTGGCGGGCTCGAGCCTGGTGCTGGAGCCCGGGCAGTTACTGGACCGCGAGTCCTTCCGGCGGAACCTGGAGCGCAACGGCTACCGCAATGTCGAGACCGTCTACGAGCACGGTGAATTCGCCCTGCGCGGCTCACTGCTGGATATCTATCCCATGGGCAGCGAGCTGCCCTTTCGGGTGGATCTGTTGGACGACGAGGTCGACAGTTTGCGGACCTTCAGCCCCGACACCCAGCGCACACTGGAGAAAGTCGCCGCCATCAACCTGTTGCCCGCTCGCGAATACCCGCTGAATCCCGCGGCCATCGAGCGCTTCCGGCTGAGCTGGTACGAGGCCTTCGATGTCGACCACGACGCCTGCCCCACCTACCGCGAAGTCAGTGCGGGTCGCGCACCCGGCGGCTGCGAGTACTATCTGCCGCTGTTTTTCGAGCACTGCGCCAGCCTTTTCGACTACCTCCCGGAAGGCACCCCGGTCATTGCCATCGGCGACCACTACCGGGCCGCGCAGCGCTTCTGGGAAGATGCCGGACACCGATACACCGAGTACGGCATTGATACTCGGCGCCCCCTGCTCCCTCCCGCGCGCTGTTTCACTCCGGTGGAGGAACTGTACCAACTGATGGGCCAGTGCCCGGTGTTGGAGCTGCGACGCAATCCGGAGGCGCCGACACACGTGGCCAGCCCCTCGCAACCCCTGCCCGACCTGAGCACCGAGGGCGCGCGCCAGACACCTGCCGAGCGGCTGCAGCACTTCATGCAACAGCATACGGCGCCGCTGTTGCTGTGCGCGGAATCCGCCGGCCGCAGGGAGATCCTGCTGGAAAATCTCGCCGCCCACGGCCTGACGCCCCCCGAGGTGGCGGACTGGGCCGAATTCCTGGCCTCGGGACTGCGCTTCGCCATCAGCACTGCACCGATTGATCGCGGCATGTACTTTGGCGCCGACCAGCCGGCACTGGTTTGCGAAGCGCAGCTGTTCGGCAACCGGGTCGCCCAGCGGCGGCGCCGGCGCAAGGTTGATGAAGCCCACGCGGAAAATGTGTTTCGCGATATCAATGAGCTCCGCGAGGGTGTGCCCGTGGTGCATCTGGAGCACGGTGTGGGTCGCTACCTCGGGCTGCAAACCCTTGAGGTGGATGGCGCCGACAATGAATTCCTGACGCTGGAATACGCGCAGGGCAGCAAGCTATACGTGCCCGTCGCCTCATTACACCTGGTCAGCCGCTACGCTGGCAGCGATCCGGAACTCGCCCCGCTGCACAAGCTGGGCTCTGACCAGTGGGAAAAAGCCAGGCGCAAGGCCACCGAAAAGGCCAGTGATGTGGCCGCGCAGCTGTTGGATGTCTACGCACGTCGCGAGGCCCGCAAGGGCTTCTGCTTCGAGTTGCCCGCCCTCGAGTACGAGCAGTTCGCCGCAAGCTTTCCCTTCGAGGAGACCGCGGACCAGGCTGCGGCAATTGACGCGGTGATCGCCGACATGACCGCCGAGCGTGTCATGGATCGGCTCGTGTGCGGTGACGTTGGCTTCGGCAAGACCGAGGTGGCCATGCGCGCTGCCTTCATCGCCGCACGCAATGGCAAGCAGGTCGCTGTGCTGGTTCCGACCACCCTGCTCGCCCAGCAGCACTTCAACTCTTTTGCCGATCGTTTTGCGGACTGGCCGGTGACCGTGGAGGTTGTTTCACGCTTCAAGAGCGGCAAGGACCTCGGCGGGGTGCTGCAGCGGGTCAGCAATGGCGACATCGACATTCTTATCGGCACCCACAAACTGCTCTCCAGCGACTTCCGCTTTCACGACCTCGGCCTGCTGATCATTGATGAAGAGCACCGGTTTGGTGTCAAACAGAAGGAAGCGATCAAGGCCCTGCGCGCTGAGGTCGACATCCTCACACTGACCGCGACCCCCATCCCGCGTACGCTCAACATGGCACTGGGAGGTATGCGCGACCTGTCTGTCATCGCCACGCCACCGGCACGCCGCCTGTCGATCAAGACCTTTGTCCGGGAACACAACATCGCCCTGATTCGCGAGGCCGTGCTGCGTGAGACCCTGCGCGGGGGGCAGGTGTACTACCTGCACAACGAAGTGAAAAGTATCGAGGAGGCCGGCCGCAAGCTGCGGGAGCTGCTGCCGGATCTGTCCATCGGGGTTGCCCACGGGCAGATGCGCGAGGCCGAACTGGAACAGGTCATGTCCGCGTTCTACCACCAGCGCCACCACATCCTGCTGTGCACGACCATCATTGAAACCGGGATCGACGTGCCGACCGCCAACACCATCATCATCGAGCGCGCCGACAAGTTCGGCCTCGCCCAGCTGCATCAGCTGCGCGGACGGGTTGGCCGCTCGCACCACCAGGCGTACGCCTACCTGCTGTGCCCGCCGCGTTCGGCAATCACACCCGATGCGGAAAAACGTCTCGAAGCCATCGAAGCCGCGGGAGACCTCGGCGCCGGTTATCTGCTGGCGACCCACGACCTGGAAATTCGCGGTGCGGGGGAACTGCTGGGGGATGAACAGAGCGGGCAAATACACAGCGTGGGCTTCGCGCTGTACATGCGCATGCTGGAGCGCGCCGTGGCGGCATTGCGGCGCGGGGAGATCCCCAACACGGACGCACCCCTGGACGCGGGCACCGAGATCAACCTGCATATACCGGCGCTGATCCCGGAGGACTACCTGCCGGATATCAACACCCGACTGGTGTTATACAAGCGCATCGCAGCCGCCGCCAGCGAGCAGGCACTGCGCGAGATTCAGGTGGAGATGATCGACCGGTTCGGCCTGCTGCCGCAGCAGGTGAAAAACCTGGTGCAGGTGGCCAGGCTGCGCATCCGCGCGGATCAGCTGGGGATTGCAGGCATTGAGGTTGGCCCCGGCGGTGGTAACATCGACTTTCGGGAGTCCACCCGCGTGAATCCGCTGAGCCTCGTCAAACTGGTGCAGTCCGATCCCAAGGGGTACCAGCTGGCCGGCGCCATGCGCCTGCGGTTCAAACGCCAGCTGGATGAGCCCGAACAGCGCCAGCAGTTCGCCGACCAGCTGCTGGACACCTTTGCCGCCGATGCCACGGAAGATGCCGCCTGATGACTGCCCGCCCCGTTCATACCCTGCTCGCGCTTCTCGTGACGGCGCTTCTGGCGACGTCCACCCTGGCGGAGGATGGGCGTCAGCAAAACTGGTATCAGGTGGAATTACTGATCGTTGCGCACACCAGCCCGGGAGCCCCACGCTCGGAACAGTGGGACGCGCTGCCCCGGTTGCAGTACCCGGACGCCGTGCGTTTCTTGCTCGATCCCCAGCGCTTGCAGGCCAACCTGGAGCGCACAGCTGATGCACTGCACAGCCGGGTCGATAAGCGCGGCAAACAGCTGATCCAGCTGCGCGGCCAGGAGGCCGATGGCGCAGCGGCAGATCTGCCTGCAGCGGCGGCTGTCGACACGCCGGCCCCGGCGCCAGAGGTCACCGCAGCACCCGGCGCCGAGGTTGCCGCGGCGGAAGATGCAGCAGCGCCTCGGCTGCCCACACCGTTTGTGCTGCTTCCGGCCCAGGCCCGAGAGTTTCGCGGCAAAGCAGCCTATATGGAACGCAACGGCCCCTACCGCATACTGTTTCACGAAGTGTGGTGGCAACCGGTAGGCAGTGCCAGGACAGCCCTGCCCATCGTGCTTGACCGTTCTGGTGATGACCAGGCCTACCCTGCCCTGCAAGGCACGATCAGGCTACATCGCTCCCGCTTCCTGCATGTCGACACCCGGCTTTGGCTGAACACCAACGGCGATTACCTGCCCGGCACCTGGCGTATGCCGGCACCGCCGTTGGCGCCGGCCTCATTGGAGCTGATCGCGGCGCCGGTGCTGCCCACACAGCCGACCGCTCCCGAAGCGCCGATCGGCTACGACCCGCAGTGGGATGCCGCGTCGGGGCTGCTGGACGCCCCGGAGCCGGAATCTGCCCCCGCCTATCCTTACCGACATGCCGTGCTTCTGCAGCAGCAGCGGCGCATGCGCTCCAATGAGGTGCACTACATCGACCACCCCTTACTCGGACTGGTCATCAAACTGACACCACTGGATGCGGATGCGCTGTACAGCGCGAACTACGACCAGGCCATCCTCGAGCTGATCACAGGCCCTGAGCGCCCAGCCGAGGCAGCAGGCAGCCCAGCAGGCGCCTGACGACGGCGGCCTCACGCTGCAGAATATCGCGCATGGTATCCTGCGTCAGGGGCAAATCACCCAGCCCTGCGGCAGGATTGACCACCATGCAGATAGTTGCATAGGCAATACCGCACTCCCTGGCCAGCGCAGCCTCGGGCATGCCGGTCATGCCGACGATGTCACAACCCTCTCTGGCCAGGCGCCGCACCTCGGCGGCCGTCTCCAGCCTGGGGCCCTGGGTGACGGCGTGTACACCGGAGGGCTCATGGGGGATGCCCGCCGCTTCCGCTGCCTCGATAATGGCCAGGCGCAGGGCGTGATCGTAGGGATGGGTGAAATCGATATGCTGCAGCGCGCCGCTGCGGCCATCGTCAAACGTGTGCTCCCGCCCCCAGGTGTAATCCACAATCTGGTCAGGCACTACCAGCCGCCCCGGCTGCATGTCGGGACTGATACCGCCCACGGCGTTGATGGCAACCACGTGGGTGACCCCGAGGCCGCGCAGCGCCTCGATATTTGCGCGGTAGTTCACCAGGTGCGGCGGAATCGCCCTGGGGCTGCCATGGCGCTGGAGGAAAAAAACCCGCTGCCCGTCGACCATGCCCTCCTGCACAGGCCGCGAGGGACTGCCGTAGGCATTGTCTCCCGGGTGCTCGCCCAGCAGTTGCAGGCCCTCGACCTGGTGGATGCCTGTGCCGCCGATAATCCCGAGACACAATGGCACTGGCACGGCGCTTTCCGTCATGGGTGCTCTCCGCGCACAGCCTGCGCCAGCTCGGGCGGCGCGCTGTCCAGGTGCAGGGTACGGGTCGGGAACGCCACATCGGCCCCGTGCTCATGGATAATGTCGAGGATCTTCAACAAGACGTCCTGCTTGATGGCGTGATATTCCACCCAGACCGTGGTCCGTGTGAAGGCATACACAAAAAAGTCGAGTGACGAGGGCCCGAAAGACACAAAATTCACGATCAGGGTGCGGTTGAGGTCGATTTCGGGGTGCTTTTCCAGCATCTGTCGCACATCCGCAACAATGGACGCGAGTTTGGCTGAATCCTGGTAGCGCACACCAATCGTTTCATAAATCCGCCGGTTGAACATGCGCGACGGGTTTTCCACTGCGATCTGTGTGAAAACCGCATTCGGAACATACAGCGGACGCTGATCAAACGTGCGAATACGGGTCAGGCGCCAGCCGATATCCTCCACCGTGCCCTCGATTTCCCGATCCGGTGAGCGAATCCAGTCCCCGGGGGTGAAGGGGCGATCAAGGTAGATGCTCATCCCGCCGAAAAAGTTCGCCATCAGGTCCTTGGCGGCAAAACCGACTGCAATACCGCCAATACCGCCGAAGGCGAGTAGCCCCGAAATGGACACACCGACACTCTGCAGGGCCATCAGGCCAGCGAGAATCCAAAGGATCACCCGGATGAGTTTCGCCGTCGAATGCACGGCAGCCTTGTCCGTGGAGGCCTTGTGGCCCCGCGCAGGTGACAGCAACTCTTCTTCTGCGCCGAATATCAGACGTTGCAGGAACCAGGCCAGCATGAGAATCAGCAGCGTGTCGTAGGCTCGCAGTATGAAGGCCTGCAAATCTGCGGCGATCGGCACCCTGCCCAGAATCAGCATCAAGGCGATGAGCCAGAGCGCGACACGCAGTGGC
Organism: Halieaceae bacterium UBA5044; assembly: GCA_002416125.1. Taxonomy (GTDB): domain Bacteria; phylum Pseudomonadota; class Gammaproteobacteria; order Pseudomonadales; family Halieaceae; genus Haliea. The sequence goes on from DIBU01000006.1 coordinate 180,825, forward strand.
GTTTCCACCGCAGTGATTACCACGTCGTCCCAGCGATTGCTGCTGGACTCCGCCACGCGGTGCAGGCGGCGCAGCAGGACACCGAGCAGCAGGTGGATGAGCATGGCGAGCAGGAGTAGCCCGCCGATCGCTACCAGCGGTGTGTCGAGGCCGTAGGTCGCCAGTATTCGGGACAGCGTTTGCTCTGTGGCTTCCACGTTACATCAGGCTCCTGATTTCCCGGGTTTAGACAATTTTCTTCTGTTGCCAGGCACTTGTCAGAGCCACTCAGTATAACAGCGCCATCCTCCTTTCGACATGTGCCGAGCGACATCCGCAAGCGACTGATCTGCCGCGGAAAATTCAGTGCCCCGGAAAAACGCTATGAAAAAAGGTGTTTTTAGATCGACAGCACATAATGGACAGCGCAGGTCGGCATGGTATGTTGCAGGTGACACCGAGGACTCTGGAAGGGAGCGCAGTCATGTTGAATCCCACCGTTGGCAGCTGGTACCGGGATATCGAAACGGGAGAGCTGTTCGAAGTTGTCGCCCTGGACGAAGCCGCGCGTACCGTGGAGACACAGTTCCTGGACGGCGAGGTTACCGAGTACGATCTCGAGGTCTGGCGCATGCTGCAGTTGCAGCGGGCGGCGGCACCGGAGGACTGGCGAACCCCCTTCGAGCTGGATGACGAAGACGGCCTGGATCCCGACCTGCCCTACCACCCCGAAGAGTGGAGCAACCCCCTGTCGACGATCGAACCCGACACCATGCTCGGCGTGGAGGATAGTTGAGCCCGCTTGTCGCTGCCGCGTATTACTGTATATAATCCCAGCCACTGTACAAATACACAGATGGACGGGTCATGGACAAACTCACGCAGCGACAGCAGCAGGTGCTGGACATTATCCGCCAGCATATCGACCAGACCGGCTACCCCCCTACTCGCGCCGACATCGCCAAAGAGCTGGGATTCAAGTCGGCCAATGCCGCCGAAGAACACCTGAAGGCGCTGGCGCGCAAGGGTGCGATTGAAATCATTGCTGGCGCCTCTCGTGGTATCCGCTTGCCCGAGAACCCCGGCCTTCCCATCATCGGGCGCGTTGCGGCAGGCAACCCGGTGCTCGCGCAGGAACATGTCGAGGATTACTGCGCCATTCCCGCCAACTTCTTCCGGCCGGCGGCAGACTACCTGCTACGGGTCACGGGCGACAGCATGCAGGATGTCGGCATCCTCGACGGGGACCTGCTGGCGGTGCACCGCAGCAGCGAAGCCCGCAATGGCGCCATTGTTGTCGCCCGCATCGAGGATGAAGTGACCGTGAAACGCTTTCAGCGAGGCGGTAGCCGGCACCTGGTAGAGTTGCACGCCGAGAACCCGGCCTATGCGCCGATCAAGGTTGACCTGCGCACGCAGGCGTTCGCGATCGAGGGGTTGAGTGTCGGCATCCTGCGACGCTAGCAAACGTCGTTGTGCCGGGTCAGTGAACAGTGCGCGCCCGGCCTTCACCGTTTTCGGGGCGTTCTTTTTCATTGATGCTGGCAGCGGCCTGCATGCCAGCCTGGATCATCACCTTCGCAACTTCCAGGCCGTTGTCCATCAGGTAATCACGCGCCTCATCTGAAAACTGGATGCGCAGCAGAGGCTCGGAATCGTCTTCGGCGCGTTGCAGGACAATTTCACCTTCGCCGAGATCAACAATTTCCAACAGGGCTGTGGCCACGAGAGGCTCCTCTTTTTGCATCAAATGCCAGTGTAACAGGGGGCAGATGCGACCGCCAACGCGCACTTGCTAGCATTCGTCCAGCAGGTCACCCATGCGGGAAAACGCGGCTTCAAGCTCGTCTGCCGCGACCTGCAGCGTGTCCCAGTCCAGCTGGCCAGAGGTGCTCACCGCAAGGCTGCCCTCCGTCCGCCTGGCCGGCTGCGCCGCGGGCTGCTGCAGCAGCCGGGACAGCCAGCCCTGCGTTTCAAGTTGCGCAAACTCCGTCACTTCTGCCGGTTGCGCCTTGCCCGGCGCTGCCGGCGGCAGTTCCGCAACACAGTGAGGCGGCTGCGGCGGCAATTGTGCGGGCTTCTGCAAATCGAGCAGGAACCAGCCATAGGCCGTCAGCAGGTGCTCCCGCACGGCTGGCCCAAAAGCCTGCGCCAAGGTGTTGGCGGGGACATTTTCGGCGCGCCGCGCCTGTTCCCAGGCCTGCAACAGAAGCCGGCCGAGGTACAGCGCATGATTGGCCTGGCCCCGGAGACTGCTCATGTGCGCTTGCGCGCCGCCTTGCGCTTGGGCGCGGCGCTCTTCTTTCGCGGTGCGCCTTTCGCCGCGGCCGTGCTCTTGCCCTCTTCCGTCTGCCACTTGCCATTGCGGTAGACCGCTCGCCATCCCGTCGGTTTGCCATCGCGCTCGGTCATCACATACTGCTCAGCCGCTTTCCGACTGTAGCGCACCTGGGTTCGATTGCCGTCGTCGTCCTTGACTGGCGCCGAGAACAGAAAACTGTACTTGGGGTCGATCTCGTTCTTGTGGGGCAGCAGTTCATCCACGAAGGGCGCCCGGGTCTCCCGGTTACGCGGGAACTGGCTGGCAGCCAGAAACAACCCGGCCGCACCGTCGCGCAGGATGTAGTGGTCATCCACCTTCTCGCAGGCCAGCTCCGGCATGGGCACCGGGTCCATTTTCGGCGGTGCCGCCTCCCCGTTGCGCAGCAGTTTGCGCGTGTTCTTGCACGCTTCCGCCGTGCAGCCGAAGTACTTGCCGAACCGGCCGGTTTTGAGCTGCATCTCCGCGCCACATTTGTCGCAGGCCAGCGTAGGACCATCATAGCCTTTGATCTTGAACTTGCCGGTCTCGACTTCGTAACCGGGACAGTCGGGATTATTGCCGCAGACGTGCAGTTTGCGCTGCTCGTCAATCAGGTAACTGTCCATCGCCGCATTGCACAGCGTGCAGCGATGCTTTTTCCTCAACAGGCGGGACTCGGCCTCGTCGTCCGCGTCCTCGCGAATGGCTTCGTCGCCCGGTGTCAGGTTGATGGTGTTCTTGCAGCGCTCCTTGGGCGGCAGTGCATAACCGGAGCAGCCCAGGAACACACCGGTGCTGGCGGTGCGGATCTGCATGGGCCTGCCGCACTTGCTGCACGGTATGTCCGTCGGTGTCGGCTCATTGGGCTGCATCCCGACGGGTTCCGCCTCTTCCGCCTTTTCCAGCAGTTGCCGAAAATCGGCGTAGAAACTGTCCAGAAGATCCCGCCAGTCGAGTTCGCCCTGAGCCACCGTATCCAGCCGTTCCTCCATGCTCGCGGTGAAGCCGTAGTCGAGCAGTTCGGTGAAGCTGTTCTGCAATCGCTGGGTGACGATGTCACCCATTTTCTCGGCGTAGAAACGCTTGTTCTCGAGGCGTACGTACCCACGATCCTGAATGGTTGAAATAATCGAGGCGTAGGTGGACGGGCGGCCAATGCCGCGCTTTTCAAGCTCTCGCACCAGGCTGGCTTCCCCGTAGCGCGGCGCGGGCTTGGTGAAGTGCTGCGCCGGGTCCAGGGCGACCAGCTTCAGCGTGTCCGACTTCTGGATATCGGGAAGCACTTCGTCCTCTCCCTTGCGTCCGGCAGCCCCCTGCACACGGGTGTAGCCATCAAAGCGAATGATGCGGCCCTTGGCCGACAGCTCGTAGTCGCCTGCGGTGACCGTGATGGTCGTCGCGGTGTATTCAGCGGGCGTCATCTGGCCTGCGACAAACTGTCGCCAGATCATTTCATACAGGCGCTCGGCGTCGCGTTCCATGCCCTGCAGACCCGACTGCAGCAGGTTGACGTCCGAAGGGCGAATCGCCTCGTGGGCCTCCTGGGCGCCCTCCTTGCTGCTGTAACGGTTGGGCGTGGCGGGCAGGTAGGCGGGTGGAAACTCCGCCGCGATGTAGTCGCGACAGGCCTGTACCGCGTCTTCACTGAGGTTGGTGGAATCGGTGCGCATATAGGTGATGTAGCCTGCCTCGTAGAGGCGCTGTGCCATCATCATCGTTTTCTTCACGGAAAACCCAAGGCGCGTACTGGCCGCCTGCTGCAGCGTGGAGGTGATGAAAGGCGCCGGCGCTTTCGACCGGGTGGGCTTGTCCTCTCGGTCACTGACCACATAGGGCAACTTTTCGAGCGCTTTCGTCGCCGCCCGCGCTGCCTCCTCGCTGGTCGGGCGGAAGGCGGCGCCGGCCTGCTTGCGCACCTGAAAGCGCACCGCGTCGGCATCAGCCGGCTGCAGGTCGGCGTGAATCTCCCAGTACTCCTCGGGCACGAAGGCACGGATCTCGCGTTCACGCTCGACGATCAGGCGTACCGCAACGGATTGTACCCGGCCCGCCGAAAGACCACGGGCCACCTTGGCCCACAGCAGGGGCGAAACCATATAGCCGACAACCCGGTCGAGGAAGCGCCGCGCCTGCTGGGCGTTGACCCGGTTCTGGTCCAGATGTGCAGGATGCTTGAATGCCTCGCCAATGGCCTTCTTGGTAATCTCGTTAAACACCACGCGTTGATAGCGTGAATCATCCCCCCCAATTGCTTCACGCAGGTGCCAGGCGATGGCCTCCCCTTCCCTGTCAAGGTCGGTCGCGAGGTAAATGGCATCGCTGCTGGCGGCCAGCTTGCGCAGTTCGGCCACGACCTTTTCCTTGCCCGGCAGGATCTGGTAGTCCGCCTGCCAGCCATGCTCAGGGTCAATGCCCATCCGACGCACCAACTGCTCACGCGACTTGGTCTTGCGGTGCTGGGCCTTTTCCTCGGGTGACATCTTGCGGGTAATGGCCGCCTGGGCGGCGCGTTCCTTGGCATCCACCGGCGTGGCGCTGCCGGCTGTGGGCAGGTCCCGGATGTGTCCGATGCTGGATTTGACGATAAAATCCGGACCGAGATACTTGTTGATCGTTTTCGCCTTGGCGGGCGATTCGACAATAACCAGTGATTTACCCATAGACTCCCGCGTGATCTCGCTTGGTGTGGGTCAGCAGACGCCAGCATCCACCTGCCAGCGCCCGTCAAAAAAGTCGCATATATAAAGACCCTGTCCCTCCGGGTCAAGGAATCTGTTGCGCCCAGTCCTTCAGAATAGCTGCCATCTGCTCTACGGTAGCCGCATCGCCCGCTTCTTGCCAGTACAGCCCACAGCTGTCCTCATGCACGCTTGCCGCGAGCATGGTGCCGGGGGCCGCGAGCAGCGCAGCGGGCACCGGTTCAGGCTTTGGCCCGACGGCCTGCCACCCGTCAGCACGCAGCTGCCAGACACAGCGCCGGCGGCCCTTGCCGCGGGAGGGCGGCAGTCGCAGGCCATAATAAATGACGTCGGATGCCAGGCTCTGCTGTGGTAACGCTGGCCCCGGCTGGTCGCGAAACTCGACGAAAAGCCCGTTCAACGCCGCGGTCTCCCGCAGGGTGACCTGCAGGCGCTGTCGCTTGCTGGGGAGGAAATGCGTGAGCGGCGCGAGGGCCACCAGCAGGGCGAAGGCAATCAACACATAATTCAAGGCAGGTCCTGACTCAGGTCAACGATCGGGGCAAAGTCGCCCGCGTTGCTGCCGGAGGCGCTTGTCCGGCGCGCATTGTATGCTATAACGGAACCTGATTTCTGTTCACGATTACGGGGGGTCTATGTCCAACTACAAGAAACTGATTATCGCGGTGGATCTCAGTGAAGATTCCGCAGACGTGGCCCAGCGCGCACGCGGCGTCGCACAGGGCAGCGGTGCCGAGCTGCACCTCATTCACGTCATCGAGCCCCTGAGCTTTGCCTATGGCGGCGACATCCCCATGGATTTTTCCGGTATCCAGGACGAAATCCACCAACAGGCCGCGCAGCAACTGGCGCGTTTCGGTGAGCAGTACGGGATTGCCGCCGACCGCCAGCACATCGTGCTCGGCCGTCCGGAGGTGGAAATCCACAGCAAGGCGGAGGAAATCGGCGCCGACCTCATCGTGGTGGGCAGTCACGGCCGTTACGGCCTGGCACTCCTCATGGGCTCTACCGCCAACGGCGTCCTGCATGGCGCGTCCTGTGATGTTCTCGCCGTCAGGGTCGGCAACCGGTCCTGAGCCCTGCTGCGCCGCGGCTCGCGGCGCGCTACCCCTGCCCGCCGTCACCGCCATCGATGAAATCCAGCAGCTGCTGGGGCGAAAACGGCCAGTCCAGCTCGCACCCGTCCTGCCGGTACAGCACCGGGATGCGGGTTGCGTAGCGCACAAACAGCTGCTCATCCTCGCTGATATCCACGGCATCGTAGTCGCTGATCAGCGCCTCCTGCACAGCCAGATCCAGTAAGGCAGCAGCCTGTTCGCACAGGTGACACGCAGACGTCCCGTAGAGTGTGAGTGGACTTTGACAAAGCTCTGGCACCTGCTGGCTCCCTGTTGTTTAATGCGGCTCGCCTGCTGCACGCCTCACCCAAACGCAGGATTGCGGCCGCAGGCAGTCGGAGGTTATGATTCTTCAGTACAGCATAATGAACCGCACCATTGCGAAGCCAGGGAGTACCTGACGTGGCACTGTTTTCCCAACCCACCGCCCGCGCGCTGGCCATACTCGATCTGCTGATGGCGAACCCGCAACAGGCCTTTGGTTTGACGGAAATGACGCGTCGCCTGAACCTCAACAAGGCCACCTGTCACGCCATCCTGACCACGATGGCCAATTACGGCTTCCTGGTTCAACATCCCAAAACCAAGGCGTATCGCCTCGGCCCTTCCATTATAGCGGCAGGTAACGCCGCTTTCGCGCAGTTTCCCGTGCTGGAATACGCGAGGCCGGAACTGGAGGGCCTCAACAGCGACCTGAACCTGGGCTTTGCCGTCACCGCACGTTCCAAGCTGCACCAGGTCCTGCTGGCGCTGTATGGCAACGCCACCCCGCTGATGGACTCCTTCCAGCTGGGCCTGCGCCTGCCCAACGCTGCGCCCGTTGCGGCGTGTTTTACCGCCTTCTCCCCAGCGAAGCAGCTCGAAGCCTGGCTTACCCGGGCACACGAGTCACGGGGCGGGTACAACGAGCGCCTCGACCAGAAACTGCGGGTGTCGGTGATAGCGATTCGGGCCCGGGGTTATGAGGTCACGCTGAAAACCCGTGCGGAGGAAGAACTGACCCGGGAGCTGACCCGCATACACCAGTCCTGGAGCCTGCAGGAGCTGGAAGAGGCCACCAACAAGTACCAGCAGGGCATCTGTGTAGAGCATTACCACCTCGACCGTATCGACCCCAAGGCCCGCTACGAGGTCAGCACCATTGCGGTGCCGGTGTTCGTTTACCGGCAGGTACCGGTCATGTGTTTTGTGGCCGGTTCAATGGATTCCCCCATTACCGGCGCCCAGATCGAGGATATCGCCCAGCGTATGAAGCAGTCGGCTGACCGTGTAACCCGGCTCGCCAGCGGTCATGAGCCCGGCGCAAACCCCTGACACCTTGAGCGATCGTCCAGAATACACGGCGCGCAAGGCCTTTTTCGACCGCGTTCTCACTGTCTACGGCCGCAAGCCGGTGCTTGAAGCCCTGCGCACGCCGGGGCTGTCATTGCATGCACTGCATGTCGCCGACAGCAACCGGGAGGACGGGGTGATGGCAGAGATTCTGCGCGATGCAGCGCGACGCGGCCTCGCGGTGCAGCGTCATAACCGGGCTGAGCTCGCCAGAATATCGCGCAACGGGCGCCAGGATCAGGGTATCGCACTGGATATACTCTGCCCCGCCTTTGCCCGCGTAGATGACTACCTGGCAGGCCCGGACCTCGCGAACCAGCGCCTGCTCGCACTCGACGGCATCACCAATCCGCAGAATCTGGGGATGATTGTCCGCTCCGCCGCGGCGGGAAACATTGACGGGATCGTGCTGGCGAGGCGCGGCAACGCCGCCCTGGGTCCGCTGGTCATCAAGGCCAGCGCGGGCACGTTATACCGCGCCCCCATCCTGTTTTGCGAATCGCTGCCCACAGCGCTGGAAGCCTGCAAGGCCCGGGATTTCAAGGTGTGCTCGTTGCGCGCGGACGCCCGTCAAAGCCTGTTCGACTACCGGCCGTCGGGCAGCTGTGTGTACATTCTGGGTAACGAAACCGAGGGCGTTTCCAAGGCGAGCGAACGCCTGGCGGACGAGGCCCTGTGCATTCCCATGCGCAACGGTGTTGAATCCCTCAACGTTGCCGTAACGGCAAGCCTCATCGCCTTCTGCGGCAGCCTCGGGCGCTAGCGCCGGAATCCCGCGCGCGGACCTACTTGGAGAGAAACGCCATCGCCTGCTCCAGCCCCTGGAGGGTCAGCGGGTACATGTGACCCTCCAGCAACTTGTGGGTCATCGCCGTGGACTGGGTGTACTCCCACTCGTCACGTGGCACCGGATTGATCCAGGCCACTTTTTCGTAGGTCTGCTTGAGACGCCGCATCCACACCTCGCCCGACTCCTCGTTCCAGTGCTCTACCGAGCCACCGGGCTGTGCAATCTCGTAGGGCGACATGGCGGCGTCGCCGACAAAAATCACTTTGTAGTCGTGGCTGTACTTGTGCATGACGTCCAGCAGCGGCACGCGCTCGTTATGCCGGCGCACGTTGTTACGCCACACACTTTCGTAAATAAAGTTGTGAAAGTAGAAGTATTCCATGTGCTTGAACTCACTGCGTGCAGCCGAAAACAGCTCCTCACAGACACGCACATGCGGGTCCATCGATCCCCCGACATCAAAAAACAACAGCACCTTCACCGCGTTGTGCCGCTCGGGCACCATCTTGATATCCAGTAGACCTGCATTGCGCGCGGTCGAGCGGATGGTGTCGTCCAGGTCCAGTTCATCCGCTGCGCCGGTTCGCGCAAATTTGCGCAAGCGACGCATCGCGACCTTGATATTGCGCGTACCCAGTTCAACACTGTCATCGAGATTGCGGAATTCGCGCTTGTCCCACACCTTCACGGCCTTGCGATTACCGCCGTTCGGACCCACGCGGATACCTTCGGGGTGATAGCCCTGCTGACCGAAGGGCGAAGTGCCGCCGGTGCCGATCCATTTATTGCCGCCCTGGTGCCGTTTCTTCTGCTCCTCCAGGCGCTTCTTGAATTCCTCGATCAGCTTCTCCAGTCCGCCCAGGGATTCGATTTTCGCGCGGTCCTCCTCGGACAGCTGCTTCATGAACTCGGCGCGTAACCAGTCGTCGGGGATGATCGCCTCGATGACGTCATCCAGGCCCTCCAGATCCTTGAAGTGCGCACCGAAGGCACGGTCAAAGCGATCGAAGTACTTCTCGTCCTTCACCAGGCAGGTGCGGCTGAAATAATAGAAGTCATCGATCGACGCGAAAACCACGTGCTGCCGGATGCCGCCGAGCAGATCCAGCAATTCTCGCGTGGTCACCGGTACCCCGGCATCCCGCAGACCATGGAAAAAGTTGACCAGCATGTGTCAGCGCGTCTCGCGACGGTGCATGAAGGCCAGGCGCTCCAGCAGGTGCACATCCTGCTCGTTCTTCAGCAGCGCACCGTAAAGGGGGGGAATCGCCTTGCTGGCATCGCGATTCTTCAAAACCTCATCGGGGATGTCGTCCGCAAGGATAAGCTTCAACCAATCGATCAATTCGGAGGTCGATGGCTTCTTCTTCAAGCCGGGAATGGAGCGCAGATCGAAGAAGACCTCCATCGCCTCCTGCACCAGTTCCTGGGCGATCCCCGGGTGATGCACGTCAATGATCGCGCGCATGGTGTCGCGGTCGGGGAAGTTGATGAAGTGGAAGAAGCAGCGGCGCAGGAACGCATCCGGCAGTTCCTTCTCGTTGTTGCTGGTGATGATGATGATGGGGCGGTGGCGGGCACGCACGGTCTCGCCGGTTTCGTAGACGAAAAACTCCATGCGATCCAGTTCAACCAGCAGGTCGTTGGGGAACTCGATGTCCGCCTTGTCGATCTCATCGATCAACAGCACGACCTGCTCCTCAGCCTCGAAGGCCTCCCACAGTTTGCCCTTCTTGATGTAGTTGCCGATGTCGTGCACCTTCTCGTTGCCGAGCTGGGAGTCCCGCAGGCGCGAGACCGCATCGTACTCATACAGGCCCTGCTGGGCCTTGGTTGTGGATTTGATATGCCACTGGATCAGCCGCTTGCCCAGACCCAGCGCCACCTCCTCCGCAAGCATGGTTTTCCCCGTGCCCGGCTCACCCTTGATCAACAAAGGGCGCGCCAGGGTCACCGCCGCGTTAACAGCCATGCGCAGATCGTCGGTCGCGACGTAGCGCTCGGTTCCCTCAAATTTCATCATCTGTTCAATACCCGTGAAAAACAAAGCCGCCAAGGGTAGCGAGCGCCGCGCGCCTAATCAAGGGGATTTGCCTTTCCCTTCATCTTCATCCGCCGTGGCGCTCAGCCCGGCCACTACGGTCTCATCCGCGGCGCCACGTGAGGCATCAAAACGACGTTGCCAGATCGCCATCTTGCGCTTGCGACGCCGCCGGTAGACCCACAGGGCAACCGCGACTGCCAGCAACGCGAGAACCGCCAGCGTCAGTGCCGGACGCTGCAAATCCTGTTCCGGCACCATCGGCGGACGGGTGCTGATGGCCGGTGCTGCCTCCTCGGCAATCACCTCGATATAGAGCGGGAGTTCCCGTTGCAGGGTCTCACCGCGCAGCTGCACCAACAGCTGGTATCGCCCACCGCGGTCAAACGCGGGGATGCTGACGCGGTATTCCCCGGTCGCTGGAACCGGATAGCGCCCGGTTACGTCGATCAGCTCGCTGTAATCCTCCGGGCCGGTGATCTGTACCGACAGGGTGAACAGCTGCAGCAGTTCGGGCCGTGCGATCACGCCATCACCGTCGCGCAGGCGGATGCCCAGCTCGGTAACCCGCCCGGCGGGGAGACTGTTGGGCAGAGGGTCGACCTCCAGCTTGAGATCGGAGATGACCGATACCCGACTCCGGGCACCCTCTGGCGCGACCAGTGTCCAGGCGCCACGCTCCGGGGCGGTTACGGTGACCAGGGCAAACTGGCTGCTTTGAAACCAGTCGACTCCGTCGGCATTCTGTTCCGGACGGTACTCGACGCCGTCAGGGCTGGTCAGGGTCACCTCCGCACCGGGCTCCTGCAGGAACACCAGTGCGGTGAACTCGTCCACCGTCTCATCGATCAGGAAAATGTTGCCGACAATCGGCACCCGCGCCGTGGGCGCCACCATCTCCAGCGACTGCACGAAGATCTCTGTCAGTTGCGCCGCTGTACGCGCTTTCTCCGCAATCCCCGTGGTGCTGTTGGCCAGTGCGCGCAGGAAGGTCCAGTCTGCCTCCTCAGAGAGGGCGATGGTGTGCACAGGTATGCCCGTGGCACCCAGTTTGGGCGCCGTCGTGGCGAGCAGGTCACGTGCTGCCGTGGCATTTGCCATTGGCGACGCAGAGAGATCGACCTTGCCATCGGTCAACAGCACCACGCTGGTGCGGTAGGTGGGATCCATGCTGCCGATATCGTAGGTGGCCGCGGCCAGTGCCGCGGGAATATTGGTGCGCTGCCCGGAGTTGTCGATGCGGGCCACGGCCTCCAGAGCGCGCTCCCGCCAGCGGGCATCGACCACCTGGTGCGGGACAATCTGCTGTACGTCTTCACCGAATATCCAGACGCCGGCACGGGCGCCATCGGGCAGGAGGCGGACGATCAGCTCAAGTGCAGGGCCGCGCAGGTTGTCGGGATCGGACTCTTTCATGCTCCCCGAAATATCGATGAGCAGGCGCAGGTCCGGCTGTGGGCCGATGGGGGGTTGCGCGTGGAGCGCAGCCGGTGTGCCAAGCAGCACGGCAAGAAACAGGAAAATACGTGGGAATAATGCTTTGCTTCCAAACTGAACGGACATAACAGCTCCTCCGGATCATTGATCGCCAGGTGCATGCCGTGCGCGGCGCAACACGGTTATTCTCAATAGCAGGGTGACTACCAACGCGAGCCCCAACGCTGCAACCAGCGGGCGCACTGCGTGGGCGGCGGCCTCGGGGCCCGCTGTCAGCAGCTGGAACGCAGCCACGATAAGCGCGGGGGCAAACGTATCCACCCCCTCATAGGGATAGGCCGGCGTCATCAGCAGCGCGGCACCTGCCAGCAGCAGCAGCCAGCGCCAGGCCGGTGACCAGACCCGCCGCAGCCACCAGAACATCGCGACCAGCGCCAGCAGGGCCGTCCCCAGGTAAACCAGCGTGGCGATCAGGTAGTCCGGCTGTTCCGTCATCGCGTGCCCTCCTCTACCCAGTGCACAATCTGCTCTTCATAGCTGTCGGGATGCACATGCAGCTCCGAGACTACACGCCCGCGCACGGAAATGCCCGCCCTGTGCACCGTGGCAGCATCGCCGGACAACAGCGGGTGCCAGGGATGCAGTGGCTCCCCACGCGCGCGCAGGCGATAGGCACAGGTGGCAGGCAACCAGCTCAGCGCGTCCGCGATATTGGCCGGACCCAGTGTAATACAGTCCGCAACCAGACTGCTTCGATGCCGGTAATCGCGACAGCGACAGGTCTCGGTATCGAGATAACGGCAGCTCACCCGGGTGTAGAACACCTCGCCACTGTCGGCATCCTCCAGTTTGTGCAGACAACAGCGGGCGCAGCCATCGCAGAGCGCCTCCCATTGCGCCGCATCGAGGGATTCCAGCGGCTGCTCCCACCACTCAGTCACGGGCGCTCTCCCGTTGTGTGTACACGGCGTCCGCAGGGGGCATTTGCAGGAAAAACCCCTGCGACTCAATACCGGCCAGGACGTCGGCGGCGTTTACGCGCGCCAGCTTGCGCATTGGCGAGATCGCCAGCACCAGTACAGGCTGCGGTTCGCCGAAGCGCGCGAGCAGCGCCTCGGGCACGCGCGCACAGCCCTCCGCCTTGTCCACGTAAAGGTACATTTCAGGTTTCAGCGGGCTGCGGAACACCTGGCAGATACGCGTCACGACGCCCTCTCCCGCAACCGTTGGCGCAGGGGCACGATCACCCGCTCGTGGCGCCAGCCGGACCAGCTCGGTGGCTCTTCCAGCGCCTCGCCCCGGTGCTGCCGCAGCAGGAGTTCGTAGTCACGGGCGGCAAGCAATGCCTCGGGCACGGTGCCGAGTTCGGCAGCGATCTCCCTGGACCACTGCTTCAACGCCTGCAGGGACTTGCGCCCGACGGGATCCAGCGGCTGTGGCAGACGCTGCGGCAGCGCGTCCTCCGGGAGTTCACGCTGCGCAGCCAGCAGCTGCAGCAGCGCCGCACCATCACGGCGTAGCGAACCCGGGCTCAGTAGACCGAGTTTTTCCAGCGATGTATGTGACTGCGGGTCTTTTTCCGCGAGCCCGAGGCAGGTAGCGTCGTCAATAATCCAGCCACGCGGCTTGTCCCGCTGGCGGGCTGTCGCCTCGCGCCAGGCGCACAGTGCGTACAGGCGCCCTGTCGCGCGGCGGTCCAGCTTCCAGGCCGACTTGATCCTGGATACGCCGTGGTCGCCGGGCGCGCGAAAGGCCGCGAGTGCATCGGCCCCGTCCGCAAGCACCCACGCCAGCTTGCCCTGCGTCTCACAGTCAGCCGCCAGCCGATGCCACAGGGGCAACAGATGGGCCACATCCTGCGCTGCGTACTCACACTGTGCAGCAGTGAGCGGACGCTGCAGCCAGTCTGAGCGGGTCTCTTCCTTGGGCACATCAACGCCCTCACAGGCCAACACCAGAGCGCGGTAGCCCATACCAAAGCCCAGATTCAGCAATCCTGCGGCGCGCTGGGTGTCGAACAGCGGCTCGGGCAGCACACCCAACCAGCGATCGAACACTTCGAGGTCTTCGCTTGGGGAGTGAAGCACCTTGACCGTCTCCGGCGCTTGCAGCAGCGCCCTCAGTGCTTGCAGATCACTCACCTGCAGGGGATCCACCAGCCAGGCCTCCTCGCCAAAGCACAGCTGCACCAGCGCCACCTGCGGGTAGAAGGTGCTGCGACGCATGAATTCAGTATCAACCGCAACCGCGGGTGCCCCCCTGAAGCGCTCCAACAAAGCTCGTAGCGCATCGTCAGATTCAATCAACTGCCAGCGCATTCAGCCGTCTCCACTCATCTGGCGTCGGCCACTGAACGCGTGTGCCAGCGTATTGCCATCGACATATTCCAGTTCGCCACCCAGCGGCACGCCGTGGGCAATGCGTGAAACCCGAATGCCCCTGGGCAGCAGCATATCCGACAGATAGTAGGCGGTTGCCTCACCCTCCACCGTCGGGTTGGTGGCCAGAATGACTTCGGTGATGCCCTCATCAATCACCCGCTGCTGGAACCTGTCGAGACCAATCTCGGCAGGGCCTATGCCGTCGATGGGCGACAGGTGCCCCATCAATACGAAATACAGGCCGCGGTAACTGCCGCTCTGCTCGACAGCGAGCACGTCTGCCGGGGTTTCCAGCACGCATATGGTCTGTCGGTCGCGGCGTTGATCACTGCAGATTTCGCAGACATCGTGTTCACTGAAGTTCCTGCACAGGGAGCAGTGATCAATGCGGTCCATCGCGACACGCAGTGCCTCGGCCAGTGCCAGTGCGCCGGCGCGGTCGCGCTCAAGCAGGTGCATCGACATGCGCTGGGCGGACTTCGGGCCAACGCCGGGCAGGCAGCGCAGGGCATCGATCAACTGTGCCAGAACGGGGCTGAACTTCATGGCGAGGTCAAAACGGCAACTTGAAACCGGGGGGCAGGTTGAGCCCGGCGGCCAGACCCGCCATGGACTCCCGGTTCTGCTCTTCCACCCGGCGCACGGCATCGTTGACCGCCGCTGCGAGCAGGTCCTCCAATACCTCGCGCGACTCGCTGAGGACGCTGTCGTCTATGCGCACGCGCTTGACATCGTGGCGACCATTCATCGTCACCCGCACCAGGCCCGCGGCCGCCTCGCCGATCACCTCTTTCTGTGCCAGTTCTTCCTGTGCCTTTTGCATGTCGGCCTGCATTTTCTGCGCCTGTTGCATCAGGTCGGTAATGCCTTTCATGTCGTGTCCTCAGGGTTCCAGGGGCGTGATGGAGGTGCGATCCAGTTCGCCATCAAAACGCTGGATCAGCCGTTGCACACGCGCGTCAGACTCGATCGCCGCCTCAGCGGCGCGCTGCCTTTCCTGCTTGTGTCGCGCGATGCGCATCGCCGGCGTTTCCGTGGTGGGGCGCCCCGGCTCTATGGACACTGACACCGGTGTATCGAAGTAGTTCTGCAATGCCAGCCGGATGCGCTCTGCGTGTCCCGGGTTGAACAGTCCCATCTGGTTGTCGTCGAGTACAAAGCGAAAGTCGCTGCCCTGCTGCGCCTCGAGTGCGCAGTGTGAAGCGATGCTCAGGACCATGCCAGCAAGACCCAGTCGATCCAGCAGGTCCGGCCAGTCGGCACAGGCGGTAAGGGCCGGTGGACTGGCGCGGTCGAGCTGCAGCCGCGCGCCGGCGGCCTTGGGCGGTTCCCCAGCGGGCACCGATGCCACTGTCGGGGACTCAGCCGCCGCAGGAGGCTCAGCCGCTGCAGGCGATTCGACACCTGCCACCGCAGCCTGCTCAGCAGCTGCGGCAGACTGCGGCGCGGCAGCGCTGCCGTGTTTGGCTGGCCCCGGGCCGGCCGTGCCGGATGCGCCGTCTGCGGATGGAACCAGGCTGCCATCATCGGGGAGAACCAGCGGGCGGAAGGCGAGCATCCGCAAAACCGTCATTTCAAACCCGCTGCGCGGATCAGCGGCATGCGGGAGATCGCGCTTGCCGTTCAGGGCCATCTGGTAGAACAGCTGTGCATCTTCCGCCGTCAGAGACAGGGCCAGACGCGCCACACGCTCACTGTCTCCGCGGCTGTTGTCGGCGTGGTCCGGGAGCATCTGTGCGACCGCAACACGGTGCAGGAGCGACAGCAATTCATCCAGGCCGGACTCAAAGTCCGGTGCATGCTCCGCCATATGCGCCACCGCCGCCAGCGCGGCGGCCGCATCTCCCGCCGCTACCGCCTCCAGCACTGCATAGACGAAGGTCATGTCCACGGTGCCCAACATGCTGCGCACGCCCGCCTCGGTGATCGCCCCCGCGCCGAAGGCAATCGCCTGGTCCGTGAGGCTCAAGGCATCGCGCATACTCCCGTCTGCCGACCGTCCAAGCAGCCACAGTGCGGGCTCCTCGTAGCGAATCATCTCGGCGTCAAGCACCGCGCCCAAATGCGCCGCAATCTGCTCGGGAACCATGTTTTTCAGATTGAATTGCAGACAGCGTGAGAGCACGGTAGCCGGTAGTTTCTGCGGGTCTGTGGTGGCGAGCAGGAACTTGACGTGAGGCGGCGGTTCTTCGAGCGTCTTCAGCAAGGCGTTGAAACTGCTGTTGGACAGCATATGCACTTCGTCAATCAGGTAGACCTTGTAGCGCGAGCGCGTGGGGGCGTATTGCACGTTTTCCAGCAGGTCGCGCGTGTCTTCCACCTTGGTGCGTGAGGCCGCATCCACTTCCAGCAGATCGACACTGCGTCCCTCGGCAATTTCCAGGCAGGAGCTACAGGTCCCACAGGGTTCGGAGCTGACCCCTGCTTCGCAGTTGAGGCTTTTCGCAAGTATGCGTGCGATTGTGGTTTTGCCAACGCCGCGGGTGCCGGTGAACAGGTAGGCGTGGTGGAGCCTGTCGTGATCCAGCGCGTTGACCAGCGCCTGCAATACATGCTCCTGGCCCACCATTTCACTGAACCGACGGGGCCGCCACTTGCGTGCGAGTACCTGATACGACATGTCAAACTGGCCTTGCCGAAAAGCGCAAAGGATACACCACCCCCGGGGACGGGGCACAGGCAATTCGGGAAAGAGGCAACCCGGGCAGCCACACCCCGGCACACGCATCAGTAACTACCGTTGCTCCCTTCCGGGCCTGGCGGGGTTCGCTACCTGGCGTTGCGAGGGGACCACCCGAGTCGCCGGGCGGCATTCTCCCTGAATACCCCGCTGGCTGCAACCGGTCCGTCGCACGAGGCGCCGCACAGTGAGGCCACCGGGGAGATGCAGGTCCTGTGCGGTTGGCGCTTCCCATCAGATGTTAAATCCTCTAACATTGCATGTTAAAGCTATTAACATGCAGGCGTTCACATGCCCCAGGCCCCTCGCTCCCGCTACTCTGTCTTTGTATTCAGCAGCGCCGCTGCCCTTCTGGTGACCACGGTACTCACTGCAGGGATTACGCTGCGTGCAGGCTCGGCCGGGCGAGCTGAGCCTGCTCCCCTTCCGGTTACCGTGCTGCCGTTTGCCGAGGAGCAGAGTTACCGCGAGACGCTGCGACTCTCGGGCCTG
This sequence comes from Halieaceae bacterium UBA5044, assembly GCA_002416125.1. Classification (GTDB taxonomy): domain Bacteria; phylum Pseudomonadota; class Gammaproteobacteria; order Pseudomonadales; family Halieaceae; genus Haliea. Next base: position 198,076 of record DIBU01000006.1, read on the forward strand.
GTCCAGGCCAAGGCCCGGGCGCAGCTCGCCTTCGAGATACCCGGCCTGCTGCTGGCGCTTGAGGCTGAGGAAGGCCTCGCGGTGACCGCCGGACAGGTGCTTGGACAGCTGGATACACGCCAGCTACAGGCGCAAAGGGATGTGGCAGCGGCTGACCTGGCCAGTATCGACGCGGAACTGCAGCTGGCCCGCCTGCGCCTCGAGCGCAGTGCACGACTGCGGGAGAGCGGTGCGGTGTCAGCGCAGGAGTATGACGAAACACGCCTGACCGCAGAGGCGCTCGCCAGCCGCCGGTCCGCCCTGCTTGCGCGGCTGGAAAGCCTGGACATCAACCTGGAAAAATCCGCCCTGCGCGCACCCTATGACGGCGTCGTCGCAGCGCGCCATCTGGACCCGGGCACCGTGCTGCAGGCTGGAGAGCCGGTTCTGCAGCTTGTCTCCGTTGACAGTCTGGAAGCCCGCATCGGCATCCCTGCGAGCCACCTTGATGAACTCGAGCCCGGACAAAGCTACCTCCTGAACCTGCGCAACGGCGACGTCAATGCCACGCTGCGGGCGCTGCGCCGTGACATCGACACCCGCACACACACAGCCCTGGCAGTGTTTGACCTGCCACCGACCGCGACGGTGCTGGATGGTGAAACCGTCAGCCTGAGCCTGGAGCGCAGCGTGCGGGCGCGCGGCGGCTGGGTGCCCATCAGCGCACTGCTCGAGGGTGAACGGGGTGCCTGGACCGTGCTGCGGATCAGCCAGCGGCAGGACGGGGCCCAGGTGGCGCTGCGTGAAGCGGTGGAAGTGCTGTCCGTCGACGACAACAGAGCCTTTGTGCGGGGCAGCCTGCGGGACGGCCAGCCTGTGGTCGCAGACGGTGTACATCGCATCGCCGCAGGCACCGCCGTACAGGCGCTGGAGGGCTGACCATGCTGGCTCGCCTGCTCTACAACAACACCCGGTATTTTACCCTGCTGGTGCTGGTGATTCTGGCCGTAGGGATCGCCAGTTTGCGCTCCATTGCGCGGCAGGAAGACCCGACCATCACCAACTTTGTCGCCCACGTGACAACGTTTTACCCGGGGGCAGACCCCGCTCGCGTCGAGGCGATCATCACGCGGCCGTTGGAGGACGCCCTGCGCCAGATCGCGGAAATCGACGAGCTCAACTCAAGCTCGGCGACCGGGGTCTCCAGTCTCACCGTCTCCCTGGTGGAGAGCCTCTCCGATACCGACATCGAGCGCAGCTGGTCGGAGATTCGGGATGCACTGGCAGATGCTGCAGCGCAGTTTCCGCCGGGTGCCAGCACCCCATTGTTCGATGACGACCGGCTGAAATCCTACACCATGCTGGTGGCGTTGCGGGCTGAAACCGCGAACACCGCGCCGCTCTCGTTGCTACACCGTATCGCACTGGATTTTGCCGACGCCGCACGCAATTTTGATGGCACCGAGCGGGTCGATCTCTTCGGTGAGCCTCGCGAGGAGATTCGCGTTGCCATCGATGAAGTGGCGCTGGCGAGCACAGGCCTGAGCGCAGCGGACGTCGCTGCCGCCCTGCACGGCGCCGACCCGCGCGTCGCCGCCGGACGCAGCACCGGGCACGGTAACGATTTCCTCATTGAAATCGACGGCACGTTTGACGGCACCGCGCAAATCCGCGACGTGCTGCTGCGGACCACGGCGGAGGGCGGCACGATCCGAGTCGGCGATATCGCGGAGGTGTATCGCGCACAGGCCACCCCGCCGGATTCCCGGGTGCTGGTCAAAGGCGTCGAGGGCATTCTGATCGGCGTTGCCATGAAAGATGGCCTGCAAGTCGACCGCTGGGCCGCGGACTTCAGCACATTCCTTGAGGGTTACCGGGCGCTGGCGCCTCAGGGTGTCAGCATCGAAGTCAGCTACGACCAGAGCGTATATACCGAGGAGCGCCTGCGCAGTGTGGTGGGTAATCTGGCGCTCGGTGTTGTGCTGGTGCTGCTGGTACTGCTGTTCACCATGGGCTGGCGTGCCGCCGTGGTGGTCGCATGCATTCTGCCCCTGTGCACACTGTTTTCGATCACTGTGCTCTATCACTCGGGAATCGCGATCCACCAGATGTCCGTCACCGGCCTGGTCGTTGCGCTGGGCCTGCTGGTCGACGGCTCGATTGTGATGACCGATGAAATCCGCAAGCGTCTGGTCGACCACGGCGACAGCCCGCTCTCCTCCATCACCGGTGCCGTATCCCGCCTGCGCATTCCCCTGCTCTCCTCCACGGTGACCACGGTGCTCGCTTTCACCCCGATGGTCATCCTGCCCGGGCCCGCAGGAGACTTCATGGGTTCGATAGCCATCGCCGTCGTGATTATGCTGACGGGTTCGCTGCTGCTGGCACTGATCGTCACCCCGGTGCTCGCTGCATGGCTGTTGCCCAGGGGACTGGCGCGCAGCGGACATTGGTGGGAGATGGGCATTGACAGCGGCACGCCCGGTGCATTGCTGGTGCGCGCATTGGACTGGTCGCTGCAACATCCGGCCAGCTCGGTGGCCCTGGCGCTGGTCTTGCCGGTCACCGGCTTTCTGACCTTCCCCACGCTCACCGCACAGTTCTTCCCGGGCACCGACCGGGACCAGATGTACCTGCAGGTCAAGCTGCCCGACGGGCGATCCATTGACGACACCACCGCCCTGGTCCAGCGGCTCGACCAGGACCTGCGCCGGGAGCCGCTGGTGCGGCGGGTGGACTGGACCATTGGCGAGAGCGCACCGCCGTTCTACTACAACATGTTCCGCACCCGCGAAGCGATGCCCAGCTGGGCGGAGGCACTGGTACTGACGACCGATGCCCGCGCGACCGATGACCTCATCCGCCGACTGCAGCGCGCTGTTGATCGGGACTACCCGGAGGCCCGCATCATCGTCCGTGGCATCGACCAGGGACCGCCCGTGATGGCGCCGCTGGAAGTCGAGGTCTATGGCGATAATCTTGATGTGCTGCGCGAACTCGGCGAGGCGTTCCGGTTGCGCATGGAGCAACTCCGGGATGTCACCCACACCAATACCAGCCTCGCTGCCGGGGCACCAAAGTGGGTATTCCACGGCGACACCATGCGCATGGAGATGGCGGGCGTCAGCCAGCGCGATGTCGCGACCGCCCTGGAAGCGGCACTGCAGGGCATCAGCGGCGGCGAAGTGCTCGAGGGAACAGAACGGCTGCCGGTCGTCGCCCGGCTGGACGAAGCGCGCTGGCATAGCCCCGGAGATGTCGGCAGCCTGCACCTGCCTTTGCGCGGCGGTGCCGGCGACAACGGCCTGCCCGGCGTGACCCTGCACAGCCTGGGGAGCTTCTCGCTGGAGCCTGCCCGCAGCCCCATCAGTCGCAAACAGGGTGAACGCACCAATACGGTACAGGCTTACCTGACCCGCGGCGTACTGCCCGAGGAGGCACTTGAGCAGCTGCGCACGGACCTGTTGGCCAACCCGATTGCCATGCCCGAAGGCTATCGCTATGGCTTTGGTGGCGACAGTGACGAACGCGCCGGTGTGGTCAATGAGATCATGGCACCGATGGGGATGATTGTCGCACTGCTGATCGCCACCATCGTCCTGACCTTCAATTCCTGGCGACTGTCCGCTGTCGCGGGGGTCGTCTGCGTCTGCTCCATCGGGCTCAGCCTGCTGTCGCTGGCGATTTTCCAGTATCCCTTCGGCATTCAGGCTCTGATCGGCGTTATTGGATCGATCGGGGTATCGATCAACGCCGCGATTATCATTATGACGGCGCTGCAGGAAGACAGTGGCGCCATGAGCGGTGGCCGCTATGCCGTGCGACGCGTCGTCATGGATTCCAGTCGGCACATCACCTCGACCACAGTCACGACCTTCGGCGGCTTCCTGCCGCTGATCCTGGAGGGCAGCCAGTTCTGGCCGCCCTTCGCCATGTCCATCGCCGGGGGTGTTCTGCTGTCCACAGTGGTATCGTTCTTCCTGGTGCCACAATTGTTCGTGCTACTCAAACACGGCAAGGCTCACACAGAAGCGCAATCCACGCCCTCGACGCCGAAGGATGTGATCTCATGAACAGCCGGGCAACCGCCTATCACCATGGCGACCTGCGCAACGCCCTGATTCTCGCCGCCGCCGAGCTGATCGAGGAGCGGGGCAGCGCAGACTTCGCCATGGTGGATGCTGCGCGCCGTGCCGGCGTCAGCAGCGCGGCGCCCTATCGGCATTTCCGCGACAAGACAGCGCTGCTCGACGCCGTCATCGACTTCGCCTTCTTCGCCCTGGGCGAGCAGGTACAAACGGCAGTGCAGACGCAGCCTCCCGGCAGTGCCGAGGCCATCATCGCCATCGGCAAAGCCTATATCCGCTTCATGCGCGAGCACCGCGCCTTCTACGGTCTGATGTGGGGAGACGCCGGGATACGCGCGCTACAGGAGCGGCCCAGTGACGAACGCAGCGCCGCCGGGTTCTACGTGTTGATGTCGGCGGTGGAGGCCTGGTGCGCACAAAATCCTGTCGATGAACGCGATGTGCTGCAGCTGTCTATCAAACTGTGGTCGATGGCGCATGGGCTTGCAGGTATTGCCCTGTATGGTCACGTGGAGCGCTTCCTGCCCCAGGCAGACGTTTTCTCACTCCTGGAGAGCAGCACGCATACCTTTCTCGAAGGCTTGCGCAAGCGCTGCTGACCGCGTGCCCGGAGATTCGGTATAGTGGCAGCGCCCACAGACAGCCGCAGAGAAAAACCATGACGCGCAACACAAGCTACTCACCGCAGGCCCCCGATCGGGCATCGCTGGAGGACAGCGAAGGTGATCTGCTCCTTGAATTCGGCACCGACTGGTGTGGCCACTGCCAGGCCGCGCAAGCGGGCATTGCCCGGGCACTCAGCCAGCACCCCGCGCTGACCCACCTGAAAATCGAAGACGGCAAGGGCCGCCCACTGGGTCGCTCCTACAGCGTCAAACTGTGGCCGACGCTGATCCTGTTGCGCAACGGGCAGGAAATTGCCCGCTGTGTGCGCCCGTTGGAGGCCGCCGATGTAAACCGGCTGCTGCAGGCCTGACGGCACAGCGGCGGTGAGCAACGCAGCGCCAACGTGCTGGGCAGAACGGTTTCGCGCGCTCGACGCACTGCTTTATCGCTATCGCCCTCTGTGGCAGCTGCGGCCCTTTCACCACCGTTCGCTGCCCTGGTGGGAAACCGAAACGACACTCGCCGAAGCGCTGCACGCACTGGATGAAGCCCAGTTGACGGTGCTGGAAGGCGATATGGAGCGCCGTCTGCGCTGGTTGCGCCCCTGGCTGGGCGACGCGGCCGATCGGCTGTCACAGCTCGTGGCGTTGCCCGAGCTGCCAGGTCGTCGTCTGGATATTCCAGCGCGCCTCGACACCGGGGTACCCGGGCGTAAATGGCAGCAGATTACGGCGTTCGTTGCGCGGATGGCGCCGGGGGAGGAACACCCGGTGCTGGAATGGTGCGCCGGCAAGGGGCACCTCGGCCGCCTGCTCGCGGTGGCCGACCAACGGCATGTTGTCAGCCTGGAACATAACGCGATGCTCTGCGCGCAGGGCCAGCGCCTCGCCGCAGGCTGGGCCGCCCCGATGCAATTTCACGCAGTCGATGTGCTGGGCGATGCCGCCGCACACTTCCTGCCCGCCAACGGCCACGCCGTGGCACTGCATGCCTGCGGCGACCTGCACACGCGGCTCATGACACTCTGGCTGAGCAGCCGCTGTGAGCGCCTGACCCTGTCTCCCTGCTGCTACGACGCGATCGCCGGCGAGCGCTATCGCCCCCTATCCCACGAGGCCGCCAGCAGCGGTCTCCGCTTGACCCGCGCGGACCTGCAATTCACCCAGCAGGAAAGTGTCACCGGAGGCCGCGCCACGCAACGCAGGCGTCAACGTGAGGTCCTGTGGCGCCTGGCTTTCGATGAATGGCAGCGCAGCGTCACCGGCATAGACCGCTACCTGCCGCTCCCGGCCGTGCCCTACAATATCACGCGCGGGAGCTTTGGCGGTTTTCTGCGCACGGCCGCCGCCCTCAAGGCACTGCCACCGGTAGAGAATGTCGATGAACACCACTGGCTGCTACGGGGCATGCAGCGTCGCGACCTGGTGCGCCGTATTGAGCTGGTTGCCCATGCGTTTCGTCGCCCGCTGGAAATATGGCTGGTGCTGGACCGGGCGCTGCTGCTCCAGGAACAGGGCGCCGACGTGCGCCTGGGCACCTTTTGTGACTACGCGCTGACCCCCCGCAACCTGTTGCTCGATGCCCGGCAGGTACAGCATGCGTGACCCCCGAAAACTGCATCGCCTGCAGTATCAGGCCCTGGGAATGCTCGGCGTTACCACCCTGCTGCTATTGCTGCCGGGCGAAGTGTTGAGTCTGCTCGAAGGCTGGTTACCCACGATCGAAGCGCCCGTACTGCAGACCGGCTCATCGGATAAACTCGTACACGGGGTGCTGTTCGCACTGTGCGGCTTTACCGCGATGCGCGCCTGGGGCCGCAGCGCCGAGCGCTGGATCTACGTATTCCTCGCATTGTCCGGTTATGGCGCCGCCACCGAGATCCTGCAGCTCGCGGTACCGGGACGGGCCGCGAGTGCCGGCGATTTGCTCGCAGACGTACTGGGCGTGCTCGCGGGCATTGCCCTTGGCTATCACCGCAACCGGCGCCGGGAAAGCGCCCCGGCCACAGGCCTGTGAAATTTCGGTGGGAGCGCTATACTCACCGGTTTTGGATGCTCAAGAGGCGTTACGGCAGGCGCAGCTCATGGTAAAGAAGCTCCCCGACAAAGCGGATCTACGCGCCGATCTCGACCGCGAGACACAGCGGTTCCTGCGGGAAGGTGGGGAAGTAAAATCTGTGCCGCCGGGTGTCAGTGGCAAGGACCCCCTCGCCCCGCCGCTGTATCTGACGCGCCGGCTGTTTGCCGAACCACGCGCGGAGCGCACACTGGTACCCGAGGTTGTCGCCGCCATAGAGGAACGCCGGAAGGCATTGCAGAAGCGGCAGCCAGCCAGCAAGGGAAGCGCGCGACCCCGGCCGCGGCGGAAGATCCTCTACGATGACTTCGGTGAGCCACTGCGCCAGGTCTGGGTTGACGACTAGGGCTGCCCTGCCTCGGGATTCTCGCCGGATCCGGGCTCAAGTCCTTCCGCCATACCCTGCCCTCCTTCGGCGGTGAGCGCGAAGCGGTTTTGCGGTATGTACACCGTGAGCCGCTGGCCGGCGATCAACTCACCGGCGCGCAACGCCTTGCCATCAATGACTGCGCGCCACTTGGGCCCCACCCGAACCGTGGTTTCATGCCCCTGACTGCCATCCACGTGCACTGTGCGCAGGGTCATCCGGTTGCCCGTCACGCGCACGACGTCAACCTCAGCCTGGGCGTACAGGGTACCGTCACGCGCATAGATACCGCGACAGATCTGCCCGATATCCGGGTAGCTTCTGTGCACCGCCGGCGACCACTGCAGCGTTTCGCAGGTCGGCAGGCGGGTTTCGATATCGTACTGGGCCTGTGACAGACCGCCGACAAGCGTGCAGCACAGCCCGATCACACCAGCACCCATCCTCTTCATGACGTCCTCCACTGAATCGCGTACGACCACCGCAACATCGCGGCACCCTGCTCCGCCGCCTGGCGTCTATACTGTGACGAGGCAGGCAATCTACTGCAGGGTTGACATCGTATACAGACTAACTTCTATACGGGATTTCTACCATGATTGAACTGCATGAGAAAATCGATGTGCCCCGTCCGGTCCGCGAGGCGTTCGACTACGTGAAGGACTTTCGCACGACGCAGGAGTGGGATGCAACGGCCAGTGCTGCGGAGAAGCTGTCCGCAGGGCCTGTTGAGGTGGGTACACGCTTCCGCGTGACCTGCGACATGCCGGTTGGCTCGGTTGACCTGCTGTATACCGTCACGCACCTCGAGCAGGACAAATCCATCGAACTGCACGGCAGCTGCCGGCTGTTCGAGGTGAACGACGTCATCCATTTCTCATCGTCGTCGGCCGGCACACATATCGACTACCGGGCCACCTTCAATTTCCACGTACCCCTGGGCCCAACGGTGGCAGCACTGCGCAAAGGTATGGAAAAAATGGGCTACGAGTCCGTGCAGGGGTTGAAGACGGCGCTGGAGGACAACTACCCCGCACCGACAGTGTCGGCAAGCAATGCGCGGGCTGACCGCTGGGTCTTGCCCGGCGTCGCGCGCTTCAGCCGACGGGGCTACACACTGGGCAAACGCCACTGGAACCCCATGTCGGCCTGGATGGGCGACAAGCACGCGGTGATTACCGGGGCCACGTCCGGGCTGGGACTGGCAACAGCGCGTTCGCTTGCCGAGCGCGGCGCAGCGCTGACGCTGGTGATTCGTAACGAGTCACGTGCACAGGACCTCGTCAACACCCTGCAGCGAGAGACCGGCAACCCGAATATTTCGGTCGAGATCGCCGACCTGAGCCTGATGTCCGAGGTCCAGCGTCTGGTCGAGCGACTGCTGCGCACGGGCCGACCGATCGATGTACTGGTCAACAACGCGGGCGCGCTGTTCAACGAGCGTGCGGAAACTGCGGAAGGGCTGGAGCAGAGTTTCGCCTTGTTGTTGCTCTCACCCTACCGGCTTACCCTGGGGGTCAAGCCCCTGTTGCAGGCTGCGCCGCAAGCGCGCGTGATCAACGTGGTATCGGGCGGCATGTACACGCAACCCCTGAAGGTTCGCTGGCTTCAGGCCCGGGAACAGAACTACTCGGGCAGCGTTGCCTATGCGCGCTGCAAGCGCGCGCTGATGGTGCTCTCCGAGCAGTGGGCCGATGCCTGGAAGGATGAGAATATCGTCGTCAACGCCATGCACCCCGGTTGGGCGGATACACCCGGAGTGGAATCGGCCCTGCCCGGTTTCCACCGTATCACCCGGCGTATTCTGCGCAGCCCGGAGGAAGGTGCGGACACCATCGTCTGGCTCGCCGTCGCGACTGAGGCGGCAAAAGTCACTGGTGCGCTGTTCCTCGACCGCGAGCCACGCACCACGCATCTGCTGAGCAAGACCGAGGACGACGCGCAGGAGCGTGAGGCGCTGCAACCCTACCTCGACTCCATTTCGGTAACGGCACCGCGCAAAGGCCGAGCGACGCGCAGCGCCGGCAGCAGCAAGCGGGTGGCGGCGGCTGGTTAAACCGCTATACCGCGCGACGGGTTTGTTACCGCCGCTGCTTGCATCGACAGGTTCCTCTGGCTACGGTAGAGCGCTTCCTTGAGGGTTCTACCATGTCTGATACCACCGTTCTGCCATTCACTGTCGATATTCCCGACGCCGATCTGGACGATTTGCGGCGCCGCCTGAGCACCGCCCGCTGGCCTGACCCGGAAACCTGCGAGGACTGGAGCCAGGGCATCCCGCTCGCCTATACGCAGGAACTGGCGCAGTACTGGGCACAGGACTATGACTGGCGGCGCTGCGAAGCGGAACTGAACCGCTGGCCGCAATTCCGTACACGCCTCGGCGGCATCGACATCCACTTTCTGCACTGCCGTTCACCCCACCCCGACGCACTGCCGCTGATTATCTCCCACGGTTGGCCCGGATCAGTGCTGGAGTTCCGTCATATCATAGCTGCGCTGGTCGACCCGGTCGCCCACGGCGGCGACGCAGCGGATGCATTCCATGTCGTGATCCCCTCACTGCCGGGCTACGGTTTCTCGGGCAAACCAGCGGCCACCGGGACCTCCGTCGAAGTGATTGGACGCCTGTGGGGTGAGCTGATGGCGCGCCTCGGCTACGAGCGCTACGTTGCCCAGGGTGGCGACTGGGGCAGTATGATCACACAGAGCATCGGGCAGACCGAAACCCGCCACTGCGCGGGCATTCACATCACCATGCCCATCGTGTCACCCGACCCCGACACGATGAACAACCTGACAGCGAACGAGCAGTCCGCGCTTGACGGCATGACGTATTACGCACAGTGGGACTCTGGCTACTCAAAGCAGCAGTCTACCCGGCCGCAGACCCTGGGCTACGGACTCGCCGACTCACCGGTGGGGCAGATGGCGTGGATCATCGAAAAGTTCTGGGCCTGGACGGACTGCGAGCGCAGCGGCGTCAAACATCCCGAGAACGTGATCAGCCGCGATGAACTGCTGGACAACGTGATGCTCTACTGGCTGAACAACACCGGGGCGAGTTCCGCACGCCTGTACTGGGAGAGTTTCAACAATCCCTCTATGGACCCGATCACGATGCCCACCGGCTGCTCCATCTTTCCGAAAGAGATTTTTCGCAGCAGCCGACGCTGGGCGGAGCAGCGTTTCCACAACCTTATTCACTGGAACGAGCTGTCCAGTGGCGGGCACTTCGCCGCCCTGGAACAGCCGGAAGTGCTGGTCAATGAACTGCGCACCTGCTTCCGCAGCCTGCGCTGACGCACACGACACAACAGGACCCCATGCATGTTCGACAACCGCGACCGGAGCAAGGCGGTATTCAGCCCCTTTGCTTCCGAAGAAGTGTCACCCCCTTTCTCGCCACACTGGGAGGCCAAACGCAGGGCGGCGGAGGCGCTGCGTGCGCTGACTGAAACCCTGGTAACCAGTGATGCGGATACCGAGGGCCTGAATGCCCTGGCACAGCGCCTTGAGCGGGAAAGCGCGGCGCTCGGTGCCCAACCGCGCCTCTACGGCTTGGAGGCCTTCATCGCCGACGGGAAACACGGTGGCCACGGAGAGGTGAACCATGAGCTGAACGCGCTGGGCGGGTGGAGCAATCCCCTCTCACCGGCGCTCAATATGTGGCTGAAGGGGCGTGAAGCCTTCGGCACGGTACGCTGCGGCTACGCCTACGAAGGCCCACCCGGGTTTATTCACGGCGGCTTTATCGCTGCCATTTTCGACCAGTTTCTCGGTATGGCACAGCTGGCGGGAAACAACCCGGGCATGACCGGCACCTTGACCGTGCGCTACCACCGGCCGACACCGCTGAACACCGACCTGTCGCTGCGCGCGACGCTACAGGGTTCCACCGGGCGCAAAACCGTGGTTACGGGCGAAATGCTGATGGCGGGTGAGGTCACGGCAAGCTGTGAGGGGCTGTTTATCAGGCCACAGAAAGCGCTGTTGAGTACGCCCTGAGGTGCTTAGCCCTCAGCCGTCAAAACTCTCACTGGTGTTCAGGCTGGCAGAAAACGGCACCGGCGTGAAACGCCTGGGTGTGTCCTGCTCCCCCGGTCTGTCCTCCGGCGCCTCGCACCTGCGCCCTGCCGAGGGCACTGCGTAGGCACGACGCGGAAGCGGCTCATCGCGACGCGCAACGCTGAATCCCGGGGTATCCAGCGGGTGCGCCAGGGGTTCTGTCATCTCTGGCTGGGGCGGCACCGGCGCGCCGCCCAGCACCGCGGGCGGCACGGGCCTGCGCCGCCGATCGCCAGCGCGGGCCGCGCGACCTTGAGGTCGTTTCACCGAAACACCGCCACTGCCGATGAACTCCAGGCCCTGCAGCGCCGCATCACTGCCTTCTGCCAGCAGCGCGCGGGGCGCGGCCGGCGCGCTGGCCACCTCGCCCTGCCGTTCCTGCACCTGCCAGTGGGTGTCACCCTGCAGGGCCCGCTGGCGCAGCACTGCGTTGGCGCAATCCCTCCAGCGGCCAAAATGGACGGACAGCGCCGGATCCGGCATACGGTGCTTGCGAAACTCGCGCTGCGCGGCCATGAAGTGCTGCTTGACCGCGCGATAGTGGTAGATATGGTCTTCGGTGTTCAAATGCAGCGCCTGCCCGCCCGCACGAAATATCACCATCTTCGGCGGCAGAACCCCCTGCAGGCTGTGCAGAAGGTCTGCAATGAAGCAGAGCCTGAAGGCATCGTGCTGACTGGTTTTACCCTGCGTGTCACACGGTATGTAGAGGTGGTTGCCCAGCTCTGAATAACCGCGAGTGCGCATTAAAAGCTGGCTGGACGCGGCCAATGGCCCTACGGCGAGCTGGCCGTTGACAATAAACTCCGCGCCGCTGCGCATGGCTGCGAGGGTGTCACTGCGTCGCAGGGCCTCCGGCGCCTCCCAGTCCACCAAGGTCACCTGCCGGCCGTTTCTGGCAAGCACAGCGGCGACCGCGTCCTGACGGCTGGCGCTGTCACCGGGCTCGGCACTGCCCGGGTCCGGTGCAACACCGTGCGCCGGATTCTCGATCGTCAGGCGCTCCATCCAGCTGGCGAAGGGTGACTCCTTGAACAGAACCATATCTTCGGAAGTGAAGGTCAGTGTTCTGTCAACGCTGTAGAGGTACATGGGTGAGGGGCATTCCCTTGTTTGTTGTCACCTGCCGGCGCGAGTAGCGGCACTGCCCCCGCTTTATAGCGAATCGCGGCGCGGGTGTCCACGCCGCTGCCTAGCCGCGCTTGTAGACCAGCGCACCGCCTACCCAGGTCGCGTCCACCTTGAGCTCCCGCATAGCCATGGGGTCGCGCAGCGGACTGCCGTCCAGCAACACCAGATCCGCTAGTTTCCCCGGTTCCAGCGAGCCCCGATTATCCTCCTGGAAGATCTGCCAGGCGGCGTCGATGGTCACCGCACGCAGCGCGGTCATCACATCTACGCGCTGTTCCGGGCCCAGCACGTCACCGGCAAAGGTCTGCCGATGCACCAGGCTCCACGCCGCCTGCAGAGGCCGCATCGGGGTCACCGGGGTATCCATGTGGGAGCTGAAGCGCAGGCCCGCCGTCTGTGCCCAGGCAGCCGGGCTGATCTGTGCTGCACGCTCCGGGCCGATGAAGATGTCGCGGTGGCGGTCACCCCAGAAGAACGTATGGGCCGCGAAAAAGCTCGGCGTCACACCCAGCTCTGCCATGCGCTGGATCTGGTCCTCGCGGGCCATTTGCGCGTGAATCAGGATCAGCCGCGGATCTGCGACGGGATGTTCTGCCTGTGCCGCGGCAAACGCGTCCAGGATGTCGTCGATCGAGGCATCGCCATTACCATGCACCGCAATTTGCTGCCCTGCGGCGTGCAGTGACGCAATCTTCTCGAACAGGCGCTCCCTGGGCACCGCCGCATAGCCCCGGTAATCCGCATCGCCGTGGAACGGCGTGTGATAGGGGCGCGTAAGGTAGCCGGTAAAGCCCTGGATACTGCCGTCTGCGACGATCTTTACCGCACCCACGTCAATGCGCGGTGCAGCGAGGTCGGCGCTGTCGAAGGTACCCGCCGCGATCGCCTCACCGTAGTCATCCTCCATGGGAAAAATCACCAGCCGCAGGGGGATCAGGCCGAGGTGGCTGGCAAGCTTGAACCCGACCACCATCTGCGGCGCCGCACCACCCGCCTGCGCGGTGGTGACGCCGTACTCGCCATACTCGCGCACTGCCGCGCTTACCATGCGCAGGAAATCCAGCGCGCCGAGATCAAGCATGCGCTCGGCCACAGGCAGTCTCGCTGTTTCCTCCAGCAGGCCGGTCAACTCGCCGCTGTCGGGGTCACGCGCAATCACGCCCCCCTCCGGGTCCGGCGTTTCCGGGCCGATGCCCACGGCTTCCAGCGCAAGGCTATTGGCGACCACCATGTGCCCGGAAATGTGCAGGAGCGCGACCGGGCGCCCGGGCGCGACCGCGTCCAGTTCCTCGCGGGTGGGGTGCCGGCGCTCTGCCAGCAGGGTGTCGTCGTAACCGAATCCGGTGACCCACTCGCCTTCCGGCACCACGGCGGCCCTGGCGCGCAGCGCGTCCAGCAGCCCCGCCATATCCTTGATCTCACCAATCGGCGGACTGTTCAGGTCGACGGCGACCGTGTTCATTGCGGAGCCGGGGAAGTGCCCGTGCGCATCAATAAAGCCCGGCATCAGGGTCCGGCCCGCGAGGTCGATCACCTCGGTGCGGTCGTCCACCAAGGCCATGATGTCCTCGTTGCTGCCCAGTGCCTCGATGTGCTCGCCACGCACCGACAGTGCCTGCACGACCCGGTTGTTGGCATCCATCGTGAGGACGTCGCCATTGACGAACACCTGGTGCTCGGGCGGAGCCGGCAAGCGGGTCGCGATCGAAAACAGCGTGAACATGCCCAGGGCGAACGTGAGCCCCAGCAGCACCCAGGTTTTCCAGCTCATAGTGAGGTCTCCGAATAACGATGCCGGGGTTTCATGCCGCAGTGCCTATGACGATATCCGCCAAACGGGCCCGGTGCCACACGCCGTCACCCCACAACATCTGGGAGTGCTTCTGGCGCTTGAAATACAGGTGTACATAGCACTCCCAGGTAAAACCGATGCCGCCGTGGCTCTGTACCGAGCGGCTACTGGCGTAGGCCGCCATGTCACTGGCCGACGCCTTGGCCATGTGTGCGTACTGCGCCGCTTTCTCCGGCTCGCTGTCGCAGGCACAGGCGGCGTTGTAAACCAGGGACTTCGCCTCGTCGATCTGCACCATCACCTCTACCAATGGGTGCTTGATGGCCTGGAAGAAACCCAGCGGCCGGTCGAACTGCTTGCGCGTGCTGACGTATTCCACCGTGGTCTGCAACTGCCACTCGCCGGCACCGACCATATCGGCAGCCACCAGGGTCCAGATCGCCGGCATGGCCTGGTGCAGGGCCGACAGCGCGTTACCACTGACCTCGATGCCCGATGCGCCATCGAACACGATATGCGCCTGATCCCGGGTGAGATCGACAATGCCGTCGGCCTCGGCAGTGACGCCTGCCGCATGGGCGTCCACCCAGAAAAGGCCGTACCCCGCGCCGGTGCTGGCACAGACCAGCAATCGCTCACACTTGCCCGCATCCTGCACGAACCAGGCAGTGCCGTAGAGCCCGCCATCGCGGTATTCGACCTCGGTCGCGGCGGGGTCCCAGGCGCCGTGCCTGTCCGTCAGGGCAAGGGTCGCGGCTTTGCCGGCGGCAATATCTGCCAGTCCCACGGCCCCCGCCTCGCCACAGGCCACCAGCACGTAGGTCGCATTCAGGGTACCCAACAGCGGACAGGGGAAGGCCGCACGACCCACCTCTTCAACCAGCCCGGCGACCGCGGCCACCGGCATGCCGACACCCCCCGCTTCCTCCGGCACGGCGAGCACGGTCCAGCCGAGTTCCACCAACTGCGCCCAGAGCGCCTCATCCCACTGGCAGCTTGGCGCCCGCCCGGGAGTGGGGTCTGCGGCGACCAGCGCATGCAGCCTGTCGGTGGGGAAATGCTCACGGAAAAACTTGCGCGCAGAGTCCTTGAGCAGCGCAGCCTCTTCACCGAAGCCGTAGTTGTTGGGTTGTGTCATCGGTATTCTCCTTACGGCTTCAACTTACTTCGATTTGGGCAGGCCGAGCACACGCTCGCCGAGGATGTTGCGCTGTACCTCGCTGGTGCCTGCCGCGATGGTCATGCCGTAGGAATTCATGTAGGACAGCGGCCATTGCCCCCCTGCGGGCGCATTGCTGTCTCCCATATACAGCGATGACGCCATGCCCTCCACCTCGACCGCCAGGGAAGCGATCGACTGGGCAATCTCACTGGCAAGGAGCTTGTTCTGCAGCGGCAGACGCATGGGATGGTCCAGCAGCGCCTGCACGCGCGAGCGCCGCTGGTTCTGCTTCAGCCCCTCTTCACGAATAAGCTGACGCATCAACTTGTCGCGCAGCAGTGGGTCGTCGGCTGCTGCGCCGGCACCCCGGCGTGTCTGCCGCGCGAGCTCGATAACGGCGGACGTCGTGATGTTGTGGCTGGAGCGGTTCTTCATGCCACCGGAGCGCGGGGTCTGCAACTCGCCGGCGCCGCGTTCGTGCAGCAGCGTGGTCATCGCCACCTGCCACCCCTTGCCCAACTCATCCAGGCGATAGCGGTCGTCAACCTCGAGATTGTCGAAAATCACTTCATTGAAGCCGGTTTCACCGGTGATCTTGATCAGCGGCCGCACAGTCACGCCGTTACCCAGTGCGGCACGGATGGGCACCACGAAGTACGAGAGTCCATCGTACTTGTGTGACTTGTCGGTGCGCAGGAGGATGATCATCCACTCGGCAAAGTGCGCAAGGGAGGTCCACACCTTGTGGCCATTAATCACCCACCGGTCGCCGCGCTTTTCCGCAAAGGTCTGCACACTGGCCAGGTCGGAACCCGCACCGGGCTCACTGAACCCCTGGCACCAGATATCCTCACCGGAGAAAAGCCGGGGCAGAAGCTCTGCCTTGACCGCTTCCTGCGCATGGTAAAAGACCGTCGGCGCCGCCATGCCGAGACCAATCACATTGGGAAAGAACGGCGTGCGGGCGGCCAGCATTTCTTCATTGGCCACGCGCTGGCAGTCCTTGCGCCCGCCGCCCCCGACTGCTTCCGGGTAGTCGCAGCCGACCAGGCCCGCGTCATAGGCGGCCTTCTGCCAGGCCTGCAGGTAGTCCAGCTGCTCTGTGGTCATGATCTCAAGCGGGGTTTGCGGCAAGCGCACCGGCGGCTCACCGGGCTTGTTGGCAGCCAGCCAGTCGCGGCAATAGGCGCGGAATTCGGCCTGGGCAGGGGTATCTTTACGGGCAGAAGCGTCGGACATGCTCTTTTCCTGTCAGTTTGATGCGTATGCAAAAAGCGCCAAAGTGTGGGCGATTTGCCCGCGGGAGGCAAGTTGCACCGGGCGCTGCGCGCCTTACCCGCGGTTGTCCCGCGCCCGCGCTCAGTAATGAGGCGGCGCCTCGCGACCCTCCGGGCGTGCGTCATCCAGGGCCGCAGCCTGCTCATCCTGCCGCTCCTTGAGCAGCTGCAGCTGCCGACGCAGCACCAGCAGATCCTGTTGCTGGCCGGTAAGGGCCGCCTGCAGCGCCTGCAGCGCATCCTCTTGGAAGGCGACCTGGCTCTGCAGGTCTTCGACCATCTGCAGCAATTCCTTTTTCTTCACGGGGTGCCTCCTTGTGGCGCCATTCAATTGCAGCGCCGAGGCTAATATACTGCCGGGGACCGCTCAACAAGGAAATCCCCGTGCCGCGACGCGACGCCCAGAACTCCCGCCTTGTCTACTCCACCGACGGGGGCCGGCTGTGCCCACAGTGCCAGCGCCCGGAAGCCAGCTGTGTGTGCGGCAGGGACCGCCCCGCCACAGTGGGTGACGGCATCGTGCGCCTGCACCGGGAAACGAAGGGCCGCGGGGGCAAGGCCGTCACACTGATTCGCGGACTACCGCTCACCGGCGAAGCGCTCAAATCCCTTGCCAAGGCCCTGAAGCAGAAGTGCGGGGTGGGTGGATCGGTCAAGGACGACGTGGTGGAAATCCAGGGTGACCAACGTCAGCTGCTGAAAACCGAGTTGGAGCGACGCGGCTTTACGGTAAAGATCGCAGGCGGTTGATTCGATACTTTTATCGAATTTTAACCATTTATTTGCCACATTTAGCAGACTTTAGACGACGTTATTCACTGGGCCTGAGGCATAGAAAAAGCCAGTTACACAGCCTTCCGCATCCATTTAGTAAATAATTACTCGCAACCCGTTATTTTTGTTGGATTTATCCTATTCCTGTGCTAAATAAGACCTCAGGCGCATCCGGGTGTTCGAGCCGCACTACCGGGCAGGGTACTCACAATAACAGCGCCGATAGAGGATTGAGACACGATACGGCGGTAGAGCATTCAATCGGCTTCCCGAGAGGATACGGCCCATGTACGTCACGGCAGAACACCTGAGAGACCAGGTCATCCGGCCCACACTGAAATACCTCGGCGTGTGGACACCGGCCTGTGAAGACTTCCTGCTTCAGGCCGCCATCGCGGCACCGGAACTGGGCCTGTTCTCGCAGCGCAGCAACGGGCTCGGCCTCTACCACATTACCGCAGCGCAGCACCGCGATATCTGGGATCGCTACCTGGCCTATCGCCCGGAAATGGCGAGCCGCATCCGGGGGCTTGCCAGCCAGCGCGCCTTCCTGAGCGATCCGGACGGCGAATTGCAGACCAACCTCGGCTACTGCACCGCCATAGCCTGGCTGCTGTACCAGCGTTCCCGGGCCAGTGCCGAGGAACCACAGCACACCGCGGCAGCCGCTAGCGCCTGACCGCAGGGTCGACCGTCGCCTGCAGCCCTTCCCAGGCCGGCAAATCCTCCGGGCGGTCTATGTCCTGCAGGGCCGTAAGCAGTTGTACACTGTAGCCCGCCGCCTGCGCTCCGTTGAGGGTCTCCTCCAGCACGGTTTCCGAGCCCCACCGCACGTTCGTGAAGACCCCGTCAGATACCGGGCGGCGCACACCGATCAAGACAAACCCGCCGTCCAGTGCCGGCCCTAACACAAGGTCGACGTGTTGCAGTGCGCGCGTCGCAGCGCGCAGGTAGCCGGCGTCGATCTCCGGGCAATCGCTGCCCACCAGTAACACCGCTGCGGCTCGTCGCAGCCCGCTTGCCAGCGCGTACTGCATGCGATCACCCAGGTCGTCACCCTGCTGCAGGCAAACCCGGCTCACCCCCTCACCCAGGCAGCGCCGAAACAGCGGATGCTCGACACCGCCCGCCGCCCACAGCTCCACCGTCCCGAGACCCGCCTGCAACAGCCTGCGACTGGTCCACAACACAAGGGCCTCGTGCAGGGCGCACGCCTGTTCCGCACTCAGCACCGGTTGCATGCGGGTTTTCACCCGGCCGGGGACCGGAACCCGGGCAAACTGCTGCAGCAAGACACTCACCGCGGCGCCCCGTAGTACTGCCGCCACAAACGCTCGGGGCTCACCCCGAGTGCGAAGGCCAGCCGCAGCCGCCACATCTGCAGAACGGTGCGGGCCACGCCGCGCTGCTCCCAGCGCCGACTCGCCGTTTGTACCCGCAGGCCGGGAGGCACCAGAGGCCTGTGCTGCCGGCGCAAACGCGCACTCAGCTCGACGTCTTCCATCAGGGGGATTGCGGCGTAGCCTCCTGCCGCCTCGAACACATCGCGACGCACGAACAGCAACTGGTCACCCGTGCCAATGCCGCTTGCCCGGGAGCGCCAGCTGATCGCCCGCTCGATCACCCTGAACACGGCGCGTCTGCCATCCAGGCACACGGCAAAGAAACCCCAGGCCGGGCGCGCAGAGAGCGCCGTCGACAGCGCATCGCCGGCAAACAGGGGGTAAGTGTCGGCGTGCAGGAACAACAGATACTCTCCCCGCGCGGTCTGCGCCCCCAGGTTCATCTGTGCCGCCCTGCCGGCTGCGGTCATCAGTAACGCGGTTGCACCGGGCAAGGCCTGCGCCACACTGTCATCGACACTGCCGCCGTCGACCACAATACGCTCCGCCCGGGGAAAGGCCGCGCTCAATGCCTCGAGCAGGCCCTTGATACGCGGCCCCTCGTTGAGCACCGGGATCACAAAACTGAACTGTGGCGCGGCCGTCACTGCCAGCGCTCAATACGCGCGCTGACGTTCACGTTCCGTCAGCAGACTGCCAGCCGTGCCCAACTGGTACTGGAAAACCACGTTGTAGGCCAGCACGGCCTGTACGTAGTTGCGGGTTTCCCGGAAAGGAATGGTTTCGATCCAGACATCTACCGGCACCGTCTCATCCTGCGGATTCAGCCACCGCGTCACCCGGTGTGGGCCGGCGTTGTAGGCTGCCAGCGCCAGCACCCGATTGCCGTCGTAACGGTCCAGCAACTGCCGATAATAGGCGCTGCCAAGCAACACGTTGTGTTCGACATCAAACAGCGCGCCGTCGGAATGTGGCGTACCGAGGCTGGCGGCAACCTCCCGGCCAGTGGCAGGCATGACCTGCATCAGGCCGCGGGCACCCACTGGCGAGCGCGCACCGGCGTAGAACGCACTTTCACGCCGGGCAATGGCCATGAGCTCAGTCGTTTCCACCCCCCGCTGTGACGCCATTCGGGCAAAGGTGTCGCGGTAAGGCAGCGGAAAGCGCAGGTCCAGCGCATCCCAGGCCTGGGCGCGGTTCGCCGCATCGATTGCCATACGATGCCAACCGAGATCAGCGGCCAATGCCGCCAGCTCCACCTGCTCCTCTGCGGTGGTCATCTGCAGCACCTGGTACCACTCGGAGTGCGCCAGGTTTTCCTTGTCGTGATGGTAGAGTTCTTCGATTCGCCGCACCACAGGCAGCTCCCGCAGCGGCGCCATGCGCTCCGCAGTCAGGCTGACGACCTGGGGGTTGAACTGATACGGCAGGGCAAGGCGGTCGGCGGCGAGAAAGCCATAGTAGTCACGCTCTGCAGCCAGTTCCCGGAACAGCGCCTCGGCGAGCGCCCTGTCGCCACTGCGCTCAAAGAGCACGGCTCGCCAGTAGCGCCAGGCCGGTTGCGCCTTGCCCTCGCTGGAGAGCTTCTGCAGGTTTGCCGCCAGTGCCTGCCAGTCCTGCTCCTCCAGTGCCCAGCGCATGCGGACTTCAACCAGCAGATCGTCGTTCAGCCTCGCGAGCGCCGCCTCCACCCAATCGAGGTTGGCGGCGGAGCGTGCAAACAGGCTGCGCAGCGCCAGCTCGCGCTCCGCGAGGGCCTGCTGCTCCGCCGAAAATGCCATGCGTGCCTGAAAATACTGCCACTGCGCCAACGCCGCCTCCGGTCTGTAGCGCGCAAAATAGGCAGTGCCGTGCGCAACGATGTCAGCCGCTCTCGGATTGTCACTCGGGGCGAGCCGGGACTTCATCTGATCGGGATTTACATAGGCCTGCAGCAGCCGCTCGGACCAGGGCTGGAGGTCATCACTGCCCTTGCGTGCCACGTAGGTCATGAGGCTGCGCTGCCGCGCGTCGAAGGCTTTCAGCAAGCGCGCCCAGACCACCTCGTCCTGCAGCTGCCCGGCTTTCTGCCAGGCCGCAAACAACGGATCACAGGCCTTGGGGCGCGACTCACCATGGACCCAGAGCCGCTCGGCCCCCTCCCAGGCCACCAGCGGGTCTCCGGCGGCAAGCTGCGCCCGCAAAAAGTAGCACTTCAGCTCGATACTGTTGGGCTCAGTCGGCATGACGGCGAGGAAATCGTCCCAGCGCTGCTCCTGACCCGCGCGTTGCAGATAGATCGCCAGGAACCGGTTCGGCAGCGGCGTGCCCGCGCTGCGCTGCAAAAACAGTCGGGCATCCCCGGGGCGCACGGCGCTGGGTTTGCGACTGAGCTCAAAATAGTCGAGGTACATGGCCAGGGGATAACTATCGAGCGCCGGACGCAGCGCCCGGTATTCGGTCCACTGGCCGCGGTCGATGGCCACTACAGCATCGCTATAGCGCTCACGATCCGCAGGAAGGTTCGACGCCTGAACAGCCGACGTCGTTACCAGATACTGGAGTGCCAGAACACTCGCGATACACCGCCACCGCAATCGGGCATCCCTCTTGAAAAAACCACCGCGCTGCACGGCCGTGCAGCGGCATTCCACGGTGCAGAGAGTGATACGGGGACGGGGGATTTGCAAGGGGGTATGCGGGTATTGGTGCCCCCGCCAGGACTCAAACCTGGGACCTACCCCTTAGGAGGGGGTCGCTCTATTCAACTGAGCTACGGGGGCGCTGCGGGCCGCGAGTATAGCAGCCCGTCCGCGCTGTTGGCACCTTTCGAGCCCGGTACTAGCCGCCAATATCCAGGCAGATCTTGCCGAAGTGCTGCTGTGATTCCTGGTGACGGAAGGCGTCTGCCAGTTGCTCCAACGGGTAGCTGCTGTCGATGACGGGTTTGAGGCCGCCCGCCTCCACCGCTGCCAGCATGTCCAACTGCTGCGCCCTGCTGCCCACGGTAATGCCGCTGATGCGGGCGTTCTTCTGGAACAGCTCCGCTGTCGGCACTTCACCGGCAAGACCCGTCAACACGCCTATCATGCTGATACAGCCATCAAACGCCACCGCCTTCACGGATTGTGGCAGCGTACCTGGCCCGCCAACTTCCACCACCAGGTCGGCACCGCGGCCATCGGTAATCTCCTGCACCCGCTGGCCCCAGGCGGGCACCTCGCGGTAATTGATCAGCTGTTCCGCGCCGAGTTCGCCGAGCCGCTGCAGCTTGGCATCAGACGACGAGGTGGCGATCACCCGACAACCCATCTGGCGGGCAAACTGCAGGGCGAACACAGACACCCCTCCGCTACCCTGCACCAGCACCCAGTCCCCGGGCCGCAGATGCGTTTCCACCACCAGGGCCCGCCACGCGGTCAACCCGGCGCAGGTCAATGTGGCCGCCTCGGCGTAGCTCAGCCCCGCTGGCATGCGCGTGAAACCCTGTGCCGGCATGGTGACGACTTCAGCGGCAAACCCATCCACATGGTCGCCGGGCACACCGAGCACTTTCTGCAGGTCGGGCCGCCCGTCCTGCCAGGCGGGAAAGAAACAGCTCAGTACGTCATCGCCCACCGCAAAGTCGGTAACGCCCTCGCCCACGGCGGTGACGACCCCGGCGCCGTCGGACATGGGGATGCGGCCGTCGTCCGTAGGCAGCATGCCCAGCGCTACCACGTAATCGTGAAAATTCAGGGAACTGGCGCGCACTTGCACCTGTATTTCGCCATACCCCGGCGGGCGGACATCCCGCTCGATCAATCTCAGCCTGTCGAGGCCACCGGGTTTGGAAACAGCAACTGCACGCATGTGGGTTCTCCTTGATGCGGGTACGGGTCTTCGCTGGCGCCGGAATGCCTCTCAGGCGCTGCCGCGCACAATAAGGCCCGCAATGTAGGCAATATGCAGGGCGACGACAAGTAGCGTGAGTTGAACCCGCATGCGGGAGTACCAACCCCGATCGGTGCTGCTGCCACGTTCATACCAGAGAGTTGCAAGGTGCGCCAACGCCAGCAGCCCGCCGGCGATCAGTGCCTGCGCCGTGAGCACACTGCACACCGCGAACAACACCAGGCCGTTACTGACCAGCAAGCGCAGTGCCTTGTCGCCACCCACCCGTCGCTGCGCCGTCCCCCAGAGCGACCCGGCCATGAAACACAGGATGGCAAGCGAATATACGATGAAACCTTGCTGTGACAGCGCACGGGGATAGTCCTGCAACAGCCAGATGCCGGCGGCACTGACAGCGAAAGGTATCAGCCCGGCAAAGCCGAGCGCCGTGACCAGACGTGTCACTGCGATAGCCCTGTCAGTCCTGTACTTTGCTGATCACCAGCAGTATCTCGCCGACCCGCACGCCAAACTTGCTCATGATGGACTCATTGATCAGAGTCGTCGGGTTGACGAGGTACATGCGGTCATCGATGCG
The DNA here is from genome assembly GCA_002416125.1 of Halieaceae bacterium UBA5044. GTDB lineage: Bacteria > Pseudomonadota > Gammaproteobacteria > Pseudomonadales > Halieaceae > Haliea. Next base: position 221,189 of record DIBU01000006.1, read on the forward strand.
CAGGTCCAGCGTGCCGTCGTTCCAGGGAATCTGCAGCACGTAATCCAGGAACATGCTGTTGCCGGCTACCGTAATATCGCCCTCGCCCACCACGTCACCGGCGGTGCCGATATAGCGACCATCGCCCGCAGGCGTGAGCGTCCAGACCCTGCGGTCGGGTTCACCGTCGTCAAACAGGAAATCCTCTTCCAGTGTGCCGATTCCGTCTTTCCAGTAGGCCTTGATATCGGCATTGAAGTAGCGAATGACCTTGCCGCTGCGGTCCTTGATGACGCCGTGGGCCGTGAGTTGGCCGTTAAAGAACGTTTCCGGCACCAGGGTCGGCTGATTGTCAGTGTATTCGTCTACGGTTACCGCGCCACAGCCGGACAGGCCCGGCAGCAGGGACACAAGAAGCAGGAATGGAAGCAAGGGGCGCATGGAGAGTCTCTCGGGTAGCGGGTTCCTGCTACCTTACGCGCTGACCCTCCAGAGGGATCACCTGAGCAGAGTGCCTAGAGGGTATAGTGCGCCCCGACGTGGCGGCTGCAGGCCTGGCTGCCGCTGTATTCCAGCAGGCGCGCCTGAATTGCAGACTGGTCGCGCTCGAGGATGCCGAACATGAGCCCGTCGAAGTAGCCCAGCGCCTTGGCATAGATCACATCGCCGGCCTCGGCATCGTAGTTACCCAGCACCTCATCCACCTGGTCGGCGTACTCGTCCTCACTGAGAAAGCCGAGGGCGTCCTGCGCCAGCACACAGCTCAGCTGCCGGGACGCGGCAAACTCCTCGGCACCGAGGGAGAGCGCATGAGACTGGGTGGTGACAACGAGCAATAGTGCAGCAACAAGTGATCGCATGGTACGCTGGGCCTTCCTCAGGGGAAACGTCATTGCGCGCAACAATACGTCCGCTTTATGACATCCGTATGACAAGAATATGAAGAATGTGGGGAGCACTGGACCATGAATCTGCGCGTCATTGTATGGGGCACCGGCAACGTCGGACGCCCGGCCATCAGGGCCGTACTGTCTCATCCCGGCCTTGAGCTGGCGGGCGTTGTGGTTTCCAATCCGGAAAAAGTCGGGGTTGATGCCGGGCTCTTGGCAGGGGTTGCCCCGGTGGGCGTGGTGGCGACCAGCGACGCTGCCGGGCTGCTCGCGCAGCGACCCGATGCCGTTGTCTACACCGCGACGGCCGATACGCGGCCCGAGGAGGCCATGCGCGACCTGCTGCATTGCCTCGAAGCGGGCTGCAATGTTGTCTCCAGCGCCTTTTACAGCCTGCTGCACCCGGCCTCGAGCTTCGCCGAGGTGCTGCAGCCCATTGAGGCGGCCTGCCAACGCAGCGGCGCATCGCTGTTCGTTTCAGGGATCGACCCCGGCTGGGCGATGGATATGCTGCCCATTATCGCCAGCGGCACCAGCTCGGCCATTACCGAAATTCGCAGCCGGGAGATATTCAACTACGCGCTGTATGACCAACCCCGTGTCGTGCGCGAGGTGATCGGCTTTGGTGGCGACATGCAGGCCCTGCCGTTAATGCTGCACGATTTTGCCATCGAAATGGTCTGGGGCCCCATGGTGCGCCTGGTCGGTGACGCCCTCGGTCACCCCGTATCCGCAATCGAGGTCGTCGTGGAGCGACGCGCGCTGGAACGGGACGTTACTGTCGAGGGCATGGGCTTGTTTCAGGCGGGCACCCAGGGCGCGTTCCGCTTCGAAGTACGCGGGCTTCACCAGGGCCACGCGCTGTTTGTACTGGAGCACATCACCCGCATTGATGACAGCTGCGCACGTGACTGGCCCTACCCACCGCACGGGGGTGGCTGTCACCACGTGATCGTCAGTGGCAACCCCACCGTCACACTCAGCCTGCATGCAGAGGACCGCTTCGAACCCGGCGCGGCTGGCGGTGGCAACGCATCCGCAGCCTGCTGGCTGGTGAATGCAATTCCCGCGGTGGTCGCCGCGAGCGCCGGCGTCGTGACCGTGTTGGATATCCCCCGCATTGACGGCAGCAGCCAGCTGGGGATGGAGTTGCCCTGAAACTGTCACCAAAAAAAACGCCAGCTCAAGGCTGGCGCAAAAGGGGATTCGGCTTCGCTTACAGCGACCCGGAGACCGTCCAACCTTCGTACCAGAAGCTGGTGGCTGAGGGGTCAACTGCACCCGCGTAGTCTGTAGCCTCGAAGAAGTCGGGGTCCGCCAGGCTGGCCGGATAGGTTGCATTGATATCCGAGATGTCCAGAACGCCGACCGCAGACGCTTCAGCGGCTTGTGCTGCGTAATTGGCGTCCAGCTCGACATCAGGAACCAGCGCAGGCAACAGCACCACGTCGCCGCTGTTGTCACAGTCCGCCACGACGTTGGTGTACACCAGCTCGACACCCACCTGGGCAGCGCGGCTCGCGTCAACACAGGTCGTTTCCGCCGTGAATGCGTCGTCGTAGGTGAATACCGAGTGGTGGATGAACCCGCCCGAGGTCGCCTTGAATACCGCACCCGTGGCATTGGAGCCACCACCGATAAAGGTCGCGTTGGCAATGGTGGGCAGGGAGAGGAAGTCCAGTGTACCTTCCGTATCAGCCTCAATCACGTTCCCTGTCGCGTCCGGGCCCTGGTCGACCAGCACAAACTGCAGGTTGCCGCTCCAGCCCTCGTCCCAGTCAACCGAGTCATCCTGGTTACCGGTCAACACCATGTAGCGCACGCTGACGTTGCCGCCGTAGAACTCGATGCCATCGTCAGCGTTGGCATTCACCTGGATGTACTCCATCTCGGTGCCGCTGCCGACGCCGATCAGGGAGATACCGTTGATCTCGTTACCCGTGGCGAACTCGAAACCACCTTCAGTGACGACGACGTAGCGCAGCACGCCGCTGCTGTCGTCGGGGCTGTAGCCACCGCCGAAGCCGGATTCACCCTCGGAGTCGACGTTGCAGGCGACTGCGCCCTGGTCTGCGGTCAAACACTCGTTGTGCGGCGCGTAACCGTGCATGATGAGGCCGCCCCACTCCCCTGAGCCATCAAAGCCTGCGTCATCCGAGCTGAACACGATGGGCGCCGCAGCGGTGCCCTCCGCCATGATTTTGGAGCCGCGTGTGATGATCAGGTTGGCAAAGCTCCCGGTCTGTCCCTTGATCTGTGTGCCCGGTTCAATCGTCAGGGTCACATTCGTGACGGGGTTACCGCTGGCCAGTGTGCCCTCGTCGATAGACATCTCCTGGTTACCATTGCCCACGGTAACCCGCGACTCCATGTACCAGACCTTGTCGCTGGTCAACGTGCGGTCAACGAGAACGGTAGACGGCATCTGACAGACATCGTTGCCGTCTGCATCTTTCGGACGGGCGGAAGACCAGTCGGGGCAGACTGAGGCACTGCCGGAACCGTCACCGCCGCCATCCACTGGCGGGTTCACGATTTCAGTGGGGGCATCAATATTGATGGTGGCGCTGTCACCTTCAGAACATCCATACAGGCCGCCAACTGAGCCGAGCATCGCCGTGGCGATTGCCAATTTCTTCAGTTTCATAGTTACTCCTCGGGTTTCCTGGTTCATAAAAAAATCCTGCTTGCGCCGGAACGCGTGCCTGTTATCAGAATTGCCAATCAAATCCTGCCTTCACTTCATACCCGCGCTTGTAGCTTTGGAACACGTTCCCGCCCTGGGTGAACTCCAGTTCACTGTCGAGCAGGTTTTCCAGCTTCACGCGGAAGGTGAAGGTGTCGGAGAGCGAGTAGCGGTAGACGAGGTTGACATCCATGCGGGGCTCGAGAATGACGTCCGGCTGCCCGGAAACACCGACATCCACGATGGTCTCCCCACTCTGGTTCAACAGCAGCGTCAGTTCGTGACCGCTCGCGATGTCGTCGTAGCCGACGATCAGGTTGAAGGTGTAATCCGGCGCACCCTGCAGTGAACGCGTGCTGGCGTTCTGCAGCGTTACCTCGGAATCAATCAGGCTGGCGTTGGTGGCGAGGAACACGCTGCGCGTGAAGCTGTCATCCAGCGCAAAGTCCTTCCGCCCATCTATTTCAACGCCCAGGATTTCGGCAGACTCGGCGTTCTGGAAGGTGCGGGAGTTGCCGGCCGTGCCTGACGCGGGCTGTACCACGCGCTCGATCGGGTCCTTCATATCCTTGTAGAACAGGGCGATGCTCAAGGACTCCTGGTCAGACCAGTACTTTTCCCAGCGCACGTCGTAGTTGGTCACATCCGACACCTGCAGGTTCGGGTTCCCCCGAACGCGGAAGTTGAACTCGCGATCGTAAAACGTCGCGTTGGACGTTTCCTTGAAATCCGGACGCGCTACCGTGCGCGACATCGCGAAGCGCAGCTGCTGGTCATCGGTGATGAACCAGTTGAAGCTCAGGGTCGGCAGCAGCGAGTCTTCCGCCAGCACGGATTGCTCCGGGCCCTGGTCACCCGACAGGGAGAAGGTGTCGGTGATCTGCTCGAACTCTTCATAGCGCAACCCAACAACCAGCTGGTACTTCAGGTTCCATAGGGCATCATATGAAAAGTAGACGCTGTTCAGATCGAGCTCGGCGTCGTAGCTGTCGCTGGGGAGCGTCTTGTCCTGGAAGGTGAAGCCGGTGCTCGGAATGCCCGTGATGGTTTCGCTGTTGACGACATCGGAGACGTCGAGATTCGGGGCGTTATCGTCAATGGCCAGCAGACCACCACCGAAGCCGTAGGTGTCGGAATCCGAGTCCCGCTCACGACTGATGCCGTTAACGCCGAAGGACAGTGAAGACTCCAATGCACCGTTGGAGAACAGGTAATTGACGTCCACAGAGCCGTCAAGATTGTCATCCACCAGATCATCGTAGCGGCGGGTCAGTTCGGGCACCTGCAGGTTGTAGATGCCGTCATCACCCTGCAGGTCGAAGCGCACGTCGCGGCGATCAGGCGCGTAGCGCTCGGCCCGGCTGCCGGTCAGCTGCCAGTTGAGCGTCCAGGACTCCTCATCACCGAGGATGTGCTCGCCGGCGAGCTGCTGGGAAATGAACTGCCGCTCCTCCCACTCAATGGACCAGCTGATGGAGGGGTTGAGTTCATCGCCGTCAAACCCTTCCTCGACCCGGACCGACTCGCTGGTGACCCGCGACAGCACGGTATTGGAGGTAAAGCTGGAGGCGCCCATGTTCAACCCCAGGGACAAGAGGCCGCTGGCGTCAACATCGTTGTCGAACTGCTCGAAGCGGTAATCGTCCAGCACCATGGACGCGTTCAGGCCGCCGTAGGTGCGGCGGATGCCGTCTTTGCGAACGCCGCGTTCATTCTTGTAGTTACCGGCAACAAAGTAACCGAACTCCGCACCCCAATCCGGGAGATCGAACACGTCCCCGTAGTTCGCACCCATCGACAGGTCGGGCGTCGCGGTTTCGGTGTCGTACTGGAAGCCATCCGTGATGGCGTTTGCGCCCAGCTTCCCGAGCTCGCGCTCGACCGCAGGGCCGTAGAACTCCGAGTACTTCAGTGCCTGCGACACGGCGTAGGCAATGGCGGGCCTCTGGCGTGCGCCATCGTCCCAGCCGAAGACGTCGAAATCGCCGCTGGCCGGATCGACATAGGCATCGTCCAGGGTTACGCCATCCACGTAGCCCAGCTGCAACGAGACACTGCCCCCGCGCTCATTCGGGAACGTCCGGGTGTTGATTTCCAGGTTGCCGCCCGTGCTCTCACCGGGCATGGACGCGAGGTAACTTTTGCGGATATCAAGCTGTTCGACCATGCTGCTGGGGAACAGATCAAGGGGCACGCTGCGTTTGGTCGGGTTGGTACTGGGCAGGGTCGCGCCGTTGAGTGTGCTGCTGACATAGCGGTCGCCCAATCCGCGAATGAATACGAACTGGTCATCCTGCACCGTCACACTCGGAACACGGATCACCGAAGCCGCGACATCGGTATCGCCGAAGCGCGCGAGTTGCTCCACGTCCAGTGTGTTGATGACGTTGGTCGCGAATCGCTCAGACTCCTGCATGCCGCCGGCGGGCAGGCTGGCGATGACCGTCACTTCCTCGATCTGCGGCACGCCAATGGCCAGCGACTGGCTTGCCGCGGAACGCAGCACGAAGTTTGACTGCTTCTCGGCGTTGGCGATGACGCGGTATTCCTCGATGTTCTGCGTACCGAGGTCAGGGTGGCTGATGGTCAGGCTGTAGATACCCCGTGGTGCCTCCAGCTGGTAGCGCCCGTTCTCGTCTGTCGTGGCTGTTCGCTCAACACCGCCGCCCAGCGCAACCACGGCTCCGGCAACTGGCTGGCCTCCCGATTCCACGCGGCCGGTGATCCGACCCGTGGTGGCGCGGCTGCGTTGTGCGGCGGTTTCAGCCGCAAAGTAGGACTCTACAGAGGCCGAGGCCTCCGAGTCAGCGCCAAGCGTCACCAGCACATCCGCAAGCTGTCCGTCGGCGGTGTTGAAACGAAAGCTGTGCAGTGTCCGGCCACCGTCGAGAATCTGCACGCTGTGGGCACCGGAAGAAAGATCGAAGTAGACAAAGCCGCCCTCGTCTACGGGCTTGCTCACCGCGCCGTCCAGTACCACGGTCAGCCCCGCTGCGGAGACCCCATCGCGGCTGACCTGTACCACAAGTTCATCGGCTGCCTGCACGATAACACTGGAACAAATGAGGATGGCTGCGGCGCCGATATGAGAAAACGATGGTTTCATTCTTGCTTCCCGATGCATGAGCAACATTCGAGACGGTGCTGCGATCAGCGCGCCGGCTCAGGACAGGGGCAAGAATAAGGTGGGTAAATGACAGTTGTGTTATCGATATATGACGTTTTTGTTGCACTGAATATCGACCAGGGCGACTCGTCACCACGCCTGATCGGTCAAGAAAACTTCATCGCTCTGTAGCCAGACTGCAACAGCAGCCATGCACCTTTGCCATCAAACCGCACACGGAGATGCTCCCATGCAGACAGACAAGTTTCGTTCGTCATTGACTCAGAAAGAGCGGGAACGACGTGAAATACAGCGCCAGATTGACCACTTCATCCAGCGAGGTGGACGCATCGCCGTTATTGAACAGGCGCAGGGGCGCAGTGCGCGCTACACCTGGCAGCGAGACCATGATGAGGCCCTGACACTGTTCTACTCCTGACGGGAGCCCGTGCCACATGCTGGATGTACAAGAGATTCTGCAGACGCATTATCCCCAGTTTGTATCACGCCATAAGCGCCTGGCTCGCAGCGCCACGCGCTTTCTGGGTTATCTGTTCTACACGCAGCGGTTCGCCCAGTTTTCGCGTGAGCATCCAGAGCTCAGGGGCCTGGAGTTCGTCGATCGCGTGCTGCAGTACTTCGACTTCACTCTCAAGGTTACGCCGGGTGAGCTGGCTCGGGTACCGGCCTCAGGACGCATTGCTATCGTTGCCAATCACCCCCTGGGGTCCTTGGACGGGCTCGCGCTCCTGCAGCAGGTGGGGCGCATCAGGCAGGACGTCAAGGTGGTCGCCAACGCGCTCTTGAGCGCGATAAAACCACTGGAGACTCTGCTCTTGCCAGTCCATAACATGGGGGGCGGCACTCCAAAGAGAAACCTGCAGCGCATTCGGGAACACCTCGAATCCGAGGGGGTTTTGATTATTTTTCCCGCGGGCGAGGTGTCCCGCTTCGGCATCAAGGGTGTCAAAGATGGTGAATGGAACCCAGGCTTCATACGCATCGCTGAGTCTGCTCGCGCACCCGTCTTGCCTGTCTACGTCGCTGGGCGCAATTCCGTGTTCTTTTACAGCCTCTCGTTCCTGTCACGACCCCTCTCAACACTCTGGCTGGTGCGTGAGATGTTCAAGCAGGAACACAACACGGTCGCAGCGCGCGTGGGAGCGCCGATTCCCTGGGCTAACTATAGCCAGGTGTCCTCTTCTCCTCGTGTTCTGGCGGATCTCTTCAGACGGCATGTTTATCGTTTGGCACGAAACGCGCGCCCGATCTTCCAGGGTGCTGAGGCAATAGCGGACCCTGAGAATCGCACGTTGCTGCAGCAGGAAATGGAGACCAGCGAGCTACTCGGCACCACACCGGATGGTATGCAGATTCGTTTGTGCAAAATGGATTCTGCCCCGTGTGTCATGCGCGAGATAGGGCGTCTGAGAGAGCTGGCATTTCGCGCGCTGGGAGAAGGCTCCGGTCTGCCAAGAGACATCGATCGATTTGATCGCGAGTACCTACAGCTGACACTGTGGGACCCGAAGGCTCGGGAAATTGCCGGTGCCTATCGGCTCGGTCGCGCACAGAAGCTGGTTGCCTCGGGTGGATTGGGGGCATTGTACTCCCATTCACTGTTTCGCTTTGGCAGAAGCATGGATACATACCTGCGAGAGGGACTGGAGTTGGGTCGCAGCTTTGTGCAGGCGCACTACCAAACCCGGCACAGCCTGGACTACCTCTGGCTGGGCATCGGGGCATACCTGCGTCGCTACCCTGGTTGTCGCTATCTGTTCGGGCCCGCGTCCATCAGCCCACTCTACGGGGAACAAGCCACAACCATGATCTGCGGATATTATGCCACCTACGGCGCAAACACCGCGCTCTCCGTACAACCACGCCGCCCGTTTCGCCCACAGCAACCCTACACACCCAGCGGTGACCAGGAGCAGGATTTGCAGGCACTGCGTCAGCATCTCTCAGGTCTCGGCCTGCAGATTCCGACCCTGTTCAAACATTACGCCAACGTTGCGGAGCCCGACGGGATGTGGATGACAGCCTTCAATATTGACCCGACGTTTGGCCACTGTGTCGACGCTTTCGTGATGGTTGACCTCAACCGGCTAAAACCCAAAAAGCGACAACGGTATCTGGAGTCGCCGCGACTCTCGCGACCACCACATAACACGGCCCATCAATCATGTCGTTGAACGCCAGGCACCGCTGCGGCGCGCGAGCCACTCCACCAGAGATTTAGGCGCGTAGTTGCCCTGCGCATACCGTTCTCGGACGGAGGCATGAAGTACGGCGTCATCGGGAATAGGTCGGCTGTAGCGGCCCAGGGCACGCCAGAAACGTTGGTAGGAGCGATGTGCGGTCGCCGTGCTGTCCAGCACGAGAGGGTTCAGCAGGTGCGGCTCGAGGCGAAGCCCACTGCGCTCTGCCTCTTTGGCCATCCAGTGCAGCGGGATATCGCTGAGCCGCTTGCCAGCGTCGTCAGCCGGGTAGCCACCACCGACATCGGCATGCACGCCAGCAAACCAGACCTGCTGCATATCGGCACTCTCGCTGGGTGCCCACAGTGTGGGTTCGAAATCGCTGCGCTCTTCGTCGATGGACACCGCATGCCGTGCGACCCTCACGTTGCTCCCAAGCACGGGATCGTAAAACAGGTCCTTCTCTTCGGCGAAGGCGAGCACACGCGTGGGAATGCCCAGGGCGCCTACCGTGTCCCAAACGCCGATGAAATCGACGGTGGCACGCTGCCCGCCAACGGCAAAGCGCTGCCGCCACTGCTCTGAGGTCACTGAACCGGGTGGCGCGTTGCGCTGCTTGTACAGGGTGAAGGCCTCCGGAATGCGGTTGGCCTCGGAGCGTCGCAGAATGCCGCAGTTGTTGAGCATACCGGCCAGACAGCGCACCGTGTAGGCGCCACGGCTGAAACCGAACAGGAACAGGCGGTCTCCCGGGTCGAAATTCTGCACGATGAAGCGGTAGCCATCCTGGATATTCTTGGTCATCCCCAGCCCCGTAACGCCGCCGCTCGCCTGGGCATAGTAGGAGCCGACACCCCAATCGTAGAAAACCACCTGCCTGCGGCCATTCGCGGCGCGGGGACTGATCGCCCGGGCGATACGCAACACATTGGTGGGGTTTTCGTCCTCCGGATCGTTCCAGGTGCCATCGGCACAAATCACGATATGCTTGCCGGACGTCGCCATACTCCCCCCTCGATGTGCACAGCCGGGCTTGTCCTTGCAGTGTACACCCTGTTTGGTTATAACAGGATGGAGCTTTGCTCCAAATCGATGTTTGCGAGGCCTGTGGCAGTCTGTTTAGATGGAACTGTGCCCGCAGGGTGCAGAGTTCCAACAGGAGGCAGTATCTATGAGAAGACAGAAACGCGACATGAGTTCCAGGGCGTACGACCGCGGTTATCAAGCCGGCGTTACGGGCCGGAGTATCGACTTTTGTCCGCACGCCAACGAGGAACACCGTCAGCAGTGGGTATCAGGTTGGCGAGAGGGTCGTGTTGACCAATGGGACGGCCTGACCGGCGTGTCAGGCGTACACAAACTACGCGTCAGCTGACGCAATGCAGTGTGCAGGGTGCCTCACGGGCCCCCTGCACCGGTTTCAGGTTCGCAGGCTGCTCTGCGCCAGGTCGAGAAGCTCGCGGACAGCTACAGCGAACATCGCGAAATCAGGTGAATCCGTGGTGTGTAGCTCGGTCACCATATCCTGCCAGCGAGCCAACAGTGCGGCCTGCTGCGCCTCCCAGGTTTCCAGGCATGCCTCGAGGGACCCTTCGGGGGTAAGATAGCGCAGTGCCCCGACAGCCAGCGTACGCTGCTGCCACTCCAGGTCCTCGAGGTACGTATCGCGCGCCAGCGCCTGCCACTCGTTCTCGATTTTGCTGGCCAGTATCTGCCCACTGAACCAGTCCAGCTGCAATCGCTCACCCATCTCGAAGTACAGCTCGGCCACGTGCATCAGCGGTGCTTCCGTCTCCCGCGCCGCCTGGATTATGCCCAGGGCAGTGTAGCCCTGCAGAGCACCTGCCACGGCCTCGGCCAGCGAGGCATCGACACCCGCGTCCTGCCACTGCTGCGACATGGCAAGGTACTGCTCTGCCGCCCGCCCCCGCAACATGGTCGGTAGCGCCTCGCGCAGCTGCGCGACACCGTCTGCAAATTCGGCAATGGCGCGCGTCGGCGCCATTTCATGGCGTCGATTCCGCAGCAGCCAGCGGCTGGCACGGCGCACGAGTCGCATCAGGCAATGCATCATGGCCTGTTGCACCGTCGCATCAACCACGTGGTCCAGCGCCTCGATACGCGCCCATAACTCGTCGATGGCGTAGATGTGCATCACCGCGGTGTAGGCCCTGGCAACATCCGCCACCGGCGCGCCAGTGGCCTTGCGCTGCCGCGGCACAAAATTGAATCCCACGCGATTGACGATGTCATTCGCCACCTGGGTACACATGATTTCCCGGCGCAGGCCGTGCTCGGCCACCTCCTCCGGGTAGCGCTGCACCAGCTGTGCAGGAAACGCAGTAGCCACTGCCGCGGCCAGATGCGGATCCAGACCGAGGTCAGAGGCGATCAGCTCTTCCTTGAGGATGGCCTTGCTGTAAGACACCAGCACTGCCAGCTCGGGTCGCGTCAACCCCTGCCCCTGCGCTCGCCTGTCGGCTAGCTCCTGGTCGGTGGGGATAAACTCCAGCTGCCGGTTGAGCTTGCCCGCGGCTTCCAGATTGCTGATGTAACGTCGGTATTCGCCGCTGCGCTCCTGCACCTCGGCCTCGGCAAGGCTGATCGCCTGGGTCTGCCGGTAGTTGTTCTGCAGCACCAATGCCGCCACGCCGTCAGTCATGTCCTCAAGCAGCACGTTGCGCTGTTTGCCGGTAAGGTCGCCACGTTCCACGACGGCATTCAGCAGGATCTTGATATTGACCTCGTGGTCGGAGCAGTCCACTCCGCCCGCGTTGTCGATAAAGTCGGTGTTGGAACGCCCGCCCGCCAGGCCGTACTCAACCCGGGCCAGTTGCGTCATGCCGAGGTTGCCGCCCTCGCCAATGACCCGGCAGCGCAGCTCGCTGGCGTTGATACGCAGGCTGTCGTTGGCCTTGTCGCCGACGTCCGTGTGGGATTCGCTGCTGGCCTTGACATAGGTGCCGATGCCCCCGTTCCAGAGCAGATCCACCTCTGCGCGCAGCAGGTGCGAGATGAGTTCGTTCGGGGTCAGCCTGTCGACCGGAATAGCGAATCTCGACTGCATCTGCGGTGATATGAATATCGACTTCGCGCCACGATCGAATATCCCGCCGCCCGCGGATATCAGGGTGGTGTCATAGTCGGCCCAACTCGAGCGTGGCAGTGCGAACAGACGCTCGCGCTCGAGATAGCTGGCGGCGGCATCCGGCTCGGGATCGACAAATATATGCTGGTGGTTGAAGGCCGCGACAAGGCGTATGTGTGGGGACAGCAACATGCCGTTACCAAACACATCTCCCGCCATATCACCAATGCCCACCACGGTGAAATCTGTTTGCTGGATATTGATACCCAGCTCACGGAAGTGCCGTTGCACCGACACCCAGGCGCCGCGCGCCGTGATGGCCATTTTCTTGTGGTCATAACCGGCGCTGCCGCCGGAGGCAAAGGCATCGCCGAGCCAGAAACCATACTCACGGGCGAGCGCGTTCGCGATGTCGGAGAAGGTGGCCGTGCCCTTGTCTGCCGCCACCACCAGGTAGGGGTCTTCATCGTCTTTGGCGACTACCAGCGGCGGGCGCAGAATGCCGCCCTCCCCGCGATTGTCGGTAATATCCAGCAGGCCGCGGATAAATATCTGGTAACAGGCCACACCTTCGGCCTGCACGTCATCCCGCGACATGCCCGGGGCCAGGCACTTGGCAACGAAGCCCCCCTTCGCGCCCACCGGCACAATCACCGCGTTCTTCACCTGCTGTGCCTTGACCAGGCCAAGCACTTCGGTGCGGAAATCCTCCAGCCGGTCCGACCAGCGCAGTCCGCCACGCGCCACTTTGCCACCCCGCAGGTGCACGCCCTCGACACGGGGTGAATAGACGAAGATTTCATACAGCGGCACGGGGCGCGGCACATCGGGTATGTCGCGCGGGCTCAGTTTGAATGAGAAGTAAGGCTTGAACTTGCCGTCGTTTCCGGGCTGGAAGAAATTGGTGCGCAGGGTTGCCTTGATGACCTTCACATACTGGCGGATGATCCGGTCCTGCCCGAGGTTCTGAACCTCGTCCAGAGCTGCGAGCACCCTGTCTTCAACGGCCTGCTCCCGCTGATGGCGCCATTCATCGTCACCATCGAAGGCCGGCGAAAACCGGGTCAGGAACAGTTCCACCAGACCGCCGGTGATCTGCAGGTGATCCGCCATGGTCTCGGCAATGTAATCCACACTGTAGGGAAACTGTATCTGCCGCAAATAGCGTGCGTACGCCCGCAACAGCGCGATCTCCCGCCAGCTCAACCGGGTTCCCAGCAGCAGCCGGTTGAAGGAATCGCTTTCAGCCTCGCCGAACCAGACGCGCTCAAAGGCATCCTCGAACTCATCGCGTACCTGCTCGAGGTCGATATTGTCCGACAGAGAATAGCTGAGCGTGAACTCCTGAATCCAGTACCGGGTATCGTCGGCGGCGCGGATGCCATAGGGCCGCTCGGTAATCACCCTCAGGCCCAGATTCTCGAGGATCGGCAACACATCCGACAGCGGCAGGGACTCACCGCGGTGGTAGAGCCGCAGGCGCAGGCGGTCTTCATCCTCTTCGAGCTTGCGCGTCAGGTTCATCCCCAGCTTCTGCCCGGCACGAAGGCTCAACAGGTGCTTGATATCCAGCACGGCGACGCGAGGATCAAAGTCGTCCCGGTAGCCCGGCGGAAAGCCCGGCCCCAGTTCACGCGCGTGCTGCTCTCCCAGTTCCTCGCCAAACTCCTCAATCAGGCGCAGCCGCAGCCGGTCTTCCCATGCCAGTGTTGCCTGCACGATCTGCTCCTCAATCTCGTTGACATCCCACGCCCTGCGCACCGCGGGGTCGACCCGCAGGACAAAGTGACAGCGCACCAGCACCGACTCGGAAAAATAGGTGGTGAACTCCGATTCCTCGGCGCCCAGCGCGCGACACAGGATGTCCTGCATGACGCAGCGCTGCTGCGTGCTATAGCGATCGCGCGGCATGTAAACCAGGCAGCTGAAGAACTTGCCGTGTGCATCCCGACGCACAAACAGGCGGGTCTGGCGGCGCTCCTGAATGCGGTTGACGGAAAGTACCGTACTGCGCAGCTCGTCAACACTCGACTGAAACAGCTCGTCGCGCGGAAACAGCTCCAGCACGCGAGCGAGTTCCCGGCCATCGTGCTCGCGTGGGTCCAGCCCCGACCCCTCCACCACCTGGGCAACCTTGCGCCGCAGGATCGGGATCAGGTTTGGGTTCATGGTGTATACCGCCGAGGTGTACAGGCCGATGAACCGGTGCTGGCCCGCCACATCGCCGGCCGCATCGAACACCTTGATCTCGATGTAGTCGGGGTAGGCCTGGCGGTGAACGCGGGAGCGTAGTCCGGATTTGGCAAAACTCAGCTGACGCCTGCGCAGTTCCTCGGGCGACATCGCATGCAGATCCGCTTGCAAATCCTGGGCGCCCCGTGTGTCGCGCTGACGCAGAATGCCCAGGCGCTCGGCGGGATCTTCATTAACCTGGTAGTCCGGCCCCTCCCGGGTTACCTGCAGGTATTCATAGCCCAGGAATGTCACGCGATCCTGTTGCAGCCAGTCGATAAACCCCAGTGCCTCGCTACGGCTCTCGTCATCCTGGCCTGCATTGGCGCTGACCGCATCACGCGCCAACTGCAAGCGCTGACGCATTGCCGCAAAGTCGTCGACCACCAGGGCGACTTCCCGCAGGATATCCCGCAGGGCATCATGCAATTCACCCAGTTGATCGGGGCGCGAGTGACGGCCGATTTCGAAGAACAGCAGGCTTTCATGGGAAACCCCAGCCGGATCGTCGGGCATGGCACCGAGCACTGCCTGCAATTCGCCGCTCCTATCACGAGCGACCAGCAGGTTGCAGCTCGCCAGGGCATGAATGCGGATGTTGCGCTGGTTCAACTCCCCGCGCACGGACGCCGTGCAAAAAGGCAAGTCCCGACAGAGGATGGCGATTACCGTGCTTTTGCTTTCCCAGCCGTGGTCCTGCAGGGTCGGGTTGAAAATGCGTACCTTGGGTTCTGGCGCGTCCCAGTCGGCCATGAAGTGAAGCAGGCCGTAGAGCGAGCCGTAGAGGTCATCAATGGATCGGTGCCGCAGATCCTCCGCGGGGTAGCGGGAAAAGAAATCCTCTGCGAGTTCGTGCAGGGAGGTGCGATCATCCTCAGCGGCCTGCGCGTCAATGCGCGCAGATAGCTCCCTGAGCAGGTTTCTCTTGAATTCGTCCCACGCCATGCTGCACTGCTCCCGCGCCCTGGGCGACTGCTTTTTTTCTCTTCGCCAGGCCCAGTCTACCCTAAAGGGCTTCCCGGGCGTGATGTCTGCGGAGGGAACTTTTACACAGCGGCGGGGCTCCAAGGGCTGCGTTGGAGCGGGCGTGAAGTCGCACGGGGGATTGGCTACAATACGCGCCCAGCCGCAGACGCGGTAGTGTCATCAACCAAAGGAGACTGCGTGGCTAGCGCTGAACTGAGAACGCTGGAAAGCTGGCTGAGTGGCCAGATCATAGGGCAATCGCATCTGGTCGAACGTTTGATCATCGCTCTGCTGGCAGATGGCCACCTGCTGGTCGAAGGCGCACCGGGGCTGGCCAAGACCCGTGCCATCAAGGCTCTGGCAGATGGCATCGAGGGCAGCTTCCACCGCATTCAGTTCACTCCGGATCTGCTACCCGGGGATATCACCGGCACAGAGATCTATCGCCCCCAGGAAGGCAGCTTCCATTTCCAGCGCGGCCCGGTCTTTCACAACCTGGTGCTTGCGGACGAAGTCAACCGTGCGCCGGCGAAAGTGCAGTCGGCGCTGCTCGAGGCCATGGCGGAACGCCAGGTGAGCGTCGGCGCTGAGACCTGGGCACTTCCAGCGCTGTTCCTGGTGATGGCGACCCAGAACCCGATTGAACAGGAGGGCACCTACCCCCTCCCCGAGGCACAGCTGGACCGTTTTCTGATGCACGTGAAAGTCGGTTACCCGGATGCCGTGGCCGAGGCCGAGATCCTGCGGCTGACACGCGCTGAAGCCCGCAGTGGCGGCGCCCCCATACCCACGCCGCTGCCTCAGCAAAGCGTCTTTGATGCGCGCAATGAAGCACTCGGCCTGCACATGGCCGACGTTGTTGAAAACTATATCGTGCAACTGGTTGTTGCCACCCGCCAGGCGGCTGCGTACGACGAACGCCTGGGCAACTGGGTCGAGTACGGCGCCAGCCCACGCGCCACGATTGCGCTGGACCGCTGCGCCAGAGCCCACGCGTGGCTGCGTGGGCGCGACTACGTAAGCCCTGACGACGTGCAGGCTATCGCCGCCGACGTGCTCCGCCACCGTCTGATTCTCAGCTTTGAAGCGGAAGCCAACGGCATCACGCCGGACCACGTCATCGACGAGTTGCTGACTCTCGTCCCCGCCGCGTAGGTCTGCCCAGGTGAGCATCGCCGATGCGACAGGCCCCGCTACTGGCGCCTATGCAACACTCGATGCGCTGATCGCGCTACGCTTTCCCGCTGCACACCTGAGCCTGTCGCGCCGCACCAGGGCGCTGGCCGCCCTGACCGGGCCCAACAAGGCCAATTTCCGCGGTCGCGGCATTGATTTCGAAGAAGTGCGCAATTACCAGGCGGGCGATGATATCCGCACCATCGACTGGCGTGTCACCGCGCGCACGGGCAGTGCGCACACCCGGGTGTTTCGCGAGGAGCGCGAACGACCCGTACTGGTGGTCATCGATCAGCGACAGCACCTGTTTTTCGGATCGCACTGTTGCTTCAAGTCAGTGCTGGCTGCTCACCTTGCCGGCCTGCTCGCCTGGAGCGCCCTCGGTAACGGCGATCGGGTCGGCGGCGTCGTTTTCAATGAGGCAGCGCATCAGGAGGTGCGGCCCAGGCGCAGCCGCAAAACGGTGCTGGCCCTGCTGTCGCACATCGTCGAATTCAACGCGCAACTGCCAGACATCGGGTCGCAGCAACCGGCCCGTGGCCTGGCAACCATGCTGGAGACGTTGCGTCACATCGCCCGGCCGGGCACCAGCGTCTACCTGATCAGCGACTTTCATGATGCGGCAGAGCCGGCCGTGCGCGAGCACCTGTTTCGCCTCGCCCAGCACACGGAAATTACCGCCATCGCCTGCAGTGACCCCCTGGAGTCCATGTTGCCGCCGCCCGGCCGCTACGCCGTGACCGATGGTTCGCGCAGAGCGGAGCTGGTCACCAGTGATCGTCAGTTGCGCGAGCGCTACTCAGCCCTCGCCGCAGACCGCGCTGCCGGCTTACAAACGGAGTTGCAGCGGTTGGGGATTCCATTGCTTGCAGCCAGCACCGACAACTCGCCTTTTCACCTGCTGCAGCGCTATTTCGGGGAACCGCGCGCATGACGCCGCAAGATCCCCTTGCCGCCCTGCAGCCGCTGCGCACGCCCGAGCCCGTCGCGCTTTGGCCACCTGCGCCGGGCTGGTGGCTTCTCGCGGCGCTGGGTTGCGCCACCCTGGCCGCGCTGGGCTGGTATGCGTGGAGACAGCACAGGCGCAACCGCTATCGACGCCTGGCGCGGGCCGAACTGCGCACCATCGCAGAGCGGCATGCTGCCAGGCAGAATCCAACAGCCACACTGTGTGCCATCAATGCGCTGCTCAAGGGCGTCTGCCTGCAGGTGTATCCGCGGCGCACGGTCGCGGCGCTGAGCGGCGCGGCGTGGCTGGATTTCCTGAATGCGGAATTTCATGCAGTGGGCAGTGAACAGCGCTTTCCCGATGCCATCGCACAGGCCCACGCGGCCGACCCGGGATTCGTTGATGTTCCGGCCCTGCTCGCCTGCGCTGACGCCTGGTTGCGCCGACATCGGGGTGGCCGCGCATGATCACCTGGCTATGGCCCTGGATGGCGCTGCTGTTGCCACTGCCGTTGCTGATCCGGCGCTGGTTGCCGGCAGCGCGTAGCGAGGCGGCCGCGTTGCGCGCACCGTTTTTCGAGGACTGGCAGGCACTGGAGCAATCGCGCGGCAGTTTGGGGGGCACCACCGGCCTGCCCACGCTGATTCTGCTCTGGCTGCTCTGGCTGTGCCTGCTCACCGCCGCTGCCCGCCCCACCTGGATTGGCGAGCCTGTACAATTGCCCGCCAGCGGTCGCGACCTGATGCTCGCCGTGGATATTTCCGGCAGCATGCGGGTTGAAGACATGCAGGTCGGCAATAATCTGGTGCGTCGCGTGGACGCGGTGAAAGCCGTCGGCGCCGAATTCATCGAACGTCGTCGCGGCGACCGGGTCGGGCTGATTCTGTTCGGCAGCAATGCCTACGTGCAATCTCCGCTGAGTTTCGATATCGCAACGGTGGAGCGTTTTCTGCGGGAGGCCCAGATCGGTTTTGCCGGCCAGGAAACCGCCATCGGTGACGCCATCGGGCTCGCCGTCAAACGCTTGCGCGAACGCCCCGCAGAAAGCCGCGTACTGGTCCTGTTGACGGATGGGCAGGACACGGCCAGCAGTGTCGACCCCATGGACGCGGCGCGACTGGCCCAGGGCCTCGGTATCCGCGTCTACACCATCGGAATCGGTGCCGATCAGCTGGCGATTCCCGGTATCTTCGGGTCCAGCTTTGGCAGCCGTCGCGTCAACCCGTCCGCAGATCTTGACGAGGAGAGCCTGCTGGCCATCGCCGAGATGACCGGAGGACGCTATTTCCGCGCACGAGACCCGCAGGAACTCGCCGGCATCTACCAGCTGCTCGATCAACTGGAGCCGGTGGAAGTTGACGCCGCGACCTATCGCCCGCGGCAGGCACTGGGTCACTGGCCATTGTTATTCGCCCTGCTCATCAGTTTCGGGCTTGCCGCGCGTCACCTGTGGCGACTGCGCGGCAGTGGCCCCCTGGTCACAGGGGAGACTGCCCGTGAATGACCCCGAGGTTTTCCTGCATTTCATGCGCCCTGCGTGGCTGCTCTGGGGCATTCCTGCCATTCCGCTGGCCTGGATGCTGTGGCGGCAGGGGCAGCGGGCCGGCGACTGGACGCGGGTTATCGACGCACGCCTGCTTCCTTACCTGGCACCCGATGCGGGGACCCGCGCTGGGCACCGCCGACGGATACTCTGGTGCGCCCTGCTGGGGTGGCTGCTGGCCGCAGTTGCGGCGGCAGGGCCGAGCCTGAAGCAGATTCCACAGCCGGTAGAGCAGGTCCAGGATGCACTGGTACTGGTTCTGGATTTGTCCTACTCCATGAAAGCTGCCGACCAGGCCCCCTCACGACTGGACCGGGCACGGCAGAAGCTGCTGGACCTGCTGCAGCAGCGCGACGAGGGCCAGACCGGACTGGTGGCCTACGCCGGCGATGCGCATGTGGTAACTCCGCTAACCGACGATACCGCAACCATCGCCAACCTGTTGCCCGCGCTGAATCCCGACATGATGCCGTTGCCGGGCAGCAACACCTCCGCTGCGATTGCGCTCGCGCTGGACCTGTTGACCTCCGCAGGCACCACTGACGGGCGCCTCCTGTTGCTGACCGATGGTCTGAGCGAGGCTGAAAGCCGGCGTGTCGAGGAGCTGTTGGAAGGTGCATCCGCCCGCCTCTCCATACTCGCCTTCGGCACCCGAAGTGGTGCCCCGATGCCGCTACCCCGGGGTGGATTCGTGCGCGATGACAGCGGGGCGATCGTCATGCCCGGGCTGGATGAAGCGCAGCTTACAGCGCTGGCCGCCGCCACGGGAGGCCTTTACAGCAGACTGCGGGTTGACGACAGTGACCTGCGCTATCTGCTCTCCCAGCCGGTCCTCAACCGCGAAACACGGCTCGCTGAAAACCGCAGTGCAGACGCCTGGGAGGACCAGGGCTACTGGCTGATTGTTGCACTCCTGCCCCTTGCCCTCGCCCTCTTCCGCCGGGGCTGGCTGCTCACGCTTGTGCCCGTGCTGTTTTTCTCCCAACCCGCCCCCGTACATGCCGGCCTCTGGGAGGACCTCTGGCTGACGCCGGACCAGCAGGGGCAAAATGCACTCGAAGCAGATGATCCGGAACGTGCTGCCGCGCTGTTCAGAGACCCGGACTGGAAGGCCACCGCGGCCTACCAGAGTGGCGACTTTGAACGGGCCGCCGAGCTCTTTGCTGCAGAGGAAAACGCGGACAGCTGGTACAACCGCGGCAATGCATTGGCGCGCAATGGTCAGCTTGAAGCCGCCATCAACGCCTACCGGAGGTCGCTGGAGCTGGAGCCGGATAAGGACGATGCCAAGGCCAACCTGGCGCTTCTGGAGGCGCTGCAGCGTCAACAGGAACAGGCGCAAGAGCCCGGGGAATCCGCGGAACAAGAGCCCGGGAATTCGCCGCCCGAACAAGGCGGCGGCGATGCGGCTGACCCCTCCGACAAGGGAGGGGACGCCGCAGACGATGCGCCACCGCAGGACCCCGGCAGGGAGCCAGAGGGCAAGCAGCGGGACCCGGACGGGAATGACAACGCAACGGCAGGTGCATCACCAGAGGAGGAAACCGCACCGCAGGAGGGAGAGCAGCGACCTGCAGAGAACGAGCAGCCCGCACAGCCTGGCTCCCCGCAAAACGTTCCGGTACCCGAGTTGTCCATGGAGGAAGCCGAGCGCAATCAGGCCATGGAGCAGTGGCTGCGACGGGTACCTGACGATCCCTCCGGATTACTGCGTGAAAAGTTTCGCTACGAGAGCCGCAAACGGCAACAACAACCGGGGACAGGTAATGATGTTGAGTGGTAAGCGCTTCTGGGTGGTCCTGGTACTCGCGCTGTGGGTGGTTCCAGTGCAGGCGGCGCTGGAAGTCGCTGTCGACCGGCAGCAGGTGGCCCTCGGCGACAGCCTCAGGCTGGTCATTACCGCCACCGCGAACGAGGATCTCGATGCGCTGGACCTGCGCCGTTTGTTGGCGGATTTCGAGGTGCTGCAGCGCAGCAATACGACCAGCACCAGTATCATCAACGGCCAGCGCAGCCAGACCCGGCAACTCCTCCTGGACCTGAGCCCCCGTCGCCAGGGATTGCTGGCGATCCCCGGCCTGCGCATTGGCGCCGCCACCAGTGAGCCCATAGCTATCGAGGTGGGGCCGCCACCCGAGCCCACCGACACTGAGGAGACCGTGGTGGTCACCGCTGAGGTCGATCGTGATGCCGTGTACGTGCAGGGGCAGCTGCTGCTCACCGTACGCATTCAGCAGGCGATAAACCTGGATTCCCGCAGCGTCAGCGAGTTGCAACTCGACAACGCCTATGTGCAGCCTCTGGAACAGAACTCCTTTCAGCGCACGATAGACGGCCGTCCCTGGCTGGTGCATGAAATACGCTATGCGATTTTCCCGGAGCAGAGTGGCACGCTGGTTATCCCCGCCCAGGTGTTTTCCGGCCGCGAGAGTGCCGGCCGACGCAGCGTGTTCGACTTTGGTGCGGGCGGGCGTCAGATCCAGCGTCGCACCGAGCCGGTGACCGTGCGCGTGCTGCCGCGCCCCAGCGGCTTCCCCGCCGACGCCACCTGGCTGCCTGCGAGTAACCTGAGCATCGAGGAATCCTGGTCAACGGCGCCGGAATCACTGCAGGTGGGCGAGTCGGCAACGCGTACCATCACCCTGCGTGGCGAGGGCCTGCAGGGTGCGCAGCTGCCTCCGGTGACATTTACCGCCCAGGAGGGCCTGCGCTATTACCCGGATCAGCCCGACGTGGTAGACAGCGAGTCCGGCAGTGGGCTGGTCGGGCAGCGCCGGGACAGCGCCGCTCTGGTAGCCAGCCGCGCAGGAGACTTCACGCTCCCTGAGCTTCGCATCCCCTGGTGGGATGTCGAGCAGGACGTACTGCGCTTCGCCGTGGTGCCCGAGCGCAGGATTACGATCGCCGCGGCTGCGACGTCACGCGGCGCTCAGACATCGGCGCTTCCCGTCGATGCAACGTCCCCGCAGCCACTTCCCTCTACTGCATCGACGTCGGCTGCGGCACACGGCGTGGTCTGGCAGAGCCTGGCCGTCGTCTTCGCGACACTCTGGCTGGCAACGGTGTTCCTGTTCTGGCGCCGGCGGCCACTGCCCCCGGCACAGGAACAGCCAGACCCGCGCGCTGTCGGCAACGAGGCACGGGCGTTCAAGCAGTTGCAGGCAGCCTGTGCCAGCGACAGCGCGGCGTCTGCGCGCGTCGCGCTGATCGACTGGGCCCGGAGCGTACTCGGTGCTGACCGGCCCATGCGGACTACAGACATAGCGCGTCAGTTCGGAGACCCGACACTGACGCAGGCCATTGCAGATCTGGAAGAGGCGCTGTATCGACGCGGAGCCAATCCCTGGCGCGGCACGGACCTGGCCGCCGCTGTCACCGCGCTGCGGCGTCAGCAGCCCGGGGGAAAAAGCGGCAGTCACAGTGCATTCCCCCTCTACCCGGCCGCGAAACCCGCTCGCTGATCAGTCTCCGAGCGACTTCTGCAGGACCTCGAACACATCGGGAGACAAGCCGGGTAACGCGGAGAGCTCGACCAACACGGCGCGCATCTGCTCACCGCGACTCCGGTACTTGCGCCAGCGCGTGAGCGGCTCGAGTATACGCGCCGCCAGCTGCGGATTCAGGGCATTGAGCTGCGTGACCTTGTCTGCCAGCAGGCGGTAGCCTGCGCCGTCTGCCCGGTGGAAGGCGACCGGGTTGCCATTGGCGAACCCGCCGATCAGGGCACGCACCTTGTTGGGATTGTGCAGATCGAACGCCGGGTGCGGCAGGAGCCCCTGCACGCGTTCGAGCGTGTCAGGCACGGGAACCAGGGCCTGCAGCTGCAGCCACTTATTCACCACCAGGGGTTCGTGCTCCCAGTCGCGGTAAAACTGTTGCAGAGCCGCGTCGCTGTGGTCATCGCGACCGTGGAACGCCAGGGATTGCAGGGCGGCAAGCCGATCGGTCATGTTGGTGGCCTCCCGGAACTGGGTGGCGGCCAGTGCCAGGCCCCCAGGGCCGCCCAGCGCGAGGTAATCCAGGCACAGGTTACGCAGGCGGCGCGCGCCTGTCTGCGCCGCATCGGGCGCGTAGGGCGCCGTGCTCTGCAAACGCTGGTAGCAGGCCTGCAGCGCCTCGCTGTGCGTTGTGGCAATGGCAAGACGCACCGCCTGCCGAGCGGCATGGATGGCATCGACATCTGCCCCACCCGCCTCCGCCGCGAGGTCTGCCAGATACGTTTCACCGGGCAGCGTCATCATTTCCGCGACCAGCGCCGGGTCCAGCGCAGGATCGTGCAAGAGCTGCCCGCAGGCCTCCAGATAGCCCGATTCCACGTCGATAGCG
Organism: Halieaceae bacterium UBA5044; assembly: GCA_002416125.1. Classification (GTDB taxonomy): domain Bacteria; phylum Pseudomonadota; class Gammaproteobacteria; order Pseudomonadales; family Halieaceae; genus Haliea. Next base: position 244,331 of record DIBU01000006.1, read on the forward strand.
TCACCCGCCGTGTAGGCGGCCTGCGCCTGCGCGATCACCCGCAGCGCGTATTGCTGGGCCGCGTCCCAGCGCACGAAGCCATCCGCCTCGCGTTTCATGAGGGCGCGCAGATCGTCACTGGAGTAGGCATACTCCAGGCGCACCGGGGCGGAGAAGCCCCGCAGCAGCGCGGGTACAGGCGCTTCGCTGACCTGTTCGAACACAAAGGTTTGCTCGGGCTGGTTCAGCACCAGCACCCGGTGGGTTTGCACGGCTGAGGCCGGGTCGTCTGTCGCCAGACGAAGCGGCAGGTTACCCGCGCTCCCCAGCAGGCCCAGCGCGACCGGAATCACCATGGGCAACTTCACCGGTTGCCCGGGTGTGGGTGGGCAGGACTGCCGCAGGGTCAGATGAAACTGCTGTGCCACCGGGTCATAGGCACCTGCAGCGGACAGTACCGGTGTGCCGGCCTGTGAATACCAGAGCCGGAACTGCTGCAGGTCGACGCCGGAGGCGTCTTCCATGGCTCGCACAAAATCTTCGCAGGTGACGGCCTGTCCGTCGTGACGCTGAAAATAAAGATCAGACCCGGCGCGGAAGCGCTGCGCTCCCAACAGGGTATGTATCATGCGCACGACCTCCGCTCCCTTCTCGTAGATCGTAGCGGTGTAGAAATTCGAAATCTCGATAAAGGACTCCGGTCGCACCGGATGCGCCAGTGGGCCCGCGTCCTCTGCAAACTGGGTGTTGCGCAAGTCGTTGACCTCGGCCACCCGTTTGACAGTGGGCGATCCCATGTCTGCCGAGAACGTTGCGTCCCGGAAGACCGTAAAACCCTCTTTCAGGCTCAGCTGAAACCAGTCGCGGCAGGTTACCCGGTTCCCCGACCAGTTGTGAAAGTACTCGTGGGCAACAATTGCCTGCACTCTCTGGAATTCGCTGTCCGTGGTCACCTCCGGGCTACACAAAACACAGGAGCTGTTGAAAATGTTCAGCCCCTTGTTTTCCATCGCGCCCATATTGAAGTCGTCGACCGCCACGATATTGAAGATATCCAGATCATACTCACGCCCGTACACCGTCTCGTCCCAGCGCATGGACTCTTTCAGCGAGAGCAAAGCGTGGTCGCATTTATCGAGGTCCTTCTCCTCCACGTAAATATGCAGGGAGACTTCGCGACCGCTCGCGGTGACAAACCGGTCATCGACACTGCGCAGATCGCCGGCCACCAGCGCAAACAGGTAGGCGGGTTTGGGAAAAGGATCGTGCCAGTGGGCCCGGTGGCGACCATTGCCCAGGGCACGCAGGGACAGCGGGTTGCCGTTGCTCAATAACACCGGGTAGCGCGTGGCATCCGCTTCCACCGTCACATCAAACACCGCCATCACATCCGGGCGATCCAGGTACCAGGTGATCTTGCGAAACCCTTCCGCCTCACACTGCGTGCAGAACATGTTGCGCGACTTGTACAGGCCTTCGAGCGCTGTGTTGTTCTGGGGCTGGATACGACACTGCGACTGCAGCCTGAAGGTGTCAGGCACCTGCCGGATGCGCAGGCAAGCATCGTCCAACTCGTAGTCGTCCGGCGACAGTGCGCGATCGTCGATCGCGAGCGACAGCAGTTCCAGTTGCTGGCCCTGCAATTCCAGTGGTTTGCCGCCCGTGACCGCGGGGTTACGCCGTATGTGCAGGCAGGCACTGACCAGCGCGTGATCCTCATGCAGATCAAACGCGAGTTCCGTGCGCTCGATGAAAAAGGCGGGGGGCTGATAGTCACGCAGGTAGATGGCGCCAGGCTGAGCGTCGCGCATGCGAATCCTCAATGTTCCGTAAGGGCGACCTGATAGCCGCCGAATTTACGCAGGTTGATGACACCGGTATCAAACAGCAGGTACTGGCCCTTGATGCCCTGCAGCGTTCCCGAGACTTGGGGCGTCTTGTCGAAGTTGAAGGAGGACACTTTGCCGGGATAGGCCAAAACCGGGTAATCGATCAATGTCTCCTGCGCCTCCAGGGGCGCTATCGCCTGCAGGCCATGAGCGGCCTGCAACTCGGCAATACCCGGGGCGCAGGCTGCCATCAGGCGCTGGCGCTCGGATGCCAGGTCCGCTGGATCGGCAGGGCCTTTCAGCATCGCCTGCCAATTGGTCTTGTCAGCGACGTGCCCCTTGAACAGGCTCTCGACGAGACCCGACTGGAAGCGGCTGGCCACCCGGAAAATCGGCAGCGCCTGCGTGGCTCCCTGGTCCATCCAGCGGGTGGGCACCTGACTGTGCCGCGTGATACCCACCTTGAGACCGGATGTGTTGGCGAGATAGACAATATGATCGATCATGCAGTTGGCCAGTCCCCACTCGGGTTCGCGGCAGGTGCCCTGGTCGTAGTGGCACTTTTCGGGGCTCATGATGCAACTGTCACACTGCGCAAGCCGGCGAAAACACGGATAACAGTAACCCTGGTTGAAGCTCTTGCTGGTCAGGCGGTCGCAGTGGATGCAGTGAATTTCACCGAGGTATTCCAGGGTGAGAGACTTTCCCAGCAAGCCGTTCAGGGGCAGGCGTGACTCGCCCAGTACCAGCGTGTAGGACACAGGCTGGTCCAGTTCGGTACCCATTTTACGCAGGGCGCCGCGCGCCAGCTCCTGTCCCATGTCACTGCCCCTCCTGCGAATCACGCCAGCGCAGGGGCTCGGGATCATCGCAGGTATCGCCGGCTTTGCTGCCCTTGTCGATGTAGCCGATCCGCTGCTCGGGCGGCAGATGCAGCTCCCCCCAGGCAATCAGCGCCTGCATGGCATGAGCGCGCTGCTCCGGCGTAACCGGGCGGCCGTCGGGCCAGCGCCCCAGCTCCACGGAGCGTCGCATGCTCTGGTAGATCTCCGGCGACAGCTGTTTGATGATGTCCTGATAATTCATGACGGCCCTGGCTGCGGCAAAAGCCCTGATTATAACCGTCCGGACGCTCCGCTGTCGCCGCTGCGCCGCGCCAGCAGCGCAAGAAACACGCCAAGCAGCGCGCCCGACAACAGGCCAGCAACGTGCGCGGCGTTGGCGATGGCGCCGAAACCGAGCACCTCAACCACCCCAGCGATGCAGAGCAGCAACCACCCCACCATCAGCAACATGATGGGACGACTGGGTTCGAAACCCCAGGCAGGTTGCAGGCGTGCTCCGCAAAAACTGAAGCCGAGCAGACCATAAACCACACCGGACATGCCGCCGAAGATGGAGGGACCACCAAACAGGTACTGGGACGCATTCGACACCAGCGCGATACAGATGAACAGTCCCAGCATGTGTACCGAGCCCAGGCGCCGCTCGATCCTGGCACCCAACTCCCACAGCCAGAGGCTGTTGAACACGATGTGCAACCAGCCAAAATGCAGGAACGCCGGTGTGAGCAGGCGCCAGTACTCCGCGCCCATCTCACCAAAGCGCAGGCTATCACCGCTGATAACAAACGGGGTGAAGGTGAACAGGGACAGTCGCTGCGCGGAGGCTCCGAGATACACCAGCAGGAACCCTGCCACGCTGAGCAACAGCAGCAGCAGTGTAACCGGTGCCTCGCGCCAGACACCCCGCCCCTGCCGCGACTGGGCATGCGAAGGGGCTGCACGCAGCTCAAGCTGGATGTCACCGGCGCGCCAGGCGGCATACACGGCGCTCGCCGCCTCCACCTGAGATGGGTCTGCCACCTCCAGCACCTGTTCCCCGCCGGCCTCATAGACGCGGCAGCGCACACCTTGTTGCTGCAGGAACACAACCACCGGGCGCAAATCCTCTCCCGCAGGTGCCCGCAGCACGACATACCCCTCGTGCATCAGTTCACCAGCGCCGTATTCCAGCGCAGTTTATCGCGGCAACTGGCATAGAAACTGTGACCCAGCGGATGCAGCAGTGTGAGCCGGTGTGGCTTCTTGGTGACCAGCACGGAATCGCCGGGACGGGCAGTCATGTTGACCTGTCCATCGCAGGTGACGGGCGGATGAATCCGGTTGCGCTCAAGAATATCGAGGCGAATCTCACTGTTTCCGTCCACGACAATGGGCCGACTGCTCAGTGCGTGAGGAAACATCGGGACCAGGACCACCGCGTCCAGTGTGGGGTGCATGATAGGGCCACCCCCGGACAGCGAGTAGGCCGTTGACCCGGTGGGTGTGGAAATGATCAGGCCGTCAGCCCGCTGCCGATACACAAAAACGCCATTGATCGACAGTTCAAACTCGATCATCTGCGCAGATGTTCCCGAGTTGACCACAACGTCATTGAGCGCATCCGCCCGCCCTACCGTCTTGCCGTCGCGCACCACGCGCGCATCGAGCAGAAAGCGGCTCTCGCGGGTGTACTCGCCGGCCAGCACCGCGGGGACCTGCTGGGCAATGTCGTCAGGGCTGATATCGGTCAGAAAGCCAAGGCGCCCGCGATTGACCCCGAGCACCGGTGTTTCATATTTGGCCAGGGTACGCGCCGCGCTCAGCAGGCTGCCATCGCCCCCGACCACGATGACCAGGTCGCTGTCCTCACCGATGGCATCGAGGCTGGCGCGGGGGATGGACTGGTCTGCCACCAGCTCCGCAAGGCGCGACTCCAGCACCAGATCCTTGCCCAGCCCCTGCAGCAGATGCACCAGCTCGTCAAGAACGTCGGTCAGGCCCTCCTGCTGGCTGCGGCCAACCAGCCCAATCCTGTCGAATTTCGTGTGCATGACCACCCCTACCTGCCCTGTGCTACGCGGGCAACATTATAACCACGGAAAATCGGCGCGGGATAACCACGGAAAATCGGCGCAGGCGCGCGGAGACGCCGCTGCCCGCTTTACCGGACTCAGGGCCGGGTGAGCCCCACGTTGTTCTTTTCCAGGACCTGCTCCGCACGATAGCTGGAACGCACGAAAACGCCGGACACCACCTCGAGGAAGCCCTTGTCCAGGCCCCACTGGCGGTATTTCTCGAAATCCTGCGGCGACACATAGCGCTCGATGGGATAGTGATTGGCCGTAGGCTGCAGATACTGCCCGAAGGTCAGGATATCCACCCCGGCTGCGCGCAAATCATCCATCGCCTCGAGGATCTCGGCTTCGGTTTCACCGAGGCCGAGCATGAGGCTGGTTTTCGTCAGCACATCAGGCCGATACTGCTTGGCGTGGGCGAGCACGGCAATGGTCTGCTCATAGCTGGCCCGTGGATCACGCACCGGGTGAGTGAGTCGACGCACCGTTTCGACGTTCTGTGCGAAAACTTCGATACCCGAATCAAGGACCGTCTCCACATCGGCAAGTGCACCCAGAAAGTCGGGAGTCAGGGCCTCCACGGCAGTCTCCGGATTCTCCGACTTCACCGCGCGCACACAGGCGGCGTAGTGCCCGGCGCCTCCGTCCGGCAGATCATCACGGTTCACCGAGGTCAGCACCACGTACTTGAGGCCCATCAGCTGCACGGAGCGGGCGGTGTTCGCGGGCTCCTCAGGGTCGAGCCAGCCACGCGGGTTTCCGGTATTGACCGCGCAAAACCGGCAGGCGCGGGTACACACATCACCCATCAGCATGATGGTGGCGGTGCCGGCACTCCAGCACTCACTCATGTTGGGACACTTGGCTTCTTCACAGACCGTCGCCAGGCGGTGCTCGTGCACGATGGACTTGACGCGATCGTAGGTTGCCCCGCCGCGCACCCGAATCCGCAGCCACTCGGGCTTGGGCAGGCGAGCGCCGGCGGTTGCAGCGGTTTTGATACCGTCCTTGATGGCGGTAATGCCCCGCTCATTGACGAACTTGCCACCGCTGGGCACCTGCACCAGGGGTATCAGTTTGTTATCTGCCATGTTGCTGTCCTGTCGCCTGTGCCTGAGCGGCCGGGCCCTGCCCGCAAGCCAACAATTATAGCCGACTCCTGCATCCCGCGCAGGGCCCCTTGCGAGGGGCAGAGGGAGCAGACGCCTGCATGTGGCCCGAGGTACAATCAGCGCAACGTAGTGCAAAGAGAGCGATTATGGCAACCCTCACATTTTACGGCGCCGCGCAGGAAGTCACGGGCTCCTGTCACCTGCTGGAATCCAAGGCCTGCGGGCGGGTCCTTCTGGATTGCGGCCTGCGCCAGGGCGGCGATGCGGTCGAGCGTATCCACAACGAACGCTTCAGCTTTCGCCCCGACAGTATTGACGCTGTCGTCCTGTCCCACGCCCATCTGGATCACTGCGGGATGTTGCCGCTGCTGGTACACCAGGGTTTCCGCGGGCCGATTCACTGCACCCGCGCCACGGCGGATCTGCTGCCCATCATGTTGCACGACGCCGTCGGCCTCTATCTGCGCGACCTTGAGCGTGAAAACCTGCGGGCCGCGCGACGGGGTCGAAAAACCCGCGAACCGGTGTATGACGAGCAGGATGTCGAGCGGGTTCTCAAACAACTGGAGCCCAGTCGCTACCGCAAACCGTTCAAACTTGGCCAGCATTGCAGCGTTACCCTGCACGATGCCGGACACATTCTCGGTTCAGCGGTCGTGGAAATCGTGCTCACGGAGAATGCCACCGAAAAGCGGCTGGTCTTTTCCGGTGACCTCGGGCGCAAGGGTTCGGTACTGATGAACGACCCCGCCACGCTGGAGAAAGCCGATATCGTGCTCATGGAAAGCACCTATGGCGACCGGGATCATCGCTACGAGGATGATTCCATGGAGGAGTTTGCCCAGATACTTCACGAGACCTGGAACCAGGGTGGCAGCGTGATGATCCCCTCCTTTGCCGTCGGTCGCACGCAGGAAATTCTGTTCCACCTCGGGCGCCTGCACCACGCGGGCCAACTCGACAACTGGCAGGTATTTCTCGACAGCCCAATGGCCATCGAGGTCACCCGGGTCTACGACCGCTGGCTGGACATCATGGACGGGGAGGATATCCGCGAGCTGTCGGACGTACACAAGGAATCATTAGCCGACTTCCTGCCTCGCCTGCAGCTGACCGCCGATACGGAGCAGTCGATGGCCATCAATCGCATCAAGGGTGGCGCGATCATCATTGCCGGCAGCGGCATGTGCACGGGTGGTCGTATCCGTCATCACTTCAAACAGCGTATCTGGGACGATCGCAATACCGTGATATTCGCCGGGTTTCAGGCCCGCGGGACACTCGGCCGCCTACTGGTCGATGGCATGCAGACCGTCAAGCTGTTCGGTGAAGAGTATGCCGTCAAGGCGCGCATAGAGACGCTGGGCTGTTTCTCGGCGCACGCCGGACAGAGCGAGCTGCTGGCCTGGGCCGCGAATTTTGAGGAGTCGGCGCGACTGGTGCTGGTACACGGCGAACCGGACGCCCAGGACGCCCTCGCATCGCTGCTTTGGGAGCGACACCAACGACGGGCAGCGATACCCGCCGAAGGTGACAGTATTGCATTCTGAGGCCTTTCTGATGCTGGCCGCGAGAACCGCGGCCAGTCCAGATTACGCGGCGGTCGTGAAGGGCTCTGCGTAAAACTGGCCGTACCACTTGCGGAACCGCGCAATCGGGCCGTCGCCATCGCAGAGTACCGGTTGCGGACGGAACATCTTGTTTTCCCAGATGGGTTTGTCTTCATCCAGTTGCTTACAGATATCCCGGATGATCGCTGCGTTGACACCACCAGCCTTGACCTCGCCATCCACCAGCGGCTGCGTAAAAGCAAAGCGAACATGTACCGTTTCATCGTCGATGGGTGTCACATTACCCATCAGAAACGTGCTGGCGATACCCTCGAAACGCGTGAAGCCCTGCCCCGGACCGATATTCTTGGAGGTTATGCTGCCTTTCACCATACCCCGGGGCGTTTTCATATCCGCACGCTGCACACCCAGCGAGTAGTGCTGATCATAGGTCAGCTCAGTTTCCGGGAAGGTCGCGGTCTGGTGTACATAACGGAAGTGGGCAGAATCGGCACCATTCTCCGCCATCTCCTGGCAGGCCGTTTTGATAACCCATTCAAAGCGCTGCAGAGGCGCCCATTCAGCGCTGTTGGCCTCTTCAAAGGACTCCACCTCCCACAGGGGTGCAACCCCCTCGGGATGGTACCAGGCGTAGATCACCTGATTGTCCTCTACCACGGGATAGGACTCCAGGCACTGTTTGCCAACAACCTTGGGCGGCATGTTTTTCGCGTACGGGACATCGGTACAGTAACCCGCGGCGTCGAACTTCCAGGCGTGAAAGGGACAGACAATGCTTTCGCCTTCGATGCGCCCGCCCTGCCCACTGCTTTCATTGATGCCGTACCCCAGGTGTGCGCCGAGGTGGGGACAGTACGCATCGAGCAGTACCGCACGGCCCGATTCGGTGCGGAAGAGCACCATTTCACGGCCGAAGTAATTGACCGCGCGAGACTGCCCTACTGCGAGCTCATCGCTGTAGGAGACAACAAACCAGCCGAAGGGTATCGGCATCGGGGGACGTGGTTTCGGCATTGCAAACTCCTTGGCAACCGTGCGGACGCTGCGGCCCGGCTCACTAAAACTCAACAACCGATGATAGACGTTTTTGCCCGCGCGCTTAAACGGCGCGGTGCAAGTGCTTATACCGACTCGCACCCCGGTGGCGCGAAGGCTGGCGAATCGCCCGGAGGAACACGCAGGCTGACCAGTCGGCTTGCCCCGATAACGCGCCCCGGGCTAGTCTTCGCAGCCAGACTCTGAACTTCAGCAGGCTACGCATGCGCACAACCCGGCAGAACTTCCAGACGGCACAGCGGATCCGCCGCTGATGCCTGCATTATCGCTGCGGTCGCTCGCGCGCGCCACGTCGCTGCCCGCGGGCGGGACCGCGGAACCCCTGGAGGATATCCGCGGTATCGCAACCATCACCGGCGTGGGAGAAACCGCCGTGAGCGGGCCCTCAGGCCGCGACCCACGGCAGATGGCACTGGAAGCGGTGGCAGCAGCGATAGCCGATGCCGGCTTACAACCGCAGGACATTGATGGGCTGATGGTGTCCGGACACATCGCAGACCAGATCACGCCAGATGACTTCCACCGCCACTTTGGTACCCTGGGTCCTCTCTGGTTCAGCACCGAGGGCGGCGCTATGATCTGGGCTGCCACCTGCGCGCATGAGGCGGCAATGGCCATGCGCGCCAGGCGGGCCACGCATATCGTCAATGTGTTCGCAGTCGACTGGGCCACGCGCCGGGCCGCGGGCACAGGAACACCGGGAGACTGGCACGCCGGGGAAGACATGAAGGCACACCTTGAAGTGCCTCTGGGCTGGTACCCACAGCCTGTCTATTTCGCCACCTTCGCCCGGCGGTACATGCACGAGTATCAGCTCACCGAGGCACAGCTCGCCGCCATCCCGCTCACCTTTCGCCGCCATGCAAACGGACATCCTGGCGCGGTGATGCGGGATCGCGGCCTGACGCTGGAGGCCTACCTCGCCCGACCACCACTGGCGGGCCCATTACGACGCGAAGACTGCTGCCTGATTTCCGACGGTGCAGCGGCCTGGGTCATGAGTCCCTCGGAGCGCGCGGCGGACATGCCCCGGATTCCGATCCATATCGATGGTGTGGGGCACGGGCGAATCGCCGGTGCGCCCTACATCAGCCAGCAACTGGACCTGACCGCTACCCCGCAGGTTTTCGCGGCACCCTGGGCCTACGCCATGGCGGAAACGGCACCTGCCGAGGTCGACGTTATTGCCGTCTACGACTGTTTTTCCAGCACGGCGCTGATGCAGATTGAGGACCTGGGCTTCTGCCGCAAGGGCGAGGGCGGCAGCTTCGTGCAGGAAGATCGCCTGCACTATGCACGCACGCGGCGACAGGGCGGCATACCCTGCAATACGCACGGCGGGCTGCTGTCCCACGGCTATTTACTCGGTGCCTCCCACGTCGTGGAACTGGTGCGACAGCTGCGTGGTAGCGCCGCCAACCAGGTCACCGATGCGCAACGCGCTGTATATGCAGGATTTACCGCGGACGAAGCGGCCACACTGGTGCTGTCCCGGGGGGGCGCATGAACGGGCCCGATCTCGACCACCCGCTGGCCGGGCCATTCTGGTCGGCTGCAGCCCGGAAGGAGCTGCAGGTCACCTGGTGCGCCGCCTGCGACCGCGCGGTCTGGTACCCGCGTCCACACTGCCCGCACTGCGACGGAAACCTGCACTGGCGCAGGCTGTCCGGTGAAGCGTCGCTGATCAGCTGGTGCGAGGTCGCCGGAGGATTGAACCCGCAGTTCCGCGAAGCCTATACCTGTGCCCTGGTGAGCCCGCTGGAAGCACCGGATATTCGCATCGTCATGCGGGTGACTGAGAACACGACACCCGCCCTGCGCTGCGATATGCCGGGCCGCGTCGACTTCGTCTACCTGCAGCAGACCAACGGGGCACCCTATCTCGCCCCCGCCTTTACGCCCTACGCATAGTGCACCGGGCCGGTTACGCTTTGCGCCGCGGCGCAGTATGATCCGGACACCGGCGATCACTGAGGCTGGAACGCAACCTGAACTATTGACACGCATGGAGTGAACACATGTCCGAACACGTTGTAATGACCGACATTGACGATGGCGTCCTGACCATCACGCTAAACCGTCCGGCCGCAAAAAACGCGGTAAACAAAGCGGTAGCCGAGGGCATAGCCGCCGCTATCGACGAGCTTGAGAGTAATTCGGCGTTGCGCGTGGCGATACTCACCGGTGCAGGTGGCACCTTCTGCTCCGGCATGGACCTGAAAGCCTTCGTCACCGGCGAACTCCCCATCGTTGAAGGACGCGGATTTGCCGGTCTCTGCGAATATACACCCGCCAAGCCCCTGATCGCCGCGATCGAGGGCTATGCGCTGGCCGGCGGCTTCGAGCTGGCGATCAGTTGCGACCTGGTCGTCGCCGCTGATGATTCCAAGTTCGGCATTCCCGAAGTGAAACGCGGACTCGCGGCCGGCGCCGGTGGGCTGGTCAAGCTGCCCAAGCAGATTCCCTCCCGCATTGCCAAGGAACTGGCGCTGACCGGCGATTTCATCTCCGCACATCGCGCATTTGACCTGGGTCTGATCAACGAAGTGGTGCCCGCTGGCAGTGCGCTGGATGCTGCAAAAGCCCTCGCCCGCAAAATCGCCGCCAACGGCCCGCTGGCAGTCGCCCTGAGCAAACAGGTGGTGGACGGCGCCCAGGACTGGAGTAGCGACGAAATGTTCGCCAAACAGCAGGCCATCATTCAACCCATTTTCACCAGTGAGGACGCCATCGAGGGCGCCACCGCGTTCGCGGAGAAGCGCGCGCCACAGTGGAAAGGCCGCTGAACGCGGCACCCCGGAAACCACGATACTTGAGGACTATACCAATGTCAGAAGCATGGATTATCGATGCCTGCCGAACACCACGCGGCATCGGCAAAAAGGGCAAGGGCGCACTCGCCGACCAGCACCCGCAACACCTTGCGGCAACCGTCCTGCGCGCGCTCGCCGAGCGCAATCAACTGAACACCGCCGAAGTCGATGACATTATATTCGGCACCAGCACCCAGCGCGGCCAGCAGGGTGCGGACCTCGCCCGCATGGCAGCTCTGGACGCGGGTTACGACGTTCGCTCCTCCGGTGTGACCCTGGACCGGTTCTGTGGGTCAGGCATCACCTCGGTGAGCATGGCGGCCGCCTCGATCATGTCGGGAATGGAAGACCTGGTGATCGGCGGCGGCTGTGAAATGATGTCGACCTTTGGCAGCGACCCCAATCAGTCACCCTTTATCGACAGCGACAATCTGCGCCTGCGGGAGAAACACCCGCAGCCGCATCAGGGCGTGTGTGCTGACGCCATTGCCACGCTGGAAGGCATCGACCGCCACGCGGTCGACAGCCTCGCCGCGCTGTCTCAGCAGCGCGCGGCACATGCCATCAGCAACGGCCACTTCGAACGCAGCCTGATTCCCGTCTATCGTCTCGACGGCAGCCTGGCGCTGGACCATGAAGAGTTCCCGCGCCCGAATACCACACTGGCAACCCTGTCGGAACTCAAACCCTCCTTTGAAGCGCTGGCAGACTACCCTCTGGACGAGGCCGGCACCACATTCCGCAAGCTGGTCAACCAGGCCTACCCCGACCTGAAGATCAACCACGTGCACCACGCCGGCAACTCCTCCGGTGTTGTAGACGGTGCCGCGGCTATCCTGCTGGCATCTCCCGCCTATGCGCAGGCGCATGGGATGAAGCCCCGGGCCCGCATTGTGGCCATGGCGAACATGGGTGACTCTCCCACGCTCATGCTCAATGCCCCGGTACCGGCCGCGCGCAAGGTACTGGCGAAAGCCGGCCTGCAGCTGTCGGACATCGACCTGTTCGAAATCAACGAAGCGTTTGCCGTGGTTGCGGAAAAGTTTATCCGTGACCTCAAGCTCGATCGGGAGAAGGTGAACGTCAACGGCGGGGCAATGGCACTGGGGCACCCGATTGGCGCTACCGGTTCCATACTGATCGGCACGTTGCTCGACGAACTGGAGCGCCAGGACAAGCAGTTTGGCCTGGTCACCATGTGCGCCGCGGGCGGCATGGCCCCGGCAATTATCATCGAGCGCATCTGAACGCGCGAAAGGCACAAAAAAAGCCACCCGAGGGTGGCTTTTTTTGTAATTGGCGGAGCGGACGGGGCTCGAACCCGCGACCCCCGGCGTGACAGGCCGGTATTATAACCGACTGAACTACCGCTCCGAAGAAGCAACAA
>DIBU01000019.1 GCA_002416125.1 Halieaceae bacterium UBA5044
CTTATTGATAATCGAGTGGGAGTAGGCGACACACCCACCGGGTGAGAATAAGTGTTTTTTATTTCGGTTCACCAGAGTCAATGCCAATGCCGGATGCGGGCGTAACTGCTACCTGGGACAGGCGAAGCCCGATATGACGACGCCTGGAAAGCCAGTGGTGAACGCGCCGGATGCCGATCACAGGGCCCACAGCATTGGATAGAGTCTCAGGCAGCGGCAGCCGTGATAACCTGTGCGAAATTAGGCGTACAGGAGAGCAGGCTCTTGCTGAAGTGTGAAGTATTGGAACCCAACGGAACCGCCGATGCGGCGGTGATTTGGCTGCATGGCCTTGGCGCCAGTGGGCACGATTTCGTTCCGGTGGTACCTCATCTGGGCTTGCCGGCTGGCCACGGTGTGCGGTTCGTTTTCCCCCATGCACCTGAAATACCCATCACAATCAACGGCGGCATGGTGATGCCGGGCTGGTACGATATACTCGCGATGTCGATAGAGCGCGAGATTGACCTGGCGCAGATTGAATCGTCATCTGCCGCCGTTCGGGAGTTGATCCAGCGTGAACTGGATGCGGGGATCCCGAGTGAGCGCCTCGTGCTTGCCGGGTTCAGTCAGGGCGGTGCGGTCGCCTACCACACGGCGCTGTCCTATCCACGGCCCCTGGGGGGATTGCTGGCGCTCTCTACGTATTTCGCGACCGCAAGGGAGGTAAGCCTTTCGGCGGCAAACAAGGCCCTGCCGATTGATATTTTCCATGGCACCCGAGACCCCATGGTGCCGGAAACAATGGGCCACACCGCGAGCCAGATCCTGCAAAGCATGGGCTTCGCGCCACGGTACCGCAGCTACCCCATGCAACACGAAGTGTGCATGGAGGAAATTGAGGATATCGGGCGCAGCCTCAGGGATTGGCTGAAGCTGGCTTGAGCATCATCTCAACGTGCATTGAACGTAGTCGTTGATTCGCTCAATGAAGATGAGGCTCCGGGCCGAGCCGTCCTTCGGCTCAGCATTAAGGTGCTTGAGTCGCGGTGAGAGAGTGCGTCGGCACCGAGCCCGCTCGCGGTACCGGATTGATCATGGCATGACCAGCAAGTCACACTCCAGCTCGTCAAGGACTTTCTCGGCGGCGTTGTTGTTCAACATGGCCGACAGGCCTGAGCGCGCTGAAGTGCCCATGACCACCATGCCGGCATTGATTTCGCGCGCCGTTTTGATGATGGCATCGTGTGGCTCGTCCATGACGATGTGCACACGCTCCCCGGGAACGCCACAGGCGCGTATCAACGAGCCTCTGTCGGGCCGGTTGGCGAGGTCCTTGTAGGCACTGATGTAGTGTACTTCCGTATCTGTCTGCTCGAAAAACTCACGGCACATATCCAGGATCTTCTGGTTCAGCGTGCGATAGGCCTCCTGATCACCGCGCGTATCCAGCGCGGCCAGAATGATGTCGGCCTGATTGCTGCCATCACCCTTGACCAGCAGCACGGGGCAGCTGCACTCACGGATGAGTGTCCAGTCGGATGTTCTTTTCAGGCGACGTTGCGCCGTGGAGTGCCGGTGGGAGGATTTCACCACACCATCCACGTTGTGGCGCTCGGAGGCTCTTACCACGGCACGGTACCAGTCATTGTCCCACTCCACCTCAATGGCGACGGGTATGCCCTTGTCGCGCAGGGGTGCCGCGGCTTCCGTTAGTACCTGCTGTTGACCGGCAATGCGCTTCTCGATTTCGGCGTCCTGATTGTCACCACGCGACAGCTCACCGTGGATGCAGCAGTACACTCGCACTTCGGCATCCGTATTCTCTGCGATGGTGAGCATTCGTGCGAGGGCTGGCTGCTGTTCCTGGGTAGGATCATAAACCACAAGATAATGGGTGGTGCTCATGCAATGCCTCTCTTTTTGCAAGATGGTGTATTTCGGACGCTATGACCAATTTAACGGCCCTAAATCCATGATAAGCGCCCTGTTCTGGGTAGCGCTGTCCCGTGGCAACGTCGACCTTCTGAGCCGCAGGCCAGGCTCGGCCTGCGAGATACTGTGTTGTCCCACAGCCAGCGACGGGTGTCACCAATTTCTCCTGAAAGAATGATGTTTTCACGACATAGGTCAATTCAGGCAAGCACTGACTGTGGTCAGATGCGCGAGCCCGGCGCATGCCGGGAGTTATTCGCATCTGGATCTGAAATCATGAAGAAAACCAATCACTTGTGCAGCCGGGTTCGCAGCTCCCATGCTGTTGATGATGCGGCTTTAAACAACCCTCTCCGGATCGTCCCTGGCACCGTTCTCGGCCTGTTTTGCCTCGGCCAGAGTACGTTTGCTGGCGCTGCCGAGTCTGTGGTGCCGGGCTTCACGCAGCACCCGGTGGGCTACCTGGCGCTGGCCATCTTCGCCATCGCTTACGTCTTCGTGATGCTGGAGGAGAAGCTGCACCTGCGCAAGTCCAAGCCTGTGCTACTGGCCGCCGGTCTCATCTGGTTTCTTGTGGCAGGTTTTGCCGCACTGAGTGGCGATACGGAAAGCGCCAACGCCGCGTTGAAGCACAATCTGCTGGAATATTCGGAGCTGCTGTTGTTCCTTCTGGTGGCGATGACCTACATCAATGCGATGGAAGAGCGACAGTTGTTCGATGCCTTGCGCGGCTGGCTGGTCAGCAAGGGGTTCAGTTACCTGAGCCTGTTCTGTATTACCGGTTTGCTGGCGTTCTTCATTTCGCCGGTGGCAGACAACCTCACCACGGCGCTGCTGATGTGCGCCGTGTTGATGAAGGTGGGTGAGGACAGTCCGCGCTTCATCAGTCTGGGTTGTATCAACATCGTGATTGCCGCCAACGCGGGAGGAGCGTTTTCACCCTTCGGTGACATCACCACGCTCATGGTCTGGCAGAAGGGCGCCGTGGAGTTCACCGAATTCTTCAGGCTCTTCATACCCTCCGCGGTAAACTTCCTGGTGCCGGCCCTGGTTATGAGCTTTGCGGTACCGCGCCAGCCGCCGCGAGACGCCACGGAGCCTGTGATCATGAAGCGCGGTGCCCGGCGTACGGTAGTGCTGTTCCTGTTGACGATCACTACCGCGGTTCTGGGGCACAATTTCCTGCACCTGCCCGCCGTGGTCGGGATGATGATGGGGCTCGCTTACTTGCAACTGCTGGGCTATTACCTGCGTCGCAGTTTTGCGCGCGGCGTTGCCAGGGAGCGGTCCTGGGCTGAAGCGACACAGAACACGCGTTTGCTGGAACGGCTGGACAAGGCGGTGCCCTTTGATGTGTTCAACCCGATGGCGCGAACCGAGTGGGACACCCTGCTGTTCTTCTACGGCGTGGTGCTGTGTGTGGGCGGGTTGGGCTATATCGGCTACCTCTCGGAAGTGTCCGAAATGCTGTATACGGACTGGAGTGCGACCGGCGCGAATATTGCCGTGGGCTTCATGTCCGCAGTGGTCGATAACATTCCGGTCATGTTCGCCGTGCTGTCCATGGAGCCCGAGATGTCACAGGGCCAGTGGCTGCTGGTCACATTGACGGCCGGTGTTGGTGGTTCCATGTTATCGATTGGATCTGCAGCGGGTGTTGCGCTGATGGGGCAGGCTCGTGGCTATTACACGCTTGTGTCGCACCTGCGGTGGACGCCGGTCATCATGGTTGGCTACCTGGCATCAATCGCCACGCACATGTGGCTGAATGCGGCCCTGTTCTGAGTCGAAGCGGGGAAGGAACCTGTGCTTTATCCGCCGGAGACCTCTGCACCTTCGATAGTAATCCGCTCGTTTCTTACCGGGAAGTGACCGTCGAAGGTCAGGAACAGGGGGTCACCCGACAGAAGCGCTCCGGATTCGGGTAGGCGCTGCACATGTATATGCAGATGGGGTTCGGTGGTTTGTCCTGAATTACCCACGTTGCCAATCCACGCCCCTGACGCCACACGGTCGCCGGGCGCAACGCGCACACTGCCTTGCCTGAGGTGGGCCAGCAGTACGATCACGCCATCGCACTGGATGGCCACGTGATTGCCTTCGAGTCGGGAGGTGTCTGTGGTCGGCACCGGCATGTCCTGCTGCCCATCGAAAACCCGAATGACGGCGCCGGAGCAGGGCGCAAACACGGGTTCGCCGAAAATGGCATAGGCAGCTGGCCGCTCTGGCCGCCAGCCTGCGGCCCGGAGCCCGAGGCGATCGATCTTGATCAGGTCGACCCCATAGGACTGGCCTCGATAGTCCGCCTGGCGTGTTGTCGTCGGTTTCAGGGTCATGACATGGCCGTTCACCCGTGAATTCGCGCCGCCATTGGCGACCAGGTAGGTGCCGGGGCCCAGGGGGAAGCGCATCGCGGTCGCGGTGCCGCCGCTTGGAATCCAGCGGCCTGTTATGGCCTGCGTGGTCAGGGTCAGGCACAGCAGGCCGATAACAGCGAAAAGCAGCGTCCCCAGGGCGCTGGAGATTGAGCGGTCCCGGTGTTTGCGCGAGCGCAACCTGAGCCGCGACCCGCCAAGAACGATGCCGAACCAGACGGTGAGGTAGAGGTAGGGCGTCCACCAGGGCGATATCATCCACACGCCAATCAGCAGCAGTGTCGTTAACACCAACCCCGTCGCCAGGGCCTGTACCAGAAAGCCCACTCCGCCCGACAG
The DNA here is from genome assembly GCA_002416125.1 of Halieaceae bacterium UBA5044. Classification (GTDB taxonomy): domain Bacteria; phylum Pseudomonadota; class Gammaproteobacteria; order Pseudomonadales; family Halieaceae; genus Haliea. Next base: position 4,629 of record DIBU01000019.1, read on the forward strand.
CGGCCGGAAGGCGAGCCACGCGATCAAGGTGACCGGCAGTACGATCTGGGTGCCTATTGCGACAAGGTCCAGGGCACTCATGTCGGTGGGGCGTCGGGAAAGCGTATGGCGCTGACCCGGACCTTGAAAAAAGGAAAATAGGCGGCCGTACCGTAGTGATTGCCCGCGATCACGCAGGTCGGCAGACGGTAGCCTGCAAACTCCCGAAACTCGGACAGCTCGCCGCCGAACGGCTGTAGTTGATAGTGACGCTGCGGGTTTGCATCGCTCCAGCGCTGGAACAGGACGCGCACTGGCGCACCTTCCGCATTCACGTGCACATCGACAGCTTGTTCCAGCAGGCCATGGCGCACGGTTACCCGCGCGCAGTCTTCACCCAGCGCCTCCCAGGAAACGCCGTTGCCGGGAAGCAGGCTGGCAGGCGCCCACAGGACAGCGTCAGCCACCAGTCGGCCAAAGGATGAGCGAAGATGGTCAGGCCCCGTTGCGCGGGCCACGGGTATCAGGTTCCAGAGCCAGAAGCGTGTCCACGATTTCCCGGGTAGCGCGCCGTCGGAGCCGCTGATGGCGCCGGACGTCATCGACCACAGGAAGCCATGCGGAGAGGCCAGAATCTGGCGCGCCTGCAGGGGACGGTACTTGGGCGCTTCCTGCGCACCCAGGCCGATGTCACCCGCCATGTCGACGTCGACCACGGGGGCTAACGGTGTGCCGACTTTGATGGTGTAGTGGAAGTAGCGTTGTGCAGGTTCCGGCAGGCCGTCAACCATAGCGGCCTGAAAGACTTGGCGGGTACCGGCGTGCAGCGCAATCAGGCGTCGCCACACTGCCTCCTCGCGGCGCCGGTCCCATTGTCTCCAAGCGGCCAGCGTTGCGAGCAATACGGCCAGCGCTGTGAGGAAAAAACCGGGGGATAGCATTGCGTCCTCCACGCACACGGGTCTCAGAATCGACAGGACATTCCAATAGGCGGCTTCGCGCTGCAGCTGGGACAGCGTGGGCCTGGTTCAACAGCTCACAACGCGATCCTTGCCTTCATGTTTTGCCTGATAGAGTGCCTTGTCCGCATTCGCCAGGAGCTCGGTTTGAGAGGTCTCGCCGGTTGCCTGGGTTGTGCCTATGCTGCAGGTAACCCTGAGCGTCTCGCCAGATGTCAGCGTAAAGCGATGCTCGCGCAGGGCTTTGTTGAAGCGTTCAAGTGCGAGTACAGCCTGTGTCTGATCGCACTCCGGCATCACGATCAAAAACTCTTCACCCCCGAAACGACCGATCGTGTCCGACTCGCGGCTCAAGGTATTCAGCAGCGAACCAATGCCGCGCAGAACATCATCGCCCGCGAGATGACCGTGGGTGTCGTTGATGCGCTTGAAATCGTCGATATCGATCATCGCCACCGCCAGCGGTGTATTGTAGCGCTGGGCGCGCTTGAGCTCATTACCCAGAGTGTCCAGCGCGTAGGTGCGGCGGTACGTGCCGGTCAGCGGGTCTGCCACGGCGAGCGCTTCGAGCTGCGCCGTGCGCTCCTGTACTTTCTGCTCAAGCCTTGAATTGGCCTCAAGGATTTCCTCGCGCGCGCGGCGCAGTTGTTCATTCGCGCTGACCAGCCTGGCTCGGCTGGGAATGCTGATGGCAATGGGTAGCAAGCGCCACGCGACTATGGCAGTGAGTGCCGACACCACGCCAGTGGAGATCTTTGCGATACCTTCGATAAAGTAATAGCCGTGCCAGACGTTGATCAGAGAGATCAGGTGCGTGACGCCGCACAGAAAAATGAACGCGGCGAACATGAGAAATATGCGATCAAACGCAAGGTCGTCGCGCTTCTTGACCAGCCGGATCAGTAGTACCGGGATCGTGAAGTAGGCAAGCGTTGTGAGTATGTCACCTCCGACATGCATGAACAGCAGGTCCCCCCGCCATAGCAGACAGTGACCGTGGGGCATGAGGCTGCCGTCCAGTAAACGCTGTATCAAATCCATGCCACGCTTCCCTGTTGTCTCATGAATGCACCCGCCCTAACGCCGGGGCGCGCGAGCCGCGGCGCCCGACCCCTGTTCAGCAGTATAGAACAGGTGCGTCGGCTGCACGCGGTTGCGAAACAGCGTTGCGCGGAATCAATAGGGCCGCTGCTGGCAGCCCCGTTGCCGACACGGCACGCATCCGCAGCGCATTACGGCGTTACGAGGTATTTCTCGCCCGTGCGCATGGCGCGGTAATCCATTGCCGCGTCTTTTTCCAGCATCTGTTCCAGCGTGACCCGTTCCTTGTAGTGGCTGGCGAAGGTGGTGGTCAGATTGTCGAGGACGCGTTTGCGCATACGCTGCACCGTTTCCATCCCGGCCTTTTGCAGGAAGGGGAACAGCAACCAGCCCGAGAGGGTGAACCCGAAGCCGTAGGAAGGAGTCAGTATGGTGGCGCCGAGGTCGAGACGTCCGTAGATGTACATCTTCTTTTCCTGGTTGGAACCGTAGCGGCTGAACTCCGTCATTTTAGCCACGGCGACTTGCTCCATCGCCTTGAAGACGTTGTCGGAGTTGTTGCCGCCACCAATCGGGTCGAAACCGAGGTAGGCGCCGGTTTGCTCGATCGCCGCGCGCAGTTGCGCCATGTAGTCAGCATCCGACGAGTTGACCACGTATTTCGCCCCCTGCCCCTTGAGCAGGTCCACCTGCTCCTGTTTCCGCACGATGTTGACCAGCTCCAGGTCGTCCTCAAGGCATATCCGCTGCAGCATCTGGCCCAGGTTGGAGGCGGCTGCCAGGTGAACCATCGCCGTGTGCCCCTCCATTTTTGCCGTCTCGACAAAACCGAGGGCGGTCATTGGATTGACGAACGCCGATGCGCCATGCTCGCATGAGTTCTCCCCCAGTGGCAGGCACATCTTGGCATCGGCGATGGCGTATTCAGAGAACGCATTGCCGGGCACGCAAGCGACGCGCTGGCCGAGCAGCGCCTTGGCTGTCGGGCTCTCTCCGGTTGCCACCACGGTGCCCGCGCCCTCATTGCCTACCGGCATGCGCTGACCGTGGCGCCCTTTGGAGCCGCTGAGGAAGGGTTCCGGCATTTTCGCCACGACCTTCCCCGGGGAATATTTGGCGTTCTCCAGATCCGCCGCGCTGAACAGCAGCGCGAGGTCCGATGGGTTGATCGGCGCGGCTTCCATCCGGACCAGCACCTGATCGCCCTTGGGATCCGGGAAGGTGCTGGTGGCAATTTCCACCGTGAGGGTGCCGTTCTTCTCCAGGGTGGTGAAAACCTGCTTTCCGGTTGTGCTCATCGTTGCTCTCCTGATCGTGTACGTGATGGGTTTGGCGAGGGGGCTGGCCGCGCCAAACCAGGGCGCCTAGCCTATCACGGAATTGACGGGATGATGGTCAGGGTGTCCGGCAACGGCGGCTGCAAACCCGGTCACGACGGCCTTGAGCGGTGTGCAGGTAGCGCAATCACCCGTTTGTACTAGGAGTCCGGTGCGCGCAGGCGTTAAGCTTGTGGCTGTTTTTTGCATCCACACAGGGGAAATGCGTCATGGCAAGATTGGAAGGCAAAGTCGCCATCGTTACCGGGGCCGCCCGGGGCATGGGGGAGGCGACCGCAAGGCTGTTGGTGGAGCAGGGCGCCTGCGTGGTGTTGGGGGATGTTCTGGATGAGCCGGGCCGCAAGGTGGCCGAAGAACTTGGCGAGAAGGCGGTGTATGTTCATTTGGACGTCACCGACAAGGCGCAGTGGCTGGCGGCAGTCGAAGCCAGCAAGCAGTTCGGCACGCTCAATGTGCTGGTCAACAACGCGGCGATCCTGATCCACAAGACCATCATGGATACCACCGAGGAGGAGTTCATGGCGGTGGCCCGGGTCAACCAGTTGGGCGTGTTTCTCGGCATGCAGTCGGTGTTTCCCAGCATGAAGGCGGGCGGCGGTGGCTCCATAATCAATATCTCGTCGATCGACGGCTTCCAGGCAAAGAACTCCCTGGTGGCCTATGCCGCCAGCAAGTGGGCGGTGCGCGGCATGACCAAAACCGCCGCCCTGGAGATGGGCAAGTACAACATCCGGGTCAACAGCGTGCATCCCGGGGGGATCTACACCGATATGCATGGCAAGGACTTCATGACCCGCGAGCAGGCAGATGCCACCTACGCAAACCAGGCCTTGCCGCGCGTCGGGATGCCCAGCGAAGTGGCCGCAGTCACTGTGTTCCTCGCCGGGGATGAGGCCAGCTTCAGCACCGGTTCGGAGTTCATGGCCGACGGTGGTTGGCACGCAGGTAGCGTGTTCACGGCCCTGCCCCAGTTGTAGGGTGCGCGCGCCAGCTGCCCGTCGGGTTGCGGCGTGCTAGCGGATTTCGAAGCGGAACCCGGCGTAGAGCGCTCGCTCCTGCGCCGGTTCGATACCGTCTGAGCGCACCCGGCTGTAGTAATCCTGATCCAGCAGGTTGTTGACGCCGCCGTACAGGGTCCAGCGGTCACGGTGGCGGTACTCTATGCTGAAGTCCAGCACTTCGTAGGCCGGTATTTCTCCGTCAATTCTGCTGGCACCCGTGCCGCTTGCGAGGTTGGAGTCCTGCCAGTATTGCTCGCCGACCAGACTGGCAGTGAGCGCCGCGTTCCATGGCCCACGGTCAACGATAAAACCGGTGCGAATCAGGTAGTCGGGTGCAAACGCGGTGCTGTTGCCGATCAGGTCAGCCTCCAGGCTGCGGGTGATTTCGGTGTCCAGGAGCGAGCCGTTGGCGAACAGCTTTAAAGTGTAGGCGGCATCGGCAACCAGGTGGTATTCCACACCGAACTCAATGCCCTGGTGCCGCGAGTCGCCACTGTTGACGCGCTCCACATCGCTGATGTTGACCTGAATCTGTTCGATCTTGTCCTCGAAATCGATGCGAAACAGGCTCAGGTCGAACAGCAGCCCGTCGCGTGGCTCGCTGCGGTAACCGATCTCATAGTTGACTGCACGCGAGATATCCGGGTTGTTGCTTCCCGCCAGTTCCGAGGACGGATTGATCAGGTCATCAAACCGCTGTGGGCGGTAGGACTCCGAGACATTGGCATACAACTCGGCGTGTTCGCCGGACTGGTACATCAGCCCCAGGCCGAAAAGCGCCTCGTGATAGGTTCTGTCAGTGTCGATGGCATCACGATTCAGGCTTGCATTCTTCACCGGTTCACGCAGGTCGTAGTTGATGCGCTCCAGGCGCAGCGTGGGCACCACGCTCAGCTTGCCCAAGCGAAACAGGTTCTCGAAAAACAGCGCGTTGTAGGTGAGCACACGGTCCTGGCTGAAGGCGAGGTCCTCCGGATTCTGCGCACTGGATCGAATGTCATCGCTGACGTGACGCGTGCGCGGGCTGTCGCCCAGGTACGCGGTTGTGCCCGCGGTGAGTACGTTGTTCTCCCCCCAGGACAGGGCGTAGCGCAGGTCGAGCCCATAGTTGGCAAACTCCTGCTCGTCAATCGCCGTGGTGTCGGGTTCATTTGCCGGGTCCGTGAACATGGCCGAGCGTCGGCTCAGGCGGTCCATGGAAGAGTACCAGGCGCTGGCATCCAGTGTGGACGAGGCATTGATCTGCTGACCATACGTCAGTGTGGCGATGACCTGGTCAATCTCGACTCGGTTGAAGGGCGATTTCACCAGATCGCGGTCGGTGGCGTATTCCTGGGAGGTCAGCCGGCCCGCCTCGCCCGAGTCGGACTGGTAGAGATCCAGGTCGAAGCCCAGGCGGATGTCCTGCAAGCCCTCCCAGGCGATGCCCAGGTAGCCGGCATTGACGCGGTAGTCCTCATTGGTTCGAGGCCCGTCGGCGCTGCGATGGTCGAACGAGGCCAGGACGCCGATGTCGCCCTGGGACCAGTTCACTTCGTTATAAGTGCTGTACAACCCGTCGCTACCCATTGCCTGGTCCGTGCTGAAGGCAGTTTCGGCATCGGCATCCGCGCGCCGTGTCACCAGATTGAGTACCGGTCCGACCTGTGGCCCATACAGCAGGCCGCCACCGCCGCGCACGAATTCAATGCGTTCGACTCGCTGGGCGGCAGGCATATAGTAAATCGTCGGATAACCGAACAGGTCAGCCGCGAGTGGTATGTTGTTCTGGAAGAAGGCGACGTATTCCGACTCGTGTGGGTTGCCCAGGCCCCGGTAGTTGATGTTGTAGATACTGGGGATTTTCTGGTCGGATACGAACAGGCCGGGCAGTCGCGAGAACATTTGCCGCAGGTTTGGTTCGACAAACACGGGCTGCTCGCCGAGGTCGACAAAGCTTGTTTTCTTGCCCTCGAAGATCTTGCCGTCCTGCAGGGCAGGGAGGGTGCCCGAGACCCTGGCGTCAGTCGGTAGCCCGTATACGTTGACGACTTCGAGGGTGTCCGGGTCTGTGGCGGCGGAGAAAGCGGTGAATGAACAGGTACCCAGCAGAAGGCCCGCTGCAAAACGCGCTGTGAACATCGCGATATCACTCTCTGATGCGAACGAAAATGAGAATGATTATATTTAAAATGAAGTGCAATGCAATGGGGCGATGCGCGCCCTGCAGTCGTAATGCCTATCGGTGCGCCGGTATTTTCCGCCTCAGGTCATTGCGGAAACCATGGACTCAATCTCCTCCTGGTGCTCTGTGAGCAGCGTGTGCAGCTTGCCTGCATCCATGCGCATGCGCGCCAGCGAATCCAGGTCGCCCAGTTGCTTTGCAGCATCCACACCCGCGCGGGCAATGATATTGGCGACCAGCAGCAGGTCGCTGAGATCTGCAGCGTCAATGCGATTTTTGTCCTTTACCTCCTGCTCATCTACCGCAATGGCAATGGTATCGGGGAACTCCCAGGCCTCCACAATCGCGCGCGCCACGCCGGTATGCCACTGGTTCAGCAGGGCGCGCAATGCAGCGCGGTCAGTGAACAGGTCCGGGTGGTCAGAGGCCTTGGTGAAAATGTAGAACTTGCCCACCGAACTCAGCAGCCCGGCCAGCATCGCCTCGTCCGGCTTGCTGACGCTGCGCACATTTTTGGCAAGCAGGTAGGCGATTGACGCCACCCGAACGCTCATGCGGCGCAGTTCGTTCAACTCACCGAAGCAGGCGCTGCCGGGGGGCACTTTGAACGCTTCACGTGCCGCAAACGAGGTCGCCGCGTTCTGCACCATGGTCATGCCCACGCGCGAGATGGCCGTGGGTATGTCGGTAACTTCAATGGGCCCGCGCCGCACCATCGCGGAATTGGCCATGCGCATCAGCCGCGCCGCGAGCGCAGGCTCTTTGGCGATGATGGCGGCGAGCGCCCGGTTATCCGCCGCGGGATCCTGAATGCATTCGCGCACCTTGACGGCGGTATCGGGAAACGGCGGCAGGTCGAACTCGCCCTTTTGCAGTTCGGCGCCAAGCTGCTTGACGAACGCCAGCGCAGCGAGGTCGATGGGGGAAGGCCCCGCAGGTTGCACTGCGGCGTCCTCGGGTTCCTTGAAGGGGTTGACGTGTTTTGAGGAGGTTTGTTTTATGTCGTTTTTCATTGCAGGCGCCCTGAGTCATGCTTAACCATGTTTTCGTAGAGTATAAGATAAAACACGACGGTTCAGTGACGGTGGAAGTGGGTTCATTGCGGGCAGGGGACGTATGTCAGGATCGCTCGGCGAGTGGCGGATTTTTCGCTTGAAATGTGTCCATATGTCCAATAATATGGACATATGAACATCGACAAGGCGTCAATCGTATTCAACGCACTCTCACAGGAAACGCGGCTGCGCGCTTTCCGCTTGTTGGTGCAGGCGGGGCCGACGGGTCTTCCCGCTGGCGCGCTGAGTGAAGCCCTGGGCACGCCGCACAATACGCTGTCCTTCCATCTCAATCATCTCTCACAGGCGGGCATTCTCTCCTCGCGGCGGGAAGGGCGCTCGATTATCTACAGTGCGGACTTTCAGGCCACACATGAGCTCATCACCTTCCTGGTGAAAGACTGCTGCAGTGCGGACTTCGCGACCATTCGCGAGGACAGTACATCCGCCTGTTCCATTATTGAGCTGGCACAGTGCTGTGACCCGCCATCTCCTGACGCGTCATGACAGCGTGCAGGCCATACCTGAGCGTGTCGATCGGCGGCGTTCATGCGAGCTTTGGTGACATTCCTGGAAGGGTAGTTGTATGAAGAAGGTGCTTGTTCTCTGTACGGGCAATTCCTGCCGATCCATCATGGCCGAGGCCATGATCAATCAGTTGGGGGAGGGGCGATATACCGCCGTCAGCGCCGGCAGTGAGCCAGCGGGCTACGTGCACCCGGGCTCCATCGCGGCCCTCCAGCGCCATGGCTTCGGCGTGGGTGAACCCCGCAGCAAGTCTTGGGATGAGTTCGCCGATCAGGCGTTCGATATCGTCATCACGGTCTGCGACCGCGCCGCGACGGAAAGCTGTCCCGTGTTTATCGGGAACGTGGCAAAGAAACACTGGAGCACACCGGATCCTGCCAGCGTTCAGGGGAGCGAGGAGGAGGTGGCTAAAGCATTTGACAATGCCCTCACCCTGCTGAGGGACCGCATAGAGAAGGAACTACCATGAGCAGTGCCAACACTTCGTCCATGGGCTTGTTCGAGCGCTACCTCTCACTCTGGGTCGCGCTGTGCATCGCGGTTGGCATTGCCGCCGGCGTCGCCCGTCCCGGTGTTTTTGCTGCTATCGCCGCTTTTGAGTATGCGAGCGTGAATCTTGCGGTGGCCGTCTTTATCTGGGTGATGATCTTCCCCATGATGGTGAATGTCGATTTCGCTTCACTGCGCGATGTAGGCAAGCGCCCCAAAGGTCTGTGCATCACCCTCGTCGTCAACTGGATCGTCAAGCCATTCACGATGGCTGCCCTGGGGATCTTCTTTTTTGAGTCTGTGTTCGCCGGTCTTGTGGACCCGCAAACGGCCCAGGAATATATTGCCGGGATGATACTGCTCGGTGTCGCACCCTGTACGGCGATGGTGTTTGTCTGGAGTCAGCTGGTGCGAGGCGATGCCAACTACACGCTGGTGCAGGTGTCGATCAACGACCTGATCATGGTGTTCGCCTTTGCACCACTGGCCGCCTTGCTGCTGGGCGTGACCGACATCGTTGTGCCCTGGGATACGCTGCTGCTCTCGGTGGTGCTGTATGTTGTTGTGCCGCTGGTCGCGGGTTACTTCACACGCAGCATGCTTGATGGCGGCGGCAGCGATGAACGTATCAGTGCCTTCACTGCAAGACTGAAACCCTTCTCGATTATCGGGTTACTGGCAACCGTCGTCCTGTTGTTCGGCTTTCAGGCACAGACGATTCTGGACAAGCCGCTGGTGATTGCGCTGATTGCGGTACCCCTGCTGATTCAAAGCTACGGGATCTTTTTCATCGCCTACGGCTGGGCTTACCTGTGGCGTGTGCCTTTCAGCACAGCAGCGCCTGCCGCCCTGATTGGCACGTCGAACTTCTTCGAGCTGGCGGTTGCGGTGGCTATCAGCCTGTTTGGGCTGCACTCGGGTGCTGCGTTGGCGACTGTGGTGGGTGTGCTGGTGGAAGTGCCGGTCATGCTGTCGCTGGTCGCGCTGGCGAACCGTACGCGTGGTTATTTCGCCTAGTTGGATCAAAGGGGTCCCGTTGCCGTGAGCGCTGACCCCCACGCAGGTAGTTGTCAAACCCGGCTTTTGCCGGCCTCTCTCAGCTGATCGACAATCCGCTGGTCTCGGCCGTAGACATCCCGGCGGAACACCACGTCATCACCGACCGCGAATGCGGTGAAGTAGACAAGGTAAACCGGTATCGGATCCTTCAGGTAAGCGGTTGTGGTTTCGCCGGATTCAAACAGTCGATCTACCTGCGTCAGGTAGTTGCTCTTGTCGTGGTTCAACACCCACTCGATGAGCTTGCGTGGCTCAGCGAGGCGAATGCAGCCGGAGGAGAAGGTGCGCTCGGATTTCCTGAAGAGTGCCTTGTCGGGCGTGTCGTGCAGGTACACGCTGTGTTGATTCGGCAGCATGAACTTTACCTTGCCGAGGGCATTGTGGTCGCCCGGTAGCTGGCGCAGGGTGAACTGCCCGGGCCGCACCGTCTGCCAGTCTACTTCCGTCACGGGAACGAATTCCTGGCTGCCCGCCAGTCGTGCCTGGTAGCCTGCCGCTGCCAGCGGGGCCGGATCCTGCCGCAGCAGCGGCAGTTTGTCCTTGACGGCGATGCTGTAGGGAACATTCCAGTAGGGAAAAAACACCAGATACTGCATATCTTCGGTAAAGATCGGGGTTTCGCGGTACGGACGACCGACAATGATGTCCATTGTCAGCGCCTCCGCGTTGTTTTCGATGACCCGCATCTGGAATGCCGCGATATTCACCCGGATATAGGTTGAGGGGGTGTCTCGCGGCAGCCATCGCCAGCGCTCGAGGTTGGCATCCAGACGATCAATCCACGAGAATCGCGTGGCATTGAGAACTTCCAGGGTGGCGTTGCCCACAATGCCGTCTGCCTCAAGCCCCGCCCCCTGCTGAAACGTGACAACGGCCTGCCTGAGTTGTTCATCGAAGGTGCCGGAGTGCTCGCCAGGTCCCAGCAGCCTTTCCTGCAGCTGTGCCACCCGCGGGCCGCTGGCGCCGGGTTTCAGGGCGGGGCCGCCATCCACAGGGCGGCTGGTGGCGTCTGCTGCGGTGGACAGTTCAGCGCGCTTTGCCACCAACGCCCAATATTCCGGCGTTTGCGGCCACAGGGCATGCAGCAGGTCACTGAGCCCCTTGCCCTGTGCTACCAATTGCTGCAGCAGGCCTCTGGGATCAATGGACTCACGTTCCAGGTACCACTGGTCGTCCACCTGTGCCACGGCACCGCGGTAGCGGTCTCGCACCTGCGACAGCAAGGCATCGGTGTACAGTACATCCAGCTGTGTTTCCGGCAGGGTGCCCGCCAGCAGTTCATCGTAGTGGTAGCGATGCAGCGCAAGGCCGTGGTCAGCGGAGCGCAGTATCTCGCGTTGCAGGTCTGTGCGCAGCGAGGCCAATGGCCCATCGGCGAACCACAGGGGCTGGTACTGGTAGTCGCCATAAATGGCCGAGAGGTCATCCACGTTGCGCACCAATGATGCAGTGCTTGCGTGATTGCCACCGTTCAGGTTTTCAATTTCCAGGCGCAGGAACTCACTGTTTGCGGCAAACCCCAGCTGGGTGACGCAACTGAGGAACAGCGAGAGCAAGAGATGCGTTTTCAGATGGTCTATCCCTAATGACTTCATGCCATCACGATAGCACAAACCGACTTTTATCTGTGCAGGCACGTGTCAGCACGGTTTTTTACGGTGGCAGTGCCGTTACACAGGCCCGGCCTGTTGTATAGTGATTGCCGGGCACAACACGGATTCGGGCAGAAGATCACCATGCCAGGAGAGTTCCTCATGCCAGCGCTCCGCCGTCACCGGTGGCAAGGGTATGTCCTAGACAGGGCGCGGGCGGCTGTGTGTTGCTGTCTTGTCGCTGTGTGGCTGACACCGGCCTCAGCAAGCACCGTGCGGGACAGCGTTGATGGATCGGTTGCAGAAACGGCGGCGGAGACTGCGGAGAGCCCCTGGTTGCTGACGCCGGTACTGAGCAGCAACCCCAAGCTGGGCACATCGTTTGGCGGCATGGCGGCATACATCAAGCAGTTTCATCCCCAGGCGCCGCCCTCCACCTTTGGCGGCATGGCGACCTACAGTACCACCGATTCCTATGCCTACGGCGTTTTTGCGCGCGCCTACCTGGGGCCTGACAAGCATCGTATTGCACTGGCGCTCGGTGGTGGCAAGGCCAATAATCGCTATGAAAATTTCCTGGGCTCCGGCCTGACGGCAGAAACGACCGACCAGATCAATGCCCTTTACGGCAGCTACCTGATGCGGGTCAGTAAGCACTGGTACGTCGGTGGCCATGCCGTGGTCAATCGCTACGGGATGTTTGGTGGCAACGAAATGGCCAGTCTCGTCCTCGACGCTCTTGAGCTGGGGGGGTTCAACTCCAATGCGGTTGGCTTGAAAGCACAGTACGACACGCGGGACAACACGCAGTCCCCCGGCAGCGGTTCCTACCTCCGGTTGAGCCAGCTGGCCTATCGGGAGGCGCTGGGCGGCGATGTGTCGTTCGACATCTTCCTCGCCAGCTTCAGCCGCTATCTGGCGCATGGACGCGGCTCAGTGCTGGCGACCAACCTGTCCACGCGGATGACGGGGGACGCGCCGCCCAGTGGCTATTCAACGCTTCGTACGCGCGGATATATCCCCGGGGAATTCAGGGCACCAAATTCCCTGGCCCTCGAGGTTGAGGAGCGACACTACGTGGCGCCGCGTTGGCGCTTGGCGGCGTTTGCCTCCCTGTCCTGTCTGTTTGATGACGCGGGCGATTGCTCGGAGGAGGAAAGCCTGTATCCGGCAGTCGGTTTCGGGGTGCATTTCGTGATTCGGCCCGAGGACAAAATGATCGTGCGGCTCGATGCTGCCTGGGGAGAGGCGGGCAGCCACGGTGTGTACATGAGCTTTGGACAGGCTTTCTAGGGTCAGGCGCTACGGGCGCACCGATCACCCGGCTGCACGTTGCCTGATGCGCACACCGTCCCCAAGGCTTGAGCCCGGATACAGCACAATCGTGTCCCCCGCTTGCAGGCCCTCCAGTACCTCCGCGTCAATACCGTTGTTGCGTCCAATCGTAACGGGGGTCAAGCGGGCTTTGCCGCCCTCCTCGCGGAATACAGCCCAGTCGCTGCCGTGCCTGAACAGTGCGCTCGCAGGCAGTTTCAGGACGTTGTCGGCTTCCCAGATGATAATCCTGGCCTCAACACGGTAGCCGTGGCCCAGTGCGCGACGTGCGTCTGCGGGCTCTGTAAACTGCACGATCGTATTCACGCGCTGCTCCTCCACGCCCAGCGCGGAAAACTTGGTGAAGCCCAGCGGGTCTACGCGCTCCACAACGCCGTGCAACGTTGCCGGTCCGCCCCAATCCTCGAGGATCACCGGGTCCCCCGGGGACACCTTGACGGCGTCCGTAGACAGCAGTTCCACCACCACTTCGAGGTCGTTCTCGATATTGCCGATCTCGAGAATGGCGGTGCCGGCCGGTAAGGTTGTTTCGCTCTCCTGCAGCACGCGCAACACGCGCCCTGTTGCCGGGGCATACAGGGGGATGGCCTCGCGCTGCGTGAGTATCGCCCCCGCGGGCGCATCCGCATCCTGAAAGCTGATCAGGCTTGCGCGCGCGTTGGCGAGCTGCGCTTCGCGCATTGCGATAGCCGCCTCCGCGGTACCCAGCACAGCCTCGGCACTGCGCGCCGCGCGCACCGCGCGGTCCAGGTCCGCTTCGCTGACCATGGCATTTCCGCGCAAACGTCGCACGCGCTCTAGGTCGGTCTTTGCCAGATCACTGTCGGCAACGGCCTTGTTCAGCTCAGCGCGCGCCAGCCGCAGGGCGGCCTCGGCGGCGGCAACTTCGGTCAGGGCCTGCTCCCGGGTGCGTATGTTCAGTGCATCGGGGTTGCTGGGCAGCATTTGCGCCACAACGGTCTGGTTGTGCACAACCGCATCGCCGGGCAGGACCTCGACGCGCTGCAGGCGACCGGCAACGGGGGTCGCGAGCACGTAGGCATCGTGCACACGAGTGCGTCCCTCTTCGTCGATGGTGACCCTCATCGTCCCACGTTCTACGACAGCCAGGTCCACCAGCAGTGGCCGCGGCCAGAAGGCGAAGACCAGCGAGGCCGCGACGATCAGGCCCGCTGTGAGGCTGATGATTGGTCTGGAGTGCTTTCTGGTCATGATGCTATTCCCGTGCCTTGAGTGCCGATACCAGATCGGTGCGGTCCAGGTCCCTCTTCACAAGCCAGCCCGAGAGAGTGGCTGCGGCGATGACGGCAAGTGCTGCAGCGCCGTAGCCGGCCGGTTGGACCGTGGCCGGAATCTGGTAGAGATCGGTACTGAAACCCGCCGCGACCGCAAACGACAGGTAATAGCCCAGCACCGCGCCCAGTGGCAAGGCAGCCAGTGTAACCAGTGCGAGTTCACCGAGCAGCACAAACGCAGCCTCACGGTGCGAAAAGCCGATGACGCGCAGACTGGCCAGATCCCGGGCGCGCTCGGCGTAGGCGATGCGTGCTGCATTGTAGATGATGCCGAAGGTGATGATTCCAGCCACCGCCATCATGATATAGCGCATGGCTCCCGCACCCGAATCCATTTGGGTTTGCAGGGCATTTCTGGCGTCCTGTTTCAGGCTCACGCTCGCCACTGCCGGCATGTCCTTGAGCCCGCGGTAGACAGCGTTCTGGTGGGTACTGTCCAGGCGCAGGTAAGCACCGGATACGCGGTTTGGCTCTCCCAGTGCGCGGTTGAGTGCGGACAGTTCCATATAGGCTGGCGAACCCAGCAGGGTTTGTGCGATGCCCGTCACCGGTATGCGCAGCGTCGGCCGCCTGCCTTCGCGGACCTCCAGCGTCAGCAGATCTCCCACCCGTACCTGGAGGATATCTGCCAGCGCCTCCGCGAGCACAATGCCTCCGGCCTGCAGCGGCACAGCCGCCATGCCGCTGTCCACTGCCCGGTACAGGCGTGCGTCGGTCGTCAGACCGCTGACGACGCCCAGGTGGCGCTGGACACCGTGTCGCAACACTGCAGACACATGGCGAGCGGGTTGTGCGTCAAGGACGCCGGGCATACGGCGCAGGTTATCCAGCGCGGTATCGGACAGCGGTTCGTTGAAGGTGACGCTGACGTCACTCTGGTCGATGACATTAAAGGTCAGGTCGATCGCCTGGTTGAAGCCATTCATGATGCCGATCATGGCGACCGATAGCGCCATGCCAGCCGCGATACCGCCAGCCGCGCCCGCCATACGTCCGGGCTGTCGGGTCAGGCGGCGCACCACCATCCGGCTGGGTTGGTCCAGCACCGACTGCAGGGAGCGGGCAAGGTCGCCGAGAGGGCGGTAACGGGGCGGGGCGGGTGGCTGCATCGCTGCCGCCGGGGTCAGGCGAAAAACACGCCTCAGGACCGTAACCCCTCCGGCAGATGCGGCACCGATACTGACGCTGAATGCGGCGATGAAGGATACCGGATCAAGCTGGAAAATCAGGAAGGGGAATTTGAAATAGAGAAGATACAGGTCAATCAGGGCGCGTCCGGCGAGAATGCCCAGTACACAGCCCACGGTTGCTCCGCCGGCGGCGATGGCGAGAATCAGCTTGAAGTAATGTCCTGCGGTTTCGAGATTGCTGTAGCCAAAGGCCTTCAGCAGGCCGATCTGCCCACGCTCAGCCTCCACCATGCGGAAAATGACGATGTAAAGCAGGAAGGCGGCGACGGCGAGGAAAATCGGCGGTACCGCTGCCGCGGTCGCGCGCAGGCTGGCGATCTCTTCGCTGATGAACCGGTTTGATCCGTGGTCTGCCACGGTGTAGGCGCCGAAGCCGCCATAGGGCTCAAGCAGGCGATCGACCGCATGGATCACCGCAGACGGTTCCGCGCCCCGGCCAATGGACAACAGCGCTTCGTTAAAGGCCCCTTCCAGGTCATAGGCCGCTGCCAGGGTCTGCATGCTGATCCACATGACACCGTAGCGTGCATCGTCAGACATCAGCTCTCCGGGTGCCGTTGTGTAGAGAAATTCCGGCGCCTGCGCGAGACCGACGATGCGCAGCGTGTGGCGGGCGCCGTTCAGGGTAATGTCCAGCGTATCTCCGGGTCGCAGGCTGTGTGCCTCGGCAAAACCTTTGAGCAGCAGGATTTCGTCGTGGCGATCACTTTGCGGGGCGCGACCGGCGCTCAGATAAAAGCCGTTCAAACGCGGTGTGTGGAATTCGGGCAGGGATACGACCCTAGCGCGCAGCGGGATGTCCAGCCCCGGCAGGTCGATCAGCGCATGCCCGGTGATGCGTCCCTCTACCGCGGCGACGGAGGGCAGTGCACTGAGCTCCGCGAGGAGATGTCGAGGCGCGCGCTTCACCGGTGCAAACACGTCAGCCAGGCGGTATCGCTCGTAGTAGGCTCGCCGGGTTTCGTCCAGGGAGGTCACCAGGCCAGACATCATCACCAGCAGCAGAACACCGACGGCTATGACCGCGCCAATCGCCGCCGCCTGACCCTTGATCCGCCAGAGGTCCCGGACCAGCTTGCGATCCAGGGGCGTCACGGCCGGCTCACCATTCGATCTCGCTGGGGTCGCGCTTGTCAGGATTGCGCTGGATATCCCGAATGCGGCCGTCGGCAAAGTGAATGACCCGGTCTGCCATGTCCGCCGTTGCTGCCGCATGGGTCACAATCAGCACCGTAGCGCCCAGCTGTTCGTTGACCTCCTTGAGCACCCGCAGCACGGCCCGTCCCGTATTGCTGTCCAGAGCGCCGGTGGGTTCATCGCAGAACAGGACGTTGGGCTGTTTCGCCACAGCGCGTGCGATGGCGACGCGTTGCTGCTCACCCCCGGAGAGTTGGCTCGGAAAACTGTCGCCGCGATCACCCAGCCCCACCAGGTCCAGGGCATGGGCAGGGGGCATGGGGTCGCTGGCGATTTCTGTGACAAGTTCGATGTTTTCCTGGGCAGTGAGTCCCGGCATCAGGTTGTAGAACTGGAAGACGAAGCCCACGTGATCCCTGCGGTAGCGGGTGAGTTGCGCATCCGTCATTGCCGCAAGATTCTGGCCCTGGAACAGCACGTCGCCCCGGCTGGCCCGGTCCAGTCCGCCGAGGATATTCAGTAGCGTCGATTTGCCGCTGCCCGAGGGGCCGAGCAGTACCACCAGTTCGCCGGCTGGAATGTCGATATCCACGCCACGCAGGGCCTGCACCTCGGTCGCGCCCTCGCCGTACACTTTCCAGACATCCCGCGTTGTGAACGCATTCCGGGATGGGTTTCCTGATTGCTTGTCCATCGTGTCACCTTCCGATGATCCGCCGCTGCGGACACTAGTGGCGACCGGCAACGCCCTGTTGCTCGCGGACGAAATTGCGCTTGGAGATCAGCGAGGCGATGATCACCCCGAGGGTAACAACGGCAATCATGAGTGTCGAGAGGGCATTGATTTCCGGGCTGACGCCCAGGCGGACTGCCGAAAATATCTTGATCGGCAGCGTGGTCGCTGACGGACCGGTGGTGAATGATGCAATCACAAGGTCATCCAGAGACAGGGTAAACGCCAGCAGCCAGCCCGAAATAACGGCGGGCGCGATGATGGGCAGGGTGACCAGGCGAAAGGCATCCCAGGGGGAACAGCCGAGATCGAGCGCGGCTTCTTCCAGTGACTGGTCAAAGCTCACCAGGCGCGACGACACGACGACTGACACATAGCACATGGCGAAGGTTGTGTGCGCCAGAACAATGGTCAGCACGCCACGATCGAGGCCAATACCGATAAACAGCAGCAGGAGCGAAAGGCCGGTGATGACCTCCGGCATAACCAGCGGGGCGTAGATCATGCCTGAAAACAGGGTTCTGCCGGGAAACCGGGCGCCGCGTACCAGCGCATAGGCGGCCAGCGTGCCGAGCACGGTGGCCAGCGTGGATGAGAACACGGCAACCTTGAGCGTGACCCAGGCTGCATCCAGGAAGGCCTGGTTGCTGAGCAGTTCTCCGTACCACTTGGTGGAAAAGCCAGTCCACACAGTCACCAGCCGACTCTCATTGAAACTGTAGATGACCAGAATGATCATGGGCAGGTAGAGGAAGGCGAAGCCAAGGGTCAGCGATGTGATATTGAACCAGCTCAGGCGCATCAGCTTTGCGCCTCGTTCTGCTTCTGTTGATTCTGCTGAAACAGCACGATGGGAATAATCAGTATCAGCACAAGCACAACCGCAACCGCCGAGGCGACGGGCCAGTCACGGTTGTTGAAGAACTCTTCCCACAGGACCTTGCCGATCATCAGCGTTCCCGAGCCACCGAGCAACGAGGGAATGACAAATTCACCCAGGGTGGGAATGAACACGAGAAAACAGCCGGCGATAATGCCATTGCGCGAGAGCGGCACTGTAATCAGCCAGAATGCTTTCGCGCGGGAGCAGCCCAGGTCCTCCGCGGCTTCAATCAGGGAGCTGTCAAGGCGGTGCAGTGCGGCATAGATCGGCAGAATCATGAAGGGAATGTAGGTGTATACGATGCCGATATACACGGCCACTTTGGTATTGAGAATAATCAGGGGCTCGCTGATCACGCCGAGGCCCAGCAGCAACTGATTCAGGTAGCCTTCCTGACTGAGAATACCCATCCAGGAATAGACCCTGATCAGAAAACTGGTCCAGAACGGCAGAATCACCAGCATCATCAGGGTCGCACGCCATTCGTCGGGAGCCCTCGCCATGGCATAGGCTATGGGGTAGCCAATCAGCAGCGTCAGCAATGTCGAGGTGGCTGCAATCTGCAGGCTGGAGAGATAGGCCTTCCAGTAGAGATCGTCAGTGGTGAGAAAGGTGAAATTCTCGAAATCGAGCTGTGACAGGAATGCACCCCAACCCGCTTCCCAGCTGAACTGGGGCAGATAGGGCGGACGTGCCATGGCGACATCCGACAGGGAAATTTTCAGGACGATCGCGAAGGGTATGAGAAATAGCGCAAGCAGCCAGAGGTAGGGAACGGCAATGATGAAAACTCGTCGCATTAACGCTCCAGCAGCACACCTGCCGTTGAATCCCACGACAGCCAGACCCGGTTTTCCCAGGTAAAGCCCCTGTTTTCAATGCGCCGGGTGTTGGCGGTCTGTGCCTTCAGCATGCGTCCACCTGCCACTTCCACATGATAGGTGCTGATATTGCCCAGGTAGGCGATATCATGAATGCGGCCCTGAATGGCGTTTACCGCGTCAGCCGGGCGTTCTGCGGTGACCAGCACCTTCTCGGGGCGGATTGCCAGGAAGGCATTCTGCGCGGGTGAGAACGCCTTGTCAGAGGCCGCCATCAGCGGCGCCTGGCCGTCGGCCCAGTGCACCGTGTAGCGGTCTTCGCCGGCGCGATGCGCAGCGCCTTCGATGATGTTCACGTCACCAATGAAGTCGGCGACATACACGCAGTTGGGTGCCTCGTAGATGGCGGAGGGTGTTGCAACCTGTATCAGTTCACCCTCGTCCATGACCGCAACCCGGCTGGCGACGGTCATGGCCTCTTCCTGGTCGTGGGTGACGATGACAAAGGTGGTCCCGGTTTTTTCCTGAATGTCCATCAGTTCGAACTGGGTTTCCTGGCGCAGTTTCTTGTCCAGTGCCCCCATGGGTTCATCCAGCAGCAGCAGCTTGGGCGCTTTGGCCAGGCTCCTGGCGAGTGCCACGCGTTGTCGCTGGCCACCTGAAATCTGGTGCGGCTTGCGACGCGCAAAGCGCTCGAGGTGGGTGAGTTTGAGCATCTCTGCAACGCGTTCGCGCAGAGCGTCTTTGGGCATCCCGTCGCGTTTCAGACCGAAGGCAATGTTGTCCCAGACGTTCAGGTGCGGGAACAGGGCGTAGGACTGAAACATCATGTTCACCGCGCGCTTGTTCGGAGGCACCGGTACGATGTTCTGCCCTGCAAGTTCTATGTGGCCGGAACTGGGTGTCTCGAATCCGGCCAGCATGCGCATCATGGTGGTTTTGCCGCAGCCGGAAGGGCCGAGCAAGGCGAAAAACTCGTGCTCATAGATATCGAGTGTGAGGTCGCGGACTGCGGTGAAGTCACCGAACCGCTTGGTCACGTTGCGGAAGCGGATCAGGGGTTCCGCGCCGGGGTCGGTCCAGGGGGCGAAAGCGCATTCCGGCATTGTGCCCTCGTCACATGCAGAGAGTCATGGGGGCGCCGGGGCACCCCCGCGGAGTATCGATATTCAAGTTCCCGACTTGACCCGGGTCCACAGCCGGGTGACGGTTCTCTGTACCTTGCCTGGATAGGGCGTGGTGATGTACAGGTTCTCCAGTGTCGCAGCGTCCGGGTAGATGGCAGTATCTCCGATCACTTCCGGGAGCAGGTAGGCCTGGCTGGCGAGATTGCCGTTCGCATAAAACACATAGTTCGACGCCTGCGCCATGTTTTGCGCATCCATGATGAAATTCAGGAAGCGGTGGGCGCCCTCCGGATTGGGTGCATCCACAGGAATCGCCATCTGGTCAAACCACATCAGGGCGCCTTCCTTGGGGGCGTGGTAGGCAATCTCGACGCCGGCATCGGCTTCGGCAGCCCGATCGCGGGCCTGCAGAATGTCGCCAGACCAGCCAAAGGCAACGCAGATATCGCCATTGGCGAGAGCGTTGATGTATTCGGAACTGTGGAACTTCTGCACATAGGGCCGAATGGCCATCAGCAGCGGTTCGACTTTGGCGATGATGGCAGGGTCGTGGCTGTCCGGATCTTCACCGATATACTTGAGCGCGGCGGGAATGACCTCTGCCGGCGCATCCAGGACGTGTACGCCGCAGGCTGCGAGCCGCTCCATGTTCTCGGGCTTGAAGATCAGGTCAAGTGAGTCGATGGGCGCGTCCGCACCCAGCACTTCGGCCACGCGATTGAGGTTCACGCCCAGGCCGGTGGTGCCCCACATATAATTGACGGAATATTCGTTGCCGGGATCATAGCGTGAGGTACGCTTCTCGATAACGTCCCAGAGGTTGCCGCGGTTGCTCAGCTTTGACGGATCCAGCTTCTGAAATGCGCCAACGGCAATCTGCCGCTGCAGGAAGGTCCCCGAGGGCACGACCACGTCGTAACCGGAGCCACCCGCCAGCATTTTCGTTTCCAGTACCTCGTTGGAATCGAAAACGTCGTAGATCAGTTTCAGCCCGGTCTCTTCTTCAAACTTGGTGAGCAGTGCTTCGTCGATATAGTCGGACCAGTTGTACACGCGAACTTCATCGGCCGCGGTGACGACGGTCGCGCATACCAACAGCAAGGCGGTACCCAGTAGTTTGCCTTTCATGACCTGTGCTCCGGAAGTGGGTTTCCGTCGAGTATCTACCGGCAGCCGCAAGTCGATCAAGTGTTTCTGTTCCGCGCAGGGTTGTTTTGTTCAGGTTCTCCGCGAGCGCCCAGTCAGCGCCATGGCAAGTCGCCTGCTCTGCGCACCATGTCGGCCCACCAGTGCCGCTTTCGTGCACAGTATTGATGCATTTTCCGCTGTGCGAGAGAGCACTGGGCGGGCAAAGAGCAGCGCCGATGCGCGGTGGGAATCCTGTATTGCAGGGCATTTCCGCGAAAACACCAGGGGTTGGCACGGAACTCGCTTTCCTTTCTCCGGTGGCCTGGGTATTGCGCTGATGCACGGCCACCCATGGGATCCGGGACGACCCGGACGGCCTGGCGGCCGCTTACTGTGTCTGGACGACCAGACCGCTCATGTGCCCCGGGGAGGGCAGTCAGCATGTCGAAAGCTTCCACCACCACCCCTGCCCACACCGCGTTTCAGGCGCTGCCCGTGGTGGACGTGGCCGGTCTGGGCTCAGACGACCCCGCGCTTCGCAAGCAGGCCGCAGCAGCATTGGGGGATGCAGCGCGTTCCGCGGGTTTTCTGTACATCACGGGCCACGGCATAGCGCCCGCCATCATTGAACGGTTTCGAATGCGTGCCTGCGAGTTCTTCGCCCAGAGTCCTGCGCTAAAGATGCAGAGCTACATAGGGCTCTCGCAGAATCACAGCGGCTACGTGCCAGAGGGTGAGGAGCAGCTCTATGGCTCGGTTGTCCCTGACCGCAAGGAAGCGTACGACGTCAATTTCGACATGCGCGATCCGGCTTACCAGCGGCCGATGCTCGGGCCCAATCAGTGGCCAGCGTTGCCCGGCTTCAGGGAGGACGTAGAGGCCTATTACCAGGCGGCCTTTGAATTGGGCAATCGACTGTTTCGCGGTTTTGCCCTGGCGCTGGGGCTGCCCGAGGACCGTTTCACGCGACTCGTCCAGCGGCCTCCCACCCAGCTTCGTTTGATTCATTACCCGCACGATGACCGGGTCAATCCGGCGGCAGCGGGGATCGGCGCACACACGGACTACGAATGCTTCACCATTCTGTTGCCAACGGCACCCGGCCTCGAGGTCATGAACGGAGCAGGTCAGTGGATTGATGTCCCGCTGGTGCAGGACGCTTTTGTCATCAACATCGGTGACATGCTGGAAATACTCAGTAATGGGGAATTTGTGGCCACCGCTCACCGGGTGCGCAAGGTGGCTGAGGAGCGCTATGCATTCCCGATGTTCTGCAATGTGGATTATGACGTGGTGGTCGAGCCACTGGCGGAATTGCTGGTTGACGGAACGCCCCCGCGCTACACATCGCAGATCTGTGGTGAGCACCTGTTTGCACAGACCGCGCAGACCTTCGCCTACCTGAAGAGGCGCCTCGAATCGGGTGAGATCACCTTGCCCAAAGGTAGCCTCGCGCTCTCCAGCTTTGGCCCGAAAGTGCGTGCAGGCTCATGACACGGTCAGCGATGAGCCCGCGCTACCCCGGGGCACGGTCGCTGGCCCTCGCTGCGTGTATGCGCCAGACCAACACGCGACCTCATTCCGATGGATGGTGCATATGAAACCGCATGCCCCACGGACCCCCGGGTTCAAACCACTGCCACTGGGGGATTTCTCACCGCCAACACACTGGTGCGGCAGGCAGCTTATGCTCGTGCCGGCTAGCCCGGAGTGGGGAGAGCTCGACTATGCCGCGGTGATGGCGAGCCGGAAACACATAAAACACCTGTTTGGCCCCGGGGACACCTGGCCGCCCGATGACCTCAGCATGGAAGAGGATATCGCGGACCTCGCATGGCACTGGCGGGAGTTTTCTACCCGGCGCTCCTTTGCCTATCACCTGCTGGATTCTACGGGGCTGTCCTGCCTCGGCTGCCTCTATCTATACCCGACGGCGAGCGCCGCCCACGATGCCGAGGCGTACTTGTGGACACACATCAGCCTGCCTCGGGAGCAGGCTGCGCAGATGGAGGATGAGGTGATCGCCTGGATCGAGGGCGCCTGGCCCTTCAAAGCGATTGCCTGGCCGGGCCGCTTCATTGCGTTCACTGTCTGGGCGGCAGCCGGGTTACCCAACTACTACGCCAGTACGCGGGCGCTGCAGCCACAACCGGAAGTCGGGGATTAATCCCTGATGCCGCACTGCTTTTTTGTTACACAGCCCTTGGGAGATACACCATGAAACGTCTATATCGCTCGATTGGAATACCGGTTCTCAGCCTCATGCTTTGCCTGTGCGCGGGACTCGCACAGGCCGAGGAGAAGCGCACCAGCTTCTCACTGGCGTGGTCAATCTACGTCGGGTTCATGCCCTGGGCCTACATGGACGAGGCCGGCATCATGGACAAGTGGGCGAAAAAATACGGCATCGAAGTTGATCTCGTGCAGATCAATGATTACATCGAAGCCATCAACATGTACACGGTGGGTGAGTTTGACGGCGCAACCATGACCAATATGGATATGCTCACCATTCCTTCAGCATCCGGGGTTGATACGACAGCATTGATTACGGGGGACTTTTCCAACGGCAATGACGCAGTGGTTTTGAAAGGTCGCGACAGCATCCAGGACATCAAAGGCATGGAGGTCTATCTGCTGGAGCTGTCCGTGTCCCATTATGCGTTGGCGCGGGCACTGGAGATGGCCGGTCTGAGCGAGCGTGACGTGACGCTGGTGAATACCTCTGATGCGGACATTGCCACCACGTTCAAGAACAGTGACGTCCAGGCCGCAACACTCTGGAATCCACAGCTGCAGATGGCGATGCAGGAGCCTGATGCGGTCAAGGTATTTGATTCCAGTCAGATTCCCGGTGAGATCCTCGATGTCATGGGTGTGAATTCAGAGACCTTGAAGCGATATCCGGAGCTGGGTAAAGCCGTCACCGGCGCCTGGTTCGAGACCGTGGGCATCATGCTGGGTGACAGCCCGCAGGCCGTTGCCGCCAGAACCTATATGGGCGAAAACTCCGGCACCGACCTCGCCGGATACGATATGCAACTGGCCGCCACCTACATGTTCAAAACTCCGCAGGAAAAGCTGGATTACCTGACTACTGAGCGGGTGCGCGAAACCATGGATTTCGTGACCCGCTTCACCTTCAAGCATGGCCTGCTGGGCTCCGGAGCGCAGTCCCCGGACGTAATCGGCATTGAGCTGCCGGATGGGTCGGTGTGGGGTAACAAGGACAACGTCAAGATGCGCTTCGATCACCAGTTTGTGCGCATGGCGGCCGACGGCACACTGTAGGATTACCTGGCCTGCGCCGGCCGTGTTGCCGGTGCAGGCTCGTCGCTTCGCGAGCCCTCCAGAATGGCCGCGACCAGCACCATGATGCCACCGATGATCTCATACCACTGCAGGTCAGCGCTCATGATGATGGCGGTCGATGCAACAGCGACGACCAGCTCGGCGACGATGATGATGGCGGAGCGCCCCGCGTCCATCTGCGTTACGCCCCACTGGGTGCCTGTGGTGATCAGCGTCAGCCACAGGCCACCGTAGGCCGCTGCCCAGAGCGTAGCGGTGACCGTTGGCAGGCCGCCCGCCGAGGCCACGAAAAGGGAGGAGAGACCTATCATTGCCGCGCAGCCAATGAACATGGCTGCCACCTTGCTCATCACCGGGATGTCCTGGGTGAAGCGAAAGAGAATGTTCGTCGCCGCAAGCCCCATTCCGGAGCCCAGCGCGAGGACATCGATCCATGATATTCCGCGCCAGGAAGTGTGCGCGACATCGAGGATGATGAAGGCACCGGACAGGCACAGCGCGACCGCCAGAATCCGCACACCGTCGACACGCTCACCGAGGAAGAGGCGTCCTCCCAGGACGCTCCACACCGGCAGCATGTAAAACAGTATCATGACCCGGATCACGTCGCCGTGATAAATCGCTGTCTGGAAGGAGGCATTCGCAAAACCACCGGCCAGTGCGACCAGCGCCATCAGGTGAAGTTTGTGTCGCCACTGCTGGCGTTGCCGAAACAGCCAGGGCAGGAGCAACAGCGCACCGGAAAAGAAGGCGATAAACACCAGCTGCAGCCCGTCCAGCCCCTGCTCGCTGAGGGCCTTGATCGGCAGCCAGGTAAGCCCCCAGCCTGCGGAGCTGAAGAAAAGCACCGGTACGGCGAATCGCGTGTTCATTCAGCTTGTCCTACTTGGATGATTTGAACGTCCTTGACCACAGCGCCTGCGCCGGCGTGATGAGTGCGACCAGCAGGGCCCCGGCAGCAAGGCCAAAAACGCCATCGGCGAGAGTCGATAGCAGGACGGGCACCACACCGGTGAATGTCGCCGTGAACGCCGCAATGGCGGTGTGCACCGGCGCAAGCCCATGTGTGAGAATGCCGCCACCCACCAGGAACATGGCGAGGGTGCCAAGCACAGACAGCGTGCGCATCAGGTGGGGCGCCAGCCAGAGCAGCCCGAGGCCCACTCGACTGGCCAGCGCACTCTGCTGCTGGCTCAGGTAGATACCGGCGTCATCGAGTTTGACGATGCCGGCCACCAGGCCATAAACGCCCACAGTGATCATGATGGCTACAGCGGTCAGCACCAGGAACTGCAGGGTGATGGGTTGCGCGGCGACGGTACCCAATGTGATGGCGATGATTTCCGCAGACAGTATAAAGTCGGTGCGAATCGCGCCCTTGATCTTCCGTTTTTCGATAAGCCTCACGTCTTTCTGCGGTGTCTGCAGGGCCTCTCTCAGCGCCTGGTCATGCGCGGTTTTCTCGCTCGGGTGCAGGAAGGGGTGCGCGATCTTTTCAAAGCCCTCGAAACAGAGAAACGCTCCGCCCAGCATCAGCAGGGGCGTGATCAGCCAGGGGACAAAGTAGCTGATCGCCAGGGCAGCCGGGACCAGAAGGGCCTTGTTTACCAGCGAGCCCTTGGCGACCGCCCAGACCACCGGCAGTTCGCGCGCGGCACTCACGCCCGTGACCTGTTGTGCGTTCAGGGCGAGGTCATCGCCCAGCACGCCAGCCGTTTTCTTGGTGGCAGCCTTGGTCATCAATGAGACATCGTCGAGAAGCGTCGCGATATCGTCAATCAGCGCGAGCAGACTGCTTCCTGCCATCGTGCAGGCCTCCTCGGCCGGGTGCTGCGTGGGCTTGCCAGTCTAGCTGAAATCAGCGTGGGCAGAAACGTGTCTTGGTGGCAGAAACGCCTGTGTTATGGTTCCTGTCGTCGGTCAGATTGGCCTTGCGGGCGTTTTGCGATATGCGCAGCAGAAAAAAGATTGTCATTCTCGGTGCGAATTTTGCGGGGATTGCCTGCGCTCGCAGGCTGTCGAAGCATCATGAGGTCACGGTGATTGACGCCTCCGCGTGCTTCGAGTTTCTGCCGAATATTCACGAGTTGCTCTCGGGCGTAAAGTCGGCCGGGGTGTTGCGCCTGCCTCGCAAGCGGCTGCTGGAGTCGCTGGGACATACCTTTGTGTGTGAAACGGCCACCGCGGTCGACACGCAGGCGCGCTGCGTGCATACGGCATCGGGTCGTCGCCTGGCCTTTGACGCCTGCGTCGTTGCCGTGGGTGGCGTCAACAATACCTTCGGTGTTCGTGGTGCAGAGCAGTTCGCGCTGCCGTTCAAGACGGTCGACGATTGTGTGGCCATCGCGCAGCGCCTGCGCGATCGATTGAACGCCGGCAAGAAAACCGCCGTGGTGATAATTGGCGCGGGACTGGAAGGTGTTGAAGCGCTGGGAGAAATCCTGCGTGGCTACCGAAACCACCCGGGACTTTCCGTGCACGTGGTTGAGGGCGACGAGCGGATCCTGCCGGGCAGGGATCCACGCCTGGGTGACGATATACAGCAGCACTGTGTCGACCTCCCGGTCACTTTCCATCTGGGTGAATCTGTCGCCTCGCTGACCAAGACCCGCGTGAAACTGGTTTCCGGGCGTTCCCTGCCCAGCGACGTGACCCTGTGGACCGCCGGCGCAAAACCCGCTCCTCTGCTGTTCAGCAGTGGCCTGGCACTAACCGCCAACGCCTGGGCAGCGGTGACGCCGGCGTTGCAGAGCTGCGTGGCCCCCGCGGTGTTTGTTGTGGGTGATGCAGCGGACCTGCCAGATCCACTGAGCAAGCAGGCGTATCACGCCCTTGATATGGGGGCGCATGCGGCAGGGAATGTGCAGCGCTTCCTCGATGGTGCCCCGCTCAAGCCCTTCAAACGCGGTCTTGAGCTTGGCCTGATTGCACTGGGCGATATCGATACCTACCTGACTGCGGGGCAGCGGATTTTTGCCGGCCCCTCCCTGGCGGCAGCCAAGGAACTCGTGTTCCAGGCCAATATGGCGAGGCTGGATCCGCCGCTGGGCAGATCCCCCGCAGCAGCGCTTGGACAGCGCTACTGGCGCGGGCTGCACCGCCTGGCGTTACCGGCTCTGCGGCCGGGTGCGTTGCGCAATAACCTCTCGGGGCTGCGTGTGATCGCCGGTTAGCGCGGCAATCCATGTTGGGGATTCAGTTAGCCAGGATCTCTCGTCCCCGCAGCCATGCCCGCAGTTCCGCCTCGGGCATGGGACGCGCAAAAAGGAAGCCCTGAACGATATCGCAGCCGAGTGCGCGCAGCATATCCAGGGTTGCGCTGTCCTCCACACCCTCGGCAACCACGTCCAGATTGAACAGATGCCCGATATCAATGATGATTTTCACCAGGTTCTGGTCCTGCTCATCGTCCAACAGGCGCATGATGAAAGAGCGATCAATCTTGATTTCCGTCGCCGGAATTTCCTTGAAATAGGACAGGGATGAAAAACCGGTACCAAAATCGTCGATCGATAGTCCCAGGCCCAGCGAGCGCAGCTGTTCCAGGTTGTGGAATCCCGCTTCCTTGTCCTCTATCACCGCACCCTCGGTGATCTCGACCGTGACGCTGGCGGGGTCCGTACCCCATATGGCCAGCGCGCTTTGCAGCATGTTCGCCAGGTCCGGACTGCTGACCAGGTCCGCGGGCAGGTTGATCGCCAGAGGCAGCGTAAAGTCCTCTTTCCACTCGCGCTGGTAGCGCAGCGCACGATTGATAACCCAGCGCGTGAGCTCGTAGCTGCGCCCGGAGGCGAGGGCCAGGGCGATCAGCTCTTCGGGGGGGACGTAGCCGTGGTCAGTGAGGTGCCAGCGAATCAGCGCCTCGGCGCCGTACACCCTGCCCGTGCGCAGGTCGATTTTCGGCTGGAAGTGCAGTTCAAAGGCGTTGTCGTAAAGTGCCTCGGCGAAACGCTGCTCCAGCGGCAGTCCGCGCTCCGCAACGGGGGGCTCCTGAATGGCCTCATCGATTTGCAGGGGTTTGCCCTGGCGTGTTTGTGCCAGGCTGCCTTCGGCGCGCACCAGCATGGCCAGTGCGCTTTGGGTCGAGCCGCGGCTGACGGCCAGCCCCAGTCGCAGATCAACGGGTAGAATATCGTCGTCGATGATCAGTGACTCTTCCAGCGTGCGCTGCACGCGGTTTACGGCGAGCGCAACGAAGGCCGGATGGGTAAGCCTTGGCAGCAGAAAAGCGTAGGTCTTGTTGGACACCCGGTACACGTTGTCCGGCAGCTTGCTCAGGGCCTGTAGCTGTTGCTGGGTCTCCCGCAGCAGGTAGTCGCCGATTTCAAAGCCGTGCCGGTGATTGATGACCCGCAGGTTCCACAGGTCTATCAGCAGCAGCCCGGTGTGTTCACCGTGCTCGCTGGACAGGGTGATCGCCGCCTCCAGCGCTGAGATAAACCGGCTTCGGTCGGCGACGGGTGGAGGAGGATTCACGGCAGGCCGGCTATAGATGAATGCTGTTCATGTCGATGCCGTAGGCTCCCGGTTCCAGGCTGTTGGCGATGTCGAGGGGGCGGCCCTGGCTGTCTTCGGTTTCGTGGAGCAGGTCCACCATGCGCACGCTGGTGAGGGGTTGCTTGTCGGCATCCAGCACAACCATGATGCGCGGCCGCAGGCGTCGGGTGCGGTACTCGGCCACGACCACCGCGACCTCGCCGGAGGACAGCTCAATCAGTGTGCCCGCCGGGTAAATACCGACCGCCTGGATAAACTCCTCAACCAGCTCGGCCTGGAAGTCGATATCCTTGACGTCGTAAAGCATCTTGATTGCGGCAGAAGGCGAGGTTGCCCGCGCATAGCTGCGGTGGCTGGTAATGGCATCGTAGCAGTCCACGATACCGGCAATGCGCGCAAAGATGGGAATGGCATCGCCGCTCAATCCCTGCGGGTAACCGGAACCGTTGTGACGCTCGTGGTGGTGCGCGACCATATCCAGCACATCGCTGTTCATGAGGCCTGTCTCCGCCATCATCTCTATGCCGTGCCGCACGTGCTCGCGCACTGCAACGAGCTCCTCGCTGGTCAGCACGTGATCGCTGTTCAACAGCGCCGGGTCGACGCGCAGCTTGCCGATGTCGAAGAGCAGGCCGCCGATGGCCAGTGAGCGCAGGTCGGAGCGGGGCAGGCCGAGCTGCCGACCGAGCGCCACACCCCAGATAGACGCGCCGAGCGAGTGCTGATAGGTGTACTTGTCCTGCTCTTTCAGCCGGGCCAGCCAGATACAGGCATCGGGGTTGCGCGAGATGCTGTCGATCATTGGCTCTACTGAACGCTTTACCCGCACAACATCCACGGCTGCCCCGTCCCGGGCATGCTGGAATACCGCCTCCAGGCCGTCTGACAGCTGCTGTACCGCTTCCTCCGCGCGCGGATATTCCTCTGCCCAGTCCGCCGTGTCTGTGTACGTGACCAGTCGCCGTTTGGGGAACATGGCTTCGCGGGATATTCTCGGGCGCTGCACGCGTGTTTTTCGCTGTAGCGCGTAGTCGATATGGCGGCTTTTCTCGATGTCGACGAACACGTACTGGCAGTGCCGACGCAGGTTGCGAATATCCTCTTCCGAGGTGATGCGGAAGCCCTGCAGAATGAAGGGTGTTTCCAGCCAGGGGCGGTCCAGGCCCGATACATACATGCCCGGTTTCAGGTCGGCAACATAGACTTTTACGACTTCTATCATCACGTGTACAGGCTTTCCCGTGGGACTTCATCGTAGTACGACACCGCCTGCAATGCCACGCCGCCGTCGCCAGATGCTTCTCCGTGGTTCAGCCTGCCATCCCTCCATGGTGGTGTGACCGGCAGTGTGATGGACTGATCATGGCGGCTCCCCGGCGTGCTCGCAACCGGTATTTCTGCCGGTGCGTAGTCTGCCGCCGAGCCCCGCGCTACAATGCAGGCGGGTCGGCGAGGCTCGCCGTGCGCTTTCGTTGTAAAACCGCTTCAAGGATAATCGCAGCACCGTGGACTGGAAGGTATTTTTGACGATATTCGCCGCCGTGTTTGTGGCGGAACTGGGTGACAAGACGCAGCTTGCGACCATGCTGTTTGCCGCTGACCGCGAGGTCAGCAAGTACACGGTGTTTATTGCAGCCTCCGCCGCGTTGATTGTGGCATCTGCGCTCGGTGTGCTGGCCGGAAGCGTGCTGAGCAGCTATATCAACGAACGCTACCTGCACTACATTGCGGGTGTCGGCTTTATTGCCATTGGCGCGGTGACCCTGTACCGGGCCTGACCGGGGCAGCCGCCTGCCTTACATCAGCAGCATCGTGGCGAGCAGGAGCATCAGTCCCATGCCCAGCACATCGGTGAAGGTGGTCAGGAAGATACTGCTCGCCATCGCCGGGTCCGCGCCGAAACGTCGCAGTGTCAGCGGCACAACAACGCCGAATATGCCACTGCCCACGCAGGCGCCCACCATCGAGACGAGAATGACCAGAGCGAGTATGGCGGGGTGTTCGGTCCCCGTGCTGATGGCGTATACCCACATGGCCGCCGCGGCGACCAGGCCGACAGCAAAGCCGTTCAGCGCGCCGAGAATGATCTCCTTGCGCAGCAGCCTGCGCACGGGATAGTCGGCCAGCTCGCCCAGCGTCAGCCCGCGCAGGGTAATCGCCAGCGCCTGGGACCCCGTATTGCCGCTCTGCCCGGCGAGCACCGGCAGAAACGCGGCGAGGGCGACAATGCGCGTGATGGTGTCCTCGAACATGCCGACCACGAAGGCGGCGGCAAACGCCGTGAGCAGATTGACCTGCAGCCAGGGGTGGCGCATTTTGAATGCCTGCAGAATGGGCGTGTGGCTGCGCTCCTCCTTGTCCACACCCACCATGCTGCCTGACTGGGCACTGAGTTCCGTGGCCAGATGCTGGAACAGGCGCCAGCCCATGACCAGGCCAAGCAGGGTTCCCTCCTCGGAGACCAGCGGGTACAGACGGTGGCGGCGATTCAGCGCTGCCTGCATGGCCTCTCCCATGTCGGTATCGGGCCGAAACGCAAAGGGCGACC
The DNA here is from genome assembly GCA_002416125.1 of Halieaceae bacterium UBA5044. Taxonomy (GTDB): domain Bacteria; phylum Pseudomonadota; class Gammaproteobacteria; order Pseudomonadales; family Halieaceae; genus Haliea. Next base: position 35,839 of record DIBU01000019.1, read on the forward strand.
CAGTCATGACCTCCTGAAGGGTCTGCCCGGGACGTGACAGCAGCAGGTCGCGCATCGCCACAACCCCAATCAGGCGATTATCGCGATCCACGACGTAAAGGTAGGTGATGCCGCCCTTGGGCAGCGCGTGCACGAGATAATCCAGGGCGCCGGCAACGGTCGTCTCGGGGCTGAGATAACCGGTAGCGGGTTCCATCAGGAGATCTACGGTCCCCTTCAGGCCTTCTGTCAGGGTGAGGGATTCCGGCGTCAGCGGGGGATGCTCGTCGCGGTGTTCGGCATTGGCGTTGTGCATGTCAGGCAACCTGTCAGGCGCTTGGCCCGAAGCGGGGTGTTGGCGTTACACAGAGTGTAAGCGTTTTTCCCCTGCGCTGTATGCCGTGCCGCGGAGTTACCGAAAGCGTTTGTGCCCGCACAACAAAAAACCCCCGCCAGGCGGGGGTTACTCAAAGGGGTGTCCCGCGGTGGTGCTCTCGCAACCACCGCGGGAATGCCTTAGGCAACGCGCTTGCTGAACTCCAGCTCCGGGAAGCCCTGATCCACTGAGTCGCGCATCTTGTCATAGTAGACATTGGCGCCGCCGAAGTAGATCAGTACACGCGGTGCCTTGTCTTCCAGGTTGGCACCCATCATCCAGGAATTGACCTTGTCACCCTGGGCCATCAGCGTTTGCCCATGGATTTCCGCGGTGTGCGCGGTCCAGGCATCCTCCGCCTCCGGGCGCGGCGTGAAGGTGTCGTAGCCTTCCTGTTCCATCTTCTCGATACAGTCCTTGATCCAGATGGCGTTCTGCTCGATGGAGGTGGGGAGATTGGCGAACGGTGCCTGCGGTCCGGTCACGACGAACATGTTGGGGAAATCCGCGACGCAGACACCCATGATGGATTTGGACGCTTTTTGCCATTTGTCGCGCAGCGTCTGCCCGCTCTCGCCGCGGATCGGGAACGCTTCCAGAGCCCCGGTGTAGGCTTTGAACCCCGTGGCGAGCACGATGATGTCAAACTCGTGGTGGCCCTTGGTCGTCGTGATGCCGGTTTCGGTGATTTCGACGATGGGCTCGCGGTCGGCGATGTCGACGAGATGCACATTGTCGCGGCTGTAGGCTTCGAGGTAACCGTGATCCAGCGGCGGGCGCTTGGCAAACAGTGGGTACTCGCCGGGCTTGGGCACCAGGATGTCGGCGATCTCGGGGTCCTCAATGCGCTCCCGCATCTTGCGGGTAATGAACTCCGACGCCCAGAGGTTGGCGTCCGGGCTGGAGAGCAGGTCCTCGAAGGTCTCGAAGACCCAGCGGAAACTGCCGGTCCATTTTTCCTCGAAAATGCGCTCGCGTTCTTCCGGCGACGTTTCAACGGCAAGGCGGCCTTCGGCGGTATCGAAGGCCATGCCGAACATGTGGTTGCGGCACTTGGCTACGATTTCATCGTAGTGTTCCTTGATGTCCTTTTCCCACTCCGGGGTCATGGGTGCCTGCATGGCGGGCAGAATGAAGTTGGGTGTCCGGTGAAAAACCGTAACGCTCTTCGCCGTTTGAGCCATGACCGGCAGCATTTGCACCGTGGTGGCGCCTGCGCCGATGATACCTACCCGCTTGTTGGCGTAGTCAATGCCTTCCGGCCAGCGCGACGAGTGGAACAGGGGCCCCTTGAACGTATCCATGCCCTTGATCTTCGGGATGACGGGCTCGGAGATCATCCCCATGGCGCTGATAAAGTACTTGCAGGTGAATGTGTCACCGCTCTCTGTGGTGACTTTCCACAGGCCGCTGTCTTTCTGGTACTCGGCTGCAACAATCTCGGTGTTGAGCTGAATGTGTGGCCACATGTCGCATTTGTCCGCAACAAAGCGCATGTAGTCGTGTGTCTCTTTCCAGTCGGGATAGCGGCGTGTCCAGGACCATTCCTGCAGCAGTTCTTTGGAGAAGGTGAGGCAGTAGTAGTAGCTCTCGCTGTCGGTCATGGCGCCCGGGTAGCGATTCCAGGTCCAGGTACCGCCGATATCGGATGCGCGATCAAACACGCGAATGGAAAGACCCGCCTCCCGGAGGTAGTGAATCAATGCGAGACCGGCAAAGCCGGCACCAACCGCAATGGCGTCAAAATCAGGTTGCTGCTGGGTGGTCATAGCTGTGTTCCTCGTTTTATAAAATTATCTGCGCAATGTAGCCGGTGGGACCGTGTTTCGGCCAGTGCCGTGTGCGGTTGATGGTGTTGGGCCCCGCGGGCTGTGGGCGGTGCCGTGCCCAGCATGCGCGGGATCAGTATACTTGCTAGATGCAAACAATCAAGTTGTCTGCGACATCTTATTTCCGGCGCTAAACAGGGGCAACCCTGCGGCGCCGGGAATGTTGCGGAACACGGAGGTTCGGGGTTATTCCTGAGCCGGGTCCCGCGCGGAGAGCAGCACTGTCCAGGCCAGGCCCACCAGGCCTGACAGCTTGTGTACGCCGGCACGGGCCATGACCCGCGCCAGACCGGCACTGTCGAGCTGCACCATGGAGCGGCCGCCGCCCGGGAAGGTCAGCTCGACCGCGCAGGCGGCCTCACCGTCATGGGTCGGCGTGAGCTGGATGGCACTCACTACCGGGCCGTGATTCACGCGGTCGGCGGGCCGGTAAACACGATATCGGAACAGGTGAGCCGGGCCGGTGCGGGGCGGAACACCAGGTAGAGGTTCCAGCTTTGCAGGTCGGCGATGGCCGCGTCCAGTGGGCGCTCCGGGAGTTCGCGGCGCGCGATGCTCTGCCAGTCATCGCCTTCGCGGGGGTAGGTCCAGGGCCTTACCGGCACGATGTTGGGTTGCATGGTGTCGCTCCTCTGCTTTCTCAGGCGGCGCGCCGCGCCCGGCCGGATACGAGTTGGCCGCTGCGTGCGTCGGTGTAGCCCTGCTGCGCAGAATAGACGGCACTGCCATTGACGAAAACCTGCTCTACCCCGAGGGCGCGACGCAGGTAGCGGTAGCCCTCGCCGGGCAGGTCCTCTACCGCGATTTCAGGGCCTCGGTCGATACGGTCCGGGTCGAAGATCACCAGGTCGGCAGCCAGACCGGGCCGAATGCGTCCGCGATCCTGCAGCCCCCAGTTGTCGGCGATCTGCCCGGTCAGCTTGAACACCGCCTGCTCCAGTGTCAGTGCCGCGGCATCGCGCACAAACCGGCTGAACAGATACCCCGTGTCACCGTAGGTGGCAAAACGGGTCACATGAGCGCCGCCGTCACCCGAGCCGACCTGCACCAGCGGGTCGCTGATCGGGCCCGCAATGCGCTCGAGGTTGTTGTGTCCTACGGACACGGCACTGAAGCGCGTTTGCAATGACTCCTCGACGGCGAGGTCGAGCATCAGTTCCACGGGGTCGCAGCCGCGTTCCGCAGCGATATCCTTCAGGCGCCTGCCTTCCAGGGGCTTGTTTCCCGGTAAATGACAGCGGCTGACCACGAACTCCGGAAAGTGCACCTCCATTGCGATCGGGTGCATGCCGCTGTAGGCCTCGTCGACCAGCTGCCGGCGCACATCGGGGTCCTGGAAATCGCGCAGGGTCTCCGCCGCGGGTTTCAGGATGGTCGCCCACCAGGTCGGCCGGGAACTGAACACCGAGGTGGGCACGTCAAACTCGAAAGTGACATCAATGGGCCGCGTCTGCATCTGCGGCACGACTCGTGCTCCGTGTGCGACCTGCAGGCGTACCCGTTCCAGTGCCCGTGGCACCAGATCGGGGGTTGCGTTGGAGTCGAACAGGGGAGAAAAGGTCACCGTGATGGCATGGCGTCGCGACAGATCACCGAGAATATCGATGCGCGTGCACAGGAGGTCCGGATCCCAGAACTCGGGCACCACCTGCATCACCGCGCCGTGCTCGCCGAGTACCGCACAGAGAGCGTCGAGCTCTTCCGGCGCCGCCAGGCGACAGGGTACCGGCCGGTGCTCATGGTCAATATCAACCCAGCTGGTGCTCATGCCGATGGCGCCAGCCTGCAGGCACTGCCGCAACAGCTGCTGCATGTCGGCGATCTCTGCGGCACTCGCGCAGCGCTCGCGGGCGGCATCGCCCATCACCCACAGGCGCAGCATGCTGTGTCCGGCCAGTGTGGCCACATTGATCCCCAGCGCATCCCGGAAAGACGCGAGATAATCTTCGAAGGTTTCCCAGTTCCAGCGCATGCCCGCATCAAATGCCGCCGCAGGCATTTCCTCGATCTGCCGGAAGACGGCGCCCACGAACGCGCGGTGTTCCGCGCGCACCGGCGCCATGGTCAGGGAACAGTTGCCGTTGATCACCGTGGTCACCCCGTGTTCCAGTGACGGCGTGGCCAGCCCATCCCAGGTGATCTGCGCGTCGAAATGGGTGTGGGAGTCGATAAAGCCGGGTGCCAGTACCAGGCCCTGCGCATCGATCACCGTGGCGGCATCGCCGGCAAGGCGCGTGCCCACCGCGACAATCTTCCCGTCGTGAATGGCGACATCGCCCCTGTACGCCGGGCTGCCGGTGCCATCGCAGACCAGGGCGTTGCTTATTTTTAGCTGATACATGCGCAAGCCTCCTTGTGGTTGGAAACTGTAGGCAGTGTGACCGTCGTGTGCCATATCAAATCGAACAGAGTGCATGGAGGATTGCACGACAGGCCCGGGCACGCCATGGCGCGGCCTCCCGGGCAGGCCCCGGGCGGTATCTCTCGCCTGCCGCGCGGTGGCAGGGTAGGATGAGCGCGCGCACTAACAGGAGGCTCAGCCGCCCGGTGACGAACGACGACGACATCGCCATGGATGCGCTGGTATCGCTTGCCCGTGCACTCGTCGCCGCGTTGCTTTCGGAGGACGCGGAGCTCGCTTTCGTTGAGGAGACGCGGCAGTTTGTTGATCAGCTGGGCGACACACTCACCCTGCCGGTCACCGAGATGATCAGCATTGATCAGTTTGATCGAGCGGCACGCCGTGAGCTGCTGGACGCCACATTGGCTGAACTGGGGTTGTCGCTGGACACCCTCGATTGGCGCGCCGATCCGGGTCTGGCTCGCGAGTTCCAGAACCGTATCTGGTCGCATCTGTACCACCGGTTCCTCGCGGCCCATCAGGTTGTCAGCAGTCATATCGAGCTGTTGCCCGCGCCCGCCGTAGACTACCCGCGCCCGCTTCACAGCCCGCCAGACTCGTGGCTGTTGTTGTTCGCCGAGCGCGGCGCATGTCGTATAGAACATCCCGCAGGTGATATCACGCTGGGAGGACGTGCTCCCGCGTTGTTGCTGTTGCCGCCCGAGTCTGACGTGGTGTTGCGCCGGATGCCCGATAGCAGCCCCTGTAGCGTATTCAGCAGCGCGTTTTATCCGCCGCAACGCTGGATGCCCTGGTTAAAGGACGTCGATAGCACAGCTCTGCCCGAACCCCTGGCGGTACTGGACGCGCGCATGGCCGGCTATGTTGGGGAATCGTTTCGGCGCATCATCGATATCGCGCACACCACGGGGCAGCGGGGCAGGGCGCTGCACCTGAATCTCCTTGAGCATATTCTCCTGCTGCGTGAGGAGCTCGCACCGGCCAATGACGACGCGGGGCTGGATCGTCGGGTGCTCGCCGCCCGGGATTTTCTGCTGGCGCATTATCACGAGAAAACGACCGTTGAGCAGGTTGCCAATGCCGCAGGTGCAGCGCCCTCGACGCTCACCGCCCTGTTCAAGATCCAGATGGGAGACAACCTCATGCGCTGGCGCGACCGGCTGCGCATGCGCCGCGCCCGCGAGCTGCTGCAGGGTACCGAGCTGCCCATCAAGGTGATTGCAGCGGAGGTCGGCTATGACGACCCGATGTTTTTCTCGCGTCGCTTCAAGCAGCTGACCGGGTGGTCGCCGTCGCAGGTGCGCAGCGGCAGCAGCCGCTAGCCGGCTCCAGCCGGGGGCAGGAAATTGTGCAACGCCTCCGGCGTATCCTCCATTCCACAGGGAATCCTGCTGTTCTCTAATACGGGGAATAACGACAACAGCAACACACCAGGGAAGCCGCATGACTGACGTACCGGGTTACACCGCCAATCAACGCCTGCTGGATCCGCGCCGGCTCGGCACCACTACCATGCTCAGCAGCACATCGAAGTATCTCAATCACCCGCGACTGCGTCACTGGGTGGCCGTGGAATCGCTGCGTCGCAACGGTCCGGACATGGACCACTACGGTGGCCCGCTGGAGATCATCGATATCTTCCGTGAACTGGATGATGTCGATGAAATCAACCGGCTGTTTGCCGAGGCACGTGCCCGTGACAGCGCACTCGATGCGTGGTTTGAAGCCCGCTTCCTCGTGCCCCACGACCTGCAGGCCCTGGCTGAACTGCCCGAGGGTACGCTGGGTCGGGAATACCAGAAAATGCTCGCTGAGCAGGGGTTGCAGGCCGATTTCCTGCCCTTTGAAAGCACCGCCACCGATTACGATTATTTCCATCGCCGGCACAGCCAGACGCATGATATCGAGCACCTGGTGGTGGGCTATCGTTACGACCCCCTGGGCGAGTTCGCGCTGATTGCCGCGCGCACCACAAACCTGCTCAAAACATTTGGCCAGGAACTCGGTGAACATATCTCGGTGGTTTCCACCCTGCTGGTCGCTACCGGGATGTCCCGCTTCGGCTGCCATTACCCGCACCTGCTGCCCCCGCTGTACAAGGCCCTGGGGGAGGGCCATCGCATCGGCGAGCAACTGAACACGCCGCTGTTCATGCCGCGCTATGAGGATATGTTTGAGTGGACAGTGGACGAAGTGCGCGAACACCTGGGCGTGGTGCACAGTCCGGATTTCGAGGACACGATGTGGTCGCTGGGGGAGTACTTCGACGCGGCCTGAGCCGCTGTCCCGGCGCGGTTGTTGCGCGGCGAATACGGGGCGCTTTTGTCAGGGCATGTCCATATGTAATAATTCCGCTGCCCTCCCATAAGCGATAATAATTATGATGCGTTCCGTTCTACGTTTTCCGTTCGTCTTTTTCCTGTTTCTGTTTCCCGCACACGCCGCCATGGCGGCAGACACCAGCGGTGCCAATACCGCCTGGATGCTTACCGCCACGGCGCTGGTGCTGTTCATGACTTTGCCGGGCCTGTCACTGTTCTATGGTGGACTGGTGCGGGTGCGCAACGTGCTCTCCGTGTTGATGCAGTGCTTTGCGCTGACGGCACTGATGTCACTGCTCTGGTTTGTCGCCGGGTATTCCCTGGCGTTCGGCTCTTCCGGGGTCGAGCAGGGTCCGTGGATCGGTGACCTGGGTAACCTCTTTCTCGCCGGGATCGCCATGGATGGCAATGCCGGCGACATTCCCGAATCGCTGTTTGTCATGTTCCAGATGACCTTTGCGGTGATTACACCGGCGCTGATCGTCGGTGCTTTCGCCGAGCGTATCCGGTTTTCCGCCATGCTGCTGTTCAGCGCAGCCTGGATGCTGCTGGTGTATGCGCCCGTGTGCCATTGGGTCTGGGGTGGCGGTTGGCTCGGGGCCATGGGGCTGCAGGACTTTGCCGGTGGTACCGTGGTGCACATCACCGCCGCCGTAGCGGCCCTGGTCGCGGCGCTGATGCTGGGTCCGCGTCGCGGTTTCGGCAGCGTTGCCATGCCGCCACACAACCTGACCATGACGGTGACGGGCGCGGGTATGCTCTGGGTGGGCTGGTTTGGCTTCAATGCCGGCTCCGCGGTGGCTGCAGACAACAGCGCCGCGATGGCGATGCTGGTGACGCACCTGTCGGCCGCCTGTGGGTCTCTGGCCTGGATGACGATGGAATGGATCCGTCACGGCAAGCCATCGGTGCTGGGTATCGTGACGGGGATGGTCGCCGGCCTCGGTACGATCACCCCGGCGTCGGGTTCCGTCGGTCCGGCGGCGGCCGTGGTCATCGGCCTCACCGCCGGGGTTGTCTGTTACTACGCGACAATCACGCTGAAGAACCGGCTGAAAATCGACGACAGCCTCGATGTCTTTCCCGTGCACGGCGTGGGCGGCATTCTCGGCACCCTGTTGGCGGGTGTTTTCTGCTCGCCCGACCTGGGCTTGTTCAGCGGCAATGGATTTTCCGACGGCATCAGCTCAATAGGCGGGCAGCTTGCCGTGCAGGCCACGGGTGTGGTGGCAACCTTCGCCTACACGGCGATCGTGAGCTACCTCCTGTTCAAGCTGGTGGATCGCCTGATCGGCCTCAGGGTTGATGCTGAACAGGAAACTGTGGGCCTCGACCTTGTCCTGCACGATGAACGGGGCTACGACCTGTAGCCCCTTAGTCCGCATCGGCGGTGAGATGCCGCAGCAGGAAAGCGGTTTCATCGCGGGCGACCGCGCTGAACAGGGGCTCGACATAGACGCCGAAATGCCCGCAGGGGTAGCTGGAGATTTCCGCGTCCGCGGCCAGTGACGCAGCCTCGCGGATGGTCGCGGGCGAGATGAAGGCATCCTGTTCCGCAATCGTGTAGTGAATGGGGCAGCGAATATCACCCGCCTGCCGGCCGGGCTTGTAGGTCGCCAACTGGAACACGAAACGCGCCGCGACACGATTGCGCCAGCCGGAATCGGCGGGCGTGATACTGGCGATTCCGGCCGCTGCTCCCGGCGACGTCATGGCGGCATGGTCATCCGGATCGCCAATAGCCTGGATGTAGTGTGGAGGCAGCCCCAGGGCGCCATGCAGGCTGTCCCTGAGCGCGGCAAACAGCAGCCCGAGGGTTTTCCCGAGAGGGACTTTCTGCTGCGGCTTTTCGGCCCAGCAAAACGGAATCTGTGCCACGACGGCGGCAATCCCGTGGTCGCGCGCCGCCACCGCCTGCACGTGCGCCCCGCCAAACGATGTGCCCCACAATGCGATACGCTGCGGATCGACACCCGGTTGCGCGCGCAGGGTGGCGATGGCGGCCTCCCAATCCTGCAACTGGTGCTTGACGCTCAGCAGCTGCCGCGGCTCACCGGCGCTGGCGCCGAAATGGCGGTAGTCGAACAGCAGCACGGCCAGGCCCGCCTCGGCGAAGACCTGCGCGTAGGCATCCAGGCGCTGGTCGCGCACGGCGGTAAAGCCGTGCGCCATGACCACGCCGGGCACCGGGGTCGGGGTGTCAGGGCGGTAGAGCCAGGCAGCGCATTCATCGCCGCCGCTGCGGAATGTCAGGTCGCTGCGCGTAACGCTGTTCACGCGGCGTCGGCCTTCTGCGCAGCGTCGCCGGGTAGCGTCGCCGGAGGCTGCCCGTTTCTACGCCGCTTCAACCCCGCTTCGATTTCCTTGTCGAGGCGCCCCACGTAGTGATCAAAGTGCAGCTGGATGGTGTGCCTGGGGCTGGGATAGTAGTCCCGCAGATAGAAGGATTCATCGGCCGCAATCATCTCCTCCATCTCCGCTTCCGAGGGCGGGGCGTAGTCGCCATTCAGGTACGGCACCACCCAGCGTGACTGTTGCTCGGCGAAGTTGACCAGGGTGGGCAGGGACTGCGCCAGGCCCATGTAGATCAGGTTGGGAACGCCGGGTATGAGCATGCGTTTGAACAGACGCGGTGGCTGATTGTCCTTGCTCGCGGTGAATTGCGGCTGGTCGAAGAAGGGAAAGCTGATCTTGTATCCGGTACACCAGACGATGACGTCAAAGTCACTGCTGCTGCCATCGGTGAAGTGCACGGTGTGGCCGTCCACGCGCTCGATGCCGGGACGCGCCTTGATATCCCCGGAGCCCGCACGCTGCAGGAACTCCCCGGACACTGTGCCGTGGGCCTCCCAGGGCTGGTAGGTCGGCTGGGGCAGGCCGTAGTCGCGGGGGTTGCCGATCTGCTGCTTGACGACGCGGCTCATCAACCAGTGCTGGATTTTACGCGGCACCCAGGCCGGAAGCATGTTCTTGTCCCCGGGCTTGCCGTTGATGTACTTCGGGAATACCCACACCCCACGCCGCATGGAGATGTGCAGGGTGCTGGCCATGAAGCGCATCGACAGTTCCGACGCGATGTCCATGGCTGAGTTGCCGGACCCCACGACCAGTACCCGTTTGTCCCGCATGTCGATGGGGTCAAAGGGCGTGTTGTAGCTGTGCGCGTGAATCTGCTCGCCGGCGAAGTCGCCGGGATAGGCCGGCTCCGGCCAGCGCGGATCCCAGTGATGGCCGTTGGCGACAATCAGGACGTCGTAGCGCCGGGTCTCGCCACCGCTGGTGGTCACGGACCAGAAGCCGTTCTCCTCGCGGTGTGCGCGTTCGACCCGGGTGTTGAACGTGATCGTGTCGCGCAAGCCGAAGTGGTCGGTGTAGTCGTTGAGGTAGTCGAAGATCTCGCTGTGATGCGGATAGTCCGGCCAGTTGTCTGGCACCGGGTATTCCTGCATGCCCATGCGAAACTTTGAGGTATCGATGTGCAGGCTCTGGTAGCAGGCTGACATCCCGTTGGGATTCCGGTAGTACCAGTTGCCGCCGATATTGTCCGAGGCCTCGAAGCAATCGTAGGCGATGTCGCCCTCTTTCAGGCGCTTGATCGTGGTCAGGCCACTGGGGCCGGCACCGATGACGCAGCACAGGGGGCCGTTGTTGTGGGCCGGTCGAAATCCGTTGTTCATCTCACTTGCTCCGTCCAGTAGGCGAGTTGCCTGGGTTATCGGGTTGGCAGCTGGCGAGCAGGTGCTCCAGCGCCGCGTTGAAATCGCCCAGCACCGCGGGCTGCGGATTGTCTGCAAGGGCCTGTTGCAGCAGTGGCAGGGTGCCCTCCGGCTGACTGTGTACAAAGCGACCGAGCACCGCTGCGTGCCCACCGTCGCCGGTCACCGCCTTCAGGTAGTTGCCGGTAACGGCCGCCCCCAACACCAGTTGGTTCACCGCGTAGTACAGCTCCAGCGCGCTGCCGGGGGTGAAGCCGCGGCTGCCAAGCAGCGCAATCAGCTGTTCCAGGTACTGTGCCTCGACGTCGCCGAATACGCCGCCCTGCATGATCTGGCTGACCAGCTCTGGCCAGTCGAGCGCGGTCTGGCAGGTACTGCGGGCATGTTCCCGCAGGATGTCCTGCCAGGACTGGCCGTTGTCGACAATGGGTTGCAGCTGGCCCTTGCGCTCGGCGACCAGGCGCAGCAGGTGCTCACGCCCCTCCACATACCCGTAGAGGGTTGCGACACCCACCTTGAGGCGGCTGGCGATGCTGGCCATGTCGAGGTTGCCTGCTGGCAGGTCGCAGGCCGTGTCGACAATGGCATCCAGGGTCAGCCGGCGCGGTCTGCCGCGGCGGCCCGGGGTCGGTTTCTGGAGTGACGACGTCATGCCGCCTATAATATCGAATTATATTCGGAAAAGAAATCTGGCCGGGCTTCCAGCGGTCTGGCGCGCGCCTCACAGACCCCTCCAGGGGTGTGTTTGCTCTGTGACGACTTCGCCGCCAGCGCGGGCTGTTCGCAGGCTCCAGGATGCCGGGGTTCCCTGCGCGTGCAGGCGCAGCCGGTGGCTGCCAACTGCGAGAGCCGCCCGCAGCGACGCGCCCGTGAGGTCGCGCTGCTGCAGAACCCGGCCCCGGGGGCAGCGCACAGTCAGGCGTATGCTGTCCTGCGGGTGGTGGCCGAAGCCTGCCGGCAGATTTGTCAGTTGCAGGTCGGCACTGTGTTCCCAGAGCAGTTTTTTGCTCGCCCAGCGCGCCAGCCACGGATGCGGCGGTGGTGCCCCGCGGAGGGTGCGGGGGCTCACGCGGCGCTCCGCCAGGCTCAGGCCGGCATAACGCTCGTAGGCCTCCAGCGTGCGCGTGCGGCCCAGCCCGAACTCTCCCAGCGTGTCGGCTGCGGCGTCACCAGCCACCAGTTTGCGGTAGCGCAGCAGGCTGCGCTCGTTGCGTAACCACCAGCGCTTGTTATCTGTCCAGTGGCGCTGCGCCCGCTCGCGACCGTAGTGGTGCCACAGGATCAGGCAGCGGGGGTGGAACAGGTCGTAGCCGTGCGTGAAGGCGCGCAGGGCCATCGCGGGCTCTTCGCCAAAAAAGTAGAACTTTGGGTCGTAGGGCACTTCCCGGCAGAAAACGCCCAGTGTGAATAGAAAGTGCGCAGACAGAAACCGTGCAGGTTCCAGGGCTGCACCGTCCAGGCGCCCCTGCATGGCGACCGGCATCACCTGGAATGGGCCGCCCTCGGAGAAGCCGTCGAAGACCAGGCGCAGGGGACGCGCAGCAGGCTCCACGGGTTTGCCGGGCTCATAGACCGGCGCGTAACTGGTGATCAGCGGTTTGTCGCTGCCCCGCTCGCGGGCGCCTTGCAGCAGGGCCCGCAATGCGGTGTCCCAGCCGCGAATGAAGCGATGATGCGAATCGATCTGCAGCGTGTAGGCTTCGCCTCGATACAGGGCCTGTGTCTCGCTGCGCGCCCAGCAGGCTCCGCGGCTCTGGCTGTAGTGCACCGAGAGCACACGAACAGCGGGATGGTCGGCAAACTCCTGCAGGCTGTCGTCGGTAGCGCGCTGCCAGCAGATGCCGAACGTAAGCCGCTCTGGCGCATCGGCCTGCGCGATACAGTCGCGCAGCGTTGGCAGCAGCTCCGGGTCACGGTAGGCCGCAATCTGCACGAAGATGCGATCGTCACCTGACCGGTCTGGCGCTGCCGATGCCTGATGAGCAGGGAGTCGGGGTCCAGCGTTCAAAAGCGGATGGCGCCTTGCGAGCGCAATTGCGAAAGCACCAGCGTCAGGTCCTCGTAGATTCCGACCGCCTCGCCGTAGGCCCCTTCAAGCAGCGCGCGAATCTCCCCTGTGCTGCGCTCACCGTCGATAAGTTGCCAGATCAATGCGGCGCTGTCGTTGAGGTAGCAGGCGCGGGTCGTGTCCTCGTTGTACAGCACCCACTCGCCCTCGAGCTGCTCCTCGGACCAGCGTGGGTCGCGTTGCGGAATACGCGGTGTGTCTGCTGTGGCGCGCAGTACGCCACCGCTTCGTGCGCCGGCGTCCTGCAGGCAGTCCGGGAGCGTTGGTGGCGCATGAGCGAGGGTTTCCGGGGCGATGTACCGATCGGCAAAGCAGAGACCCGCGAATTGCTCGTAATCGGCCAGGGAACGAGCAGTGCCCAGTCCATAGCCATCGAGGTCGATGGGCGCCACGCCATCTACACCGACCAGTGCCCGGTAGCGTGCCAGCGCCGCTTCGTTGCGTGCACTCCAGTCGCTGTGATCGTCCCAGTGGCAGCGGCGTCCCTTGCGCGAGTATTCGTGCCAGACGAGTGTCCGGTGCGGGCAGAAGAAATCATAGCCACTGGTCCAGGCGCGCACGCAGGTGCCGATTTCCTCGCCGTGGAAATAGCCGTTGGGATCAATCGGCACGTCGTGCACGAAGGCGCCGTCGCTGAAACTGAAATGGGCCGACCAGAAACGGGTGGGGACAGGCGCTTCGGGGGGTTCCACGGGTATATAGGGCCGCATGAATACCACCCCGGAATCGTCGAAGCGGTCCGCTCCCAGTAGCCAGATTTCCGGGCTGCGCGCCGCCGGGTCATTCTCGGGGTCGAAGGCGGGCAGGTAGGTCGTCAGCACCGGCCGCTGCACACCGCTGCCGCGCAGCCCCTCAAGCATAGTGACAAGGGCGCTGTCCCAGCCCGGGGCAAATCGATGGTGCCCGTCCAGTTGCAGGAAATAGCGCTCTCCGCGGTACTGCTGCTGAATGCGGTTGCGTGCCCAGCAGACGCCGCGGCTCTGCTGATACGGCACGTCGAGGATCTCCAACTGGGGCGAGTCAGCCAGGTCACCCAGGGAGTCCTCCGGCGCGCGTTGCCAGTAAACGCAGACGCGCAGGCGAGACGGCGTGTCCGCCATGCTCAGCAGGCTGGCAAGCGTCGCTGGCAGGTCGAATTCCCGGTACGCGGCAATGCTGATGAAAATATCGGGGCTGTTCATGATTCGCGCCTGTCTCCGGCTGCATAGTGAAACTCGCGTCGATGTTCGATGGGGGAGGCCAGCAGTACGCCACCGCGCAGCTCTCCACGTCGGGCGCGCTCATAGAGATGCGCCATCCAGAACTGTTCGTGGGGCTGAGGCCAGCGCCTGTCGAGAAACATCCGGCGATTCCCGGCCCGGCTGACCAGCTGCGGCCAGTTGCAATAGAACACTTCCCCCAGGGCATAGGGCAGCCCCTCCAGCTGTCCCAGCTGGCTGAAGTTGGCAGGCGGTATCTGCTCAAGGGCCAGCCCAGCGGTGCGCCTGGGGTGTTGCGGCCACAGTTGGGCCCTGCGCTCTTCCGTCACATTGTGCCAGGCCCACTGCTGGTCATTGCTGCCGTAAAACTCCGTGAAGCTGAGCTTGAGAAAATCCAGCTGCCTGCTCACCAGTATTGCCAGTGCCCGTGGCAGCAGGCGGTCCACGCGTCGCGCAAAGCCGCTGCGACAGGTGCCGTCTTGCGTGGCATGCAGCATGTCGTCCTCCAGGAACAGCATGTACGCCGCGCCACTGTCTGCGAAATGGTCTGCAATGAATTGCCGTCCGCCGCAAATGCCTAGGTTGCCCGGTGCCAGATACCGTCCGCCATAGCGCTGGCAGATTGCCTGATTATCCCGCTGGCAATCGGCAGCGGTACTCTGGTCAACGATGTACAGCTGCAGGGCATGCACGGCCTGAAAGGCATCGGCCCAGGATGCCAGCAGCAGGGCCAGCTGCCCGGGGCAATTGAAGGTGAGCACGTAAATACTGAGAGCTGGACGTTCGGCAGTGGGCAGCGGAGGGGGAGGTGCTGCGGCTGGCATCGTCCCAACGCGGCCGTCCGCTGCACGCTGCGTCGGTTTCGATGCCTGCACCAGACGCTCCAGATAGGGTGCAATCAAGCCGTCCTCTGCCAACGGCTCACGCTGGAACAGGTCCGGGTGCCGGTGGGCGATTATGGTCAGGATGCTCTCTTCAGTGCCCATGTGGCCGGCAGCGAGCGTCGCCTCCAGGCAGGCATCATAGACAGCGCATACCTTCCGTATCGCGGCAGGCCTGCCCCCAAACAGTCCTCCACGTGCCACCCAGCGAACAGGCTCTCCCCCCGACCAGCGCGCCATTGCCGGTCGCTCGAAGCCGTGAATTTCGCTGCCGCCCAGGTAGGGGAAGCTCAGGAGCAGGAAGGTTTTGATCTGCGCTGCCAGTAGCGAAGGCCATGCCGGATCCGCCAGGGCAGCGCCGCAGGTGCGTGCAAGACCGGCATCCAGCCAGACCAGGGCATCGCTTTGAAACGGGTTATCCTCCGCACTCGCGTCGAGCAGGCCGAGCTTGCTCATGACGAGGGGGTTGTAGTGGGGCAGCGTGGCCTGCGGGCTGCCGGCGAGCCAGCTCGCCTGGCTTCGCCACCCGGGATCCTGCCGGATCTGCTGTATGCGATTGTAGGCGGGGAAGTCCTGCTCGATAGCAGTCACAGTCAGTGTGCGCACTTCAGTGTTGTGCCGCCGTCGCAGCCGCCAGACCTCCGGCTCCAGGTCCGGAGATGTGTAGATGACCAGCGGCAGATCAAGAGCGAGCAGGGTGCGGAAATGCTTGAGGTAGTTGTCGAAGCTGCGCAGGTGGTCTGCCGCCAGGCCGGTGTCTGCGCTGCCTCGGCCGATATCAAGGAGTGCCGTAACGGCCGTCAGTGTGACGGCAGAGGCTTCACTCACCCGGGGGTGCTTGGCGCTTCTCCGCTGCGTTGCGCTGCATCCGCTTGATGCCCAGGTAGCCCAGCAAGCCGGCAACGACCGCAGCAAAACCCGCGGGCGCTACGTCGACCGCAACCGGGGAGGGGACAGGCAGCGGTGAGGGCGAGGGTGTTGGAAACGGCGTTGGCGACGGCGTCACCTGCGCGTGGGCCGACATGACCACGGAGTCGATAACGGGCTTCACCCAGGACGCGGGGATGGCACCGGTCTGTATGCCAACGCCGACAACGCCGACACCCAGCGCCTTCAACAGACGTCGTTTTCCTGTATCGGTGGTCATGCGGTGAATCCTCGCAAAGTCAGGCTCGAAGCCTAGCATGCGGCCCGCGGGCAGACAATTGCTACAGAAGATGATGTCGACTGCCGCTGGCGCGCCGAGCAGTGGCTTTGCAGGCATCGGACTGGAGGCGAACGCACAGGCAGTTCATAATGCGCCGCTCATGGTCATGCAACGAGTAGATCTATGGGAAGCGGCGGCAAGCTGGATGCCCGTTTCGAGCAAGCGCTCGCAGTACATCAGGCAGGCGATTTGCAGGAAGCGCAGAAGCGCTACCGGCAGATTCTGCGCAAGCACCCACGTCACGCTCATGCCCTGCATTTGCTCGGCCTGATCGACTTCCAGTGCGGGCGCGCCGAGGATGCGGTGCGGCAGATAGACCGGGCCATTGCGCTGAGTCCCGGCAATCCCGCGTTTTACTCCAATCGCGCCAATGCACTGCAGCACCTCGGGCAATGGGAGGCGGCCGTGGCGGGCTACGACACCGCGCTCAGGCTCAAGCCTGACTTTGCGGAGGCCGTATTCAACCGCGCCAGCGCGCTGCAGAAGCTGGGGCGTCACCGCGAGGCGCTCGTCGGGTTTGAGTACGCCGCGCGCCTGGCGCCCCGCGATGCGGATATTCGGGTGGGGCAGGCCGCGGCGCTGCGCGCGCTGGGCCGCGGCGAGGAGGCGCTGGCTGCTCTGGAACAGGCTCTGCTGCTGAACCCGGCTTCCGCCAGTGCCTGGTGTCATCGCGGCAATATACAGCATGACCTGGGGGACACCGCGGCAGCGGAGGCCAGCTACAGTCGGGCGCTGGCATTTCAGCCCGGCCTGGCGCTGGCGCACGCCAATCGCGGACACCTGCATCAGGAAAACGGCGAGTTCTCCGCGGCCATTGCAGACTACCGCCAGGCGCTGGCCGCCAGCACTGCGGCTGCCGAATTTGCCTACCTGCGCGGCGCCGTGCTGCACGCCCGCCTGAGCCTGTGTGATTGGGAGGGCATTGACACCGAGATCAGTGAACTGTTGCAGGACCTGCAGCGCGGCGTGCTCTGCACCGCCCCGTTCCCGCTGTTGACGCTGACCGACGATCCAGCGCTGCAGTCCCAACTTGCCGGTCGGTGGTGCGCGCAGCGCGTTCGTCAACGACCGCAACCTGAGTATGCGCCGCCGCCGGCCCTGGGTGAGCGTATTCGACTGGGTTATTTCTCTGCCGATTTTCACGCGCACGCGACGGCCTACCTGATTGCCGAGCTCTTCGAGCGGCACGACCGCGAGCGTTTCGAGCTGATTGCGTTTTCCTACGGACCGCCGGTGCAGGACGCGATGCGCACCCGGCTCGAAGCCGCATTCGACCAGTTTCTGGATGTGCGCGAGCTGGGTGATGAGGCGGTCGCACAGCGATCCCGCGAGCTGGGTATCGATGTGGCGATTGACCTCAAGGGCTACACCCGGGACCAGCGTATGGATATTTTCGCCTGGGGTGCGGCTCCGATACAGGTCAGTTACCTGGGCTACCCGGGCACCCTGGCCTGTCCCCACATTGACTACCTGGTCGCGGATCCCGTGTTGATTCCCGCCGAGCAACGCGCGCATTACCCCGAACACATTGTGTTCATGCCCGGCAGTTACCAGTGCAACGACAGCCAGCGGCCGATCCCGCGGCAGGCGCCGGCGCGAGCGACGTTGGGGTTGCCGGAAGACGCGCTGGTGTTTGCCGCTTTCAATACGCTGTTCAAGCTGACGCCGGAGGTGTTTCGCGCCTGGATGGAGATTCTGCAGGCAGTGCCGAACAGCGTACTCTGGCTGCTGGAGGGGCATCCCGACGCCATGGCGAACCTGCGTCGTGAAGCCGGGCGTGCCGGGCTGGAACCGGAACGTCTGGTGTTTGCGCCGCGTGTACCCCTGGCCGAACACCTGGCCCGGCACGCTTGCGCTGATCTGTTTCTCGATACGTTTCCCTGCAACGCGCACACCACCGCCAGCGACGCACTCTGGGCAGGGCTGCCGGTCCTGACCCTGGCCGGGCAGGGATTTGCCAGCCGGGTTGCAGCCAGCCTGCTGCACGCGGTGGAGTTGCCCGAACTGGTGACCCACAACCTCGCCGACTACGTGCAGACTGCCATTGCGCTGTCTCGGGATCCGCAGCGCCGAGCCCACCTGCGCGCGCAGCTTGCAGCGGCACGTGCCAGCTCATCCCTGTTTGATGCACAGGGTTTTGCCCGCCAGCTGGAACGGGCCTACACGACCATGGTGGATTTCCGGCGCCGCGGTGTTGCACAGCAGGACATCCATCTTGAGCCGTAAGCCATCGAAAGGAGCCCTGCCACCGGCACTCCAGGCACGCTATCGCGAAGCGGTCGCGCTGCACCAGAGTGGACACCCCGCTCGTGCCAGCGCGCTGTACGCCGAAGTGCTGGCGGTGCGTCCGCGGCATTTCGACAGCCTTCACCTGCGCGGTGTGGCGGCGCTGCAGCTGGGCGATACCGAGCGAGGCATACAGTGGCTGCAGGCAGCGATCAAAATCGACGGCAGCGTGGGGCCCGCCCATTTCAACCTGGGCAATGCGCTGCTTGCTGCCGGCCAGCTGGAGCCCGCCCTCGCCTGTTTCGATCGGGCGGTGGCGCTGAAACCCGATTATGCACAGGCCTGGAGCAACCGCGGCAATGCGCTGCTGGACCTGCGCCGCGTGTCGGCGGCACTGGACAGTTATGACCGCGCTCTCGCCTGCAAGGCCGATTACGCGGATGCCTGGTACAACCGGGGTAACGCGCTGCTGGATCTTGGCCGCCCGGCGGATGCCCTGGCGAGCTTTGACCGGGCACTCGCCCTGGATGCGCGGCACAGCCAGGCCTGGTGCAACCGTGGCAAGGCGCTTGCCGACCTGCAGACGCTGGTACCTGCGGCAGAGAGCTACCAGCGGGCCCTCGAGCTGCGCCCGGGATACCCCTTCCTGTTTGGCACGTGGTTGCACACGCGCATGAAGGTCTGCGACTGGTCCGGCCTTACGGCGGATACTGCACGCCTGCAGCAGGGCATCGCGGCGGGTGAGGCGATTGCACCACCCTTCCCGGTGCTGGCCCTGCTGGATTCACCTGCGCTGCAGCGGCAGGCCGCTGCCCGCTATGCGCAGGCGCGCTATCCACGCGCCGCAGCGCCAGATGCGTTTCCGGCTTCCGCGCCGGCTGCACCGATCAAGGTGGCGTACTACTCGGCTGATTTTCGTGAGCATGCGACAACGCACCTGCTGCTGGAGGCGCTCGAGTCCCACAGCGATGCGCGTGTGCAGTGTTATGGCTTCGGGTTTGGTCCCGCGGCGGAGGACGCTGCCAGCGCGCGACTTGCCGCCGCGTTTCACCGGTTTATCGATGTGAACACCATGACCGACCAGCAGGTGGCCGCACTGTCGCGTGAACTGGGTGTCGATATTGCCGTTGATCTGAAAGGCTACACGCGCGACTCGCGACCGGGCCTGTTCGCGGCGGGCTGTGCCCCGGTGCAGGTGAGCTACCTCGGCTATCCGGGCACGATGGCCACGGATTATCACGATTACCTGATTGCCGATACGGTAGTTGTTCCCCCCGCGCAACGCGGGCACTACAGCGAACAGCTGGTCTACCTGCCGGGGTGCTACCAGGCCAACGACTCGCGCCGCGCACCTGCGGTGGAGCCCGTGAGTCGCGCTGCGCTGGGCTTGCCGGAGAGGGCTTTCGTGTTCTGCTGCTTCAATAACAGCTACAAGATCCTGCCTGAAACCTTCGCCTGCTGGATGCGGCTGCTGCAGGCCGTGGAGGGCAGTGTGCTCTGGCTGCTGGAAGACAGCAAGGACGCCTCGGCGCGGCTGTGCGAGGCGGCGCTGGGTCACGGTGTAGAACCCCAGCGCCTGGTATTCGCCCCGCGTGTCGGGGCGGCCGAACATCTGGCGCGTCACCGCGCAGCGGACCTGTTTCTCGACACATGGCCCTGCAATGCGCACACCACGGCCAGCGACGCGCTGTGGGCGGGTCTGCCGCTGCTGACAGTGATGGGAGAGGCATTCGCCGGGCGGGTCGCAGCAAGCCTGCTGCACGCGCTGGGTCTGCCCGAGCTGATAGTCACCACGGAGCATGCCTATGAACAGCGTGCACGCGCTTTGGCGACGGATCCTGCTGCACTGGCGTCCCTGCGTGAGCGCCTGGCCGAGCAGCGGCTCAGCAGCCCGCTGTTCGACGGTCGCGCAATGGCGCGCAATCTCGAGACAGCCTATGCCGCGATGCACCAGCGCCGCCTGTCAGGGCTGCCGCCCGCGGCACTGGCCGTGGAGGCAGACGGCAGCTACCGGCTGCTGGATGCACAGGCTGTTGCAGATGAGTGAGCACCGCCGCTGGATGGAGCAGGCCCTGGCGCTGGCGGATCGCGCGGCATCCCAGGGCGAGGTGCCTGTGGGTGCCCTGGTGGTGCGCGACGGGCAGCTGCTGGGACAGGGCTGGAACCGGGTCATCAGCGATGCGGACCCGACCGCCCACGCGGAAATCGTGGCCTTGCGCGATGCGGCACGCGCGGAGGGCAATTACCGTTTGCCCGGTGCAACGCTCTACGTCACCCTGGAACCCTGCAGTATGTGTGCGGGCGCACTGGTACATGCGCGCATCGCCCTGCTGGTCTTTGCGGCCCGCGAGCCGCGCGCCGGCGTCGTCTGCAGTCAGTGTGCGTTGCTGGAATCGCCCTGGTACAACCACACGGTGCGCTGGGAGGAGGGGGTGTTGGCCGAGGCGTCCAGTGAGCGTTTGCAGGCGTTTTTTCGCGCCCGCCGTTCATAGCGCGAGGAAGCGTTCCCCTTGCAGCGCCGCCGGGAGGAACTGCATCGGGTTCAGGGGTTGGCCCGGCTGATTGGCTGACATGTCCTTCCACTGCAGAATGCTGTAGTAGTGACGAATGTTCTGCACGAAATTCGCCGCCTCCCTGCCCCGCGCATAGCCGTAGCGCGTATTGCGGTAGTGCTCTCTTTTCTGCAGTAGAGGCAGCGTTTCCATGACGTCGCTCCACAGGTGGGGGTCGCCGCCCCGTTGCTCGGTCAGCACCCTGGCATCTTCGAGGTGTGCCAGCCCGATATTGTAAGCAGCCAGCGCGAGCCAGGTCCGGTCCGGCTCGTCGATGTCCGCTGGCAGGCGCCTGCGTATATTCTTCAGGTAGCGGGCTCCCCCGCGCAGGCTCTGCAGGGGGTCCAGCCGGTCCTTGACGCCCATTTCCCGCGCCGTGGGCCCGGTGAGCATCATCATACCGCGCACCCCCGTGGGGGAGGTGGCTTCCGGGTCCCAGTGGGACTCCTGGTAGGCGATGGCGGCCAGCAGGTGCCAGTCCAGCTTGTACTCTTCCGCGACCTGGCGAATAAGCTTGCTGTACGCAGGCAGCTTGCTGCGGATATTGCGGGCAAAGACGTGCGATCCCACGCGCGACAGCACGGTGTTGTGTCCGAAGTGCTGCTCTCGCAGCTGTTCCAGACGGCCGTCCTCTTGCAGCGCGCTGAGAAATGTATCGGCGCGTTCAATCAGTGCGGTGTACTCGTCACCGGGGGGGAAGTACCACACCATATCCTGCTCACTGCCCAGGTTGAAGGCGACGTCGAGGCGGGAATACAGGCTCTGTTGCATGCGGAACTCGTTTGAGTCGATGACTGCAATGTCTGCGTCGCCGCTGTCTACTCGTTCCAGCAACTCCATCGTATCGGCGCCGCGCACGGCTTCCCAGCTCAGCTCCGGCCAGGCGGCTGACTTGAGTTCCTGCAGCGTCTGTTCGTGGCTGCTTCCCGCCAGCACCACCAGGTGCAGGTCTTCGATGTCGTCCAGTCCCGAGGGTTTGCGCCTGCCCGTGCGATAGATGACGCGGGGCACCAGACTGGCGTAGGGCGTGGAGTGGTTGAACATCGCGCTGCGCGCTTGAGTGAGACTCAGGCCCGCCGCCGCAAAGTGCGCCTCCCGCCGTTGCAGGCGGCGAAAAATGCCGCCCAGGCTGTAGGCGGTGTCCATCTGCAGGGTCACGCCCAGTTCCTCCGCGAACAGCTGGGCCAGATCGTGCTCGAAGCCCGCGGCGCCGTTCTTGTCGAGGTAGAAGGTGGTGGGACTGTTCCGGCTGACGACCACCAGTTCGCCATCCGCGAGCACCTGCTGCAGCGCATCGTCACGCGAGCAGCCGGAGAGCAGGACAGCGGTGGCGAAAGCCAGCAACCACAGTGATCTTTGCAGGGTCATGCGCGGATTCTAGCGCCCTGCGGGGTGGCCGAACAGCGTTGGTAAGCTTTACAAACCATGGACATGCGCAGGTTCCGTCAGGGTCTCGCGGGTTTATCACTCATTCAGGGTATTTGAACCACGTCACTTCAGGGTAGTCTATGTGAAAGTCGAATAATCCGGAGAAAGGCTCATGACGCTGCCCGCTACGCCGTTAACCCACCGCCCGCCGCTGCGCGCCCAGGACATTTACGACCGTGTGCTTGCGCTGGGGGACATGCTGCGCAAGAACGCGCCACTGGCGCGTGAAAGCCGCATGGTGCCGCAGGAAAATATCGATGCCCTGCGGGATGCAGGGTTCTTTCTGGCTCTGCAACCCCGCAAGTGGGGCGGTCACGAGGTGGATCCGCAGGACTTCTTCCGCATGCACCTCGCCATTGCTGAAAACTGCATGTCCACCGCCTGGGCTGCGGGTATCGTCGCCGTGCACGCGTTCCAGATTGCGTTGATGGACGAGCGGGCCCAGACCGATGTCTGGGGCGAGGATGTGCATGTGCGCGCTTCATCGGCTTATGCCCCGATGGGCAAGGTGACCGCCGTGGAGGGCGGGTTCCGCTTCAGCGGACGCTGGGGTTGGAGCAGCGGCAGCGATCATTGCACCTGGGCATTGCTGGGCGGCATTGCCCCGGACGGCGGCTTCCGCACCTTCCTTATCCCGCGTAGCGACTATCGCATCGAGGACACCTGGCACGTGATGGGTCTGCAGGGAACCGGCTCCAAGGACATCATTGTGGAAGATGTGTTTGTGCCGGAGTACCGCACGCACAAGGCGGAGGACGGTTTCCGCGGCACCAACCCCGGCGTCACCGCCGACAGTGCGCCGCTGTACCGTCTGCCCTGGGCGCAGCTGTTCGTACGTGTCGTCTCCACACCCGCGATCGGTGCCGCCCGCGACGCCCTGGACCTCTACCGCCAGATGGTCGTGGGCAAGGCCAGCGGCGACGTGACCAAACTGGCCGGCGATACCGGTACCCAGGAGCGCATTGCCGCGGCCATCACCAGCATCGACGAGATGGAGGCCATTCTGTTCCGGAATTTCGACCGCATGATGGCCCAGGTCAGCGCCGGAGAAGAAGTGCCTGTGCTGGAGCGGATCAAGTACCGCTACCAGGCGTCACTGGTGATCGAGCGCTGCATGGCGGTGATTGACAGCCTGTTCTCCTCGGCCGGCGGCAGCTCCGTGTTTCTTGGCAGTGAAATCCAGCAGCGCTTCCTGGATATCCACACTGCCCGCGCCCACGTGGCGAACAACCCCACGGCATTTGGCCGGAACCTGGGCGCCGTGCTGCTGGGCGCCGAGAGCACGGACTTCTTCGTCTAGGAGGGTCTGCCGCCCGCGCAGGGAGTGAATTTGCCCGCCGATTGGCGGTGACTCCCTGCGGCTCTATCCCGTACAATGGCGGGCTTTCAGAAAGCCGCTCCTGGAGCCCGCCCCAGCATGCTGATTTTGCGTGGAACATCGGCCCTGTCTCCTTTTCGCCGGGACAAGCTGACCCAGAAACTCGCCGCCATCGACCCCGCCATCCACCTTGAGCACTGCGAATTTGTGCACTTCGTGCAGACCGCGGGTGAACTCACCGCCGCGCGCCAGGCGCAGCTAGGCCAGTTACTCGGCGATGGCCCCGGGGCTGCGGCGCCGGTCCAGGGGACGTTGCTGCTGGTGGTGCCCCGTCCGGGCACGATCTCGCCGTGGTCCAGCAAGGCAACCGACATCGTCCACAACTGCGGCTTTGCCGAGGTGCGTCGGGTGGAGCGGGGTGTGGCCTGGTATCTTGCGGTGCCGGCATCGCTCCCCGCGGAGGCCCGCCGTGCTGTGGCCTCCCTGCTGCACGATCGCATGACCGAAAGCGTACTGCCCACCCTGGAAGCGGCCAGCGCGCTGTTTCGCGAGCAGCCCCCCGCCGCGCTTGCGACGATTGATATCCTGCAGGGCGGCCGCGCCGCGCTGGAGGCAGCGGATGCCAGCCTCGGCCTTGCCCTCGCCGATGACGAAATCGATTATCTGGTGCAGGCGTTTACCGGGCTGGGTCGCAACCCCAGTGATGTCGAACTCATGATGTTCGCGCAGGCCAACTCCGAGCACTGTCGTCACAAGATCTTCAACGCCAGCTGGACCATCGACGGTGTGGATCAGGCGCACTCCCTGTTCGGCATGATTCGCAACACCTATGCCTGCGGCGGTGAAGGTGTGCTGTCGGCGTATTCCGATAACGCGGCCGTGGTGGCCGGACATCGCGCCGGCCGCTTCTACCCGGATCCGCAGACGGCAGAGTACGGCTTCTCCCAGGAGCCGATTCACCTGCTGATGAAAGTGGAAACGCACAACCACCCCACGGCCATTGCGCCGTTTCCCGGCGCTGGCACCGGTGCCGGCGGTGAGATCCGTGACGAGGGCGCGGTGGGGCGTGGCTCCAAGCCCAAGGTGGGTCTCACCGGCTTTTCGGTATCCAACCTGCAGATTCCCGGCTACCCGCAGCCCTGGGAATCGGACTACGGCAAGCCTGCGCGCATCGTCTCGGCCCTGGACATCATGCTGGAGGGGCCGATCGGCGGCGCGGCGTTCAACAACGAGTTCGGCCGACCCAATCTCTGCGGCTATTTCCGCAGCTTTGAGCTGGATGTTCCCGGCGTGTCCGGCATGGAACGTCGGGGCTACCACAAACCGATCATGATCGCCGGCGGTTACGGCAATATTCGCGAGGAGCATGTCGAGAAGGGCGCTTTCGCGCCGGGCGCGCACCTGATCGTGTTGGGCGGCCCGGCAATGCTCATTGGCCTGGGTGGCGGCGCGGCCTCCTCCATGGCCAGCGGCGCCAGCGCCGAGGACCTCGATTTCGCCTCGGTGCAGCGCCAGAATCCCGAGATGGAGCGACGCTGTCAGGAGGTGATCGACCGTTGCTGGCAGTTGGGCCGCGACAACCCGATCGCCTTTATCCACGATGTCGGTGCCGGCGGCCTGTCCAACGCGCTGCCCGAACTGGTCAAGGATGGCGGGCGCGGCGGACGTTTTGCCCTGCGCGACGTGCCCAATGACGAACCCGGTATGGCCCCCCTGGAAATCTGGTGCAACGAATCCCAGGAGCGCTATGTACTCGCCGTCGAGCCCGAGCACCTGCAGCGCTTCGAGGCGATCTGCCGGCGAGAGCGCTGTCCCTTTGCGGTGGTTGGCGAGGCCACGGCGGAGCAGCACCTGACCCTCGAGGACAGTCACTTCGGCAATGCGCCGGTGGACCTGCCCATGTCTGTCCTGTTCGGCAAACCCCCCAAGATGCAGCGTGACGTGACCCGTCAGCCGCTGTCGCTGCCCGCGCTGAACCTGGAAATGCCGCTGCTGGAAGCCGTGGAACGCGTGTTGCAGCTGCCGGCGGTAGCCAGCAAACAGTTTCTGATTACCATCGGTGACCGCACCGTCACCGGCATGGTCGCACGCGACCAGATGGTCGGCCCCTGGCAGGTGCCGGTGGCGGACTGCGCGGTGACCACCGTGTCCTATGACAGCGTGGCTGGAGAAGCCATGGCGATGGGTGAGCGCAGCCCGTTGGCGCTGGTGGATGGCCCGGCCTCCGGGCGCATGGCCATTGCGGAAGCGGTCACCAACCTGTGCGCCGCTCCGGTGGCCGCGCTGGCGGATATTCGCCTGTCCGCCAACTGGATGTGCGCGGCGGGTCACGGCCGTGAGGACGAAGTGCTGTTTGACACGGTGCGCGCGGTGGGAATGGAGTTGTGCCCGGCACTCGGGATTACCATTCCGGTCGGCAAGGATTCCATGTCCATGCGCACCACCTGGCAGGCGGAGGGCGAGCAGCGCGCCGTCACCGCGCCGGTATCCCTGGTGGTATCCGCGTTTGCACCGGTAAGCGATGTGCGCCTGGCGGTCACCCCCGAGCTGTCGACCACTGCCGATGCGGAGCTCTGGCTGCTGGACCTGGGCCGCGGCGCCGGTCGCCTGGGCGGCTCTGCGCTGGCACAGGTGTACGGGCAGCTGGGGCACGAGGTGCCGGACCTTGACCGGCCGGCGGATCTGGCGTCGTTCTTTACGCTGGTGCAGGCGTTCCTGCAAAGCGGCAGGCTGCTGGCCTATCACGACCGCTCGGATGGTGGCCTGCTGACCACGCTGCTGGAAATGGCTTTTGCCGGACGTTGCGGCCTGGAAATCGATCTCGCATTCCTCGCCGGCAGCCCGCTGCAACAACTGTTCGCCGAGGAAGTGGGTGCGGTGTTGCAGGTTGCCGCCGCCGATGTACCCGACCTGCGCGAGCGCGCAGCAGCGCTGGGCCTCGCGGATTGCCTGTGTCCGCTGGGCCGGGCAATTCCCGGTGAGCGGGTGGTGATTCGCTCCGCCGGCGATGTTGTGCTGGACGAGCAGCGCAGCCGCCTGCAGGCGCTGTGGGCGCGCACCAGCTTTGAGATTGCCCGTCTGCGTGACAACCCGGAGTGCGCCGAGGAAGAGTATCAGCGGGTCTCCCTGCCGGATCCCGGCTTGTCCGCCCATGCCACCTTCGACCCCGCCGAAGACATCGTGGCGCCTTATATCAATCGCGGTGTGCGTCCGCGGGTGGCGATCCTGCGTGAGCAGGGTGTCAACGGGCATGTCGAAATGGCCGCCGCCTTTCACCGCGCGGGGTTTACGCCCGTGGACGTGCACATGAGCGATCTGCTCAGCGGTGCCCGCGAACTCGCCGGATTCAAGGGGCTCGCGGCCTGCGGCGGTTTTTCCTACGGTGACGTGCTCGGCGCGGGTGCCGGCTGGGCGAAAAGCATTCTGTTCAACAACGCGCTGCGCGACCAGTTTGCGAACTTCTTCGCCCGCGAGGACAGTTTCACTCTCGGTGTCTGCAATGGCTGCCAGATGGTGTCCACGCTGGCCGAGTTGATTCCGGGTGCGGCGCATTGGCCGCGCTTCGTGCGCAACCGGTCGGAACAGTTTGAGGCGCGACTGGCGTTGGTGCGGGTGGAACAGAGCCCGTCGGTGCTGCTCGCGGGCATGGCCGGCTCGCACCTGCCGATTGCGGTCGCACACGGTGAGGGGCGGGCGCAGTTCGCGCAGACGGGCGGCGCGGAGCAGTGTGAGGCGGAGGGCAGCATTGCCCTGCGCTACCTGGAGAATGACCTCTCGGTGGCAGAGCGCTATCCCGCCAACCCCAACGGTTCACCGCTGGGCATCGCAGGCCTGTCCAGCCTGGATGGGCGCGCCACCATCATGATGCCGCATCCGGAGCGGGTGTACCGCAGTGTGCAGCATTCCTGGGCGCCGGCTGACTGGGGCGAGGACGCGCCCTGGCTGCGGCTGTTTCGCAATGCCCGCCACTGGGTCGGCTGACGCCGCCCCTTGTGACCCCCCCTTGATTCCTTATAATGACCGACTTTCCATTCCCGGCGATCTGCCCCATGCGGTGCGTTCGCCGAGGCCCGGTAGCCTGTTAGAGCCTGATTATGTTGAATAAGTACCCCTTGTGGAAATACCTGTTGGTGCTCGCGGTGTTGGCGACGGGATTGTTTTACGCCGCCCCCAACCTGTACGCGCCAGACCCGGCGCTGCAGATCACCGGCGAAAGCAGTGCCCAGGTCATTGATGAGCGCACCCTCAGCCGCGCGACCAGCGCGCTGGAGGAAGCCGGCATTGAGCACTTTGGCGAGGTGATAGACCCGGGCGGCCGCAATGCACTGGTGCGGCTGCGCGACGCCGAGCAGCAACTTGTGGCGCAGGCCAGGGTGCAGCGCGCCCTGGGGGATGGCTTTATTGTGGCCCTGAACCTGGCGCCCACCACCCCCGCGTGGCTCAGTGACCTGGGTGGGCAGCCCATGAAGCTGGGCCTGGACCTGAGCGGCGGCGTGCATTTCAAGCTTGAGGTGGATGTCGATGCCGCCATGGAGCGGCGTCAGGAGTTTTACGAGACGGCCATTCGTCGCGCCCTGCGTGATGAGCGGATTCGGGGCATCGTCGGACGCGAGGGCGATCTGTCGGTCACGGCGCGCCTGCGCAGCGAGGCGGACCGCGAAGCGGCCCGCACCCTGATTGCCGACAATCACCCGGAGTTGACACTGGAGCGCGGTGGAGACGGTGACAACTGGACCATTACCGCCTCCATGACCGAGCAGATGCGCACGGAAATTGCCAATTATGCGGTATCGCAGAACCTGACAACGCTGCGGAACCGGGTCAACGAGCTGGGTGTGTCGGAGCCGCTGGTGCAGCGCCAGGGCCAGAGCCGTATTGTGGTGGAGCTGCCCGGCATCCAGGATACCGCGGAAGCGAAGCGGATTCTGGGCACGGTGGCGAACCTCGAGTTCCGCCTCGTAGCGAACCTGGATGCCCCGGAGTCGGAAAAGCAGCGCTTCGAGTACCGCAGCGAAGACCGCGCCGGCTCCTTTGAGTGGCTGGAGCGCGACATCATCATTACCGGTGAGCGCGTGGCGAATGCCCAGGCCAGTTTCGACGAGAACGGCCGCCCCAACGTACAGATCAGTCTGGACGGGGAGGGCGGCACCCTCATGTCGCGGGCGACGCGCAATAACGTCAAGCGGCGCATGGGCGTTCTGTTCATCGAGCGCAAATTCCGTACCCGCTACGAGCTGCAGGAAGACGGCAGTGAGAAAGCGATCCAGATTCCCTACGACGAACGCAAACTGCTGACCGCGCCGGTCATCCAGTCGGCACTGGGTGCCCAGTTCCAGATCACCGGGCTGGACAGCCCGCTGGAAGCCTCTGAGCTGGCCCTGATGCTGCGCGCCGGGGCACTGGCGGCGCCCATCTCCTTTGTGGAAGAGCGCACCGTCGGGCCGTCACTGGGGGCAGAAAATATTCGCCTCGGGGTGAAATCCGTGCAGTTCGGTCTCGCGCTGGTCGTGCTGTTCATGATTCTCTATTACCGCGTCTTCGGCGTGATTGCGGTCGTGGCGCTGGCGGCCAACCTGGTGTTGCTGGTCGCCTTCATGTCGCTGATTGGTGCGACGCTGACACTGCCTGGTATTGCGGGTATCGTGCTCACCGTCGGTATGGCGGTGGACGCCAACGTGCTGATTTTCTCCCGCATCCGTGAGGAATTGCGCGACGGGCGAAGTCCCCAGATGGCAATTCATTCGGGGTACGACGCGGCGCTGTCGACCATTCTCGACGCCAACATCACCACCCTGATTGTCGCGGTGATTCTCTACGCTGTGGGTACCGGGCCGGTGAAAGGCTTCGCGGTCACGCTGTCGGTGGGTATTGTCACATCGATGTTTACGGCCATTGTCGGTACGCGGGCGCTGGTGAACCTGTACTACGGTGGTCGCAAGGTGAGAACCCTGTCCATCGGGGGAGTGTGAGTATGAAAGTCATCAACTTCATGGGCCAGCGGAAACTCGCCATTGCGCTGTCTGCCGTACTGCTGGTCGCCGCCATTTTCAGCCTGTCGACCCGACAGCTGAGCTGGGGCCTGGACTTCACCGGCGGCACCCTGGTGGAGGTGCATTACAGTGAATCCGCGGATCTGAAGGCGATCCGCTCGACACTGGATGCCGGCGGCTACGCCGGGGCCATCGTGGTCAGCTTCGGCACCGACCGGGACGTGCTGATTCGGCTTCCCCAGGGGCATGCCGACACCGAGGGCACGGCCCTGGTGCGTCTGCTGGAGGACTCCTTCGAGGGCACGGTGGAACTGCGGCGCATTGAGTTCGTCGGTCCCCAGGTGGGCGATGAACTGCGCGAGCAGGGTGGGCTGGCCATGCTGATGGCGCTGGGTATGGTGATGCTCTACATCGGCTTCCGCTTCCAGTTCAAGTTTGCCGTGGGTGCTGTTGCAGCGCTGGTGCACGACGTCATTATCACGCTCGGCTTTTTCTCCATCATCGGCCTGGAGTTCGACCTCACGGTACTGGCGGCGTTGCTGGCGGTGATTGGCTACTCGCTGAACGACACCATCGTGGTGTCCGACCGCATTCGGGAAAACTTCCGCAAACTGCGCAAGTCCGACCCGCTGGAAGTGATCAACATATCCCTGTCGGAAACCCTGGGCCGCACCCTGGTCACGTCCTTGACCACGTTGCTGGTGCTGGTCTGCCTGGCGTTGCTGGGTGGCGAGATGATCAAAGGCTTCGCCATCGCCCTGCTGATGGGCGTGGTGATCGGCACCTATTCCTCCATCTACGTAGCGGCCACGGTGCTGGTACTGATGGGCGTCAGCAAGGAAGACCTGATGTTGCCGGTGAAGGAAGGTGCGGAGCAGGACGAACTGGTGCCCTGACCGAACAGGCCCGGGCGCCGCGTTCCTCTTACTTGCCCAACAGGGGCTTGGTCGCCTGCAGCACGGCCTTGAAGCACTTCGGGTTGCCGCACACGATACTGCCCGATTCCAGGTAGTTGTCCGAGGCGTTGATGTCGGCAACCAGACCGCCGGCTTCACGCACCAGCAGGGCGCCCGCCGCCATATCCCAGGGTGCCAGCCCGATCTCCCAGAACGCATCCAGACGGCCCGCGGCGACATAGGCCAGATCCAGCGACGCTGCGCCCGCGCGCCGGATGCCGGCACACTGGCCCGCGAGGGTTGCCAACGTCTTGCTGTAGGCGTCGAGCTGCTCGTCACAGTGATCCTTGAAGGGGATGCCGGTGCCCAGCAACGCACCGTCCAGCGACGTGCGTTTGCTGACGCGGATACGGCGTCCATTCAGCTGCGCGCCACGACCCCGTGACGCGGTGAACTCCTCGCGACGCACCGGGTCGAGCACCACGGCGTGTTCCAGTTTGCCGCGGTACAGGCAGGCAATGGAGACCGCGTAGTGAGGTATGCCACGGAGGAAGTTGGTCGTGCCGTCCAGCGGGTCGATGACCCAGCGATACTCGGCATTTTCATCGCCGCTCAAGCCGCTTTCCTCCCCCAGAATGGCGTGGTCCGGGTACGCTTTGCGCAGGTGATAGATGATTTCGCGCTCGGCATTGCGGTCGACGTCTGAGACGAAATCGTTGACGTTCTTTTCCTGCACGTCGATCCGCTCGAGCTCATCGGAGGCACGGACGATCTGTTCGCCGGCTTTGCGCGCGGCGCGCAGCGCGATTGTGACCATCGGTTCCATAGCGGTGTCCTGGGTGGGCGAGTTTTGGGGCGCGCGATTATAACAGCACATCAGGGCCTGATCCTACCGGCAATCTGCTACACTTCCGCCCTTTTGCAGGCAGCGCGCGTGCGCATGACAGGGCCATGAATCTCGACAATATTCGTATCGTGCTGGTGAATACCTCGCATCCGGGCAATATCGGCGGTGTCGCCCGGGCCATGAAGAATATGGGGCTCTCCCGTCTGGTGCTGGTGGAGCCGCGCCAGTATCCCGATGAGCAGGCCACCTGGCGTGCAGCCGGTGCGCTGGATGTGCTGGAAGCGGCCGTGGTCTCCGAGACACTGGATGAGGCCATCGCCGATTGCCAGTTCGTTGTGGGTACCAGCGCGCGCGAACGGCGCATCCCCTGGCCCCTGCTGGACCCGCGGCGCTGCGCCGAGGAAGTGGCCGCCCGTGCCGGCAATGAACAGGTCGCGCTGCTGTTTGGCCGCGAGGACCGTGGCCTGACCAATGAAGAGCTCCAGCGCTGCAACCTGCACCTGCATATCCCATCGGACCCCGCCTACAGTTCGCTGAACCTCGCCATGGCGGTGCAGATCGTCTGCTATGAACTGCGCATGCTGCATCTCGCGGGCAGCCTGCCGGCGGCCGCTGACGACCAGTGGGACGCGCCCTTCAGCACGGCGGAGAATATGGAGCGTTTTTATGAGCACCTCGAGGAAACCCTGGTGGGCATCGGTTTTCTCGACCCCGCGGCGCCGCGGCAGTTGATGGTGCGCCTGCGGCGGCTGTACGGGCGGGTGCGACTGGACGAGATGGAGCTGAATATCCTCCGCGGCATCCTCACCGAGACGCAGAAATTCCTGCCAGAGCCCGAAAATCCCCCCCCGCGCAAAAGTTGATCAATTTGGTCGGCTATTGCATACTCGGGCTTTACGCCAACGGGTACGGTCATGCGGCTGACAACCAAGGGACGCTATGCAGTGACGGCGATGCTGGACCTGGCCCTGCACGGGCAACACGGGCCGGTGAGCCTCGCGGAGATTTCCGGTCGCCAGGCGATTTCGCTGTCATATCTGGAACAATTGTTCGCGCGGTTGCGCCGGCGTGAACTGGTGAGTAGCGTGCGCGGCCCCGGTGGCGGCTATCGCCTGGGGCGTGACAGCGACGCGATCTACGTGGCCCAGATCATTGATGCTGTGGACGAGGCGGTGGACGCCACAGGGTGCGGCGGCAAGGCCGACTGCCAGAAAGGCGAAGTCTGCCTGACGCACCACCTCTGGCAGGACCTGAGCGACCAGATCCACGGTTTCCTCAGCCAGATCAGCCTTGCGACGCTGGTGGAGCGCCGGGAGGTGCGCCATATCTCCTCGCGGCAGGATGCACGCACACGCATCAATCCGG
The DNA here is from genome assembly GCA_002416125.1 of Halieaceae bacterium UBA5044. GTDB lineage: Bacteria > Pseudomonadota > Gammaproteobacteria > Pseudomonadales > Halieaceae > Haliea. The sequence goes on from DIBU01000019.1 coordinate 68,399, forward strand.
AGAGCCTGGTCGCACTGCGGGAGCTGTGATGTCGGCGTCTGCCGGTAGGTAAGCATGCAAGCACCCCTCTATTTCGATTATCTGGCCTCGACGCCGGTAGATCCCCGGGTCGCCGAGGCGATGGCTGGCTGCCTCACGCTTGACGGTAATTTCGGTAACCCGGCGTCGCGATCACACGTCTACGGCTGGCGTGCCGAGCAGGCGGTGGAGCAGGCGCGTCGCGAGCTTGCGGACCTGATCAACGCCGACCCCAGGGAGCTGGTCTGGACCTCGGGTGCGACGGAGTCCGACAACCTGGCCATCAAGGGCGCCGCCGCACTCGCCACCGGGCGGCGTCACCTGGTGACCTCGCGCATCGAACACAAGGCGGTTATCGACACCTGTGCCTGGCTGGAGCAGCAGGGCTGGGACGTCACCTGGCTGACGCCCGGCGCTGATGGCCTCACCAGCCCCGACAGCGTCGCCGCTGCGCTGCGTCCCGACACCTTCATGGTGAGCATCATGCACGCCAATAATGAGCTGGGCACGGTGAATGATATTGCCGCGATCGGCGCCCGGGTACGCGCCTGTGGTGCCCTGTTCCATGTCGATGCGGCGCAGAGTGTGGGCAAGATTCCGGTGGACCTGGCGCAGCTGCCGGTCGATCTGCTGTCCATCTCGGCGCACAAGTTCTATGGCCCCAAGGGCATTGGCGCGCTCTATGTCAGGCGGGAGCCGCGGGTGCAGATTCAGGCCCAGATACACGGGGGTGGGCACGAGCGCGGCATGCGCTCGGGCACCCTGGCCACCCACCAGATTGTCGGCATGGGCGAGGCAGCCCGGCTGGCGCGGGAGGAGCTGGAGTCGGGAAGCGCGCGGCTGCTGGCTCTGCGCGAGCGCCTGTGGCGTGGCCTGGCGGCGATCGGGGGCGTGCGGCTCAACGGGCATCCCGACCAGCGACTCCCCGGCGCCCTGAATGTCAGTGTCGAGGGGGTCGAGGGCGAAACGCTGCTGATGGGGCTGCGCCAGCTGGCCTTGTCCAGCGGTTCGGCCTGCAACTCCGAGAGTGTCGAGCCGTCGTACGTGCTGCGGGCCATCGGTGTGCCCGAGGCACTGGCGCACAGCACCCTGCGGCTGTGCTGCGGCCGCTTTACCACCGAGGATGACGTCGAGCGCGCCATCGCTCACCTGCAGGACGTTATCGGTAGCCTGCGCCAGCGCGTTTAGCGCGTGAAACCGGGGCGTAAAGCCCGTATAATTGCTCGGTTTTAACCTTGGGGCACGCGCCCCCGAATCATTTTCTGGAATCTTTGGAGAGAGTCAGATGGCTGTTGAGCGTACCTTGTCTATTGTGAAGCCCGATGCGGTGGCAAAAAATGTAATTGGGCAGATCTATTCACGGTTCGAATCCGCAGGCCTGCGGGTGGTCGCGGCCAGAATGCTGCGCCTGAGTGAAGACGTCGCCGGGGGTTTCTATGCGGAGCACCGCGAGCGTCCCTTTTTCCCGGCATTGATCGAATTCATGACCTCTGGTCCCGTGATGGTGCAGGTGCTCGAGGGTGAGAACGCCATCGCCCGCAACCGCGAGTTGATGGGTGCCACGAACCCCAAGGACGCCGATCCGGGCACCATCCGGGCCGATTTCGCCGAGTCGATTGATGCCAACGCGGTGCACGGGTCCGACTCACCGGCCTCAGCCGAGCGCGAAATTGCCTATTTCTTCGCCGCCAGCGACCTCTGCGATCGCGGCTGAGGCGAGACAGGGTAGATCCCCATGAACGCGACCGTCATTGCCTCCTCCGAAGTGTCCTCCAGGGTCAACCTGCTGGGCATGACGCAGCCGCAGCTGGAGCAGTTTTTCCTCGACCTCGGGGAGAAGAAGTTCCGTGCGCAGCAGGTGATGAAGTGGATGCATCACGCGGGTGTGACCGACATCGGTGCGATGTCCAACCTGGGCAAGGCGCTGCGCGAAAAGCTGCAGCGCGTTGCCGAGGTGCGCCCACCGGAGATCGTCAGCCAGCACGATTCTGCTGATGGCACCCGCAAGTGGGCGATCAGGGTGAGTGGCGGCGGCCTGGTGGAGGCCGTGTTGATCCCCGAGGCGGGCCGGGCGACCCTCTGCGTGTCATCGCAGGTGGGCTGCAGCCTGGACTGCAGTTTCTGCTCCACCGGCAAGCAGGGCTTCGAGCGCGACCTCACGGCGGCCGAGATCATCGGCCAGGTGTGGTTGGCCATCAAGTCCTACGATGCCTTTCAGGCCGGTAACCGGCGCGTGGTCACCAACGTCGTGATGATGGGCATGGGCGAACCCCTGCTTAATTTCGACAATGTCGTCGCGGCGATGGACCTGATGATGTCGGATCTCGGCTACGGAATTTCCAAGCGTCGGGTAACACTGAGCACATCCGGCGTGGTGCCGGCGCTGGATCGTCTGGCGCGGGTCAGCGAGGCGTCGCTGGCCATCTCGCTGCACGCCCCGGACGATGCACTGCGCAACCAGCTGGTGCCGATCAACCGCAAGTACCCGATTGCCGAGCTGTTGCGCAGCGCTCGTGCCTACATCGACGCGCAGGCCGACAGCAAGCGTGTGGTGACGGTTGAGTACACCCTGATCGCAGGGGTGAACGATCACGTCGACCAGGCCCGAGATCTGGCCGTGCTGCTGCGGGATTTCCCCTGCAAGATCAACCTGATTCCGTTCAACAGCTTTCCCCAGTCGGATTACCAGCGACCCAGCGGCAACGCGGTGTCACGTTTCTGGCAGGTGCTGGTGGACGCGGGTTTCATTGTCACGGTGCGCACCACCCGCGGTGATGATATTGCAGCGGCCTGCGGCCAGTTGGTCGGGCAGGTTGTGGATCGCACCCGGCGCAGCGAGCGCTACCGGGCGGCCGGGCAGGCCGCGGAGGTTCAGGCACGATGACGAGTGAAACAAAGCGTATTTGCGGTGCATTGCGTCTCAACGGTGTACTGGCCGCCGTGTTGGCCGCCGTGTTCCTGGCGGGCTGCGTCACCACCACCGACAGCGTGTATACCAACCCGCCGTCGCCCGAGGACGCACTCGAGCGCCGGGTCTCACTGGCACGCCAGTACATCGGCGAAGGCGACTGGGAAAATGCCAAGCGCAACCTGTCCCAGGCCGTCAAGATCGACGACCGCAATGCCGAGGTGCACGAGGCATTTGCGCTGGTGTACCAGAGCACGGGCGAGAAAGAGCTGGCGGAGGAGAGTTTCGAGAAGGCGATTCGCCTGCAGCGTGATTTCTCGCGGGCCCGCAACAACTATGCGGCCTTCCTGTTTTCCGAGCAGCGCTACGCCGATGCGGAGCGGCAGCTCAAGTATGTGGTCAAGGACACCCTGTACAGCGCCCGGCCCCTGGCGTTCGTGAACCTTGGTCTTTGCCAGCTGCAACTGGACAAGCGTGTGGAGGCGGAAGAGTCCTTCAGTCGCGCGCTGTCCATGGATCGCGTCAATACGATCGCACTGCTCGAACTGGCGATCCTCAAGTACGAGGATGGCGACTATCGCGCGGCGGAACGTTACTACGGTACCTATCGTACGGCGGTGCGCCCACAGAGCCCGCGCGGCCTGTGGCTGGGTGTGCGGCTTGCGCGGGCCACGGGTGACAAGGACGGCGAGAGCAGCTACGCCCTTGCCCTGAGCAGCCTGTACCCGAAGTCGTCCGAGTACCAGGAATACCAGCGGACCCTGAACAGTGGGCAGTAAGGAAATCCTTGAGCCGGCACCGGTGACGGTCGCGCCCGGTGCGCTGCTGCAGGCGGCGCGGCAGGCCCGCGGCTGGTCGTCCGCCGAGGTGGCCGCGAGGCTGCACTGGCTGCCCGAGGTGGTTGGCCTGCTGGAGCGCGATGCCTACGATCGTTTGCGCCGACCGGCGTTTGCCCGGGGATACATCAGCGCCTATGCACGGTTGTTGGGCCTTAACGAGGCTGAGGTACTGGCAGGGTTTGACCAGCGACGGCCCGAGGCGGCGGCGACGGGAGCGGATGCTGGGCCGCGCCGCTTGCGGCCGCTGCAGCGCACAGGGCTGGGTATTGTCCTGGGTCTTGCTGTGTTGGCGCTGCTGGTTTTGGGGTTGTGGTGGGTGCAGGTTGGCGAGGCCGCTTCCCACCGCCTGTCTGGAGGATGAGTGATGCATAAACCCTCTCCCATCACACGGCGGGTCAGCCGCCAGATCATGGTGGGCTCGGTGCCCGTCGGCGGCGATGCGCCGATCAGCGTGCAGAGTATGACCAATACCGAGACCTGTGACGTCGAGGCCACGGTCGCGCAGGTCAAGGCGATCCAGGACGCCGGTGCCGACATTGTGCGCGTCTCGGTGCCGAGCATGGATGCCGCCGAGGCCTTCCGCGCGATTCGTGCCCGGGTCGATATCCCGCTGGTGGCGGATATCCATTTCGATCACAAGATTGCCCTGAAAGTCGCGGAGTACGGTGTAGACTGCCTGCGCATCAACCCGGGCAATATCGGCAGTGACAAGAAGGTACGTGCGGTAATTGACTGTGCACGTGACAAGGGCATACCGATTCGTATCGGGGTGAATGCCGGCTCGCTGGGCAAGGAATTGCAACGCAAGTACGGTGAGCCCACGGCGGAAGCGCTGGTGGAGTCTGCCCTGCACCATGTCGATATACTCGACCGCTTCAACTACCCGGACTTCAAGGTGAGCGTCAAGGCGTCCGAGGTGTTCATGGCGGTGGCCGCCTACCGCCTGCTGGCAAAACAGATCGATCAGCCCCTGCACCTGGGCATTACCGAAGCGGGCGGCCTGCGCGGTGGTACGGTGAAGTCAGCCGTGGGTCTGGGCATGCTGCTGATGGACGGCATTGGCGACACCATTCGCGTTTCCCTGGCCGCCGACCCGGTGGAAGAGGTCAAGGTCGGCTTCGAGATTCTGAAGAGCCTCAAGTTGCGCGCGAACGGCATCAACTTCATCGCCTGCCCCAGCTGCTCGAGACAGAACTTTGACGTCATTGCCACCATGAACACGCTGGAGCAGCGCCTCGAGGATATCCGTACGCCCATGGACGTCGCCGTGATCGGCTGCATCGTCAACGGTCCGGGTGAGGCGCGCGAAGCGGATGTGGGCCTGACCGGGGCCAGCCCCAACAATCTGATCTACATCGACGGCAAGCCCGACCACAAGGTGAGCAACCAGGACTTTGTGGATCACCTCGAGCAGGTGATTCGCCAGCGCGCGACCGCGCTGGAAGCGCAGCGCGCTGCCGCGGACGCGCAGTTGATCGCGCGTTCCAAACAGTGAAAGTGCAGGAGTAGAGGTGACAACGATTCGAGCCATCCGGGGGATGAACGACATTCTCCCGGATGAAAGTGACCGCTGGCAGTACCTGGAGCGCACCGTGGCCGAGGTGCTGGCGAGCTATGGCTATGGCGAAATCCGCCTGCCCATCGTCGAACAGACCGCGCTGTTCCGGCGCTCCATCGGCGAAGTAACCGACATTGTCGAAAAAGAAATGTACAGCTTTGACGACCGCAATGGCGAGAGCCTGACACTGCGACCTGAAGGGACCGCAGGGTGTGTGCGCGCCGCCATCCAGCACAGTCTGCTGGGTACGGTGCAGCGGCTCTGGTACAGCGGGCCGATGTTTCGCTACGAGCGCCCCCAGAAGGGGCGCCAGCGCCAGTTTCACCAGATCGGTGTCGAAGTGTTCGGCGTCGCCACGCCGGAGATCGACGCGGAGCTGATACTGATGACCGCGCGACTGTGGCGGGAACTGGGTATCGACGGGGATGTGGCGTTGCAGCTGAACTCCATCGGCAGCGTCAGTGACCGGCAGGCGTATCGCGCCGCGCTGGTGAATTACCTGTCCGGGCACCTGGATGCCCTGGACGAGGACAGCCAGCGCCGGCTGCACACCAATCCACTGCGTATCCTGGACAGCAAGGACCCGGGGACCCGCGCTGTGTTGCAGCAGGCGCCGCTGCTCTCGGATTATCTGGATGAGGAGTCCAGGGCCGATTTCGCCCGCGTGTGTGAATTGCTGGATGCAGCCTCCGTCCCCTATGTCATCAACACGGCATTGGTGCGCGGGCTGGACTACTACAACAAGACAGTGTTCGAATGGGTGACGGACCGGCTGGGCGCGCAGGGCACCGTGTGCGCCGGCGGGCGCTACGATGGTCTGGTGCAGCAGCTGGGCGGCAAGCCGGTACCCGGCATCGGGTTTGCCATGGGCAAGGAGCGCCTCGTGCTCATGCTCGAGGCGCTGCAGGCGGCACCGTTGCCCGCGGCCCCCGCCGATGTGTATGTGGTCAATTCCGGTGGCAGCGCGGAATGTGCCGCCTTCGCTGCACTGGAGAGCCTGCGCAGCGCTCTGCCGGGCCTGCGCATCGTGCAACACGCTGGCGGCGGCAGTTTCCGCAGCCAGATGAAAAAAGCAGACAAGAGCGGCGCTCGCTGGGCGCTGATCTGGGGTGACGACGAGGTGGCCAGCGCGAGTGTCACTGTCAAACCGCTGCGCGAACAGGGCGAAGAGCAGGTAACGCTGCCACTGGCCGAGGTTGCCGCGTTCCTGCAACGCAGGCGAACCCCTGACACCACAACCCAAGGGAACTAGATCGTGGAATCGTATCGTACGGAAGAAGAACAGGTAGAAGCGCTGCGCCGCTGGTGGGATGAAAACGGCCGGTCTACCCTGGTGACCATTGTGCTGGTGCTGGCGGCTACCTTCGGCTGGCAGGGCTGGCAGCGGTATGACGCTCAGCGCATGGACAGTGCCTCGGACCTCTATCAACAAATGCTGGAAGCCGCGGCCATGGCGCAGGAAGGTGTGGTCACCGCCGCGCCGGTGGAGCGGCTCGCGGCCCAGCTGCGCAGTGATTACGCGGGCACCACCTACGCGCAGTTCGCGGCACTGCATCAGGCCCGTGTGGCGGTGCTCGCCGGTGACCTGGAAGCCGCTGAAGCGGATTTGCGCTGGGTGTTGGGCAAGGCCGACAGCGGCAGCGAGACGGCAGCGGTCGCGCAGCTGCGCCTGGCGCGTGTGCTTGCGGCAGGGGGTAACGTCGAGCAGGCGCTGGCACTGCTCACTCCGGAATCTACCGGCAAGTACCAGGCCGCCGCGGCGATGGCGCGAGGCGATGTATTGGCTGCTGCAGGGCGTCCGGAGGAGGCTTTGGCCGCCTACCGCGAGGCCCAGGCACTGGTGCAGGCCTACCCCGCCCAGCTCAATCTGGAGACGCTGGCAGCGAAGCTGCAAAGCCTGACCGCCGCCAGTGCGGGAGATGACGCATGAGGGCTACCGTGACCCGCTGGAGCGTCCTGCTGCTCTGCGTATTCGCTCTCGGCGGTTGCAGCACCATCAAGGGCTGGTTCGAAATTGATGACGATGAGGACCCCCGCCAGCCAGTGGAGTTGGAGAAAATTGAGCAGACCGTGAAAGCCAAACGCCTCTGGTCCACCGGTGTCGGTGATGGCCAGGGCGAGGGCCTGTACCGCATAGAACCGGTGATGGGCGACGGGCGCATTTACGCTGCCTCGGCGGACGGGGAGGTCAAGGCGTTGGAGGTCAGCAGTGGCCGTCGTATCTGGGACGTAGACCTCGAGCTGCCGATCTCTGGCGGCGTTGGCCTGTATGGCGACAGCCTGTTCCTCGGTGCCAGCGACGGGTTTGTCATGCGGCTGGATGCCGGCAGCGGTGAGATTCTCTGGCGCGCCGCGGTGACCGGCGAGGTGTTGGCGCCGCCGCAGGGCAACGGCAAGGTCGTGGTCGCGCAGACCTATGACGGCAAGCTGCACGGCCTGGATTTCGCCAGCGGTGAGCGACTCTGGACCTACGACAGCAATATGCCGGTGTTGACCATTCGCGGCACCAGTACACCGATCCTGCAGGGTAACCGGGTCATCGCGAGCTTTTCCAACGGACGCGTGGTGGGCTTTGATGCGGCGACCGGTGCGATGGAGTGGGAGGCTCGCGTGGCGATTCCCCAGGGTCGCTCCGAAATCGAGCGCATCGTCGATGTCGACGGCACTATGGCCATGCTGGGCAACGAACTGTTTGCGGCAAGTTACCAGGGTTTTGTCGTCTCCATCGACACCAACAGCGGTCGCAAGCTCTGGGAGCGGCCCGTGTCGTCGGTCTCCGGTGTGTCGCAGGGTTTTGGCAACGTCTACGTCTCGGACGAAGACGGCACCGTCATCGCCTTCCTGCGCACGGGGCAGGGCCAGCGCTGGACCCAGGATGCCCTGGGTTGGCGCGGGCTGGGTCGTCCCACGCCGGTGAGCAGCTACCTGGCGGTCGCGGATTTTGAAGGGTATGTGCATCTGCTGTCGCAAGTGGATGGCAGTATTGTGGGCCGTTTCCGGCCCGACAGCGATGGCGTTCGCGCCGACATGCTGAGCGACGGCAACGTGCTCTATGTGTTCGGCAACAGTGGCAAGCTGCAGGCTTACGAACTCAGCACCACCTCCAGGTAGCCACCATGATCCCGGTAATTGCCCTGGTCGGCCGTCCCAATGTGGGCAAGTCGACGCTGTTCAACCAGCTTACCCGCAGTCGCGATGCGCTGGTCGCCGACCTTGCCGGCCTCACCCGGGATCGCAAATACGGGGAAGCGCGCATCGGCTCGCGGCCCTTCATCGTGATTGATACCGGTGGTATCAGCGGTGATGAAATGGGCATTGAGGCGCAGATGGCCGGGCAGTCTCTGCTCGCCATCGAGGAAGCCGATGCCGTGCTGTTTCTGGTCAGCGCTCGCGACGGCCTGAACCCTGCGGATCAGGCTCTGGCCCGCCACCTGCGACAGCGCAACAAGGCCTTTCACGTGGTGGTGAATAAAATTGATGGCCTGAATGAAGATGTCGTGCTCGGCGATTTCTACGCCTTGGGTGTAGAGCACCTGCATGGCATTGCAGCGACCCACGGCCGCGGCGTGCGGCAGATGATCGACGATGTCCTGGCCACCTTTCCCGAGGACGAGGCCGAGGACGCGGCAGCGGTGGATCGCCGCGACAGTATCCGCGTCGCCATAGTGGGGCGACCCAACGTCGGTAAGTCGACGCTGGTCAATCGGTTGCTCGGTGAGGAACGGGTGGTGGTTTACGACCAGCCCGGTACCACCCGCGACAGCGTCTATATCGATTACGAGCGCGACGGCCAGCGCTATACCCTGATTGATACCGCCGGTGTGCGCCGGCGCAAGAACGTGCGCGAAACGGTGGAGAAATTCTCCATCGTGAAGACCCTCAAGGCCATTGACGACGCGCATGTGGTTCTGCTGGTGATGGATGCCCACGAGGGCATTGTCGACCAGGACCTGCACCTGCTGGGGCACTGTATCGAAGCGGGCCGCGGCCTGGTGCTGGCGGTCAACAAGTGGGACGGCATTGAGACCCACCAGCGCGACTGGATCCGCAATGAGCTCAGTCGTCGCCTGATCTTTGCGGATTACGCGGACACGCACTTTATTTCCGCGCTGCACGGCACCGGGGTTGGGCACCTGTACAAGTCCATTCTTGGAGCACACGCCTCGGCTACCCGCAAGCTGAGTACCAACCAGCTCACGCGGATTCTGGAAGGGGCGGTGTTTGATCACGCTCCACCGATGGTTAACGGGCGCCGTATCAAATTGCGCTACGCCCACCCCGGCGGCCAGAATCCGCCATTGATCGTCATTCACGGCAACCAGACCGGCAATGTTCCCAACAGTTACCAGCGCTATCTGGAAAACGTGTTCCGCCGAGAGCTGAAGCTCAGCGGTACGCCGGTGCGTATCGAGTTCCGCACCGGTGACAACCCCTTTGCCGATAAGCGCAACCAGCTGACGCAGCGCCAGGTGCAGCGCAAACGGCGCCTGATGGCGCATGTGAAAAAGAACGACCGAAAGAAGAAGCGCTGACGCGGAGGCCATGGCGAAACCGGATCTGGACAGCCGCGCCAACATCGAACGGTTCGTAGACCAGTTCTACGCGCAGGTGCTCGCAGACCCCGTGCTGGCGCCGATTTTTCTCGATGTCGCCCAGATTGAGCTCGACGTCCACCTGCCCCACATCAAGGATTACTGGTGCAAACTGCTGCTGGGCGAACGCGCCTACCGCCGTCACACCATGGCCATCCACCGTCGCCTGCACGCCCGGCAGCCGCTGCAATCCACCGATTTCCAACGGTGGCTGGCCCTGTTCACGGCAACGGTTGATGCCGGTTTTTCTGGCCCGGGCGCGGAGCGCGCCAAGCGTGTCGCGGCGTCAATTGCCGCCAACATGCAGCAGGGCCTGCCGCCAGACTGATCCCCCTGATTGTTCGCTGGCCACGCGCGAAAAGCGGCGTCATGTCAAAGGTGTTGCACTCTGTGGCCTTAGTGTTATAGTTATATATAACACCATATCGATGAGGCAGGCGCCATGCTTACCGTGTTTTCCGCTCTCAACCACCGGGTGAGCACGCTACCCGCTGCACTGGCGCGGCATGCTGTGCTCGCAATCTCTCTGCTGCTCGGTTTTCCGGCGCTGGGCAGTGCCGGCGAAGATCCGGATGTGCTGCGCATCACCGGCCTGGATATTCTCCAGGTGGAGGTGCAGGGGCAGGCTGATGTGGAGATCAGCCAGGGCAGTTCCACCGAACTGCTGGTGCGGGGTGCACCGGCCCGTTTGCGCCCCGAACCTTTCCACGTGCGGGGCCAGACGCTGATTCTGGGCGTTCCTGCGGACAGTGAGCAGACGGTCCGGGGCGTGCAATTCAAGCTGACCCTGCCCGTGCTGGAGTCCCTGCGGGTGGCCGGGTCGGGTGACGTGTTCGTGCGCGCATTGCGCGTCGACGATTTCAAGTTGCGGGTGGATGGCGCGGGCGACGTGCATCTGTTCGCGCTGCGCGGCGGCAGCGCAGAGGTGTTCATGCGCGGGGATGGCGACGTACAGCTGGCAGAGGCCGCCCTGCAGACCTTGCAGCTGCGGCTCTCCGGGGCAGGGGATATCTTTCTGGGGCCCCTCCAGGCCGAGTCAATCGAGGCGGTTGTCAACGGCGCTGGCGACATCGCCGCAACAGGGGAGGGGCGCACGACAGCGCTCTCCGTCACCGTGGTAGGCTCGGGGGATGTCGATTTCTCAGGGCTTGGGTCCAGCGACGTGGAAGTCAGTGTGATTGGTTCCGGCGGTGTTCGACTCGGGCCCAGTGCGCGCCTCAACGCGACCATCATGGGGAGTGGGGACATTCACTATGCCGGCACGCCGGATGTCGATGAGAACGTGATCGGCTCCGGCGAGTTAAAGCGGGAATAGCCGCGTGCAGTGGCACGATGAACAACCCATCTACCGGCAGCTGCGAGACCTCGTAGTGGAGCGCATCATGGATGGTTCCTTCGCCGAGGGCGCGGCAGTGCCCTCGGTTCGCCAGGTGGCCAGCGACTACCGCATCAACCACCTCACGGTGGCACGCGCCTATCAGGAGCTGGTGGAAACAGGGTTGTTGGAGAAGCGCCGGGGGCTGGGCATGTACGTCACGCTGGGTGCCAGGGCGACGCTGACCGCCGATGAACAGGCGCACTTTTTTGCCAGGGAGCTGCCGGCATTTGCCGAGCGGGTACGCAACCTGGGCTTGGACATGCAGCAGGTGACGCAACGCCTGCTGCAGGAGGGGGACATAGAATGACAGCTGTTGTTGAAGCGCGCGGGCTGCAGCGCCGGTATGGTGAGCAGCAGGCCGTCGCGGGCGTTGACCTGCAGTTGGAGGCGGGCTCGGTGTTGGGTCTTATCGGGCCGAACGGGGCCGGGAAAACCACCCTGCTGCGCTCCCTGCTGGGGCTCACCCGCTGCGAGGGCGAGCTGTCGGTGCTCGGTCTCGACCCGCGACGCGAGCAGGCGAGGCTGATGCAGGATGTGTGCTTCATCGCCGATACCGCTGTGCTGCCGCGCTGGATGCGGGTACGGGAACTGCTGGACTACACCGAGGGTGTGCACCCGCGCTTCAGCCGTGCGCATGCCGAGCGGCTGTTGGCGCGCACCGAGGTCGGCCTGCAGCGGCGCATCGGAGAACTGTCCAAGGGTATGACGGTACAGCTGCACCTGGCGCTGGTCATGGCGATTGACGCGCGGCTGTTGATTCTCGACGAGCCGACCCTGGGCCTCGATATCCTGTTTCGCAAGCAGTTCTTCGAGCAGCTACTGAACGACTACTTCGATGAAGAGCGCACCATCATCATTTCGACGCATCAGGTGGAGGAGGTGGAGCACATTCTCACCCATGCCATGTTCATGAACCGCGGCCGCACGCTGCTCTGCGACTCCATGCTGGCGCTGGAACAGCGCTATGTGGAACTGCGGGCGGTGGGGGAGGCCGCCACGCGGGCGGCGGCGATACCGCACCTGGGGCAGCGGCCTCTGTTGGGAGGGCGTGCGCTGATCTATGAGGATGTGAACCGGGAACTGCTGGCACCCCTTGGTGAGCTGTGTACGCCAGCATTGGCAGACCTGTTTGTGGCAAAGGTGGGTGAGGACAATGGGCATGACTGATAGCAGAAGCCAGCGCTGGCGCTCGCTGGTCAGGCGCGAGTTGCGCGAGTACCGGGTGTCACTGGTATGGACACCGTTTGCAGTGGCCGTGCTGCTGACGCTGTTGATGCTGGCCGGGCTGTTTGTCGCCAACCAGTTCAGCAACCTGGGCGAGATTGTGCTGGATGTGATTTCACAGGCGCAGGATGAAGACGGGTTGAGCGTAAACCTGCGCATGACCGTGGACGAGGACGGTAACCGGGTGGCGGAGATTGTTACCGAGAGCACCGAGTCGCTTGCGGGTGGGCTGGAACCGCTGCGTCGCGATTACCAGGTGGAAGCGGCGCCGGAACTGGCTGACGAGTCGCTCTGGTCCTTCGCATCCGACTGGCGCTTCCGGCCCTACGAATCCGCTGCGCCCGATCAGGACAGCGGTGAATCCAGCGGACCGGTCACCAGCCTGCACCCGCTGCTCTACGGCATCCACGGCATCATGCTGCTGGTGTTGCTGCTGGTGACGGCGAACTACCTGCAGGGCTGCCTGTATGTGGATCGCAAGGACCGCAGCATCCTGTTCTGGAAGTCCATGCCGGTTTCCGCGTGGGAGGAGGTGCTGGCCAAGCTGTCTGTGGCCCTGCTGGTGGCGCCGGCGCTGTTTCTTGTCGCCTCGGTGCTCACCCAGTGGGCCATGCTGCTGGTCGCCCTGGTGCTGTCCTCCCGTGTGCAGGTCGATGCGCTGGGTCTGGTGCTGGCCAATGTGCAGATCGCGCACTGGCTGCTGGACCAGGTGGGCGGCTGGTTGGCCAATGCGCTGTGGGCGCTTCCGCTGTACGCCTGGCTGATGTTGGCGTCTGCCGGGGCGCGCCGCTCTCCGACCCTGCTCGCGGTGACGCCACTGGTGGTGCTTGCCGCCCTGGAGGCGGTGCTGCTCGGCTCACAGACCTTCATCGAGTCCGTCTGGGGCCGTATGCCGAGCCTCACGCCAGACGGCGCCAGCGGAGGGCTGTTCCTGCAGGGACTTCCCTGGCAGGGCGGTGGGTTGCTGGCGATGCTCGCCGGCTTGTGCGTCACCGCCGGATTGCTATGGGGCTGTGTCTGGTTGCGACGCAACCGCTGGGAGCTGTGAATCGACTGTTAATTCACATAACGAATAGTAAAAATACTTTCTATTTATTTCAATTATGACCGGCCTCTGGCTAAGATGCCCCCCGTACCCACTTCGCAACACAGAGGCCCGCCATGTCAGACTACCTGAAAGACGTCGAATCCTTTGCCGCACTGCGCGCTGCGCAGGGTGGCACCTGGGACAATATCCACCCTGAATACGCCGCGCGCATGAAGCACCAGAACCGGTTCCGTACCGGCCTGGATATCGCGCGCTACACGGCAGGCATCATGCGCCGCGACATGGCCGAGTACGATGCGGACAGCAGCCAGTACACCCAGTCGCTGGGCTGCTGGCACGGTTTCATCGGTCAACAGAAGCTGATTGCCATCAAGAAGCACCACGGCACCACCAAGAAGCGTTACCTCTACCTGTCAGGCTGGATGATTGCGGCCCTGCGCAGCGAGTTCGGCCCGCTGCCCGACCAGTCCATGCACGAGAAAACCTCGGTGCCGGCCTTGATTGAGGAGCTGTACACCTTCCTGCGCCAGGCCGATGCCCGCGAACTGGGCCACCTGTACCATGACCTGGACGCGGCACGTGCGGCCGGCGACCAGGTGCGCGAGAAGGCGCTGGTCCAGGCCATCGACAACTACGAGACCCACGTGGTTCCGATTATCGCCGATATCGACGCCGGCTTCGGCAACGAAGAGGCCACCTATCTGCTGGCCAAGCGCATGATCGAGGCCGGCGCCTGTGCGATCCAGATCGAAAACCAGGTGTCGGACGCCAAGCAGTGTGGTCACCAGGACGGCAAGGTGACCGTGCCCCACGAGGACTTCCTCGCCAAGATCAACGCTGTGCGTTACGCCTTCCTCGAGCTCGGTGTGGACGATGGTGTGATCGTGGCTCGCACCGACTCACTGGGTGCCGGCCTGACCCAGAAGATCCCTGTGTCCCGTGACCCGGGTGACCTCGCCCACAAGTACAATGCGTTCCTGCAGACCGACGTGGTAGAGAGCGCAGACGACGTGCGTGAAGGCGATGTCATCATCAAGCAGGACGGCAAACTGGTGCGTCCGGTACGTCTGCCCAACGGTCTGTACCGTTTCAAGGACGGCACCGGCGAGGCGCGCTGTGTACTGGACTGCATTACCAGCCTGCAGAACGGCGCCGACCTGCTCTGGATCGAGACCGAAAAGCCCCACGTCGGGCAGATTGGTGCCATGGTTGACGAGATCCGCAAGGTCATCCCCAACGCCAAGCTGGTCTACAACAATTCGCCTTCGTTCAACTGGACCCTGAACTTCCGCCAGCAGGTGTTCGACGCCTGGACGGCAGAGGGCAAGGATGTCTCAGCCTACGACCGCGACAAGTTGATGAGCGCGGACTACGACGCCACGGAACTGGGCGTCGAGGCAGATCGTCGCATCCAGACCTTCCAGGCCGATGCGGCGCGTGAAGCAGGCATCTTCCACCACCTCATCACGCTGCCCACCTACCATACGGCCGCGCTGTCTACCGACAACCTGGCCAAGGGCTACTTCGGTGAGGAAGGCATGCTGGCCTACGTGCAGGGCGTGCAGCGCAAGGAGATCCGTCAGGGTATCGCCTGCGTCAAGCACCAGGACATGGCCGGCTCCAACATGGGTGATGACCACAAGGAATACTTTGCCGGTGAAGCCGCACTGAAGGCGGGCGGCAAGGACAACACCATGAACCAGTTCGGCTGATCGACGGGCCGACGACGCTCACGACCCGAAAGGGTCGTCCACGGAACGGGCCGGCTGGGTGAACCAGCGCGGCCCGTTTTCCGTCATGTAGAAGTGATCTTCAAGACGCACCCCAAACGCCCCCGGCACGCAGATCATGGGCTCATTGCTGAAACACATGCCCGCCGCCAGCGCCGTGCTGTTACCGCGCACCAGGTAGGGCCACTCGTGAATGTCGAGGCCGATGCCGTGACCGGTGCGGTGTGGCAGGCCGGGTAATTGGTAATCCGGTCCCAGGCCTCCCGCTGCCAGCACGGCGCGCGCTGCGTCATCCACGCCGCCGCAGGTTGCGCCGATGCGGGCTGCCTCAAAGGCCGCCTGCTGTGCCGCCTTTTCCAGGTTCCAGATGTCGCGCTGCTGCGCGCTGGGTTCGCCAAACACGTAGCTGCGGGTGATATCGGAGATGTAGCCGTGCAACTGGCAGCCCGTGTCGATCAGCACCATATCCCCCGTTTCGAGAGCCTTGGGTTGGGCAACGCCGTGGGGGAACGCGCTATCCGCGCCGAACAGCACAATGCAGAAATACGACCCCGCCGGAGCCCCTACCCGTTGATGCGCTTCGTGGATGAAGCCGGTTACCTCGCCGGTGGTGATGCCGGGGCGCAGGATACGGGCGACTGCGCGGTGGACTTCCAGGGTCATGTCCTTGGCGCGCTGCATCAGCGCCAGCTCGGCCGGCGACTTCTGCATGCGGCAGCCTGCAGTGACCGGCGTCGCACTCTGGATGCGACAGGCAGGTGCGGCCTGGTGCAGGCCATCGGCGATGAAGAACGGCGCCGATTCATCCATCCCCAGCGTCTTCACCTGCAGGTCGGCCAGCAACTGTGCGCAGAGTCGGTAGGGGCTTTCGTGTTCTTCCCAGCAGTGCACGTCACCGGGTACCCGCAGGAAGCCCTGCAGTGTGCCCAATTCAAAGGCGGGTGCGATATAGCGTGGCGCGCCCTGTGCCGGGATCAGCGCCCCGACCATGCGCTCGCTGGGTGACCAGCGCGTGCCGGTAAAGTACAGCAGGTTGGTGCCCGCATTCAGGTAGAGCGCGTCCAGCCCGGCCGCCTGCATCAGCTGCTGCGCGCGCTGCAAGCGGGCGGCAAATTCTGCATCCTGGATGGGTTCGGCCGCTGCGCTCATGTCCTGCAGGCGTGCAAGTTCCTGGGTGGCGTCTGAACCACCGATGCCCTGTGTCATGGGATATCCTCATTGGCGTTCGCGGGGCGGTCGTTTATGCTCACCGCTGGTTGGCTGGATCATAACTGCAGGGCAGGCAGGGGGGAAAGGGGAATGCGTTGGACCGAGATTGACCAGCAGTTGTGTTCGGTGGCGCGTGCGCTGTCAGTGGTGGGTGAGCGCTGGACGCTGCTCATCCTGCGAGATGCGTTTCTGGGCACGCGACGCTTCGAGCAGTTCCAGCAGAACCTCGGTATCACGCGACACCGGTTGTCAGAACGCCTGGGTAAACTGGTGGAGCAGGGCGTTCTGGTCAAGGTGCCCTACAACGAGCGCCCCCTGCGCCACGAATACCGCCTCACCCGCAAGGGTCTCGGTCTGTATCCCGTGCTGATGAGCCTGGCCCGTTGGGGGGATGACTGGATGGCGGGGGAGGAGGGGGTGCCACTGGCCTATGTGCATCGCAGCTGCGGCAAGGTCACCCGCCCCCTGCTGGCCTGCAGCGAATGCGGCGAGCCACTGCGCCCCGAGGGCGTCACACCGCAACCCGGAGCCTCGCTGCAGGCCATCGCCGACGACCTGGCTCGCCAGGGGCGCCGTGAGGCGACCATTCCGGAGCTGATCGGCGCGTCGCGACCCGCAGACTGAGGACCTCAATGAAAATTACGTGAAATTGTTACACTCCACTCGCCTTCAACTTTGCGGGTCAGCGGCTAGACTTGGCGCATACCCGTAAAAATGAAGGAAGCACGCTATGCCCTCTTTCCGCAAAACCGTCCTTGCAACCGCCCTGGCGGGCGCGCTGCCCCTGACCGCTGTTGCACAGCTGGAAGAAGTGGTAGTCACCGCCACCAAGCGTCAGGCCTCGGCACAGGATCTGCCATTCTCGATCAACGCCCAGTCAGAAGCCGATATTCGGCGCCTGGGAGCAACCTCACTGGAAGACCTGTCGCGTAACGTGGCCGGCCTGGCCATCCAGAACCTGGGGCCGGGCCAGAGCCAGGTCTCCATTCGCGGGGTATCGGCGGGGCAGGTGGTGCGCGACCAGCCCGGTGTCAAGGAGCAGGTGGGGGTCTACCTCGACGAGACCGTGATCTCGCTCTCGCTGTTTACACCCGACCTCGACCTGTACGACCTCAATCGCGTGGAAACGCTGCGCGGCCCGCAGGGCACGCTGTTTGGCTCGGGATCCGTGGGCGGCACCATCCGTTTCATCACCAATCAGCCGGACTTTGAAACACTGGAAGGCTCGGTGGAAGCCAATCTCAATACCGTGGAAGACGGCGACATGGGCGGTCATGTCAAAGGCATGATCAATATCCCCATGAATGACCGCGCCGCGCTGCGGGTGGTGGGTTACGGCACAGAATACGGCGGTTGGATCGATGCCCTGCGTGAGGGTGGTGCGGTCACAGAGGACGTCAACGGCGGTGGCCGCTACGGTGGCCGCATCGCCCTGGCTCTGCAGCCCACCGACAACCTCACCATCACGCCGCGGGTTGTGTTCCAGAAAATCGAGACCGACGGCTTCAATCGCGAGGAGGTGTACAACCTGTTTGCGAACCCCTACACCACCACACGTCCGCCGGTGCAGCTCGGCGAGCGCCAGCAGTTCCTGCGCCTCGATGAAGCCTTCGAGGACGAGACCATGATTGCCGACCTGGTAATCAACTGGAGTCTCGATGCGGTGGACGTCACCTACGCCGGCAGCTATGTCGACCGTGAGATTCTCGCGAGTCGGGACGCGAGCGCGCTGTCCGGCTCGGTGTCGGTAGACCTGGGCTTCCCCGAGCCCGCAGTACTGTTGCCTTCCAACCTGCGCGACACCACCGATTTACAGCAGGTCACCCATGAGCTGCGTTTCGCCTCGAACAGCGATGGCCCCTTCAACTGGGTGTTCGGCGGTTTCTATTCCGACGTCGAGCGCACCTACGCGCAGCGTTTGCCGACCCCGGGTTACGATGCGGTGACTGATCAGGTGCTGGGTGCCGGCACAGCCGCAGCGGTCAGCAACGGCTACGGACCCGATTCGCCGTACAATTCCGATCTGCCCTACGATATCGAGCAGACCGCGCTGTTTGGTGAGGCCAGCTTCGACGTTACCGATCGCCTCAGCCTGACCCTCGGCGGGCGTTACTACGACTTCGAGGAAGAGCGCCGCTTCACCACGGGGGGGCTGTTCTCCAATGGTGACGATCAGGTGGACGCCACGTCTTCCGACGGCTTCAATCCCCGCGTCATGGTCAGCTACGATGTCAGCGACGAAATGACCGTGAATGCACAGGCATCACAGGGCTTCCGGCTGGGTGGGGTCAACGATCCCCTGAACGTGCCCCTGTGCGATGCTGGCGACCTGCAGACCTTCGGCAGCTTCCAGTCCTATGAGGATGAGACGCTCTGGAACTACGAGTTGGGGTTCAAGAGTGAATTCGAGAAAGTGCGTTTCAATGCCGCGCTGTTCTACACCGATATCGAGGACCTGCAGGTGACCCTGGATGCCGGCTCCTGCTCGTCGCGCATCAGCTTCAACGTGCCGGAAGCGCACACCCTGGGCGTGGAGTGGGAGCTGGTGGCCTATCCCATGGAGCTGCTGATGCTGACGCTCTCGGGCAGCATACTGGAGGCCGAGTTCGACTCCACCGTTGTTGACAGCGCAGGGAATGTGCTGGGTGGTGTCGAGGACGGCAACCGCCTGGCCTCGGTGCCGGAAATCCAGGTGTCGGCGTCAGCGACGTATACGTTCCCGGTCGAGGCCTTCGGTTCGGATGAAATGTATGTGTCCGCGGTGCTGCAGCACGTGGGTGATCGCTTCACCCAACCCAGTGACCAGGTGGACGGCGCAGGGAACTTTGTCTCCGGTCTGCCATTCGGTGGTGCAACGGGTAACGAGGTGACGGCGGTTGACCTGGAACTGGACGCCTACGAGCAGCTCAATCTCAGTGCGGGGATTGTCTGGGAAACCTTCGAGGCGGTGTTTTACGTGAATAACGTCACCGATGAGAACGCCCAGTTGTCCTTTGACCGCGAACGCGGCGGGCGCGCCCGGTTGGCCTACCGCAACAACCAGCCGCGTACGGTGGGTATCACCCTGCGTAAATTCTTCTAACCCTCAAGTGCCGCGTGCCGGGCGCCCCCGCGGCGCCCATGCCCCGGACTGAGCATTGCGCCGACGTGCCGGATAGTGTCTCCTAGGCCGCAGGATACCGTGATGAGGATGCGGGGTGGCGGGAAGCGGCAATAAATGGTCGAAGTTCGCAGCCGGCGGCAGCTATGTCGACCGGGACGACGACCTTGTTCCCGCCTCGCTGGTTGACCGCGACTGGGAGCCCCGTTCGCGCAAAGCGCCTGTATCCGCCATCGAGGCCGCGGAGCGCGGCTACGACCCCGACACCTGGGTGATACAGCCCCCGCCCCAGCCCGAACCGGAACCCGAACCCGCGCCGGAACCGGAACCCGAACCCGAACCCGAA
>DIBU01000012.1 GCA_002416125.1 Halieaceae bacterium UBA5044
AGACTTATTCAGAGTATCCTTAGCCAAATTAATTCGATATTGCGCTGGGTTTCCCGTTCAAGGCGTCGACTCGACTGAATGCGATTTAAATACCCATAGATGTAGATTTTAAGGAGGATCGAAGGGTGATATGCCGGACGACCAGTAGGGGCAGGTTTAACTCGATCAAAACCCAGTGCGCCGAGGTTCAGAGAATCTACAAATGCATCCAGAAGCCCGGCCGGATTATCTTCAGAAATATAGTCGTCGAGACTTTCGGGAAATAAAGCCGACTGTTGTCGACTTTCACCGCGAATGAATCCACTCATCTAATCGCTCCCCCAATCCCTGAGCCGGACGACTAATCATAACATAGGACTTTTCACACAGCCTCGGTCGCGAGCTGCCGTTCGCGCTGCCGTCATCGATGGACTATACCAGACACCAATCGATCCGCTAACACGGGATGTGATGTCAATCACACGCGTGGGAGCTAAGATCTCAGATTGCCACGGAAACTCAACTATTTGCCCTTTATCTTGAGCGCCGTTCAAATCCCTTGCCGCACTGGAAAACACAAGACATCGGACCTACACTTATAAAATCGTATTTCACGAAGGTCGGGGTGGACGCAATGAAAGAAGCGCCGTTCCAGGTGGTTTTCGCTGTTCTCAAAGCAGTGTGGCGATTTATCGGCTATTCGGCTGCATCGGCAGAGCTACCGGACGATGATCCGCGGCAGCATGACTCTGATTTCCATGGTATACTCAACTACCGCACTGGCCGCCTTGACGCGGGCACCGACCCCTTTGGCTGGTATGAGCGTGATTAGTGTATCTACCGCCTGCCTGCACGGCTCACAGCTGATTTACCGATAGCCGCCCCCTGCTTCCCAGAATTCTCACCGGGAAGCGCCAGGATAGTGGAGGCAGCGCTTATTGCCCGCCCAACGTGAATTCCAACCCAAGCCATCATACCGCTCCAGAGGAGTGGTAATCCCAGATAGAGACTCGTGGTGATCATGTTGAGCAGCATGCGCTTGGCATCGTGTTCGCCGGGATTGGCGAAGATGAGCAAAAACGTATTGGCGTCAGGGTACATGGCGCCAATCAGGTTCTGATCCACCCACATCGCCAGATACCACAGTACGGTCCAGAACTTAACGGTGAAGATCGCCATGGCACCGGTGACCATCATGGCAATGGAGTAGCGCGATAGCACGACGATCATGGGCAGCAGGGCATAGATGCTGAGCAGCAACAAAGCCTGCACCATGGGCAGGGCCTGCAGGACCGCGGTCATGGTGACGGCAAACAGGCCTGAGGCGGTGACCACCCCGCCTGCGGCAAGGCCGCCCTTCACCAGATTCTCCGCTGTGGCCAGCCAGCCTGTGTTGGCCGTATTGCCCGCCACCAGGTCGTTGCTGGACCAGATCGGGGGCGCGTTGGTGAGCACAGTACGGGCGACGGCATCCTGTTGCTGTTCACTCGCCAAACCTGGCGCAATGTTGACCACCAGCCCGGAAAGCCCGCCCGCCGTGGCGTCCGCCGCATTGATCAACTGCTGGCGTAAACCTTCGTTGCCCTCCTCCCACCATTGCTTACAGGTGGGCTTGCCCCACTCCGGTGGATCGGCGGGATCATATTCCGTATCGCGCAGCGCACTGTACGACCAGCCCGGGATCTGCTTTGGGGGGCGCAGCTCGTCATAGTAGCCCGGGGTCTGCCGATAGACATGGGACCCCAACCAGTCCGGATCGTCATCGCCGTAGGTATCCAGCAGGGCCGTGATCCCCGGTGTTGCCGGTTGAGCTGACTGATATCTTGAGCGTGCCGGGATATAGCAGTGACTGAAAAAATCGCTGACGGCCTGGCGCAACCGGGGGTCCGTGATGGTGGCCAGGCGTGCCTGCTGCTCGTAGGTACGCAGGTCGCTGGCGGCGGGGAGGCCTGCGATCACGGCATGATTCATGCCCGAGGACATGGAGAGCACGGCGTACCACCACACCGGCAGGTTGACCGTGGCCGGGGAGCCGGTAAAGCCGGTAATGCCGTAGGTGCTCTGGGACTCGGTTGTGGTCGCGGTGATTGGTGTGGGATCCGCCGCGGTCGGCTGGGGTACATAGCTGAGTGTGCTGGCATTGAGCGGTGTCAGGGCTGCGGGCTGGCCCGCCAGCACCACCACCAGCAGGGCGATGAACAGATCGATCTCCATACGGCGCAGGGAGAGTCCGGTCACCGAGCCGAATTCGCCACCCTGGGCGGGCTCGCGCCAGTTATCGATCAAGATCGCCAAAAACGGTAGGTAGACGATCCCTGTACTGACCAGCACATCCCACAACACCCCATAGAACGCCCAGCCGAAGAGCGTGGTAAACAGTTCCAGATAGCTGTCGACACTCACGGACTGGCACCAGCGAATGCGGCAAGGTGATGTAGCAGGTTCTGGCCGATCAGCAGCTCGATGGCCAGCAGCCAACCGACGACCCGCCAGCGGAGGCGATTGGACTCGGCTTTGGATAATGAGCTATGCCGCTTTTTGCATAGCCAATCGCTGAGACAGGGCCACAGGAGGGCCAGCAGTGCGATCAGGCCAAGGCGCACTGCCCCCAGCAGCGGTTTGGCTTCGCTGACACGCTGCGCAATGGTCGCCAGCGAACTCAGGGCCACGGCCTGCCAGAGCAGCAGGCCGATACCCAGGGCGGCGAGGAAGGTCACTAGAAGACTGCCCACCAGCCAGGCGCGGCGCCGGTGTTGCGGGTTACTGGACACGACCATGACTCAGCGGTCTTGTATCACGAGGAGCCACCTGCGGGATATCCAGGGCGGACTGACGACGGGCTGCGGCGCGCTGCAGGAGAACAGTGACGGTTTCAGAGACCACCTCGCGGCGCACACGGGTTTCAAACAGGAGGCTCTCGATTTCCTTGTCGAGTTCGGCAATGGCGGTGTCCGCGTGCTGGCGCGCGACCTCGGTGGCATAGACCTCGGGGACCTGACGTCCGGAATGCAGCAGGCGACGGGCGTAGAGTGCCTTTTCCACGGTGCGGGCGGTGCTGATCTCGGCCACCAGCCGGCTGGTGATCAGGGCCTGTTCGGTGGCGGGCATCTCGCGGATGGCCTCGATGACCTGGCGGGTGACGGCGACCCCGGGGGCGGTGACGTCGTTGAGGTTGGTTCTTGTGGGGGGGATATCCCCCGCCACCAGCGCCTGCAGGTCGACTGTCACTTCGGCCGATTCCCGGTACAGGGTGGGCAGAAGGCCGGTGCCGGGGATACTGTCTTTACGGCAGGTATCGCAGGTGGTCACGATGTTCTCCCCCACCACCGCGACCACCCAGTCACGGGCTTCTGTAGGCGAGCCCCAGATTTCCGACAGGCGGGTGGCGTCGCTGGCGGGCACCGGGGCGGTTTCGGTGATGGGCCGGTTCAGGTTGATGTTGTACCCGGCCTGGACCAGATCGCCGGTAAAGCGCAGGACCGGCTGGCCAGACCCACCGGCCTGGCCCCCAATCCAGGGCACGCCGTTGTCCCCATTGGCGGATTCCACCGCCTCCTTGGCGCTGACCGCATCATTGGAGCCAATGCCCATCTGCACTTTCCAGTCGTTGCCTTTTGATAGGGTGATCAGGTCCGCGTAGGGATTTTTGCCCTTGGCAATCTCCGCCTCCATCTGCTCGCAGCTCTTAGTGGCAAGTTTCATGGTCTCTTCGGCTTTTAACAGGGCATTCTGGAACAGGTCATAGAGCCCGGGGTTGGCGCGCTGCAGGATCAGGGCGGGCAGCGCGGCGATGGCCGAGGATGCCGCTGCGGTCATCGCATTCATCATGTCATCCACGCCCGATTTGATATTGTTCAGGGTGTGGGTCACCGCCAGCAGGGGATCGAACTTGGCACAGCTATAGCCCAGACCCAGTTGGGCCGAACCACCCAGGGTGACCGAGCTGACCAGCGGGTTGGGCGGCGGTGACACGGGCTGGGCACCGCCAATCTCGTAGTACCAGAAGCTGTCTTCGGTGGGGCCTTCTGCGGCTTTTAAGGCGGGCGACGCCAGCAGCGGCAGCAGGAGCAGTCCGGCGATTGCGCCCTGTGTTGTCCTGGGAGGAAGCCGTCGCATCATGGGTACCCCGTCCAGTTGATATCGGTAATGAAGATCTGTCCCTCGCGCTGGCAGCACTGGTAGGGACGCCACAGGGTCCAGCCGTAATCTCCGCCGGGATCGACACGACCACCGCCCCAGCCGACGGCACTGAAGAGATCATTGGTGCCGAACACCGCGCAGCTGGATTCGGCGCGGGGTGCCAGCATCTGCCAGGTGCCGGTGCGGGCATTGCCTTCCACCAGCGGGCCCGGCGGCCACACACGCATGTCAGGGGTAAAGGGTCCCTGCAGGGGCAGATAGACGTGAGGCTGGCCGGTGCGAGTGACAATATCCCCCGCGCGCTGGGCGTTGATCGCCGCGCCCTTGGGTTCTTCAGACTGGGTGGTCCAGCCGGTGCGCGGATAAAGGCCGCCCCAAGTCTGCAGCGGCCAGTGGCCCACCTCGCGCAGGCCCGGGATCAGGCTGGCGGGATAGAGCATTTCCGGGACCTCCAGCCGCCAGGCCAGGGCATTCACCCCCGACTGAAAATATGGCACGAAGGGCGTGGCCTGGGAGGGGCAGACCAGTCCGCCCGCCCCGCCCACATCCGGCAGCAGGGTCAGGGGATGGCCGATGGCATCGGTCTCCCTGAATAACAGGTTGCGGTGATCCAGACGGTTGTGGGTGCCCTCCGTGCGGTTACCCGCGCTGTCCACGGGGACTGGTAGCAGGCGCCCCAGAAGCCCCTGGGCGGCGGCGCGCTGAGCGGCACCGAGGGTGGCGCGCATCTCGGACCAGGGATTACCCCCTAAAACATTGTAGGCGCTGACGACCAGGTCCGGGTTGTAGTGTCCCACCTTGAGTGAGGAGTTGACGGTGCAACTTAAAAGATCGCATTCCAGCCAGAAACACAGGCCCACCGGGCGCCACTGCATGCACGCGAATGCCGCATTGCTGGTCTGCGCCACGATCCCGGCGGTGGACAGGGACGCAGCCTGACTGCCCTGCGGCCAGTGCAGGGTCAGCAGGAGTGTGGCGAGCAGGATGGTAGCCCTCACAACTCGGCCTCCCCGCGCCAGCGTTGATACTGACGGACGGCCTCTGTGGGGTCGGTCAGTCCGTAAAAGACCGCCTCGCCATTGATCACCATCGCCGGGTAGCGGGTCAGTCCGTAGCGCTGGGCAGCCAACAACCCCGTGGCGGTCGAGCGTAGGTCCGCCTGCTGGCGTTCGGTCAGCGCAGCGAGCCGTGTTGCTGCCATCGCCTTCGCCGCCGACTGCTGGGGCGGCAGCTGGTGGGACAGGATGGCGTTCAGGCGTGCGAGACCGTCCAGGTCATAGACGGTCAGCTGGATGTCCTCGCCCGTTGCGTTGTGATGCGCGGGAGGCGGATGCGCGGCGGTGGTAAACAGCTCCACCTGATAGCGCGGTTCCGCAACACTGAACGGAGACGTCAACAGGATTGTCAGCCATGCCAGCCATGCCACCAGCACGACGATGGGCCTGTGCCGGACGTGGCTGCCGGGTTGGGTGGGCGCAGTGTAATTCAGCCTAGCCACCAGGGCGGCCCTCCAACCGCTCAGCCACGATGTGGGCGGCCTCCAGTTCGGAACACCCCTGCTCGCGCATGATCTGGGCCCGTTCGGCTTTCTCGTGTTTTTCGGTCATGGCCAGGGCCAGGGACAGGGGTGGGGGGACGTTCCTGAACAGCCCCTCCAGCTGGTCCGACAGGACCACGCCTTCAACATACTTGCCCGGTTCCTTGCGGGCCGACAGCAACAGGCTGCGCTGTTCGGCGGTCAGATCCCGGAAGCGCGCGATCTGCTCCACCTCCTCCTTGGGCATGACCAGACACAGCCACCACTCCATCATGTTGAGCATGCGCCGGGAGGCGTCCGGGAAATCCTCCAGGTTCTGGGTGGCGATCCAGAACCAGGCCCCGAGCTTGCGCCACATCTTGGTGATTTTTACGACGTAACGGGCCAGCAGAGGATTGGTGGTGATGATGTGGCCCTCATCGGTCACCACCAGGGTCGGGCGACCGTCGCTCTGGTGGCGCTCCACCAGCTGGTTGATGTGGCTCATCATCGCGGTGTAGGCCACCGTCAGCTGGTCCTCATAGCCTTCTCGTGCCAACACTCCCATCTCCACCAGCGTGACATCCACCTCGGGCCAGGGGGAGCCGGGGCGGTCGAAGAAGTCGCCCGCGAGCCCCGAGCAGAACAGCGCCATGCCATCGGCCATTTCCGTGGCGCGGTGACGGCGGTGATCGGGCAGGGTGGGTTCCTGACCCTGGGCGTTCAGCGCTGCGACCACATCGCGGGTCAGCACCTGGTCCCCGCCGCGCCGGGAGACGGTTTTCGCGGCCAGCAGGATCGCGTTACGGATCAGCAGGCGATCGGCCCTGGTCATGCGGGCATCCTCGCGCTCATCACCGCCGGTGATCATGATGCGCGCGGCAATTTCCATTTCTCCCAACACATCGCGGCCGGGGCTCTCACCGCCCTCCTCGTCGTCCTCACTCTCAGGGATCGCCTCGGGGTCGGTGGCGAGCCGGATCCGGCGCTCCCGGTCCAGCAGGGTCAAGGCATCGGCAAAGGGCGGCAGGCTGACATCGGAGCCGGGGTTCAGGGTCACCTGATTCACACTGATACCGTGGTGTTTAAAATGCTGCCCCAGCAGGGTGAAAGACCCACCCGCCTCGATGATGAAAATGCGGGGGCGGTGAATGGCCATCATCTGCTGCAGCAGGTAGACCAGCAGGGCCGACTTGCCCGCCCCGGTGGGCCCCAGTATGAGCATGTGGGCATTTTTCTTGCGATCGTCCGGGTGCAGGGGATCAAACACCAGCGGTTCCGCCCCGCGATTGAAGAACACGAGCCCGGGATGACCAGTGCCGCGGGAGCGTCCGTAAACCGGCAACAGGTTGGCGATGTGCCGGGAAAACACCAGCCGCGAGCGGCGGCTTTTACGATCGAAGGCAGGATCGTAGGCCATGGGCAGGTTGCGCAGGTAGCTGTCCAGCCCCAGCAGATCGCCCTCGCGGCCTATCGGTTGCAGGCCGTTGGCCAGCAGCAGGGCGTGCAGCTGGTTGACCCGCTCCCGCAGATTGTCCGGTGAATCACCGCGCACGTAGAAGGCCATGCCCAGCGGATAGAGCTTGTTGCCTGCGGCCATCTCCCGCTCCACCCGAGTGGCATCCTCCCGGGTCAGTGCGGCCTCGGCGGAATCCCCCACGGCGGCGCGTTTGACCAGCGCCACATGATTGCGGGTGGCGTCCTGGGGTTTGGCGGTCAGGGTCAGCACCATCACCGTGTGTTCCGGCAGCCGGTCAAAGACGGAAAACAGATGATCCCCGGCAGCGCGCTCCGCCGTCATATGACCGATCTCCGGTGCCCGACGCAGGCCCTGGATGCTGATCACGGTATGGGGCAGGCCATCGAACCACCAGGTGGCGGACGTCGAGTCCGAGTACGGCAGGGACAAGGTCAGGGTTTCGGCAAAGTCATGGCCGTAGGGTAGTTCGGCGTCTTCAGATGCATCGCCCAGGCTGCGTAATAACGCGCCGGTGGCATCGGTAGATCTCTCGCCGGGGTTGAACCAGGGGAGCAGCCAGCGATACAGGTCGATGCCGGAGGACCGCCGGGTACGGATACCCGCCGCCGCCAGTGCGGCGGTCAGCTGGGTGGCCACCTGGTTCAGTTCCGCCTCGGCCTCATAGGGGTTGGTTGGTCGGTGGCGCGCGGTCTGACGGCGGTACAGCACCGCCCGCACCCGCCGGATCTGGCCACGCCAGGGACTGCCGGTGAGTGCGGTGTCGACAAACAGCCCGCCCGGCGCACAGAGGCGTGCGCAGTGGTTCTGCATCAGCGCCTGATAGAAACGTGAGTAGGCGTGCTCGCGGACGGACGGCGCCGGGTAGTGTTTCAGTGACTGAACCAGACTGTCGAGGCTGGGCTCATCCTGCACGTAGAGCTGCAACACCCAGGGGCCATCGTCGCGTTCCGGCAAGGCCTCGCTGAGCGCGGTCTGGATGGCATCGCGTAGAGCCACCATGAACGGGCCGGTGCGTGCCTCCGTACCGACCGGGGTCAGGTCGAACAGGGCACCGACGCTGACCCCGTCCTCCAATAGAAAACACTGGCTGTCCGGCAGGTATTCCACCCAGGGCAAAAAGGGCGTGAAGGACGGGGGGCGCTGATAGAGCGCCTGCACGTCCCGGTGGGTCAGTGGCGCCGGTGCCCTCGGGCGCGATGGCTCTCCCGGGTTCGACCCTGCGTCCTGAGCGGGTATTCCCTGGCGGGCAGAGAAACCGCTCATGGGGCATCCACCGCGTGCTCACCCGGCAGGGCATATTCCGGCCGCTCGTAGAGGGGAAACACAGTGGAATAGCCCGGCACCGGAA
The DNA here is from genome assembly GCA_002416125.1 of Halieaceae bacterium UBA5044. Classification (GTDB taxonomy): domain Bacteria; phylum Pseudomonadota; class Gammaproteobacteria; order Pseudomonadales; family Halieaceae; genus Haliea. Next base: position 8,464 of record DIBU01000012.1, read on the forward strand.
CGCGATGAATACCCGCCAGGTGCGGAAAGATATACATCACCAGCGTCGGGTTGGGCACGCGCATAAAGCGGGTGTTAAGGTCCTGGTGGTCAGCCCGGGCGGCGGGCCCGAGATCGGCGACATGGTGTCCCGGCGGGCGCAGTGGTGTTGCGAGTTGGCGATGCCGCGGCGCCTCACCTTCGGTAATCTGGACATGGGCGTCATAGATCTCGCGCATGGTCGCGCCATCCTGGGGCAGGATGGTCTCCTTGCTGCCGGCACACCCGGTCAGCAGTAGACTAATCGAGAGTGTGCGGAGCATGGCTGGACGATAGGGATGCATGGCTCAGTTTCCTGCCCTGGGGCTCAAAGTCGATGGGAATGGCGCGATCCACATGGATCGCCACGGTAATACCGGCGGGAACAAACACGGCGTCAAAACTCTGGGACTGGCGTTCGAGCAGCCACTGCGCCAGTTCCTCGCTGCCTCCGGCGACGGTTTTGCCCAGCACATAGGCGCCGACGTCCCCGGTGACGCCGCCGGTAGTGCCACCGGCGCTGGTGATTACCGTGGTGTTTTCGGCGGCGGCGGCCGCATCGGCGGCGGCCTGCATCGCCTGCACACCGATGCGCTGCGCCAGAAACGCGGTGGCGTTGCTTTTACGGGTGCCGCTGATGCAGGGAATGCCCTGGGCATCGGAGATCCAGCCCAGTGGCTCATCACGGCCCCCCTGCCCCTGCCCGTCATCGCTGGCCACGGTGCGGATGGTGCCGTCATCAAACACGAAGGTGACCGCCTCCAGGCGACCGGACACACAGGACAGGGTCCAGTCTCCCACCGCGGTACCGCTCCAGATCATGCCCTGGACGCCGGGGATCGTGAGTCCGTTGGCAGCCAGGTTGTCGGCACCGGTAATGATCTTGAACGGCATGGGGTCCTGCACCTGACCGCGCAGAGGAATGCGTCCCACGAGGGCGGTCATGGCGGTCGATCCCATCAGGGTGGCATTGCGCGGCACGGTGTATACCGGCCTGTCCTGCCTGGCCTCGACCCGCTCGCGGGTGTCCGTGACCAGTTGACCGCCGTGTCGACGGGCATCCCCCAGGTAACCACTCGCTGCCTGGCGCGCCCCGGCCAGACCTCCGGAGGCTGTAGGGTCCGTTTCGGCATCCAGCGGCGCGATCCAGACCAGCGTGGGTTCTATTGCCGGAATGCCTCCGGGACCCTCGAACCCCTCCAGCCCGAGGCCGACCGGCATGGCCTGATCCGGCTGTGCGCCCTGCACCTCATTGAGGGAGGCGGCCAGGGAATCGACGCGCTGAGTGAGTGACTGCAGTACACCGGAATCGCGGCGGGCTTGGTTGTCCGCGTCCTGCTCCCGGCTGAGCAGCTCACGGCGCAGCCGGGTGGCCACGTTCTCCTCGATCTGGCTGCGGTTGTTGATCAGGGTCTGGTTCTCCTTGCGCAACTCAGCATTGTCCTGGCGCAGGGCGGTGACGGCGGTGGTCATCGCCGCCACATTGGCAGTGAGGGTTTTTATCGTGTCCGCCGGAGTGTCGGCATCCGGGTCGGGGGCTGTCGGCACGCCGGTCAGCAGCAGCCCGTTCTCATTTTCAGCCGAACAGGTTTTAAGGGTGACGGCCCCAAGCACCAGCAGCACCAGGGTGGCCAGCAGGGGCAGGAGGCGGTTGGAGACGGCGTGGGACATGGGCAGGCTCCCCCCTAAAACACGCGGCTGAAGGGACGGTCGGAGATCAGGTAGACCACCGTGTGGTCGGCCTCATCGCCTGCGGGCAGCAGCCGGTGGTGCTGGAAGGTGGCGGCGAGCCACGCACCGCGCAGGGCCTCTGCCTGCAGCTCCTGCGCCTCGGGACTGGTATTGCTGAGCTGTACCATGGTCACAAAACGGTGTCCGCTACGCCAGCTGGCCAGGGGAGTCGAGACAATGGCACCGCCGCGTACCAGCGGCACGGGTGCATCGGGCACCGGCACCCGGACCACGCCCGGCAAGGGCGTCTGCAGGCGCTGGGGGGCATACAGCTGCTGGGCGGCGAAGCGGGTCAGGCTGACGTAACCCTGGGTCTCGGGAGCGGTAGCGCGTTCGTCATGCGTTGCAGGGGACAGTTGTCGTGGGAGGCTGATCTCCATCGGCGCGGCATTGCCGCCTTCCGGGGCCGCAGCCACATCCAAAAGGTAGACCAGGCCGTCATCCAGCGACCGCACCAGGATCCGGGTTGGCGGAAAGGCCTGCTGGGCCAGCCAGTAGACGGTGCCGCCACTGCTCTGGATGCGCAGCCGATGCTGCAGGGCGCCCGGAATCCCCACGCTCACCGGGCCGGGGAAGTGGACCATGCGCTCCTGGCCAACGCCGAGCTCCAGCGTAATCGGGGTTTTACGCCAGACGATACGCTCGGCGGGGTCCAGTGCGGCGGCTGCCGTGGTGCTGAACAGTAGCAGTCCACACAGCGAGATAATGGCGGTAAGAAAAACCATTCGGGACACGGAGGATCCTTGAAAACTATTGGATTGCATGAGCGGGTTCCCCCCCTAGAAGATCAGCGTCGGTGAGGCGACGGGGGCCGTCGGCCCCAAAACCATCCAGGGCCAGTCCCCAGGGATTGGCTTCCGGGTCGACGGCGTAGCGCACGACCCGCAGGGGGTAGCGGATCCGGGTACGCTTGACGGTCATGCCCTTAACCGACTCCAGCAGTTCGAGATCCAGCCAGACCTGCCAGGTCTGGCTATCGAGAATGTCGACCCGGTTTTCGGAATAACCCAGGCCGGGGATGCCCTGCAGCGCGCGCACGCGGTAGGCAAGCTCACCCCGGCGGCCCTTCTCGTCCAGATTGGCCAGCAGCTCGGCGCGGTAGCGGGGTGTGACATAGGGGGCGATCCGAAAAATGGCGCGGCCGTAATCGCGGCTGCCGTCCTCCGGCCAGCGGTTGAGCTGCTGAAACAGGTAGAACGCGAAGGCGTAGACCGAGGCGGCGGGTACTTCGGTGTGGTGCTGCACGGCCCCGGAGCGCAGGTCCGGCGGGATGTGCACCGTCAGATGCTCGGGCGCCCGGCTCCAGCCGTAGCAGAGCGCGGCAATCACCATTATCTGCAGACCGATGATCAGCCACAGGGAGCGCAGGTGGGCCTGGACATTATCGATGGCGAAGCGGTAGCGTGACATGCCCTCTCCTGCCGATATCCCAGGTCCCGCTGCGGCTGATGAACGGTGCGCGTTTAAGGCCTTTATGGTCCAGCCACAGCGCGCAGCGCTGCTGGTAGTAGCCATCGGGACGATTGCGTTTGAGGCGCTGAAAAAAACTGGCGGCCCCGAGCACCGTGGCGACAATGCCGATCCCCGCAAAACCAAAGCCCATGGTCACCGCCCCACCCAGCCAGGCCAGCAGCAGGCTGAGTGGCAGCCAGACCACGGCAGCCAGGGCGACGATGACACCCAACTCGCTGGCGGAGCAGCCTCGAAAAATGACCGGCTCCGCATTGAGCCGGTCCGCGAGGACGTCCTGGCTTTCCAGGGGTGCCACTCAGATCACACCGGCCGCTTCGGTAAGCAGGTAGCTGGCGAAGATCAGCACGATGGCGCCGACAATCCCCAGCACACCCACCTCGGCCCATTCGGCCTTGCCCTGACGGGCTTCATTGAACTTGGCGAAGGCCAGGTAGGCGACCCAGAGAAAGCCCAGCACGGCAATCGCCAGGCCAAGGACCAGGCCGCCGTCCTTGATATAGCCTTCAATCAGGCCGATCCAGTCTCCGGCGGCGGGCGCGGTACTGGGTGCCACCGGGGTCGGTAACACCGCCCAGGCGGATGGATGGGACAGGCAGACTGCGGTCGCGAGGACGGCAAAACGTGAAGGGTGACGGGGTGTGGTCATGGTGCGTTCTCCGAATGGGCGCAACAGTGCGCGGATACAGTGTTCCGAGGTGGGAAAAGAATGAGAGTGGAAGGACACCGCCAGGCTCAGCGCAGGTAGAAGCCGAGGACCAGCAACACGATGCTCGCGCGCAGGGTTGCCCAGAGCAGGTCGAACACGCTGGCCTGGCCGTCCTGCCAGGCCCGGAAGCTGCCTACGGTGATCCAGATCACCCAGATAAACGCGAGGATCAGCACCACGCTGGCGATGGCGAGCAGAAGCGCTGCCGGTGTCGCGCCGGATCCGGCCTCGAAGGCCGCTGTCTGTGCCGGTGTCATCAATCACTGCCGGTAGTCACCGCGCAGCGGCGGCACCGGGCGCGGCGTATTCCGCGGGGCATCGAGGTGCGCCTGGATACCCGCGCGCACCCGCTCCAGATCCTGGCGCAGCCAGTCATACTGGAAATGAATACGGGCGTCGGGGTCCGCCTCGGCCTCGCTGCTCGCAATCAGGGATTCGAGGAGTGCGATCTCGTGGAGCAGACGGGCGAGCATGGCGCGCTCGGCGTCGGCATCAGCCCAGGAGCCCGGTGCGATGAAAGTCAGCGCCAACAGTGTGGCCGTGGCAAGTCGGTGTCCTGTCATGAGCATGTCGTCCCGCACGGTAGTGTGTGGGGAGATGGTGATGAAACGCGGGCTCCGTCGCTATGAACAACCCAGTCAAGGGGTGGCGGGGTTTTCTTGTTTCAGCGTGATTTCAGCACGCAGAGCCGATCTCCCGCGCAGGATGTAAGACGAGTGGCAGACCAGAGGCCTTTGTTAACGGCGCTTACTACGCCCTGGCCACGGCAGTTGTCCCGTGAGTTCAGCCAAACCGCCATCGTCATCGATGCGTGCACCGAAACGGTTGACTTCGACCTCAGGCAGATCGTCGCTGTCGAACCATAACAGCGAGGTGGTGGTATCGGTCCGCGCGTAGTGTCTGGAGATCTCGTATAGGGGAAGCCCCTTTTCCCAGTTGTCGAACCAGACGTCCTGCGAAACTTCCCCCGTCTCAGTGGCGCTATCCCCTGAAGAGCGGATTCGGTGAGCCACGGAGCCTGCTGGAATTACCGACCTGGCAGGTATCCAGGCTCCTGCTTGCCGCAATGCCGTAGAGCGTGCGGCATATCGCACTGCACCACGCTCCATGGTGACGAACGCACACGGCAAATCGCTGAGACTGGCGAACCTTGACGCCGCTGCAGGGAATGATGTGCCAAAAAGGTCGGCCATTTGGTGAATGAGATCCAAGGAGGGCTCTTCCTTGGGCACAGCGGAGAGCCATTGCTGGTACGGCATCAGCAATTCGGCAGCGAAGGTGTCACAGGCAATTTCGTTCGGGTGTCGCTTGGCATAGGACCAGGATGGCACTTCTTCGTGACTCGACTCCAGATCAAGCACGATATGCGCTATCTCATGGCAGATCGTAAATCGCTGACGCTCTTCCGTTTCCAGCGAGTTCACCGTAATGATGTGCTTCCCGTTCGGCTTGGTAATTGTGTAACCGGACTCCCCATCACCAAGCTCCTCTTCCCTGACCTTGGCGTTGACTGCTATGACATAGGGCGTCAGGTCCGTTCGGATGTCGGACATATCGACCTCCGCAACAAAGGCTCGTGCTCTCTGTCTGACATGCATCTCATCCATGTTCAGTCGTCCTCGTCATCATCCTTGAATATCTTCTCTATTCGGGCAATCAGCGTTGCGGGGTCTGGCCTCGTATTTCCTCGATGCCTCATGCCCGCTGCTGTCGAAAAGACATCAATGCTGATGGAGGGGTCTTGTAACACGAATTCGACAAGACGGGGATCAGCCTCCGCATGCTTAACAAGCCACATCACCAGCGAGGCATCTCTCTCTCCAGGTTTGAGAACCCTAAGTAGCTTTTCGACTAGATCTGGCGACGGATTGGTCTTCTCGCCCGATTCCAAGCGGTGGACATAAGCATGATCCACCGAAGAGAGTTGGCCGATCTCCCGTAGCGAAAGGGTTCTACGTTCGCGCAGCGTCTTAAGGGCGACACCCAAGCCTGTTTGAGTCATCCGTTCTTCTCCTCGCGGTTGCGGAAAGGGAGACGGCTACGCGACTCCGCCCCAACCCGTTGCTTTCAATGGCACCCACCGGTGTATTTGCAGGCAGGCGTCAACTCTGATATGCTGTTGTCTATACAAACAACGTTATTAGGTTTTACAACTACTTCAGTTTATTTTGGCTTGGCCTTTCTGTTGTCTGAAGGAGCAACGCATTGTGCTACAACAGGAGGCCATTGACAACCCAGCCGACTGGCTGGGACTTCAATAGTTCCACTGCAGGAGAACCATCATGGCCAGAAAAAATCAACATGTTGTTCCTCATCAAAACGGTTGGGCCGTCAAGGGTGCTGGCAGCCAGCGGGCAACCTCTGTGCACGACACGCAGCAGCAGGCAATAAACGCTGCGCGGGATATTGCACGCAACCAGAAGTCCGAACTCGTTATCCATCGTCCAGATGGACGTATCCGCGACAAGGATAGCCATGGCAATGATCCCTTTCCCCCGAAAGGCTGAGACAATATGACAGACATCCCAACCTATCATGTGCTCGCCCTGTCAGGAGGAGGATATCGCAGCCTTTATACGGCGACGGTTCTTGCCGAACTTGAAGCCGTACTGGGTCGTCCTATCGCTTCGCATTTTGATCTGATTTGCGGCACATCGGCAGGAGGGATGTTAGCTTTGGGGCTGGCAGCGGAGATTCCAGCGAGCGAACTCAAGGCATTATTCGAAGACGAAGGTAGCCGCATCTTTGGTTGCCGCAGCCTGCCGCGGCGGATTCTAGGATTCTGGCTGACCGCAAAGCATGACTCAGCGGGATTACGAGAAGTGCTGACCGAGCGCTTCCAAGGGACCATGATCGGCGACCTGAGGCATCGTGTTCTCGTGCCGGCCGTCAACTGCTCGACGGGTCGGGGGCAGTTCTTCAAAACACCACACCATCCTTCCTTTGAGCTCGATCACCGGATGAAAATCGTCGATGTCGCGTTGGCGACCGCTGCCGCGCCCGTCTACTTTCCTCTGGCACGCAACGACCGCGGTGTCTTCGCGGATGGGGGGCTGGTTGGCAACGCCCCCGGCCTGTTCGGGTTGCACGAAGTCAAGACGTTCCTGGCACCGAACCAGAATCCGCTGATTCGGGTTCTCTCAATCGGCACGATGACCATCGGGGCAACCGTCCGCGGCGGCGCCAGCCTTGACCGCGGATTCGGGAAGTGGCGGGGAGGACTCTTCGACCTCGTGATCTCCGCTCAGGAGTCGTCGGTGGATTACATGCTACGGCAGCTGCTGGAGAATAACTACTTCCAGATCGACGACAAGGCGACACCTGATCAGAGCAAGGATGTCAAGGCGTTGGATAGGGTTTCCATCGGCGCCACGAATACCCTCAAGGATCGCGGCAATCACGCGGTACAGCGTGCACTCGGCGATCCTCTTTTCCAACCGTTTCGAGCGCACCAGGCCGGCGCACCGATCTTCTATCACGGCCCCAACAGAAATGTTCCCGAGGCCACATGCTGAACCTAAGCCCACTTTTCTTCACCACCGTTGATGACGAATCCTGCATGCATAACCAGCTGGACCTGACGCCTGATCAACGCACCTGGATCGCCAGCGCACGCACCGATGTCAGGAACTGCCTGCGCACCGGCGTCCCCAGCTTCCTGCGGGCGAGCGGCTACACCGAGGCCGCGCCGCAGCCGCGCTTCTTTACGCAAGGGTCGTGGGCATACAAGACGCTGAACTCGCCGGCACAACACCCACAGCAGGCAGATATCGATGATGGTTGCTATCTGCCATTGAGTTTCGTCTCACAGACAAAGCGCCCTAGCATCGCGGCGACGGTGTTCTTTGCCGCCGCGGAAAAAGCTTTGAAGCCACTGATCGATGAACGGGGCTGGACGCTCGTCACCGACAAGCCGACGTGCATCCGCATCGTTATTGCTTCGTATGCCCACATTGATATTCCTTTGTACGCCATTCCAGACGAGGAGTTTGAGACGCTCTCCAAAGCTTCGATGGAGCGATATGGCTTTGACTCGCTGACGGATGCGGTGAACAAGGCGGAGCGTGATGCCTGGACAGCATTACCTGCTGACAGAGTTCTGCTGGCCCACCGTGAATGCAATTGGATGTCGTCCGATCCGAGGCCTGTGAAAGAGTGGTTCCTGGGTGAAGTAGAGGCCAAGGGGGAACAGTTCCGCCGCGTGGTGCGCTACCTGAAGGCCTTCCGTGATTGGAGGTGGCCCAGTGGTGGGCCCGCTTCGATCCTGTTGATGGCCGCTTCGGCCCCGCTGTTTGAGAAGCGCGAGCGGCGGGATGATCTCGCCTTGCTGGATGTCGTCGCGGCACTGCCAGCCCGGTTGCGGGCGGGCGTCAACAACCCCGTGGATGAGTCCGAGTCGTTCACGGAGCGGCTTGGCAAATCCGGAGTCGAAGAAGCGGCAAGGTCGTTTGAAGAACTTGAGAAAGTGCTTCGCGGAGCCACCGACGCTGGCAGCCCTTCACAAGCCTGCATTTGGATGCAGGGCGAATTCGGCCCTCGCTTTCCGAACGAACCGGATCGGGTAAAGGTGGTATCCCTCGCCGCCACCATTGCCGCGGCACCCGCGACGCCCGGTCCAAGCGAACTAGTCGGTCGAACGAAGGCTGGATGAGCAGCACCACATCGGTCACAGACGTGATCGAGGCCTTCGGGCAGCGAGGCTTCGTGTTTGTTGGCAAAGCGGATGACGGCTGGTTCAGGCTGCACGGACGGTTGACCCCACCCCAATCGGACAAGGGCTTTCCGTGTGAGATTCAGCTCGACCCTACGCTCTTCGACTTGCCTCGCATCCGGCTGCTGGAAATCCCGCCTGATCTGCCCGCAGCGGTCCCTCATCTTGGCGCGGATGGCGGGCTTTGCTATCTCGCCAAGGGTACGGTCGTTCTGGACATCTACGATCCCGTCGGACAATCACTTGCGTGCCTACAGCACGCGGCCGTCGTGTTCGAGAAAATCTTGAAAGGAGAGATGGTTGAAGATCTTGCGGAAGAATTCTTCGCTTATTGGCCTGGCGGGCTTTGCTTCGTGGACATGCAGGGCGCAGACCTAGGTCGGCAGCACTGTATAGTCGCGCAGGCCGATGGGAGTACACTGTGGTTCATCAGCGACAACGTAGATCGGACAACTGAGAAGCTGAAGTCGCTCGGCTACCAGGCCAGCGATAAAACGGTGCTGACTTACCGGGTCAAGACTGTCGCTCAACCCCGACCTCTGACCAGCCATTGGCCGCCCAAAACAGTTGGGGATATCTTGGCATGGCAAGGCACCCTTGATCCTCGCTGCCGGCGCAAGATTCACAAGCGTATCAAGGAAGGGGAAAGGAAGAAGGCCAACGGTGTACTGATCGTCATCGAATCTCCGTTGATGACGTATGCTTTTGCGGTTCTCTATGACCGCCAACCTCCGGTCCAAAAGAACAAGCACGCGAATCGCAGGGATTCGACCTATGGGTTGGAGGTGATGCCCATCTCAGTAGTGAGAATCGACGATCGGTACATCGCTGAGCGGAACGTGCCAAAATCAAAGACGCTTGCAGGTAAGAACCTAGCCGTTGTGGGATGCGGCACAATTGGCGGATATCTGGCGGATATGCTGGTTAAGTCCGGCGCGGGGACGTGCGGCGGAAAACTCACGTTAGTAGATTTTGACAGCCTTTTCCCGCAAAACATCGGGCGTCATCGCCTGGGGTTTCCGGACTTGCTTTTGAACAAAGCAGAGGCCATGGCGAAGGAGCTCAAGCGCTTGGCACCAGGTGCCGCGGTTCGTGCACTTCCGATAGATGTCAGGCAAGCGCAACTAGGGGAGCTGGACCTGCTCATAGATGCCACCGGCGAAGAATCTCTCGGGCATTGGCTAAGTGGCCACTATCCGGCTCCGATGCCTATGCTTTCGGTCTGGATCGAGGGGCCGGGAACCACCGTCCGTGCACTCCTGAGGCCACATGCATCGGGTGCGTGCTACCGATGTCTTTGGCACAGCAACAGAAGAGGTGAGCTCCGCTCCACCGTTGATTCTCTTCCTGCCATTTTGGCGGGACATGGATGCGAAGGTTTGTACGTGCCTTTCCCGGCATCGGTGTCGGTACAGGCTGCTAGCCTAGGCGCCGAGATGACACTCGACTGGGTCAACGGCGTTTATTCCCCAGCACTCCGGACTAGACTGATTGACCACACACATCAGAGTGCCACGCCCGATTGCGATCCGCTGATAGACCGGGATTGCCCCATATGCGGTTCATGAACTCCTGGGCTACTACCGATAGGAGGGCTTTACTGCATTTCTCGGAGTCCACTCTGGAGACTTTCTGCCGCTATGTCCAGGTCAGTGATACCGACTGTGAAGCTGGCGGACTCCTGCTCGGTTCCGTTCATGGAGTCCACATGATTATCGAGCAGGCAACTACTCCCACGACATGGGACAAGCGATTCCGCTACTTGTTTGAGCGGATGCCATTTGGCCATGAGACCATTGCCCTGGCTCGATGGACTGCGAGTCACGGAATCGTCCGCTATCTGGGCGAATGGCACACACATCCGGAGGATGATCCTCATCCCTCTGATCTCGACATATCGGAATGGAGGCGCTTATCAGCGAAACGTCGAGATGGGCGACCGATGCTTGCGGTCATAGTCGGGCGAAAGTCTCTGTACGCCGAACTGGTGCCGAATTTAGGCCGAGGTCCGGTATTTGCCCCCGTGGAATAGCGGCTAACCAACTCAATGCCGTCCCTACGGGCGGCCTTAGGGATGCTCTGAACAACCC
>DIBU01000015.1 GCA_002416125.1 Halieaceae bacterium UBA5044
AGACTTATTCAGAGTATCCTTAGTATTGTGTTGAGGCGTAAATCATACCCCGGACCTAACTGGACTGAACTCCTGGCATTTATCCAAGTGCGAAGATTCAGTATCTCGCCTGCTACTTCATTATATTTTTCATTCTCACAAAAAGGAGAGTCTTTCACGCAACCTGAGTCCCAAAACGTTAAATACCAGGGTTGGTTGCTGCCGTTCTCTTGTGTGCAGTCGGATCCTACGAAAGGTGGAATACCTGACAGTGTCTTTGTACAGCGCTTTTCGTAAGAAATGATATCCATAAAACGTATTGTATCGCCAGTTACGGCATGAATCATGATTTGATAAGCGCCTACTGACACTCTATAGACTGGGACATAGGTGCCATCATTGAGATCAAAGCTAATCACAAACCCTTTCTGGTGTGGACTGAAGGGATCTGGCATCGAACGGTCAATCCAAACTTTCTCAGCAAGATCCATCAAGACCTGCTCTGACAACCAACTTCTCGGGGCGAATTCCGGATTATCAGGGTTAGCTGTAACAATATTCAGGGAGATCACGTTCCCAGATTCGTCCATGTCTAGATGCGAAGCAGATTCGAGTGGTGTGTCGCCAATCAATTGTCGGAATACAATACGTACCCCGCCGGATACGACTTCATCAACCTGAAAAGCTAACTCATGGAGACCTTCAAATATCGCATCATTATCTTCCAGAAAATCATTTATAATATTTCGATCTGAAACTTGGGCCTCAGTTAAGTTTTTCTCTATTCTACCAAGTCCATTTTTTGAAAAGAGGTTTACAACGCGTCCTGTAACGTTTCGACGGTCAATATTCACTCTAGTCTCAGTTTCCAGTAGCCGAGTATATTTTCTCGACATGTCTTCTGATTTATCTGTTGTAGTTGGTTCCGCAATAACACTTCTAGAATCGATCGTGAAACTCTTCCCCGGATCAGTGCTTTTGGGTGGAGTTGAACCCTTGACGATTTCCTTTGATTCGTCGAGGACACCGAATTGGGCTAAAGCAGTATGGGAGACAAATGCAAGAGCCGTGGCAATCAGTAAACTAAACACTAACATTAAACTACTGTGATGTGAGCGGCTTAAAATCCTCACCACGCAAAGCTGTAGCTCCATGTATAACCCCCTATGTGCCTGACTCTAGTGTCAATTGCACTTCAGAACGAGATTCTTATCACTAGTGGGGGAGCAGAGGTGCAACTAGCTGCAATCACACTCCTTTCAAACACCGTAGTGAAGCTCAGGTGGGTGGTCAAGTTTTTAGTAGGTAGTCACGGACAATTTTACGCGCACTGTGCTGGACATTTTCAACGGCGGACTGCTTGGCCAGACAATTGATCGATTCATCGAAGAGGAATCGAGCCTCGATAAAGGCTGCTGCTGACGCTGCAGCACGTCTGTTCAATCCCGCTTCGCTGTCATCATCAAACGGCTGGTAGTCAAATAGCTTAAATATGTGGAGGTACATCCGCGTTTTCTGGGCGGGCGACAGGTTCTCGCGCTTGAGTTTTACGCCGGGGAAAATTTCGGTAGCGATAAACTGCAGATCATCCCTTACATCACCATAGCGGAGGTTTAAAACAACAGGTTTGACCTTGAAATAGCCCAGCAACAGGACAAAGTAGACCCTGTTGTAATTGTCTCGGAATGAGCGCAGGGCATCGACTTCAGGGTCATTGAGGGAAAAGTAGTACCGCTTCTGTTCATGAGCCAACTTCGGTGCGCCATACAAGTCCTGAATTTCTGAATCCAGAAGGATGGTGAGGCGTTTGCTTTTCAGGCTCATTCGGGAATCCAAAACGCCCGATCTTAGCCTAACCGGCTAAAAATCAGCCAATTCAGGGGAAAGTCAGAAAGTAAGGCACTCCTGAAAGCCTTGCCCGGCCTGGGTTTCAGGGCGATGTGAAAATTGCGGCGGGGATGTCTCTAGTACCCCTTTCTGCGCCGATGGTGACCCTGGGCGACACCGGCTTTCTGTCGACAGGGGGTGTTCCCTATGCGCCGGACAGCGACCAGTTCCGACAACGCTTTCCCTACACGTTCAACACTGTGCAGCCCTACGAGTTTTACGGCCTCGTGGTCACGCTCGCAGAGGCCGACAGCAGTTCCCACAATAGTCGACGCGCCTTTGGTGAACGTCTCGGACAGGCAATGGACACGGTCATTCGCAGCCACGTCAATGGCGCAGCAGCGATTGATACCCGCGACGGTAGCAAGGCAACCCAGGAAGCCTACCTGCAGCGGGTGCAGCAGATGCTCAACGCCATGCGCAGCGTGCGGGTGAACAACCTCTTCAGCGCCACGGCGGGTGCCAGTGGGGCCAACAGTGACGACTATCTCGCAACACGGGTCTATGCCGGTGTGCACCTGCCGGCACTGGGTACAGGAGGGTCCAGTGCTACCGTCATGCGCGGCTCGAAGACCTGGTCGGAACTGATCGAGGCTGGGTCGAACATGGGGCTGCCTGTCCCCTACGAGCTGCTTTGGCGGCACACAGTGACGCCGTAGGCGCTCTACCCCGGCGGTGCAGCGCTGCGCCGCCGGCCCCGCCACCCCCGCTTGCCCTCCCGCCGATTACGGCATATCCTCTGCCATTATAATATGGCACAGTGTATGCCGTAATTACAGAATAATGCGAGGACTGCCACCATGCAGACACTACGGCCACTGGTCGCCGCGCTCTCCCTGTGCAGCTGCGGTGCGCTTGCCCAGGCTGGCGTGTTGGAGGAGGTCATTGTGACGGCGACCAAGCAGGCCGAAAGCCTGCAGGACATCGCCGTCACCGTCAGTGTCTTCACTGAGGACGCCATCCAGCAAGCCAACATTCGCGATGCTTCGGATATCGCCATCCTGACGCCTGCGCTGAATATCAATGCCAATATCAGCCCCTTCAGCAGCCGCATTTCCATACGCGGCATCGGCACTCCCGGGTCCTCGTTTCTTGAGCCCTCCGTTGGCACCTTCGTCGACGGGGTCTACCTGAACCGCTCGGGTCTTGCCGTGTCGGACCTGGTCGATGTCGCGCGCATTGAAGTGCTGCAAGGCCCCCAGGGTACGCTGTATGGCAAAAACACCAACGCCGGGGCCATCAGCATCACCACGAAACGCCCCAGCTTCGAGTCGACCGAGGGGCACCTGGAGGCCACCGCCGGCAACTATGCGATGGGGCGCGTCACCGGCGCACTCTCGGGGCCGCTGAGCAACACCCTGGCCTATCGCGTCGCAGGCAACGTGCATCAACGGGATGGCTACCTGCAAAACCTGGCCGGAAAGGACCTCAACGATGCCGATGAATGGAGTCTCGTCGGCAAGTTGCTGTGGGAACCCGACGATCGGTTCTCAATGCTGGCCAAAGTCAGCCATGTCCGACGCGATATGGACTGCTGCGCACCGGATTCAGTGCACGACCCGCGGGCCGAGCAGGCGATTATCGACCGTGGACTGCCCCCGCTGGGCACTGACCCCTTCGACCAGAGAACCGCGCAGGACACCCTGACCCCATTCAAGCAGGACTCCAGCGCAGTGTCCCTGCACATTGACTACGACACAGGCTGGGGAACGCTGCAATCGATTACTGCCTGGGACGAATACGACGTCGATTCGTCACAGGAGACCAGCCGTTCGGTGCTGGACACCACCTTCCTCAATCAGCCGCAATCCGGCGACAGCCTTTCCCAGGAACTGCGTTTCAGCAACAGCAGCGACCGCATTGACTACATGGCCGGCCTCTACTATTTCCAGCAAACTACCCGCGAGTTCGAGGGCGAACTCAGCGCCCTGGTGGGCGATGATGTCGGTGTCGGCACACAGATTTTCGGCCCGCAACTCGGGTTTATCGCGGCACCGGGCGACAGCGCAATCCAGGACAACGTGTTCCACACCGATACAGTCGCCCTGTTCAGTCGCGCCACCTGGCACGTGGGTAGTGACTGGCATCTCACCGGCGGACTGCGCTGGAGCCGGGAAAGGAAAGAGGCCGACCTGTTTGTGGAGGTGACCTCGACCGCGCTGACCGCGCGGGACCCGGCCACGCTACCGGCGCCGCTGCTTGCGTTGCTCGCACAGCAGGGCATTTTCCCGCCCTTCTCGCTGCTGGCTGCCGCACGCCCGGAAATCGATGAACGCTTCAGCCGCGAGTCCGGGAATGTCGACTGGCTGGCCAGCGTCAGCTACGACCTCAACCCGGACACGCTGCTGTTCGCCAGCGTCTCCACCGGCACCAAGTCCGGCGGCTTCAACGGCGTGGCAGGCGCAACGGATGAACGGGAGTTCGATGACGAAGACACGACCAGCTATGAACTGGGCGTAAAAAGCACTCTGCTGGATGCGCGCCTGCGCATCAATTCAACGCTCTTTTTCACAGCGATCACCAATCTGCAGAGCTCTCAACAGGCGGCTTCCGGCCTCGGGCAGGTGACCCGCAACCAGGGCGAGGCAGAGGTGTCGGGCATTGACCTGCAGGTGGACGCACTGCCGCTGCCCAACCTTACCCTCAGCCTCGGGCTGCAGTACCTCGATACCTACGAATTCACGGCCGGGCCTGACCAGGGGCTGAACCTGCCCTTTGTCGCGGAACTCAGCGGCAGCCTGGCGGCAACGCTGGTGTTCCCACTCGCCCATGGCAACCTGTACCTGCGCAGCGACTACAACGTCATGGGAGACCACTGGACCAACTCCGCCAGCGCGGCACAGCTGGAAGCCAAGGACGAACAGAACCGCGAGAACCTGAACATGGCGCTGGGCTGGCGTAACGACCAGTGGAACGTCAGCCTGTGGGGCAAGAACCTGGGCGATGAAGCCTATGCCGTGCAAACCCTCACGCCCTACCCGGTAACGGATATGGATGCCTACTTCCTGACACCGCCGCGCACCTGGGGCATGACGCTGCGCTACGACCTCTAGCAGTGCCCGCGGCTAACGCGGCGCCGAGCGCCGCATGCGGTAGGCGACGTAGAACGGCAGCAGTACCAGCAGGGACACCAGCAGCACCCGCAGCGCATCCGCGTAGCGTGCCTTCACCGTATTGGTGAGCAACTGGCCCATCTGGGAGTAGCCGGGCGGCTGCGGCAGCACGCCATTCTCGGCCTGAAAACGCTGGTAGCTTAACTGCATGGCCTGGAAGCGATCGGGCTGCTGCGCGGCAAGGTCGACGACTTCCCCGGGATCGCTGACGATGTTGTAGAGCCGCCACTGCCCATCACCCAGGGGTGGCCGGTTCAGCACCAGTTTATAGTCGCCCTGGAACAGGGCCGCGTGGCCCGTGAGTTCGTACCCCACCGCATCCTGCTCTGCATAGACGCGCTCCCTGTCGCCGGTCAGCAGCGGCGTCAGATCGCGTCCCGTGATCGGCTGCACGGGCTTGCCGGCGTAGCGTGCGCCCGGCAACGGCGTGCCGGTCAGGGAGAGAATGGTCGGCGTGATGTCCGTCGCCCAGGCGAAGGCCGGCGTCAGGGTGTTGTGTCGCGGCAGCGGATCACCGGCGATAATCAGCGGCACTCGCATGCCGCCCTCCCCGGTATAGAACTTGTAGAACGCCAGAGGGCTGGCAGCCGCGCTGGCGAAGCCGGGGCTGATGGTGTTGTAGCTGCCCCGCAGGCCCAGGCGTTCGTAATCCACGTGGTACCCCATCATGGCCGCACCGAAGCGTGATGACAGGGCCTCCTGGTTCGCCGGGCCACTGCCCTCACTGCCGTTGTCGGAGGTAAAAATGAACACAGTGTTGGCGTATTCACCATGGGCCCTGAGGTAATCCACAAGGCGGCCAATATGAAAGTCCATGGCTTCAATCATGCCCGCATACACCGCCATGCGCTTCGCTTCGTAACGTCTGCGGTCTGCCGTGAGCGCGTCCCAGTCACCGCGGGATTCCATCCACTGCAGCGCGGTCTGCGGCGGCACAATCCCCAGAGCGATGGCCCGCTGCAGGCGCGCCCGGCGCAGTTCATCCCAGCCTCCGTCATAAACACCCTGGTAGCGGTCGGTAAAGGCCTGCGGCGCCTGCACCGGCATGTGTACCGCCATGAAAGGGACATAGGCAAAGAACGGCTTGCCGTCCTGCAGGTTGCTGTCGATAAACTCGATGGTTTTATCGATCAGGAAGCGCGACGAGTAAAAGTCTTCCGGCAGCGTGGTCGGTTCTCCATCAGCGAACCAGTTGGCCCGGTCATACAAGGGCAGGTAGGGGCGCTGCTCCCAGTTGTCGGCACCGGAATCCATCAGTGCGACGGTGCGCGAGAAACCCCTGCGGCTGGGGCGTTTGTCTGGGCTGGCCCCCAGGTGCCACTTGCCCGCCATGTAGGTGTGATACCCCGCGTCTTCCAGCAGGGTGGCGACGGTTACCACGTTGTCCCCCAGCACGCCCTGGTAGTGCGCGTGCCGGCGCTGCTCCGGTGCCAGCATCTCCGGGATATTGGGCACGCCAGCCAGATGGTTGTTGACGCCGGTCAGCAGCATGGCCCGCGCCGGGGCACAGTTGGCGGCGGTGTGGTAGTTGGTGAACCGCACCCCCGTTTCAGCAAACGCGCTCAGTGTCGGTGTCTGCACCTCGCTGCCAAAAGGCGCGATATCGGTGAAGCCGAGGTCGTCGGCAAGAATGAACACAATGTTCGGTCGCGGGTCGCGCGCACCGGTCAGCGCCTCCTCTGCCGCAACAACGCCGTACATACCTGCTGTGAGCGCCAGCCCCGCCAGCGCCGCACAGCACCGCCTGTGGCGGTCTGTCACTCAGTCCGCCTCGGGCAGATAGCGTGCGGCGACCAGTAGCAGCAGCGCGATGATGACCTCGGGGGCGATCAGCTGCAGGGCCAGCGCGGCGTCGTGCAGCAGCCACGCCAGTACGCGGCCCACTGCGGCAAAGGCGAGCAGCATGATGGCCGGGTAATACCAGAGCCTATGGCCACTGATCAGCGCGATCAGCATGCAGGCGCCCAGGGTCAGGAAAAACCCCGCCAGGTCCCCAACCTGGGAACTGAGGCCGATGCCTTCCTCGAGGGTCAAACCAAGCATGGGCGCGACGCCGGCGGGCGCAATCAGCCAGCGCACACCGGTCACGATAAACAGCAGCGCTGGTACCAGTACCAGTACGCGCAGGGCGTTTTGTGTCATGGGCATGAATAAACCTCCTTGCGTGCAGCCTGCAACGGCAAAGCCCGCCGGCCGCGTATTTTTTGACATGTTTTATGTCATTATGTAGCCTGATCTGTGACCAGTCCACACCGCCTGCGCGGAAACAGGAGAATGCCATGAAAAAGTCTGCTGTCGTTATCGGTGTCGCACTTGTCCTGGCCGCCATCGCCTACAGCCAGCGCGCCAACATTGCAGCCCGGTTGCTGGAACAGGGCCTTGCATCACGCCTGGGTGCCAATGCGCTGGCAGAACTCGAGGATGGCCTGCACCTTGCCCTGTGCGGCGCCGGTGGCCCACTACCCGCCCCCGATGCCTCCGGACCCTGCGTCGCCGTGGTCGCCGGCGCAGCGCTGTACGTGGTGGACGCGGGCACCGACGGTGTGCGCAACCTGAGCCGCATGGGCTACCCGGTCGGCGACCTGCAGGGCGTGTTCCTGACCCACTTCCACTCCGATCACATCGACGGGCTGGGCGAGATGGGCACCCTCCGCTGGGCCAGCGGGGATAACGACAGCCCGCTGCCGGTGTACGGCCCTCCCGGTGTGACCGCGGTTGTCGATGGGTTCAACCTCGCCTACGCACAGGACTTCAGCTACCGCCACCAGCACCACGGCGACAGCGTCGCTCCGCTGCGCGCGGCGGGCCTGGGCGCCAACCCGTTTGCCATGCCTGCCCTGGGTGAACTCACCACGGTGCTCGACGCAGGAGGGCTGAAAGTAGAGGCGCTGGCGGTTGACCACTCTCCCGTGGAGCCCGCGGTGGGCTATCGTTTCAGCTACAAGGGGCGTTCACTGCTGATCACGGGCGACACCGTGAAACTGGCCAATATCGCGCAGTTTGCCCAGGGGGTAGACCTGCTGGTGCACGAGGCGCTGGCGCCCAACCTGGTGAACCTGATGCACGACGCCGCCCTGCAGAACGGCGACAACGTACTGGCGAAGATCACCCACGACATCCTCGACTACCACGCCAGCCCTGTAGACGCGGCAGAAACCGCACGCAGTGCGGGTGTCGGGCACCTGCTCTACTACCACATTGTGCCGCCGCTGGTCGTCCCCGGCCAGGAGACGCTGTTCCTCAACGGCGCCGGGGATATTTTCCCCCGTTACACGGTCGGCAAAGATGGTGTGTCGTTCTCACTACCGGCGGGCACAGACGCCATTGTGCAAACCCGCGGCGGTCTCTGACGGTATCACGCCGCGTCCGGCGCGCCGCGTTGCAGCTCACGCTGTATCGCGCGCGCCACCAGCCACAACCGGTCCTGGCCCCATAACGCGAGCAATGGAGCGCCCTGCGCGTCAAGCAACCGGAAGCTCGGCACACCCCACAGTCCGGCCGCGTACATGGCCAGGCGGTTTTCCTCCAGCAGGGGCTCCCATCCCGGCTGCCCCAGGTGGGCGCTTGCGGCCTGCCAGTCGAGACCGGCTCCTTCCACCACCTTGCGCAGACCGCGGTCATGGCAGGTGTTGGTGCCCAGGGCAAAGGCGTGACGCAGGAAGCTCGACAGCAAGGCGTTGCCCTTGCCCTGCTCTAGCGCCCAGGGATACAGCGAATAGCAGCGCCTGGCGGGCTCTCCAATCGGATCATGGAAAATGCCGTAGGCCACGCCGGCTGCCCGGGCTTCGCGGGCGGCATCCATAAAAATATAGAAGCCTTTCTCGCGTGTAGCGGGCACCCCGCGCATGACCATGGGCAGTACCGGTCGCACCTGCAGGGTGACACCTGCGTCGCGGGCCAGCTGCACGGCCCGGTCAAACACGATCGCCGTATAGGGGCTGCGCAGGGATACGTACATCTCCAGGGTCAGTGTGCCGCTGTCGCGCAGTTCGCCCACATCGACCTCCGGCCGTGGCACCAGCATCGGCTCACCTGGCTGCCGATCCGCACCGAGGCCCGCGAGGCGTTTTTCCAGGTGATACAGGCGATCCACACTCCAGTACCACTCGCCACCGTAATACAGCATGGCGCCGGAATAGTGCTGCAAATTCGCACGCCGCTGGTTGCCGGCATCGAGTACGGCACGCAGCTGCTGCGCCGACGCCTGTCCGTGCTGTGCGGCGAGCAACGCGAGGGTCTCCGCATCGCGCGCCCACAGCGCACTGCCCACGGCAGACGCGAGTGTGGCGAAATCCGCCGATGACTGGGCCGCAAGAATCAATGACGCCTGCTCTACCAACGCGGCAGCCGGCGGTTCCGGGTGGTGAGGAAAGGCAAGACCATACTCCGGCGCAACGTGACAGGCATCGTTGCGCGACAGCTGCAGCAGCAACTCGGGCTCGGCCACGTTACGGCCCTGCGGCCCCTCTACCAGATGACAGTGCAGTTCGATGGCATAGCGCGCAACCAGTCGCGGCAGCACCTGGGCCATAAGGTGGCTGTAGCCGTCATCAACCTGATGGAAATACTCGACCCGGTGGGGTGCCCCTTGCCTGGCACGGCGTTTTTCCGCTTTGGCACGGCGCCTGTCGACGGTGCCGGGGCTGAACAGATGGGTCATCAACGTGGAGGTGATCCATCGCGCCACAGGGCTCGGATCCATAGTGGCAGCGCCACCCTGTTCCTTGAATTGCTCGGCCATGGGCTACCCTCTGTGGCGATCTACCGGTCGGGGATCAGGCCCCGGAGAAGCTTCGTAACGATGGCGGTGCTGTTCTCCTTGCTGAGCCCCTGATGCTCACGCAGGCGATGCCACATTTCAAACGAGGCGATCGCGTCGACCGCCTCACGCTCATCGGCTGGCAGCGCATGCAGCTCAGGGAGCCAGTCATTGAGGTTGTGTCGCAATCCACGCAGGGCGCGCGCATAGTTCCTGCGCAGGAACTCATAGCGCCAGCGCTGCGCTGCCGTGGACAACATCACGTTGCAGATCTGCTCATAGGCATTCGCGTAGCACTCCACCGCATGCACCAGGCGTTCATCCAGCGTGCCCGCGCGGTCGCCGCCGGTGAAGAGATTTTTCCAGGTGTCACCGAGTTGCCCATTGACCGCCTCGGCCAGCGCGCCCATGTCCTCGAAGTGTCGGAAGAACGAGCGAATGCCGACACCCGCGCGCTGGGCCACCTGCTGCGCCGTGGGCACCAGCACACCCTCCTCCATGAGAGCGACCGCGGCCTCGATAATGGCGTTGCGACTGCGCTCACTGCGCAGACGACGCCCGTCAGGTGCTGCTGTCTGCTCTGCTTTACCCATGATCCTCCCTGGCAGACTTGCCGGCGGGCATATAATGACACTTGATATGCAATATTTTGCCACGATTTGTGGCCATTGCCTATTTGCTGCGGAAATGCCGACGCCGCATGATCAGCGAGCAAGCATCCGGACCGCAGTGCTTACCGCCGGGAACTGCCGGGACGCAGGCAAACGGCGGCCCCCCAACAGCGCAAGATAGCAGGGCGCCAGGCAAGCACCATGGCCACCGCCAGCGCCGCCGGCACCAGCAGCATGACCCAGACCAGCACCGCCATGGTCGGCGCATCCGCGCGCAGACAGGCGGCCAGTGCAGCCGCCAGTGCCAACCACCCGAGACAGCGCAACACAGGCGCCGGGTGTCCGCGCGCGGCCCTGGCGGACATCACCTGAGCCCAGTGCACCGGCTTCGCCAGCGCCAGCCACACTGCGCCGCTGAAGCTGCCCAGGGCAGCGATCCACCACCAGGCCACATCAGCCACGTGACATTTCCACAGGCTCTACAGCGGTGCTGGTGGCCTCTGCACCCCGCCCGTACAGCCTGACTGCCGCCGTGAACGCGATGACTGCCACCGCCAAAAGACTGGCATCCACGCCGGCGACCGGCCAGTAGCCCGTTGTGACCGTATGCCACAGGTGATCCCCGGTGGTCACCCAGTTAAGCGTCACCGCCAGCACCGCGAGCGCGGCAATGCCGATACACTGCTCCCGCCAGGCCGGTGACACGGCACCCCGAAGCAGCGCAGCACTGCGTACATAGGCGTGCAGCAGAGCGCACAGCCAGGTGCACCAGAACGCCCGCTCCTCCCATGCAGCGCGCGCGGGAAGCTCTGCCGGCAAGAGCCGATTGGCCACCAGCATGCCCAGCACCGCCAGCACCATCCCCGTGACCGCGGTCACCGCGAGGGCGTCCACCCAGCGCAGTGACCGGGGTGCCTGATGGACCCACTGGCGCTTGCGCTTTTCCGTGAAGAAGATGAATCCCGTTGCGATGCACACGCAGCCGACCAGACCACCAAGGACATAGAGCCAGCGCAGCAGCCAGTGACGGAAGTGCTGCAGATGCAGGCCGGTGAGAAATTCACTCACCGCATGCACCGCAGACGGGGCGGGATCCTCGTACAGGATCTCACCGGTGCTCGCGCTGAAGTGTATCCCCTCACCCACCAGCGCCACCCGGTCGCTGCCCGCCCGAAAAACGCTGACGTAGCCGTTGCGATCACCCACATGCTCGATGGTCAGGAAACCCACCTCCCCCGGTATGCCCCGCTGCGCCCAGCGCGCCTGCGCCTGCGCCACCATCGCATCTACCGAAGCGAGCGGCGCGGGCACGCCCGCGGGCTCATGGGGCAAGCCCGTGCGCGCCGCCTCCAGCACATCGTGTTGCCTGTCCAGGGGCCGCAGCAGCGAGTCATGCACGGGCAGGTAGATGGCGGCAAAGATCAGCAGCCCGGTGAGGGCGAAGAAAAAATGAAAAGGCAGCGCGACCACACCGGTCAGGTTGTGCAGGTCCAGGGTACTGCGCTGGCTGCGCTTGTGCGGCCGGAAAGTGAACAACTCGCGCAACAGGCGGCGGTGAATCACCAGTCCGGTTACCAGCGCGGCCAGCATGGACATGGCTGCCAGCCCAACCACCCAATAGCCGATGATCGCCGGCGAGGTATGCAGGCTGTAATGCATGGGGTAGAAGAAATCGGTGCCCATCTGCAGCCGATTGTCGGGCAGGAACGTCCCGCTGCGCGGGTCGACCTGGGCTCGCC
This sequence comes from Halieaceae bacterium UBA5044, assembly GCA_002416125.1. Lineage (GTDB taxonomy): Bacteria > Pseudomonadota > Gammaproteobacteria > Pseudomonadales > Halieaceae > Haliea. Next base: position 12,089 of record DIBU01000015.1, read on the forward strand.
CATGCACATGCAGGTGATCGTCTGCCGGGTTCAGGGGTGCATTGGGCACGCCGAACTCCGCGCCCACCAGCAGTACCGGGTCGCGATGTGTGGTGTAGGCGAACAGCGACACCAGCGGCAGGCTGGCCGCATCCGGCAGCTCACCCGCCACGCGGCGCGCGACGCGCTCAAGGTCAGCAGGATCCGGGCGCAGGCGCTGGTACACCGGTGCCAACACCCGATCGAAGGACGGCATGGGCTGCACCGCGAAACGGGTTTCCGGAACCGCCCAGCGATCGATCTCGCGGTCGAACACCGACAGGGTGCCAAAGAAAAACACCACCATCAGCACGTAGCCCAGTACCAGACCGAAACCCGTATGCACCCAGGCCATGGCCTGGCGAACCGTCTCAAACATGCCTCAACCCCCGGCCAGAAGCCTGAGCTGCCAATGGGCCGCGAGTGCCGTGAACGCTGCGCCCACACCGAACAGGCACAACCAAAGCCGCAGCAGGCTGCGCGCAATGTAGGCCCAGAGGAAGAGCGCGAGAAAGCCGGGGAAGGCCACCAGCATCGCCACCATCCAGGCCTCATCCCAGGCTATGCCGCCCGCCACCTGCGCCACGATCAGCAGGCTGCTGACGCCCCAGACAAACGTGTAGCTGCCGAACAGGCTGACGAAAACCCGCGCTGCCAGCGCCCTGAGCCGCAACGGCGCAGCAGCCGACCGATAGTGCAACGGACGTTCCGACATTATGGATCCTGATCGCTGAATATTTGAATGATAATTATTCTTATTTGATAAAAGATGTCAAGCGCTGCGCGGACACCCGGAGAGCACAGGCGCGCGGCCTGCTTTCTTGATCCGGGGCAAGCCAGACGCAGTACGGATATGTAATCATGCTTTCCTGTCTGACGGCATGGCGATACGGAGGAGCGGAGGCATGAGCATCATCGATGAGATAGGCGCGGTGGTCGGGCCCAAGGGATTACTGCTGGGCGCCGATGTCCGTGCCAGGCCAAATCACAGCTGGGGCCAGGGCAGCTGCGAGGCGCAAGCCATCGTGCGCCCTGCCAGCACGGCTGAGGTGTCGGAGGTCATGCGCATCTGTCACGCCCAGAACCAGAGCGTGGTGCCCTGGGGCGGCCTCAGCGGCCTGGTGGACGGCATCACCTGCTCGGCGAGTGACATCGTCTTGTCCCTGGAGCGCATGCAGGCTATCGAGCACCTCGACGACGGCGCCGGGGTGATGACGGTACAGGCCGGCGCCATTGTGCAGACGGTACAGGAGGCGGCAGCGCAAGCGGGCTGGCTGTTCGCCGTGGACTTCGGCGCACGCGGCAGTGCGCGCATCGGCGGGATGATTGCCACCAATGCCGGGGGCAACAGCGTGGTGCGTTACGGCATGGCCAGGGAGCAGGTACTGGGGCTGGAGGCCGTACTGGCCGATGGCACGGTCATCAGTTCAATGAACGAGATGCTGAAGAACAATGCGGGCTACGATGTGAAGCATCTGTTCATTGGCTCCGAGGGCACCCTGGGCATTGTCACCCGGGCCGTGTTGCGCCTGCGCCCTGCGCCGCGGGCAACCCAAACCGCCTTTGTCGCGGTGGACGAGTTCCCCTCCCTGCTGCAGCTCCTGCGGCGGCTGGGCACCGAACTGGAGGGCAAGCTCAGCGCGTTCGAGGTCATGTGGAACAGCCACTACCACCTGCTGGTGGAAGAGACGCAGCGGCACCCGGCATTCCTGCCGACACACCACCCGTACTACGTACTGATCGAGGCGCAGGGTGCCAATGGAGATCACCTGGAGGCACAATTCACGGATGCGATGGCTGCCCTGCTGGAGGACGGCCACGTCGTGGACGCCGTCATCGCACAGAGCGGCCAGCAGGCGGACCAGCTCTGGGCGATGCGTGATGACGTGGAGGGGCTTGTGCACCGCATCAACCCGATTGCCGTCTTTGATATCAGCCTGCCGATACGGCACATGGACAACTATATCGACGACCTCACTGCCGCACTGGCAGCGCAGTGCCCGGAGGCGCGGCTGGTCTGCTTCGGCCACATGGGCGACGGCAACCTGCACCTGGGGGTTGGTCCCGCCAACGACCGGCATCGCATCGAGCGCATTGTGTATGAACATCTGGTGCCGCTGCAGGGCTCGGTCTCAGCGGAACACGGGATCGGGCTGGAGAAGCGCGAGTTTCTCTCCTGCAGCCGCTCGCCGGCAGAAATCGCCCTGATGCGCACCCTGAAACAGGCACTGGACCCGAAGAACCTGCTCAATCCCGGCAAGGTGCTGGCGCCCGAGCCCGCACCATAGCGCCTGTTCGAGGGATTCCCGGCTTGCCCTGGAGACCGGAATCGCGCAAGACTGAATACTGACCCTGACAGAAAGACACGACGATGAAGTTCTATTCACGCAAGTGGATCAAGCCGGAAAACCTCAACCCCCACGGCAGCCTGTTTGGTGGGCAACTGTTGAGCTGGATCGATGAAGAGGCGGTGATTTACGCCATGAGCCAGTTGGGTGGAAATCGGCACCTGGTGACCAAGTTCATGTCCGAAATCAATTTCGTCAGCTCCGCGCACCAGGGCGACATTGTCGAGATGGGGGTGGAAGTGACCGCCTGCGGACGCACCTCGGTGACGCTGCGGGCAGAGGTCCGCAACAAGCTCACCAAGCAGACCATCATCTCTATCGATCGCATTGTATTCGTCAATCTGGATGCCCAGGGCGCGCCACTGCCGCACGGTTACGCGTGGCCCGGACAGGACCCCAGCGAGTAACGCAGCCGCCGCAGCGCGGCTGTTTAACCGGTGACCGACGGACCGGTGGGCGCCCGGGTATCGCTGACGATGCGCCCATCCACCAGATCAATGGTTCTGTCGCAGGCCGCGGACAGGCGCGGATCGTGGGTCACCAACAGCACCGCACAGCCCACCTCGCGACCAAAGCGCCGCATCAGCTCGAACACATCCGCCGCGGTACGGGTATCCAGGTTGCCCGTCGGCTCATCCGCAAGCAGCAGCGAGGGCTGGGTGACCAGCGCGCGGGCAATGGCAACCCGCTGCTGCTGGCCTCCGGACAACTGGTTGGGTCGGGTCTGCGCATACTTCTCCAGCCCCATTGCCGCAAGCAGGCTCCGGGCGCGGTCAATCGCCGCGGGGCCCGGACGGCCGTGACGCAGCATCAACGGCATCAACACGTTGTCCAGTGCGCCAAAGGCCTGAACCAGATGATGGAACTGGAAGACAAAGCCGATGGACTCACCGCGTAGCCGTGTGCGGCCGGCATCGTCCATGGTGCTGGTGGGCTCGCCCAGCAGGTACAGCTCGCCGGCAGTGGGCTGGTCCAGCAAGCCGATCAGGTTCAGCAGCGTGCTTTTGCCGGAACCCGAGGGGCCGATCAAGGCGGCGAAATCATCGCGCTCGATGACCAGGTCCAGGCCGTGCAACACCTCCGTCTCGTTGGGCAGGCCGACATTGTAGGATTTGCGCAACCCCGCCAGGCGCAATACCGCCGGCTGTGCTTCAGACATAGCGAATGGCCACCACCGGATCCAGCATCGCCGCCCGCCGTGAGGGCACCGCTGCGGCGAGCACGCCAACCACCGTGGCCAGCACAAGGGCGAACACAACCAGACCGCCGGCGACAGGAATAAAAAACAGGCCCGGACCAAAGGTATTGAATACCCAGACGAGAACGTAGGCACCGGCAATCCCCATCAGGGCACCGAGCAAGCCGTACAGGGCGCCCTGAATCAGAAAAACCTGCAGCACCTGCTGGCGCCCCGCGCCCATGGCGCGCAGGATGCCGATCTCCCGCGTGCGCTGCACGACGCTCACCGACAGGACACTGGCGATGCCAAAGGCCACCGACAGCGATACGAACACGATAATCATGTTGGTGGAGAGGCTTTGCGCGCTCAGCGCATTCATCAGCTGGGCATTCTTTTCCATCCAGCTCTCGGCCTCCAGCCCGGTCAGCCGGGCAATGCGCCGGGCAATCGTGTCGGCGGCGAAAATGTCCTCCACCACCAGGTCGAGCTGGGTTACGCCGCCGGGCAGACCGAGCAGTGCCTGGGCCTGTTTCAGGCCAAGATAGACGTTGCGCGCATCCAGCTCCCGCACACCGAGCTCAAAGACGGCCACGACGTTCACCACCGCCGGATTGTCGCGGCCGGTGTCCAGGCGCAACTTGTCACCCACCGACAGACCGAGCGTGGCGGCCAGCTCACTGCCGATCATGGCTTCACCCGGTTCCAGCCGCACACTGCCGCCGGTGATGTAGTCAGCCAACGGGATAATCTGCTGGTAGCGCTGCAGGTCGATCCCGGTCAGCGCAACGGATTCCAGCGCGGCGCCGCGACCCGCGAAAGCCGGCCCGGCGATCACCGGCGACACGGCCCCCACGGAAGACAGCGTGTCCAGGGTTGCGACCACCTGCTGCCAATTGTTGATGGAGCGGCGCCGCTGGGCGCGCCTGTCTTCCCACACCAGCTGCAGGGTGTCCTCTGCGAACGCCGGCCGCTGGTTCACCTCATCCGGGGCCAGCACGCGGATATGCGCCTGGGTACCGAGGGTGCGCTGCACGATGTTCGACTGCAAACCCTGGATCAGGGCGCTGACAAACACCACCACCGCCACCCCTACCGCCACACCCACCATGATGGTGACTGTCTGCCCGCGGCCATCGCGCAGAAACTGCAGCGCCAATACCCAGGCCGTCCACAGCCGCGCACCCGCAGTGCTGACGGGCGACTCAGTCAAACTGCACCGGCAATGCGTTGCGGTTGCCGTCTGCGCCGCTACGCTCTCCCAGAGGCAGCGGCCAGGGCTCGATACGCACGCGCGTGCCCTCGGCCAGCGCGACGCCGGGATCAACCAGTATCCGGTCCCCCGCTGCCAGCCCGGTCGTCACTTCCGAGAACGCCGTGCCGCGCAGACCCAGCTCCACCGCGACACGCTGCAGCCGGCCCTCGCTGACACGGACTACCTGCGCGCGGGCGCCCTGAACAGCAGCGAGGGCATCATTGGGCAACGCAAGCGCGCTATCGCGTCGCCCCGTCAGGATGCTGACCGATACGGTCATGTCCTCGCGCAGGAAGTCCGGCGCCTGAGCCACCGACAGGTGAGCTTCCACGGTGCCGCGCTCCGGATCCACACGGGGCGCCAGGAAGCGGAGACGCGCGTCAAAGGGCCGCCCGGGATAGGCATCGGCCAGCACCACCGCCGGCTGTCCCAACGCGAGAAACGCGAGGTTCTTCTCATCCAGCGGCACGCGAATTTCGGTTTCGCCGTCGCGGGCCACGGTGAACAGTACCTTGCCCGGCTGCACCAGGTCACCCGGCTCGACATCGCGGGTCAGCACCGTGCCGGCAACCTCTGACCGCACCGTGGTCTTCGCCAGCTGGGCCTGCAGCGATGCCAGTCCGGCGCGCAGCACAGCCTCCTCGGTACCGCCCGGTGCCACAGCCGCAGCCGCCACACGTGCTGTCGCAGCGCCATTCTGCGCCAGCGTTTCCGCCTCCTCCGCCTGTTCCAGCGCCTCCCGTGACAGCAGGCCGCGCGCGGTCAGGTCGCGGCGTCGCTCCGCCTCGCGGCGCGCCTGCAACAGCGTGGTTTCTGCACGGGTCAATGCCAGCTCGGCCTGCGGCCGCGTTGCGGTCTCCAGCTGCTGCAACGCCACCTCCGCCTGCCGCACCTGCGCCGCCAGTTCATCCGGCCGCAGCACCAGCATCACGTCACCCGGGGCAACGCGGTCACCTTCCCGCACACGCCGCTCCAGCACCACGCCGGTCATCTCGGCACCCACCTGCGCCCGGGACACCGCTGCCACCCGGCCGGAAGCCACCACGGTCTGCTGCAGGGGCATGACGGCAAGCTCGTAGGCGGGCAGCGCCGGGCCGCGCCACCACCACCAGAAGACAAGGGCGCAAGCGCAGGCCGCCAGCAGGAGCGCGGTGGCAGGTCTGGTCAGAATCAAGGACGATCCCACTCATGAAGGGTGTTTGCCGAAAGACTATCACAGTCGCCCCGGCAAGGCTGCGGCACCCGCAATCCGCGTCAGACACGACAACACCGGGGTGTTTGTTACACTGACTTGGAGCCATCAACGCAAGGGGCATCAACGTGACAATAACAACCCCGCGTCTTCGCGATGCCTATTGGCTGGTCGCCCTGCTTGGGCTCTACCCTGCCCTCCGCGCCGACCTGTTGCTGCCGCACACCTGGCCTGGCAGGCTGGATGAGCGCTACTCGTTCGGCATTATCGACAACCCCTTCGGCGTTGCCGGTCTGGCCATCGCTGGCCTGGCGTGGTGGCTGGCACGGCCCCTGGGTGGAAAACGCTACCTGCTCGCCGTGCCACCCTGTCTCCTGGTCACGCTGGCCGCAAGCCCGGTGGGCAACCTGCTAGATGGCATCAACAGCGTCTACGTCGCCTCTGCCGTTGTGGTAGCGATACTGTTCATCGCCCACGGGAAGGTGATGTCATTGGGCTTTGCGCTGTTTGCCATGCTGCTGCTGTTATTGTGGCAGTTCGATGATGCGGTCTCGCTGAGCGCCGCCGCCCTTTGCCTGTTGACCCTGGTCGTCGGCCGCCTTGCCGTGGAATCCGTGCGGCAGAACCTGCCTTTCGCTCGCGATCTCGGTCGCAGCAACATGCGCGCACTGATCACCCGGGCACTGATGCTCTGGTGGCCGATGCTGCTGCTGATTGCGCTTGGCCTGCACCTGGGCAACCGGCTCAGTGAAGGCGGCGAAGCGATGCTCTACCGCAGCGGCTCGGTCACTCCCTACTGCGCTCTGGAGGCGGGTGATGCGAACATCATACTCGCGTGCCCCCCGGGCCATGCCCGACTGCTCCCCGAGCAGATCACCCGGCTGGCACCCATGGAAACCGCCACGCAAACCCTCTGCGCTTATGTTCCACCGCTGCCCTTTGACGACATCCACGACGTGCAGCCGGCACCCTTCCAGTGCCCGCCGGACCTGGAAACAGCCATCGCCTGGCAGGTCAGCCGGCTTGATATCTTCAGCAATATCGACCGGACAGTTGCCAGGGCATATGCCGCACAGCACCAGCGGCTGGAGCTGGCATTGAGCAGCGTCGACAGCACTGTCGACCGCGTTCCCGATGTGGCCGAGCGCGAGGCGCGCCGCCTGTTTGCCGTGGTGCCGGCCTCCACCGGCATGCGCACCGTTTCCTGCGGTTTTGCCGATATTGGCTGCGGTGCCAGGAACCTGGTTGTCTCGGAGCTGAACAAGGCCTACCGCAAATCCAGGGCGCGCACCGAACGGAAGTTTGTTGCCGATATGCGCGGGCGGGCGGCAGCGCTGAAGACAGACGCCGAGGACGCGGCTTGGGTACCAACGGCACGAACCCGGCTGCAGGCGCTGCTGGGGGACGCACAGCGCCAGACCCACAATGCCATCGCCCGCTTCCGCACCGCCAGCGAAGCTGCGCAGCAGTTGCTGCTGCTGTGGCTTGTGGTCATCGCCATCAAGAGCTACCTGTACGTCTTTGCCCGCGTCGTCTTCGACCGCTCCACCGAGATTGATGTGGATCTGCTGGAGGTTGAAGGAACACCCGCGCAGGGCGTCGTGCGGCACCGACAGGAAGTGAATATTGCCGCCGACTACCCCTGCGACATTTACTACAAGGCGAACTACCAGCCCCTGGGCCCGGCGCCGCGTTTCAGCATTCCCCAATGGCGGTCATCGCTGCTCTCAAGGCTGCGCTATGGCGCCTGGAACATGAGCCATGTGGCGATGCCGCTGCAGGCGGGCAGCAGCCTGACATTCAATTCCGTGGAAGCCGAACACCTGGTGGACTGGGAAATGGCAGAAGGTGAAGAGGTGGTCTTCAGCTACCGCAACTTTGTAGCGATGAACGCACATGTTGAGCTGCGCACGGTGATAAGCCTGCGCGTCGCCACGTTGCTGATGGGGCGCATGGTATTCCACACAGCGCGCTGCCGCGGCGGACCCGGCCGCCTGATACTGCGGACGCGCGGGCGGCCCGCCACCGCCGAGCAGGTACAGCAGAGTATCCCGGCCGCGCGGCTGATTGCCTGGGACCGCTATGCACGCTTTTCGGTAGACAGCCACCTGACCCGCACCGACATCTTCCTCAACGGCTTCAACCTGCGGCGCAGCGCCTCTGCGGCAGAAGGACAGCCGCAGGGTATATTGATAGTTGAGGCGGACGCGCGGGACGGCGGTATACTGGTTGGCACACTGCGCTTCGCGAAAACCTTTTTGCTACCCGTTTGAGGAGCCGACATGACTGCCAGAGATGCACCCAATGCCGCACCCGAACGGGAGCTGCGGTTGGCCCTGGTGTGCTATGGCGGCGTATCGCTCGCTGTGTACATGCATGGCGTGACGCGGGAAATCCTCAAGCTCGTGCGGGCGTCCAGGGCCTATCACGCTGTGCCCGAGGAGTCGGCGGCTGCCGCACAGTATGTTGATGCCGCGCCACACCGCGGCGAACTGGACACGGAAACCGTTTACTTCGAGCTGCTGCAACAAATCGGCGGGCACGTGCGCCTGCGGGTGCTGGTGGACGTGATTGCCGGCGCATCAGCTGGCGGCATCAACGGCATCATGCTGGCGCGCGCGCTGGCTTTTGACCTCTCGCTCGACGCGCATCGCAAGCTGTGGCTGGATCTTGCGGATATCGAGGCACTGCTGGACCCCGCCGCGCGACCCTCGCGACTCTCGAAGCTCTACATGCGCCCACTGTTCTGGCTGGCCGGGCTGCTGCGCAAACGCCACAACCGACGGGCGGGCATTACCAGTGAAGATCCGGAGGTGCTGCGGAACCTGTCGCTGTTCATGCGCTCCCGCTGGTTTGAGCCACCCTTTTCCGGGCCCACCATGAGCAACATGATGCTTGATGCACTGGAAGCGCTCGGCGAGGAGCAGGCCGACGGTTGCCAGTCACTGCTGCCGCCGGGACTGCCACTGGAGTTGTTCGTCACCACCACGGACTTCTGGGGCTCGCCGCAAACCATCCCCCTGCACGACCCGGCAACGGTGCGCGAACGGGAACACCGCCACACCTTCCACTTTCACCACCAGTTCAATCAGAACCGCGACCTGCACCCCTCTACGCTGGGCCGCGATCATCTCCCGTCGCTGGCGTTTGCAGCGCGCGCCACCAGCAGTTTCCCTGGCGCCTTCCCGCCGCTGCGCCTGGCGGAAATGGATGCGGTACTGGAGCAGCGCAGCACCCGCTGGGAAGGCCGCAATGCCTTTATCACACGCCAGCTGCGCAGCGCCCGCCGCGCGGGCGAGCGTGCAGACGAGGCGGCTTTTATCGACGGCAGCGTACTGATGAACAAGCCGGTCTCGGTAGCGCTGGACGCCGTACAGCGCCATCCGGCCCACCGGGAAACAGATCGCCGACTGGTCTACCTGGAGCCCAACCCGGAACCGGAACGCGAAACCGCGCGCGAGGCGCCCGGCTTTTTCACCACCCTGCTGGGCGCGCTCTCCAGCATTCCGCGCCACCAGCCGATTCGCGACGACCTGGAATGGATTGCCGAGTTCAACAACACCGTACACCTGCATCGTGAGGTCGCCGATGGTGTGCGCGCGCAGGTGCTGGCAACTGTGGGCAACCAACTGGACGATACGCTCAATAAGGCGCCCTCTGCGGCCACCATTGCCACCTGGGGCAAGAACGCCAATATGCGCGCCGCCGTCGATGCCGGCTACGCCTATGAGGGCTACTCGCGTTTAAAGGTGCTCGGTCTGCTGGATGAGTTGGCAGAACTGTTCCAGCGCAGCACGCGCGGGCTCACCCGGGCCGAAGCCGTCACCCGGCTACAGGCCTGGGCGCGCATGACGCGCATCCGACCCATGGGTGACAGCGCCAGCAGCGCACGCTTTCAGGAAGCGACCCCCTGGGTGCAGTTCCTGCGCAACTACGATATCCGTCACCGGCTGCGGCGGGTCATGCTGCTTATCCGCCGTGCGAATGAACTGTATACCGACCCCGACACCCTGCGCATTCCACGCTATCGTGAGCATCTCGACCAACTCAAGTTACGGCTGTACGGCCGCGCAGAAACCCTGCGCGAGCACATGGACTGGCGCGGCGCACATCTGGAGCGTCCCGGAGAAGACTGTCTGGACGACCACCTGAACGCCTTCCTGGTGCGCGTTCGGGAACGGCTGAACCTGGTGGAGTTCGATACGGCGCTGGAGAGCGAACTGGCAGACTGGTGCCAGGCGGCGGGCGCCATGCATCTGGTTCGCGAGGTGCTCACCAGCTACCTGGGCTTCGCCCACTACGACGTGCTGACCTACCCGATGAGCCAAAGCCGGCAGATGGACACACTGGAACAGATCAAAGTCGATCGCATCGCTGTGGACGACGCCAACAGCCTGCGCCACGGTGGCGCGCGGGATATTCTGAAAGGCGTGCAGTTTGGCAACTTTGGCGCCTTCTTTTCACGGCGCTTTCGCGAGAACGACTATCTCTGGGGGCGCCTCACCGCGGCCGAGCGGCTGGTGGACATTGTCGGCAGTGCAGCGCCTGAGGCGGTTGCCGCCGGGCTCGACCTGCAGGATTACAAGCGCCGGCTGTTCCTCGCCATACTGCGCGCCGAAGCCCCCCACCTCACCCACATCGCTGAGATGATCACTGAACTGGAAGCCGTTGCCCGCGACATGGGCAACGGCTCCGATGTCGCCTCAACGGGTCGGTCGGTACCAGACCGGTGAGGTATAGGCCCGCTCCTGCAGGGTGGATGGATAACCCTCGGCCTCCTCCTGCTTGAGCGCCAGCGCGTCGAGCAGGGAATGGCGCGGTGTCGGAATCTGCAGCACGCGCACGTAATAAAACGCGTTCTGGGACGGATCGAAATCCGGGTCCTGCCAGAGCGTCGCGAGACGCGCCGCACCGATGCTGTTGTCCCACTCACCGGTCGCCAGATTCACGGTGTTACCTACCGCGGGCAGTACCCCGGCTGCATCCAGCTCCCGCGCATCAGACCAGGCAACATCGTAAATGCGCTCATGAGTGGCCCCCGCCGCATCAATCCAGCCCTTGATGACCTGAATCCGGTCGAGATTGGCGCCCACCGGGTCGCGCGAGGCCTGCACCAGAATCTGCGGAGCGGTGTCTGTAGGCGCTGTGGGCAGCTCGCCGCCCATCGGCACACCCGCCGCAGCGGCCGCCTGCCAGTCTTCCGCACTGTCTGCGCCAAGCACAGGCAGGTTCCAACCGGCATACAGTCTCACGCCGATACGCGGACCACTGGTGGCATAGACTTCTCGTCGGCGCAGGGCCTCCAGAATGGATTCCCGGGTGTTGTTCTCCGCCCAGACTGCAGCAAGCCCGGAGGCCGACATTGCCCAGCCGCTGGGGCCCTCCTCGTCAGCCCAGCGATTCTGCTTGTTGGCCGGGATGGAATCCGTGGCCAATTTACCGTGGAAGTTGTTCTCCTCCGCCGAGGACAGGCTGGTGTGGGAATCGGTGGAGCCGATAAAGCCCAACTGGTAGGGGTTCACGCCAAGTTCAGCTTCCAGTGCCAGCCCACGGAGCAAGGCCGGGCGCAGAAAATCACCGGCCGCGGGGGTGTAATCGCTCGCACCCTGCTGAATGTAGAACGGGTAGTTTTCAAACGCCGCAAAGGAATCATCGGGCGACAGCGCCGGATGGGTTTCTGAATCGCCCTTGATCTGCGTAATCTCCGCTACCGGCTCCCAATAACTGCGCACGCTGGCCAGCTCCTCCGTCAGTGGCTCCCCCCGCAGCGTGGTTTCGTCGAACATGAAGCCCTTGGAAATGTTGGAGTTGTGGGGAATCGCTATGAAATCATCACCGGTTTCCTGCGCGGTGGCGGCCAGCCACTGCCACAGGTCCTCAGGGTACTGGCTGTCATCCAGGCCGAAGGGCTGGTATTTGCGCGCGCTGCGCGCATCCCCGTCCGTGACCACCACGCGATGCAGATTGGCACCGCCGGGAATCGAACTCCACTCCCAGCCTATCAGCGCCGTAAAGCGTCCCGGCTGGTTGTACCGGTCTGCAGTTTCGGCAATGTGTCGCCAGGTGTCGGTTTCCACGGATGGCATGTCCGGTATCATGCTGGAGCCAACACGCAGACTCTTGGCGGCCTCGCGGGGATCGTCGGTGGACTTGGGCAGAACCGACACGAACAGTTCACGGCCGCGTCCCTCGTCTACCCGGCGCCGCAGCAGCCAGCCGACAAAATCAGCTTTCAGCCTGTCGACAAGGCCCAGGTTCACACCGTCCGAGCCGCTGTAATAAAGATGGCGAATCACGCCCATGTACTCGGCGTGGTCAGACACCACGAGAAAGTCCAGCGGCGTTTCGATCTGCAGGCGTGCGCCGTGATACGGGTGCACCACAGGAAGGCCTTGCGCGTAACGGTAGGCGGTGTCCGGGTCCGCAAGCAGGTTGTTGTTGGCAAAGGCGTCGGAGGAATAGGTGGTGTGGAGATGAGTGTCACCCCACAGCAGGGTTTTCTCCTGGGCGCTGGCCGCGACAGGCAGTAGCAACAGAGCGAGAAAGACGGCGTGACGCATGCAGGTTTCCTTTTATTTTGCTGGTTGGCCGTTGGTCAGGCGGCTTGCAGACGAACCGGCATCTGTTTGAAAGCGTGAATACTGTTGGAGCGGATAAACACCGGCTCTCCGGTACGCTCTATGCCGGCGAAGGCGCGAAAAAATTCCTCAAAGAAAATTCGCGCTTCCATGCGCGCCAGGTTGGCACCGAGACACAGGTGAATGCCGTGACCAAAGGCGAGATGCGGATTGGGGGAACGCGTCACATCAAAACGCATCGGATCGGCAAACACCTCCTCGTCAAAATTGCCCGAGCTGTACAGCATCACAACGCGCTCACCCTCACGAATCGGCTGCCCGCGCACCTGCGTATCGCAGGTGGCCGTGCGACGGAAATAATGCAGGGGGCAGGTCCAGCGCAGCATCTCTTCTATCGCGAGTGGCAGTGCACCAGGGTTGGATGCCAGCTGCCGATACAGCCCGGGGATACGCAACACCTGATCCATGCCGGAACTGATCAGGCCGCGGGTGGTTTCGTTGCCGGCCACGGCAAGCTGCACGAAGAGCGAGGCAAACTCCATCTCCGACACCGTGTGCCCGTCGATCTCCTGATTGACCAGCAGCGAAACGAGGTCTTCACCCTTGCCATCGCGACGCTGTGCTGCCAGTGAATAGCCGTAGGACCCCATATCGATGGACGCCTGTGTCACCTCTTCCGGCGTACCGCCAAGATCCGGATCCGACCCGGAGGTCTGCACGTCCGACCAGCGACGTATCTGCGGCCACATGTCTTCCGGAATATCCAGCAGTGAGCAGATCACGGCGGTGGGCAGGTCACCCGCCAGGTCGTCGACAAAATTGATTTCCGTGCCGCACTGCACACCGGACATGATGCGTCGCGCAATGTCCCGAACCCTGGGCTCGAGCTCGGCAAGGCGCCGCGATGTAAAGCGCGTGATAACGGCGCGACGAATCGGGCCGTGATTGGGCGGATCCATGCCGAGCAGCTGGTTCTGCACCATGCCGAGAATGTCCGGCGGCATGTCGTCCACCATGACGAAGCCGCGCTGGGCAGAAAAGGTTTTGAAGTCCCGCGACACGGCAACGATGTCCGCGTGCTTGCTCAACACCCAGTAACCACCTCCGTCCGGGTGCGGATGCCAGTACACCGGCGCGTGTTCGCGCAGCCAGGCAAACTGTGCATGCGGAATGCCCTGCACGTAGCTGTCGGGGCTGTAAATATCGATCTCCATAGTCACCCCATCAGCACGTTGGGTCGCGGCAGACCCTGTTGCTCACACATGGCAAGGTAGAACGCCAGGGTGAGTGCACCATCCACCACCGAGGTGATATTGCCCGCGGCATCAAGGTTGATGTTGGAGCCCGTCATGTGGAACCACACCCGAGTGTTGTCCTCGATGCACTGCAGTGTGTGTACCGAGCCCGCGGGCTCATAGAGGAATGAGCCCGCGCGGTTCACGTAATCATATTCCTTGTACTTCCAGGCGCCACCGGTTGTGAAGCCATACACCGGCCCGGTGTGGCGGTGGGTTTCCACTTCGTAGCCTGCCTGGAAAATATTCTCGATGACCCAGATGCCTTCATCCGGTTTCACCTGCAGCACCTTGAGTTGGCTGCCATCGCCGATGTCGACGAAGGGCAGATCGTTGTTGCCGATGTGAACGGCGAGGGGCATATCCATGGCAAGGCTCCGCTGCGTGCTGTTGGAGGGCGACGATGCTACCGGCGACTAATTCTTGTTAGCCGAGGATACTGCTTGCCTGCCCCGGCAACAAGTGCGCGACCACCGCTGGACAGCGCGAAGGGAGCGCGTATGGTTGCAACAGCGCCCCGCATAGAGGATCAACATGCCCAGTCCAAGCAGCCTCCTGAACAGCCTCGCCAACTGCCTGTGGGTGCTGGCGCCAGGTTCGCGCACCCCGTTGCGCGGTCGTGAAGTGCGACTCGTCGCACACCGGGGGGCGCACGGCCCCGGACTCGCGCAGGAAAACACGCTTGAGGCCTTTGCACTGTGTGCCAGGGCTGGCGTGTGGGCAGTGGAAACCGATGTACGGCTCACGGCTGATGGGCACCCGGTGATCTGTCACGACCCGCATTGCGGCCGCCTGCACGGGCGGCCCGACCTGGTGATTGCCGAATGCACACTGGAGAGGCTGCGCGCCGACATTCCCGCGATCCCGACACTCTCCGAACTCGTGCACCACCTTGGCGGCCAGGTGCACCTTATGCTGGAACTCAAGGAATCATGGCGCCAGCGCCCCGAGTACCCGGCGCGTGTGCTCGCCTGTCTGACCGAACTGCAACCGGTGTGCGACTTCCACCTGCTGTCGCTGGTGCCCGACCATCTCGAGGGTTTCCCGACAGTGCCCCGCGCCGCCTGTGTCGACGTCGCCTGGATGAACACCCGCCGCATCATTGCGGAGAACGCGGCCCTCGGCCACGGCGCAGTCGCCGGGTCCTTCGCACTGCTGGGGCGTCGACGCCTGCGCCAGTTGCAGGCCAGCGGGCGACAGGTGGGCACCGGTTTCGTCAGCCGGGCAGGCGCGCTGCGCCGCGAGGTGTATCGCGGTGCAGACTGGATCTTTACCGACCATGCACTGGCCCTTCAGTCCCTGGTTCACAGCGAGGCGCCGCCTGCATCCGCGCACACCGACTGAGGCTGCGCGATACCCGTTTGCCTGTGCATGGCCGCTGGCGCAGAATGGACCGGTACCGCCACCACACCGCAGGGAGAGACACATGGCAGAATCCGTCACAGCGCTGGCCAGCATCATCCAGATTGCCGTCGCACCGGTATTTCTGCTGGCGGGCATCGCCGGCTTCCTGAACGTGATGTCCGGACGGCTGGGCCGCATTGTCGATCGCGCCAGGGTGCTCGAGCGTCGGGCGAACAGCTTCAGCGACGAGAGCAAACTGGCACTGGCCAGCCGGGAATTGCGCACATTGTGGCGGCGGGTCAGGATCATCAACTGGTCCATTGGCATGTGCACCGCCTCTGCCCTGATGGTGTGTATTGTTGTGGTCAGCCTGTTCATCGGTGATTTTCTGGCAATACACATCGAAACCTTTGTGGTCGTCGCCTTCGTGCTGGGCCTGCTGCTGTTGATCGTGGCACTGGTGCTGTTCCTCAAGGAGGTGCAGCTGGCTACCCGGGTACTCGTTGCGGGGCTGGAGTACAGCGACTGATGACCTCGTTGATAAGGAGAACCACTGTGCAGACTGTTTTTCGTACCGGCCTGCTGGGCGCAGCGTCACTGCTCTGGGCACTGTCCACCCACGCCCTGACCGCGACACCCGACCCCGTTGAGCAGCGCCTGCTGGCCCACATCGACCGGCAGGAGGACGCCGCCCTGGACCTGCTGATACGCAGCGTCAATATGAACAGCGGCACCATGAACCTGTCCGGCGTACGCGCCGTGGGTGAGCTGTTCGGGGAAGCCTTTGCCCGGGAGGGGTTCGCCGTGGAATGGATAGACGGTGCGGGCTTTCAGCGGGCGGGCCACCTGGTGGCTCGCCACACCGGTGCCGAGGCGCGGCGCAAGGTGCTGCTGATCGGCCACCTCGATACAGTGTTCGAGCCGGACAGCCCGTTCCAGCGCTTTACCCGTATCGACGAGCACCATGCCACCGGGCCGGGTATCGCCGACATGAAAGGCGGCAATGTGATTATGCTGCAGGCGCTCGCGGCACTGCGTGTAACGGGCGCACTGGAGCGGCTGGACGTCACCGTTGTGCTGACCGGGGATGAAGAGCTGAGCGGCAGGCCGCTGGCCCAGTCCAAGCAGGCGCTGGTGGACGCAGCGCGTCATGCCGACATTGCGTTGGGCTTCGAGAACGGGGATGGCGACTACCGCACGGCAAACGTCGCGCGCCGGGGCAGCGTGGGTTGGCAACTGAGGGTCACGGGCACCCCGGCCCATTCATCCCAGGTCTTCCGGGAGGACATTGGCTCCGGCGCAATTTATGAGGCGGCGCGCATCCTCAACGCGTTCCACGATGACAGTGTGTTGCGCAATGAACAGTATCTGACCTTTAACCCGGGGCGCATTGCCGGCGGCACCACGCTGCGCGACGAACCCGCGGAAAACACCACCAGCGCCTACGGCAAGAGCAACGTCGTGGCGGAATCCGCGCTCGTGGACGGCGATATTCGCGCGCTCTCGACAGAGCAGTTGGTACGCGCCAGGGCGCGCATGCAGGCGATTGTTGCGGAGCATCTGCCACACACCAGCGCGGCAATCACCTTTGATGAAGGCTACCCCCCTATGGCGCCCTCGGCGGGCAACCAGCGGCTGCTTGCACTGTACTCAGAGGTCAGCGAGGACCTGGGTTTTGGGCCGGTCACGGCCGTCAGTCCGCTGCGCGCCGGTGCCGCCGATATCGCCTTCGCGGCGGCGCATGTCGACATGGCCCTCGACGGCCTCGGCATGAGCGGCACGGAGGGCCACACGGTGAATGAAACCGGCTACCTGCCGGCACTGACTTTGCAGGCCAAGCGCGCTGCCGTACTGCTCTATCGGCTAGGGCTTGAATGACGCCAGGACGCGACAGCCGCTAACCCACGAAAGCACTGTAGATTGACCGCAGCGCCGCCGCGTAGTCCTCCGGTGCGACCCCCACAATGATGTTCAACTCTGATGCGCCCTGGTTGATCAGCCGCACATTCACACCCGCGGCCGCCAACGCGCCGAAGACCTTGGCCGCAATGCCCGGTGTGCGCGCCATTTCCTCGCCGACAATCGCGATCAGGGCGATGTTCGGCACAAACTCCAGCTCGTCCGGTTCCAGTGTGCGCCGAATTTCATCCAGCAGGCTATCAACGCGCCCTTCAAGCCAGCGCGCCTCCACGACCACGCTGACGCTGTCAATGGCGGACGGGCAGTGCTCAAAGGGTATGCCGTTATGCTCGAGCACCCCCAGCAGGCGATAGACAAACCCCACCTCACGATTCATCAGGTGCTTGCCGATGGTGATCATGGCGAAGCTCGCCTTGCCCGCGACCCCGGCGATCTGCGTGCTCTGGATAACCTCCGGTGAGAGCTCGGCCACAATGCGTGTACCGGGATGGTCTGGCTCATTGGTATTGCGTATGTTCACCGGAATGCCCACTTCCCGTACGGGTGCCATGGCCTCTTCGTGCAACACGCTCGCCCCCATATAGGACAGCTCACGAATTTCCGCGTACGTCACCTCAGCCATGGGCCGGGGGTTGGGCACGATACGTGGGTCGGCCATCAGCAGGCCGGACACATCCGTCCAGTTTTCGTACAGCGAGGCATGCGCCGCACGCGCGGCAACCGCGCCACTGACGTCGGAGCCGCCACGGGAGAAGGTACGCACTTCGCCGCTGGCATCACGCCCGTAGAAACCCGGCACGACATAACGACGGGCGCGGTCTTCCAGGCGCGCGCCCAGCAACGGCCAGGTTGCGGGGTCCACCAGACCGTTGGCACCAATCACCACGCACTCCGCCGGCTCCACAAACTCGGCCTCCAGCCAGGCCGCCAGCAACAGGCCGGAAAAATGCTCGCCACGGGAGGCGGCAAAATCGGCGCTGACGCCAGAGGCCAGCTGGTCACGAAACCGCTCCAGGTGACCCTGAATCATGGGCTGCATGCCGAGCTCCCGCTCGATGGCCGTGAAACGCTCGGTAATCTGTGCCAACGGTGCACTGAAATCGCTGTTCATGCTCGCCGCGTGATGGCACAGATACAGCAGATCGGTCACTTTGGTGTCGGCTGGGTCACGCTTGCCGGGCGCTGACGGCACGATGATACTGCGCCGCGGGTCAGCCTCGATAATCGCGCGCACCTTGAGCAACTGCTCGGCACTCGCCAGGCTGGACCCACCAAACTTGCATACAATACGCGGTACAGCTGCCTCACGCGCCACAACCGCCTGATCCATTTCCGTCACTGCCTCGACCCCATCGCTGACGCACCGCCGGCGTGGGGTGCGATAAAGCCGCACAGTTTACTGGATAGGCGGGGCAGAGCTAAAGAGCAGGTCGCTGGCCTCAAGCCGGCCACTACGCGTACACTCGGCTAGCCAACAATGAACTGCAAGGATGACAACAGCATGCTCACACTGCACGGCTTCTCGGCCAGCAACTACTACAACATCGTCAAGCACAGCCTGTTACTCAAGGGAGTACCCTTCACCGAGCACCTGGTCTATCCGGGTTCCCCCGAGCTGCTCGCAGTCAGCCCGGCAGGCAAAGTGCCCGCCATGACGACCGAGCAGGGGACCGCGCTCTCGGAAAGCAGCGTGCTGCTGGAGTACATCGAGGACGCCTATCCGAACAAGCCCCTGCTGCCCGCCGACCCGGAGCAGCGGGCCCGGGTGCGGCAGGTGATGAAGGTCGCGGAGCTTTACCTGGAACTGGCCGCGCGACGGCTGCTGCCCGCCGTACTGGCCAATGCACCGGTATCCGATGCGGTCAAAGGCGAAGTGCGCGCCACGCTGGACAAGGGCACTGCCAGCCTCACTCAGCTGGCGCAGTTTTCACCCTGGGTCTGCGGTGAAGAGCTGACACTCGCTGACATCTACCTGCGCTATGCGCTGGCCATGCCCAAACTGGTAGGCCCCAGCCAGCTGCAGTGGGACATCCTGCCCGCTGTGCCCGGCCTTGCTGAGTGGGACGCACGCATGGCGGAGGAGCCCGTGTCGAAACAGGTGGACGCGGACCAGGCGGCCAATATGACGGATTTCATGGCGTACGTCAGCAAGGCGATACAGCGCGCAAAATAGTCGAGGTTACCGCTGCGCGCCGCCCCCGGCCCGCAACGCTGGCTTGTCGACCTTGCCGGCTGCGTTCAGGGGCAGCGCCTGCACGCGACGCCAGGCCTTCGGGGTTTTGTAACCTGCGAGAAGGCTGCGGCAATGGGCAGCCAACTCCTCGTCACTGGCTGCCCCATCCAGCACCACCACTGCCGCGACCTGCTCTCCCCAGCGCGGATCCGGCAAACCGATCACCGCGCAGTCGCGCACGGCGGGGTGCAGACGCAGGGCTTCTTCCACTTCCCGCGAAGCCACGTTCTCGCCACCGCTGATGATCATGTCCTTCTTGCGATCGACAATACTCAGGTAACCCCGCTCGTCAAAGCGCCCGATATCCCCGGTATGCAGCCAACCATCCACCAGCGCGCTGGCAGTGGCCTCAGGCTGTTGCCAGTAGCCGCGCATGCACTGCGGCCCTCTTACCAGTATCTCGCCGGCCACGCCCGTCTCGCACTCATAACCCGCCTCATTCACCACCTTTACCTGCACCGTGGCCAGTGGCCTGCCCACCGTGCGCAGCAGCTCGGGCTGGCCCGCCACTGCCTGCTGGTGGTCTTCCACCGTGAGAAAGGCCGCGCTGCCGGACAACTCGGTCATACCGTAGCTTTGGCAGAGTCCCACACCGGTTTCCGTCAGCAAACGCCGCAACAGCGTTTCCGGCATGGCCGATGCGCCGTAGCCAATCGTGCGCACCGACGCGAGGTCTGCCGGGGAAAACGCGGGATCGTCCAACAGCATGGCAATCATCGTGGGCGCCAGGGACAGCGTGGTGACGTTCAGCTCACGGCAGGCGCTAAGGGTGGCCGCCGACGAAAATGCGCGCAACAGCACCACCGCAGCACCGTGTTGGTGCTGCAACAGCACATTGTGCGCCGCTACGTGAAACAGCGGGAAGGGGTACAGGAAGATATCGCCGGGCAAGACGGGGCGCGCCAGGGCGGCCGACGCCAGACCCGCCAGGAAAGACTGGTGGGTGAGTACAGCGCCCTTGGGCCGCCCGGTGGAACCCGAGGTGTAGAGAATCCATACCGGATCCGCCGCCCCGGTAACCGGCAGCGGCGCCTGCGGTCCCTGTCCAATCCAGCCACGGTAGGCGTCCTGCAAGTCCACCATCGGCAGGGACGGCGCTTGCGGATGCGCCCTCAGCGCCTGCAGCAATGCCGTATCGCCAAACAGCAGGCTCACGCCGGCAGCCTCCAGCTGATAGACCCACTCGGCGGGGGCCAGCCGCGCGTTCAGGGGTACCAGGATGCGACCACTGGCGGCCGCGGCGTAGATCAGTTCGAGGAATTCGGGCCCATTGAACGCGAGCACGCCGATGCGCTCGCCCGTTTCACCCACGCTGGCCAGACGCCGCGCCAGCTGCGTCACACGCTGCTGCAATTGCGCATAGGAGATTGCCCTGCCCTGCCACCACAGCGCTGTGGCCTCGGGCTGCCGTTGCGCCTGCAGGGCCAGCAGTTCATGCAGCCGCGCTGCCCCGCGTATCGGTTCGCTGCTCATGCAGCCGCGCGTCGCGCTCGCGGGATGCCGGCCGCCGTCACAGGCTGACCTTAATGGCAGCGGTCACCTGCAGTGCTTTCTGCACCGCGGTCTCAATACTGTCCGCACGGGCCAGGCCCACGCCAAGACGACGCTCACCGCGCACCTCCGGCTTGCCAAACAGCCGCAGGTCCGTGTCCGGTTCGCGCAACGCCTCGGCGAGATTGGCATAGCGCATTTCCCTGGAATCGCCCGCCACCAGCAGCACCGCAGAGGCTGAGGGCCCCCACTGGCGAATGAGCGGTATGGGCAAACCGAGGATCGCCCGGGCGTGCAAGGCAAACTCGGACAGGTTCTGGGAAATGAGGGTCACCAGGCCCGTATCGTGTGGTCGCGGGGAGACTTCACTGAAGATGACGGTGTCCCCTTTGACGAACAGCTCGACGCCGAAGAGCCCGTGACCACCCAGTTCACCGGTCACCGCCGCCGCAATGCGCTGCGCGTCCGCCAGCGCCGTAGCGCTCATCGCCTGGGGCTGCCAGGACTCGCGGTAGTCGCCTTTCTCCTGCCGATGGCCAATGGGCTCGCAGAAACTGGTGCCATCGCGGTGACGCACGGTAAGCAGCGTGATTTCATAGTCGAAATCGATGAAACCCTCGACGATCAGCTTGCCCCCACCGCTGCGTCCGCCCGACTGCGCATAGTCCCACGCTGCCTGCACATCGTCCGGGGTGCGCACGGTGCTCTGGCCTTTGCCGGAGGAGGACATGATGGGCTTCACCACACAGGGCATGCCGATCTCGGCCACGGCTGCGGCGTACTCCTCCTGCGTTTCCGCAAAACGGTAGGGCGAGGTTGCCAAGCCGAGTTGTTCCGCCGCCAGGCGGCGGATGCCTTCGCGGTTCATGGTCAATTGCGCGGCGCGAGCAGAGGGCACGACGTGCCAGCCTTCGGCCTCCATCGCCACCAGTTCATCGGTGGCGATGGCCTCAATTTCGGGGACGATCAGCTGCGGACGTTCCCGCTCGATCAGGCCGCGCAGCGCTGCGCCGTCCAGCATGTTCACCACGTGCGACCGGTGCGCCACCTGCATGGCCGGCGCATTGGCATAGCGGTCCACTGCGATCACCTCGCAACCGAAGCGCAGCAGTTCAATCGCCACCTCCTTCCCCAGTTCGCCGCTGCCCAGCAACATCACGCGTGTGGCCTGGGCCGTCAGGGGAGTTCCGATTGTGGTCATGGCGGGTGCGTCCTGTCCTGAAAAGCCGCAGTTTATCATCCGTGATCAGAACTGCAGCGGATATTGCGCCGGAGCGGGTTCTGCCACCCGAGGGGCCAGGGACCCTGAGGGTGGCTCAAATCCGGACAGGCTGAGCCCCAGCAGGCGCACCCCCAGCGGCACTGGCAGCAGGCACCCCAGTATTGATCGCGCCACTTCATCGAACTGTTGGCGCTCGAGAATCGGCGCGGGCAGGGAGCGCGCCCGGGTGACCTGGCGGAAATCCGCGTACTTCATCTTCAAGGTCAGCGTTCGTCCCTGCACGCCCTGCTGTGCGACCCGCTGCCAGACGATGTCGATGATCTCGTCCAGCGCGGCATGCAACTCGGCGCTGGACTGCAGGTCGCGCGCGTAGGTGCGCTCACCCCCTACCGACTTGCGTACCCGATCGGGGCGCACCGGTCGATCATCCTCGCCGCGGCTGGCGTGATACAGATACAGCGCCGACTTGCCAAAATGCTGCTGCAGAAAGCCGAGGCTCTGGGCCCTCAAATCCGCACCCGTGTGGATACCCAACTGCGCCATACGCTCGGCGGTGCGGGGCCCCACCCCGTAAAAACGTCGCGCCGGCAGCGCGGCCACAAACGCCGCACCGTCCTCCGGGAGTACCACAAACTGCCCGTTGGGCTTGTTCTGGTCCGACGCGACCTTGGCCAGGAATTTGTTATAGCTGATGCCGGCGGACGCCGTTAACCCGGTCTCCGCGAGAATATCCCTGCGGATACTTGCCGCGACACGAATGGCACTCCCGATGCCCAGACGATCTTCAGTCACGTCCAGATAGGCTTCGTCCAGCGACAGGGGCTCCACCAAACCGCTGTAACGCGCGAAAATCGCGCGAATCTGCCGCGACACCGCCTTGTACACGTCAAACCGCGGCTTCACGAAGATCAGCTGCGGGCAGCGCCGTTTCGCGCTCACCGAAGGCATGGCGGAACGCACGCCGAACTGCCGCGCTTCGTAACTGGCAGCCGCGACCACACCGCGTTCGGCGGACCCACCCACGGCGACCGGCTGGCCGCGCAGGGCCGGGTTATCGCGCTGCTCAACGCTGGCGAAAAACGCGTCCATATCGATGTGAACTATCTTGCGCAGCAGTGTTTGCTCCCACGCTGGTGAACTCTGGAAACGGCCAGACCGGAACAATAAACTGAACCCTCCATGTCACAGCTCTGGGTTATATTGCCTCAACACTGCTACCGAGGACACCCGAAATGGACGACCCATCCCGCCGCACACTCATCAAACAGGGCCTGCTCGCCGCCACCACGGCAGCCCTCGCACCCGCCCTGCGCAGCGCGCCCACCGGGGTGTCATTTGCAGACTACCAACAGTGGGACGCGCTGGGCATTGCCGAACGGGTGCGCAGCGGGGACGTCTCCGCCCGGGAAGTGCTCGAGGTCGCGATTGCGCGCGCCAACGCAGTCAACCCCACCCTGAATTGCATCGTGGAAACCCTGTACGATCGAGCGCGTGCTGTCGCCGCCGGGCCCTTGCCGGACGGCCCCTTCCGTGGCGTGCCGTTCCTGCTCAAGGATCTGGGCATGATGCTTGAAGGCACAGTCACCACCGAGGGTTCGCGCTTCTTCCGCGACAATGTCGCCGACTACACGAGCACCGTGGTCACACGGTACCAGGCGGCAGGGCTCGTTATCATGGGCAAGACCCACAGCCCCGAGTTCGGCGGCACGGGCAGCAGCGAGTCCATGCTCTTCGGCGACACGCGCAACCCCTGGAACCTGGCGCACTCGGCCGGTGGCTCCTCGGGCGGTGCGGCGGCGGCGGTGGCCGGCGGCATCCTGCCCATCGCCAATGCAACTGACGGCGGGGGCTCGATTCGCATCCCCGCATCCGCCTGCGGCCTGTTCGGCATGAAGCCCAGTCGCGGCCGGGTGCCAGCCGGGCCGCGCACATTGTCGTCGATCATGTCTGTCACGCATGCCGTATCGCGCAGCGTGCGCGACAGCGCCGCGCTGCTGGACGCCACCAGCGGCCCCGAGCCGGGACAGACGGTGATCGCACCGCCCCACGCAGGCAGCTTTCTGCAGGCGGCGCAACAGGCGCCGGGGCGCCTGCGTATTGGCCTGGTCACTACGCCGCTCACGCACACCCCGGTGCACGCAGAATGCATCAGCGCCGCACGCAACGCCGCAACCCTCTGCGGTGGGTTGGGACACGTCGTTGAAGACGTGACACTGCCCGTCGATCCGCGACGCTTTTTCGCCGCCTTCGGTCCCATCATGGCCGCCAGCACGGTCGAACGGATTCGCGCCAGGGAACGGGCGCTGGGGCGGGACGTTACCGAAAACGATCTGGAGCCACTGATCTGGGAGCGGTACCGGGCCGATCGCAACAACAGCGCCGAACAACTCTATGCGGCGATGCAGGACATTGAGCGGATGACGCGGGATGTGGCGCTGCTGCAGGAAACATACGATGTGCTGCTATCACCCACCCTGACCACCCCGCCAGCAAAACTCGGGGAACTGAGCCTGAACCAGGAAAAGGCGCCCTACGAGCAGGCCGCCATCAGCGTATCGGCCTTCACCAGCCTGTTCAATGCAACCGGGCAGCCCGCCATGTCGGTGCCACTGCACTGGAGCGCCGATGGCCTGCCGATTGGCGTCATGTTTGCGGGTCGCTACGGCGAGGAAGCACTATTGTTCCAACTTGCAGGACAGCTGGAAAAAGCGGCACCCTGGTTCGACCGATTGCCAAAGGTGTGAACCCCGTCACTTAAGCGATCTGGCGCGCGCTGCTCGCCCTGCGGTACTCTCGTTTCTGATCACCGACAAGCGCCGCGCCATGAGTACACCTGTTCCCGTCGAACTTCGCATCCCTCCGCAGGACGGCGCACCCTTTACCCGTTTCGCGACCCGCTTGTCGGCCGCAGCCGCGTGGTGCGATGCGCTACCGATGGCGGATCCTTCCGGTGTGGCAAAGACACTGCGCGACACACTGAACGAGCTCAATCGCGCGCCAGTGGACCCGGAACTCCGCTACGAACTGCTGGAAACCCTGCGGCCAAGCCTTACGCAAACGCTGACCCTGCTCGATCGCATGCTGGTCAATCAGCCCCTGGTGATGCCACCACGACTACAGGCACTGGCGGCGCTCTCCGACCAGATTGGTGGACTGGCCTGCACCGCCTACTCCATCTGCGTCATGCAGGCCGCCCGGGAGCCCGCCAGGATTACCCGCCGCGCGCCCGCAAGGCTGGTTTGCGAGGCGCTGGAACATGCCCTGCACTACGGAGCGCACAAGGTGGTACTGGCGCTCAACCTCCAGCTGCCCATCGAGTCGCGCACCTGGTCGACGCTGCACCAGACCTACCTGTTGGGAGAGCGCTACCGGCTGACAGAGCTGACGGTACCCGGGGCAGGTGGTGGGGAGAGCAGCATTCGCAATACCTGGCTGGTGCCACTGCTGCTCGCCTGCTGCCAGACCGGCCAACTGCTGCGCAGCGACATTGCCGTGTTGCATGCCGCCCTGCGGGAGTCAGTGGCCGGCTGCCGGCTGCGACCCGGCGCAGAGGCTGAGGGCCTGTTTGCCGTCGACCTCAACGGCGCCAGCCCCCCGGTCTATCGCAGCAGCATGGCGATGCCGGGCAAGCAGGTGCGGTTGCTGGATACCTCCGACCTTATCGCCTCCGCAACAAGAGCGAGGGATACGGCACGCAAAGCGGGCCGCAGCGCCGCGTTGCTGGGTGAAACCCGCGTGCCCCTGCCGTTGCTGGACCACCTGCTGGACTGCCTGGGCAGCGAGCGGGAACGGGCAAATCGCCGAGTCATCGTGAGCGAACCCCTGCAAGCCGTGCTGGGCTTCAGTGCGGCGCATTTCCATCTCGCCGGTGAGCGCGCGCTTGAGGACCTGGTGCAGAAACCCCGCAACCGGGCTGCCAGCCACAGCAAGGAAAACCCGTTTCTGGTGGAGCGAAAAGACGATGACCCCTGGGCGGCCACACACGACACCGACCGCAGCCACTCATCGCTGAACCGTGACGGCAGCATCAATGTTCTGGCCCGGGCCCGAACGGAACGGGAAGCGCCGACCGAATTACCCGCCAACTACAGCATCGTGCGCGTCACCACAGTGGACGCCAGCCCCGGAGGCTACTGCCTCGATTGGGGCGCTAACGCACCCGGCACCGTGCGCAACGGGGAACTACTCTGCCTGCGCAGAGACCAGAAAGATCCCTGGCTGCTTGGCGTCATCCGCTGGACCCGTCGGCGCCACGCCAGCAGCACGACCACCGGCGTCGAGGTGCTGGCCTCTCGCGCGGAATCCTGGGCGTGCCAGACCTTGCGCGACGGCGCCAGCCAGGCCGCTTCCCTTCGGGTCATGATCCTGCCGCCGAATCGCCTGTCGCAGGGCCGGGAGACCATCATTACGCCGCGCACAGGCTTTGCACCCGGGCATCACCTGCTGCTGCAGCGTGGTCAGGAGCAACGCACCGTCACCCTGGGCAAGCAGATGGCATTCAGTTCCGGGATGAGCCAGTTTGAGGTGCGCGAGGGGTTACTGGCTGCGGAGGAGCCCGAGGCGGCCGTCGCGGAAAAAGGCGGGATTGACTACACGCCCTGAGGTCTACGCAGGGCAACCAGACTCTGGTGAGCAAGATGGCGCAGCAACATCCCCGGTGGCATGCGCACCCAGTGTGAGCGCAGGTACAGCAACTGCTCGGCCACTACAGTGCGCCAGGGCTGGTCGATACGCGGCGCAAGGTGCCAGCGTACCAGGGCGCTCATCACCCGATCGACAGGATACGCCGGCCGCGCCTCCCGCACCGTCGACCAGACACTCTCCGGTACCTCCAGGGCGAACAGGTCGCGGGCGGCAGCCAGCACATAATAGAGTGGCCGCAGCAGCTGCAGTGCACGCCCGTGTGCAGCCAGATCATCCCAGAAGCCGGCATCCTCCGCAGCCGCCAGTCGGCACAGCGCGTAAATATCGTAAAGATCGCGAATGCCCCCCCGCAGTTCATCGCTCATCAGCAGGTGCAGCGCGCTGTGCAGAACCCTGTCCGGTGCTGCCAACACATGAAACGGCGTTCCCGCCACCGGTTGGGCACGAGCGATCAGCGGTGCCGCCTCCAGAGCGCTGCGGCTGGTCACCTGAATCAGGTTGTGGTGCACATCGAGTTCCAGTGACGAATCCGGGTGGCGCATGGGGGGCAGTTCGTGCGACCACGCCCGATAATACTGATCATCATAGGCAGACAGGGAAGGATCAAATTCCCAGCCGGCCGCAAGCAATCGCCGCTCGAAATCATCCAGTGCATCACGCGGCACCAGCACATCAATATCGCTGAGCCCGCGGCCCGCCGCCAGTGGCAGCTGCGCCGCCAGGTATGCCGCCCCCTTCAGCAGTATCACGGGGTAATCCACCTGTGCGGCGACGGCGCCAATCCGGCGCAGTTCGTTGCGCACCAGCACATGCATATGGGCAACGTAGTGTGCGTGGCCGGACAGCATATCCCGAGCCCCCACAGGCTGGGGCAGATCGGGCACGCTCTGCGCCAGCAGGTGATGCACACGCGCCAGCATCCGGGTGCGCCGCCCCTCGCCCAGCAAGGCTTCCCAATCGGCTGGGGTGAAGTGACGGGCACTCGCCGGGTCGCGCAACACGGCAATCAGCGCCTTCAAGACCGGCGCTCCTGTACCAGGCGTTCGATGGCGGCCACAGCGTCATCCAGGCTGCCATTGGTCAACTGATAACTGGCGCACTCGCGCACCAGCCTGCAGAGTGAGCGAAAACCCTGCGCACCGCTCACACGGTAATTGAAGGAGTTGTTTACCAGGCGCGTCATGGCCACTTCCGGCGCCTGCTGCTGCACCTGCAGGGCGGCACCGGCCTCGTAGCGGGGGAACACGATGAGCTGCGGCCGGGCGGCTTCCGCCTGCCGCTGCAGACTCTCTGATGGCGGGAACATATGCACCACATCACCCTTGCGGGTTTTGTCGAAGCGGGGACCGAAACCGAGGTGTGGCGCAAAGTCGCGCAGCAGGGGGATCGAGGCGTTCTTCAGGGGAGCAGCTCGCGGCAGTGGCAGGAAACAGCCATCCGCATGGCGCAGAATACCAAATTCGTCCGACAGCAGGCGCCAGCCACGCCCGACCAGCGCGGCACACAGGGTGCTCTTGCCGGAGCCCGGTTGCGCCGGCAGCACCACCGCACAGCCATCGCGCTCCACCACCGCACTGTGCAACATCAGGTAGTCGTGGGCTGACATGGCGATACACCAGTTCAAACCCCACTCGAACATGGGGAATGCCTGGTCCAGCGGATAGGGGTCGAAGGGCGTCAGCTCCTCTACGCGAAACACCACCTGTGGGCGATACCAGCGCCGCACGCCCTGCTGGCGTTCTACCGCAACGCGAAAATGGCAGACCGTGTCATCAGGCAGTATCTCGAGTTCCGCGTAGCATTGCTGCCAGGTGGCGGCGAAGCTGGGGATGTTGCTGCGCAGGCGCAGCAGAAAGGGCCCGCTGGCGACAGACAGGTGCTGCGCTCGCAGCCTGGCCCGCAGTTCATCTTCGGGGAGTTCGCCCAGCTTCAATGTGGTACGTGCTCGACAAGCTGTAAGGCCCGTAGACGCTGCAGCACTTCACTGACCTGCACTACCCAGGCATCCGCAGGTTCATCCACAACATCAGCAATCAACGCGGCGATCTCCACGACGGAGCACGGCGCGGAGTCTATGACGAATCTCAGGACCTCTACGGGCAGGGCGTCGAGCAGGTGTGTGTCACCGGTCGCTCCGGAATACACGGCGCAACAATCACCCACGTGCTCGATGAGAAGTGAATCAGCTGATACGGGTTGCCATTGCTGCATCGCCGCAGTTTACCACGGCTTTAACGGCTTCAGGCTTACTCAGTTGAACGCGCGCAGGTTTGACGGATTGAGCGAGGTCCAGCAGGAGCCCGTCATGGGCGTCGCGTGCATCTCATCGAAACTGGACTCGGGAATCTGCGGCCAGTACCCGACAATTTCCGGCGTGCCGCCGCTGACGTCGAAGAGCACCAGGACGTGGCGCGTTGACTCCTCATACCCATGGTGCAGAAGCTCTTCGCGGTTCGTTGCGTACGCGGTCCCACTGTTGTGGTAATAGACCCCGTTGATGTCATACAGATTGTTTGCCAGACCTGAAACCCTGCGACCCTGCTTCTGGAAATAGGGGACTTCCATGCGCACGGCCGTGTCGCCCTGCAGGCTGTTGCCCTGGCTGGCCGATTTCATGTTCGAGAAGTTCCCACCAGCACACTGCGCTGCGCTGGACATGGCGAGTGCGGCGTTCGGCGTGAGTGAGGCGAGCAAGGGGGCCGCAGCAGATGCCTTCAACAGGCGGCGCCGGGTGGCGTCTACCGACCTCTTGTCACCTGTTTGATTATTCTCCACGACACTACTCCTGTTATCACCACGACCATCTGCGTACGACACGATGAAGCAAAAACCGAGCCAGATTTGCAAGCCGCTGATTTTTCTACGTTAATTACCAAAGGTTATCGGCCAAGGCCTCCAGTCTGTAAAAATATTCGACAGCTGACAGCTGGAATGCGCGCCACTAACCCAAGGACACCTTCACCCAATGGACCGCTAATTACACACATAAAGACTAGCACAGGCTCGCGCGAGACACTGCGCACTGGTTCACAGATTTTCAAGGTGCTCATGGCACCGGGAACTATGCATCCACTGACCCGGCATCAGCCACTGTCAGAATTTTTTACACACAGGACGCCTTTTCCATTTCTTTGTCTTATAAATCAATAAGTTATTTTGTGGCATGAATTTCGCATTGCCGCTTCCGAGCGACCTCCAACTGGCCCGGAGTTCGCCCGCGCTGAGCCACAAGGCACGCCGCTTGAGTCTACCCAAACCGGAAGGAATAAAAACACCATGAAATCACGTTTCTGCCAGCTCAAACATGCCGCGCGCGCTGCCGTTGCCGCTTTGGCCCTCGCCAGCAGTCAGCTGTACGCCGCCCCGATGTTCTCCGACATCTACGTGTTCGGCGACAGCCTCTCGGATACCGGCAACACGCGTGCAGCCGTACCATTAGGCTCCACCGGAACCGTCGCCGCGCTGGCGGGTTATGGCCCCAACGGCCGTTTCAGCAATGGCCCGGTCTGGCACGAATACCTCGCGGACCTGCTCGACCTGCCCCGCGCAACGCGTTCATCAGCGGGGGGCAACAACTACGCCTATGGCGGCGCTCGTGTCGATAACGCAGTTGGGTTCTCTGCCGGCGTACTCACCCAGCAGGCCCGTTACAACAACGACCTGGGGGGCGGCCCGTCAGACTCCGATGCCCTGTTCGTTGCCTGGGCAGGCGGCAATGATATGCGCGACCTCGTGGGCGACGCCGATCCCCTGGCCGCCATCAATGCCACGCTGGACTCCTTGTTTGGCGTGCTCGGTGGACTGGTGGCCAGTGGTGCCGGCACCCTGCTGGTACCCAATCTGCCCGACCTTGGCAGCATCCCGGAGTTCCGTACCTCCGCTGAAGCGGCCTCCGCCACCTTCGTCACCACAGCATGGAACACTGGCCTCGAACAACGCCTGAACGGGTTGGCACGCACCACAACGGCATCGATCTACTTTCTCGACGTATTTTCTGTCTTCAACAGTATCCTCGCGGACCCAGCGCCCTTTGGCTACACCAACACCACGGATGAATGTCGTTCGGTGGTGTCCTCTGGCTTCCTGGGCCTTGGCAGAACCGAGGTGAGCTGCGCCGGCGCCGATGGCTACTTGTTCTGGGATCAGATCCACCCGACTACAGCGGCACACCGTGCCCTCGGCCTGAGCGCTTTCGCCCTGTTGAGCAGCGGTGCGGCACTTGGCACAGTGCCCACACCCATGACACTCTGGCTGTTCCTGTTCGGGCTGCTCATCCTCGCCCTTGTGCACAGACGTCATCTCGCCAGCGCCTGACCGCGCACCGAGATGCAACGGGGTAGCGAGCAGCCAATGGTTGACTTGCCGCCCCGGATATTGGCGCCATGACCTGCCACATCCCCGGAGGCACCGCACCCGGGGCCTTGTGCTCCTGCGGCTGCTCCCCCTCCTTCTGCCCACCCTGAGCATGGCAACTCCACAGGTTGCCACCAGCCTCACATTGGAATTGCAGGCATTCGGGCGCACCAGCACACACGAACTTGTCATCATGGCCGATGCGGTGCGGGTCTATAGCCCGGCAGCGGGCCTGGAAGGCGTCTACGATGCCGCAACGGACACGCTGCAGATCACCCTTGGAAATGACGGTCCTTCCGTCGTCGCGAATCGGGACAGCGTTGCGGCACTTGCGAGCCGGCTGCAGGTGGAGACAGACACCCTAGAGCGATCACTCGACGCACTGCCACCGGAGCATGCAAAACTGAGCCGGTTGCGCATGCAACAGCTGTTCAAGCGACCAGAGGATTCAGCGGAAGGGGTCGCGGTTGACCGCGCTCTCGCGTCTGGAGACGACCACACGCTGCACGGTATCCGCTGTAAAGGCTACCGCCTGCTGAACGGCGACGCCGAGGTGGGCACTGGCTACTTCGCCAGCCCGCACGCGCTAGTGCATGGCCACACCCTGGCGGCGATGCTGGCATTGGTGCATGACCTGTACCTTGCGCTGCAACAAGCAGCTCCGGCCTATGTGGGCTGGGTGCTGCCGTCGGACCTGCTCTCCAGCTTGCAACCCGGCCTCGGCATACCGCTGCGCCTGACCATCGTTAACTATCGCGGCGACATTACGACCGACTGGTCCGTGTCGGGCATAAGGGAGGTCATGGCTGCCCCACAACGCCCTGAGTAATCTCAGACTCCCGCCACAAACTTCGCAGGAACAAAAAAGGGAGGAAGCTCGCGCTCCCTCCCCCTTAAATTTGCGATGTATCGCCAGATTTCGCGACTAGGCTTTACGACGCCCGCCGACAGAAGCTCCAAGACCAATCAGCCCCAGACCCAGCAAAACCAGCGTGCCGGGTACGGGCACTGGCGTGGAGCCTGTGCGCGACGTGGTGTAGGCCAGATCATCGGAGGCGATCTCCTGCCCGGAGATGAGCAAAGACTGGATTGCGGTGTCCGAAGTCACGCTGATAAACTCCATGGTGCCATTGCCGGGGCCGAAACCAGCCGGGCGGGAGATGACGCCGAGAGACTCATTGCCTGCACCGAAGAACTCGATGGACTCCGCACCGGGCACTGCGGCGCTGAACCAGCCGCTAAAGCCGAAGATGCCGCCCAGACCGCTGAAATCCAGCCCGTACGTGCCATCGCCGAAGCCGGTTCCGAAGCGCGACCCGGAGACCGGGACAATCGCCGAACTACCGCGAAAATCGAACCAGTCACCCGCGTCCACCGAGGCGTGGCTGACCGTTCCCGCGACAACACTTACCGACCCGCCAAACAGTGAAGTCAGGAAGGTGCGTCCACCAGGAGTGCCCTCATAATCTTCTACCGCATCAGCAACGAAGGTGCCCTCGATAATCGGGGCCGCCTGCAGGCCGAGGGCACCGAAGGTGAGTGAGACCGCAAGTGCGGCCTTGCAAAATACCGTTTTTCCTATGTTCATCATCGTGTTTCTCTCTTCCGAAGCGGGCTGATTTTCTGATGCTCTAAACAAAGCAAAAACCTTGCCAGCATCAAAAAGTTGCGATGGAACAAATGGTTACAAACCCCTTCACAGTATCAACCCGGTCCCGTGTAAAAAAACTGGACACTACACTCCGGCAAGCGCACTACATCCAGGAGAGCGGCCGATCAATGGCCCTGCAGCTTCTGCGCCAACGCCCTGGCCGCCTCCGCTTCCGGGAACGTGGGCCCCTTCAGCAGCGTGTCCAGCAGTTCCAGCGCCTCGGCGGGCCGTTCAGCAGCCGCCAGTATCTGGGCGCGGTGAAAACGGAACTGCGGCGAATCGGGGGCCGCGTCCAGCGTTTTCTGGTTCACGGCCAGTGCTTCGCTTAAGTCACCATTCTCCATCAGGATCATGGCGTAGGTGTCCTGGATGGCGGCATTGTCGGGCACACTCTGCAGCGCCTTCTGCACCAGTTCCAGCGCACGGGCAGTGTTTGATGAACGATAGGCCCAGGCCAGGTTGTTCATGGCCACCACATCCTCTGGCGCCAGTCGGTGCAGGGTTTCGAATACGCCCGCCGCGTCCTCATCCCGTCCCTGCGACAGGTAGAGTGGTCCGAGCGTGCTGAGCACGACCACGTCCTCCGGTGCGCTTTCCAGCCACCCTTCCAGCATCCGGTAGGCTTCATCTCGCTTGCCCTGCTGCAACAGCGTCGAGGACAGGAAAACCAGCGAGTTGCTGGAGGGCGCTGCGCCGTGCGCCTTGCGCAGCAGCGCCTCGGCTTCGTCCAGGTCACCCTGGGTCAGGGCCAGTCGACCCCGCGCGAGGTTCAGCTGGGGCTCGGGCACCACGCCGGGCGGCAGCTGCGCGAGTTCCTCGCTGGTTTCCGCCAGCTTGTTCTGCTGCAACAGCACCTCTACGAGCATCTTGCGTGAATCCACATCCTGCGGCTGTAGCTCCACTGCCTGACGCAGGCGGCCTTCCGCCGCCGGGAGGTCGCCATTGGCCCGCTCAGCCTGCGCGGCCAGACGCAGCGCGCGTACGTTGTCGGGCATCAATTCAAGCAGGCGACGGGTGGCATTCACTGCCGCACCGGGCTGGTCAAGCGCGAGAAATGCCCCGGCCAACAGCTGGTGCACGCGGGGATCACCGTTGTGTTCATCGCGCACCGCGGTCAGCAGGTCCACGGCCTCACCGGGCCGCTGCTGTGTGAACTGGTAGCGTGCCAGCATCAGGCGGGGCTCCAACGCCTTGGGATGCGCGGCAATGGCGCGCTCCAGCACAGCGACCATTTCGGTGGTTTCACCGCGCTGCTCGTGCACGGCCGCCAGATTCATCATGCCCTGGAGGTCATCGGGCTGCGCCGCCAGGCTTTCATTGAGAATAGCGAGTGCCGCGGCGGAATCATCATTGAGCATCGCCAGCGATGCCAGTCCGGTGCTGGCCTGGGTATTGCCCGGGTCCAGTGCCAATGCCGCGCGGTAGTTCTCCGCAGCGCCTGCCCGGTCGCCCGCATCCAGTGCCAGCTGTGCCGCCAGCACGCTGGGCAGCGGATCCCCGGGCGCGCTGTCACGGAACGCCTGCAACTCGGCATTTGCAGCTTCGGCATCACCGCCGGCGGAGAGGGCACGCACCAGGCGATAGCGGATTTCTCCGTCCGCCGGATCGAGGTCACGCGCAGCGCGCAGCGCCGCGGTACCGGCGTCGAGGTCACCGGATCGCACCAGTGAGGTGCCGAGTTCCATCTGCACCTGCGCGGACTCCGGCGTGACCGACGCCATGTCCTGGTAGACTGCGGCGCTCGCGCCATGCATACCCTGCGCGGTCAGCGCCAGCGCGAGTATGTTCATCGTAGGGACGTTCATGGGCAGTTCCTCCAGCAACTTGCGGGTGATGGTTTCAGCACGCCCGGGCTCACCCATACGCAGGTACACCGCCGCGAGCATCTGTCGCGCGTTGATGTTGCGGGGTTGCGCCGCAAGGAAGCGGCTCAGCTGGTCCTCGGCGGTGGCCAGGTTGCCCTCGCGGAAGTTGGCATTCGCCGCCAGGTACAGGCTCGGCAGGTGGCTCGGGGCGACATTCAGCACTTTGGCCAGCTCACCGAGCCCGGCACTTGCGTTGCCCTGCTCGATCTGGATGCGGGCCTGGGCGTAATTCACGCCGGGATGATCGGGGATAATCTTCTCGAGTTGTTCCAGCTCTTTCGCGGCTTCCGTATGCTTGCCCTGCTCCACCTGCACCGCCACCATGCTCAGGCGGTCGTTGAGGCGGAAGCGATTGAGTGAGCTGGCCGTGGCGAAGGCCTGCTCCGCCGCCGGATAGTCACCCCGCGCCTGCAGCACGCTACCGTAGAGGCTCCAGGCTTCAGCAAAATCGGGATGTTTCTCGGTCAGGTCCTTGAGGATAGCCTGCGCATCCTCGCGCTCACCGGTGTGGGTCACGGAGACAAACGCCTGCGCGAGTCGCACCTGCGGGTCCTCCGGTGCGAGGTCCATGGCACTGCGCAGGGTCTCCTCGGCGCTGAACGTGTCGCCGGTGGCAGCCTGCGCGCGCGCCACCAGCGCCAGCCAGGCAGGCTCCTGGGCGGCAAACGCATAGCCGGGGTCAGCAACGTGCTGCAGCAGCTTTTCCGCCTCGCCGGCGCCAATCAGGGCCTCGGCATACAGCACTGCGACTTCACCGACCTTCTCCGTTTCCAGCGACTTCTCAAACTCCACAGCGGCTTCAGCCATGGAGCGCTGGCGCAGGAACACCTCCCCCAATACGCGACGCCCTTCGGCGCTGCGGCTGTCCTGCTGCAATGCCGTCTTGGCGTCGATCTCTGCCGCGTTCAGTTTCCCTTCCGCGAATGACTGCTGCGCTCGGGCCAGAAGCTCATCGTGGGTCAGCGGTTTGGAGCAGGCAGAGATCGCCAGAACGGCCATAGCGGGGAGCCACAGCTTGCGGGCAACGGACATATGCATGGTAACGCCTCGTAACATCCTATTCTTTACCACACTCTAAGGCAGGAAAGGGGAGCCGCCAAGGCGCAAATGCGGCACTGGCTCACACTTTGGCGGGTAAAGGGCTAGAACCAGCGGCGCAGTTCAATAAAAACGCGGTCGCTGGCGTCATATTGCCCGAACAGGCCAATCTCGCTGCCGCCGAACAGGTCTGCGCCGAATTGCAGGCGCCACTCCTGTGTGACGTTCCAGCTCAGGCGGGGCTGCAGCGACCAGTCACTGCGGTTCAGGCCGGTGAGGTACAACACCTCGGCCTCGACACGGTCACCAAAACGCCGGTTCACCAGCAGCGTGATACCCGTTTCATCGCGGTCGGAGAGCAGTGCCGCGTCGTAATCCGCGAGGTGACGACCGTACACCTGGGCATCGAAGCGCCAGTCACCCAGGGGCAGCATGACGCCGAGCACGTAATCCAGGCCGTCGCTCTCCCGCAGGCCGTTGGGCGCATCGGGGTCCAGCGAGAAGTAGCTGCGGCCGCGGGTGTAGACGGCCTCGCCCTTGAACACAAAATCGAGGAAATCCTTGGAGAACGTACCGCCGAACTGCTGGATGCGGTCATGGCGCAGCTCCAGACCAAGGCCTGTCTGGTAGAGTGTGGGTGCCACGTCGGTACTCTGGTAATAGAATCCACTCAGGTCCCAGCCGGAAAGCAGGTAGGAAAAACGCCCACCGAGGCCGTGGTTGGCGACCTTGCTGCGGCCTGGCTTACGTTCCGTAACAGGCGTGCCGGGCGCTACCGGAAACGGGTAGAAATCCGCACCCGGCTCACCGATCCTGTCGTAACTGGGATACGGCACCCACAGCAATTCCAGATGCGCGTCCCCCGCAAACCGTTCCGCGCGCACCGCCCACTGCGGAATACGCATGGTTTCGAACTCCTCCAGGAAGAACTCCCGGGTGTCGCGCGCTGACACCACATCGGCGAGGAACAGACCCACCATCTCCCCCCACACCACATGCTGACGCCCCAGCCGGTATTCCCAGTCGCCAGCGCCAAAATCCAGGTAGGCCTCGCGCAGGGAGGCGTCGTGCCGCTGGTCGCGACGCACCGCAAGGGGGTAGAAGTCGTCCTCTACGCTGTAGGCTGCGTCGCCTTCCAGGCGTCCGACCACCTTGAAACGCGCGCCCCAATCAAGGCTGCCGCTCACCCCCAACTCCAGGCGGGCGCGGAGCTTGGACCAGTGTTCCGGTTGCGCGGTGTTGTAGGCGGCCGCCAGCTCGCCGTAACCACCCACCAACAGGTCACTGACGCCGGTCGCCGGAGCCGCTTGTGGGCTCGCCGCTGGCAGCGGCGCCGCTGCCTTCTGCGGGAGCTCCCTGCGCTGTGGTCGGGACACACTGGATGCCGGCCGGGCAGCATCGGCCGCCGCCAACGGCGCGGTCGCCCGGCTTTGGTGCTCCAGCGGCGGAGCGGCCGCGCGCGCCACGGACTGCTCGCGCGAGTAGATATCCAGAACCAGGCGGTGGCCACCGTTGGCATCCGGGCCCAGCACAAAACTTTCGTGGCGCAGGTCACCGTCCGCCAGGTCCAACACCAGGCGCAGCGTATGGCCCTCATGCACCCCGGTGCGCAAACCCGCCACCGGCGTCGCCGCGAACAGGCCGGGGGCCGGAGGCTCGGCGAGCTGCGTGTTCTTGAGATCAATCACGATGCGGTCCGGGCCCGACAGTTCGAACAGGTCGAATCGCGGCGCGGCGCTCAGGTCAACCACCATGCGCGTACGTCCTGCCTCGCGACCGACCCGGATGCCGGCGCTGGCAGGCGCAGCCCGATTGGCCTCGGCAGCGTCGCTACCGGCCGCTGCAACAGGCACAGCTGAGCACATCCCGAGCGCTGCACAGGCGAGAAGCACTGCCCGGCAGCCGGACAGCATACGATTCACGCGCCCGCCTCCTCCGCCTGCAGGGCCCCAGCGGTTTCTTCGCGAAGAATGCGGCCGTCTTCCATATGAACCAGGCGATCTGCCATGGCCATCACGTGGCTGTCGTGGGTGGAGAACACGAAGGTGGTACCGGCCTGGCTGTTGATGCGCTGCATCAGCTCAAGAATGCTGCGACCGGTCTCACGGTCGAGGTTCGCGGTCGGCTCGTCTGCCAGCACCAGCCGGGAGTGGGTGGCCAGAGCGCGGGCAATGGCGACCCGCTGGCGCTGACCACCAGACAGCTGGTTAGGCCGGTGCGAGCCATAGCGCGCCAATCCAACCATGTCCAGGTAGTGCGCGACCCGCTCGCGACGCTCGGCGCGTGACAGCTCCCGCAGCTGCAGCAACGGATACTCGACATTTTCCTCGGCAGAGAGCACCGGCAGCAGGTTAAAGGTCTGGAAGATAAAGCCCAGGGTGCGCGCCCGCACGTCCGCCAGCTGATCCGGCGTCTTGCCGGAAACATCCTGCCCGTCAATCAACACGCGCCCCGCACTTGGCGTGTCGATACAGCCGATGATGTTGAGCAGCGTGGACTTCCCGCTGCCCGAGGGCCCGGCAATGGCCAGGAACGCGCCCGGCTCGACCGCCAGCGACACATCGCGCAGCGCTTCCACCACCTGCTCACCGAGTGGATAGCGTTTACTGACCTTTTCTACCTTTACAATCGCCATTACACAGCGCCAGAATGCTGTTACACGTGGCCACAGGATAGCACCCATGTTCCGGCAACTTCGCAAAAATCCTGACTTTTTGACCATTTTGGGGGGGGTGCTGCTGGCCTCCCTGCTGGCGCAGAGCCCGGCGCTGGCAGAGCCCCGGGCCGCTGCGGACACTGCTGCGGGCGCTGCAGAGCCCACCGACACCCAAGGCGGCGGCCCGGCGGCGGACGCTCCGGACGCCACTGCCCTGGTACAGCGCGCCGATGCCATCCGCTTTCCCCGCGAGAGCTTTGAAACCCTGGTGACCGTGACCAACTACAGCGCCGACGAGGCCGGCGATGTGCGCGAGTACAAGGTGATGTCGCGAGGCAATGAAAACACCATCGTGCTCACCGAATCCCCGGCCTCCGAGCGCGGCCAGGCCCTGCTGATGCGCGGGCGCGACCTGTGGATATTCATGCCCACCGTCAGCCAGCCCGTGCGCCTGTCGCTGTCGCAGCGGCTGACCGGACAGGTGGCGAACGGCGACCTGGCCCGAGCCAATTTCGCGGGGGACTACACCGCGGCACTGGCGGGAAAAAAATCGGTGGATGGCGAGGATGCCTGGGTACTGGACCTGACTGCTGCCGGGCGCGGTGTGACCTACGCCAGGGTGCGCTACTGGGTGGCGGTTGCCGATGACCGACCCATCAAGGCGGAGTTCTATGCCGTGTCCGGTCGGCTGCTGAAAACCAGCCGCTATGAAGCGTTTCGGGACATGGCAGGACAGGTGCGCCCCACCCGCATCGTCATCGAGGACGCGCTCAAGGACGGCGACTATTCCGTGCTCGAGTACAACACCATGACCATCAAGGATCTGCCGGAGCGGATGTTCACGCAGCAATACTTGCGGAGGCTATAGGCCCCGTTTCTTCGACGGGCTATAAAGCGAGGCGCTCTTAACCTGCTGGTCCAGAGCGCCTGGAGAGAAGTACGACGAGAACAACTAACGGGTGCGGCGCACCCGGATGCCAAGACCCAGAAGACCAAGACCGAAGAGCAGCAGTGTTGACGGAACCGGTACCGATGCCTCGGCACGGCTGAACGTCAAATCGTCCATTGCCCACGCCCAACCATCATTGGGCTGCACTCCGTCAATACGTCGGACATCGCTGGCCGTGAACGCTACGGGGACAAACACACTGCTACCCGAGGTGATCGTCAGGGTTTCAAGTAACGCGTCGGCGGCATCGTACAGGTTGAACGTCACCGAGTCCCCGCCGAGGCTGTCGAGCTGGAGGCTAATGTCGAAAACCGGCATATCAAACAGAATTCGCACAACATCGGCACGATTGCCGGGGCAGAAAAGACTCGCATCCGCGCAGTTTGTGAGCACGTTCGGGCCACTGGGCGGTGTCACCCCGTCAGGGTCCGGTGCGGCGTTGATATCCACCGGGGCGCCATCTTCCAGCCCCAGAAAAGTCACCCCCACGCTCGCGTACTGATCCGTGATCGGCGTATTCGGCGCGATAGGACTACCGAGACCATCAACGTCAAAGTTGATCACAATCGGTGCAGCCATGGTGAGCGACGAAGCGAAAAGCAACGCCACCGAGCCAAGCACATTTTTAATAGGATGGTTTTTCATGTTCTTTTTCCCTGTGTGAGTTGCATACGCCAGTGGTTACCAGCACATCCCCTGCCAGAAAATGCATTAATCAATTAAATCAATGAGTTATATTAAAAAGAGGAGCCTTGGCTGCACAGCATCGTACTTGATTTGTAAAAAATATCGACAGCACACGGCGCTCGCTGCAGGGACAGTCAAGCGGCAGGGTGCTCCGTAGCGCGTGATCCATGGTACGCCACTAGGTGGCGGTTGACGATGACAGGCCTATCAGAGCCGGGATCTTTGCCTTCTTTCTCAAGTCGGCTGATGAAACCAGCGATCAAGAAGCGTTTCAGGACATGCAGAACCCGTGCAGCGCTCCGCGGCAACCGCTTTTGGCAGGGGCAGCTTCTGCTCTGCCCCCACCCTATTCAGCCCTTCGCGCGAAGGCGAGCGCTCATCAGCATCAGGCCCAGGCCAATAAGGAACAAGGGGCCGGGCACCGGCACTTCGGAAACAGGTTCCACTTCACGCACCTGGTAGGCAGTGATGTGCACGTTGCCAAAGCCGTTGCTGGCCAGAGACAGGGTTTGCGAGGCACCGCCCGCGGTGAATTGCCCCACGGCGAACTGGCCAAGGCCACGGGCGCTTGCATTCAGGTTCACGTTGTTGCCCAGGCCGTCTCCGAACGTCATGGTGCGGCCGGAACAGCAGCTACGCAGATCCGTGTACCAGACTTGTACGATGTAGCTCATGCCGGACAGCAGGTTACCGCCACCGATGTTCAATGACCGCGATGTCCCGCCGCCGAAATCGAAGCGACCCAGCAGCAGATCGTAATTGGCATCGCCGGTTGACGCACCACCGAGTGGATTGATAGTCGTTGACTGGGGCAGCAGCGCGGCGCTGTTGGCAAACACGACGCCATTTACGGTGACCGAGCCGGCATTGCTCGGGCCCGCGTTGACCGCCTCGATCAGGTTACCGCTGACCACAACATCCGCTGCGCCCGCCGTGTTCTGGGCACCGCTCCATGTGATCGGCGCCGAAAACGCCAGGGACGAACCCAACAACGCCACACACGCCACTACCGATCTGATTGCACTCATTTTGCGCCTGTCCCTGAAAGATGAAGGTTTACCTACTGACTACTATTTATAATGCAAGCCTTGAGCCAACTCCTTTAACGCCTTGTTTTTTCGAAGATATTTAATTTCTTCGGGCAAGCGCTGGCTAGCCTTTGTAAAGAATCCTGACACCCTGCCCGCGGGGCGGCACCTACACCGCCTGCCGCAGTGAGTCGGCGATATCCGCCCTGGCCGCGCGCCGAGCCGGGCGCAGGGCTGCGACAATGGGTGCCAGCAGCCCGATCAGGAAAGACACCCCGGTGATCCACCAGGCCAGACGAACCAGGGCGATGTAGGCGATGTCGGAGTTGGGCGGCGGCGGCATGGGAATACCGATCCAGGAGATCAGCAGCGCCAGGCCATTGCCCGCGACCGCGCCGAGTGTGGCACCGGCCATGCCCAGCAAGGCACTTTCCAGCAGAATCAGGCGGGCGATTTCCCGCCGCGGCGCGCCGCAGGCCTGCATGGTCCCAAACTCCGCAGCGCGTTCGTAGACACTCATGTTGATGGTATTGCCCACACTCAGGCTGACCATCAGCAGAATCACCAGGACCAGAAAGCCGAACTGCTGGCGATACAGCGCCACGGTCTGCTCATAGAACGGGTTCAGGCGCTTCCAGTCCAGAACCTCAAAGCCCTCCCCGGCCAGCGCGGCCTCGGCCGCCTGCTGCGTTACCGACGTGGCGTCCGTGCGGCTCAGGCGCAGTAACGCCAGATGCACACCAGCATCGCCGAGCAGCGCCTGCGCCGCAGACAGCGGAATCCGCACTGCGCGGGCGTCATAGTCCTTGGAAAAGGTCTGGAAAATGCCCACCACCTGAAACTCCAGCACGTTGACCGCGCCGTCCGTGGTGTTGGTGAGCAGGTCGACCCAGTCCCCGGGCTGCAGATCAAGTGCCTGCGCCACCCCGGCACCCAGCATCAGGCCATAAGGGTCGGCGTCGGTGAGCTGGCGCCCTGCGGAAACATTGATGTAGGTACCCAGGCGCGTCTCGGCGTCGGGCTCCACGCCCTCGCCGATGATGGCCCAATCCGTGCGCCCATTGTTCAGCAAACCGCTGAACACCGAGCGCAGCAACACTTCCTCGACATCGGGAATCGATGCCAATGCCTGCCGCAGCGCCTCGGGCTCCTCAATCAGATAGGCAGACGGGTCACGACTACCCTGCTCACGGTAACCCACGCGGTTCACCTGCAGGTGCCCGGATTGGGAACGAATCATCGATTCGCCCAGTTCATCCACCGTGTCCTTGATAAAGCCGCCAGCGAGGATCAGGGCCACCACACCGAAGGCAATGGCCAACAGGGTCATCCACGACCGGCCGCGCTGTCGCAGAACATTGCGGGTGGCAAGTTGCAGCAGCGCCTTCACTGCCTCGTCCCCAGGCAGTGCCCGCGAGCACGGCCATTGGCCAACGACTCAGCGCACATGGCGGATGGCCTCCACGATTTCCATGCGCGATGCGCGCCAGGCGGGGTAGAAAGAAGCCAGCGTGGTGGTGAGCACGGCAATCAGCAACACCTCCAGCACCATCACCGGCGTGATCAGCAGGGCCGCGTGGTAACTCCGGGCAAAGGTCGGTGGCGGCGGCATCTCTATGGCCGCCAGGGCCAACAGCTGACCTGCGCCCAGGGCTGCCAACAGCCCCAGCGCCGCGCCCAGCAACCCAAGCAAAGCGCCTTCCAGCAGAAATCCGCGCAGCACCGACGCCCGCGTGTTGCCCAGCGCCATGACCGTGCCGATTTCACCGGTGCGTTCCAGCACGCTCATCATCATGGTGTTACCAATACCGAGGAGAATGATGAACACCACGATGCCCTTTACCAGGTCCAGCTGCTGCTCGAACAGCACCGAAGCCCGGGCATAAAATTCGGCGAGGGCGTACCAGGGTTGCACATCGAACGCGGCTGACGGTAGCGCGGCGCGCACCGGGCCCAACGCGGCGTCCGTGGCTGCGGTATCCTGCAGGAACACCAGCCAGGCATGGGCGCCCTCCACCTGGGCCAGCTCCCGCGCCAGGGAGAGGGGCAGCAGCAGTGCCGCATCATCAAACTCCTGGCTGAATGAGCTGAACACCCCGACCACCTCGGCTTCCGCCGCCCCCAGCTGGCCCTCGGGTGTATTGACCAGCAGCACCACCGAGCCACCGGGCGCCACCTCGAGCTGCCGCGCCAGCCCCTCCCCCAGCACCACCTGCTGATGATCGCCAGGCGCCAGGCGACGGCCCTGCTCTATGCGCAGGGCGCGATCGTCCAGCATATCCCGTGCCGGGTCGATCCCTTCACTCATAAAGGGCAGCGTCTGCTCGGCAAAGCTCACCAGGCCATTCAGCAACAGGCGCGGTGAGACCGTCGACCCCGGGGGCAGCAGAGTCGGGTCCAGCGCAATCTCGGCGGGCAACAGATACGACCAGGGATCGCTGCGGCCGCGCTCCTGAAAACCGGGGCGCGTGATCTGCAGGTGGCCATACTGCGAGCGGATCGTGGCTTCCCGGAACTCCTCGAACATGGCTTCATTGAAGCCAGTGGCGACCAGCAGGGCGGTCACGCCGAAGCCGATGGACAGCAGCGCGGTGAGGCTGCGACGAAACTGCCGGCGCAGATTCCGCAGGGCCAGCAACAGCGCCATCAACAGGCCGGGCACTCAGGCACCCCCCGGAAAGTAGCGGAACTTGCGCTCGTAATCCAGGCCCATGCCGTGGGGGAATGAGGCGTAGGAAAAGCAGCGCAGTTCAGGCACTTCAGCGTCGCGGCGCGCGGCGGCCTCGGCCACCAGGGACTGCAGCTCGGCGCCCACGGCCTCCGGCCCACGGCGCGCGACCTGCGCCAGCTGCACGTCCAGGCGCAGACCACCCTGGGCCGGTGCCAGCACGCGAAAAGCCCCCGACAGCTGGTCAGCGACCGCCGGCCGCCGATACAGCAGGGCCTTGAAATGATCCACGTGCCAGTCGGCGTTGACCCTATCCCGGGCACGCCCGTGCATCGCCAGCATGGGAAACGGCACTGCGGCAAGCGCTGCGCGCTCGGCCTCGGTCAGGGGCTCGCGGTCGGCCGCCGTGAGCCAGCGCGCGCGATCACCCGTGCGATAGCGAATCATGGGCACAGGCGCCTCGCGGTCGAGCATGGTGATCACCAGGTCACCCACGCCGTCCGCCCCTGCGTCTACAATCTCCACGTAGCTGCGCAACGGGTTGAAGCAGAAGTAGGACGGCAGGGGCTGGTCGGGATTCTGTCGATGCAGGGCGCGACGCAGGGCAATGGTTTCGGACGTTTCGAAAAACAGGTTCAGCCCCAGCTCACCCACGCCCATGGAGCTGCCAATCAGTGTGCCACCCGGCTCGTCCAG
Source organism: Halieaceae bacterium UBA5044 (assembly GCA_002416125.1). Taxonomy (GTDB): domain Bacteria; phylum Pseudomonadota; class Gammaproteobacteria; order Pseudomonadales; family Halieaceae; genus Haliea. The sequence continues at coordinate 56,397 of DIBU01000015.1, forward strand.
GGGTACCTGCAGGGCGGCGGCGAGATAGCTTCTATAGTCCTCGGAGAACATTTCTTCGCCGAGAATGACGTTCATGCGCAACTGCGACCAGTCGAATGCCTGCTCGGCCGCATAGTCCAGCAGGCGCTTGCAGAACAGCGGGTCAGTGCAGAGGATGGCCTGGTCAAACAGCGGGCCCGCCTGGCGGAGGATCGCCAGCGCCATGTCCTCGCGAACGCTGACATTGGCGACGCAGACCGTATTGGAGGTGAACACCACACCCATCGGCAGGCAGTTCACCAGCAGGGTAGACCGCTGGTCGATGCCAAACGCCTGCTGCAGACCGAGGTCGATGTCGTCGGGGGTCAGGTGATGCTGTCGGCGGGTGCTGACGCCAAAGGCAAAGTTGCTGCCGCCATGGCCGGAGCTGGTGAGCACGCCGGCCAAGGCAGTGGGTGGCACCTTGTCGACCATGAGCTGCTGGATGGGGAACCGTTCGAAGAGGTCGGCCTTGGTGAGGATGGGCGCGCGCTGCAGCACCTGTTCACCGCTGGCGCACTGCTCCGCTCTTACCCCGGCCTCCTCCAGCAGGGTGCGATAGGCCGTGCAATGACGCGCCGCGCGCTGAAACACCGCGGGCAGGCGCTTGCGACCCGCAGCAAGGAGTTTTTCCGGCGTCTGCCGCGCAAGCAGGGACAACAGTACAGTGCGTTTGAGTCGGCTCAGGCGTGACATGAAAAGGGTCGAGTCGCTGGCAAGCGCATCATCACGGTCCGCTGCGGAACCACCACAGCAAGGCCGGATTGGAGGCCTCAAGTGCCTCCTCCAGCTTGCGCAAGTCGCCAAGGTAGGGCGTTACCGGGCCGTAGTAGTCGCTTTCCGGGCCAATGGGGGTGAAGTCGAACCCGTAGATCCGCAGTACGCGAGCCAGGCCCTTTTCCATGGCCGCATACCAGTAGCGGATGCCGTTTTCACAGCTGAAGCGGTAGATTTGCCGGTACAGACCGAGCACCAGCAAGGGGGCATTGACACGCTTCTCGCCGCGCGGTGATTCGTCGACGGCGCCCGGGCCTTTCAGGTGCGACTCGTTGATCCCCCACAGGCTGTCACCGGCACGCCGCCGGTACTCGCGCTTGACCGCAAGGCGCGACACCTCACCTGATTCTGCTGCCGGCGGTGGCTCAAAGTCGGCAAAGGGCGGGCAGTGCTCAAAGAACGGCAGCCGCTCGCCCTCCACAGGCATCACCAGGCGTGCGGTGCCCGCCACCACACCCTCGGCGTTGGTGGCGGAAAAATGTGCGGACCGCGCATCGTAGATGTCCGTTTCGAGGCCATCGGGGTAGCGGGCGGCGTTCAGGAAGTGGCACTCCAGGCAGTAAATCTGGTAGCGCAATGCATAGAGATCGGAGAGTTCCGCGGTTTCACTGCCACGATCATAGGAGTGGAGCGAAAAGTATTTCGCCAGGGCTCCCAGCGATGCTGCCGCGTCGCGATCCATTGCTGTCTCCACTAAGACGTTTTCATTATCTCTGGAGCATAGCACCAATCGGTGGCACGCCCGAAGACAAACGACAACTGAGGTAAAGCTAAAGCGTCGAGTCCAGCCAGTGTAGCAGTGTGGGATTCACCTGCGCCAGCCGCCGTTGCAGGGCGGAGAGTTCCAGCAGGTAGGGCGCAACCGGGCCGTGGTAGTCAACCGACGGGCCGATACGCTCAAACTCAACTCCAATGCGACTCAACATGCGCACCAGGGGCCGTTCCATGGCCGCATACCAGTAGTCGACACCCTGCTGCAGGCTGTATTGGTACATTTCCCGGTACACAGTAAGGATGACCGTACCGGTGTCTCCACCCCCGGGCGGGGTCCGGCAGCGCTGGTTGAGGACCAGGCGCGACACCTCCCCGGCGCTATGCGAAGGAGGCAGCGAGGCATTTTCGAAGAGCGGGCAATGTCGCTGGAACGGGAAGCCTGCACCCGCTGCATCCAGCACCAGCCGCACTGAACCCGCCACCTCATCGTCGCGGTCAAAAGCCGCGAAGCACCTGGCACGCGAGTCGTAGTCGTCGCGTTCAAGCCCCTCTGGATAGTCCGCCGTGGGCAGGAAGGCCCTCTCCTCACAATACACGCTGTAGCGCAGCCGATAGATCCGGCGCAGTTCCTGTGGGTGGGTGACTATACGGGTACTCAGCCAGTGTTCCGGACGGAACGCCTTGGAATTGGTCATAAAAGGATCTTGCCTTCTGAGTGGCCTTGCGCTGTTGGGTTTTGTGGAAATGACCCCTCGTATCCCGCCAAGGCCGGAGCCATGTTACGAGATTGCGGCAGCTGCGGAAAGCGGCTGTCAGGAATTTTTACACCAGGGCGGGAGACAGGCGATAGAGCGATAGGGGGGAACTCTCAACCCATTGTTTTTGCTCATTTTATTTTTATTGGCACGTGCATTGCTTTACAACTCGTGCGACGGCGGCCAGGCCACAACCACTGGCCGGACGCTAACACTCCGATACCCCCAGGGCACTGTCGGAACACAATACCAGGAGATTCATGATGAAAACGATGATCAAGACAGCAGGCGCAGCGAGTCTCCTCGCGATGGCCGTAGCTGGTACTTCCGCGGTGGCAGCGCCGCTTGCGGAGCTGGGTTTCAGCCAGCACGCGGGCTTTGGTGAGCCAACATTCTTCGGCACTTCACTGCAGTACAAGCCTGCAAGCGATGTGGTCAACACCGACCCGCTTGCGCCAGCCGGCACCCTGACCAGCTTTGCTTGGGAAGGCGCTAACGACCCCGTTGAGTCGTCGATCGCCATTGTGTCGTACAATAACGGCAACGCGCCGACTGCGGATCTGGATGGTACGCCCCTGCGCTACACATCCACCTTCGCCGTCGATGGTGACGGGCAGTGGAATGAAGGCGATTGGTGGGTTATCGACACCATCACGCAGACCAACAGAACACTGACCACTCTCGGTGGTGCTGTCGTTGACCCGCTGTGGGTTGTCGACACGCTGGCAAACCTGCGCATCTACGCTGATGCCGCGCGTACTGATCTGGCCTATGCTGACCCCACCACCAACAACAGCATCAGCTTCAACGAAACGCTGAATACCAGCACTGAAGCAGCCTGCGCAGGCCTCAACCCGCTCGAAACGCTGTGCGATGACATCTTCACCGCATCATCCGACGCGTTTGCACCGGTTTCTTTCGTTCGCGACGGTTACCGTTACGACCTCAGCTTCACTCTGTTCGCCGGCACTTCTACTGACAACGGCGTTCCTTCCGGCACCTCAGAAGTTGTTCTGAACCCAGACGGTACTATCACTGTGTACACGCCTGAGTTCAACCCCGGCACCAGCTCTATCCATGTAGCGATGAGCTACATGGCGACGGCAGTTCCCGAGCCTTCAGTTCTGGGGCTGTTCGGCGCAGGTATGCTGGCGTTGGGCTTTGCCGGTCGCCGTCGCAAGAAGGCCTAAGCCGATCCCAAAGGCCCATGCGTGCCCTGTATCGGGCTAACGAATGAGTCCCTCAAGTTGAAAACGGCCCGAAAGGGCCGTTTTTTTTGCTTGCACCAAGAGCAGCGCAGGACCGAATGTATCCACCAGTACCCAAGACTGTTAGCACCATGCCGCAGCGGATAATCCGCGGGAAGCGACAAGTGTTTCAGGCGTAGTCGGTGTTTTTGTTATAGCATCCCCAGATTCGAAAAGCCGGGGACGATCCCAGCAAGTGAAGAGAAAACAAAAAATCAAACGCATACTCGTACTCGATGCCGACATGGTCAGCGCCCTGACTATAGCCCGCTCGCTGGCGGCCAGGCACTTCGTCGTCGATGTCGCAAGTGCCAAAGCCGCACCAATTGCCGCCTACTCAAATTCAGTGGCCGCACACTTTCAATACCCAGACCCGCTGCTGAATGAAGAAGATTTCCTGGCGTGGCTACAAGAACACATACACCATGCGCCCTACGCACTTGTCATTCCGGTAACAGAACGCAGCCTGGTGCCCCTCGCCCACGCTCGGGACCGGTTCCAGGAAACCTGCCTGGCAATAGCTGATGACGACAGCCTTCAGTTGGTTCTGGACAAGGCGGCAACCTTCTCGCTTGCCGAGCGGATCGGCGTGTCCACCCCACAGAGCCTTTATATCTCAAGCATCGACGAGTTACCGGCGTTGCTGCCGCAACTGCGCTTTCCGGTGGTGGTAAAACCCAGCCATTCCGTATCCGGGGGCGCCGCGGGTTACTCCAAGCGCAACGTCAGCTACGCGATTGACGAAGCTGAATTGATCCTGCAGTGCAAGGCGTGCCTCCGACACTCTTCAGTTATTCTGCAAAGCTACTTCCGCGGTCTGGGCGCCGGTGTAGAACTGATTGCCAAGCAAGGCGAGATCCTTTACGCCTTCCAACATCTGCGCTTGCACGAAGTCCCATTGACGGGCGGCGGTAGCAGCTTCCGCATGAGCACCGAACTTGAGCCCAGGCTCCTTGACGCAGCAACCAGGCTGATCCGGGAAATTCGCTGGACGGGTGTAGCGATGGTCGAGTTCAAGTGGAACCCGGCCACCAAAGAATACTGCTTGATGGAGATCAACGGACGTTTCTGGGGTTCCCTACCACTCGCCATGGCCGCCGGCGCCGATTTTCCAGCGATGCAGGCAGAGCTGTCATTGACCGGTGAACTTGGCACCTACCCCCCATACCGGCGCGGTGTGTATTGTCGAAACCTGCCTAGCGACGTCATGTGGCATGAGATGGTATTCCGCAGTCGTAGCGACCCAATCACCCAGGTTCCCTCGTTTGGCCGTGTATTGAAGGACTTGAGCAAGACATTCTCGCTCAAGCACCACTTCGACACTCAGAGCCTGAGTGACCCACTTCCAGGCCTGATTGAAATCACACGTCTGATAACGAACTATGGTCGCAGACTTCATGACATGCTCGCTGAGAAGATGTTCACACTTTCACAGCGTTTGCTTTGGCGCAATGGCACGGTTCGTGAGAGACTCCGGGAGTCAAAAACAGTCCTGTTCATATGTTATGGCAACATCAACCGTAGCGCGCTTGCGCAATCACTCATGACGGCCCAACTGCCCGCCGCTTCCAAACTGAAGGTGCTCTCGGCAGGCTTTCACAGGGAGGAACAGCGCCCCGCAGACCCGCGTATGGTGCGAGTGGCAGCAGCGCAGGGCGTAGACCTGACTCGTTCCCGGTCACGTCTGGTCGGCGACCGACTCTTGGCAGAAAGCGACATCATATTTGTGATGGAAAGGGATCATCGAAAGCGGCTGGTCGCGCTCAACCCAAAGGTGGCGAACAAGACTTTCTCGCTGGGCGCCTGTCTGACCGGGCCTAAACGGCTGCACGCCGAGATCGCAGACCCCTACAATAAATCCGAAACCGCCTATCGCGCATGCTTTCATGATATTCAACGTGCAGTAGCCTGCGTTGTAAGGCAATTGCCCCCCCATCATGCCGACCACTGAAACCCACAACAGGACCACCCCCGCCGGGGAAGAGAAGCTGAGCCAGCGCCCTTTTTTTTCCGTGGTCTTGCCGACACGCAATCGACCTGAGCTGTTCGAAAGAGCACTGGAATCGGTACTGAAACAGTCATTCCAGAACTTTGAGGTGCTGGTCGTTAATGATGGCTCTGATGATGGCAATCTAGAGCGCTACAAAGAACTGGAAACAACGTCAGACCCGAGAGTACGGTGGCACTACCAACCCCAGAGGCCCAATGGCCATGGACCCAGCTACTCGATCAACACCGGTGCTCAATTGGCGCGGGGGCTATACCTGTGCATCCTGGATGACGATGACAGTTGGGATGCAGTGGACCACCTGCAAAAAGCCCACGCCGCCATCAACGCTACAGGCACAGTGGATGCTTATTACAGCAACCAAACCGCCTACAGTGCGGATGGCAAACCCGTAAAGGGGGCGTTGTGGCTAAACGCTCTGGAGAAAAGACTACCGCGACCAGGTGTCACCCAACCGGTAGATGCTGAATTCCTTCTCAGCTGCCCCGGCTTTCCGCACCTTAATTGCAGTATCATTAAACGCGAGCTCTACCTTGGAATCGGCGGCATGGACGAGGGTATCCGCTACGAATGTGAAGTCGACTTGTACCTGCGCACGCTGGATGCCGCGACACTCATCCTCTACAACCCGACTATCATTGCGCGCCACAATGTGCCAGACGCCGCGCAGAAGGCGAACGTTTCCACCCAAGTAAACAGGGTGGGAAAGCTCCTTTCACAAACCACCATTTACCAGAAAAACCTGGCCACCGCCAACAGCACAGCGGTGCAGGACCGTTGCCGCGATAAATTGACCCTGGCTTACAAAAACCTGGCACAGGAGTTTGCCGGAGAGCGAAATTTCCACCGCGCCGCCACCTTTGCCAGAATGGCGCTGGCATTTCGCTACACAATCAAGTGGCGCCTCTACTGCCTGCAGCTAGAGCTGCTTGCGGCCTTGCGAGGCTGACGGGTGGGCACCACCACTCAGCATGACCTGCCCCTCCCACGGCGGGCCACCTAAACACTGGATATTGCAAAGCCATGGCTATTGAACACTCTTCGAACCTGACCGCGAGCATGCGAACGACCGCGTTGGCCTACAACCCGCAGATCCTTTCAGGCATTCCCACCGATGCGATTGCCCCCACGGACACTGACTTTATCCTATCCACCCAAAGCGCACAGCGCGCCAGCGGCCTCTGCGCTGTGATAGCCGGGCAACCGAAATTGTCCGGAGGCAGTCCCGGGCATGAATTCGACGGCAGCAATCTTCTTGATCTTTATGAACAGCACGGCAAGGACTGTGCCGCGTATCTGAGCGGAACCTGGGCTTTCCTCATCTCAGACCCGCTGCAACAAAGACTGATACTGGCAAGTGATCGCATGGGGCGCCTTCCAGTGTACTTTGGGGTGTCAGACGGCCATGTGGTTGCCAGCACAGCTCTATCTGACCTGCGCAGGCTATCCCCCCAATGCGCTGTGGACTGCCAAAGCCTCTACAACTACGTTTACTTTCACATGATACCGGCCCCCGGATCTGTATGGGACGGCGTGCAAAAGCTGCGGGCGGGCGAGCAGTTGGAGGTAACGCCCACAGGCTGGCGCACGTATCGCTACTGGACACCACATTTTTCCGAAACGGCTCGGGATAAGAGCCAGCACCACGCATCACTGCGGCAACACCTGAAAGAAGCCGTGCGCCGCAGCCAATCAAAGGCTGGTAAAACCGGAGCGTTTCTGAGCGGCGGCCTGGACAGCTCCACCGTTGCAGGCATGCTCAGTGAGTTGGAGGGAGGGACCTGCGATGCATATGCCATCGGCTTTGATGCCGAAGGCTATGATGAAATGGCCTATGCACGCATCACAGCGAAACGCTTCGGTATTCGACTGCATGAATACTATGTGACGCCCGACGACGTGGTTGCAGCGCTGCCTACCATCGCGGCGTGCTTCGATGAGCCCTTTGGTAATTCATCCGCCCTACCGGCCTATTTTTGTGCACGGATGGCAGCGGAAGATGGCATCACAACTCTGCTCGCGGGTGATGGTGGTGATGAGCTCTTCGCCGGGAACGAGCGCTACGCCAAACAAAAGGTATTTGAGCTGTACCGCTGCCTACCTGCCTGGCTGCAACGCGCCGTGATTACGCCTGCCATATCCACACTGCCTGACCTGCTGCCGGGGGTCGGAAAGGCCAAGAGCTATATCACCCAAGCCAACCAGCCGCTACCGGACCGCCTGCAATACTACAGTTTTCTTGAGCAAATCAGCCCCGACTCGGTATTCACCTCGAGTCTCATGCAGCAAGTCGATGTCAGCCAGCCTCTGAGGTTGATGCGTGAAACTTTCGATACACCTGAAAACGCTTCAAATCTGAACCGCATGCTGTTCCTCGACTGGCAGACTACCCTGGCCGACAACGATTTACGCAAGGTCTCACAAGTTTGCGCACTGGCCGGTGTTGCAGTGCGATACCCAATGCTGGACGATGATCTTGTGGAGTTCTCGACAACTTTACCCACACGTTGGAAACTGCCAGGGAATCGACTGCGTGAGTTCTACAAGCAAGCGCTCACCGATTGGCTGCCAGAAGCCACCATCAAAAAGGAAAAGCACGGCTTCGGCCTGCCTTTCGGAGTCTGGATGAAGGATCACAAGCCACTGCAAGAAATGGCATACGAGCATATACTCAAACTCAAAACCCGCGAGATCTTCAAACCTCAATTCCTTGAGGATGCGATTATCCAACACCGATCAGGACATGCCTCTTACTTCGGGGAGCTTATCTGGGTCCTTACCGTCCTGGAGATCTGGCTGCAAGCCAACGATCCCGGTTATCGTCTTGCATAGATTTCGTCAACAACCAACTTGTGCCCCATTGAACTTTCCTGAGGAACTACCACGTGACAGCACTTGAACTGACAAAGCGCCTTGTAAGGTCATGCCTGCAACTTGGTACGGACTACCCATTATCTGACGATACTGTACTCTTGGGCGGATTCCCCGAGTTCAATTCCCTCACCATTACCACACTAATCACGCAGATCGAGGACGCAACCGGCTGTGAAATCAGTGATCAGGAGATAAGTGGCGAGATATTTGAGACACTTCAGTCTCTGGCCGATTTTATTGAAGTGAAAATATCAGAGGCGTAATCAAATTGAGCCGGATTACCACCATCGCCGAGTTTATCGGGAATCAAAAACCTGCATTTTCACTGCAGTTTTGGCCGACCGAAGCCCCCAAGGCAAACATCATCTATCTTCCTCCGTTTGGCGAGGAAATGAATCGCTGCCGGTCGATCGTGGCGAACCAGGCTCGCTGGTTTGCGCGTCATGGCTCGTCATGCACGATTCTCGATTACTTTGGCACCGGGGAGAGCCAGGGAGAATTCGAAGATGCCAGCCTGGAGATATGGCGAGAAAATATAGCCAACGCGATCCAGCGAGTCAGCGAGCAAAACGATGCCCCAGTCACCCTGTGGGGATTCAGGCTGGGTGCTCTCATTGCTTTTGATTACGTATCTCACCAGCCTATAGCTCCACGCAAGCTCCTGTTCTGGCAGCCGGTTACGTCGGGCAAGCTCTTCCTGACGCAAATGTTGCGCCAGCGGACCGCATCATTGATGCAGTCGGGCAAAGAAGCAGAGACAACCGAGCAGATGCGGAGCGCACTTTCTGCGGGAAAAATTATCGAAGTGGCAGGCTACAAACTGGGAGGCGAATTGGCCACGGGGATTGATCGCCTTACCCTCGTTGCCAACAGTGTCCCTCCTGCCACCAACATCTTCTGGCTGGAGCACTGTAGTGATGGGTCGTCTGACCTGAACCTGAAATCCAGCAAGGCCATTGCGGAACTGCGAGATAAAGGCGCGACAGTAGAAGTCGGTACGTTTACTGGCGACCCTGTTTGGCAGCTGCACAAGCGCGCAGACTGCGATGACCTCCTGCAAAAGACAAGGGTGCTGAGCCTATGAGTGACCGAATTTCACCATTGAATGAATCAGCGTTCGCGTTCGACTGCGAGGGCAGCAGCCTTATAGGTTTCCTACACGGTGGTGACCCAAGTTGTGATGTGGGCGTTCTCACCATTGTACCGGGAGGGCCACAGTACAGGACCGGCGTCGGCCGACAGTTGTTGAGGCTCGCTCGTCGCCTCGTAGCTGACGGCGTTCATGTCATGCGTTTCGATCATAGAGGCCTGGGTGACAGTGAGGGAGAGTTTAGAGGCTTTCAATACATTAAAGACGATATTGAAGCGGCTATTGCGGAGTTCAAGCGCAGAGCTCCATCCGTGAAACGCATAATTCTCTGGGGGGGATGCGACGGTGCCTCAGCGGCGATTCTGCATGCGCACAAGCTACCAGATGTCGTATGCATTGTAGCGGGAAACCCGTTTGTCGGGTCGTCAACATCAACGTCCAAAGCGAGGCAGATGCACTATCTTGCGCGTATCAGGCAGAAGTCCTTCTGGATGAAGCTCTTGAAGCTGGAATACAAACTGGGTGACTACGCCGCTGGGGCTGTCAAAAGCATCCGACAGAGGCTGAAACCAAAGAACCCGAAGGCAAGACAGGACTCAGAACCCCAAGCAGGCGCAGGTAAAGACTTCTCTGCTGACCTTTTAGCCGGCTTAAAGATGTTCAATGGCAAGATACTGTTTTTGATGGGAGACAGGTTTTTACTGAGCACCGAATTTGATCGACTGGTGTCATCCTCACCGGCGTGGAGAGCGGCCTACAGTAAGCCAGGATATCAGCGACTGGACATCAAAGGAGGTGACCAGGTTTTCTCCACCCATGACGCGCAGGAAAGAATGTTCGGACTGGCAGGAAAGTGGATTCGCGAATCGTACCTGATTGAGCCTGCCAGAGCTTAGTCAACCGGCTTGAATACAATCATGACAGCTGGTCATCACGAATATGGGCTTACTATGAAGGTAATTTACTTCCAGGATCCAGAAGGCAACTTCGGAGATGAGCTGAACCGCTGGTTGTGGCCCAGACTGTTTGATGGCGCCGTTGAGGGCTTTGGTCACCACGGCATCGAAACCATGGAGGAAAATCGCAAGGAAAGCCTCCTCTTTTACGGAATTGGCACAATCCTTGACGACAGAATACCGGTCGACCCGAAGAAGATCATCTTTGGCAGTGGCTTTGGCTATGGCGACCCTCTTTCCAACCTCAAAAACTGTGACATTGTGTTCGTTCGAGGAAAGAAAACCGCAAAAGCCATTGGAGTATCCAGTGACAAGGCGCTAACCGACCCGGCGGTTCTACTACGACACTTTTTCCCCGTTGTTTCTGAGGAAGACAAGGTACATGACGTTTCCTTCATGCCACACCACAGCACGACTGCGGGGGGCTTTTGGGAAAAAGCGTGCAAAGAATCAGGCATCAACTACATCAGTCCTAAGGGGTTTGATGTCGAAGCTGTCGTTCAGCAAATCTCTTCCAGTCGGCTGGTGATCGCAGAGGCAATGCACGCTGCGATCGTGGCGGATACGTTTCGAGTACCGTGGATACCGGTAACCAGCGTTCCCGAGACGAACCCTTTCAAGTGGCAGGACTGGTGCGAATCACTCGACCTTAAATACCAGCCACACAGAATCACCCCCATCTACAGGAACTTGACTGGCAACCCAGCAAAGAACGCACTGAATAAAGTTAAAATCGTTCTCAGGCGTCGAGAACTCTTGTCTATTCGCAAAAAGCGAGGCTTAGCGATGCTGAGCGATACCAACGTTCTAGACGCCCGCCGAAGGATGATGGACCAACTGGTTGACGAACTTAGAACGCGTCTGCTCGTAAAAGAAGCGGAACACCCATGCTGACTTCAAAGATCCGCCGCCATCTCCGAAAAAGCTTTCGAATTAGGCCTAGCCACTGCTTTTGCCTGGGTGCAGCAAAAACTGGCACGACGTCATTCTCCGCAATGTTCGCCGACCACTATCGGTCGGCACATGAGCCCAATGTGGAGGACCTCACCAGAACTGTTGAAAAGGTTATTCTCGGGGAAATGCACCCGCAGGAAATCAAGGATTGGCTATACTTCAGGGACAGACAGCTAAACCTTGAAATTGAAGCCTCCCATCCTTTGGGCTATCTGGCACCGTGGCTACCTGAGGTCTTTCCGCGAGCCAAGTTTGTAATCACCATTAGGGACCCACTGCCCTGGCTCAAGTCACGTCTTAACTTTCACTACTACAAGACGCCCGAGGTATGGCAGCGTTATCGAGACTTCATTTGGGGGCGTCACCACCGCGGCTACGAACCAGAAGAGGCTGTTCTCAAAGAACTTGGACTATACTCATTGAATGCATATCTCACCCAGTACTCAGAACAATACAAACTACTGTTTGAAAATTTGCCAGAGGATAGAACTCTGATGCTGCGAACTGAACTCCTGAGTGACTCTATCGATACATTAGCGGCGTTTCTGGAACTTGACCCCACGACAATCATGCCGAAACACGAGAATGTTGTAACAGTTGATTCAAATGTGATTGACTTGCTTCCAACAGCTTTTGTGTCGAGCCGTATCAAGGAAAAGTGCGACTGGATAGTAGATCACCTTAGGAATCAAACCCCAAATTCTGATCTTGAGCTATAGGTATGAAGCTTACTTGTAGGACGATTCTTCTCGTAGCTGTCGTAATGTGCTCCGCATCAGTTGTGGCCGATCCCGCCCCTTGGGTCGGAATGTCTTTTGCTGGCATAGCGTGCAAAGGTGGTAGCGCAGGTAATTTCGGTCCATATGACTACGTCATCGACAAAGAAAAACTCCCTGTTGTCGAAAGACGACATTTTACGCCCCAAGTTGAACAGCTTGTTCGAGGCGAATCAACGCTTGATCCCATGCGCGATGTGAACTACACCTTAGTCAGGTTCCCCAACCACCACAGAGCTCTATACTCCGCGGTACGCTTTTCCTTGGGTGAAGCGCCAAACTCCAAGGGTGACTATTCCGCCGAGTGCTACCTACAAAGAGCTGTCAACTTCAGCCCTTCGGATCCGGTACCACATATGCTATTTGGCCTTTATCTACATCGACTGGGAAAATTGAATCAATCCCTTGAACATTATCGTATAGCGGAGAAGATGGCTCCAAATGACGCTAATCTGCTGTATAACTTCGGCCTTGCCCTATTCGACTCAGGAAATTTTTCCGAGTCCTATGAGTATGCCAAGCGAGCCTACGCTTCTGGAATGGACTTTCCGGCTCTCAAGCGAAAACTACAGAAAGCCGGGTATTGGAGGTAACTGTTTAAGAGGTGTTGTGCTGTCATCTTGAAATAATGGTTGGTCCCAGACTGGCGGCAATATCGCCTGATACTTAATGTCTGCAACTCGCATGCACCTATATCAAATCGATGCCCTAAACAGGCAGTCGCTCTAAGCCGGTATTAAAAGCTGCCACAAGCTGCTCCTTGTCAGAGAGGCTCTGGCGCAACTGTGATAGGCTCTTGCGGACGTCACCCTGGGGGCGCACTCCCAGCCATATTCGGCAAAAATTTTGCGTCCCTCTCACTCTGATAATAGACCGAACTCCGAGGTGACCGCCATCGCCACCGTCTTGACGTACTCTCATTGTGCCCACCTCGAGATCTATGTCGTCATAAATCACCATAATACGAGACAAGTCTTCGGATCCGAGCATACGAAGAATAGCGTTGCCAGAATGATTGATGGTTCCAGTCGGCTTTACCAATACAACGCATTCCCCCTCCAGCAGCCCTTCGGCGACTTGTCCTGCGGCTGTCCACTGCCAAGTCAGGCCCTGCTGCCGAGCCAATGCATCCAGAGCGAGATGACCGGCATTGTGCCGAGTGAATCGATATTTATCTCCGCTGTTACCAAGCCCCACCAGGATGAGACGCCCCATACCTACGGGAATGATTGGTAGCGACTCATCAGGGTTATCAACGGAAGCTAATGGGTTGTCAATGCCGGCACGGTTGAAATCGTAAAGCCTCGGGCAAAGTGTGCAAAATTCGGCCTTGCCACACCGAACCTCCCAGCAAGCGATAGGATCCTCCCGGTCAGCAATCAATCTCAAGAGATGATCCACGCGGGACGACCCCTTGAGCAGGACCAGGTCCCCCTGGCGCAGAATACCGCTCAGATACCGCGCCGCCTGACGCAACTCGCTGAAGCCTTGTAAGCGCTCCTGCTGCTCTTTGGTAGCTCGCCTGGTAGCTCGATAAGCATTAGTCCCAACGAAAATGACTTGATCGGCAATCGCCAGTGCCTTCTCCGCTACCCTCGGGTAGAGCTTGGAGGGTGACCGAGAGTAATCCGAAAGCGTGCCGATCACCATTATTTTGCGCGGAGCTACCGCATCCCGCATGAAAGACATCGGGGCATCCAGTGACCAAACTGGTGCCTTCCAGTCATCTCTGATAAAGGTAACGCCATCTCGGCACGTCACGAGCTGCATGCGGCCCTCACTAGGCTCTAGAGTTTGGAGATTGGCAATAGCCAGAGGTAACGCCATACCCGCAGCCAGCGCTACAGCGAGAGCACAGAGCGCGGACAGAGCGAGGTGCTCGCCATACAACCGGGTGGGAACGATAAACTGCTCCCCGCCGTATGCGACCCGCAAGGTCAGTGGCTGAGGCCACGCTGATTGGCACTCCAACAATTGCAGAGTAGCACCCTGATCTCGCCCCACCCAGATTACTTTGCCGCCCCACTCCTCTCCCCGCCGCCGCAGAAGAGGATCATCGATATTGAGAATTGCCGTGCCGTCCTTTGGCAACGCATTGACAAGTCGGAACTTCTCGTTGGCAATCTGCTCGAGCCCAAAATCAGACCGGGCATGCTCTCGCTGAAACAGCGTGACAACGGCAATACGTGGTTTAAACAACCTGAGGGGCCAGTCCATTGCGTGAGGCTTGCCACCCGATATTTCCACTACTGCGTAACGATCTTTGCGGCGAGTCGATGCCACGGTTCCGGCCACCATTACCGCATCGTTGGACGATTGCTGCGTCTTGGTGACCGCCCCCAGACAGGAAAGTATACCGGCGCTAAGATCCTTGGTAGTGGTCTTGCCGGCGCTTCCGGTGATGGCGACAAATTCCACCGTGCCCGGCAGAGGCCTTTTCACCAGCGCGAGGCCCAAGGATGTAGCGATCTCCGCCCGCCAGCGAAGACTGGCAACGAAAGCCAGAATTCGATTAGTCAAAGCGGTCATGGTCATATGTCAGATTTCCTGTGCTATCGCAAAGGTTTTTGACTTCCGCGAAATGCTGCAGAATCGGCTGTTTACCCGAGCAATTCATCGATCTGCGATTGAACCATGGCGTCCAGTGCGGGCTGGAGATGATCCAATCCTTAAGACAGCTTCAAGAGGCTGAGGACTAAAAGGCGTCTATTATTGCACGAAAGTACTTCAGTGAGGTCAAATTCAAGCTCGCAATGGGAGGCGACCTGCGCAAAAATGGTTGCATGGGTAAACAACAATATCGGATGGCTTTAGGAATTTGAAACACATCATACTCGCTCTCGCAAGATTTATTGGGCTTTTTTCCCTCAGCAGGCTGGTCACCGCCAATCGGGTAAGGATACTCGCTTACCACGGAATATGGATGGGTACAGGCCACTTCGGAAATTTTCTGTTTATGAGCAAATGCAAATTCCAGCGGAGGATGGAGCTTCTCAAGGAGTTGGGCTACCCCGTAATCACACTCACTGAGGCTTTGGAAAAACACCAAAGCGGCGAACTACCCAAGGGCGCAACCGTTATCACTATCGATGACGGCTGGCAGAGCACGTATGAGCACATGCTCCCAGTACTACAAGCACTCAACTACCCTGCGACAGTTTATCTAACGACTTATTATTGCTTCAACCAATTACCTGTTATTGACGTTGCACTGCAATACTCCATTCATCAGATCGACCCAAAACGATACCCTTTAATCCATGTTCCAGAATATGGACTTGGACCGCTGCCCACTCGTACCCATACCGAGAAAAAGCAAGTGCTGGCGATCGCTTCTAAAATCTTAGCAAGCCTCGACAGCGATTCTGCGAAGCAGTTGTTTTTGCGATCCTTATGCCAACAAACGGGGTTGGACTATGAAGGTCTGGCGGCAGACCGCCTGTTTCATCTTATGACCCCGATGGAAGTAAAGGAGACGGCAGAGTCAGGCATCGCTGTGGAGTTGCACACTCACCATCACAGAATCACACACAACGACGAAGATTGCCTGGAACATGAGCTTGCAATCAATAGTGAGCGTATTCAGGCAATCACAGGGCGCGTCCCCACCCACTTTTGCTATCCCAGCGGACGATTTTCACCCGAAATCTGGCCAACCCTTAGAAGAACAGGCATCGCTTCGGCAACAACCACGGATATCGGGCTTGTGAACAGTCAGTCTGAAAGGTATGCGCTGCCACGGATTCTGGATGGGCAGAACGTTTCGGAGCTCGAATTCGAGGCTGAGATGAGTGGTTTCATGGAACTGATTCGCCACGCGCGAAATCTTTTTAGATCTCCCGCGTGACCAATACAGGGAAGGCCTCCGTTGAGGCACTACAGCTTAAGAACCACCATGAGAATACTAAATTGGCAACTAACTCAAAGCAGACATCGACCGCGACGCTCGCTGACATAGTACGCCAGACACTACGGCGATCGAGGGAAGGCCACTTGCCTGCCTACCGACAGGTCGCGGAAATGATCGTGTTGCGTCTCGTCTATGGCTTGGGTCCAAGACACTACCACATCGCGCGATACTGGCGCAGGGGGCTACCCTGGGCATTCAAAACAGGCTTTTGGACTTACAAGAAATTTCGCCGTTTTGTAAGCAAGCTGAACCCGCCCGCGTACCAAAAGATCTCGCAAAATAAGATTAGCGAAAAAGGCGTTTTAGAGCTTCTGAAAATACCGACTCCCAGGTTCCTTGGTCATCTTCATGCGCAACTCGGCGTAGCAAAAACCGGGGCGCGCTTGATCAACGATAAAGATTTGACTGAGTTATTGTTCACCTATCCACAGGTAGACCGGCTGTGCTTCAAGTTAGTGGAAGGCTATGGGGGCGAGGGCTTTCGCGCGGTGAGAGTGGTAAGGGAAGAGACATTGACCTTCCGGCTACTTGACACGGATGAGCCGGTAGATATTCCCAGGTTTATCGACGAATTTCTGCAGCTCGGATCAGGGACTGACTACATCATTGAAGAATATCTTCAGCAACACCCAGAACTTGCACACTTTAACGCTTCTAGCGTCAATACCCTGAGAATCTGGGCAGCCAGTACAGGTGGCAAAGGAACTTTCCTCGGGGCCTTCCTTCGGATTGGCAGACACGGAAGCCTGGTCGACAATACGAGCCAAGGTGCTCTCGCGTTTCCTGTCGATATAGATTCCGGTGAGATAGGTCCAGGGGTGATCAAAAACATTTGGAACGAAACTTTCGAGTTCCACAAGGATTCAGGAGTGCCAATCACCGGGGAAAAAATACCATTTTGGGGCGAGGCCGTGGGTCTGGCGATACGCGCGGTCGCAGCCTTTCCTCGCCTGCAATTTGCTGGCGTAGATATTGCGATCACAGCTGATGGGCCCGTAGTTATTGAGCTCAATGTAGAACCGGACCCCGCATCCGCCATAGTCTTCGATCGACCTCATCGAGATATTTTCAGCCAGTTCGACGTATCTTGAGATAGTATCAAATAGTTCATGTTGTGCATTTTCTTACGCAACCGTAGAGCCAGTGGCTAGCAATCGGCTATTCTACTAACTAGTCACGGGTGAGAGTTGCGCGTAGATGACTGTACGCCCCCCGCTAAGGCCAGACCGTAACCGAAATAGTGGAAAGCGGCCTTTAGCCACGTAAAACGGAGCGGTACTCAATGAATAGAATAGTTATTGATAACTACCACCATGTGGTAATTGACGGCCTGCGTATCATGACCGCAACCGTTGATGGTGAGAGCGTTCAATTCGAATTCCCCGAAAACATCTACATCCGCTCCATAGGAGATGCCTACATCGCAATAACATTGCTAGAAGCGATGGCAATGAACAGGGACATTCAGGTAGAAGAGTCCATCCCCGTAAGCAACGGCTTGTTGAACCGAATTTCGACTCTGCAGGATATTTACTGTTGTTGGAACAAGGGCCTGAAAAGGGTCAAAGTCATTGCCTCAAGTGCGATAGCTGCTCCAAATAACAAAGGCTCTGCTACATTCTTCTCCGCCGGAGTTGACGGTAGCTATACACTTCTCAAGCATTTCGATGAGATTAGCCATTTGATAATTCTCAACAGCTTTGAAGGCTGGCGAAGTCCACAAGAGTGGCCTGCGTTTCTGGACAAACAACGAGCATTTTGTTCAGCACAGGGAAAACAAATTCTGGAGGTATCCGGAAACTTTCGAGACTACGCTGAGAAGAGAAAAATATCACACCACTTCCAGCATGGTCTCGAACTGGGTGGCATTGCAAGTGCATTGGGCTTTGATTCTACATACATTCCTTCCTCATTCACCGCAGATCAATTGTTTCCTTGGGGCAGTCACCCCCTTACTGATCTTTTGTGGGGAGGCTCGGAGACCGAGGTTATCCACCACGGCTTTGAGTTCAGCAGAACTGAAAAGACGGCGGCATTGGCCGAAAATCAAGCCTTACTCGACAACTTGCAGGTGTGTTGGGCGAGGCTTGATGGGAATTGCGGGAATTGTCCCAAATGTCTGCGCACTATGCTCACCTTGAAGTTGCTAGGTATTCGTTCAAACAACCTTCCAGAGTTGGAAGCCTTTTCAAGAGCTGCTGAGATGCCAATTGGAAGCATCGCCGCCGTCCCGTTTGCCACCGACATCATGGAACTGGCAACCGCAATGGGAGAACATGCCCTAGCTAAGATGTTTTACAAAAAAATACGACGTTTCCATATTAAGCAACATAGCTCGGAGCTCTTCAATTTAGTGACCGGCAACCGATTGAAATCACTTTATCATCGCGTACAAAATACAAAATGGACCGACGCTCGGGTGACAATGACAACAACAAACGTCAACCAGAATAGCAAATAGAACCGTTTTGGTTATCTGAGGGCACACTGACTATGCCTAAAAAATATATAAACAAGATACGCGAAGTGTTCGAGATGGCAAAAGAGGTGCGAAAGCAGACTGGTCGCAACTACGTCAGTCAGACCCGCGACATATTCAAGCTTTGCCGAGCCAATGCAACATGCAGAATATGGGACTACTACAAACTTGGAATTTATCAACACAAGAATCTAAATGCCCGACTTGCTCGATCATACTTGGGCTATACATCGCTGGCGGCCACTAGCGAGGCACTTAATCCCAGGCATGCCGTGACAGCGGCTTGGGACAAGTTGGTGTTCGACATGATTGCTCAGCTTCACGATTTGCCAACGGCGAGGAATGTAGCAGTTTTCAAGCCTGGAAGCTCTTTACCCAAATATATTCCTCATCCACTACATACGCGAGAAAGCCTAGTTAGCTTCCTGTCCACTCCTTCCTCATACCCCTTGTTCATTAAGCCAGTTCATGCTCAACAGAATATTGGGGGCTATTATCTCAACAACTACAATCAGACGAGCGGCAAGGTGTCCGTCGGAACAAGCTCTGAAATGACGTTAGAGCAACTGATCGACACTACCATTGATTTGCAGAGCCCCATGTACGACAGAGGCGCCGGGTACCTATTCCAGACACCAATTACACAGCACGCCCTTCTGACATCAATGTCAGGGACTAGCGCTCCATCGGGACTGCGTTTCATAGTGCTACAAGACCAACGCTCTTCGGCCCCCACCATCCATCGCTGTATCATGAAGCTCGTTCGTCCAGGAAACTACAGCGACAATTTCCATGGTGGTAGCCGGGGCAACATGGTTGCCCGTATCGACCCAGCAACAGGTGCATTGTCTCACGCTGTTACTGGGTATTGGCCATTTGCCGAGATCCTCCAGCATCACCCCACAACTGGATATCACCTGCCTGACCTGAAAATACCCATGTGGTCGAAGATAGTAGATACAGTATTAAAGGCTTCCCGTGTCTTTGCGACCATGAAGATTCTCCACTGGGATGTGATGGTTGGGCCAGAGGGCCCTGTGTTGCTTGAGCTGAATGACCTGGGTGGCACGAGCTTCGTACAACTCCATGGCACAGGATTCATGGACGATGTCATGACTGACTTCATGCGCCGCAACGGAAAACTTAAGAATCACAAAGACATACGACGCCTAATCGGATAATAATTGCTCGCCAATGCTTCAGTCTAGTACCAGCTCTTTCCGCCCGCAAGTCGTCTGGTGCTTCAAAACGGAGTGACCAGAAACAAAATGCCGGATCTCTGCCGTAGTACTTACCTGCGGAAAAAGTCGAAGGCCGCACGCCAATATACGGCGCGGTCACGCGGAAACCACAGATCGGCGTGACATCGAGGGTTCAGTGACCATAGCACGAACTCAAATATAGTTCTGAGCCGATCACTCCAACGTGACTCATCACTCCTGAGCAGGGACAGCACATGGCCGATATCAGCCGGGAACAGATATCGACAACGAATACCTTGTGGAGGCGGCCCTAGCGCTGAACCAATAGAGCCAAAAAATGCATCTGCCTGTAAGCGAGGGAAATCTTTTCCCGCATAAAGATCGAGATGCAAATAGCCCCAGTAACGTGCATTTATCTCAATAAACCAGAAGCGATCAGAGTCCGGGTCCCACTTATACTCCATCATCGCCACACCCTCCCAGCCTAGCAACTCCATCTTCCGCTTGGCATCTTCGAGAAGAGACTGGTGCCAGAACGTCTCACGTAATGACATCATCCCTCCATGGAAAGGATTCATATGAATACCTAAAGTCATGCTTTCGGCGCGAAACTCCCCACGGTGCCGCCACAAACTGACACCCACCTTCCGCCCCGGAGCATGCCCTTGGCAAATAACGGCCTGATAGTTTGGCAAAAGTTCGGCCACGGCATCCAGGGTTTCAGCGATAGAAAGACATCGGCGTACCACTGCCTTGCCGACCTTGCCCAGCCCCTTGCCCGCATCACCTTTGACATAGAAAGGCGATGCCTCCGACTGCAAGGACGACTCAAGTGCCTCTAGCTCATGCGCACCTGTGAGGACAGCAGAAAAGGGTAGATTGTATGCACCATCGGGATGGGCACGCAGGATCGCATCGCTATCGACCTTACTCATGCAACCCTCCCAGACATACTTAGGAACCGCATCAGGTAACAGCGGCACAAAGCGCTCATAGCAATCACGAACGGCATGAAGGAAGCCTTCGCTTGGCACGATCATGTCAATCCGTCGTTCGCTGATATAGTCTTCCAACCAGCTTGCAAAGTCTCCACTGGAATACGGTGGATGCACAGCGACATCCTGGGCATAGTGTGAATGCAAGCCAAGGGCGCGGCCTGATGTTGCACAGGCAGTGACAGAATAGCCTGCCCGCCCGAGAGAGCGAATTACACCCAGCATCCCAACGGCGTGGGCGTCCATCACGAGAATACGTTTGCTCATTACCTAAGCTTCCTTACGCTCATCGCCAGTTACAGCGCATATCGAGGCGCCTGCTTGCGATACCTTCCACGCGATGCATCGCGATGAAAGTGAGTGAGCTGCCTACCCTTCTCTTCCAAAAGCTGGCGCGAGAAAAGCACTGACGAAACCATCGCCGCGTTCCTAGCACGCTACTCCAAAGCCCCCGCCCCAGAGTCCAACCACTCCGCGAGGGTGCGCAGCTCGATAGCCGTTATGCTCACCGGATGATTCAGACCAAAATCGATGTCATCAGGATATGTCGTATCAGTGCGCCCGTCAGTGCGTTGATTCGCAGCCTTCCAGTAGAGCAGGCTCTCACGGGCAAACATCGAGTTGACGTACTTACTGGTATAGGGTCGCTGGATACCCCAGCGACGACGCTCGTTATCTGACTCGCGCATAAGCACCCGCTTATCTTCCGGCACTGATGCCTGAAACTGGTCCCACACCAGAGCGTCGTAATCCATGAGCGGCAAGTCCGCGACATGGCAAGTTTGACAGCGGCGCTCGAAGATCGGCTTTATATCGCGTGCGTAGGTAGGCACGGGTCTGGAGTCTAGCAACACCTCAGCTTGGGCGGTGAAGGCGAGCGATTCCTCGTAGGATCTTCCGGATTTGGAGTGCAAGTGACAACCGGTGCACACGCGCTTTTCTCCGGGGCGCAGGGATTGCGGTACCTGATCCCGCTTGATTACCCGCCCCATTCTGTCCAACCCGGCCATAACGTAAGGCGTATCACAGGGCAATTCCACCTTGAAGGATTTATCACGCAACAAGGGGACGTCACCCAGAAGGCGCAATTGGTTACCAATAGAGTTCTTGAAAGCCCGCCGCTCCTTCTTGTTTGGCAGCACCTCCCAGAAGCGGATAGCCGCCAATTCCGAGTGCGGCAAGCCGTGGACCTCGCCACCATTATTGGCCATGGATTTATAATTCTTGTTGAATGCATAGGGCCTGGATGCGGAGGTCTCCGCGGTCCCCGCGTCACTGCTAGCCAACTGGCAACTACCGTCATTGGTATAGCGCAAATCCGGCGCATCTGGTGCCGATCGAGCTACGACCACTCTTGCACCAAACTCGTGCCACTCCTCACGGTCCACCACACGCACCATATCGGACATCTGGCGGGAAGGAATCCGAGTGGTGTGATACACACCCACATCACAACCACGTTGGTGGGGCTGTTCAGCCACTCGCTCTTGGAAGCTTTTCACTGTGCCGGAAACGTTCGTACAGAACCCCCGCCCTACTGTCAACAACAGTTGATTGCCAGGCATGCCTTCTGGATAGCCAATCTTTCCCTGGTAGAGGCCATCCTGCTTCACGGAGGGCTCATCATTGGACTTTGACCAGTTCGCGACATTGTAGAGATTACGCGGCAAGAACTCAGGAAGCGCACCCTCGACCCCGACCGGCTCGGGGGTCCAGCAGAAGACATCGCCAAGCCCGAGATTGTTGCCGCGATAGTAATTACTCACACATATATCACTGTTGTAACGCTGCCCAAGAAAATGGAGTGCCTTCATAGTCTTGGTACGCCCGGAGGCCGACTTAAACGTATTCCTATGGGCTCCCAGCAGTGCGTGCATATCACCACCCCGAACATCCATATCCATCACCAGCCACATATTGTCTAGAGTGCCCGGCCAGTTGATGCTGCCGTTTGTACTGCCGTAAGCCAGATTGTGGCTTAGCCAATGAGAACTATAGGCTATCCGTCCATTTCGTAGGACATACGGATGCATCGCCGTAGTGACTTCGTGCGGGCTTATATTGACCGCATTGCCCCCTTGCTCGTCAGCGATGTAAAGCTGAGTCTCCACTCTGCGATTCGGGGTAATACCGTCTAGCCACGGCTCGCGGAAGCGCGCTCGGGAAGAAGCAAAAAGAATGCGACCGTCCGGAAGCCAGGCAGGGCTAACATCAAAAACTCCCGCCTCGTGCTTGAGCGGCGTCACTTTGCCAGTTGCAATGTCAACGACATGCAGGCGGGCTTCAGTGGCCTGGTCGAGCCATCTGTTAGGTAGCGTCGTACCATCCCAACTTGCATTCTTGAGGCGCTTCCCCCAATAGACGGAGAACAAGATTCGCCGACCATCGAAAGACACCATAGGGTCCAAGGGTACACAAGGATCATTGCGCAGAACGCAGTCATACAGGATGCGCTCGCCACCATCCGCGTCCCGATAAATCAGCTGGCCCGGCGCATTGAAGCCCTCGAACACATGGCGTGAGTCTGGTAGGCGATCCCACACATCCGGGCTGTGCAAGGTATAAGGCTCGTCGTTTTTCAGCTCTACCTGATGACGGCCGATAGTGCGAGGCACTCGCACGTAGACGATCGCCTCCTCCAGGTTGCCTTCGTAGACAGGTTCGTCCTCGATAGGCGCTCTGGGGCCTGATGCCTCAGGTGCCTGTGTGGCAAGCTCGCCTACCGTGCCGGGCGGTGGCCGGGATGCACCCACGCTGGACGGCGAGGGTACTTGCGCAGGGCCGGGATCCACGGACACCTCGCCTCCCATCCGGATCCGGACGAACTCCTCCCAAAGCGCAGCACCAGGGCCTGTGTACCGCTCAATATGGATGTCCTGCCCATGGGATGGCACTACCACAGCCGCGTAAAGCACTGAAGCAGCGATACTGCCCGTGATAAATCCTGAAAAGGTACTGCCAAAACGCATACGATACTCTGTTTTCCCGCCGAGCAAAGCGACGTATAGAGGACTCCACAGTATGCGGAGATTACGTTACAGGATAGCCTATCTGGGGCACCACTACGAACCTTGTTCCCCGGCGGTAAACAGCTGAGCGTAGGCTCAGCTCTCAGTACCCCGGCGCATGTTCAGGGCCATACGCAGCAGATATCTGGCGGCGGATTTATCCCAGGGAGTAAAGCGCGGTAGTTGCAACACATCTGTGTCGGGGGTGGAGACCCCCCAGTTCGTAGCCACAGCCAATTCAAACCCCGCCTCTCTGACTAACAACACATGCTCATCGGTATAGTCAGTTCCTCGGCGTCCGTTGGGATATGCAAAGGTGCGCAGAGGGGCGTCTAACAGGCCTTCCAGCTGAGCCTTGCCGCTCTGAATTTGTTCCCGTGCCTGCTCCACCGTAAGTTGCGCCAGTATGGGATGTGACACAGTGTGGCCCCCGATTTCCACGCCGCTGTTGTGCAGTACCCGCAATTGCGCTGAGGTCAACATCAAGTCATCTGGCAAGGGCCCCACACGGGCAGCAACACAAGAGGCAATTTCATCGCGACGCACCAAGTCGAGATACTTCCCCTCTCGAATAATCGCATGGGCAGTTCTACGGCGCTGATCCTGGTTGCTGGTGTCGTACCGGGGTAATCCGATCTCCGCCAGGTCCAGCTCTGGCTGGTCGTAAACCCGCAAGGCTTCGACAATCGTGTCGTTCCACATGCGGCCACCATCGAGGTAACCACTGGCCACGAAAACCGTGGCAGGCAAGCCATGGCGCTGCAGAACTGGCAGGGCTACTGTGGCATTGTCAGCATAGCCATCATCGAAAGTGATACAAGCGGCACGCGGTGGCAGGCGTCCTTTGCGCAACAGACGCACAGCTTCATGAAGAGGCAATACATTGAAGTGCCGACTCAGCAGTTGCATCTGCCAGTCAAACTCCTCCGCCGTGGGCTCAGCTGGGCGCATCCAGTCCCGCCGGGGCAGCACTCGATGATAAATCAGTATCGACAGACGTTGCCGCCGTGCGAGCCCAGCCAGCGTAAGTCCGGCGCGGAAAGCCAGCTGCTGCAAGTCAGCCATGGGGACTACCCCCGGGCAACAGGAAACTCAGCAGGCCGGTTCGAGTGTGCACGAGGCGCACCAATTGCATTTCCGGCCCTTCCGGGCGAGACTCCAATACCCACAAAAACCCAAGCACCAGAAAGAAGCAAATCCCGCCCACGGCCACCGCAGCAAACAGCTGGGCCAATTGCCAAGGCATCGGCTCCCCCACCCAGTGTGCGGGAAACAACCCATTTACCAGCAGAAACATGGCCAATGCCGCCAGCCCTGGCTTGTAGAGAATGTACACTACTCGCCTCAGCCCCAGCCCCATATTGCGACGCAACACCAGATAGGCCACCACCAGCACCAGAGACAGCGTGGCAAAGGTCGCGTAGGCGACACCGAGTACGCCATAGACTGGTAAAAACAGGTTCAGAAAGATCACCATCAGGGTCAGGCGCACCACGATAATCGACGTGGCCCAGCGAATGCGGCCCAGCGCTATCAGAACGTTATTGGTACTGGACATCATGATCATCAACAAGGTTGCAAGTGCCAGCCATTTCACTAGAGGCACGATGTGGATCCACTTGGCACCGAGCAGGGTCGGCACCAGCAGATGCGCTACCGAAAAAATGCCTACGGCCATGACAAAGCCAAGAATCATCAAGGGGCCCATCACGTCACAGAAAACATTCAACAGTCGGGCGGGATCCTTGTTGACCCTCGCGTACCCGGGAAACGCGGCTCGATTGATGGGTTCTGCCATTTCCCGCAGCAGCTGTCCGGTTTCCTTCGCCATCGACAATGAGCCAACTGCAGCGACGCCCGCCACGCGCGACACCATGAAATTCTCGATATGCCGATTGAAGAAGTTGAGAACATTATTCACCTGCAGCCAAGCAGAAAACGAAAACAGCTCGTGCCAGTAGTCAAGGCGGAACCGGGGTCTGAAGGGCTGCATGATATAACTGAGCAACACCAGCATCACTGACGTAGACAACAAGCCATACAGCATCGCCCAGTAACTTCTTAGCAGAAAGGCCAAAGGGACCGCAACGAAAAACCCGGTCAGCTTGATCGAGAGCTGGAAACGAAACTCCCGATCAAAGGTCATGTGCTTCTGGAAATTGATAATGCCCACGTTCTTGACCCCATCAATCAGAAACAGGAGACACATGAAGCGCAGTACCGAGACCAGTTCAGGCTCTTTGAGCAGGTCGGCGGCTAACGGGGCAAACAGATACAGCAGGCAAGAACTCACCAGCGAGAACAGAAAATGCAAAGTCCAGGCGGTATGGTAGTGAAGGTCGGTGGCGTCCTGGTTTTGAATCAGTGCTGTACCAAAGCCGAATGCCCTGATCAGCTCGACAAATGCGTAAACCGACATCGCCAAAGCATATACGCCAAAATCCGACGGCGTCAGCAGACGCGCAAGAATGAGCGTACTAACCACACTAATGGAACGGCTGACCAGGCGAATGGACAGGGTCCATAAGGCGCCTTTGGCAATGGACTTGCCCACCCCACGGCGTGTATGCGTTGACTCATCCAAGGCTGCGTTGCTCCCGAGTCGGAACCCGATCCAAACCAAGTAGTGACTGCCGCTGTAATGTCATCACCGCAACTATGCCCAGAACGGCATACAACAGGTCAAAGTAAGCGAGGCTTACATTAGCGCCTGTAATTCCGTAACCAATAAGCGACAAGGTCAAGGCGTTGGCAAGCTGCCGATACCAAAGCACCTCGTGTTTTTTACCCAGGCTCGCGTTCTTCATATTACTGAATAGCGCCAATGCGAGGAACATCAGGAAAATGAAAAGCCCGGGGAAGCCGTGATCCCCTAACACCTGAAAATAAATATTGTGGGCCGCCTTCGAGCCGCTGGCTTCCGGAATGGGAGGCGTATAAACCGGCGAAAAGTTCGGTGTGTCAGGGGCGTAAAAATTCCATATCGGGGGATCCAACACAGCACGAAACCCACCACCGGTCAGCGGGTGATCAAGCGCAATCAGCGTCGATATTTTCCATGCCCAAAGCCTGCCAATAAAGGAGCTATCTTCCTCGGCGGCTGTCGCAATAGTCGCCTGGCGCTCACGCCAATCTTCGGGTGCACTTTGGTACAGCACTGGCAACATCGCAAACGCTAGAACCACGAATACTCCCTTGTGTCGCGACTTTAGCCAGAAAGCGAACGCCAGAATAGCCAAACCGATAAAGCCCCCGCGGGAACCGGTTCCAACAATGCTGACTATGTTCAGAGCCACCATCCCCCAAAGGCCTAGCCTAACCATTTTATGCTCGGTTACCTGCGCAAGATAAACGATGAGGGGTATGCACATATTGATAGCTACCGCCAAGTCATTGCGATCCGCGATAATCCCTGCTCTGCCAACAATTCTATGGCCACCACCGGAAAGGACGAATTTTACTGCCTCCATAGCCGCATAAGCGGAGATTCCGAGCACAATAGTCCACACCAACACCTCAAGATGTAGTTTCTTACGAACTATCAGGGTTATGAAGAAAAACAACAGGAGAACTTTGACAAACTGGTTCCAGTAGGCCCACACATTTTCCGAAACAGAGTTCAGATTGAACACTGTACTAACTAGAGTCCAACATCCGAACGCCAATACCCAAAAACCAATGGCATTGACTCTGAACTCCTTTCGCTTATCCACAAAGAGATAAGACAGCATAGTTACCAGCACGATGGTAAGGTTCAACCTGAAACTCTGGGAGAACCCGAACGCCCAATTCACCGGCGCAATTAAAGCGATCCACGTCCAGGCCGCCACCCCGATGTAAGGCCGACGGAAGGAAAAATAAATAGCTACAAACAGGAAGCCTACCAACAGTAGGTCACGCATCAGTCATCATCCTGTCGATCCGCCCACCAGAACAAGTAACAAACGCATGTAATAACCATGAGCAAAAAAAGGCTGTCGATCATGCCGGGGGCACTCTGCTCACAACATAGCGGAATTTGCCCGAAGTCTCGCGCGGAATCTCTTCAGCCTCGCGAACCTCAATTTTCACACTCTCACCCAAACGTGCCCTGAGTCCAGACTCGATCTCGATAACCATAGCGCCCGTCAAGCTGTTGCGAGGCACCACCTCCACCCGCGTCAACTCCAACGACTCTTGCACAATACGAAAATTCGCCACGCCCGGCATGTCACGCAGTACATAGATCAGAGCGAGGCCATGCAGAATGGTGCCGTCTGCTGCGGTAACAAAGTCCGTAGTGCGACCCTCAACGCTAGACAGCACCGGCAAGCTCCGACCACAGTCACAAAGCTGGTCGCTAAGCGTCCCGACATCTCCGGTACGGTAGCGCACAAACGGGAATTCGCTGGTGAACAGGTGCGTTACGACGATCTCCCCACTCTCCCCCGCCGGCAACACGTTACCCGCAGGGTCAACGATCTCCAGCACCATGTCCTCGGCCGTGATATGCAAGCTGCCTGCCGGGCAGGCGTGGGCGATAAAGCCTGCGTCACGACCACCGTAACCGTTGGCAACGGGGCAGCCAAAGGTTTGTTCGATTACCGCCCTTTGATGATCGTACAGGCGCTCTGAGGTAACAAATGCCACGCGAACACCCAGATCGTCCAGGGGAATCTCCTGCTCCTTTGCAAACTGCGCGATCAGCGCAAGCGACGATGGATACCCAAAAAGCATTCTTGGTCGTGACGCCCGAATCCGTTCTACAAACTTCTGCAGATTGGCCTGGGACATCTCAAACGCCGAGAGAAGCTCAGTCCTGAACAGCTTGTCTCGCACCCATCTAACCCGGTCCTGAGCGCCCAACTCGATGGGGGAACCCCACACCACAATCTCACGATCGCCGATGTCTACATCCCACCAGCGGGTCGCGCGTCGCTTTGCTGCCACATCGTGGCTTACACGCTCATTACCCAAATAGAAGATGAGCGGCTCACCACTTGAGCCCCCGGTATTGAAACGCTTGAGCCTCTGTGCGCCCTCTGCCTTCAGGGCATCGGTGTTGGCACGTATCGTCGCCTTGTCAAGCAACGGGAGCCGCTGCAGTTCCTTGAGCGAGTTCACCTGCCCAGGATCGAAGTCCAGCGCTTTGAACAACTCCCGGTAGTAAGGCACTGATTGCCCAATCCTGGCCAAAAAGCGACGCAGGTTATCGAGTTGCAACTCCGCCAGGCCCTGCGGTGAAAGCCACTGCGATTTCTCCATCGCCTTGTGAACGGCAAGGGTGTCATGCCCTTTGAGCTTTTCATGCAGCGGGAACAGCAGCTCCGAGACAGCTTTCTGGTAGAGGCTCATACTACCGCCTCCGGCTCACGACCAGCGACCTCGTAGTAGGCCGCGAGCCACCGTTCTCTCACCGCCGGCCAGGCATACTGTGCCACCTGCACCAGGCCTTGAGCGCTCAGGTGATTCCGCATCGCCACATCGTTCTGCAACCGAAGAATCGCTGACGCCATCGCCGCAGGGTCGTCTGCGGGCACCAGCAGCGCTGTGTGCTCGTCTTGCACGATATAGGGCACCCCGCCAACCTCAGTGGAGATGACGGGCACACCGCAGGCCAGGGCTTCAATCACCGAGTTCGGCATGTTGTCGACCGTGGTAGGGTTCAACATGGCATCCGCTTCGGCGTAGAGCCGGGCGATACCGGGTCGATCAAGCCTTCCGGTGAACTCCACCGCCCCGTCGACGCCCAAAGTAGAGGCAAGACCACGCAGCTCGCTCTCCTGTGGCCCACTGCCGGCAATGCGCATACGGGTTGCCGGGGCAGTCTGCAAAACCTCCGCAAGCGCCCTGAGCGCAGTTTCAAT
The DNA here is from genome assembly GCA_002416125.1 of Halieaceae bacterium UBA5044. GTDB lineage: Bacteria > Pseudomonadota > Gammaproteobacteria > Pseudomonadales > Halieaceae > Haliea. Next base: position 86,006 of record DIBU01000015.1, read on the forward strand.
ACCGTAGATGGGTTCCAGGTTGCGCGTGATCACCAGTGTGAAGGGTCGTGCTGAAACCGACGTATCGTGCGCAGGTTTGAAAACACTCTGGTCGACTATGTTGGGGATAATGCGCGTGGGCTGCCCGTAGCTATTGAACACCGCGCTCAGATACCCTGAGGGCACCACAATCAAGGCAGCCCTGTTCAGGGACGGCTTCACCCGGTTCCAGGATCGCGCGAAATAGACCTGCGCCTCGCCTCCCCGGTAATTCACAATCACCGGACAACGCCGCAGTGGCGCCAGCCATAACACTGGTGCCGAGAATAGCTGCCAGGACCAACCGGAATTCGCCATCAGGTGGATAAGGTCAACCTTCCCCGCCAGGCGCCACACCGCCCACAGGTACGGAATAAACCGACTGAGGGCGCGCAATCCAGGCACGCGACCAACCCACGCAGGGCGGTAGGGCGCGTTCGTCGCCACCTGCGAGACCTGCAGTCCCTCGGCCCGCAGCAACCGCGCCAGTTGTTCTGTCTGCATGGCCATGCCGCCATTGGGCGGCGGCACAGGCCCGACGAGGCCCAGGTGCAACTGGCTCACTTCATACCACCATAGACAGCCGCATAGCGCGCAACGCTCGCCGTCCACGTCCGCTCCTGCTCGACAAAGGCACGACCGCGTTCGCGCATAGCCGGCCAGTCACCTCTGCGTGCCAGAAGCCCGGTGACGGCAGCCGCCAACGCCCCGGCATCTCCCGCGGTAAACAGCATCCCGGTGTCGCCAGAGCGCACCAGTTCCCTGTGCCCACCCACATCCGATGCCACAACCAGTCGACCCTGGGCCATGGCTTCCAGCGGCTTGAGCGGCGTTACCAATTCGGTCAGGCGCATCGGCAGGCGGGGGTAGGTAAAGATATCCACAAGGTTGTAATAGTCCTGTACCTGCGCATGCGGGACACGCCCGGTAAGGATGACGATATCCTCAAGATTCAGGCTGGCAATCTTGCCACGAATCTGTTCCTCCTGTGGTCCACCACCCACCAGCAGCAGGCGAAGTTCGGGGTGTTGCTCCAACAGCGCTGGCAGTGCATCCAGCAACAGGGGAATACCCTCGTAGGCGTAGAAGGATCCGATGAACCCCAGTACCGTCTTGCCCTCAAGCCCGAGCTCCCGCTGTAATTCGGGGTTCGCCGCTGCGCCATAGGTGAAGCCTTCGGTATCGACCGCGTTCGGTATGACCGTAATCTTGGCGGCATCTATGCCCCGCCCGGCGATTTCAGCTCGCAAACCCTCACAGATGGTGGTGACGGCATCGGCGCGCCGAAAAACGCGCGTCTCAAGCGCTCGTGTGACGCGATAGCGCGGCCCCCACTCCCGACTCGTGCCGTGATCCACCGCGGCATCTTCCCAAAAGGCACGACACTCATAGACGACCGGCAATCCAAGCTCACGACCAGCGCGCAGGGCCGCCAGGCCATTCAAGGCTGGCGAGTGGGCATGGAGAACGTCCGGCTTCTCAATCGCTGCCACCTCCACAATGCGCCGCGCCAGCGTTGTCACCACCTCCCACTGGTCAAGCACAGGCAAGCGGGATAGCGGGTTGTTACCCGGGCTGGTGCGGTAGAAGTGCAGGCCATCGACGGTTTCTTCCGCTACGTCACTCACCCCCTGCTTGAGCCCGGTGACGTGGGCTGTGTGCCAGCCCAGGGCGCGCTGGCCCCGCAGAATATTGCGCGTGCGGAACGTGTAACCACTGTGCAGCGGTATGGAATGATCGAGGATATGCAGAATACGCATCGGGCCTCCGCTCACGCTGCCACCACAAACTGGTCATCACGCACCGTGGCCTGGAACATCAACAAGGTCCACAGCGGAGCACTGTGATCGCGTCGTCCGGACTGGTGCTCATCAACCAGACGCGCCAGATACTCCTGATTGAACAGCCCGGTGGCCGCGAGGCCGCCGGACTCCAGGAGATCCTTCCGCAAACGCTCTTTGAGCGGACCGCGGAACCACTTGGCCAGAGGCACACCGAAGCCCATCTTGTCGCGGTACAACACATCCTGCGGCAGGCGGGACTCGAGTGACTTCTTCAAGAGGTACTTCCCCTCCTGGCCGCGCAGCTTCCATTCCGGGGCCAACCCGGAAACCCATTCGGTGAGCGGATGATCCAGCAGGGGCACACGAACTTCCAGCGCATGGGCCATGCTGGCGCGGTCCACCTTGGTCAGGATGTCGCCCACCAGGTAGGTTTTCATGTCCAGGTACTGAATCATCGACAGCGGATCGTCGGTGGGGCTGTTAGCCGCATGTTCATCAAATACGCTGTGTACCGAATAGCCCTGCAATTCGCGCTTGAAGTTGTCGCTGAAAAGTGCAGCACGCTGCTCATCGCTGCAGATCGACACCGAATGCAGGTAGGCCTGCACCGAGTTTCGCGCCAGCGCCTGGAAGGTTGTTTTTGCACGGAATACCCGGGGCGCCCAATCCGCCTTGGGATACAACCGGCCAAGAGCGCCAAAGACAGGTTTGCGCAGGCCCAATGGCAGCGCCTGCCGCAAACGCTCTTCGTGCATATGCCAGCGATAGCGCCGGTAGCCCGCAAAGTGTTCATCACCGCCATCACCTGACAGGGCCACCGTCACCCGTTTTTTGGCCAGCTGACACACACGGTAGGTCGGGATCGCCGAACTGTCGGCGTAGGGCTCGTCGTAGAGCGCGGCAAGCTCATCAAGAAGATCAAAGTCCTCGCTACTGACGATTTCCTGAAAATGGTTGGTGTGATAACGCTCTGCAACGCGCGCGGCATACTCGGTTTCATTGAACTGCTTGACATCAAATCCGATAGCGCAGGTGTTTACGGGATCGCTCTGCAATTCCGCCATCATCGCCACAACCGCGCTGGAATCCACACCGCCCGAAAGGAAGGCACCCAGCGGCACTTCGGCCACCATGCGCACCTGCACCGCCTCGCGCAGTCTGGCGATCAATTCGGCCTGCAGATCGGCCTCGCTCGCCACCGCTACCGGCTTGAAGGGAATATCCCAGAACTGTTTCTGTGCGGGCACGGGTTCGCCATGGCGGAACAACATCGTGTGGCCGGGACGCAACTTGAATACACCGCGATAGATGGTTTTCGGCTCCGGCACATAACCCAGTGCGAAATAATCCTCGACAGCCTGTGGCTGCAGCGCGCGGGGCAGCCCGGGGTGCGCCTTGATCACCTTGAGTTCGGAACCGAATATCAGCTGGCCATCTGCCAGTACACTGTAAAAGAAGGGCTTGATGCCGAACCGGTCCCTGGCGAGAAACAGGCTGCGGGCATTCGAATCGTACAGGGCAAAGGCGAACATACCGCGGAAACGCTCTACACAGCGCTCACCCCAGGCTTGCCAGGCATAGAGAATGACCTCGGTGTCACAGTGCGTGCGAAAGTGGAAACCGAGCGCTTCCAACTCACTGGCAAGCGCTTTGAAGTTGTAGATTTCCCCGTTATAGACAACACAGAGTGTGTTATCCGCACTGAACATGGGCTGCTGCCCACTGGCCAGATCAATAATGGACAGCCTGCGGTGAGCGAGGCCGACCCCAGGCGCCAGGAAAACACCGCCCTCATCAGGGCCGCGATGAAACTGGGTCTGATTCATGGCTTCGAGCAAAGCACGATCCGGCTCGCGCTGCTGGGTCAGATCAAAAATACCGGCAATGCCACACATAGTCAGGTCCTGTCCATTGATTCCGGTGGTCGGCGGCAGCCCAGGAGATCGTCATAAACCTGGAGATATGAGGACACTGTTCGCTCCCAGTCAAAATCCCGTCGAACACGCCGCACAGCGGCGTGAGCCATTTGCTCGCACTGCGTGGGGTCTTCGACCAGCGTCAGTAGTGCATTCGCCAATGCTGTTACATCACCCACCGGGACCAGCAGTCCAGTAACCCCATCCTCCACCAGTTCGGGGTTGCCACCTACACGAGTGGCGACAACAGGCAAACCACTGGCCATGGCCTCCAGAACAGTGTTGGAAATGCCTTCACCCAGAGAAGGCAATACGAACACATCCAGACACGCTAGCAACTCAGGTATGTCGTCCCGGTCACCAGCCATCCAGACGCTGCCCTCTATCCCCAGTTCTGCAATCAGGTTCTCCAGCGCGGAACGTTCGGGCCCATCGCCGACGAGTATACAGCGCAGGCTGTTCCTTTGCTGAGGGCTCGAACGCAAGACCTCGGCAAAAGCGAGCAGAAGGGTCCTTTGGTCCTTTACCGCCGCAAGCCGCCCTACAGTACCGACGACTCTACACTCCGTGCCACCCCAAAAGCCTTCGGGCATACCCGACACTGCGATCTCTGCGGTGCCGCTTGCCCGACAAGAATCGCCATTTTTCATATTCCGCGGCGAAAACCTGTCATGCGCCACCCCGTTGTATATCTGCACGACTTTGTCGTCGGGGATGCCCACAGCGGTAACCAACCAGTCAGCAAGGTCACGGCTGACCGCGATGAATCGATGGATCAACGGGCTCAGGGCCCTACGCAACAGCTTGTACTTGGAATTGCTGCCATCAAGGTCACTCACATCCCTGCCATGCTCACCGTGCACCCGCTTACAGCCCGTCAACAATAAACCCAACGCCTGCGTCTCAAGGGCAGCAAGGTTACGTGTGTGCACAATAGCAGGCCGCAAGCGACGTAGCGTACGCCACAATCGCCAATACATACGCAGGTCGTGCCCTGGTTTTTTGTGCAGCTCAATTACCTCAACGCCGGGCATCCTGATTCGTCCCGCAAACTCTTCACTACGCGTCAGGCAGATAATGGTGTGCCGATACCGCTCGGGAGGGCATCGATTGATGATATTCACCAGCCCATTCTCGAGGCCGCCCGTACCCAGCGCATAGATCACATGGACTACCAAAGGCGGCTTAGGGGCAGCAGCTACGCTTCCTGAGTGCATGAACCGCCCTATCTCACTGTGCTTGTAGGCCGTGATTCAAAGAATCGACGATTGAAGCGAGATGCAGAGAGGTGAAGCTGGTAAGCCGAACTCTGGATGCATCCAGATCATCATTGATCTGTGTCGCAACAAAAATACGCGCGCCCGTGCGTCTCCCGTCGAAAAGTTGCTGTCGAGCCTCAAGAAGCTTCGCGGCGTAAGGATTTTCTGAGTTTCTACCGTCGATATGATACCAGGACCAGATAAGGTAAATCCGGGAAGCGGAGCGCACTTGAACCTCCTCAACCCACCCCAGGGAGTCCACCCCGGTATGCACACGCCGCTGCCCAATGACTCTCCACATCTGGCGTGGCTCTGGCCTCCACGGTTCGGCGCTTGTAACAAGCTCAAGCCCTTGCTTCTGCGTCAAAAACTGCCTCAGAAAGAGTGCGACAGGCACCCTGCCATCATACATCTGGTCCAGTTTACGGTCGGCCCCCTCTACCACCGGGTGCCAAAACCCTTCAGGGGTAGCAGTGGCACGCCAACCTTCAACGGGCGGGGGCGCTGATATCGCCTCTGCCGTCGCCATGGTCGTCGCTCTGTCTGACGTCAGCGCAATCACCGGCCAAACCGCTGCGAGCGCTACTGCGATCAAAGCCGCGGCCAGCAGCGACACTGATGAAGCACCTGTGCTTTCCTGCGCCAAACCTGAGGACGTCCTCGTGGTTACGACTTCCTCCTGCCAAAACCCACCAACCCAGAACAGAATCACCATGACCAGCCCGAAAAAGCCCCAACCGTACACCAGGTGATCGACACCCACACCCAGACGCATGTCACTGAGGTGGCCCATCATGACAACGCCATAGGCACGCAGGCTGTTTGCGACAATCGGGACGGCAATAGACGCCAGTACGAAAAGTAAACGCCGCCAAAAGCTGTTATAGGTCAGGTATGCGTAGATCAGCCCGAGTGTAAAAGAAGCTATCAGGTAGCGAACGCCGCTACATTCCGCGATAACTGACCATGTCCCTGTGGGCAGATAGAGGTACATTCCCTCGCGATAGAGAGGAACGCCGCTGGCACGCACCATGATTTCGGTGGTGGCTGCTGTCAGGCTCATCAATGGCGGTATCAGCTCCGAGCCCATAGGCACCGCCAGAAACAGGAACAGCAGCGGGAATGCAGCGCGAGCTGCGATGACATTACCGACTATGGCCCAAATACCGCTGGTAAGGATCGCGACAAATGCGAGTTGTTCCAGCACGACGATGTCGACCATTGTGGCAAGGAGCCATATCACGCCAAAGATCAATAGGGGCAGAAGCGCATACGGTTGCGGTCGTGCGGGCAAGTCATAGTATGTTTCCCGCTCCCTCCAGAGCAGCCAGATACTGATAGGGAGAACGAGAAATCCGTGAGCAAAGGTTTGAGACCTCGACCAGATATCAACCATCGAATGCACGGTTTCGTGGAAAATAAGGAAGAGTCCACAGGCGTAGAACACCACAGCGCCCAGCACGAACCACAGAGCCTGTTCAGAGCGTGTCAGCACAACATCCAGTTGCCTTGTCGTCATTTCAGCTTTTCCTTGCGTACCGCGGTGCTGCAGAGGTATTACCTAGCAACAATACTACCTCTGGCAGGTTCTCTGCCCAGTTAAACATCTGCTGCACGCAGTGGCGTGCCCTCTCGCCCATCTGGGCGTGCTCGCCATGCACCAGTTCGCCGAACAACCGGACATAATCCGACGCAGATTCCGCGAGAAGCACTTCATCTCCGTCCTTTGCATCTATGCCCTCCAGACCCTTGGTACTGACCAGCACAGGTAAACGCATGGCCATGGCCTCCAACACCTTGTTCTGCACACCACGTGCGATACGCATGGGTGCGATTGCGGCCCGTGCATGCTTGAGGTAAGGCCGGACATCGGGTACGCGCCCCGTTACCGTCACACCCGCCTGCTGCGCCAACTGGCGCACCGCCCGTGCAGGATTGCCGCCGACGATAGTCAGGCTGATCTCAGGATAGCTACGACGCAAAAGAGGCAACACGTTGTGCGTAAACCACACCACAGCATCGATATTTGGCCAGTAGTCCATTGCTCCCGTGAACACCAGCGGGAGGCTTCCCTGGGGATAGGGGCTAGGCTGGGGCGCCGACTCATCGTAGGCAGGATCAAAGTAATCGCAGTTCACACCGTTATTGTAGAAACCGATTTTGTGCGCTGTTTCCGGAGAAAGCTTATGAAACAAATCAGCTTCGGTAGACGATACGAACAAACCGGCATCAAACTCTTCTGCAAGCTGCTGCTCCAGTGCGAGCAGGCACCGGGCTTCACGTCGATATACCCAACTCAAGGGCCAGGTTTTCTGCTGCGAGTACTGTAACCATTTGTCAGAATCCACATCCACAAAATCGATCACCTTGCGCAGGAAACCTTGACTGCCTGTCGGTAAAAACTGCGCCATGGATGACGAATAGACAATGACATGCCGAATGTCATGAGCGGCAACACTGTCGGCAACCCACCTCCTTAACGCACGGTCTCTGTAGTAGGGAACCGAGAGCGCCTCACCCGTTACCAGCCCCAAGGCGCTGCGCAAAGTGGCCAGCCGCGCGTTGAGCGGCCGCAGAAACACGCTCGCGCAATACTTCTCCAGTTCCGGCACCCAGGGCCAGTCGTCCGGGTCATCCACAAAGCTGCCCAGGTGGATATCGAAATGCAGGCTCAGGTGATGCAGGAGATGGAACGAACGAATCTTGTCACCCTTGTTGGGTGGATAAGGGATACGGTGGCACAAAAACAGCAGCGGGGGCTTCGGCGTGTCTCCCATGCGCCTATCCCAGACTGCGGGCCAACGGTGGCCCCAACAGGTTGGCAACCGGCAAGGGCAGTCGCTGCCACGCATTCACCAACAAGCGGTACTTCGGGTTACTGGGGTTGACGTCAGGCACCTGGTCGCTGTTGACCAGAAAATATTCGTAAGGCAGCGGTTGCGGCTCGAAACCCCAGTTTTTCTTGAAGTCGAAAGGCCCTGTGTCGCGCTTGCTGCGTCCGAAGTCATACAGCGTTACGCCCTCTTCGGCACTGCGACGCATCAGGTCCCAGTACATGAAATGGTTACAACCACGAATGCTGCGAGCGCGGGCGATGCTGCCGCCGTAGTAGGGCAATACCTCGTTGCGGAAATAGAAGCTCATCACCCCGGCGACATCCTCGTCGGACTGGCGAATCATCAGCACGCGGCAATCTCCTGCAAACTCAGCGCGCAGTGCGTCAAGGTAGCGTCGGCTGAACACCGGAGTACCCAGATTGCGCACACTCTCTGCATACACGCGATACAGGCGCTGAGTGCCCTCGACCTCCTCGCCCTCCAGCCCTTCCTGAATACCTTTGCGAATCATGGCGCGCTGGCGATTGGGTATGGCCTTGAGGTTGGCATCGTTATCCGAGGTGATTGGCTTGCGAAAGGTGTAATAAAGCTCTTTCACAGGCCACCCGCTATCACTGCTTGCGCAATTGCGCAGTTCCAGGGCATCTACACCGAGGCGCACGGCCAGAGCCTCGGCCTCGCGCCGCAACACGCCAGCGGCCTGTTCATGCGCTGAGGCGATTCCCCCATACACACAGAAAGGCAGGCCGGCCAGTTTGTATCCGAACAGACGACTGCGCACCTCCGCGAGCGGCAGGACGCCCACCACGGCCCCATGTTCCTCGGCCAGCAAAAAATGGCAGCGATGCCGCAAGGCGCCTTCCAGCACCCGTTTCCAACCGAAGCGATGAAAGAAGGTGGCCTGCGGGCATTGCTGCACGAACCGCTCCCAGACCGGCTCGTCAGCGGCTTCCGCACAGCGCACCCGCACCGTCACGCGCCCACCTCCTGCCGCAGACCGCTACGGGCGCCTGAGGCGCCAAAGGCCGGCTGCGGCAACGTTTCCGGCGCGGCTATCGCCGGGGCAAATACGCGATCCATACGGTCCCAGCGAAAATCACCCAGCAGCCGCTGCAGGCGTGACTCCATCCGGCCCAGGTTCAGGTAGTGGCGAAAGCGTGTGCGGGCGGTCAGACCCGGCGGCCGGGGTTGTTCAGGATCGATTTCCCAGGGGTGGAAATAGAAGTGCGCACTCTGGCTTTCCCTGTGGTTGATCCGGCGTAGCGCCCAACGCGAGAACGCGTAGGGAAACAGGCGGAACCAGCCTCCGCCGCCACAGTTGATATTACGCCCGGCGAGGGGCAGCGTGGTCACGGGAATTTCCGCCAGCCGGCCCGACGCCGCTGAAAAAGCGAAACGTGGTGCTTCCGGCATCCCGTAGAGGTCATGTCGGATAGGCGCGATGCTGGAACTGTAGCGATAGCCCGCATCAGCCAGCGTATCCAGGGCCCAGAGGTTGTCGCGACCGATGGAGTAGCTGGCCGCGCGATAACCCTTGACCTCAACACCTGCGATGTCTTCCAGCAGGGCCTTGGTACGCCGCACATCATCGAGGAACGCCGGGGGTAGCTGGGTGGTAACCCGTGTGTGCTCCCAACCGTGACTGGCAAGCTCATGGCCTTCAGCGACTATCCGGCGCACCATCTCGGGGTGGCGCTCCGCCACCCAGCCAAGCGTAAAGAAGGTGGCCTTGACGTCATGTCTATCGAACAGTGCCAGGATGCGCTCGACATTGGCCTGCACACGCAGCGGGGTCGTCTCCCACTCTGCGCGACTCACCTGCGACTCAAACGCGGAAACCTGGAAATAGTCCTCTACATCCACCGTCATGGCGTTCACTGTGCCAGCCGATGCAACACTCATGCTTGTCGCACACCCCCACACCAGCGCGCCAGAATGGATGCGATGCGCTGTGCGGCCTGGCCATCCCAGTACTCAGGCTGGCGGCCCGCCTTGCCGCCCCCCTGAATCACCTCACGGTAGGCCTTGCGGATGGCCGCAGACTCTGTGCCGACCACGGTGTTCGTGCCCTGTTCAACGGTAATTGGCCGCTCTGTGCTCTCGCGCAGCGTGATACACGGCACACCCAGGGCCGTGGTTTCTTCCTGGATGCCACCGGAATCCGTCAGCACCACACGCGCATCGCGCATCAGGCCGAGCATTTCCAGGTAACCCTGTGGCGGCAGCAGGAGGATATCCGCCCCAGCGATCACGGCATCGAGGCCCGCGTCACGGATGCGGGCGCGCGTGCGCGGGTGCACTGGAAACACCAGCGGCGTCTCGCGACTGATATCGACGAGTTCCGTCAGCAGGCGCCGCAGCACCGTGGGATCATCCACATTGGAGGGACGGTGCAGGGTGAGCAAACCGTAGCCCTCTGTGAAGCGGGGGCCCGCCTCGGCCAGCGTGCTGGCTGAGGGTGTCGCCGACGCCAGATTGTAGCGCAGGGTATCGATCATCACGTTACCGACAAAGAACACCTTGTCCCGGCTGATGCCCTCGCGCTCCAGGTTGTCAGCCGCGGACATCTCCGTCGTGAACAGCAGGTCGGACAGCTGATCCGTGAGGATGCGATTGATCTCCTCCGGCATACCGCGGTCTCCACTGCGCAAGCCCGCTTCAACATGAATAACCGGTATACCCTTTTTCACCGCGACCAGGGCACAGGCAATAGTAGAATTGACGTCCCCCACCACTAACACCGCATCCGGCTGCTGCGCATCCAGCACAGGCTCAAACTTGAGCATGATCTGGGCCGTCTGCTCGGCGTGCGTGCCAGAGCCCACTCCCAGGTCGACATCGGGCTCCGGAATGTGCAACTGCTCGAAAAAGGCGTGCTTCATCGCCGCATCGTAGTGTTGCCCCGTGTGCACAAGGCTGGCGCGGAGTCCGCTCCCGGCCGCGTTGAAGGCACGCATAATGGGGGCGATCTTCATGAAGTTGGGCCGCGCACCTACTACACAGAGAATGTTCGCGCCTGTCTGTTCACTCATGATCGAGACGTCCTAGAAGGCGTGTCTGACGTTGAACGTTATCCGGTTCTCGTCGTAGTTATTCAGCGCGAAGTCTGAATCCCGTGTCAGGAACTGGTAGGCCAGTGTCAGCGTGGTGTCATTGCCGAGCCGGCGCGTAAGGCCCAGGCCAGCCAGCCAGCTCTCGCTGTTCTGGCCAAAGCCGCCAAAGTTACCGCCCTCTCCCTCACGCTCATCCCAGCGCAGGCGCACGTTGGCTGACAGGGTGCTGGAAAGCTTGCGCGTAAACGTCACTCCCGCGTCGCGGAAGGTCCCCTCAGCGCCGTCATCCACCCGCTGCTGCTGCGAATCCGACGCAGAAAACGTCACTGAGCTCCTCCGCGCTTCAAAGCGATAGCGCAACTCAAAGCGCTCATCCAACACCGGCGAATTCCCAATGAACGTCGGCAGGCCCTCGTTGCCCAGCAGGTCGCCAGGCAACTCCCCAAAGCCCGGGCCAAACGGATCATTCGGGTCGACCAGGCTGGCATCGGCGCCACGCAGGGTGCGCGGCAGGGTGAGTGTGCGCACGTAGCTGCCGCTCAACTCGCTGCGCTTGTGGCGGTAGCGGATATCCGCCCGGGGGGTGCTGCCAAAAAAGCGCTCGCCCGTGCCGACATTGACTTCCACCCGGGAGTTGGGCGTCCAGCGAACACCCACATCCCAGTAGCTGCCATCGATATCCTCGCGCTGGCTGGTGAACTCGTTCCATTCCTCACCCGCGAGGCCATTCAACTGCAGGCTGTCCAGCACCTGGAAACCGAGGCGGAACTCGGCATTGGACAGCTCATTGTCGAAAGCCGGCTGGAAGTCCGTGGCTTCGTAGTTGATCTTGCTGTACTGACCGCCGAGCCCGGCACTCAGGCGCCCCGTTCCCGGCAGAGAGTCGAGGTCGAATTCTACGCGATCTTCATCGCTGTTGCCGTAGATATCGGCGTCATTGAACTGCTCGTTATACGCGTAGCGCAGACGCAGGTTGGCCGCCTGCGCCAGCCGGCGCTGCAACAGCGCACCTACCGTATAGTCGTAGACGATGTTGGTATTGTCTCGGCCATTGCCGGTGCCGGGTGGGCCGAAGGGGTTCAGCGCATTTTCCCGTGCAGAGGCCGCAGCATCCAGTTGCAGCCAGTTCTCCACCAGCTCGTAGTCGCTGTTGAAACGCACACTCGGAATAAAAGACTTGCGGTTGCTCAGGTTGGACGCCTGGCCGGTTTCACACTCGAGGTCGCTGTCCCCCAGCGAATTGTACTCAACCGCCGCCTGCAGGTTCAGGTTGCCGCGTGCGCCGCGCCCGGTGACGCTGACATCCGGGCGCGCCGTCGCCACCGCCTTGCCTTCCTTGTCGTTCGGGGCCAGGCAGATGTTGTCGGAGTAATAGCCACCGACCGACATGCCGGCGTTGGTTTCCCACTCCGCGGAGAGTGCCGGCAGCGTTGCCAGTAATCCCGCCAGCGCGGTGAGAGCGAGCGTCGGGCCACAGTGGCGCCCGTCGGTACGATAGGTGACGGTGGGTTGTACGCGCCCACGGACTGCTAAGCCGGCTTTCTGTGGACTCTTCACGGGTTCATGGCCCTCGCTGCATCCTGATCCGCCACCTCGGCGGCCTCGGCACGGCCACCATAGCCATACCCGTAGCCATACCCGTAGCCGTAGCCGACACCCATACCGAACAGACCCATGCGCCGGCGCGAGGCGCGGTTCAACATCACCGCCACCATCTTGTCGGCGCCGATGTGTTCCAGCGCCTCCTTGACCGCGTGTTGCGGCGTAATGTCTGCCGAGGCGACAAACACAATCTGCCCCATAAAACTGGCCAGCACGCCCGCCTCGGTGGTGAGCAGCAGTGGCGGTGAATCAAAGACGATGATGCGATCGGGGTAACGGGCGGAGAGCTCCAGCATAAACTGGTGCATGTTTTCACTGGCCAACAGCTCTGTGGAATGTTCGTCGGCGATGCCAGCGGGCAAGACGCGCAGCTTTTCCATGTTGGTGCGCAGTATGACGTCTTCCGGTTTCGCATCGCGACGCAGGACATCAAGCAGGCCCGGTGTACCAGCGGGAATGCCCAGACGGTGCCCAGCCGTGGCCTTGAGCACATCCGCATCGACAAACAAGACGGTCTTGTCCCGCTCCATGGCGATACTCATCGCCAGATTGATCGATGAAAACGTCTTGCCATCCCCCTGCAACGCGCTGGTGACCATAATCAGGTTGGCATTGGGAATGGGCGTGGGTGACGCGCCAGAGGCGTTTTTCAGCAGAGGCCGCTTGATGGCGCGAAACTCCTCGGCGATAGCACTACGCGGAATCGCGGGCGTAAGAAAACCCTGAGCATGCAGCGCATCGAAGGGAATATGCACTTCGGCGCCACTTTGCCAGTCAGAGTCCTCGTCGCGCTGCTCTGCGACGGTGGCCTGCTGCGGCTCGCTTACGCCGGCCCGCTCCACCGTATTCTGCGGCTCAGGCTGCGGGGGCTGCGACTTCTTGGCCGCCTCCATCTGGCTGAGGGCTTTCTCGATTGTACTCATTGTTCTGCTCTCCGGCCCCTGGGCCTGCTGTCAGCCGAACCGGCCCCGATAACGGACATCATGCTGTCATCCCCGGCGCGATGAGCACACCGGCAAACGCGACCAACAAGGCCCCGCCGCACACCGCAAACCCCGCCAGACGCCACAGGCTGCTGCGCTTTTCCTCCGGCGACTTGTTCCAGGTGACGGTGCCCAACAGGGGCAAACCCGTCGAATGTGCCAGCATGCGGGCGTCGGTCACAATCGGATGCACCAGCGTCAGCAGCAGTGCCACGCCCACACCCGCACCCAGCGCAACGATCAGCACGCCGGCGTTCAACAGCAGCTTGTTGGGCTTGCTGGGTTTACGCGGCACAAACGGCGGATCGATGACGCGGAAGCTGACTTCACCACCCGTGCTTTCCACATCGCCGGACAACCGCGCGGACTCACGCCGCTCCAGCATCTGCTGATGCTGCCGTGCGATCACATCGTAATCGCGATTCAGTTGCTTCAGCTCGGCTTCAACTTCGGGAATCTGATTCACCTTCGCCGCCAACTCGTCGGCACGGCGCTCGAATTCGGCGACGCGCACCCGCAGCTCGGCGGCCTCGGCTTCGGTCTGCGCCAGCATGCTGCGCATACCCTGGTAGACCGGGCTGCTGGCCAGGCCACTGAACGAGGCACCGGGCTGTTCCCGCATGCGCGCGTACTCGGCCTGGCGCTCTGCTTCCAATTCCTCAATAAGCCCGCGCAACCGCACGACCTCCGGGTGCTTCGCGGTGTAACGCGCCAGCAATCCGTCCATCTGCAGCTGCAGGGACTGTACCCGGGCGTCCAGCGGCGACTGCGCCGTGCCGGTTGAGCCACCCGCGATGAACACCGGGTCCTCGCCCTCGATTTGGCGCTGCAACTCACGCCGGCGGTTCTCCACTTCGCGCAATTGCAGCTGCGCCTGTTGCAAGGCACCCCGGGTTTCCTGCAGGCGGCTGTAGTAGTCCCCACCGCCGCCGGGCAACACGTCGACATTCTGTTGCTTGAACATGGCCAGCCGGCGCTCGGCCTCGACCAGCCGCTGCTCCGACTCGGCGATTTGCTGTTGCAGGAAGCTCTGCGCGTCCGAGCTGTCCTCGCGTTTGTCACTCATGGAATTTTCGATGAACACCGTGATCAGCGCCTGCGCCACGCGCCGGGCGGTCTCCCGGTCTGGGTCCGTCACGGAAATGGTATAGAGCGAGGTGTTGCCACGACTGCCGGACAGCCCAATGGACTCCTGCATACGCTTGATCAACGCTTCTTTCTCGACCTCCGTGGTCGCCCCGAGGTCCAGATCGGTCATGCGCGCCAGCCGCTCCATATTCGGCCGGCTGAGCAGCGTCTGGCTCATCATCTGGATGCGCTGGTTGATGTCCGGCGTGATGGTGAGCCCGCGCATGAGCGGGCGCAGGACGGAGTTCGTGTCCACGTGCATGCGGGCCGTCGCCACGTAGGACTCCGGCATCTGCCAGACGTAAGCCCAGCCCGTGAGGGCCAACACCCAGGCCGTGGCGAGCGCGAGCCAGCGGTGCCGCCAGACCCCCAGCACATAGCTGACCAGTTGCGCAAACACATCCTGCATGGCTCGCTACTCCGCGACCGACCGAAACTGCGCCAAACGCATCAGAACCAGCTCTCGGATATGATGACGATGTCGCCGGGCTGCAGCGCCATGTTTGCGGAGATGTCGCCCTTCTTCAGAAGGTCATCCAGACGCAGGCCGTAGGAGTCCTGCGTGCCACCGTGGGTACGTACCAGTACCGATTTATTGCCCGCGGCAAACTCGGTCATCCCGCCCACCGCGATCATCAGGTCGAGCAGCGTCATGTGCTGTCGATAGGGTACGCTGGAGGGTGTTGCTGCTTCGCCCACGACGCGCACCTGCTGCTCAGGCACGCCCACAAATCCGTTAACGATGACACTGACCACTGGCTGGCGCACGTAATCGCCATAGGCTTTCTCGATATCACGCGCCAGTTCGGTCGAGGTACGACCACTCGCCTGCAGATCCTCAACCAGACGCGTGGTGAACTTGCCGTCCGGACGCACAATGCCCGTCGTGGTGAGTTCCGGGTTACCCCAGACGAAAATCTCCATCGTATCGCCGGGACCGATGACATAGTTGTAATCTGGCGCCGCAGACCGCTCTGCGACCGGCGCCGGTGGATGTGAGGCACAGGCCGCCAGGGTCAAGACCATCAGCGCTGCCAGCACGCGGGCAACAGGCGAACGCCCCTCTGGAAGTTCGGTGAATATGCTCATCTTCTTCTACTCCTCAGCGAGCCATTGGCGGCCCATTTTGTTTTACCACGTTTGCCAGGTGCCACGTCGTCAGCACAAAAACAACTGCCAGCGTAACAACAGGTAACCACATTCGATGGGCAATATCCCACCGTTTTCCCCACTATTCCAGAAAAAACCCGAAGCTGAACCCGGTAGCCGCCCAGGCGACCAGGGCAATGGACGCCAGCAGGATTCCGCCGATCACCCAGCCCCCGCCAAGCTCCCCGCCCGGGCTCTGGGCACTGTGGCCGCCGCGCGCCGCGGTGGTCGGCTTCGTTACCCGCCCCTTTTTTGCGGGCGCAGCGCGCCGTGTCCTACCCGACGCCACGGTCGCTCCACCCGGTGCCGGCCTCCCCTTGACGGAAGGCTGGTCACTCGCCGCGTCCTGTGCTGTTGATGCTGGCGCAGGGGCGGGCGCAATCGTTTCCGTGGCGCGCATCGCGTCCACCGCTGCGGTAACCGCGACTTCTGTCTCTACATGTCCGTGTATCGGCGTTGGAACTGATTCGTCGGTGCCGGTGCGCCGCGCCGTCACGCCGGCGGCGCCGGCAACCACCGTCAGGTGCTGACGTCCACGAACCACCTGCTGTTCCGGCTGCTGCTGGACGGCGTCATCCGCCCGCCCGGCGTCGCCGGCGGCAATCTCTCCTTCGTCGCGCTGCTCGGTGTCACGTGCACCAGCAACCTCAGGGTCCGCGTCACCCTGCGCTGCCGCGGGCGCTTCATCCGGCGTGTCCTCCAGCCCGTGAAAATCCGCCTCGGACCAGCTGGCACCAGCAGCCAGATGCTCGTCCTGCAGTTCGCCAATCACCTCGCGCACATCCGCGACTTCCACACGATGCCGCTGCTCCAGGGCACAGTGCAGCAGCAGTCGACTGCAAATGAGGTTGATGCGCCGCGGTATCCCTTCACTGAACTTGTACACCAGGGGGAATACCGCCTGACTGAAGGCCGGATCGCCCCGCCAGCCGACGACGTCGAGCCGATGCAGAATGTACTCCCGCGTTTCTTCCAGCTCGAGTGACTTCAGATGACTGGCCGCAACAATGCGCTGATGCACCTGTTCCAGCTCGGGGCGCAGCACCAGTTCCCGCAGCTCGGGTTGACCGAGGAGAAATATTTGCAGCAGGGGTTTCCCAGCGACCTGAATGTTGGTCAGCAGACGCAGCTCTTCCATCGCGGACACCGCGAGATCCTGCGCCTCGTCGACGATCAGCAGCGCTCGCCGCCCATCGCGGTGCCAGGCGCGCAGCTGCTGGGTAAGTCGCTGCAGCAACTCGCCTTTTTCCACGACATCAACCGTCACCCCGAACTCATAGGCGACGAGCTTCAGCAAGTCGTCAGCTTTCAGCTGGCTGCACACCAGGTTGGCCACCCGCACGTTTTCGCCGCTGAGGTGTTCAATCAGCGCGCCGACCAGCGTGGTCTTGCCGGTGCCGGGGCGGCCGGTGACCATGACAAAGCCTTCCTCGCGCATGAACGCGTACGCCATGTAGGCGCGCGCCTTGATATAGCCCTTGTGGGCATAGGCGAAAGCATGGTCCGGACTGAGCCGGAAAGGCTCCGAATTGAAGCGGTAGAACTGGTCGTACATGGCGACGCGTCTCTACGGGTTGCTCGTTATGACCCTAATGGTGCAGGCAAAGCCATTGTACCGCAAGGTAACATGTGCCTTGACTTCCCGGATTGTGAACCAGTTCAAGGCAGACACTCAGCGCACTACAGTCGCCAGAGTGGCAAACCGGCGGTGGCGGCCTCTGCCCGGTCCAGCACGCCCTTCACGTCGATAACCACACCGCCCGGCGCCAGAATCGGGGTGACGACTTCCAGGCCCTTTGCCAGATACTCGGCATGTGGCACAGCCAACACCACGGCATGCGCCGCGGGCAGCGATGCCCAGCTGACCAGCTCGATGCCGTACTCCTCTTCCGCCTCCGCCGCATCGGCGAGGGGGTCGTGCACCGTCACATCGCAGCAGTAGTCCTGCAATTCACGGATGATGTCCTCAACCCGCGAGTTGCGCAGGTCCGGGCAGTTCTCCTTGAAGGTCAGGCCCAGCACGGTGACACGCGCACCTGCCACCGGGTGTCCACGGCTGACCAGTTGCTTGACCGTCTGCTCGGCGATGAACTTGCCCATGCCATCGTTCGTTTTGCGCCCACCGAGCACGACCTGCGGATGGTAGCCCGCGCTCTCGGCCTTGTAAGTGAGGTAGTACGGGTCCACACCAATACAATGCCCCCCCACCAAACCGGGACGGAACGGCAGAAAATTCCATTTGGTGCCCGCCGCCTCCAGCACATCCAGGGTGTCGATGCCCAGCTTGTTGAAGATCATCGCCAACTCGTTCATGAGGGCGATATTCAGGTCGCGCTGGGTATTCTCGATGACCTTGGCCGCCTCAGCCACTTTCACACTGGCGGCGCGGTGCACGCCGGCGTCAACCACGCTCTCGTAAAGTCGGGCAACGCGATCGAGGGTGGCAGGGGTGTCCCCCGAAACCACCTTGGTGATGGTCTCCAAGCGGTGAACCTTGTCACCGGGGTTGATGCGTTCCGGCGAGTAGCCAATGAAAAAACCGGCATCCGCCGCGACATCCTCTCCGCTGCGACCCGCCCAGGTCAGCCCTGAACCGGCCTCCAGCAGGGGCACGCACACTTCCTCCGTACACCCCGGGTATACCGTGGACTCGAAGATGACCACCGTGCCCGGGCGCAGGTGTTGCGCCACAGTGCGCGACGCCCCTTCAAGGGGACTCAGGTCCGGCCGATGGGCGTGGTCAATCGGCGTCGGCACCACCACAATAATAATAGACGCCTCAGAAAGCGCCGCAGGCTCGGTGGTGAACTCCAACTGTGAAGCCGAAGCCAGCGCCTCTGGCGACACCTCGCCACTCGGATCATGGCCGGCACGGTAATGGGCAAGCTTGCGTGCATTCAGGTCGAAGCCGATGGTGCGGCGCTTGCGGCCGAAGGCGACCGCCAGAGGAAGGCCAACATAGCCAAGCCCAACAATTGCTACCGTTTCTTGCATGGATAAATCGCTCATTTGGATGACTGCCCCATAAACCACGCCGCGGTGCGGGCCAGACCTTCTTCAACCGCGTACTGTGGCGTATACCCCAGCAGGCGCGCTGCTTTGCTGATGTCCGCCTGGGAATGCCGTACATCGCCTTCCCGGAAATCTGCGTAGACCGGCTCCAGGGCGGCCAACTCCGGACTACGCTCACTCAACAGGTCACGTATGCCGTAGTACAGGGCGTTCAGCGTTGTGCGCCCGCCGTAAGCCACGTTGTAGACCTGGTTCACCGCCTCCGGCGACTCCACGGTGGCCGCCAGCAGGTTGGCTTGCACCACGTTGTCGATGTAACAGAAGTCGCGCGAGGTTTCGCCATCACCGTTGATCTGGCAGCGCTGCCCGGCGGTGAGTTCGCCGAACCAGCGCGGAATAACGGCAGCGTAGGCACCCTGCGGGTCCTGCCGGGGCCCGAACACATTGAAATAGCGCAGGCCAACCGTCTGCATGCCGTAGGCCCGCCCGAACACATCCGCGTAAAGCTCGTTGACATATTTGGTCACGGCGTAGGGCGACAGCGGCTTGCCAATCTCGTCCTCGACCTTGGGCAAACCCGGATGATCACCGTAGGTCGATGACGAGGCGGCATAGACGAAACGCCTGACGCCGGCGTCACGCGCGGCCACCAGCATGTTGACAAAGCCATCGATGTTGGCGGCATTGGTCAGGAGAGGATCCTCCAGAGAGCGGGGAACACTGCCCAGCGCTGCTTCGTGGAGCACGTAGTGGACACCCTCCACGGCCTGCCGACAATCCGCGAGCGAACGGATATCCCCCTCCTGAAATTCGAAGCTGCCCGCCCCTGGCGCCTCCTGGTGCAACGCCTCAAGATTGTGACGGTGGCCGGTTGCGAAGTTGTCCAGGCCGCGCACATGCTGACCCAGCTGCAGCAGACGCTGGCACAGGTGCGAGCCGATGAACCCTGCGGCACCGGTCACCAGCCAGGTCACCGGGCTCGCCCGCAGCGCACCCTCGGTTGCTTCGATTGTTCTCATTCCCCACTCTTCCCCATTCGGAACAGGCGCGGCGGCGCGACCCTGTAGACCTGAAATGTGCTGCGTTTGGCATCTACGCGCTGTCAGCGTTTACACACTGTTACACTGAGTATAAGGTCTGAACGCTATCACGGCCATGCCTGCACACGCAGCGCGGCATAACACGACAGATTCGGCGGGGAGTGGGACAATCGGATGATGGGCAATATCGGCCTGATAACGCACCTGATTGCCGCCACCAGTTTCGGACTGCTGGCCCTGCTGCTCGTCTTTCAGTGGCGCGTGCAGCCACTGGGTATCAGCCTCGTGCTTGCCTGCACGGCCTCCGCACTCTGGTCTGCCATCATCGGGCTTGGCACACTGGCAGAGTATCCCCCCGTCCACCTGATACAGGTCGCAGAACTGGTCCGCAATATCGCCTGGGTGTACTTCCTGCTACAACTGCTTGGCCTGCAGACCGACGGCGCCTCGCTCACCCTGCGCGGCCGCGACTGGCGGCCGCTGTTCTACCTGGGTTCTGCGGTCGCCCTGTTGATTGTGCTGGCGCCGATGCTGGCACCACTGGGAGGCCTGCACTTCGGCTACGAAGTCACGCTCGGCCTGTGGCTGGCCTTTGCCCTCGGCACGCTGTTGGTTGTGGAACAGCTCTACCGCAATGCCACCACGGCGGAGCGCTGGTCGCTGAAGTTTCTCTGTTTCAGCCTGGGCGCCATCGCCGCCTGGGACTTCTTCATGTACTCCGAGGCCCTGCTGTTCCGTCGCCTGGACCCGGACCTGTGGCAGGCGCGCGGACTGGTCAACGCGGTGGTCACACCGGCGCTGGGTATTGCCTTTGCACGCTACAGCTCATGGCGTGTGAAACTCCAGGTCTCCCGACAGGTCGTCTTCCATACGGTCACGCTGGTGGGTGCCGGCATCTACCTGCTGGGTATGGCCGCGATCGGCTACTTCCTCAAGTTCATGGGGGGCACCTGGGGTACGGTGCTGCAGCTCGCTTTTCTGGTCGCCGCCGCAACGCTGCTGTTCAGCCTGCTGTTCTCCGGCCGCCTGAGAGCGCTACTGCGCGTGCAGTTGAGTAAACACTTCTTCAGCTATCGCTATGATTACCGTGAGGAGTGGTTAAAGTTCACCCGGGCACTCGCCAGCCTCAATGAAGAAGTCGCTGAGGGGATCATCCGGATCATGGGCCCGCTGGTCGACAGCCGCGCAGGTCTGCTGTGGGGCGGCAGCGAGGGCCAACCCCTGCGCCTGCTCGCACACTGGGAGATGAGCGTTCCCGAGGGTGCCGCCGAAGAGGGCCTCGGGGCGTTGCCCGCCTGGCTGCAGCGCACAGACTGGGTGATCAACCTGCAGGAATGGCGGGCCTCGCCGGATGTCTATGTTGACCTGCAACTGCCGCGTTGGTTGCGGCAGGATGAATCGCTCTGGCTGATCATCCCACTGGTCTTCCGCGACCGCCTGGAGGGTGTATTGATGCTGCGACGGTCGGAACTGAAGGACAGTATCAACTGGGAAGACCGCGACCTGCTGAAAACCGCCGGCCGCCAGGCCGCCAGCCACCTGGCTCAGCATCTGGCGAGCCAGGCACTCGTTGAGGCGCGGCAGTTCGATGCGTTCAACCGCTTATCAGCGTATGTCGTGCACGACCTGAAAAATATTCTGGCGCAGCAGTCCCTGATCGTATCCAATGCTGCCAAGCACCGCCATAATCCGGCATTTATTGATGACATGATCGCCACTGTCGACAACTCGGTGGCGCGCATGCAGCGCCTGATGGAGCAAATGCGCAGCGGTATGCGCAGTGTCAGTGCGGCTGATGTTGAGCTGGAACCACTGCTGCGCCAGGTCGTTGAGGGCAGGAGTAGCGCCCGGCCCATCCCCAGTCTTGCAGGCCTCGACCACCCGGTGCACGTGGAAGCGGACAGCGAACGGCTCGCCACCGTATTCAACCACCTGATCCAGAACGCACAGGAGGCGACCCCGGCCGATGGCAGCGTCAGTGTGCAGATCACCACCGGCGACAACCAGGTGATCGTGGACATCAGCGACAGCGGCCGCGGCATGGACGCCGAGTTCCTGCGACTGCGACTGTTCCGCCCCTTTGAATCCACCAAGGGCCTGACCGGTATGGGCATCGGCGCATTCGAGAGCCGGGAGTACATCCGCCAGCTGGGTGGCGATATCAGCGTGCAGAGCGAGCCGGGCGTCGGCAGCCGTTTCCGGGTGACCCTGCCCCAGGCCGGCGGACTCTCAACGAGCAACATGGAATAACCGGATACAACATGGCAAAGACAACAACCAGACACCTGTTGGTGGTAGAAGATGACAAGGGGCTGCAGAGCCAGCTGCGCTGGGCCTTCGACGGCTACGAGGTGGCCATCGCGGGAGATCGCAGCGAGGCCATCACCGCACTGCGCCGCTTCGAGCCCGGTGTGGTGTTGCTGGATCTCGGGCTGCCGCCTGATCCGGGGGGCGTCACCGAAGGTCTCGCTACTCTGCGCGAGGTCCTGAGCCTCGCGCCGGAAACAAAGGTGATTGTGGTGACCGGCGACAACGACCGCGCGAACGCGGTGAAGGCGATTGCCGGTGGCGCCTGGGATTTCCACCAGAAGCCCGCCGATGCGGAGCTGCTGTCGATGCTGGTGGACCGCGCCTATCACGTCTATGCCCTGGAGCGGGAAAACCTGCGGCTGCAGAAAGCCAGCGAGAACATGCCGCTGCGCGACATCATTGCGGTCAGCCCGGAGATGCTGAAGGTGTGTCGCACCGTGGAGAAAATTGCGCCCACCGACATCACCACGTTACTGCTTGGCGCCAGCGGCACCGGCAAGGAGCGCTTCGCACGCGCGCTGCACGAACTGAGCCCCAGGGCGGGTAAACGCATGGTGGCCATCAACTGTGCCGCGATTCCGGAAAACCTGCTCGAAAGCGAACTGTTCGGGTATGAAAAAGGCGCCTTCACCGGCGCCAACCAGCAGACCATCGGCAAAATTGAATATGCCAACGAGGGCACGCTGTTCCTCGATGAAATCGGCGACTTGCCGCTGGAGTTGCAGGCCAAGTTGCTGCGCTTTCTGCAGGAGCGCGTGGTCGAGCGTATTGGAGGGCGTAAAGAGATACCGGTTGACGTGCGTATCGTGTGTGCGACGCACCAGAACCTGGAAGAGCAGATGCGAGAGGGTCGCTTCCGTGAGGATCTCTATTACCGAATCAGTGAAATGACGATCAAGATTCCCGCGTTGAAAGATCGCACCGGTGACACGGCCGTGCTGGCCAAGGCATTCCTGTCGCGCTTCACCGCCGAGCTCGGCAATGGTGGCCGCAGCTTCGACAGCAGTGCCCTCGAAGCGTTGGAACGCTACACCTGGCCAGGCAATGTGCGGGAACTGGAGAGCCGGGTGAAACGGGCGGCCATTATGGCTGACGGCCCCCAGGTAACCGCAGAGGATCTGGAACTCGACACGCAATCCACCGAGGATGCCCTGCCGTTGAACCTGCGGCAGGTGAGGGACGCAGCGGAGCGGGGGGCGATCATCCGCGCGATGGGGCATGCCGGGGACAACGTCTCGGAAGCGGCAGCGTTGCTCGGTGTAACCCGACCGACCCTGTACACTCTACTGGAAAAGTACGGTTTCAAATAACCGGAGCTCTCTGCGGTGATACCACCGACCCGCTCACCGTTTCCCTGGCTGTGGCTTGGGTACTCCCTGCTGCTGGTCTACGGCACCTGGTTCCCGCTCGACCGCTGGGACTGGGCACTGGGAGGCTGGCAGGCTTTCATGGCCATGGACTGGCCAAAACGGGTGGCCCGCTCGGACTTTATTCTCAACCTGATCGTGTACCTGCCCTTCGGACTGCTGGCCATGCTCTGCCTGCGCGGGCCGTTTGTGCGCAGACTGCTGCTCGCAACAGCGGCGGCCACGGCGCTGTCCGCCAGCCTGGAGTTTGGTCAAACCTACCTGCCCGGGCGGGTGAGTTCACTGGCAGACCTGCTACTGAACAGCGCCGGCGGATTCCTCGGCGCGCTGGGCGCCGGACTGGCCGTGCGCCTGACGCTCTCCAGACGGCTTACCCAGCGCGTGCTTGCAGCACTCCGTGACCCCGCTACCGGCAGGCTGGGCCTGCTGGCGCTGGGCTGCTGGATCCTCGCTCAATGGGCCCCACTCGTGCCCAGCCTCGATATCGGCAACCTGCGCGCAGGCCTGGCCCCCCTCAAGGCCACACTCACCGGCAAGGCACCCCTGAACAGCGCCCAGGTCGTCAGCTATCTATTCATGCTGTTTACCGTGGGCACGCTGCTGCTGAGCGTTCTTGCCCCCGTCCAGCGCCGCCTGTCCGCTGTGTGTGGACTGCTGGCGCTGGTGTTGGCAGGCAAGATTCTAGTGCTGGGACGGGTACTGTCGGCCGAGGCACTACTGGCCTTCGTCTGCCTGATCCCGATATTCTGGCTGTTGCGCACCGCCTCCACCGGCCTGCTGCGCGGATTGCTGCTGCTGTCGCTGACCGCCTTCCTGATAGAGGACGCGTTGCTGCCTGCGGAGGGCAACAGCGCATTGCGTACCATCAACTGGATACCGTTTCGCGGTCACATCAATAGCGTGCACGGGGTGGTCAACCTGCTGGAGACCCTGTGGGTGTTCATCGCGCTCGCCTGGGTCACCTACCCCTGGAGCCGCAACCGCAACCTGCGCACCGTGCTGGCCTGCCTCATTGCTGCCGTTACCCTGGGGCTGGAGTGGTGGCAGCAATTCGTGCCCGGCCGCTACCCCGACATTACCGACGCGCTGGTGGCGACGGGCGGCTGGTGGCTGGCCACGGTCTGGCCCTGGCCCGTTGAGCCGGACCCACAGCGTGACCAGAGGCAGCCGCCCACATCAGCTGGACGCCGCAGGGGCGGAAAATCGGGATTTCCCCGGCGTCACCGCGTGTTGCTGCTCGCCGGCGCCAGCCTCGTGGGGCTGTTGGCAGGCCTGTACGCATTCCTCGCCCGGGAGGACATTGCACCTTACGCGCTGCCGACAATTGAACAACTCCCAGCGCCCACTTTTCCGTCCTGGCGACAGGCGCATCCAAGGCTGCCGGCACCGACAGACCAGGACATCGCCCTGCTGCGCGCACACCATCCGGCCTTCTGGGAGCGACATCGGAAAGCCGCGCGGGAAGGAAAACTGTACTCACGGATTCTCATGGCCCTTGTAGAACCCGGCTCCGTGGATCTACAGGCCCTGCACACGGACTTGATGGCACTGCAACCCACCTGGCGTGGCCACGAGCAAACCCGTCCGCTGGCGCTGGCCTACGACTGGCTGTACGCACAGTGGACGCCAGCGCAACGGCAAAGCCTGCTCGCCAGCGTGGAGGCAGCCTGCGACTACCAGATTCACGTGATCACCGACAAGTACGCCCTCTCGCCGTACAACGTCTACCTCTACAACAGTCCGCTGCAGGCACTGATGATGGCCGCCATCGCCAGCCACGGTGATAGTGACAACGACCGTTGCATGCGATTCACCGCAGACTACTGGCGCCACCGGGTACTGCCCGTGTGGCGCCAGGTGATGGGCTCCACAGGTGGCTGGCATGAAGGGGGAGAATACATCGGTATTGGTATCGGCCAGGCGGTGTACCAGTTGCCCGCGCTGTGGCGCAACGCCACCGGCGAGGATCTCTTCGCCCGCGAAGCGGGTATCCGCGGCTTCGCCGATTTCGCCCTGCACAGGACCCGACCCGACGGCACCTACATTCGCAGTGGGGACGCGGCGCACTTCCGTCGCCGTATTCCGGACCTGGCACCGCTGGCCCTGGAGGTCGGGCACCGCGCCGCCTATACCCTCGCCGCACCAACAACGCCGCTGCGCCCCCTGTCCTGGCCCTGGGGCCCCCTGGCGCAGCCCGGCTTTGCGGATACGACTGCCCTGCAGCGCGAGCCCACCAGCCGCTGGTTCGACGGCATTGGACTGCTGCTGGCGCGCTCCAGCTGGAGCGAAGACGCCACCTTTGTAACCTTTCGCGCGGGCGACAACTACTGGTCACACTCACATCTGGACCAGGGAGCGTTCACCATTTTCCGCAACGGAGCACTGGCCATAGACAGCGGCCTCTACAACCGCTACGGCTCTGAGCACCACATGAACTACACCTCTCAAAGCATCGCCCACAACGTCATCACGGTCACCGACCCGGAAGACACTGTGCCCATGCCACCCAAGGGCGAGGGCGGCTCCAGCCGCGCCATCGCCAATGATGGCGGGCAGCGGCGAGTCGGCTCCGGATGGGGGCGCGCGGCACCGCTGGACTTCCAGCACTGGCAGCAACAGGCCGAGCACTATCGCACCGTCGGTGAAGTGCGCCACGGAGACGAGCGCGGCGTGTCCTGGGTGGTCGCAGACCTCACCCCAGCCTATACCAATGCGGCTTCCGGCAAGGGGGACTTTTCGGCGCGCCGCCAGCGGGTGCGCAGCTACCAGCGCAGTTTTGTCTTCGACAGAGAACAGCAGGTCATCATTGTCTACGATCGCGTGACGGCCCACGATGCCAGTTTCCGGCAAAAATGGTTACTGCACAGCGAACTCGAACCTGAACTTCAGGGCAGGGACTTTCGCATCGCGGCACCGCTCAACCCAGGTGGCCTGCGCGGACAGCTGCATGGCCAGGTCCTGCTACCAGAGGATGCAAACCTCACCGCCATCGGCGGGTCGGGACTGGAGTTCTTCGTAGACGAACAGAACTATGACGAGGGCGGCACGCTACAGGCAACCGCCCAGCGCCTGCGCCGCGAGCGTGGTGCCGAACCCGGCGCCTGGCGCCTGGAACTGCAGCCAGGCCGGGAGGCTGAAACCCAGGAGTTCCTCGTTGTCATGCGCACTACCGATTTGCAATCCCTGGCACAACCGACGCAGCCGATGCTGGCGACACTGACAACAACGAACGATACCTTGACGGTGCAACTGCCCGGTGCACAGCCGTTGACGGTGCAACTGCCCCGGGGCATGGGAAACGTACAGCTGCAGCGCCGTCGTTAACAGCGCCTGCTTTCCCTCAGTGCAGGTTCAGGTCGGCGACCAGCTGTTCCAACAGGCCGTCCAGTGCTCCATCAATCTGTGCATACACGGCCTCGAAGCCCTGCCAGTCACCGAAATAGGGGTCCGCGACTGGCCGGCCTGCCGCGGCGCCCGGCTGATAGTCCCCCAACAAGCGCACACGCTGCAGCGCCACACTACCGGCAGCCAGTTGCGCGAGCTCCTCGCTATGCGCGTGCTCCATGACCAGAATGTGCGTGCTGCGCTCAAGCAGGGCTGGGGTTGCCTGGCGAGCGCGTATTCTACCCAGTGGAACACCATAGACCTGCGCCAGCCTGACAACCCGAGGATCGGGAGGACGCCCGAGCTGCCCGGGACGCGTCCCCGCAGAGGCCACCGCAATCCGCCGCCCCAGCCCCATGCCACGCAGACGGTGACGCAGCATGGCTTCTGCCAGCGGTGACCGGCACACATTTGCGGTACACACAAACAGAACACGCAACTGCGGCCGCCACCAGATCACCTGTGTTCGCCCTTACGCCGCCTCAAGGGGCAATCCGATCAAGCAATTGATGCACCCAGGTCACCGGTATCACATAGCTGATGCCGGAGGGGCGCTCGAGCACGGACTCCCGGGATTCCTTGACGAACACGCTGTTCACGACGCCGATCACCTTTCCGGTTGCCGGATCGTATACCGGACTGCCGCTGTTGCCCGGGTAGGCTGTGGCGTCGAGCTGGAAGACATCGAACGGGTTACGCATGCGCTGCAGCTGCACGGCATTGAGATCGCGCGCGGCGTCGGCGGTGCGTGCAACGGGAGTGATCGCTGACACCATGCCGCGATGAGTCACGGGATACAAACCCAGCACACCGCCGATCGGAAAGCCGGTAAACGCCACCGCATCGCCCTCACGAACACCGTCGGAATCGCCCAGGGTCAGTGTCGGCAGCGGGCTACCGGTGATTCGCAGAACAGCCAGATCGTGCACAGGGTCCTGTGCCGCAATTTCAGCCGGGTGTACACGGGCCTGGCGTCCGCGCCCTGAAAACACAGCCAGCATCTGTTGATTGTCGTGGTCCAGCAGTTCCGGAAGGACATGGTAGTTGGTCACGATCAACTGGCCGTTTCCCACCACGAAACCGGTCCCACGCAAACTGTCCGGACGGCGATCCCCGATGGGCTGGCGGGGAGGGTAACTCGTACCGACACCGACAATGGCCGGACGCACACTCTCAATCACGTCGGCCAGCGACGCCGCACTGACCGGCACCGGCTGGATAAAGGCAACGATGCACACCAGCGCAGCGAGCGCGGGCACAGAGATCAGGCGAAAAAAGCGGCTCATGGCATCACTCCTGTGACAGGGGCCTGCAGGGTTCGCCGCTTCAGGCTTGCCGAAGCGGCTTTTGCAGGCGACACTGCAAACCTGTGACCATAGTCCAGAACCATCAGGCCGCGCAACGGCGGCAACGCTGGCAACCCCTGGCAAGGAGAACCCCGGGTGACAGATCTTATCCATGAGTTTATCGCACGCGGCGCGCACGTGCAGGGCGACCGACCCGCATTGTTGTTCCGGGACGCGGTGCTTTCGTACGCGCAGGTCTGGGATCTGGTGAGTAATGCCGCCAATGGCCTGCTCGCACAGGGACTCTGTGCGGCAGAACGTGTCGCCATCTATTTGCCGAAGCAGCCGGAGACCGTCGTGGGCATTTTCGCCACGGCAGCTGCGGGTGGCTGCTTCGTTCCGGTCAATCCGGTCCTCAAGCCGCGACAGGTGAGCTACATTCTGCGCCACAGCCAGGCCCGGATACTGGTCACCTCGGCACAGAGGCTGCAGCAGCTGGCGGCGGAACTGCCCGACTGCAGCGACCTGCACACCCTGGTTCTGGTCGACACACTGAGCGGCGAGCGCCGGGAGGCGCTGGCACGTGACCTCCCGGGGCTGACCATCATCGACTGGCAGGATCTGCTGGAAGCGACTCCCCTCCCGCGCCACCGGCGCATCGACACCGACATGACCGCCCTGCTGTATACCTCGGGCAGTACGGGGAACCCCAAGGGCGTAGTGCTCTCGCACCGAAACATGGTGGCCGGCGCACGCAGTGTCGCCGAGTATCTGGAAAACACCCCTGAAGATCGGCTGCTCGCGGTGCTGCCTCTCAGTTTTGATGCCGGCCTGAGTCAGGTCACTACCGCGTTTTCCGTGGGTGCCTCGGTGGTACTCATGGACTACCTGCTGCCGCGCGATGTGCTGAAAGCCGTGGCCCGCTATGAGGTAACGGGGCTGGCCGCAGTCCCCCCGCTGTGGAACCAGCTGTTGCAACAGGAGTGGCCAGCGGAGGTCGCCACCAGCCTGCGCTACGTCACCAACACCGGAGGCGCCATGCCGGTCGCGAGTACGCGGGCCCTGCAACAGAAACTGCCGCACACCCGCATCTTTCTCATGTATGGGCTCACCGAGGCCTTTCGCTCAACGTACCTGCCCCCCGAGGAACTCGAGCAGCGACCCCAGTCCATCGGCAAGGCCATTCCCAATGCTGAGATCCTGGTGGTGAACGAGGCCGGCGAGCTCTGCGCTGCCGACGAGCCCGGCGAACTGGTACACCGTGGCGCCCTGGTCGCCCTGGGCTACTGGAACGACCCGGAGAAAACCGCAGAACGCTTCCGGCCCGCACCGGGGCAGGACCCGGCTCTACCGCTGCCGGAACTCGCTGTGTGGTCGGGAGACCAGGTTGTGCGTGATGCAGAGGGCTACCTGTACTTCGTTAGCCGCAAGGACGATATGATCAAAACCTCGGGCTACCGGGTCAGCCCGACCGAGGTGGAGGAAGTGGCCTACCTGTCCGGCCTGGTTGCCGGCGCCGCTGCACTGGGCCTGACACATGTGCAGCTCGGGCAGGCCATCGCGCTGGTCGTCACGCCCTCTTCCCAGGCCAGCAGCGCGACCCTCGAGCGGGACCTGCTGGCATTCTGCCAGCGTGAGTTACCGAATTTCATGGTGCCCACGAGGGTCATCGTGCGCGAAGCACTGCCCCACAACCAGAACGGAAAAATTGACCGACGCGCGCTCAACGCCGAGTACGCAGGCCTGTTTGAGGAGCCAACAGCATGACCGATCCGCACGGTGGCGCCGCAAGCGGCTCGTTTGGAAATTCTGCATCTGGCGGTTGCGGATCTGAGAACCCTGTCACAGAATGTAACATTCTCCCTGTACTAATGCCTGCAGCTGCTAGAGTTTGAAGGCTGGCGGACGTTCGCCTTCATCAAACCGCGCGACAAACAGAACATGCACAGTATACTGGGGCCAGACCACCATGTTAGCGAGTAGCCTGTTGGGAACCCGACGCGTTTTCAAGCACCACGTTCACGTTGCCTACTACTGGCTGGCATTGCTTGATGCTGTATTGTTTACCGGTGCCTGCTACCTGGGGACCTTTCTGTACTTCCTGCGCGACCAGGCGTTGCTGGACTCCCATCTGGAGACGCTGCTGCCCCGCGCCCTGGTGTTTGCCATCACCACCGTGCTGGCCATGACCTCCCTTGGTCTCTACCAGCCTCGCCTGCGCGAAGGACTGAATGGCATCCTACTGCGTGTTGCGGGGTCTTTGGTGCTGGTGACCATCGCCATGGCCGCCACATTCTATCTGCTGCCCTCCCTGCATCTGTGGCGCGGTGTACTGGCCTACTCATCCGTCCTGGCCTTTACCTCCTGCCTGATCACGCGGGTGATTTTCGCCAACACCGTCGAACTCGAGCAGTTCAAGCGCAAGATCCTGGTCCTGGGCACTGGCCAGAGGGCACTCAACATCGCAGAACGTATGCGCCGCAAAAGCGACCGTCGCGGCTTCCGCATTGCCGGCTATGTCCGCACGGAGGGCGAGGACACACTCGTAGAGACAGGGAGCGTATTCACCCCGAGTGAACCCCTGCACGATTATGCGCTGGCACACGACATCCGCCAGATTGTCGTGGCCCTTGATGACCCCGGTGCATTGCCTGCGGAGGAGCTGATGCATTGCCGCACATCCGGGATAGAAGTCGTCAACATTCTTGATTTTTTTGAGCAGGAAGCGAGCAAGATTCTGGTAGAAGAAGCGCCGCGGGAATGGTTCATTTACTCCGATGGCTTCGCCGCTGGCGGCGCCAAGAATCGTGGCAAACGCGCACTCGACCTGCTCGCCGCCTTTTTCCTGCTGGCTGGCACCTGGCCTCTGATGCTCCTGACAGCACTGGCGATCAAACTGGAAGACGGGTGGCGGGCGCCGGTCATTTTCCGCCAGAAACGCGTGGGCCTGAACGGGCGTGTGTTCGACGTCCTCAAGTTCCGCAGTATGAGCGTGGACGCGGAAGGCGACGGCAAGGCGCGCTGGGCGACCACCAATGACAGCCGGGTAACGCGGGTTGGGCAGGTCATTCGCAAACTGCGCATCGATGAACTGCCACAGATCGTCAACGTACTTGTGGGGGACATGGCACTGGTAGGGCCGCGACCGGAACGGCCGGAGTTCGTGCGCGAGCTGTCCGCGAGTATTCCATTCTTCGACAAGCGCCACTGTGTGAAGCCCGGCATTACCGGCTGGGCCCAGCTGAATTACCCCTATGGCGCCTCCACACGCGATGCCCTGCACAAACTGGAGTACGACCTCTACTACGTCAAGAACCAAAGCCTGTTTCTCGACTGCCTGGTGATTCTGCAAACTGCCGAGGTGATTCTGTTCGGCAAGGGTGCCCGCTAAACCCGCCAAAAGTGCGTTACCGTGACGGCGAATGTGACGCCCCTGTTACCCAAATGTGTCAGGTTTTTTAATTCTGCAGCCGGCTGTTTGGCTTGTGATGCCACCTCGCATTAGGTAACCTCTTGATATCGCATAGCTCTGTCCTTTTTGGTGCGTAATTTGCACAAGCAATAACGACGAAGGGGTTAACGGGCATCAGTCGGCGCTGCGGCGTCAGCATCGCGGGGAGAGTAATCGGGGCATGAATACAGTACTGACCATTATCGCGATTCTGGGCCTGGGCGCCCTCCTCGTGTCTGTCGTGCTCTTCACCATGGCCGCTCGCCGCTACGTGTCCGACGATGAGCCGGAACACATTTCCCTGGTCCCCAACACCGGCCGCGATCATATTCCGCGCAGCCGCGGTGACCGGCGCCAGTCAAACGCCCCCACACTGTTCCCGATCACGGTCAACGGTGAACTGATTACCCGCGAGCGCCGTCAGATAGCAGACCGCAGGCAGCAACCCCGCCGCTACGGCTGAGGCGGAATACCGCACACAACTACCCACGAATCTCGACTTTTCGACGATATTCACGGGACAGCCGCTGCCAGACCGCCTAATATTCGAGCCATACGCGTCATTCATCGAGGCTATGGTCGATGAGAACAGCTGCCATCTTCATCATCACTCTGTGCGCTGCCCTGAGCGGAGGCTGCGGCGGTGGTGGCGGCTCCGGGGCTGACCCGATTCCCGATACGCCCCCGGTGACACCGATTCCCGTCGACCCGGAGCCCGTCGGTGAGGAGCCACTGCGCGGCATTCATGCCGCGGCGCGGCTGGCATCCCGCGCCACCTTCGGCATGCCCTGGGAAGACATCCGCGCCATCGACCAGGCGGGCGAGAACGCCTGGCTGGAAGCACAGTTCGACACGCCACCCAGCCGGCACGATACCGTTGTCAGTGACCTGATGGCGCGCGCTGCACGCGGCGAACTTAGCGCGCTGGACCCTGACCCCACCCGCCTTGAAGGGCTCTTCAGCCGCCTCGCGTGGTGGCACACCACCCTCACCGCGCCAGACCAGCTGCGCCAGCGCGTGGCCTTCGCGCTCAGTGAAATCTTTGTGGTGTCGGACAACGTCGATCTGCTCTTCCAGTCACCCTACGCACTGAGCAACTACTACGACACGCTGCTTGAGCACGCATTTGGCAACTTCCGCGACCTGCTGCTGGAGGTGACGCTGCACCCTGCCATGGGGGTGTACCTCAGCCATATCCAGAATGCCAAGGCGGACCCCGAGGCCAACACCTTCCCCGACGAAAACTACGCGCGGGAGGTCATGCAGCTGTTCAGCATCGGCCTGTTCGAGCTGAACCCGGACGGTAGTGAACGCCTGGATGACATGGGCCGACCGATTCCCACTTACGACAACGACGATATCCGCGAATTCGCCAAGGTGTTCACCGGGCTCTCCTGGGGGGGCGGCAACAACGCGTTCCGGGCCTACCGGCCCAACTTCCGCGAACCCATGCGCATGTTCGAGGAATACCATGACAGCAGCGAAAAGCGCCTGCTCCGGGGCACGGTCCTGCCCGCCGGGCAGAGCGGCATGCAGGACATTGAGGCTGCCGTGGACAACCTGTTCCAGCACCCTAACGTGGGGCCGTTCATCGGGCGCCAGCTGATACAGCGTCTGGTCAGTTCCAACCCGTCTCCCGACTATGTCGCACGGGTTGCCGCCGCGTTTGATGGCGAGGACGGCAGCCCCCGTGGAGACCTGCGCGCCACGATTCGGGCCGTACTGCTCGACCCGGAAGCCCGCGCCGTGCCCGATCCAGACCGGCCACGCGGAAAGCTGCGCGAGCCGCTGTTGCGCCTGATCGCCACACTGCGCCAGCTGAATACCTCGAGCCCGGATGGTTTCTACGCCAACGCGGGCTTCTACGTGCAGGAGCAGATCCAACAGCACCCCCTCTCCTCGCCCAGCGTGTTCAACTTCTTTCTGCCGGCCTTCGCACCCGTCGGTCCCATTGCCGATAGCGGGCTGGTAGCGCCGGAATTCCAGATCACCAACAGTAGCTCCATCGTCGCCATATCGAACCTGCTGCAGGGCGCGGTTCTGGGCGACTTCCTCAACGATCTACGCGAACCGCCCTTCAGTGCCGCACGTTTTGATCTCGGTGAGTACCTGGAGGTCGCAGAGGATGTGCCCGCTTTGCTGGAGCGGCTGGATACGGTGTTCACCTACGGCACGCTGGGAGCGGAGACGCGCGCAAGCATCACCTCGGCTGCAGAGCAGCTGGACGACCTGGAACTGCGCACCCGCGTAGCGCTGTACCTGCTGTTGATATCGCCCGACTACGCGGTGGAGTTGTGACATGCTGACACGACGGGGACTGTTGCAGCGGGGCCTTCTGCTCGGAGGCGCATCGACTGGCCTGGGCAGCCTGCTGCAATTGGGGTTGGTACGTCATGCCGCGGCCCAGGGCGCAGCAAGCGACTACCGTGCACTGGTGTGCGTATTGCTGGCCGGCGGCAATGATTCCTTCAATATGCTGGTCCCCTGGGATACCTCCACCTACGCCGGGTATGCGAACATGCGCTCCGACCTCGCCCTGCCGCGCAGCACGCTACGCCCATTGGCGGGCACCGATGCCACGGGGCGCGCCTATGCCGTGCACCCTGGCATGCCGGGGCTGCAGCGCCTGTTCAATGACGGCGATGCCGCACTCATCAACAACGTGGGTGCACTGGTGGCCCCTCTGGACAGCGCGGCTATTGCGGCAGGCAACTGGCCTACCCCGCTCGGCCTGTTCTCCCACGCAGACCAGATCCAGCAGTGGCAGACTGCGGTTTCGGATGCGCGCATCGCCCAGGGCTGGGGCGGGCGCATCGCCGACCTGATGCAGGGCGCCTCGCCTGCCAACGGCCTGGCCATGAACATTTCGCTGTCGGGCAACAACGTGTTCCAGAGTGGCAGCGCAACAACCCCCTATAGCATCACCACAGACGACCAGGGTGCGAAGTCATTGAATGGCTACACCGAAGATTCACCCGGTGGCCGGTTTACCCGCGCCGTGGTGGACGACCTGCTCGCCAGCAGCCAGCAACAGCTTCTGCGACGCGAGTACGGCAACCGCTTCGCAGATGCACTTGCCACCCAGCAGGCGGTGTCCAGCGCATTGTCCGGGGCGCAACCACTCACCACGGGATTTGCTGCCGATCCCTTCGGCCAGGCCATGCGACAGATCGCGCGCATGATCAGCGTGCGGGACCAGTTTGGTAGCTCACGCCAAACATTTTTTGTCACCGTTGGGGGCTGGGACCACCACGACGGGTTGCTGGAAAACCAGGCGGCCATGCTGCCGATGATTGATGCCGGGCTGCTCGCCTTCCGCGATGCACTGGCGGAACTGGGTGCCCTGCCCATGGTGACCACCTTTACGACCTCGGACTTTGCGCGCACGCTGACCTCCAACGGCAAAGGCTCGGACCACGGCTGGGGCGGACAGCACATTGTGATGGGGGGCGCAGTCAACGGCGGTCAGTTCTACGGCGACTACCCGGATATCCATCCGGACAATCCGCTGGATGTGGGTCGCGGGGTCTACGTGCCAACCACCGCGACCGACCTCTATTTTGCCGAGCTCGCACGCTGGTTCGGTGTCGATGACAGCGACCTGACCGAGGTGCTCCCCAACCTGGAGCGGTTCTACAGCATCGGCTCGGGCGCGCCGCTGGGGTTCATGCTGGGGGGCTAGCACCCCTGGAACACGCGAGCACTCCTTGACCCTCAAGGACTGCAGACACAAATGATGACAAAGCGGAATCTCACCGCTACACTCGCAGTTGCTAGACGCAAACAAGAAACTTAATAAAGGTCTGTCGCACGAGTACTGGCGACCGATCCGGGCGCAGCAACCACGGGATTATTCATCATGCCACACAGCATCGCTATCGCCGGAGGCAGCGGCGGCCTGGGCGCCGCCATGTGCCGCCATCTGGGCACGCAGGGCTTGCACATCATTGTCGGGTATCACAGCCGCGGAAGCGGTAGTCAAGGACATCATCAGCGCAGACGGGCAGGCCACCGCCGTTAAGGTGGACCTCTGCGATGCGGATCAGGTCGCAGCGTTCCTCGCTGCGGGTGCGAGCAGGGGCGCCCACTTGGCTGGTGTCGTCAACGCCACCGGGCCCGCCATACCGCTGCGGCCGCTCTGTGATATCAGCAGTGACACCTTCAGCCACATCATGCGCACCGACGTCGAAGGCGCATTCAATCTGCTCACGCAGGCAGGCAGGTGCCTGGCCGCCACGGGTGGCGGCAGTGTCGTGCAACTGCTCACAACCGCCGTGCTGCGCACCCTGGAAAACGATGCCATGTCGGGCATCCCCAAAACGGCGATCAGCGGCATTGTGCGCCAACTGGCGAGAGAGCTGGGACCACAGCACGTTCGCTTCAACGGTATCGCTCCGGGCGTGATTGACGCCGGGATCGTGCACAGCTCGTTTACTGCAGATCCGGTCGCAGAGAGCGTCATCAACGACTGTCTGGCAAAAACACCCATGCCCCGGCTGGGGAAACCGGAGGAGGTTTCCGCCCTCGCCGCTTTCCTGCTCAGTGACGCCGCAGGCTATATCAACGGACAAATTATCGGTATCGATGGAGGCTACAGCGCATGAAAGAACCGGCATACAGGCGTTCCCGGACCACATCGAGGGCAGGAGCACTACTGGCCGCCCTGGGCCTGATTGCGGCCGGGGCGGCGGCAGAGGATACCCAAGACGCCGCACTGTCCACGCTGGCCGCTAGCGGTGAAGCCCTCTACGCAGAACACTGCGCCACCTGTCACGGCCTGACGCTGCGCGGCTCGGCCCACGGCAACACCCTGAAAGGGGCGGATTTTCTGGCGCAATGGGCCGGGCGCGAAGCCATGACCCTGCTGGCGTTCAATCGCGCCAATATGCCCCCCGGGGGCGCCGGGTCCCTGGAGGACGCGCAGCATGCGGCCATCACGGCCTATCTCATCGACTCCAATCGTGAGGCCGGCGAGGTTGACCAGCGGCTGTTTGCCAGCGCTGACCAATTGGTGGGCGCAGCCGATGGCAGCACCGAAGTCTCCTGGGTCGCCTTTGACGGTGCAGGTTCCATCGATGCGGACGCGCGCACGCGCGGAGGCTTCCAGAACCGCAGCATCAGCGACTTTACACCCGTGACCGCAGAAGACCTGCGCAACCCGGCGGACGGTGATTGGCTGAGCTGGCGACGCACGCTCGATGGCCAGGGCTACAGCCCGCTCAGGCAGGTCAACCGCGACACGGTGGCCGGGTTGAAGCTGTCCTGGGTGATCACCATGCAGGACGGCAGTAACCAGCCAACGCCGCTGGTGCACAATGGCATCATGTACCTCACTCACCCCGGCAACGTGATACAGGCACTTGCCGCCGACACCGGGGAACTGATCTGGGAGTATGCCTACAGCTTCCCCGAGGCCTCGCGCACGCTGGGGGGCCCCACGCGCAACATCGCGATCTACGGGGACAAGCTCTACCTGGCCACCTACGACGCCGCCATCGTGGCGGTTGACGCACGCACGGGTGCCGAAGTGTGGCGCACGCCCAAGGCCGACTTCAACAAGGGCTACACACACACGGCGGGGCCCATCATCGGTGATGGCGTGGTGATCAGCGGCCTCAATGGCTGCGAGTGGTACAAGGAAGAAGGTTGCTTCATCACCGGCCACGATGCCGACACCGGAGAAGAGCTGTGGCGTACCTCCACCATCGCCCTGCCGGGCACGCCCGGTGGCGACACCTGGGCAGGCCTGCCCACGGAGATGCGCGCCGGCGGCGATACCTGGATAGCCGGCTCCTACGACCCGGAGCTCAAACTGTTCTTCATCGGCACCTCGCAGGCAAAGCCCTGGGTGGCGTCAAGCCGCGGCATGAGCGCGACCGACGAGGCGCTGTATACCAACTCAACCCTGGCACTGCGGCCCGACACGGGTGAACTGGTGTGGCATTTCCAGCACATCGCCGGTGAAACCATTGATATGGAAGTGGGCTTTGAACGCGTCCTAATCGATGTAGACGGCAGGCCGCTGCTCTACACCATCGGCAAAGACGGGCTGCTCTGGAAGCTGGATCGCGCCACAGGTGCTTATGTCAACGTGGCTGAAACACTGCAACAGACCATCTACGCCGAGATCGACAAGGCACGCGGCAAGGTGCGCTATCGCGATGATATCGTGGCGGCAGGCGTCGGCGACACGATTGAGGCCTGCCCCGGCATTTACGGCGGGCACAACTGGCAGGCCTCGGCCTATAGCCCCGAAACCGGCAACCTGATCATTCCGCTGCACCAACTGTGTTCCGACATGATCGGGCGCGCGGTCGCCCAGGAACCGGGTTCCGGCGGGTACGGTGCAGACTCACGCACCTACCCCATGCCCGGCAGCAATGGCATGCTCGGACGGCTTGCCGCATGGGACGTACGCAGCATGGCCGAAAGCTGGGTTCACGAGCAGCGCGCCATGTTCCTGACGGGGGCGCTCACCACCGGTGGCGGGCTCGTGTTCATCGGCGACCTTGACCGCTACTTCAAAGCCTTCGACGTGAAAACCGGCGAATTGCTCTGGCAAACACGGTTGGGGGCACCACTACACGGCTACCCCATCAGCTACGCGGTGGATGGCAAGCAATACATTGCGGTACCCACAGGCATCGGTGTGTTTCGCGCCATGACCGCCGTCGTCAGCCCTGAGATCTACCAGCCGACGGGCGGAGAGGCGCTGTATGTGTTTGAGGTGGAATAGCCGCGAATAGACAAGAGCGCGGCCCGACCAGAAAAATAAATCACTCGTCGCCCTGATTCCAACAGGGTTTGCCCATCATCGCACCAGGGGGATGCCATGCTCTGGCCTACATTGTCACTCCGGCAATCCGGACTTGCCCGCCTCTCGAATCAGTGGCTGGTATTCAGCAAACGCCGGCCCCGCCACCGTCGCGCCGATTGTGAAGCCCGCATCAGTCGTGAGGGTATGTCCTGTGGTATAGCCAGATTCGTCACTCGCCAGCCATAGCGCGGCATTCGCGACATCTTCGGCCAACCCGGGACGACCGCGAAGGGGGGAAGCTTGCGCAAGCATTTCTTTCGCCTTGTCGATATTCTTGGGGTCGCCGGTGAGTACACTCGCCACCATAGGCGTGGCCATGGATGCCGCGGCAATCGCATTGACCCGCACATTGCTGCCTGCCAGCTCTGCGGCAAGGTTTTTGGTCAGTCCTACCACGCCATGTTTTGCCGCGGTATAGGCGTGCGGCCCCAGCCCGCCCATGAGTCCTGCTGTGCTGGCCATGCTGATTATGGAGCCGCTACCTTGAGGCTGCATGACACGCGCAGCGTGCTTTGCGCAGTAAAACGCGCCGTTCAGGAGTACGTCTATGGTAAAACGCCATTCTGCACCCGGCGTCTGCGCAACAGGGCCAACCGACCCAACAATTCCTGCACTGTTGAACATGACATCCAGACGCCCAAAGTGCGTCGTCGCCGCATCTATGGCCGCGCTCACACTCTCTTCATCGGTGATATTGCAGTAGCTGAACATTGCCTTGTCGCCGTACTTCTCAGCTAGCGCGGTGCCCTCCGCCTTTTGGATATCGCACAAAGCGACCCGGCAACCCTCCTGGATAAACCGTTCCACCGCGGCGGCCCCGATTCCGCTTGCAGCGCCCGTAATCAATGCCACCTTTCCTGCCAATCTCATGCCTGCTATCTCCACGTTACAGGTTGCAAAAAAAGGGGGCCGCAGCCCCCGCAAACTTCATTACATTCGGTACAGGTAATCGTCGGGTGCTCGCTGCCCCACCGTCTCCGGCGCAATGCTGCCAAACCCGCGCGACTGGGCCGGTTCCAGCCGCGTCCAGTCGGTCATTCCAACCCTGCGCACGATGCGCCATTCACCGTCGCGCAGCGCAAAGTGGTCCAGATAACGCCCTCCGACGAAATAGTCCATCTCGTTATCGAACGCATCCGGGCCCGCCAATGGGTCACCGACTGGTCGCATGCGGTGAAACGCGGTGAAGTAGGTTTCAGCTCTCGCTTTATCCGGTCCATCCAACTCGACAAGTATGTTTCCCAGATGGTGGTGCGTGCGGCTGTGCGCCGATAGCACGCCCAACGCAAACGCCACAAAATCACCAGGCTGCTCCGCGGTGGACGGACGTGAAGGATCAGAAGATGGCCCCTCGAAGAAATGGTGATGCTCCGAGCCCGGATGGAAGACGCTGCGCAGCAGCACTTCGTCCATCCGGTCCAGAGCCCGCGCGTAGCGGACGATCACTTCCGTGATCGCCTGCTTCGCGAGCAACTCCTGCAACTGTTCGTTCATCGCGACAATCAGTTGTTGAAGTTATAAACCACCTCGAACCCGTAGGTACGCGGTGGACGGGTAGCAGCGTAAGACCAGAGGCCAGCCACTTCATAGCCGTGCGTGTAGCCGTCTTCATCTGTCAGGTTGCGGCCGAACAGACTGAACGTCAGGTTGTTAACGGCGTAGTTCACTGATGCGTCCACAATCCCCTGGCTATCGTTTGCCAGTTCGGCGTTGTTGGTGGCGTTGGTGAAGTGCGAGCCAATGTAACGATACGCGCCGCGTACCCAGGCGTTACCTCCCGCCACATCCCACTCGTAGGTTGCATCGACGGTACCGGTGAACTCTGGCGCACGGCGGAACTCCAGACCACTGAGGTCCGTAATGGAGCCTTCAACATCGGTATAGACAAAGTCGTCATACTCCGAATCGAGATAACCCAGGTTGGCACGGACGCTGAGGTTGTCACTCAGGTAGGCCTGCATCTCCAGTTCGATACCCTGAATGGTCGCCGACGACGGGTTGATAACTACGGTCTTCTGCCCGGTGTCGGTTTCGCTGGAGGGCAATTGCAGCTCCTCCTGCTTATCCTTGTAATCCATGGTAAAGATGGTCGCATTCAGACGCAGCCGGTTATCCAGCAGTTCGCTTTTCACGCCGATCTCGTAGTTATCGATCGTCTCTGGATCGTAGGGCTGAATCGCTTCCTCCAGGCTCGCAACGCGGCCATTGAAACCACCAGCCCGATAGCCCTTGGAGTAGGTTGCGTAGAACATCACATCATCGGTCATGTTATAGCGCAGGCCCACTTTGGGAGTGAACTCGTCCCACTTCTCGCTGGGATGTTGACCCGGGATGGTGTTCACCTCGCCAAACTGACGTGAGGTCTTCTCATCTTCTGTGTACCGTCCGCCCACGGTGAGCACCCACTGATCAGCAAAGCGATAGTCTGCTTCGAAGAATGCAGCAACCGACTCGGTTTCCTGTTGGGTGGTCTGGGGAATATCCAGAATCAAACCGGGAACCGCAAAGCCGATATAGCTCCGCATGCGGCTTTCATACTCGGAATCCCAGAAGAACAGCCCACCGACGACGTTAAATGCACCGCCGTTGTCATAGGTAAGCCGCAGTTCGTGGCTCTGCTGCTCGAACTCGCCCGGGCGGTCCGTGTGATACAACAGCTCCGGAGTACCGTCCCAATCCTGCAGACTGGCTTCATCAGACTCCCAGGAACCAAAGATATAGTCAAAGCGCAGCGCATCGCTGATTTCCCAGCGCGCTTCCAGAATGTGCGTGTCCGTATCAAAGAACGCATCCATAAAGGAGTCGTCAACGGCATCGACAGGGGTAATATTTGTCTCAAAGCTCGGCGGCACTGGCGGACGGCCACCGCCGCCGGCGACGCCGTTACGGTCACCGGTGATGGTCGAATTGACACTCGGTGAACAGTAGCCATAGGCAACACAGAACAGCTGATCAGGACGGGTTGCATTCACCAATGCGGGCGTGTCCTGATCCAGTCGTTCCATAGTGTAGCTATACTCAAATTCCAGCGTATCCGTGGCGTTCCAGAGCGCGTTGAAACCGAGTGACTCGTAGTCCTGACGGCCCTGATCACCCCGCACGGTAACGTTGTCGTAGTAACCTTCACCCTGATCGCGCTTGGCGCCGGTCAATTTGATAGCGAGGTCATCGGTAACCGCAAAATTGAAGACGCCGTCAACATAGTAAGTGTCAAAGTTCTCGACCCCGGCGCGGAAACGGCCACCCAGTTCACCCGTGGGCTGAGTACGACTGATATTGATCAGGCCACCCACGGTGTTGCGGCCGAACAATGTGCCCTGAGGACCGCGCAGTACCTCCACACGCGCAATATCGATGCCACGCAACAACGCACCCGCGTTGGAGCCGAGGAATACACCATCGACGCTTACACCGACGGCAGGGTCAAAGTTCTTCTCCAGATCGGCGATACCAACGCCGCGGATATAGATGGCTGCGGTGCCACCGGGGCCCTGCCCGGTGTCATCAATGATGACGTTGGGAGCAATATTGGCGAGGTCCTGGATATCGCGCGCAAACTGACGCTGGATTTCGGTTTCGCTCAGCGCGCTGACCGCGAGGCCAACGTCCTGCATGCTCTCCTCTCGCTTACGCGCTGTGACGGTGATTTCCTCCAGCACCCCCGGCGCTGCGGATACGACGGCAGGCGCGGAAACGCCCACCGAGGCGGCGGCTATGGCGGCGAACAAAATGCTGCGTTGTGTCTTCATGGAACGTCTCCTCGACGAGTTTGTTAATAGTCTTATCGATCGTTGTTGAGCAGGTCAGGGTCTCTTTCAGCCCTGCGGCGCCTTCAGCGGAGCGCCGGGTATTGGGTTGAAGTAATGGATCTGCACGTCACGCTGGACAATCTTCCAGCGCCCCGCGGTGCGCCGCAGGGTGTCGCTGTAGGTCGCGCCGACCATTTGGCAGTCGGTATCGCCGGTCAGCGTGCCGATGCAGTCGACGTCGCAGACACAGGTCGCGTGATCCGCATCCTGAAAATGCACGATGTGGTTGGTCGAGAGGTGATGGGACTCCTCCCAGGCCGGCCAGAGAACGTCCAGCACGGCCTCGCGAATGCCCGCGTGGCCACGGAAGGTGCCAAACGGCGGGCCGATATTCCACACACAATCCTCGCTCCAGATCGCCAGGAATCGGTCGAAATCCCGCTTGTCGAAGCCGTGACAGTAATCCGATGTCAAGTCGACGATATGCTGCCGACTTTCCAGCTGGTCCAGCCGGGCTGCGAGCGCCGTCAACGTGTCGCGGTCTTCGGACATGTCGTACCTCATGCCATTCTTATCATTAGCAGGCTTACGCTTTGCCACGCATCCGATGTCATCGAACTGCAATTAGCTTGTTTGCGTCTAGCAAGTGTAGTGATATTTGGGGGCGAGTCAAGCACTGCCGGCGCTCGCGGCCTGCGCCGGAACCCGGTAATAAGTCACAAACAGGGTGTTCAGCTGGAACGCAGCGGACGCGGGGCAGCCGGACTCAGGCGAGGCCTGCGTGAACAGCCTCACGCAGGCCTTGCCAGTGGCTCAGGGGGTTTTAGGGCCGAATGCCAGGAACACGTTCCCGGGCATGTGGAAATAGATGCCGTATCCGGAATTGACGAACATCATGCCGTCACTGAATACCGGCCCAGCCGCGCCGCCGAAAGAGCCGCCCAGGGCCGTGCCACCGTCAGTGGTGTCGAAAGAGCGTACACTGTCGTAGGACCAGAGCACTTTGCCCGTTGCCTTGTCGTAAGCGCGCAGCACGCCGTCCATGGCACCGGCGACTACTCCACCTGCAATGGCGGATGCCGCGGCAGAGAGGCCCGGCTGGCAGAATTCACGCCCCTCGCACAGATCTTCCGCCGGCGTGAACCAGAGAACGTCACCATTGCGAATATCCACGGCATACATGCCCGGAAATGCCTTCCCGGGCCAGCGAGCGCCACCGTCAAAATCCGACATCGGGACGTAGAGCACGTCGCCATCAAGCGCCATGCCGAAATGTACGCCGCCCTGTATGCCGCCGCGGCCCAGTTTCTTTTGCCAGACAATCGCTCCACCACGTGCCGGATCCAGGGCGTAGACATCGCCTGATTTCTGCCCGGCCAGCACCAGAT
The DNA here is from genome assembly GCA_002416125.1 of Halieaceae bacterium UBA5044. GTDB lineage: Bacteria > Pseudomonadota > Gammaproteobacteria > Pseudomonadales > Halieaceae > Haliea. Next base: position 129,539 of record DIBU01000015.1, read on the forward strand.
CGCGCCCCTCGGAGGTGGTGGCCAGCAAGGTTGCCGCACCGAAGTCGTAGTCCGGACCATCCTCCGGCGGGCAGTTAATGCGCTCCTCGGTCTCGCAGCCCATATTCCAGGCATCTCCGACCGTCATCTGCTGGCTCCAGACAATCGAACCGTCCGCAAGACTCAGGGCGAGGATGGCGTCGCTGGTGTCGTTGGCCGGCGAGGAATAATTCTCCCCGGTGCCGACATACATCACGCCGCGCTCAATATCCAGCGCCGGTGTGTTCCACACTGGCGAGCCCGAGGGGGCGATGCGATCCGTACCCACTGCATTTTTACCCACCACCACCGGCGGTTCCGCGATTGTGTAGCTGGTATGCAGCTTCTCGCCGCTGCGTGCGTCGTATACCGCAACGCCACCGCGGAAGGTACAGCAGGCATAGCCGGGATCCGCTGCCGCCGTGACCTCGAGTGATGACAGCGGCACATAAAGACGGCCATCGTGCAGAGCCGGTGACGCGGTGAGCGTCAGGCTCGGGTGGTCATCCGGCCGGTCGCGCCAGACGAGCTCCCCGGTCACTGCGTTCAGCGCGTAGACATTGCCGACCAGGTCACCGAAATAAAGCAGCGGCGGCGATTTCGTATCCTCCGCCCAGTCGGCGACCACGATGCCGTTACGCACTTCCGCTACTGTCGAAAAACGCCAGCGAATGCAGCCGGTCGTCTTGTCCAGTGCGTATACGGTACCGTCCTGGCTGCCGATAAATACAGCGCCTCCCGCGATCGCGGGCTGGGATCGCGCCCGCAACGCGCCGGGAAAGGCAAAGGCCCATTTAAGCTCGAGCTCCCCCATCTCCGCGGCTGTGATGCCCGCTATTTCAGGCCGATAGTAGCGGTGGTTGCCCAGATTGACGCCCCAACCGGCGGTATCCGGCTGGGCACTGAAGTCGAACGCGGACCGCTGCGCAGTGCACTGCGGCGCTGCACTGGACATGGCGGCTTCCGCCAGACTGTGTCCGGAGAGGTACTCGGCCAGCAGCCGCTGCTGGGCGTCGGTCATTGCCGCCGCCTGCGTTTGCATCACGCCGCCCTGCATGGCCCGCAGAATCGAGGTCGGAGGCATAATCTGCAGCAGGCTCAGCTGCGGCGCCTTCGCCACACCGCCTTCATGGCAACTGGCACAATGCTGTTGGTACAGCGCTGCGCCATCCGGCTCCTGGTCTGCAGGCACGTCGGCGTGGGACAACGGCGCCAGAAGCAACGTGGCCAAGAGCGCGATAGATACCGGGTTTTTCATTCCAGGGGCTCCACGCGATAACCGGCGCGAGGAAAGTGCACAACCACCTCCCCGGCTCGCGAATCAGTTCGACGAATGGCAATGTCTTCACTGGTGAGCCGCATCAGCTCACCCGCAACCGGCACCGCACCGTAATCTTCCGGCGTGACGGTAACCGCAGTTCCCTGCTGCACACCCGGCAGGTGCGCAGAGGAAACAGCTACCTGCACCGTAGAGCCGGATGCACGGGCAATCGCCAGTGCCGATTCCGCATCCAGTTCACTGCGCTCACCGTGACCGATAGACTTGACCCGTTGCTCCCAGCCAGGCAACCAGCGCCACTGCGTCAGCAGTGCATCGCCATCGCGGATATTTCCGCGGCACATCCACACCGGAAAATAGCCGAGGATATCCGCCCAGGACGGCGCATCGCCCAACACATAGGGTCGGCCGTCGGCCAGCATGCTGTCGAGCAGGTGCAACTGCGCCTCGAAGGCTGCGTACAGATGCGGCAGCTGCGCATCCAGTGTGCTGAAATCGAGGAAATTAAAAAAAGCCTTGCGATCCTTGAGGATGGCTTCGGGCAAGCCCTCGTTGGTGCCCATGGAGAGGCCAGCACCGGGGCGAAAGAAGACGCTGTCGCTCCAGGCGGACAGGGCCAGACAGATGCCCCGGCTCGCCCCCGGGAACAGTGACGGTCGTTCCGGAAACCTTGACTCCAGTTCCCAGGCTATACGCTGCGTATCACAGTAAACATCGGCGCCAATTTGCAACACCGGGGTTTTCCGGTAACCACCGGTGAGGGCGGTGAGGTCCGGCTTGGGCATGACCAGCGGAATCTCCACTGACCGCCAGGCCAGCCCCTTGAGCCCCAGCGCCAGACGAATCTTTTCGGCGAAGGGGGATATGTCGAAGTGGTGAAGTATCAGCTCCATGACTGGCATCTCGTCTGTAGCGGTTGCAGTTCAAGGCAAAAAAAGGGCCGACAAGGCCGGCCCTCAAGTACCGCAAACCGAATCAGTTACCGCCGAACTTCATGCCCACTTCCAGGCCGTACGTGCGCGGCTGGCCGTAGTAGGTCATGGTCCACAGGTCACCGACCGGCAGCTCACCAATCCGATACTCCTCGTCAGTCAGGTTGCGACCATAGAGACGGGCGAAAAAGCGCTCATCGGCGGTGGTGTAGGTCACGCTGGCATTTACCAGGGTGCGATCGTCGGTAACGCCGTGCAGGTCAGAGGAGACATTCGAGTAGACGAATATTGCCTCATCTTCAAATGACAGACCCGCGATCCAGGTCAGGTCACCCGCCATGAAGTCGTGCACGTAGATTGCATCAAGGCCGTACTGCCATTCTGGTGCCCGGTTGACATCCTCGTTGCTCAGGTCGATGTCGATCTCGCCGTCGAAGTTGGTGTCGGCCAGGAACTCGTCATACTCGCTCTTCAGGTAACCGAGGTTACCGCGCAGCGTCAGGTTATCGCTCAGCTCTGCGGTCATCTCCAGTTCCAGACCGTAGGAAGAGAGATCCGCCGCGTTGAAGAAGCGCGTTTCCTGGAAGCTGCCGCCAAAGCCGTTGTCGAAAATGGCCACCAGGTCGCGCTGCGCATCCGAGTACTCGACATAGAACGCCGCCATATTCAGACGCAGGCGATTGTCCATGAAGTCACCCTTCAGGCCGGCCTCGAAAGAGTCGGCAATCTCGGGATCGGTAGGTGCGGCAGAGGCTGCCGTAATGGGCGCACCCGATGTACCGGTCTGGTCGTTGTAGGCGCCGCTCTTGAAGCCTCGCGAATAGTTCAGGTAGCCAAACAGATCATCCGAGAACGTATAGCTGGCGGTCAGGCGCCAGGTGGGCTCCTGCCAGGACTCGCTGTCGCGGAAGACGCCTTCGGAGTACTTGTTGAAGTCCGCCGCGTCGAGCCCGCTACCGAAGTCGCGCCAGGTGAGGTTGGGGTCGAATCCACCATTCAACTGCTGGAAAAAGACCTGGTTGCGGCCCGTCCAGCTCTTGGACTCGTCGGTGTAGCGGAGGCCGCCGGAGAGCGTCAGCCGGTCATTGATGTCATAGCTGCCGTCAACGAATACGGCCCAGTTGTCCGCCTCCTGCTCGTTACACAAGACTTGCGGGTTGTTATCCCACCAGGTCGGGTCGCCAAAGGCCGAGGAGCCCACGCCGAGAAGGTCGAGGAAACCCAGCACCTGAACCACGCAGAAGGTGGTTTCATCATCCTGGTAGAAACCACCGAGGACGAAATTGAACGGGCCATCGAAGTTCGAGGCGAGACGAACTTCCTGCTGGAATGTCTGCCGCTCATCGAGACGGTTGGCATCGAACAGTGAACCACCGGGGCCGACCTCGCCCGTGTAGGTGGATGGGAGCTCGCTTTCCTGTTCGCGGTAACCGGTCACAGAACTGAGAGTGTAATTGTCCAGCTGCCAGTCCATGTTCAGGTAATAGCCGTCAACGTCGACCTGGTGGCCGTTGGACATGTTCAGCAGCAGGTCATCACGGTTGGTGATGCCGCCTTTATCCACCTGGTCACCACCGGGGTCAGACGTCAGCCCCAACGCGTTGAACACGAGCGGCGCGCCAGGCGGCGTACCGTTGGCTACCGGCGGCGAGTCACCGTCGTCCCGGATGATTTCGTACTGCGCCACCGCGGTAAAATTCGGAGTGGGCTCCCAGAGGGCTTTCAGTCGCGCCGAAATAGAGTCATCGCCACCAATCTTGCTGCCATCACCGCGGCCGGAGGTGCCCAGCGCGGGGTGCAAGGGATCGAACGCCGTCACCGGACCATACTCGGCGCCATTGCGCCAGTAGCCATCGGACTCCATGTACATGCCCGAAGCACGCAGTGCCAAGGTATCGCCGACCGCCACGTTGCCGGCCACGCGGGTCTCGAGGCGACCAAAGTTTTCGACCTTACCCTGCACTTCCAGCGAATTCTCGCCAAGCACCGGGCGTTTGGTCTTGACGTTGATCACACCACCGGTAGTGTTCTTGCCAAACAGCGTGCCCTGCGGTCCGCGCAGGACTTCAATTTGCGCAATGTCGAACATTTCCAGCAGCTGTGTCTGGATGTTGGGTAGCACGAAATCATCTACCGTCACACCCACTTGCGGATCCTGGTAGACAATAATGGATGTCTGGCCCACGCCGCGCATGGCGAACGATGCAGCATTGAACCCTGCGGGCTTTGCCGCCGAAAAGTTCGGCACCAGCGTGGCGATATCCCCGAGATCCCGCGGCGTCAGCTGATCGATGTCATTGGAAGTGATGGCACTCACAGCCACCGCTGTGGTTTGAATGTCGGTTTCACTGCGACGGTTCGCCGTCACCAACACTTCTTCCAGCGCGGCTGTTGCGGTGAGCGGCAAACCACTCAGCAGCGGTGCACTGCTCACGGCCAACGCGAGCGGCAAAGCCCTGACGGTAAAACGACCCTTCTTATCGATGTTATTGTGCTTCATTGCGGCGTACTCCTGACATTATGAGTTATGTGTAATTCAGTGAGTCGGGGCCGCGTCAAAGCGGCGTCCAACCCAGTATGGTGCCCTCTACCCACTTGCGCTAGCGCGCCAGCCTCCTCTCCAGTTCAACGTGAAAGTGCCTGAGGCGCTGCTCCTGTTCACTCCAGAGCTGGCCTTCAAATCCCCGAGAACGCATACCCTGCTGCACCACGGGCAGCAGTGCGGAGTCCTGACTCAGCACCAAGCCCAGGTTGGCGTCCTCTTCAATGCTGTAGTGCTCGGTGGCCGGACGCACCCGCCCCGTGGTATCGGTGCCCTCGGGCAGCCCCATCCAGGCCGGTGGACGATAACTGCCGTCTTCCACCGGGAAAATCAGCGTCATGGTGTCGTAGTAGAAACGCTCCGGGTCCGTCTCGTGAGGCAGGAAGCGCATCAGGAACACCGCTTCGGGGTGACAGCCGATCTGCACGTTGGGAAAAACGCCGGTCGCCCAGCTGTCAGACAGTTGCCCGTCAACGAAGCGGGAGTAATCCAGTCCCAGCCGCTCCGCGCGCTGGCGTTTGCCCTGCTGGATAGCGCGGCGCACATCCGCGGCGGTGCCGGTGAAGCCGGAGGGATCCAGGCCCGCGTCCTCCAACATCATTTTCAGACCCTCGTTCACCGTGGTCTGGTCGCGCATGCGCGGGCTGGGCTGCCCCAGTGGCACGATCATGCGGCTCGCGCCATTCGGGTAGAGGTCATACTGCACATTCAGGTCGCCCATTACGCCGCGGGTTTCCGGGTGCACGGCGTGCAGGTGGTAGCTCTCGTAGAACGCCTCAACGCCGACCTTCCAGTTGGCACCCCACTCGCTGCGCACGTGACGCGCCACCCGCATGTCTGCAATGCGGTAGGCCTCGAGGTAGCCCTCTGGCAGCCCGATGGCGTCTTTCAGGGGCTGCTCGGGCGTATCATCCATGTTGATGAACACGATGCCGGCAAGTGTATCGCAATGTACCGGCTTCAGGCCGGGGCGATGCGCCACGACCTCAGGCTTGAAATACTCCTCGTCGGTTATTCGACGCAAACGCCCATCGTTGTGAAAGCTCCAGCTGTGAAAGGGGCAGACAAACACCTTGCGGTTACCGCGCTCGTCCCACACCAGGCGCGCCCCGCGGTGGCTGCACACGTTGTAGAAAGCCTTGATCCCGTCCTCGGTGCGGGTGACGATGATTGATTCCTCGCGAATGTTGAACAGGAAAAAGTCACCCACCTCCGGGATATCCGACTCCACGCCGGCAATCAGCCAGGAGCGGGTCCAGAGCTTGTCCCATTCGCGCTGCATGTATTCCCGGCTGAAGTACCCTTCCTTGCCGGCCATCTCTACGCCGTTGTCCACCTCCGGCTGCTTCGACTCCAGGGATTCCACCGGCGCATCGGGGTTGATTACCGCAATCGGTACACCTTTCGCATTCATGATGAATTACCTCTCTGACTGTCAAGCGTGAACACGGGAAGGGTAACGCTCTCAGACCAGGGGGCAAAAGCCACTTGCACCGGGAGCCCTACCGCAACGGCTTCCGGGGCGCAATCGACGACATGGCTCATCAGCGTCGGCCCCTCTTGTAACTGGATCAGCGCTACCACGTACGGTGCCTCATAGGCCTTGGAGATGGGCCTGCGCACCACGGTGAAGCTGATGATTTCCCCACGCCCCGTGGCAGCGACCCATTCCAGCTCATCGCTGAGGCAGCTGGCACACATGATGCGCGGATAGAACTGGTGGAGGCCACAGCGGCTACAGCACTGCAGGCGTAACTCGCCCACGCGGCAACCCGCGATATAGGCGTCGGCAAGTGCGCCGCTGGCCGGTTGGATACGTTCCACGTCAGCCTTCCTCCCTGCCCAGTATGAGCGTGCTGTGGCTGGACATGATGCCGCCCTGCGCATGCAGAAGCCCATAACGGGCATTCGCGACCTGGCGCTCACCTGCCGTGTGTCGCAGCTGCCAGACCGACTCTGTCAGTGCGAACATGGACCCGGGATTGCCGGGGTGACAGTGGGACAGCAGACCCCCGTGGGTATTCACCGGCAGCTGTCCCGCCGGGCCGATGCCCGCCTCGCTGACGAAGGCCCCGCCCTCACCCTTGGCACAAAAACCCAGATCCTCGAGCTCCACCAGCACGGTCGGTGTAAAGCAGTCGTAGAGCTGCGCAAAATCCATGTCGGCGGGGCGCAGGCCTGCCATGGCATAGGCTCTCTGGCCCGATTCCCGAGCAGCGGACGCGGTGAGATCCTGCGCCTGGCTGATGTGCTCGTGCCCATGGCCTTCACCGACGCCCAGCACATACACGGGTGACTGGCGGAACGCCCGCGCCCGTTCTGCCGCTACAAGTATGATCGCCGCGCCGCCATCTGACACCAGGGAACAATCGAGCAGGTGCAGCGGGTCGGCAATCATGCGCGAGTTGAGCACGTCATCAACGGTGATCGACTCACGCATCTGTGCCGCCGGGTTGCGCGCCGCGTGCGCCCTGCAGGCGACCGCGATTTCTGCAAAATGCTCGGGGCGTGTGCCGTAGCGCGCCATGTGCGCCTGCGCGATCAGCGCATAATATGCGGGTACCGTGGGACCGTAGGGCTGCTCGTACTGCGGATGCCCGGTGGAAGACTGCATCAGCATCGCCTGGTCGCGGGTGAGGCCACTGCGCAGACTGTCCGCCATCGCAACCACTACCACCTCCGCCATACCGGTCAGGATCGCCGATGCCGCGTGGTGCAATACGGAGAAGGTTGTGCCACCGCCGGCCCCCGCGGCAAAACAGTAACGCGGTGTGATCGCCAGATATTCGGCAATGGCTTCTGCGTGGTACAGCATGGGTTGCGCCATACTGTTACAGGTAACGAGGCCGTCCACCTCATCCTTGCCAATGCCGGCGTCAGCCAGTGCCAGCAGAACGGATTCGATACACAGCTCAGTGGCCGTCCTGTCCGGCACCACGCCAACGCGGGTATCCGCCGCCCCGACAATAGCCACCTTGCCGCGCAAACTGCTCACTGCGTGCCCCCGCCGCCGCTCATGCTGCGCCCAACACAGCGGTGGCCACGCCGGGGGTGACCACCTCCCCGTCCGCGTTCTTGATAAAGACCTCAACCCGCACCGAGCCCGAGGCTGGATCGACCTCGATCACGGTGCCCCCGGAAGTCAGGGTTTCACCTATGTAGGTTGCGGCGCGGTTGGAGTATTCAATGGACACGAGGCGACCGTGGTCACCCAGCCACTCCTCCACACACTGGTTCAGCCAGTCCCCCAGCATTGGCCCGGCAATCACCAGGCCGGGGTAACCCTCCACCTCCCGGGTATAGGGCTCGTCAAAATGGATCCTGTGTGCATTCCACAGCGCGGCGTTGTACAGAAACAGCTGCACATTGTCGGGCGTGAGCTCACGCTCCGGGAGTGCATCGCCAACCTGCACCGACATCGGAGATTGTTTTTCAGACAGCGCCAAATCGCTCACCTCAGAATTCGTGTGGTTTGTTCACGGATGACCGGTTCACCCGCGTCGTTAACAATCTGCATGTCGACTTCATAGAAAATCAGCGGGCCGGAGCGCCCATGCTTCTCGTAGATGTTGGTCAGCGTACGCGTTGCGGTGAGCCAGTCGCCGGGATACACCGGCTTGAAGTAGTCGATTTTCAGGCCACCCGCCATGGCCCGCTCCAGCGGAAACCTGGGCAGCAGCGAATCGATTGACACGCCGTCCGGGGTCAGTTCATCAAGCTCCACCACATCCCAGAACAGCGCCACGTGAAACATCGGCGGCGCCTGATCTCCGTCGAGGTATTTGCGTTGGCGGTTCCCCGTCGCTATCGCGTATTTTCGAATATCGCGCCGGGTGACCAGCTCGCGGTGCGGCGTGCTCTGCCGCCCGATATTGGCCAGCAGCTCGTCACTGAGCAGGCTTGTCATACCTTCCTCTCTCCCTGATTCCAGTAAGGGTCGCGCAGTTCGCGCTTGAGAATTTTTCCCGTGGGCGCCTTCGGCAGGCTGTCCACAAAATCCACCGAACGCGGCTTCTGATAGGACGCCAGATGCTGGCTGGCAGCGGCGATAATCTCCTGCTCGGTGGCCTGCATGCCCGGCTTGAGCACGACAACCGCTTTTACCGACTCACCCCACTCCGCGTCAGGCACCCCGAACACGGCGGACTCCAGCACGGCTGGGTGCTGGTGAATCGCGGCCTCCACCTGGGTGCTGTAAATATTCTCGCCACCGGAAATAATCATGTCCTTGGCGCGGTCAACAATGAAGATATAGCCCTCTTCATCCCACACCGCCACGTCTCCGGTGTGCATCCAGCCATCGCGCAGGGTCTCGGCGGTGAGATCCGGGCGCTGCCAATAGCCCACCATGTTGGCTTCCGACTGCACCAGTATTTCGCCCGGTGTCACGCCATCGCGCGGCACCGGTTCACCCTGCGCATCAACCAGCTTGATGGTGGTCATGAAGCCTTCCCGCCCACAGGAACTCAGGCGCTCGGGGTGGATACCGGCGACTGCGTTGGCATGATCCTCCTGCGAGAGAAAGCTCATGGTCATGCCTTCAGTCTGTCCGTAGCCCTGGATCAGGGTACAGGGGAAAGCCTCCAGCGCGGCTTTCACCACGCTGTGCGGCATTGGGCCACCGCCGTACTGGATATTCCTCAGGCTACTGAGATCGTAATCGGCAAAGTTGTCCACCGCCATCATCCAGTTGAGCATGGTGGTGATGCCCAGGAAAGCCGACACGCGCTCGCGCTGGATGACCTCCAGCGCGAGCCGGGCCTCAAAGTTGATCAAAACCAGCGGACAGCCATGGGCCATGTAGTTCATGGCCAGACCTACCGGTATGTGAAACATCTGGCCGGTGAGCATGTAGACGTCGGAGGGCACAATACGCTCGGCGACGGTCTGGTTGATCATGCCCGCAAACAGGGAGCGGTGTGTGTGCAGCGCTCCCTTCGATTCCCCCGTGGTGCCGCCGGTGTAGAGAATCAGTACCGGATCATCACCCCCCGTCGACGCGGACTGGGCGGGTTCCTGCGCACTCGCCTGTGCCAGAAGGGCCTCGTAGCTGCCGTCGCTGTCTTCGCCGAAGGCAAAGGCATGGGAAATGCCGGCCTGCGCAACGAGAGTCGCCGCTTCATCGGCGTACTCGGCGGCATACATGAGCACCGCCGGTTCCCCGCCACTGGCGATCTTGAGCAGCTCCGGCGCCCCCAGGCGCCAGTTCAAAGGTTGCACAATGAGGCCGACCCTCGCGCAACCGTAATACACCTCCATGTACTCGATGCAGTTGCGCGCCAGCACCGCTACACGATCACCCTTGGCAAGCCCCAACTGTTGCATGAGCGCGTTACCAAGGCGACATACGCGTTCGTCCAACTCGCCGAAGGTCATCCGGCGGCTGGTCGAGATATCGATCAGTGCCTCGCGGGTGGGTGCCAGACGGGCAGTCTTCGCCGGGATTTTGCCGATATTCACGCGCCGCTTCCGTCAGTAACTCTTGTCGAGATCCAAGTGCCGCCGCAGCAGCGTCCACTGCCCGTCTCGCTGCACCACGCGGTCGTGATAGACACCGGCTGACAGCAGGCTGATAGCGCCGTTCTCTGTCGCCAGCAGCGTCAGGTTGGAGACCACAGGCAGACCTTCCCCAGGCTCGTCTGCTGTCGGGAAAAAGATGTTCGAGACAACGTGGCGACGCTTGTCAGTCTGCTCCGCCATGGCACCCGTCATCAGCGCCATAATGCCGTCCCGGGACTCGAAGGGACCAACAAGGTCGCCGCCACCGATGCGCATGGTGAACATGGCGTCCACTGCAAAGCAGGCTGCCAGCATGTCGACTTCCCGCTCATCCAGCGCGTAGGCCGCGCGTGACAGCAGCTCATGGATCGCCAGCTTGTTGGCCGTATCAAGCAGTGCGCTCATGTACTTTCTCCCATGCCCAGAATATCCAGGGTCCCGCGCCAGGCCAGCGATCCGCCGTCGATCAGCCAGACCGCGCCATTGATAAAGCTTGCCGCAGGGCTCGCCAGAAAACAGACCAGCTCCGCCACATCTTCTGGCTTGCCCATGCGGGGTATCAGGTGCGTCAACGTCATGGTGTTCAACATGGCAGCCGGATCTGGCGCAGCTGCGAGGAAATCGTCAACCATTTTCGTGTGGATGGAACCCGGGCAGTAGCAGTTCACCCGAATGCCATCCGCCGCGAGGTCGACTGCAAGCATTTTGGTCATCTGCATGACCGCGCCTTTACTCGATCCATAGGCAACGCAGTTGGGGTAGCCGGCAATCGAACTGGTGGAACCCGCGTTAATAATGGACGCCTGCGAACTGTCTCGCAGCCAGGGCAGCGCATATTTGGCACACAGCCAGGGGCCGAGAACGTTCACCGCCATCACCTTATCGAAGGTGCTGCGCGACATGGCCTCCAGGGTGAGCCCGTCACCGAGCATGCTCTCGTGGATACCTGCGTTGTTGTGCAGCACATCAATGCCGCCGAGCTGATCACCGGCGGCCTGCATCAGCGCTTGCACCTGAGCCTCGTCAGTAACATCGCAGTGCTGGTAATGCGCAACGCCACCCGCATCGCGAATGGACTGCACGACGGCGCGGCCATTCACGTCGTTGGTATCGGATACCATAACCCGAGCGCCATACCGTGCCGCGACCTGCGCAGTTCCTGCACCGATACCAGCGCCAGCACCGGTGATGACAAAGTTCATTCCGCTTATCTGCATTATTGTTATCTCACTACTTTATGCAGGAAGCATAGATTCCATTTGAACATTGTTCAAGATAATTTTGAATAAAATTCAGGAAAAACTCTTGGCCGCTTTTGCGCCTAGCTGGTACAGTCAAATCATGGTCTCATTTCCAGCAAAAGCACACTCTGCCGACAGTGATCTGGCTGCGCCCGCAACCTCCGTGCGCCGCGATACGCGCGGGGAAAAGCGCCGCCGACGGATTTACAAGTCACTGCACGACTGCATCATCAGCAAGGGCTACGTGAAAACAACACTGGCCGACATCGCCGAAGGTGCCGGCATGACCGCCAGTCACCTGTTGTATTATTTCAACGGCAAAGAGGCGATTCTGGAGCAGTACTTTGCCAACGTCGCGGTGCGTTTCCTCGAGCGCATCGAAGGCTTTGCGCAACACCCCGCTGAGCAACAGGTGCAGATGCTGGCCGATTTCTGGTTCAAGGGGGAAACCAGCACCCGACTGGAAATCGGTTTCATGTTGGAGTGCTTCGGCAATGCGGTGAATGATGACATCCTGCGCATTACCAAGGCGGACTTTGACAGCCGCTGCAAGGCGCACCTGGCGAATATTTTTGCGGCGGCCCCCAGGCTGCTGCTGGCTGACGCCAGGGATTCGGCAGAAATTGCCTACTCAATGATGATTGGCCTGCGCTCTGCCGTGTACTTCGATGACGATATCAGCCTGGAGCGGGCACACACCCTGTTCACGGAAACCGTGAACAGGATGAGTGGCTTCAGCGCCTGAAACGACCGGCGTTAGCGCAGCCGGGGCAGGACCTTCTCGGCGATATACTGCAGGCGGCGGTTGCCTGATTCCAGCGATTCGCCGGGAAACTGCGCCCAGAAGTGAATGTCGCGGATCATTGGATAATCTGCCACCAGCTTCTTCAGCTTTGTCACTGCCATATCCGCGTCCCACAACTCATACAGGCCGTTCTCGATTGCGGAGAATACGTCGTCGTACAGCGTTGCCTGTTCCGGCGGGCCAAATGCGCCCCACTGGATGTAGGCATTGGTCTGGTACAGGATATGATCGGCGATGCGAGCGGCTTCCGCTTCCGGGTCCTCGGCAATAATCGCCCAGCAGCCGAGAATCACGCTCCCCTGGTCCAGCGACTTGCCCTGGGCCAGCAAGGCCTCGCAGTAATTATCCAGCCCCAGCCCGCCGGTGGAGAGGAAGCCATCCGCGATGCGGGCTGCACGCTCGATCGCCGGCGGCGCCATGCCGCCGAGGAGAATCTTCGGCGTATGTACCGGGGCCGGCAGGACCTTGAGGTCACCGACATTGAAGCGTTTGCCGCTGAAATTGACCGGTTCGCCCGACCAGCTGCGGCGCAGCACTTCGATACCCTCTTCCACCAGGCTGGGACGGTGCGAAAGCTGGCGCCCGAACTGGTCAAACTCCAGTTGGCGGTAACCGATACCGACACCGAGATCGAAGCGGCCGCCACTGAGCAGTGACACCGTCGCTGCGTCTTCTGCCATGCGCACCGGATCATGCAGTGGCAGCAGCATCAGGTTGGTGCCGATGTGCATGGCGCGTGTGCGCGCGGCGATGGCGGCGGCAATCACCAATGGCGACGGCGTGTAGCCATCCTCGCAGAAGTGGTGCTCGGTGAGCCAGACCGAGTTGAAGCCCAGGGCCTCGGCATCCGCTATCTGGCCAAGGCGGCTGGCGTAGAAACTCTCGAAGTTTTCCTGCCACGGGGCCGGATTGCGAAAGTCGTACCAGAGTCCATAGTTTACAGTTGATGTCATGAACGAGACCTCCCGGGCTCAGGCTAGTTCTGCCAGAAAAGCCAGCAGATCACGGTTGTAGTCCTCGGCAACTTCGATGAACGGCGCGTGCCCTACGCCTTCGTATTCCACCAGCCGGGCACGGGCGTTGTTGGCGCCCACCCAGCGACAGATATCCGGCGCAACGAAGGCATCCTGCGTGCCGACAAAGGAAAGAATGGGCACATCGAGGGCGGCAAGCTGGGCGCGCTGATCCAGCGGCGCGAGTTGCGCCAGCGTCTGGTGCGCCAGTGGCGAAGCTTCGCAGAACACACGCCACATCCAGTCAGTGATGGCGGGCGCCACCTCTTTGGCGCAGACCGCGTGTACCAGACCGGCGAGGAAACCAATGCGATCGGCCTGCAGCGCAGCGACGGTGCCCGCCATATCCGCCTCGGTGCCGCCCAGGGGAAGATCGGGCTTCTGCACATAGATGGGCGTGGCACCACCGGTCAGCACGACACCATTGCAGCGGCTGCCGAGCCGGCTCGCCGCTTCCACCGCAACCGCGCCACCCAGCGACCAGCCGTTGAGCACGACGGAGGCCAGGCCGAGTTGATCCACCAGGGCGACGACGTCACCGGCGATGGCATTGATGCCCATATCGGCGAAATCCTTGTCCGAGGCACCACAGCCCCGGTGGTCCAGCATGACAACGCGATGCCCCGCCGCCAACAGCGCTGGCAGGGTGTTATCCCACGCACGGCAGCTGAAACCCCAGCCGTGGATCAGCAGTACAGCGCTGCTGCCAACCCCGTAATCCTCGAAGTACACATTCTTGCCACAATCGGTCTGCAGATAGGACATGAGATTACCCTTTATTACTGAGAAGTCGTTTTATGGTGGTTTCGTAGTCACTGAAGACGGCGTGCAGATCCAGCGCCTCGGCATTCACCAGCCACTGGTAGATGATGCCGAAAATAAAGGCGTTGAACTGCACCGAAAACTGTTCCGGGTTGATCACCGGGTCGATCTCGCCATCCTCGATACCCTGCCGCACCCAGCGGGCGGCGTCTTCGCGGTAGATGCGGTGATGGTCCGACAGTTTGTTGCGTATTTTGGAGTCGTGGCCCAGCGACTCATACCAGAGTATGTACATGGCGCGCATGTAACTGGCCTCTGCCGTGAGGAAATCGCGCAGTGCATGCAGCGCACCCAGCACGGCCTCGGTGCCGGTCTTGCCCCCGACGTAGCTGGTAAGGTGCTCTTTCCAGCGGCCATCAAACCGCACGAAGAGCTTGTTCAGGAACCCTTCCTTCGAGCCGAAGCGGGAATGTGCCAGTCCCCGGCTGTATCCGGCAAGCTCACCGATCTCCTTGAGCGTCGTGCGCTCGGTGCCCCGCTCGATAATCAGCTGGATCGCCGCCTCGAACATGCGCTTGTCGGAGAGCGCCGTTCTCTCCGCCTGCGTCCTGCGACGCGCACCGGACTCCACCGCCCGCTTCCCTGCTACTCCCATCCGCACTCCTCCCAATCCTGCAGCGCTGATAAAGCGCAGCGACCGCTATTTTACGTAACCGACGTCGTATTCTCCGGCTGCGTGGCACGCGCGCAACACTTTCTTGTCGAGTTTGCCGACACTGGTCTTGGGGATCTCCTCGACAAACGCCCAATACTCGGGAATCCAGAACTTCGCCACGCGGTCAGCGAGAAATTCCCGCAAATCCGCCGGCGAAACCGTGGACTCCGGTACCACAATGGCTAGCGGCCGCTCCTGCCAGCGGGGATCATCCGTGGCGATCACCGCCACCTCACGCACTGCCGGGTGTGCCAGCAGGGCGTTCTCGAGATCCACCGAGGAAATCCACTCCCCACCGGATTTGATGACATCCTTGGTGCGGTCAGTGAGCTGCACAAAGTGCTTCTCATCGATATGCCCGACGTCGCCGGTACGTAACCAGCCGTCCGCCGTGAATGAGTCTTCCGCACTGTTCTTATGGTAGGTGCCCGTAATCCACGGACCGCGTAACTGCAGTTCACCAACATCGCGCCCATTATGCGGTAGCGCCTTGCCCTCGGCATCCACGACCCTCACCTGCACGCCGGGGACCGGGCGGCCACTCTTGGCACGCCAGGGCGTCTCCCCGCCGGGGCCTGGATCCCGGGGCGGATGTGACAGATGGCAGAGCGGACTGGTTTCCGTCATGCCCCAACCCTGCAGCACGGGAACGCCCCAGCGTTCGCGCGCGGCATCAATCAGCGACGGCGCTACAGCCGCCCCGCCGCAGACCAGCATGCGAAAACTGTCCATCTGCAGGCCGGTATCACGGGAGGCACGCAGCAGATCCGAGAGTATGGTGGGCACCGTGGCGGTGAAGGTAGGCTGCTCGGCGCGGATCATCGCCTCGATGCCTGCAGCCTGGAGGTGCGGCCCCGGTAGAATGAAGTCGCTGCCGCTGAGCCAGCCGCTGTAGGGCAGCCCCCAGGCGTTGGCGTGGAACATGGGCGGCAGCAACAGTATGCGATCGCGCTCGTTGATGCCGAACGTGTCGGTGGCTCGGGAGGCCAGCGAATGGACAAAGGTCGTCTTGTGGCTGTAGACAACCCCTTTGGGATTGCCCGTGGTGCCGCTGGTATAGCACACCGCCGCGGCGGCGGTTTCATTCAGTTCGGGCCAGTCAAAGCCCCGCGTCTGCGCAGAAAGGGCCCGTGCATAGCTGCTTGCGGGAATGCCACCCACTGACTGTTCATCGCCACCGACCAGCAGAATGTGCTCGACTGTCGTCAGCAGCGGCACGACCGGGAGGAACAGGTCCAGCAGGCTCGCGTCCAGGATCACCACCCGGTTCTCCGCGTGATTGATGACCCAGGCGACCTGCTCGGCCGAAAGTCGTATGTTGACCGTATGCATAACGGCGCCCATGGAGGGTATCGCCAGATAGGCTTCCATGTGCGCCAGATTGTTCCAGCTGAAGGTGGCGACACGGTCACCCTGAGTGATACCCAGCGCGGCGAGCGCTCCGGCCAATTGCTCCGCGCGTGCCGCCACGTCGCGGTAGCTGGACCATGTGGTTACCTCGCCATCAAAGACACCCACGCGGCTGTCGGGGAATACTGCCGCACCGTGCTCCATGATCATGCGAACCGTCATGGGCATGTGCATCATTGTTGCCAACATGGAAAAGCGTCTCCTTACCAGTCGCCGCGCGCAGCCGCCGCGGCTTCCTGTAACAGTGCGGGCACGTCGTATTCCAGCCCCCTGGCATAGGCCGAGTCGACCTTGCCTTCACAGTACAGTGCGTAGGCACCCTCCACGATCGCCGCCAGGCGCCAGAAGGCGAAGCACAGATAGAAATCCAGATTGGCCAGCGGGTAGCCCGTGGCGGCACCCCAACGCTCGGCCAACACCCGCCGGGACAAGACACCCTCTCGCCGGCTGACCGCCTGGATGTGACTGAACCCCGGGGGGTCCAGTTCGCGCGGCCCCCAGAACATGAGGAACAGGCCCAGGTCGGCGAGCGGATCCCCGATCGTTGCCAGCTCCCAGTCGATGACCGCTGCCAATCCGGGGCGTTCCGGGTGTGACAGCGTGTTGTCCAGATGGTAGTCGCCGTGCACCAACCCCACGGGGCCTGAGGCGGGTATATGCTGCAACAGCCAGCCGGCCAGTTCATCCAGCAGCGGGAGGTCGCGCACGGGGGACTCCGCGCGAGCCTTGCGCCAGCGGGTGATCTGCCGCTGCAGAAAGTTCTCGGGGTTCCCGAAGCGCTCCAGACCAATCGACTGCCAGGGCGCCGTGTGGATAGCCGCCAGTTCGTCGATCAGGTCCTCACCCAGCCGGTTCACACTCGCGGCCGTGTCCGGGTAGGGCCCGGGCAGGGTGTCGGTGATTGCCACCCCGTTGACGTGGGACACCAGCAAGAAGGGGCGACCAATGACCGACACGTCCTCGCACCAGCCGACTACGCGCGGCGCTTTGACGTGGCCCTGGATGGCGCGCAGCACGGTCGCCTCACGCTCGATACCCCGATGCGATGTGGCGGAAATCGCGTTTTCCGGCGGAGTGCGCAATACCAGCGGCCCGTCATCCGTATCCAGCAGCAGCGTCAGGTTCGCATTGCCGCCGCTCAGGGCGCGGGTCACGCGCGCACCCGTGACGCCGGCCTCTGCAGCAATCCACGTGGCCAGCGGCGCATCGAATGGGTGGCCCGCCGTCATCCCGCCACCCCGAAGCTGCTCATCAGACCGCCGTCAACGGGCACGAAGGCCCCGGTCATATAGCGGGCCCGGGCTACGGCATCAACCACCTGCGCGATCTCTTCCGGCTGGCCGTAGCGGCCCAGCGGTATCGTCTGTCGCATGGCTTCCAGGGCTTTTTCAGACAGACCTCCCGTCATCTCGGTCAGCACCAGCCCCGGAATCACCAGATTCACAGTAATGGCGCGCGCGGCATATTCAATCGCCAGGGCGCGGGTAAGCCCGGCCAGGCCCGCCTTCGACGCCGCGTAGGCAGAGTCGCCCGGGAAACCGCGGAACCCCACGACCGCGCCGATATTGATGATGGCGCCACCTTCACCCAGGTGCGGGTCGGCCGCGCGGATGACATTCACCGCGCCTTTCAGGTTGACGTCGACGACGCTTTCCCAGTCTTCCAGCGCAATGCGTCCTATGCGTCCACCGCGGTGCAGCCCGGCGTTGTTCACCAGTACGTCGACCCGGCCCCAACGCTGGACCACCGACGCCATCGCCGCCGCCACGGCTGCCGCATCACTGACGTCGGCGCGACAGGCCATGCAGTGACTGCCGAGGGACTCCGCCAGGGCAATGACATCCTCCCCCCGCGCCACCAGCGCGACCTTGTCGCCGGACTGCAGCGCGCACTCGGCTATCGCTCGCCCGATTCCGCGCGATGCCCCGGTAATGAACCAGATTTTTTCGTCTACCATTGTTTCACTACTACCCGAATGAGTTTATTATTTGCTTGTTTGCATCTAACAAGTCTAAACTAGGCTTCACGCAAGTCAAGCAAAACACGAGCAACACGCCCGGAGGGCTGAACAGGCTGGCGCAGTGTCCCCAACCCATGCCGGGAACAGCCGCCAAGCTCAACCAGAAACCAAACCATAAAGGATATCATCGTGAGTTGGAGCTTTGAGACTGACCCCGAATTCCAGCAGCAGTTGGACTGGATTGCCACCTTCACCCGCGAGGAAATCGAGCCGCTGGATCTCGTCTTCCGCGAACCCGGAGACCCGTGGGACCCCGACTCCCCCGCCGCCAGGGCCATGGCGCCGCTGCGTGAAATCGTCAAGCAGAAGCGCCTGTGGGCCTGCCACATTGGCCCCGAACTCGGCGGCCAGGGCTACGGCCAGGTGAAGCTCGGGCTCATGAACGAAATTCTCGGGCGCAGCCGGTTTGGCCCCAGCGTATTCGGCTGCCAGGCCCCGGATTCGGGCAACGCCGAAATCCTTGCCCACTACGGTACACCCGACCAGAAGGCCCGCTACCTGCAGCCTCTGCTGGACGGCAAAATTGCCTCCTGCTACTCCATGACCGAACCGCAGGCCGGCGCAGACCCGGCGGAGTTCACCTGCACCGCCACGCGAGAAGGTGATGAGTGGGTGATCAACGGTGAAAAGTGGTTCGCATCGCACGCACGCTTCTCGGAGTTCCTGCTGGTCATGGTCGTGACCAACCCGGACGTACCCATCCACGAAGGCGCGTCCATCATCCTGGTGGAGAAAGGCACGCCGGGCATGGACATCCTGCGCAACTCCGCTGTTGGCCCGTATGTCGAGCAGGGTGACGGTGTACACGCCTACATCCGCTTTACCAACTGCCGTGTGCCGGCCGAAAACCTGCTGGGCGAAGAGGGCAAGGGTTTCCTGGTGGCGCAGACGCGTCTCGGCGGTGGCCGTGTGCAC
This sequence comes from Halieaceae bacterium UBA5044, assembly GCA_002416125.1. Taxonomy (GTDB): domain Bacteria; phylum Pseudomonadota; class Gammaproteobacteria; order Pseudomonadales; family Halieaceae; genus Haliea. The sequence goes on from DIBU01000015.1 coordinate 148,690, forward strand.
CACGCCATGCGCAGCGTCGGCGTGCTGAAGAAAGCCATGGATATGATGTGTGAGCGCGTGCTCAGCCGGACCACCAAAGGCGAACTGCTGGCCACCAAGCAGATGACCCAGGACAAGATAGCCGACAGCTACACGCAGATTCTGCAGTACCGGCTGCACGTGCTGTACACGGCATGGCTGATCGACAAGTACAAGGAATACAACCGGGAGGTGCGCAAGGAAATCGCCGCCATCAAGGCTGCGACGCCGAAAATCCTGCAGGAAGTCATTTACCGCGCCATGCACCTGCATGGCAGCCTGGGCATGTCAGACGAAGTGCCGCTGATGACCATGTGGGCGAACATTCCGGAGCTGGGCGTGGTAGACGGCCCGTCGGAAGTGCACAAGATAACCGTGGCGCGTACCGTCCTGCGCGACTACAAGCCCGCGCCCGGCCTGTTCCCGACCTACCACACGCCCACCCAGCGTGAGGCGGCGATGAAAAAGTACGGCCATTTTCTCAATCAGAAATAGCCTGCCACTGACCCGCCCCGGGGCGATGCCCGGGGCGGGCGCTCTCTAGCGCGGGATACTGATTTCCATGCGCGGCATGGCATCCGGCATGCCACCAAGCGCCACGGCACAGCGCGACGACCCATTGAACCAGGCCACCAGCAGCGACAGGTGCAGCAGCTCGGCTTCACTGAACTCCTGCAGCAGCGCATTCTGCAGTCCCTGATCAATCCCGGACGGATCCAGATTGTACTGGTCGACAAACGCCACCAGCAGGCGCTCCCGCGCCGACAGCTCGGCATCCGGCTCAGCGCCGCGGATCATCTGGACTTTCTCTTCCGTCAAGCCGTCGCTGATCGCCACATCGTAACGCACCGCCTGGCACATCACGCAGCCGGTATGGCGCGCGTTGCGCAACCGTGCCAGCTCCACCTCCGCGGCCGACAGCGGGCCGGCGTCCCATACTGCCGCATTCAGGGCCAGATAGGGCTCCACTGTGCGGGGCACGATGCCCAGCGCGGAGTCCCGGATCACGTTGCCCGTATTCTGTGCAGGCGCCTGTACGCGCGCATTACTGCCCATGTTGCCGTACCCCCGCAGGCTTTGCCTGCCAGATCAGGCCCAGACGGATCAGGCCATCAAAAACCCCCAGCGCCTGCAGCAGCGCCACCAGACCCTCCTCGCCGATGTGCGCCTTGACCGCGTCGGCCTGCGCATCCGTGATGGCGCTGCAATCCATCGCGTACACCTCGGTAAACGCGAGGCAGGCACGTTGCTCGTCACTGAACAGTGGCGATTGCGGCCAGTCCTGCAGCTGCGCACGCTGTGGCGCGGACACCGGACACTCCTCCAGCGCAAAATCGGCGGCGCTGCGGTGCAGCTGCGCCAGTCGCAGGCGGCACAACTCCAGCGTTTCCGCAGACACCTGCGGCAGTTCAAACACGCTTTCGTACAACTGCCGGAAGGCGCCACCGATCGCCGGCAAACGATCCAGCAACTGCTCCCGGTCAAGCCCCTGCACAATCCAGTTCATCGCTGCCTCCGGCACACGCAGGTGCCCATCAATACGGTCTCAGGCACTGAATACCGCCCCGGCTTCCGACTGCCCCATGCGGATGAGTCGGCTATCGGCAACCGCCACCTGACGGTGCACCACGGCCTCACGGTATTCCGGGTCGGTCACCATGGCCATGAACGCGCCAGCATTCGGGTAGAGCGCGATAAAGGCGACATCCCAGTGCTCGTCCGGAGGACCGATGACCACGCACTCGGGTCTGCCGCGCCAGAGAATGCTCCCTCCCAGGCGCTGGAACACGGGGCCGCTGAATTTGCCGTAGCGATCGTAGGCTTCCGCACCGGTGATGGTCTCACCGTCCGGATACACCGCCTGGGCATTCAGGCGGACCAGGTTCAGCATCATGATAGGGGTGTCACGCGGTAGCGACTTGAAGCGATCAAACTGCTCGCGTGTGGGGTCGACATTCTGGCTCATGCAGGCTCCTTGTTCGATGTATTCGGGCGCAAACCCGCGGCTGCGCGGCGGCAGGGTCTGAACACCGCCCTGTGCAAGCTTAACGCCCCAGGCACGTCAGGTATAGCGGGCCGGATGTACGCCGGGGCAAGCACAGCACGCCGGTCTGGAAGACCGCGTGAAAAATAGCCACGCCGGGTAGCCATACTGAACGGGACGGCTGTACAGACAGGGCAGATGAGCTATGTTTTTCAGTATGCAGAAAACCAGCGACATTCTCTGGCAGGACGCGCAGCACCAGACGCTGTTCGCCATCCTGGAGCTCATTGCCCAGCCGGAGTCCGGCATCGACGCCGTGCGCCACCTGCATGACTATGCGGAGAGCCACTTTGCCCTGGAGGAACACTACATGGCGGCGCTCGCCTACCCCGAGCGCGAGACTCACGTTGCCGCACACAATCAGTTCCGGGAGGAGATTGCGTCGCTTCTGGCGCAGAACGAAGATGACGCCGGCTTTCGCGCTCTGGTGGCGACCTTTCTGACCGAGTGGCTGCGACGCCACGTATTCGGTGTCGACAAGGCGCTGGAAGCGTTTATTCTCGCCTCAGAGCGCAAGTAACAGGCGGCAGTGCCGCCTGTCGCACTTGACTACAGCGCCACCTGCGCGGTCAACCAGACTTTGTCAGTATCCCGATAGGCGGGTTGACCATCGCCTTCAAAGAAGGCTGCCTTCAGCTCCAGCGACACCCTGGGGGTGAGGGTCCACCCAAGGAGCAGGTCCAGCTCCGAACCGAGGCCGCGACGGTGCTTGTCGGTGCGGAAGTCGTGGTAGACCGCGCGCCAGTTGAGGCTGTCGCGCCGCCCCGACACGGCAAACCAGGTATCGCGGATACCGTCGCCCGGCGTACCCAGAAACTTGTCGGCCCAGCCCTGGAACTTGTGCAGGGTGGCCAGCGGCGTGCGGAAACCTTCGCCGTTGTCACTGCCCAAGACCTCATAGCCCAGCTCCAGCTTGGCCAGCGGCATGGTCCAGCCCGCATCCACGTTGTAATAGGTTGCGCGGTAGCTGGCCGGGTTGTCACCGGCATCGGACTGGGTTGCGAGCGCCATGTTCAGGTTGAAACCCGACCACTGGCCGCTGTATTCCACGCCCACGGTGTCTGTGGCGTTCGCAATGGTGAGGGCCGGCGCGTAGTTGGCGTCACTGTCGATATCCAGCAGATAGACAAAGCCCGAGAGGCTCTGTTTCTCCGCCGGTGAGAACGTGGCGCGCAAGAGACCGATGTCGCCATCCCAATCCGCAGGCTGTGCGCCATCGTCGGGCCCGAAAATGCGCTGGACGCGGTACACATAACTGGCATCCAGCTGCAGGCCGCTGGCGGGCTGCCATTGTGCACGCAGCCCGTCGTAGGTCTGTTCGTTCTGGCGCCACACCACGTTGCCCACAAACCGGTGATTGCCGTGCAGGATACGCTGGCGACCCAGGGTGCCGTGCAGCGCACCCGCGCGGTAGTCGAGCTGTGCGCGGTTCACCTCGGTGCCCTCGGGATCCGCCACCACGGGGTAGCGCAGTTCACCGTTGGTGGTGGAGTTGTAGAGGTCATTGCCCAGCGCCGTGACGTCATCAATTTCGAGTTCAAATGACACCCCCGCCCAGGCGGCCGACGCCAGGGTCAGCCGTGAACGCAGGGTGGAGGCCAGCGCGGTATCTGCCAGGGGCTGCTGATCCACGTATTCCAGTCGGTAGCGAAAATCCAGATGGGCACTGCCATCGCTGATCATGCCCACCACACTGTCGGTGCTGTCACCGGCTGCAAAGCCCGGCAGCGCGGCAAGGCTGACGGCGCCCAGCAGCAGGCAACGAATACTGTTGGCGAGAACGTTTGGGGCCCCGCAGGGCCCCTTCACGTTGTTGCCGTTTGACAACCGTGAACGCATATCAGTAGATGTCCTTGCGCGTGTTGAACACGTTGAACTTGCCGGTAGGTGTTACCAGGCGTGGGTCCTTGATGACATGCTTCAGCTTGCGCGTCTTGTCATCCACAACCACGATGGCAGACACCTGCTCCATGCCGTTCCACACCGAGAACCAGACCTCATCACCTGCCGCATTGTACTCCGGCTGCACCACGCGCGCGGGCCCCTCTTCGATCCCCGCCCACTTGGCAATCGGGAGTACTTCATAGCCCGCGTCAAAGTCGTCGATATTGTAGACGGCAGCCGACTGGCTCACGCTCTCCTGCGGGTGCAGGGTGTTGTCCACCCACAGGTTACGCGATTTCGGGTGCGTCTTGACGAACAGCGAGCCACCGCCCTGCGCTTTCAGGGTGCGCACGACTTTCCAGGCCTGCTCCGGGTGGTTTTCCGGATCCGTGCCGATGAAGGTCATGTTCTCGTTGCCCAGCGCCGAGGTGACCCAGACAGGCCCGAATTCCGGGTCGACCAGGTTGGCGCCGCGCCCGGGGTGGGGAATCTTGGTCACGTCCACCAGGGCCTCGATATTCCGGTCACGGGAGTCCACCACCGCAATCTTGTCAGACTGGTTGGCAGCCGTGAGGAAGTAGCGGTGGCTGGCGTCCCAGCCGCCGTCATGAAGGAAGCGTGCCGCTTCCAGGGTCGTGACGGACAGCGCATCGAGATTGCTGTAGTCAACCAGCAGAATCTTGCCGGTCTCCTTCACATTGACGATGAACTCGGGATGTTCGTGGGACGCCACAATCGCCGCCACACGCGGTTCCGGGTGGTACTCCTGGGTGTCAACCGTCATACCGCGGGTCGACATGATCTTGGTCGGCTCCAGCGTAGCGCCGTCCATCAGCACGTATTGTGGGGGCCAGTAGGCGCCTGCAATCGCGATCTTGTCTTCGTAGCCGGGGAACTTGGAGGTCTCCACAGAGCGCGCCTCGAGACCGATCTTGACCGTGGCCACACGCTGCGGCGGGTTCATGTAGAGGTCAATCATGTCGATCTTGGCATCGCGGCCTATGGTGTAGACATAGCGCCCGGAGTGAGAGGCCCGCGAGATGTGCACCGCGTAACCGGTTTGCAGGATCGTGATGATGTCCTTGCTGTCGCCGTCGATCAGGGCGATTTCACCGGAATCCCGCAGGGTTACCGAGAAGATGTTGTCCACATCGTAGCTGTGCTGCGGCTTGGAGGGACGCTCGGACTCAGGCACCAGGACTTCCCAGGTGTCCATCATCTCGGCCATGCCCCACTCCGGCGGAGCCGGTGGTTCGTGCTGCAGGAAGCGCGCCATGATGTCGATCTGTTCTTCGGTGAAGTCGCCGGAGGTGCCCCAGTTGGGCATACCGCCGGGAGATCCGTAGTTGATCAGCACTTTGAGAAACTCGGTGCCGCGCTCCTGGGTGATGTCCGGGGTCAGCGGCTTGCCGGTGGCGCCCTTGCGCAGCACGCCGTGGCAGCCCGCGCAGCGCTCAAAGTACAGTTTTGTGGCCAGGTCAAATTCGGCCTGGGTCATGTCCGGGGCACCGGGCGAGATCACGCGCTTCATCTCGCCGGCGGGCACCGGGGCACCCTTGTAGGCCATTTCACCCGGCGTCACACCCGGGTGGTCGGTCTTGTCCTGGCCCAACGCCGCCGCGCTCAAGCCCAGTGTCACGGAGAACAGGCCCGCGCCTGCACGTTGCTTCCAGCTGCTTGCTTTGCTTTTCATCATCCTTCCCCTTAATGGCGCTCAGGTTCAATGCGCCTCTTAAAACGCATATTATCTGCATGTTCTAGTCGACAATATGACACAGGTCAACTTTCCCTCCGACTGCCAGCCGCATCGGTCGCAATCACCGCGTGCTCCGGCAACTGGCCCTGAAAGCGCTTCTTGCGCTTGCGCACCAGTGGCGGGCAGCGATGCTCATCCCAGTAGGTCACCTGACAGTCCAGGCAGTAGTGGCACTCATTGTCGATAATCTCCCCGGTGGGGCGTATGGCGCCGATCTGGCATTCCCGGGCGCAGGTCTGGCAGGGATGGCCGCACTCCACACGCCGACGCAGCCAGTCAAACACCTTGAAGCGGGTGACAAAGCTCAGGGCCGCACCCAGCGGGCACAGATACTTGCAGTAGAACTTGCTGTTGAACACCGTGATCACCAGTAACAGCACCGCGTACAGCACGTAAGCGGGTGGGCGGTCGAACTGCATCACGAACACCGTCTTGAAGGGCTCAACCTCTGCCAGACGCGCGGCATTGGCCATGGAGTCCAGCGCCAGCCCGAGAATCGCCAGCAGGATCAGATACTTGATTGCCCACAGGCGCTCATGGACCGCATGCGGGAATTGCCAACCGGCAAACCCCAGCGCGCGCGACGCCTTCGATAAGAGCTCCTGGGCCGCACCAAAGGGGCAGAGCCAGCCGCAGTACACGCCGCGCCCCCAGAGCAGGATACTCAAGGCGACAAACGCCCAGAGCAGGAACACTACCGGGTCCAGCAGCAGGCTTTCCCAGGAAAAGCCGCCCGCCAGGTTGCGGGCAAAACCCAGCAGGTTGACGACCGACAGCTGGGCGTGACACACCCAGCCGATAAAGACCACCGTGAACACCAGCCAGGCGAGGCGAAAACGCTGGAACAACCGCTTGTGCTGCACCAGCCAGTCCTGCAGAAAGAGCACCAGCAACAGGACAAAAAGGGCGACCGCCAGTACCGATACCTGCACACGGTGCTGCTGCCAGCTCCAGTGCCACTCCGGCTCGGCCGGCGAAGCCACCGCGGGCACCCCTGCGCCCACCACCGGCGCGGCCGTCGCGCCCGCAGCCGCGTAGGCCGCCAGCACCTGCTCCGCGGCGCGCGTAATGGTGCGGGTAATCACCATGGCTGTGATGGTCGCGCCACTCAGCCCGTCGATGCCGACATAGCCCTCGCGGCCCTGGGCACCCACGCGGATGGCATCAGACGCGCGCTTGCCGACAAACTGGTTCACAAAGGCCTGCAGGTCACTATCTGTGATACCCACGACCAGTATCGGCTCCGCATGCGCCTGCACGCTGGCCGCCAGAAACTCGCCCGTTGCGGTCAGGCCCACCAGCAGGTTGACGGGTGATCCCGAATACGCGGGGATATGCACAAAATCGCTGGTTTCAAAGAACAGCACCCGGCCCACTCCCGGTGCGTCCGCGCTGAACAGGCCCGGCACTGAAGGCACGGGCGCTGCGACACTGACCCCCGGCAACAACTGCTGTACCGCAGTGTCATCGACAGCCCGGGCGCTGACGGGCGCCAGCGCAAGGCCAACAACCAGCCAGAGCATGGCAGGCAGCACTAACCGGTAGCTCAACACAGCACTCGACCTCGCAACATGATGGCAACCAGCATAGACGGCTGATTATAAGACGCAAATGATCTGCATCATTTTATTCCCGTGCAGAATGCGGTTTACTGAGCGCATGAAACGCTGGATAAGCTGCTTGATGCTCTTTGCGGGCGTCGCCAACGGCGCGAGCAGCGTCGACAGCGACCTCGTGAACGAGCGCTTTACAACCAGGAGCCACGACATGGAAACGCAGTGGCGTGTCGACTGCACTGCCACGCTGGGAGCGCTGCGCACAACGAATAGGCCACTGTCAGCGCTGCAACGCTCGGCACTGGCTTCCGACCTGCGCAAATGCAGTTTCATCTATCAGCCCCCCGGTACTGGCAGGGATGCACACTGCCCCGACTACACACAACTGTGGCGGGCCCTCGAGGCCGGGGACGATCCGGCGCTGGCCTCTGCGCTCAAGCAGGCGGCAGCCTGTCCGGGTCCGGGCCCACAGCAATAACCCATTGGATATCTCATGATCTATCGCAGACCGACATTCCGCCCACGGCCCAACCCCGCAGTACGCGCAATGGCCCGCAGCCTGCTGTTTTGCGCGATGCCGGGGCTTGCCGCCACCAGCGCCGACATGCCCCTGGAAGAAGTGGTGGTGACAGCCAGCCGCGTCGAGGAGCGCCTTCTCGACAGCAGCGCCAGTCTCAGCGTGATGACGCGCGAAGATCTGGCACGCATGACTGCCAGCGGTGTGGCCGACTTCCTGCGCGACGTGCCCGGGCTGCAGGTGTCCGATTCAGGCCAGGCCGGGCTGAAACGCATCCGTATCCGCGGTGAAGACTCCCGGCGCAGCGCCATTCTGGTCGATAGCCACGAACTGGCGGACCACAGCGAAGTGGGTACGCCACTGACCATACACCCCGATATGCTCGGCCGGATTGAAGTGCTGCGCGGCTCCGGGTCGGTACTCTATGGTTCCAAGGCCCTGAGTGGCGTCACCAACCTGATGACGCTGAAGGGCGGTACGGCGCCGCTGCAAGCCACCGTGAAAGGCAGCTATGACGGTACCACCGACGGCGACACCCTGTTTGCCAGCGTGCACGGTTTGCAGGACGGCTGGAGCTATCGACTGGCGGCCGCCGACAGTGACCACAGCCTGCGCCGCACACCCGAGGGCCGCGCCGAGAACACCGCATTCGAGAATCAGGGCTACTACGGCTTCCTGGAAAAAGTGGCGGGCAATCATGCCCTGGGGCTGACCTGGGATCGCTACGAATCGCGATCAGACATCTTTGTAGAAGAGGCCGCACGCAGCACCTTTCCGCTGGTCGATCTGGCACTCAGTACACCGCAGCGCGACCGGGAGCGCTTCGCGCTGGATTACAGCTGGGAACCGGCCTCCGCCGCGCTGGACCGACTGGTGATCTCCGGTTTCACCCAGGACAGCCTGCGCCACTTCGTCAGCAACACGGAAACCGTATGGTATCGCCGCGACATCGACACCCGCAGCACATTGCGCAGCGATGGCCTGCTGCTGCAGGCAGACTGGCTGCCCTGGGGCGAGCATCGCGTGATCAGCGGCCTGCAGTACAGCAATGACGAAGTGGATCAAGGCCGCGAGGTGGATACGCGCGCTTGGACTCCGGTCGCTACCACCGGTATTGAGCGGATCGATGACCAAGCCAGCATTCGCACCCTGGCCGCCTTTGTGCAGGACCACTGGGCATTGGGCGACACCCTCACCGCCATGGTGGGCGCCCGCTTCTACCAGGTGGATGGCGAACTGGATCGCAGCAACCGGCCCGGGTTACGCGCCGCGCCGCTGGATTCCGACAGCCACCTGATCGCTTCAGCGGGGCTCAACTGGTCCACGGGGCCCGGCAGTGCCCTGCGTGCCAACGTGTCGGAGGGCTATCTTTATCCCTCGCTGATGCAGCTGGCCACAGGCGCCTACGCCGGCTCCAGCTTTGTCAATCCGAACAGCGAGCTCACTCCCGAGACCAGTATCAACTACGAGCTGGGCTGGCGTTTGATGCAGGGGCCGTGGACGGTTGATGCCGCTCTGTTCGTTGCCGATTCCAGCGACTACATCGACCACATCTTCTGCACCGCTGCCGACCGCTGCCTGAGTCCGACGGATAAACTGTACCGCAACATCGGGTCCTCCAACGCACACGGTCTGGAGCTGTACCTAGCCTGGGAAACAGCCGATCAGGCACTGCAACCCTACCTGAATGTGACCTGGATGCAGCGCAACAACGATTTCGGCAGCTTCGACACCTGGGACACGGGCATCCCGGCCCTGGCGGGACGCGCGGGGATCATGCTGGAACCCCGGTTCGCGGGGCTCTGGAACTCGCTGTGGGCAGATGTGTACCTGCGTGGTGAAAGCGGGTCCCTGCTGGTGGAGCCGGGGGCCAGGGGCCTGGTTGAAACCCGGCGCAGCGGCTGGGCGACAGTGAATGCGGCATTGGGTGTCAGCCTGGGCGAGCGCCTGCTGCTTGCTGTGGAACTGCAGAATCTGTTCGACCGCGACTATCGGGAATCCACCGAAAACCTGCTCGCGCCGGGACGCAGTGCGTCCATGAAGCTCACCTGGAACATCAACTGACGGGAGGTTGGCGTGTCGGAACCGGATACACAGGAGGCACGGAATCCGTCTGCACAGACCGGCAAGGATTCGCCGGGCCGCGGCACCGCCATTATCGTCTATGGCCTGTATCTCGGGGCCATCATGAGTCTGGTGACGCTGCCACTGGGTGCGCTGCTCGCACACTACCGGCTGGGACACAGCGCCCCCTGGGTACGCAGTCACCTGCGTTTCCAGGTGCGTACATTCTGGTGGATGGTGGCAGCATCCGCTGCTGCCGTGGGGCTATGGCAACTGCTGGGCATACTCGCCGTAGCACCGCTGGCAGCCTGGACCTTCGGCTACCTGTACATCACCGCGCTGCTGGTCTGGTTCGTGGCGCGCTGCGGCGTGGGCATTCACCGGCTCACATCCAATCTCCCCATTGAACGGCCGAGCAGCCTGTTGTTCAGCTAGTGTTCTACTGCGCGACAATCTGGCGGTAGATTGCGGGCAGCGCTGTGGACAGGTGCTCGGGCCGATACACCACCGAGTAACCACCGCGACCAAAAATACGCGGGAAGTAACCCTGTGACTCCCGGTCGATGGTCACCGCAAACACCCGCACACCGGCGCGGCGCGCCTCGCGTACCGCGTGGCGCGTGTCCTCCAGCGCGTAGCGGCCCTCATAGTAGTCGCTGTCGTTGGGCTTGCCATCGGTCAGCAGCAGCAAAAGCCGATGACGTTGACCGAGCTCGGCCAGACCGCTGGTGAGGTGACGAATCGCGGCGCCCATGCGGGTGTAATGTCCCGGTTTCAATGCACCTATGCGCTGCTCCACGCTGTGGTTCATGGTCTCACGGAAATCCTTCACCGTTTGCAACCACACCTTGTCCCGACGCCGGGACGTGAAGCTGTGTATCGCGAACTGGTCACCGCAAGCCTGCAAACCGTGCCCCAGCACCAGCAGGGCCTCTTTCTCGAGGTCGATAACCCGCCGGTCATCCACCCAGGCCTCCGTGGACAGCGATACGTCAACCAGTATGGAGACAGCGAGGTCGCGCTCCACAGTACGGGCATCGGCATACAGGCGATCGCTGCTACTGCCCGACGCGCACTGGTCTGCCTGGGCGCGCACCACTGCGTCGATATCGAGCTCATTGCCATCGAGCTGCCCGCGCAGCAGCATGCGCTTGGGTCGCAGCGCCTCAAACTGCCGTCGCACACGGCGCACACGCTGTTGCATCGCCACGTCCGGCTGCCAGAGCTCGCCATCTGCCGCCTGCTCGCCGGGCAAGACGGTGCAATGTGCCGGTAGCATAACCCCCTTGCGATAGTTCCATTCCGGATAGGTGACCCGCGCCAGCGACGGCGCTCCCAGCGCCTCTCCCGGCGGCAGATCGAGATCCATACGCATCCGGGCCGCGGCCTGCTGCTGATGCGGGCTCAGGGTGATCTCCTCCAGCTGCTCAGCGGCCTTGCCCGCGTCCTCATCCTCTTCATCGTCGACCATGCGATTGACGTTGACCATCTCCGCAAAGGACAGCATTTTCTCGAAGCGGTTGAAAATCAGCGAGTCCTCGCGCTCGGCCTGGTCCTGTCGCTGCCGACGGGCCTTGCGCTTGCCGCCCTCCTGCTGGTCGCGCACAGACGTCGGGTTGTCCTCGTCCTCGGTACCGGATCGCTCCCCGTCCCGGGTACCCAGGCTGAAGCGGGTCGCCCACAGGGGAACCGGCAACGGCGGGTGGTAATGTGCCGGAGCCTGGACATTCTCGACGGACACGCCGGGACTGGAGACCAGCGTCACCAGTTGGGCGGCGAAGGCCGATGCCGGGGTATCTTCACCCAGGGCGTGGCGAATCACGAACTCCAGGGCCTGCTCCAGCGCCGGCAGCTTGCGCTGCGGTCGCAGCGGCAGCAGCGCACTGCACAGCCGCTGGTAGCGCGCGCGGAAGCCGGGCAGTTCCCTGCACACCCGCTCCGCCGCCGTGAGGGCGGCACGCAGGGCCAGCAGGTCGGCCTGCACCGCGTTGTCGGCAACAGGCGGCGACTGCAGGGCAGCGGCGTGGGCTGCCAGCCAGAAGTACAGGTCCCGGTTCAGGGCCCTGTCGGGAAACAGGTCGATACACGGGGGCAGGAGCAGGGACTCTTCGTCGATGCGCGCGAGGTCCATCACTTCACGATCAAAGCCCAGACGCTGGCGCAGACGCAGGCGGTGGCCGGATTCCCTGGGGGCAATCGCACCGACCGCGGCGCCCCCCTCCCCGCCGACAGCGCGAAAAAACACCGCCAGTACCGGGGCGATATCATCGAGATGCACAGCAGCCTGCGGATGGTGCGGATAACTGCTGGTGGCGGAGGCCCACCGATGCCAGTAGCGACCCACAAGCTCCTCGAATTCGAGCAGATGCAACATGGGCCAGGCTCCGCTGCGCGACCGACTCAGTCCGAGCCGAAAGCCATCGCAATCACTTCCAGCAAGGCCTCCTGGACATCGGGTTCATCGGTCAGTGGTTCCACCAGCGTCGCGCGAGTGGCCTGCATAATGGGCATCCCGGATGCGATCAGCGTGGCGCAGTAGATCAGCAGGCGCGTGGATACGCCCTCCTCCAGATCCTGGCCCTTCATCGCGCGAAGGCGCTGTGCAAGGCTTACCAGTGCACGGCAGCGCTCTGCGGCGAGCCCACTCTCCCGGGACACGATGCTGACTTCCTGATCTACCGGTGGAAAGTCGAAGGTGCTGGAGACAAACCGTTGGCGCGTACTGGGCTTCAGCGCCTTGAGCACGTTCTGGTAACCGGGGTTGTAGGACACCACCAGCATGAACTCGGGGGGCGCCTGCAGCAGTTCGCCGGTGCGCTCCAGAGGCAACAGCCTGCGGTCGTCGGTCAGCGGGTGCAGGATAACGGTGACGTCCTTGCGCGCCTCAACCACTTCATCGAGATAGCAGATGCCGCCTTCGCGAACCGCACGCGTCAAGGGGCCGTCAACCCAGCGCGTTTCCCCTTCCAGCAACAGGAAGCGGCCGGTGAGATCCGCGGCAGTGAGATCGTCGTGACAGGATACGGTGAACAATGGCCGGCCCAGCCGCGCCGCCATATGCGCGACGAAGCGGGTCTTGCCGCAGCCGGTAGGGCCCTTCAGCAGCAGGGGCAGGCCGTGCTGCCAGGCCCGCTCGAACAGCTCACACTCGTCTCCCACTGGCTCGTAATAAGGAATGTCCTCCCGCGGGAGCGGCTTTGGCTCGGGCATGTTCATGCGTTGGCCAGCCCGGTTTCACCGGCAGGCATTTCCTCCCGTGCCGGGCCGAACACCGCCCACAGGAACACGACTGCCGCCACGGCAACCACACAACCGGCACCCAGGCGCATCACGTAGAACAGGCTCAGCTGCTCCTGTACCTCCATGTAGTTGATGCCCATGACCCGCTGCAGGTGGGTTTGCACCACACCGGCAAAGGTGAGGGTAAAGGTCATGAAGCACATGGACGCCGTCATCAACCAGAAGCTCCACATATTAATGATCTGGTTGAAGGGCTGTATGCGTCGCAGCTGCGGCATGGCGTAGGTGATCACCGCCAGCACCATCATCACATAGGCGCCATAGAACGCGAGGTGACCATGGGCCGCGGTAACCTGGGTGCCGTGCGTGTAATAGTTCACCCAGTGCAGCGTGTGCATGAAGCCCCAGACCCCGGCGCCGAAGAAAGCCACAGTCGCACTGCCCAGGGTCCAGAGCATGGCGGCCTTGTTCGGGTGATTGCGACGGCCTTTCCAGAACATGTAGAAGGCGAACATCACCATGGCGAAGAATGGCGCCACCTCCAGGGTGGAGAAGAAGCTGCCTATCGGTTGCCAGTACCCCGGCGCGCCAATCCAGTAGTAGTGGTGCCCGGTGCCCAGCAGACCGGAGAATAGGGCCAGGCCGATAATCACATAGAGCCATTTCTCGATGATCTCACGATCCACGCCGGTCAGCTTGATCAGCAGGTAGGCCAGCAGGGACGCCATGATGAGCTCCCACACGCCCTCGACCCACACGTGGACGATCCACCACCAGTACAACTTGTCCAGCGCCAGGTTGGACGGGTTGTAGAAGGCGAACAGCCAGAAGATCGCCGCCAGCCACAAACCGAGCATGAGGATGGAGTTGATCGCCGTCTTGCGCCCGCGCAGCAGCGTCATGCTGGTGTTGTACAGGAACATGAGGAAGGAAACGGTGATCAGTATCTTGGACCACAGGGGCTGTTCGAGAAACTCTCGGCCCTCGTGAATCCCGAACTGGTAACTCAGCAGCGCCCCCGCACCGGCCACCGCGAAGATGGCCAGCTGAATATAGGCGATCATTGGGCTGTGGATCTCGGTTTCTGCCTCTTCGGGCAGAAGGAAATAGGTGCAGCCCATGAAGCCCATCAGCAACCACACAATCAGCAGATTGGTATGGCTCATGCGCATGATATGGAAGGGCACCAGATCCACCATGAACTCCGGCAGAATGTACACCGTGGCGGCCAGAATGCCGAAGATGACCTGCAGCGCAAAAAGCGCCATGGCAACTGCGAAAAAGGGCAGTGCGACCCGTTGCGTTTCGTATTTCATTGCGTTCTCCTGCCTGCGTGTGCGCCGGACTCTATTCTGCGAAGGCTTCAACCTACCGGGTGCGGCGGCCAGCCCTGAGTGTTGATCGAATCTGCCCAGCGGAAGAAATCCACCAGGTTGTCCAGTTCCTGTTCGCTGAGGTCGAATTTCGGCATCTGCCGGCGCCCCGGAATATTCAGCGGCTGCGCCCTGATCCAGCCCTTGATCCCGGCCCGCGCCGCGTCCGGATTCTCCCGACCGCCATAGCGGGTCCACACGTTCCCCAGCTCCGGTGCAAAATATGCACCCTCACCGATCAGGCTGTGGCAGTTGATACAGCTGTGCTTCTCCCAGACATGCTTGCCCGCCGCGACGCTCTCGGTCAGGCCCTCCTTGTCAGTCGACACGTTCACCATGTACCAGTGGCTGTGCGCGGTGAGCCCTGCGAATGCAAGGAAAAAGAACAGCGAGCCGCCGAAGAAGATATTGCGCGCCGCTGAACGAGAGAGTGATTCCATCATGATTGCTGCCCCCTTGCGTATTCTGCAGTAACCCCGCAGACACGCCCGTTATAAAATGCATATAATATGCATGTTTTTATTCTCACACCGCGGCGCCCGGGCCGTCAACCGTTGCAACGCCACGATTTGTCGGTGATGCGAGTGAAAACACGTTCTATTCACAGAAACCTGACACAGATCAAGCAGGCCGCCCATGCACAGCGTGACATCGCAACCCCCTGTCCCGTTTCGCTATCCGTTTCGGATATTTTTCCTGTCGACGGCGGTCAGCGCACTGCTGCTGATCCCGCTGTGGCTGTTCTTCCTGCTAAGCGGCAGCGCGGCTCAGCCAGCCCTGCCCGCACTGGACTGGCACCAGCATGAAATGCTCGGCGCCTTCGTCAACAGTGCCATCGCCGGCTTCCTGCTTACCGCCGTGTGCGCCTGGACGGGCACCCGGCCTGTCGCTGGCTGGACACTGGCCGCACTCTGGCTGCTGTGGCTGGCGGGGCGCGGAGTGATGCTGTTCGGCACCCATCCCGTCCTGGCAATGCTTGTGGAGCTGGCGTTCCTGCCCGCTGTCGCGCTGCTGGCCGCCCGCCCGATTGTCGCTACCCGGCAGTGGCGGCAATTGCCGATACTGGCGGTGTTGTCCCTGCTCTGGCTGTGCGACGTCGCGTACCATCTCTCCGGCGCAACGCACTGGCTGCGCGCCGCAATGCTGCTCACCGGCGGCCTGATTCTGGTAGTCGGCGGGCGCATCACGCCGGCGTTTTCGCGCAACTGGCTGCAACGCCAGGGGCAACAGGCGCCCGCGATCACCAGCTACCGCTGGCTGGAGGTACTGACACTGGCCAGCACCCTGCTGCTGGTGCTGGCTGAGGCCAGCCGGGGTCTACCGGAACCGCTACTGGCCTGTGTCGCACTGCTTGCCGGCCTGTCCGCCGGCCTGCGCACCCTGCTCTGGCGCGGCTGGCAGGTGCGCGCCGAGCCGCTGCTGCTCATCCTGCATATCGGGCTGCTGTGGGTAGCGGTCAGCTTCCTGTTGCGGGGGCTGGCAGGGTTTGCCCTGGTCAGCGACGCCGTATGGCTGCATGCCCTGGGCGCGGGCGCGATGGGCACCATGATCCTCGGCGTGATGGCACGGGTGGCGCTGGGCCACACCGGCAGGCCTCTGGCCCTGCCCGGTGGTATCACGTGGGCATTCGGGCTTATAATTCTCGCCGGCCTGTTGCGCGTCATCGCGGGGACAGGCTGGCTGCCCTGGGCCTTTGGAATCCACGCAGCGTCGCTGTGCTGGGTCGCGGCCTTCCTGCTGTTCACCTGGCGCTACTTCCCGATACTCACACGCCCGCGAATCGACGGGAAGGCCGGTTGATGCGACTGACCCAATACACAGACTACGCCCTGCGTACACTCATTTACCTGGGCGTGAGCCCGGGTGGACGCCACACCATCCGCGACATCGCGGAGGCCTACGACGTATCCCGCCACCACCTCACCAAGGTCGTGCAATATCTGCACAAACACGGCTTTGTCGAAGCCACGCGGGGCAAGGGCGGCGGCCTGGCCCTGGCCCGCCCGGCGAGCGACATTGTGGTCGGCGATGTCGTGCGGCGCATGGAGCCTTCCACGGCGCTGGTGGAATGTTTCGACAAGGGCGGGCAATGCGCCATACAGGGTCACTGCAAACTGACCCGCGCACTCCGCGAGGCCTTCAACGCATTTATCGCCGCCCTCGATGAATACACCCTGGCGGATCTGCTCGATGAGCGCGAGGACCGACTGCGCCACGTGCTGGGGATACCTGCCGTGATGGTTTCCGACTGAACAGGCCCCGGCGCAGGCCGTTGCCATGCGCCAGATCAATACACTTGCCGGACGGCCTGGGTTACCCTGCCGCGAACGAGCTAGCGACCGCGTTGGAGCGTCGACATGTCCACATTGCACACTATGCCACCGCTGATTGCCACACTGCGTGCGGAACACGTACACCTCACGCGCATCTCCGGGCTCATGACGGAGCAACTGGATGCCATAGAAAGTGGCGGGCCGGTCGACAGTCACGTGCTGTACGAAATCATGGGGTACATGGTCGGGTGGGCAGATCGCCATCATCACCCGCGTGAAGACCTCATCTACGGCCGCGCGGCGGAGCTCGACGAACAGATTGCCGATGATGTGGACAGCCTGCAGCGACAACACGACGCCATGGCAAAGAACGCCCTCGCCCTGCAGGGGCTCATCGGCCGCTGGCGCGCGGGAAATGCCACTGGCGAGGAGGTGGTGCGCGCCGGGCGTGACTACATCGCCAACAGCAATCGCCACATGCAGAGTGAAGAACTGCTGGTATTCCCCCGTATTGAAGCGGTACTGACGCCGGCCGACTGGCAGGAACTGGAGCTTGACGATCGGCTACAGGCCACCGGCGACCCGGTGTTCGGCCCGCGTGTAGACCGCGAGTTCCGGAACCTCGCACGTAAACTGCGGCGTAGCGCCCGACGTACCATCGAGCGCGGCGTGGTTGCCGAGTGGGCCGGGCTGGAATCGACACTGGAATCACTGGAGATTCTCGGCAACGCCAACCGTATGGCACTGCAGGCGACAGGGGATACGCTGCGCTGCGCGGTGCGGGAGTCACTGGAGATTGTGCGGGCGACACCGCTGACGGCGGCGCCACGCTGTGCGCTGAACAATGTGCGCCTGAGTGGCCGCTGGCTGGGTGTCATCGCCTCGATCGCCGGGGACACGGTGAACGACCTGACCCGCATCCGGCGCGAGATGCGCCGGCAAATGGACACGCTGGACGCGCTCTGACCCGCTAGGACAGCAGCGGCTGACCGGTCTCGTTGGCAGCGGCAACCACCCGGTTGCGCCCGCTGTCCTTGGCCCGGTAGAGCGCCGTATCCGCAGCGGCCAGCAGGGTCTCCGCCGACATGCCGGCGCTGAACGCCGCGACACCCACACTGCAACTCACCGCCAGCCCGGAAAACGTGCCGGTGAACTGCAGCTCTGCAATGCGCTGGCGCAGACGTTCGGCGATGGCCAGCGCAGCGGTGCCCTCGGTCATCGGCAGCTGCACGCCGAACTCTTCTCCACCCAGACGCCCCACATCGTCAGAGCGGCGTAGCTGCTCCTGCAGGGCACTCGCAATCGCCTTCAGTACCACATCGCCCCCGCCGTGACCAAAGCGATCGTTGACCGATTTGAACAGGTCGACATCCAGCATGAGCAGACACAGAGGCTCCTGGTAGCGCTCCGCGCGGGCAACATTGCTTGCAAGCTGCTCGAGAAAATAGCGCCGGTTGGGTACCTGGGTAAGATAGTCAGTGCGTGACTCCGCGAGCAGGAGCGCGGTCAGGCGGCGTTGATTGCGATACAGCACCAGAACCACTGCGAGCGTGAATGCCATCGCCGCCAGCAAGGCGGTCAGTGTTACTTCAGTGATAGTGGTACCGAGCAACTCCTGAGCGGACAGAGGCAGCGGCTGCAGTCCTGCCATGGCCAGCAGTGCCCTGCAGGGCGGGCGCCAACGTTGGCGCCCGCTACAACGACGTGCCACCTGTCAGGCAGTCTCGAGTGCTGATGTGCAATGACCGCAGCGAGTTGCCTTGATGGGAATACTGGAGAGGCAGAACGGGCACTCCTTCTCCGTAGGCTCCGCAGGCGCCGGCTCCTCTTCGCGCTTCAGGCGATTGACACTGCGAATCAGCAGGAATACCGCGAAGGCGACGATCACGAAACTGATCACCGCATTGATAAACAGGCCGTAGCTGATGGTCACCGCACCGGCTTCCTGGGCGCTGGCCAGGGTGGTGTAGGGCCCGGCCACCGCACCTTCCTTCAGGGTGATAAACAGGTCGGAAAAATCGACGCCGCCCAGCAACAGGCCGATGGGCGGCATGATGACGTCGTTGACCAGACTTTTGACGATCGTGCCGAAGGCGCCGCCGATGATTATGCCTACCGCCATGTCGATGACGTTGCCACGCATGGCAAATTCTTTGAATTCTTTTAGCATAAGGACTTCCTCACAGCTTGTATGGGTACACCGACAGCAGCGTGCACACTCCCCCGATCTGCGCCGATACGCCAATTTCGCACCACCGGGAGGGAAACACAAGGCCACAACCCGCGAATGGCTATCCGCGGCCACCACCGATACTGGTTTTTCCGCCCGCTGCCGCAGGCAAATCTGCTAGACTGCCTCCTCATTTGTCACCGACCGGTACGCTGCTTTGCCACGCGCCAACAACCCGCAACTGCACCGATTGATCTCCGCCCCGGGCCTCGCACTCGCGCTGCTGTGGAGCGGGTTGGCGACAGCGCAGAGCCCGCTCGCAACGCAGCTCGGACAGCCGCAGGAACAGCCAACGGCGCTGGCCGGCACAGCACCGGCGCCAGAGCCAACGCCCACACCAGCACCGACGCCAGCCCCCGCGTCAACGCCTGCGCCGGTCGCCGCGCCAGAACCTGGGCCGGTCGCCGCGCCAGAACCCGAGCCGAACCTTGCACCCGCTCCGGAAGCGGAGGCAGCGATGGCGCCCGCGCCGGATCCGGTGCCCGAGGTGACGCCGGAAGCCGGCCTCGGCGCTCCGGCACCGGAGGCCGCTGTGCAGCTTGAGGAACGCGAGCCTCCCTCGACGACCGGGTTACCTCGCGCACCCAATCTGCCGCTGGATGAGCCGGTGGAGACCGAGCCACCACCCACAGCGCCCAACCCGGCACCCGTGGTTCTGCAGGAACTGGTACTGCTGGGCCGCGAGGTTCCGCCCAAAACGTCCACCCGCCTCGCCTGGGCGCCCACACAGTCCTTTGAGGGAATTTACGTGGATACGCCGGTGCTGGTGGTGAATGGTGTGGAGCCCGGCCCTACACTCTGCCTGACGGCCGCCATGCACGGCGATGAGCTCAACGGCATAGAAACCGTGCGCCGGGTGCTCTACAACCTGGATGCCGGCAAGCTCAAGGGGGCCGTAATCGGCGTTCCCATCGTCAACCTGCAGGGCTTCCATGCCGGTTCACGCTACCTCACGGATCGCCGCGACCTCAACCGCTACTTCCCGGGCGATCCGGAAGGTAGCTCCGCTTCACGCCTGGCCTATTCATTTTTCCATGAAGTCATCGCACATTGCGATGCACTGGTCGATTTGCATACCGGTTCTTTCTACCGCACCAACCTGCCACAGCTGCGCGGCGACCTGCGCAACCCCCGTGTGGTGCAGCTGACCAAGGGCTTTGGCTCCACTGTGGTGGTGCACAGTGAAGGCACCGCGGGCACTCTGCGGCGCGCAGCCGTCGAAGTAGGCATTCCGGCGGTAACCCTGGAAGCAGGTGGCCCTTCGGTACTCAGCGAGGACGCTGTCAGCCACAGCGTAAAGGCGATTCGCACCCTGCTGAATCATCTCGGCATGACCACCCGTTTCAGCCTCTGGGGCGACCCCGAGCCGGTGTACTACAATTCCGTGTGGGAGCGCGCCCAGGTGGGCGGTATCGTGTTCAGCCGGGTAAGTCTCGGGCAGACCGTGAAACGCGGGGACGTACTGGGCACGGTGACCAACCCCATCACCAATGTGCGTACCCGCATCATCTCCAATCACAACGGGCGCATTATCGGTATGGCGTTGAACCAGGTCGTTCAGCCGGGTTTTGCCACCCACCATATCGGCATCACGCCGCCCAAGGGGCAGATCAGCCCCCCGGAAGACGTCGTGGCGACCGATCCCGGCAGCGCGCGACAGCTCGCCGATGTCACAACCGACGCCCCGGCGGGCAGTGGTGAAGAAGCGGCGGAATCCGAGCAGCCGGATGCCTCAGCGGTCGAAGAAAACCACACACCCGCGGTTGAAAACAGCGCCGATGAAGTCGGCGATGAGGATCTGGAAGAGGACTGAACCGCGCTCAGCCGCGCCGCTGCTCGCGGGTGACGAAGCACCCCGCCTCATCGACATCGAGCACGCGCTGCCGACCTGCCAACAGGGCCAGCACCATGGCCAGCGCTACCACAGCCGTGAGTACCAGCCAGATACCCGTCAGTGACACGTTGAACTGCAACAACAGGCCAACGGCAAGGGGCCCCAGTGCCGCCAGGCAGTAGCCGAAACCCTGGCTCATACCCGACAGCTCACCGGCGACCGCCGGGTTCACGCTGCGCAGCACCAACAGCGCCAGAGCGAGGCTGAAACTCCCGCCCTGCCCCAGGCCCAGTGCCACCACACCGGGCCAGCGCAGCATGGCGGGCCCCTGTAGCAGGCAGTAGAAGCCCAGGGCAACGAACGTCAGCGCGCAGAGCAGCGCCGGGCGTTGATCGCGCCCCAGACGTGCCAGCCAGGGCGCCGCGAGTGCGGCAAACAGCTGCACAAACACCGATGCACCCAGCAGCAGCCCGGCTTCAGCCTCTCCCAGCCCGCGGCGCTGCAACAGTACCGGCAGCCAGCCAAACACAATGTAGGCCAGCGCCGACTGTGATGCCATGAGCAGCGTAATCTGCCAGGCGAGGGGGGAGCGCAACAGGCCGCTGCCCACCCTGGCTCGGCTGCGGGCGCTGGACTGTGGCCAGGGGTGGGCTGCCAACAGGCGCCAGCAGAACAGGGCCAGAAAAGCCAGCACCGACCAGCTGGCCAGGCTGAGCTGCCAACTCCCCAGGCCATCGGCCAGAGGAATGCTGAGCCCGGCGCCCAGGGCACCACCCAGGCAAAGCGCCATGGTGTACACACCGGTCATCAGGTCGGCACCGCGGGGCAGGTCGCGCTTCACCAGCACGGGCAGCACCGTGCCGCCAATGCCGATGGCGGCGCCTGCCAGCGCCGTACCCAGAAACAACCACGGGGTACCGGGGCCACTGCGCAGCATGAGGGCAACGGCCAACAGCAGCAGGGCCAGGGAGAGCGTGCGCTCCGTGCCGATCCGCCTCGACAGCCAGGGCGCCAGCGGCGCAAACAGGCCGAGACACAGCACCGGCATTGTGGTCAGCGCACCGATCGCGGCGGCGCTGAGCCCGGTGTCTGCCTGCACACGGCTCAACAGCGGCGCGAGCGATGCCAGCGCCGGTCGCAGGTTGAGTGCCACCAGCACCATCAGCAGCACGAGGCCGAACTGCATGGAGGCGACTCTCTACCAATGCACTCCGCGCATAACCTGCGAGAACAGGCGCCGCGCCAGGGCCAGCTTTGAGGACGGAATCTGGGCCAGTTCGGCCGCCGCTTCCTCTTCACTCAGGCCGCGCGCCGCTGGCGAATCCGGAAACAGGTCGTAGGCCTGGCTGAGGAAGGCTTCGGTAAAGCTTGGCATGGTCGCCTGCGCCACGGCACCGGCGACCCCGAGGGAGGTGGACACCTTCTTCGGGCGCGACACGATGGCTTTCATCACTAGGTCCCTGGCCTGCTCGGGCGACAATGTGGGGAACGCCTTGTACAAGCCCGTGGGTGCAATCATCGGCGTGCGCACCAGGGGCATGTGAATCGTGGTGAACTCGATATTGCAGCGCGCAAACTCCGGCGCCGCACACAGGCTGAAGGCATCCAGCGCCGCCTTGGAAGCGACATAGGCAGAGAAACGCGGGGGGCTGGTCAGCACTCCGATGGAGGAAATGTTGATGATCTGACCTTGCTCACGCGCTTCCATTCCGGGCAGGAAGCCCATGATCAGGCGCAGGGCACCGAAATAATTCAGCTGCATGGTGCGTTCGAAATCGTGAAAGCGGTCGTAGCTGTAGCGCACGGAGCGACGGATGGAACGACCCGCATTATTGATCAGTATGTCGGCGCCGCCAAAGTCGGCGATCACATCGGCGACCAGTTTGTCGCAGGCGGCGAGGTCTGCGACATCGCAGGCATAGGCGTGGGCAATACCGCCCATCCCCTCTATTTCCGCCATGGTTTCATCCAGCTTTTCCACAGTGCGCGCCACCAGCACCACACGGGCATCGGCACGGGCCAGGCGCAGGGCGCACTCGCGACCGATACCGGAAGTGGCGCCGGTCACCACCACCACTTTGCCTTTTACCCGCTTGCGCAGTGCCGCCAGCGTGGGCCGCCCCACCAGGCGACCGAACAGCGTGTCGACCTCCTTTTCCAGCGTGCCCACGTCCTTGCGCAGGAAGTGCAACCAGTAATCCCAGATGACCGCTGCATAGTCCTCAAACGGTGGACACTGGATTCCGGCAGGTTCCAGCAGCGCACGGGTGCGGCTGGAGTCAAAGCGTGTGGGGTAATTGATGTAGGCCACCACCTGGGGGGGAATGCCCATCTGGCTTATCAGTCGCTCACCCAGCTTGCGCACCGGTCCCAGCCGACCGATACCCTTGCCCGCCAGGCGGGTCGCGGAATCCAGCAGCGACGCATCGACCGCCCGCAGCCTCGGGCCGTGTGAGACGCGCATCATGGTCTTCAACAGGTCACCCACCCGGATGCCGTCCGGGTCGGTCAGGAAAAAGCACTCGCCATCGTGGCCTGGCAGATGGGCGAGATGGTCCATCGCCGCCACCACATAGTCGACCGGCACGATGTTCAGCAGCCCTGCCTTGTTCATCAGCAGCGGCAAACCCTCGGGTACCACTTTGCTCAGGCTGCGCAGGGTCTCGAAAAAGTAGTAGGGACCGTCTACCTTGTCCATTTCGCCGGTGACCGAGTGCCCGACCACCATGCCGGGACGATAGATTCGCCACTTGAGCCGCTTCTCGGCACGCACAATCCCCTCGGACTCGTGTTTGGTCTGGAAGTAGGGATGCTCCAGCGCCCCCGCCTCTTCAAACATGTCCTCGGTGAAGGTTCCCTCGTACAGGCCGGCGGCGGCAATGGAGCTCACCTGATGAAAACAGCCGGCCTTGAGCGACTTCGCCAGCGCCAGGGCCTGGCGCGTGCCCTCGACATTACTCTTGCGCTGGCTCTCAGCACTGGCCTGCATGTCATAGATGGCCGCGAGGTGAAAGAAGTGGTCTATCTTGCCCGCGTGTTGGCGCACCCAGGCCGGCTTCACACCCAGCCGCGGCTCGCTGAGGTCACCCTCCACCGCAACCACCTGACGCCGGTTGGCGCCCCATAGCTCACGTAGACCGTCGACCTTGGACAGGGAACCCGGCCGCACCAGGAGGTACACACGCCCACCCCGGTCCAGTAACCGGGGCACAAGAAAACGACCAATAAAGCCGGTCCCGCCGGTGACGAAATAGTTCATGACGCTCTCCGTATTCTATCGTTATGCCGATACAGTACTGAGAAAGTGCGACGATGTCACCGCGGCCTGCCACGGGGCCGCACGCGGCAGGCGGCTCGGTCCGCGCTAGATGACCCAGTCGTGGGGGCGGTCGGTGCGGGCGGCGTCAACTTCGGCCATGACATGCTGTACCGCGTGGTGCTGGGAGAGAAACACCTTGCCCGTAAGGTCCTGCAGGAAGTGCGTGTGGCGCAGCACATCCATCACCGGCCCTTTCACCTCGGACAGGTGAAGGGTGATATCGCGCTCCGCCAGCTGCCGGTTGATCGACTCCAGCGCCTCCAGTGCACTGAGGTCGATTTCATTCACCGCCGTGCACATGAGAATCACGTGGCGAACCTCCGGGCGCTTCTCCAGCAGGGCGTAGAGACTGGACTCCACGAAACTGGCGTTGGCGAAGTACAGGCTCTCATCAATGCGCAGGGAGAGGATGTCACTGCGTGTAATGACCTCGTGCCGATCCACATTGCGGTAGTGCTCGGTGCCCGGCACCTCCCCCACAACCGCCATGTGTGGCCGCGAGGTCTTGTACAGATGCAGTGCCAGCGAGGCCAGCACACCGCAGGCGACACCCGTTTCCACACCCACCGCGAGCGTGACGAAGAGGGTGATGGCGACCGCCGCGAAGTCGGATATCCCGTACTCCCAGGTGCGACGCAGGATGGAGAAATCCACCAGCGACAACACGGCGACAATGATGGTCGCCGCCAGCGTCGCTTTCGGCAGATAGGCGAGATAGGGGGTAAAAAACAGTGCGGTGAGGGCAATCCCCAGCGCTGTCAGCATACCGGCGGCCGGGGTGGCGGCACCGGCATCGAAGTTGACGATGGAGCGGGCGAAGCCGCCGGTTACCGGATAACCACCGGAGACCGCGGCGGCGATATTCGAAGCGCCCAGGCCAATCAATTCCTGGTCCGGCACGATGCGCTGGCGACGGCGTGCCGCGAGCGTATGCCCCACCGACACCGACTCGACAAACCCGATGATGGAAATCAGCAGTGCAGATACCGCCAGTTCACGCCAGGCAGGGTTCAGCAGGGGTGGCAGATCAAAGCCCGGCAGCCCCGCCGGCACGTGTCCAACCAGGGCAACGCCACGCGCCCCGAGATCCAGCTGCCAGGCCACAACGCTGGTTCCGATCACCGCGAAAACCGGTCCCGTGCGGGTCAACATGCCCGCCCAGTAGTCCGGGAGGCCGGCTTTCAGCAGCAGGGGCTTGAGCCCGCTGCGCACCCAGAACAGGAACAGCAGCGTGGCGCCGCCCACCAGCAGGGTGGGCATGTGCACCTGGGGCAACTGCGCCCAGAGCTGTTGCGCGAGGTGCGGCAGGTTCTCTCCCCGCCCCTGAATACCCAGCACGTGCCCCAACTGGGACACCGCAATAATGACACCGGAGGCCGTGATGAAGCCGGCAATCACCGGGTGCGAAAGAAAACTGGCGAGAAACCCCATCCGCAGCAGGCCGAACAGCAGCAACATCGCCCCGGACATCAAGGCGAGCAGGATCGCGGCATCCACGTAGGCAACACTGCCGGCCTCCGCCACCTGACTGACCGCCGTCGCGGTCATCAGGGACACCACCGCCACAGGACCTACCGAGAGTGTGGTACTGGTGCCAAACAGCCCGTAGGCGATAAGGGGCAGCATGCTGGCGTACAGGCCCATCTCGGCGGGCAGGCCGGCCAGCATGGCGTAGGCCAGCGATTGCGGGATCAGCATGATAGTGACGATAACGGCGGCCAGGCCGTCGCTGGCAAAGCTCTCGCGGTTGTAGCGTCGCCCCCACTCCAGCAGCGGCAGATAGCGCTTGAGTCCCTGCAATGCGTTAACCCTCGCCGATCACCGGCTTTGCCAACCACTCCCTGCCGCGCAGCATTGCCTTCCAGTAGATCGGCGGCAACAAACGCTCCTTGAGAAACCAGGCGGCCCGGCTGGGTTTGCGCCCGTCCAGCAGCCAGGCGGGCATGCTCGGCAGCAACTTGCCCCCGTAGCCGAACTCCGCCAGCACAATCTTGCCCCGTTCCACGGTCAGGGGGCAAGAACCGTAACCGTTGTAGTGTGCCACGCCCGCAGCGCGCCCGCTGTCCACCAACAGGTTGTTGGCGACGATCGGGGCCTGCATGCGCGCCGCTGCCGCGGTCTTGGCGTTGGGCGCGTTCATGACATCACCCAGGGCCCAGATGTTTTCGAACCGCTTGTGGCGCAGGGTTGTCTGATCCACATCCACCCAGCCAGCCTCGTCGGCCAGGGCGCTGGCGCGAATAAAATCCGGCGCGGTCTGGGGTGGCACCACATGTATCATATCGAAGTCACGCTCTACCTCCCGCGTGACACCGTCGCTGTCCGTTGCCGCGAACACGGCGCGGCGCGCCTCGCCGTCGATACGCACCAGCCGGTGGCTGAAGTTGAGTCGCGCATCATAGCGTTTGACGTATTCCATCAGTGCCGGCACGTAATCCGCCACACCGAACAAAACGGCGCCCGCGTTGTAGAACTCCACGCCAATATTCTGCAGACGCCGCTGGCGCTGCCAGTAGTCTGCCGACAGGTACATCGCCTTCTGTGGCGCACCGGCACACTTGATCGGCATCGGGGGCTGGGTGAACAGCGCGCGCCCGGATTTGAGCTTCTGCACCAATTGCCAGGTGTAGGGCGCGAGGTCGAAGCGGTAGTTGGAGGTGACGCCGTTGCGCCCCAGGCTCTCCGCCAACCCCGGAATCGCGTCCCAATCCAGTTTGATGCCCGCGGCCACCACCAGCCGGCGATAGCGGATCACACGACAGCCCTCCAGCACCACCGAATTGTGGATGGGGTCAAACGCCGCCACCGCCGCCTTGATCCAGTCGGCGCCCCGGGGGATTAGTGACGCCATGGTGCGCGCAGTGGTTGCCGGCTGGAAGATACCCGCCCCGACGAAGGTCCAGCCGGGCTGGTAATAGTGAATATCGGCAGGGTCGATGATGGCCACCGACTGCGTGCTGTCGCGGCTCAACAGGCTGGACGCACAGGCTATGCCCCCGGCTCCTGCGCCCACAATCACCACATCATACTCCGCCAGCACCAGCCCGCCGTGGTTCTGGCCTTCGCCCGCTACGCGCGCTACCACGCTGCTCATGTCGTAGCCCGCTTCACGCCCGCGGCGAATAATCTCCGTCGGTGCCAGACCACCGCGCGCGCGGGACAGGGCCCACAGGGTGGTGGAGCGCATTCCGGTGCGGCAGTAGGCGTGCACCGGACCCTCAATGGCATCCAGCAGCTGGCCGAAATCACGCGCCTCGGCGTCCGAGACCTTGCCCGCGACCACGGGCAGGTAGTGCGCCTGGACGCCCGCTGCCTCGGCGGCGCGCTGTACCTCAGCGTAGGCGGGCTGATCCGCACCTTCACCGTCGGGGCGGTTGCAGATGATGTGCCGCACGCCGCGCGCCGCCAGGGCGGCAAGTTCCTCGGGCGTGACCTGGCCGGAAACGGTGAGATGATCGTCCAGTGTCCGAATCTCCATGGGACTGTCCTCGAATGCAGTTATCAGAGCGCGTTAATGGGCAGTTTCAGGTAAACCGTGTCGTTGTCCTCTGCCTTTGGCAGATGGCCAGCGCGCATGTTGACCTGCAGCGACGGCAGAATCAGGCGCGGCATGTCGAGTGTTGCATCCCGGGCCTCGCGCATGCGCACGAAGTCGTCCTCGCTGATACCCGTGTGGACATGGATGTTGTCAGCGAGCTCGGCGGCCACACTGGTCTCATACTCCAGCTCTCGGCCATTGGGCATATAGTCGTGGCACATAAACAGGCGGGTTTCCCCCGGCAGCGACAACACGCGCTGGATAGAGCGATACAGGGTCCGCGCATCGCCGCCGGGGAAATCCGCCCGCGCCGTGCCGCCGTCAGGCATGAACAGGGTGTCCCCCACAAAGGCGGCATCGCCCATGACATGCACCATACAGGCCGGCGTGTGACCGGGGGTGTGCATGGCATGGCAGGTCATGCTGCCCACCTGGTAACTGTCGCCGTCGGCAAACAGGCGATCAAACTGGGAACCATCGCGGGCAAAGTCCGTGCCGGCATTGAAGACCTTACCGAAGGTCTCCTGCACCGTCACGATGTGCTCGCCGATGCCGATCTTTCCGCCCAGGGCATCCTGCAGATACGGCGCAGCAGAGAGATGATCCGCATGCACATGGGTTTCGATGATCCACTCCAGCGACAGGCCGTGCTGGCGGATGTAGTCGAGAATGCGGTCGGCGCTGGCAGTGCTGATTCGACCGGCGGCGTAGTCAATATCGAGCACGGAATCGACCACGGCGCAGGACCTGCTGTCCGGATCCCGCACCACGTAGGAAAAGGTATTGGTATCGGCATCAAAGAAGGGCACGACCTCGGGTCGGCACTGCAGATTTACCGCAAAATTGACTGGGGCTTGCATAACATCCACCTCACGACTTCATGGAATTGAGCGTTACCCGGTTTTAGCAACGGTCGTGCCAGAACGCTAAACACCCTGCCGATATATCGTAACCTATTGTTTTATAGCTATCTTTTCACGCCTCCGGGGGAGGCATTGCAAAAAGGGGTAGCGCTCGACGCCCCATTCCTGCCAAAATTGGCAAAAGACTTTGCCGGAAATGTCATGAGTGCATTGATCGCCACCGATACTGACCGCACCCTCGCCCGGATGCTGGAGGGCTACGAATGCCCCGCGATCCTGGTCAGCCCGGAGTACCGCATCCTCGCCACCAACAGCGCGTACCGCGACAGTTTCGGTGAACTGGACGCCACGACCCCCGCACACTGCTTCGAGGTCTCCCACGGCTACCGCGTGCCCTGCGATCAGGCCGGTGAAAGCTGCCCACTGTCTGCCGCGCGCAGCAGCGGCCAGAAGGAACGGGTGCTGCATGTGCATCTCTCTCCCGAGGGCCGCCAGCACGTGGATGTCGCCATGCTGCCCATTCACAACGACGCCGGTGAGCTTCTGTATTTCGTGGAGCTGCTGACCCCGGTGAACGTTGCCAGCGCTGAACTCAGCACGCGGCAGATGGTTGGACGCAGCGCGGCGTTCAATGAACTGGTGAACCTGGTGAACCTGGTAGCCCCCCACGAAACATCCATACTGCTGCTGGGGGAGTCGGGCACCGGCAAGGAACTGGCGGCCAGTGCAATACACCAGGCCAGTGCACGGCGCGACCGCCCACTGGTGGCGGTGGAATGCGCCGGCCTCACTGAAACCCTGTTCGAGAGCGAGCTGTTCGGGCATGTGAAAGGCGCCTTCACCGGCGCCACGCAGGACAAGCCCGGACTCCTCGAGTCGGCACAGGGCGGCACCCTGTTCCTGGATGAGATCGGGGACGTGCCGCTGGGCATGCAGGTCAAGCTGCTGCGCCTGCTGGAGACCGGCACCTGGCGCCCCGTGGGTAGCACGACACTGCGTCACGCCGACTTTCGCCTGATTTGCGCCACGCACAAAGACCTGTCGGCCATGGTGGACGCAGGCGATTTCCGCCGCGACCTGTTCTACCGCATCAACACGTTTCCCATCCACCTGCCCGCACTGCGCGAGCGCCGTGAGGACCTGGCCCTGCTCGCCAACTCCATCCTCGGCAAACTGCGGCAAGGCCGCCCTGCGCGGCTGACCGAATCTGCCGTGCAGCGGCTGCAGGAGGAGCCCTTCCCCGGCAATATCCGCGAGCTGCGCAACATCCTGGAACGGGCCCTGGTGTTTGCCCAGGGCGACATGATCGACCACCACATCATCGAGCGCTGCCTTGAACAACCTCTCAGCGCACCCCAGCCGCCTGCGGCCACGTGGACCGATCTACGCACGCGCGAAACCCAGTATCTGAAAAGCCTGCTCGCCCACTGCGAGGGTGACAAGGCCCGCGCCGCCGCCATTGCGGGAATCAGTGTGCGCAGCCTGTACCGAAAGCTCGGGGCCACGCTGGCCGATCACTGAAACGCCGCTGCCGCATACGGGTTGGGACCGCCCGCGGCAATCCAGCGGTCCAGCTCCTGCTCCAGCACCGTCAGGGGCACGGAGCGCAGGCCGAGGATCGTGTCGTGGAAATAGCGCTTGTCGAACGCGGCCCCCAACGCCGCTTCGGCTTCTGCGCGTTTGCGCCGAATCAGCATTTCCCCCAGCTTGTAGGACAGGGCCTGTGCAGGCCAGGAGATGTAGCGGTCTATTTCCGTGGTCAACTCATGTTCGGAAAGGGCCGTATTCTCGCGCAGAAACGCCTGGGCGCGCTCGCGGCTCCAGCCGTAGTGGTGCAAGCCGGTATCGATAACCAGACGCGCAGCGCGCCACATCTCATAGGACAGCCGCCCGAAGTGCTCATACGGCGTGTCGTACACACCCATCTCAATACCCAACCATTCGGTGTACAGGCCCCAGCCCTCGCCGTAGCCGGAGAAATAATTGTTGGCCCGGAACTCAGGGATCTCACCGGGGGCCTCCCGGGCGATGGCAGCCTGTAGAGAATGCCCCGGCGCGCATTCGTGCAGGGTCAGCGCGGTGAGGGTGTACAGGGGCCGTGAGGGCAGGTTGTAGGTATTGAACAGGCAGCTCTCCAGCCCCCCGCGACCACCGGTATAGAACGGCGCGATGGCATCCGGCACCGGCAGGATGGTGAAACGCCGGCGCGGCAGAAAACCCAGATTCGCGGCCAGCTGGCCGTCAACCCGCTTCGCCACCCAGGCCGTGAACGCCAGCAACTCATGGGGCGTCTTCGCATAAAACTGCGGATCAGTGCGCAGAAATTCCAGAAAAGCCGGCATATCCCCTTCGAACCCGCTGGCCGCGCGAACCGCGTCCATCTCCGCGCGAATGCGGGCCACCTCGGCAAGGCCTATCGCATGGATCTCCTCCGCGGTCAGGTCCAGTGTGGTGAAGTTGCGAATCTGCGCCTGGTAGAACGCGTCGCCGTCGGGCAGCTCGCGGGCGGCCAGTGTCTCACGTGTGCGGGGCAGATAATCTTCCCGCATGAAACGCAACAACTCCGCGTAGGCAGGCACCACAGCCGCATCAATGACGCTGCGAGCCTGCGCCTGCAGCTCCAGCTTCAGCGCCTCTGGCCACTGGGCCGGCAGGGCCGCGATGGGCGACCAGTAGGGGTTGTCCTCACCTCCTGCCAGGTAGGCTTCTATGGACCGTTCACGACCCGCGAGCGCCACCCGCGGCACGCTATAGCCCCGCGCCAGCCCCGCCCGCATATTGGCCTGGTGCTCGGCGAAGAAGCGCGGCAGCTGGCTCAGCCGCTGCAGATAGTCACGATAGGCCTGTTCGGTATCGAAGCCGCCCATACGCGGGTACAGGCCGCTCCAGAAAAAGGTGTCGGAATTGAGGGGGGCCTCATAGGTACGGTAGCGCACCTCGTCCGCCAGTGTCTGCACAATCTGCCTGAAGACCGCGGCGTTGATCCTGCCCTCGGGACTCAGGGCATCAACGGGGATGCGCTCCAGCGCCGCGAGGCTGCCCTCCCAGTAGGCCAACCGCTCCCGCTGGGTCGCCGCATCCACGCGCGGCAATGCGGGGCCGTCACGCCACCCGCCCTGCTCCGCAGGGACCTGCCCGAACTCCTGCTGTCGCCACCGGTATTCAGCTTCATATAACGTCCGCAGTTGCTCATCGGCGAGCGTATCGCGCGCCTGTGACCCGGTTGCTGACACCAGCAGGAGCAATCCTGCGAGCAAAGTACCCTGTGCATACTTCATGGCCGCCAAACACCCCACCATTGACTGGAACGCCCCTTGTGCAGAACATCCTTGGCCAGCACCTGCTGATTGTCAACGCCCGTCAGCAAACCAGCCGGCGCTCAATGCCATGTTCAGCCCAGGGCGCAGGAGCGGCAGCCTCGGCACAAGCGTGAAATATCCTTCACGCTGCTGCCGTGTGCGGCGGGTGTTGTGCAAGAGGAGCAGCGTACCGACTTCAGCATCCAGTGTGGGATCCAGCCACAGGTCGAGAAACTGTGCCCGACTCAATTGCCGGTTACCCCAACGGGGGTCCGCCAGTTGCACGCGCCCGGCAGGGTCGATACCGCGCAGCACACTGAAGTGTGCACCCCCCTCAGGGTGCAGCCGCACAATGGCAGGCACCTGCAACGACAGCAGACGCTCGGGCGTTACCGCGAGGCCCACACCCTGCACGCCCAGGTGCGTGGCAAGCGCGATGAGAATCGCATAGGAGACACCCTGCTCCCGCCAGTCCGCGGGTAACCCCCAGTCGTCTCCCTGCGCCTCCAGGAGACGCAGCAATGCCGCCTCGGACAGCGGGTCATTGAGGTATGCCGTAAAGTAAGTCGCCAGCGCTGCGAGGCCGCAGGAGAAGTCCCTGGCCTGCTTGACGACGCCGGCATCGCGCAGTGCGCGCCAGGAACTGAACACTGCGCCGTCGCTTGCCTGCGTCGGGGAGGCCGCCAGCACACCGCAGGCCCAAAGCACCAGGCCACAGCGCAGTGATAGCCGGGGCCTGCTGTCAGAGAACATCCCCGGGGGGCTCGTAGGGCTCGTCAGCAGGCAGCTCGCGGCGCACCTGTGCGAGGGCGCGACTGCGGCTCAGGCGCATTGCAGTGCCGGCAACCACGGCCAGCCCTGCTGCGGCGAGCGCAGGAAACACCGCCGCTGGCCACTGCGCGTTGAACACGGCAACCAGCACGCCCGTGAAGGCAACAACCACAACGCTGCCCTGCACCAGATAGCGAATCGAGTACCGCAGCTCCAATTGTTCAAAACGGTAATCCCTGAGTTTTTGCTCCAATGCTGGATCACGCATGTAAACCCCTCCAAAGCTTACCGGGCTAAGGATAGCGCCCGACTCGGAAAGCATAGCTCACCGGGGCGGGCGCTGCCCTGCACATTCAATGCGCGTTGAACTTGGCGTTGTTGCAGACGGCGCAGGATCCACCACCGCCGTACGTCGGCAGGTAGATACCCCAGTAAACGGAAATCAACGCGAGATCCACGCCTGCAATGCCGAGCGCGAGGGCGAGCGGTGCCCAGCGCCCCGTACTGGCCTCAAGCTCCTGCGTCGAGAGTGCAGTTGCACCCTCCAGTGTGGCTTCCGCGCTGCCGAAGGCACTGGCCATCCAGGGTGTATCGCTGGCTGGCCCTGCGCTCGCCACTGCGGGATTCAGAATGACCGCAGCCAGTGCGAGGCTGCTGCCGATTGACGTTAGTGTTTTCATGGTACATCTCCTTGTACACAGATAATTCCCCGGCGAAGCTCACACACGCGGCGTTCTTCGCTGCTACTCTCACGCTAAAACTGGTAGTGCCAGTCCACACCCAGACTCGCACCGCGGCCGCCGCTGGTGGCAACGCGGGTATCCACAAAAATGATTGAGCCGGGCCCCGCCTGAAGGCCAAGACCGAAGGTCAAGCCGGTCTGGTAAAGGCTGCCCGCTACCGGTGCCGTATCGAGGCGCTCGCGACCGACATACTGCCAGGAGAGCCCACCAATCAATGTGACCCGGGGATTGACAGCAAAGTTGACCTGCGGCTGCAGGCGCAGAATGTCCCCCGGATCGTAGCGGCGCACGCCGACAGGCCTGGGCCGACGCCACTCGTAGGACAACGCCAGCGACAGCACGACCGGATCCAGCGCCCGATAGAGATGGGCCCCGGCGCGCAGCGCCTTGCCGCTGTAACGCTCACCCGGAGCCAGCCAGCTCGTGGCCAGGGCGTCGACGCCACCGCTGAGCAGCAGCGCCGGTGTTTCCGTATCGGGCGACAGCAGCCAGCTGGCGCCCACCCCCAGCGCATATTCATCGCCACCGCCGGATGCAGCTGGCTGCTGCCAGTCGACGCGCGTGCGCTGCAGATCGGCATTGATCTCGACCGACCGACCCACGCCATAGCGCAAACGGGTAAGCGCCGTTGCGGAGCGGGTCTGCAGATTGGCCGCCGGGACCGGAAAGGCTCCCGGAGCGGCGCCACTCAGTGGGCGATCGGTACTGCTGTAACTGAACAGGGTCTGCAGCGTCAACGTGTTGGGCGCAACCAGCAACTCTTCGATATTCAGTGGCAGCTGCGCGCGACTGGCGGAAGGCAGCAGCAGCGGGAGGCACAATATACCAGCCAGCGCATGTTGAGCGGTTTGCAGCGACATTGGCGACCTCCTCTCGATCCACCTGCGTTCCAGTGGCTGACAGCATCGCCGATTGCGCCCCGCTGCGGTACGTCAATCCCGACCGAATCCCATCACTTGCGCGCTATTCCCCGCGTTCGCCCCGGGCGAGCGGCCCGGGGTCCAGCAGGCGCAGCAAGGTTTCGCGCGGTAGATCGGTGTCCTCCAGCGCCACATCGAGTACCGGACGCCCCTCATTCAATGCCCGCTTGGCAATGGCCGCAGCAGCCTCGTAGCCAATTTCGGGGTTCAGCGCCGTGACCAGCACCGGGTTACGTGCCAACGTCGCCGCCGCCTGATCCGCCAGCGGTTGCAGGCCGTTGATGCAGTCCGTCATCGACGCACAGCTCCCGGTCAGCAGCGCGATACTGCCCAGCAGCTTGTCCGCGAGTAGCGGCAACATCACGTTGAGCTGGAAATTGCCCGACTGCGCCGCCATGACCACGGTTGCGTCGTTCCCCAGCACCTCGGTGGCCGCCATCAGCACCGCCTCCGGTATCACCGGATTCACCTTACCTGGCATGATGGACGAGCCCGGCTGCAGTGCCTCCAACTGCACTTCACCCAGGCCGGCGAGCGGCCCGGAATTCATCCAGCGCAGGTCGTTGCTCATCTTGATCAGCACCAGCGCGATGCTGCGCAGGCAGGCCGAGCACTCGGCTGCGGTCTCCTGCCCCGCCATCCGGGTGGCGGGCTGTGCGGCAGCCGTCAGCGGCAAGCCCACACGCTCGCTGAGCACATCCAGCAGCGCGCGTACGTAGCCCGACGGCACGTTGACACCGGTCCCCACTGCGGAGCCGCCAATGGGCAGGGCACAGAGGCGCGGCTGCAGGTCGGCAAGTCGCTGTCGGCAGTCCTGCAGCTGAGCCGCCCAGGTGCACAGCTCAAACCCCAGCGTTACCGGCATGGCATCCATCAGATGTGTACGCCCCGTTTTGAGTACGGCCTGAAGCTCCGCACCGCGCCGCAGGAGCACGGCCTCCAGGCCTTCAAGAGCCGGGCGCAGCGTCGCGTGAATCTCCTGCGCTGCGGCGAGCGCGGTGGCAGAGGGCACCACATCATTGCTGCTCTGGCTGCAATTCACCTCGTCGTTGGGGTGCACACGCTCGCCCAGGCTGCGCGTGGCCAGGTTTGCCAACACCTCATTCATATTCATGTTGCTGCTGGTGCCTGAGCCGGTCTGAAACACCGGCACGGGGAACGCATCGTCGTGCTGACCCGCGACCACCGACTCCGCGGCATCGGCAATAGCCTTGGCCACCGCGGGGGTGAGTGCGCCGACCTCCGCGTTGGCGCGTGCTGCGGCGGCCTTGATCAGCGCCAGCGCGTGCAGAAACGCTGCGGGCATGCCGCGCCCGGGCACGATGCCTGCGTGATTCAGTGCGCGCTGCGTCTGGGCGCCGAACAGCGCTCCCTCGGGCAGCTGCACTTCACCCATACTGTCGGTTTCGAGTCGGGTTGCCATGGTCAGTTTTTCCCCTGTCAAAGTGCCTGGACCCAGCGTAGCAGACAGCAGCCAGCCCGGCGAAAGCCCGGACGCGGGGGTATTGTGTCGCCGAGAGGTAATAACCTAGTATGTAAGCGCGTCACTGGCGCCGCAGAGCGCCAGCCATAATTCTTATAACAGCTGACAAAAAGGGCTACTTCATGGCTTTCCATTTCCGCAAGGCTCCACTGGTCGCGGCACTCGCCGTACTTTCCGCAACACCGCTGGCTCACAGCCAGCAACTTGAAGAGGTTATCGTGACCGCGCAGAAGCGCGCGGAGAGCCTGCAGGACGTGCCGATTTCCGTGTCTGCCATACAGGGCGAAAAACTGCAAAGCGCCGGCATTCCCAACATGCAGGCCCTGTCGAACTATGTTCCCAACCTTTATGTGGCAGCGGCCTCGGTCAACACCAACATCTATCTGCGCGGTGTCGGATCGGGCAACAACCAGGGTTTTGAGCAGTCGGTCGGCATGTATATCGACGGCATCTACATGGGCCGTGGTCGCCAGTATCGCTCGGGCTTTCTCGACCTGGAACGGGTGGAAGTCCTGCGCGGGCCCCAGGGCACCCTCTTCGGCAAGAACACCGTTGCGGGAGCCGTGAATATCATCAGCGCATCACCGGATCCGGGCGAAGACTTCAGCGGTGAAATCGCCGCCAGCTACGAGTCACACGATGGGCAGTTGCTGGAAGGCTTTGTGCAGGGGTCGCTCACCGATACCTTCGCCGCACGCCTGGCCTTCAAGTCGCGCATGACCGATGGCTACATGGATAACGAATTCCTCAACCGCTCCGAGGGGGAAATCGATGAAACTGCCTTCCGCATCACCACCGTGTGGCAGCCTACCGAGCAGCTCGACGTAAACTTCAAGTACAGCAACACAGAGTACGAGCGCATCGGCTCACCGTCCACCACCAAGCGCTACCTCGACCCGGCCAGCCGCGATGAGCTGTTCCCCAACCGCTCAGCCTTTGCCACCATTGCCTATCTGTTGACAGACTCGTTCTTCCCCGACTTTGCAGAGATCGGGCAGCGGGAGTTTGTGTCCTTCAAGGACAATGGTGTCGGCAGCGGCAGCCTCGGTATTGGCAAGAACCCGGATGGCAGCGACGAAGACTTCGACAACTTCGCGCTGAACATCGACTACGAACTGCCGGGTGGCACCCTGACCTCCACCACGGGATGGTCCGAGTACCAGTACATCGACGGCGTCGATGTCGACTGGCTGCCGCTGCAGTTCATCCATCGCGATGATAACCAGGAGTTCGAGCAGTTCAGTCAGGAATTCCGTTTTGCCTCGCCCGGCGGCGAGTTCTTCGACTACGTCGCCGGCGTGTACTACGAGGAGAGCACACTCAAGTTCGACCGGCGCGTCACGCTGGATGCCAATATGAACGGGCTGGTACCGGCGCTGCTGGGGGTCAACAGCCTGTTTGCACTGGTCAGCGGCGGCGCCTACTCGGCCGAGCAGATTGGACGCAACCACCTCTATGAGCAGGATGCCGACTCCTTTGCGGTGTTCGGCCAGGGCACCTTCAACCTCAGCGACAGTGTGCGACTGACCGTAGGCCTGCGCTACACGGAAGAGAACAAGGAGGTGGATACCAACCAGTTCCTCAGCGACAGCATCACCGGCATGAATAACCCCTCGGAGGATTTCTTCCTGCGCTTTATTCAGGCAACCAGTTTCAACGCCTACATATACGACTACGAACGGAAACGCAGCACTGACAAGTGGTTGCCTTCCGTCAACGTGCAGTGGGACGTTACCGAGAACAGCATGCTCTATGCAAGCTTCTCACAGGGCTTCAAGAGTGGTGGTTTCACCGACGCGGATGACGGCGAGCCCGGCGATCTCACGCCCGGCGCATTCCCCTGCGCGCCCGGTCAGCCCGTGGAAGCCTGCTATGACCCAACCAACCCCAACGATGATTTCGAGTTTGACGATGAGGAAGTGGATGCCTTCGAAATCGGCGGCAAGCACACCCTGCTCGACGGCGGTATGACGTTGAACTGGGCGGCGTTCTATACCCAGTACGACAACCTGCAAACCTCCATTTTCAAGGGGCTCGGCTTTGGTGTGACCAACGCGGCGAAATCCGAAATCCAGGGGCTTGAGGTGGACGTACTGTGGCAGGCCACCGACCACCTGCGCCTGGGCCTCAGCGGCGCCTATCTGGATGCGACCTACGATTCCTTCAGGGATGCGCCCTGCACCGCGATCCAGCTTGATCTGGATCCGCTGTGCGGCACACCGGGAGGCTTTACCAGCAACGATCTGTCAGGCGCCGCAACAACCTATGCGCCCGAGTACACCGGCACCTTCACATTCGACTATGAGTACCCGATGAACAACGGGTTGGAACTGTTCGTGTCGGGTGAAGCCAACTACCGGGACAGCTTCGAGCCGGGCGGCGACAATGACCCCATTGATCGCATTGATGACTACACCCGGGTAAATCTGCGCACCGGACTGCGTGGCGAGAACTGGGAGATCATGGCCTACAGCCGCAACATCTTCGACGAAGAGGTGCTGGTACAAAGCTTTGACACCCCGGTTCTGGCCGGCACCCACAGCCAGTTCGTAGACGAGGGCCGGATCATCGGTATCCGGGCCAAGTACGCGTTCTAGCGTTACCCCGACAAAAAAGCCCGGCTCTCACAAGCCGGGCTTTTTTTGTTTCAGGCAGAGCGTATCAAGACGCGGGCATCAGGACCCACTGCTGTCCAGCACCAGATCGACGCGACGATTCTGGGCTCGCCCCTCCGGCGTGGCGTT
This sequence comes from Halieaceae bacterium UBA5044, assembly GCA_002416125.1. Taxonomy (GTDB): domain Bacteria; phylum Pseudomonadota; class Gammaproteobacteria; order Pseudomonadales; family Halieaceae; genus Haliea. The sequence continues at coordinate 187,159 of DIBU01000015.1, forward strand.
ATCGGCAAGCGGTCGACTCTGACCGTGACCGACCGCGTTGATTTGTGCGTCGTTGACTCCATGCTCCTCCACCAGCAGGCTGCGCACCGCGTTTGCACGGCGCTCGGACAGCCACTGGTTATAAGCTTCCGTACCACTGCTATCGGTATGCCCTTCAACAATGGCGACCACGTCCGGGTTGGCCTGCAGGAATGCCGCAGCCTTGCCAATCTCCGTATCATAGGCACGGGTGATCACCGAGGAGTTGAGTGCAAACTGCACGTTCAGCGACACCGCGACACGATTGTCGCCGACGCTGCGGTAGCGGCTTGCATCCTGACCGCCACCGGCGCTGGCCAGGCGCGCCAGCAGCGCTTCCTTGTCGATCTTCACCGCCGGAGGCGCTTCCAAAGGACACAGCGCCTGTCCATTGGGGTCATCGCCACGCGCCAGCTCGAGATTGTATTCGGCGATCTGCTCTGCGTTGAGCCCATCAACATTCATGGCGGCACGCAGGAGCCCCATGTTGGAGAGCGTACGGGTCTGGGCGGCGCGCAGGGCAGCCTGGGCACTCACATACGCTCGCTCGGTATCGAAGTATTCGTTCTGTGAGTCCAGCAGGTCGAGCAGGCTACGCTGCCCCAGGTCAAACTGATCCTGGTAGGCGCGGCGTGTCTTGTCCTGCGACAGGCGGTTGCGATCCAGAAACACGACCTGCTGTTCCAGCGCGCGAATGTCGTTAAAGGCGATCATGGTGTTCTGGCGCACGTTCAGGCACGCCTGCTTGCGCTCTTCCATCGCCGAGTTATAGCGGTTGTAGAATTCACGTTTGCGCGCACTGTCGGCGCCGCCCCGGAACAGGTTGTAATTGAGCACCAGTTCCACGGCTTCCTCGTCATAGCGCCCATCCAGGCCGTCTGTGTCGTGCTCGATCTCATTGCGATAGCGGAAATCCACCCGCGGCATGAAGGGGGCGTTGGTTCGATTGACGTTGGACTGGGCGGCACGCAGATTCTCGATGGCGGCGTTGATCTCCGGGCTCTTCTCGTAGGCCATGTTGAGCGCCGCTTCACGCAGCTCGGGAATGAGGCTCGAAGGAATCTCCGGCATCGCCAGGTTCTCGCCGGGCACGTTGCCCACGATGCGCTGGAAGCGCGTCTGCACGTCATGCAGATTGGTCATCTCGGTCAGCAGATTGGACTCCGCCAGCGCGACGCGGGCAGCCGCCTGCTCAAGGTCGACCCCCTGGCTGACGCCACCCCGGGTGCGCTCGGCGATCTTGTCATACACCTCGCGGTGGTAGACGTAATTGTCTTCCGCAAACCGCACCAGCTTCTGGTAGCGCACCGTATCCAGATAGGCCTGCGCAGCCTCGAGGGCAACCTCCTCAGACGCGCGCTGCAGTTCGTAGTACTGGTTGAGCTTGGTGAAGCCGAGGGCACGCACGTCCTCGCGGGTGGCGAAGCCGTCAAAGAGCATTTGCGTGATAGTGAACCGGGTGGCGTCACGCGTGTAGCTGCCCAGGTCTACCAGCGGCGTCTCGCGTTCCTCGCGGCCGATTTCCGCACTCAGGTCCACGCTGGGAAAGTAACCGCCCTCGGCCGCACGCTGCGCCTCACGGGTCGCCTCGAAGTTGTACCAGGCGGCACTGACTCGTGGGTTGGTGAGCACCGCCTGCGTGATGGCCTCGCGGAAGTCGGCCACCGGCTGCGTTTGTGCCGCCGTCGCCGAGGCGTGCAGCAGGCTACCTGCCAGAATGGCGAGCGACAGACCGAATTGCTTTTTCATGACGAGCCTTCTCTGAGTTGAACCACCCTGCCTGCCGCTGCAGGCGGGGATTTCCCCGACTAAACTGCCCATATTGTACGCGAAGTAGCGCAAGCCCGGAGAACCCTCCATGACAAAAACATGACCCGCATCACAATCCACGCATCGGCAATTAAAAAGGTTCATCGCGGGTTAGC